>NZ_JOCT01000016.1 GCF_000717875.1 Streptomyces sp. NRRL S-455
GGGCGGCACGGGTGGGCGTGGGGGTCCCCCCTGTTCGAGCGAAGCCGAGAACTTGGGGGAGGCACCCCGCACCGCCGGGCTGCGGACCCACCCGGCCCCGGCACCAACGCCGAGCACCCCCCTGTCACAGATGATCGACAAAGCCGGGGCCACCACCTCACGGGGGTTACCCTCACGCAAGGGACGGCCACCGGGTCGTCGAACTCCGGACCGGTGGGGGACACACCGAATGCGCGCACTGCGAATACTGCTGATCTTCGTCGTGATCCTCGGCGGACTCTTCGTGATCGCCGACCGCCTCGCCGTCAACTTCGCCGAGGACGAGGCCGCGGACCGCCTGAAGACCACCGAGAACCTCGCCGCCACCCCGGACGTGTCCATCAAGGGCTTCCCGTTCCTCACCCAGGTCGTCGGTGGTTCCCTGGACGACATCGAGGTCGGCATCAAGAACTACGAGGCGGCCACGGGCAACGGCGACGGCGCCCAGAAGATCCGTATCGACGACCTCCGCGCCGACATGAAGGGCGTCGAGTTCTCCGGCGACTACAGCTCCGCCACCGCCACCAGCGCCACCGGCACGGCGACCATCGCCTACGACGAGCTGCTGAAGACGGCGAAGTCGGAGCCCACCCAGGTCGCCCCGGGCGTCACCGCCAACGTCGTCGGCCTCTCCGACGGCGGCAACGGCAAGATCAAGGTCACGGTCGAGGCCACCGTCCTCGGCAACGAGCTGCCGGAACCCGTCTCCGTGCTCAGCTCGGTGACCGTCGTCGACGGCGGCACCGTGCGGGTGAAGGCCGACGGCCTGCCGAAGTTCGCCGGAGTCGACCTCGCCGAGAACCGGGTCCGGTCCATCACCGACTTCCAGCAGAAGATCGACGGCCTCCCGGGCGGCATCCAGCTCGACCAGGTCCAGGCCGCCCCGGACGGCGTCGAGATCACGGTGAAGGGTTCCAACGTCCGCCTGGCCGGGTAGGAACGCGCAAGGCGGCGGACCAGCAGTGTCCGGTGGGTGAGACAGCGGCGTCCGCGGCTCAGATGTGATGGTCGGTCCTTTGGGCTCCGGCCCTCGTGCTGAGCCCCCGTACACCCTTCCGGTCCCACATTTCGGATCATCTCGTCTCAGTATGCGACACGCCGGTGACACGCGCACCCTGGCGTCCCTACGATCGACGGCATGAAGCGACAGGCGGATCTCACGAAGCGGCGGGCAGTAGACCTGTGCCGCGTCGCCGCCATGCTCTGTCGCACCTTCTGAGCGATCGCGTCGGCCGTGGCGCCGACGCGCGCATCCCCGCCGCCCTGCATCAAGGGCACCCGTGCGCCGCCCTGGTCATGGGCGCGTGCCCGCAGACCTCGTATGCCCCGCCGTAACTGCCCCGGAGGAGAAACAGCATGAGCCGCAGCGACGTCCTGGTCGACGCCGACTGGCTCCAGGAGCACCTGGACGACCCGACCATCGCCATCGTCGAGGTGGACGAGGACACGTCCGCCTACGAGAAGAACCACATCAAGAACGCGATCCGCATCGACTGGACCCAGGACCTCCAGGACCCGGTGCGCCGTGACTTCATCGACCAGGAGGGCTTCGAGAAGCTCCTGTCGGAGAAGGGCATCGCCAACGACCACACGGTGGTCCTGTACGGCGGTAACAACAACTGGTTCGCCTCGTACGCGTACTGGTACTTCAAGCTGTACGGCCACGAGAACGTCAAGCTCCTCGACGGCGGCCGCAAGAAGTGGGAGCTCGACGCGCGCGAGCTGGTCGCCGGCGACGAGGTGCCGGAGCGCCCGAAGACGGACTACAAGGCCAAGGCCCAGGACACGTCCATCCGCGCCTTCCGCGATGACGTGGTGGCCGCCATCGGTTCGCAGAACCTCGTCGACGTGCGCTCGCCCGACGAGTTCTCCGGCAAGCTGCTCGCCCCGGCCCACCTGCCGCAGGAGCAGTCCCAGCGCCCCGGCCACGTGCCGAGCGCCCGCAACATCCCGTGGTCCAAGAACGCCAACGACGACGGCACCTTCAAGTCGGACGAGGAGCTCAAGGCCCTCTACGAGGAGGAGAGCGTCGACCTGGCCAAGGACACCATCGCCTACTGCCGTATCGGTGAGCGCTCCGCGCTGACCTGGTTCGTGCTGCACGAGCTGCTGGGTGTGGAGAACGTCAAGAACTACGACGGCTCCTGGACCGAGTACGGCTCCCTGGTGGGCGTGCCGATCGAGCTCGGCGCCAACAAGTAAGCAACCCGACCGACCTTTCCAGACGACCTCAGGAGTACGACATGTGCGGTGCGAAGGCCGGCGGCCCCGACGCCTCGACGATCAAGCCCGGTGAGACCACGATCCAGGGTCAGGTGACCAAGGACGGCGAGCCCGTGGTCGGGTACGTCCGTCTGCTGGACTCGACCGGTGAGTTCACGGCCGAGGTGCCCACCTCGGCGACCGGACAGTTCCGCTTCTACGCGGCCGAGGGCACCTGGACGGTCCGTGCCCTCGTGCCCGGCGCCACCGCCGACCGCACGGTCGTCGCCCAGCAGGGCGGACTGGCGGAGGTCGCGATCGCCGTCTGACGGCGACGAGCAGGGCCAGTAGGGGCCGCACCCCCCGGGTTGGACGCCTGGGGTGCGGCCCTTCGGCCTGCCCGGACCTACGCTGGACATATGTACGCACGGCGGCGGCGGAGCTACTTCGTGATGATGGGCTGCTGCATCGCGCTGTTCGTCCTGGCGTGGGGTGTCGTGCGGCTGTGGTCGATCCCCGTGGCCGTGGGGATGTGTGTCGTAGCCATGGTCATCCCGCCCGTCGCGGCCATGGTCGCGAACCGGCGGGGGCCCGAGGACCGCTGGTGGGACGACCCGTCCGGGGATCCGCAGTCCGACGAGTGGTGGGACGAACTGGACGGCAAGAAGCGGCCGCGGTGAGCGGCGTCGTCTTGTCCGCGCGGGGTATCCGGGCATCCATGAGGCTGACAGCGGCGGTTCTGGACGCGCCGAACGCACGGGAGCTGGCCGCCTTCTATCTGCGGCTGCTGCCCGGATGGGGCGTCTGGCGGGACGAGGACGGCCCGGACTGGGTGCACATCCGCCCGCCCGACGGCGGTACGGGGCTGTCCTTCCAGACCGAGCCCGCCTACGTGCCGCCCGTCTGGCCGAGCGGCCCGGACCGGCAGCAGATGATGGTCCACCTCGACATCGAGGTCGACGATGTGGAGCGGGAGACCGCGCGGGCCGTCGCCGAGGGTGCACGGCTCGCCGACTTCCAGCCGCAGGCTCACGCCGGGTGCTGCTGGACCCGGCGGGTCACCCCTTCTGCCTCTACACGGAGGCGACCAAGGGCCCGCAGGCTCAGTAGACGAGCGCCTGTGTCCCGTCCGCCAGCGCCTCCTGGACGAAGACCTGCGCGCCCGCGATGCGGACGCCGTCGATGACGTCCTTCTCCGTGATCTCGCGCCGGGCCGCGCACTGGGTGCACAGCGTGATGCGGCCGGCCGCCAGGACCGAGTCCAGCAGGTCCGGCAGCGGGGCCGCGTGCGGCAGCTCGAACTCGGCGGCGCGGCCGGGCAGCGCGAACCAGGAGGACTCGCCGGTCAGCCACAGGGAGACGTCGACGCCGCTGGCGACCGCCACCGCCGCCACCGTGAACGCCTGCGAGCACCGCTCAGGGGCGTCGGCCCCTGCCGTCACCTTGATCACCAGCTTCTTCGCCATAGCCGGAATCGTAGTGCCGAAGGCGTCCGCGTAAGCTGGCCCCCGGCCCTGTGCACACATCCGCACCCGCTCAAGGAGCACCCCGTGGAGCTTTTCTTCGAAATCCTGTTGGTCCTGGTCGCCGTCGGCGTCATCGCCTTCGCCGGACTGACCGTGAAGAAGCTGTACCAGGGCCAGCGCTGACCCACGTCTAGGAAGTTCCCATGATCGAGATCCCGTCCGACCTGCACAAGGACCTCGTCCCGCTCGCCTTCCTGCTCGGCAACTGGGCGGGGGCCGGGGTGCACGACTTCCCCGGCTCCGAGAAGTGCAACTTCGGCCAGGAGGTCACCTTCACCCACGACGGCCGGGACTTCCTCGAGTACCACTCCCATTCCTGGGTGCTGGACAAGGACGGCAACAAGGTCCGGCCGCTGGAGTCCGAGCACGGCTTCTGGCGCATCGACGCCGACCGCAAGGTCGAGGTGACGATGACCCGCGACGACGGCGTCATCGAGATCTGGTACGGCGAACTGGCCGACCAGAAGCCCCAGATCGACCTCGTGACGGACGCCGTGGCCCGGACGGCCGCGTCCCAGCCCTACAGCGGCGGCAAGCGGCTGTACGGCTACGTCAAGAGTGACCTGATGTGGGTCGGCGAGAAGCAGACCCCCGAGGTCGAGCTGCGCCCCTACATGTCGGCCCACCTGAAGAAGGTCGTCACCCCGGAGGAGGTCGAGCGCTGGGCCAAGGCCCTGCCCGACGACATGCCGGACGACGGCATCGCCTTCTTCAAGTAGTCTCCGCCCACGTTGTGCAGGGCCCCGGCCTAGACTGGACGCCGTGGTGAGCACCGACTGGAAGAGCGATCTGCGGCAGCGCGGCTACCGGCTGACCCCGCAGCGGCAACTCGTGCTCGAAGCCGTGGACACCCTGGAGCACGCGACCCCCGACGACATCCTCGTGGAAGTGAGGAAGACGGCGTCGGGGGTCAACATTTCCACGGTGTACCGGACGCTGGAGCTCCTGGAGGAGCTCGGGCTGGTCAGCCATGCGCATCTGGGGCACGGGGCGCCGACGTATCACCTCGCGGACCGGCACCACCACCTCCACCTGGTGTGCCGGGACTGCCAGGAGGTCATCGAGGCGGACGTCGCCGTGGCCGCCGAGTTCACCGACAAGCTGCGGCAGACGTTCGGGTTCGACACCGACATGAAGCACTTCGCGATCTTCGGCCGGTGCGAGGACTGCACGCTCAAGGCTTCAACTACCGAGTCGTAGGCTTAGGGATATGAAGAGCCCCCTGCTGACCCTGCCCGGCGCCGTCCCCGCCGAGGGCGCGGACGAAGGTGTCGCCGCCCACTACGGTGACCTGTTCCGCGAGCAGCGTGCCCTCGCCGACGGCACCGGTTTCGTGGACCTCTCGCACCGGGGGGTCGTCACCGTCACCGGCGAGGACCGGCTGGCCTGGCTGCACCTGCTGCTCACCCAGCACGTGAGCGAGCTCCCGGCGGGCCGGGCGACCGAGGCGCTGATCCTCTCCGCGAACGGCCACATCGAGCACGCGCTGTACCTCGTCGACGACGGTGACACGGTCTGGGCCCATGTGGAGCCGGGCACCCAGGACGCGCTGATCGCGTACCTGGAGTCGATGAAGTTCTTCTACAAGGTCGAGGTCACCGACCGGACGGACGGCATCGCGGTGGTGCACCTGCCGGCCGGTTCGATCGCCGAGGTGCCGGAGGGCGTCGTCGTACGGGAGACGCCGTACGGGCGTGATCTGTTCCTGCCGCGCGCCGAGCTGGAGACGTACGCGGAGCAGGCGGGGCCGCCCGCCGGGATCCTGGCCCACGAGGCGCTGCGCGTGGAGCAGCACCGGCCCCGGCTCGGTTTCGAGACCGACCACCGCACGATCCCGCACGAGCTGGGCTGGATCGGCTCGGCGGTGCACCTGCAGAAGGGCTGCTACCGGGGGCAGGAGACGGTCGCCCGGGTGCAGAACCTGGGCAAGCCGCCGCGCCGGCTGGTCTTCCTGCACCTGGACGGCAGCGAGGTCCACCTGCCGGCCGCCGGCACCGAGATCCGCCTCGCGGACGACGGCCCCGACGGCCGGAAGGTCGGTTTCATCACGACCTCCGCGCGCCACCACGAGCTCGGGCCGGTCGCCCTCGCCCTGGTGAAGCGGAACGTGCCCGTGGACGCGCCGCTGGTGGCCGGGGACACCGCCGCCGCCCAGGAAGTCGTCGTCGAGCCGTAGGGCCTGTTCTACGGCTTTGACGCTTGTAGACCTTTCGGGTCAGATTTCGATCTGCACGGTGAACGGGCCGTCGTTCGTGAGCGATACCCTCATCGCCGCGCCGAAGCGGCCCGTCGCCACCGTCGCGCCCAGGGAGCGCAGCTGGGCGACCACCTCGTCGACCAGCGGTTCGGCGACATCGCCGGGGGCGGCGGCGTTCCAGGTGGGGCGGCGGCCCTTGCGGGCGTCGCCGTAGAGGGTGAACTGGCTGATCACCAGGAGCGGGGCGTCGATGTCGCTGCAGGACTTCTCGTCGTGCAGCATGCGGATCGACCACAGCTTCCGGGCCAGCTGGGCGGCCTTCTCCTTGGTGTCCTCGTGGGTCACGCCGACCAGGACGCACAGCCCCTCGCCCTCGATCGCGCCCACCGTCTCGCCGTCCACGACGACGCTCGCGCCGTCCACCCTCTGCACCACTGCTCGCATACGTCCATCATGCAGGGCGGTGAACGCGAGGCCCGGGGCGGTTTGCTCATGGCACGAACGGGTGGTTTGCATCGGACGCCAACAGGCCGCGCGCGGACGTATTTTGCTGCCTATCCGCCCATCTGGGGTCTATCGGGGGCACTCGTTCCCATAGCGGCCACTTGGGGTGGCACGATGCTTTCACACACCGGTCGAGGGGACGGTTGAGGCACATGAGCACATCAAGCACCGGGCAGCAGTCGGGGGCTGTCTGGTCGACGTACACGGGGATCGCGGCGACGGAGTACCACCGGCCGCCCACACAGCGCACCGACAGCCCGCGGCTGCCCTCGGACGCTCCCGAGCGCGAGCTGGCCGCGATGGACCTGCCCGAGCTGCGCACGCTGCGCCGCGACGCCCAGCGGGACGAGGCCGACCTCAGCTACGTACGGCGGCTGCTCCAGGGGCGGATCGACATCCTGCGGGCCGAGCTGGAGCGGCGTGCTCCGGCCGGTCCGGTCTCCGCCGACGTGCCCGCGGAGGCGTCCGTGGTCGAGCGGCTGGCGGAGATCCTGCGGGACGCCCCCGCCCGGACCCGCTCCTCCGCACGTCACGTGACCCTGGGCACGCCGCAGGGCGAGGAGTACCGGCGGCTGGCCGCGGAGGCGCTCGCCGAGATCGAGCTGTCCGATCTCCCCTCGCGCACGGACGCCGAGCTGAACGCGGCGATGGGGCGGCTCGTGCGCTACGAGCAGCAGATCTCCCGGCGGCGGCAGCGGCTCCAGCGCACCGCCGACGAGTGCGGCGCGGAGGTCGCGCGGCGGTACCGGGAGGGGGAGGCGCAGGTCGACGACCTGCTGGTGTGAGCGCCCAGGGGGGCTCACGGCGAAGGCCGGTCGGATATTCGGGCGACACCGATCGGCCCTCCGCCTAGCGTGAGCTCATGCCCGCCATTCCCCGAGCCGACATCGACGTACGCCCCGTCACCGAGGCCGAGTTCGCCGACTGGCTGCGTGCTGTGAAGACCGGCTTCCTGCAGACGCCTGTCGTGTTGGAGGAGGAGGTCGAGGAACGCCGCCGCGGGCGGTTCGTGCCGGGCCGCTACCTGGGTGCCTTCGACGGCGGCCGGTGCGTGGCGACCTTCCGGTCCTTCGACCAGCGGCTCACGGCCGTGGGCGGGGCGGCCGTCCCCGCCGATGCCATCTCGGGGGTCACCGTCACCGCCACGCACCGCCGCCGCGGGCTGCTCAGCCGGATGATGGCGCGGGACCTGGCGGCCGCGAAGGAACGGGGGGACGTCGTCGCGACGCTGATCGCCGCCGAGTACCCGATCTACGGCCGGTACGGCTTCGGGCCGGCCACCTGGATGTCCGAGTGGACGGTCGACGTGCCGCGCGCCGGCCTGGACGCGCGCCGGGCGGGGCCGGCGGACGGCGGGCGGATCGACCTGGTGGACGGGGAGGAGGTCCGCGAGCTCGGCCCCGAGCTGCACGAGCGGCTGCGCCGTGTCCTGCCCGGTGCCGTCGACCGCGACGACCTGTGGTGGCGGCTGGCGACCGGCGCCGTGCGGTTCGACCCGTCGTGGAAGCAACCCTTCTTCGCCGTGTACCGCTCGTCGTCCGGCGAGGTCGAGGGCATGGCCGCGTACGTGGTGGAGGACAACTGGGGCGACGGCAAGCAGCCGTTGAACACGGCGACCGTGAAGTGGCTGTCCGGCGTGACACCGGCCGCCGAGCGTGCTCTGTGGCACTACCTCTGTTCGATCGACTGGGTCGCGACGGTCAAGAGCGGCTGGCGGGCGCCCGACGATCTGCTGCCGCACTTCCTGCCGGACCCGCGGGCGGCCAGGATCACATCGCTGGCGGACTGGCTGTGGGTGCGGATCCTGGACGTCGAGCGGGCGCTTCAGGCGCGGACGTACACGGGGGAGGGGACGCTGGTGCTGGAGGTCGCCGGCGTGGACGGCCTGACCGGCGGGCGTTACCGGCTGGATGCCTCGGCCGACGGGGCGTCCTGTACGCCGACCACCGAGAGCGCGGACATCACCTTGGGACTGGGCGATCTGGGGGCGCTGTGGCTCGGGGACGAGTCGGTGGTGCGGCTGACGGCGCTGGGGCGGGTGCGGGAAGAACGAGCGGGCGCCGCCCGGAAGGCCGACGCCCTGCTGCTCACGTCCAGGCGGCCTTGGTGCCCGGACATGTTCTGAACCGCTCCTTTCCGCCCGTGGGCAGGGACCCGCATCCGTAGCGAGCTGTTCGGTTGTGGTTGTTGTGCGGTGCTGCTCCGGCCGAGCGGGGCTCCCGGCTCCCCTCCGGAGGGGAGTCCCGTGGCGGGTGGCCAACCGTTGAAGGTCCTGACCATGTCGCTCGAGTTGGCGACCAACTTCACTGTACTTATCTCCGCTTGGAAGCGTCTCATAACCACCTTTCGCTGAACTGCCGGAAGATGGCGGGAAGTTGTACTGTTCATATGTGGACCCGGAACACGCCCCCGTCACTGGACGGAAGAGGTCGCAACGGCCACAGAGAACACATCACGAGGTGGCCGACGAACTGCGCGCGCGGATCAGTTCAGGAGTGCTGCGGCCGGGTGAGCGCATGCCCACCCAGGCCCGGCTGGCCCAGGAGTTCGGGGTGGAGCGCGGTGTGGTGCGCCAGGCGCTGCGCGTCCTGCAGTCCGAGCGACTGCTCACCAACATGTCCAAGGGCGTCCCGGCGACCGTCGCCCCCGGCCCCGCCAGGGCGCTGACCGGCCCGGGGGCTCCGCCCCTGCCGACGACGGTGGCCCTCGCGCCCCGGATCGCGACGGCGTTCGCGGCCGAACACGTCGAGATCGACGCCGTGTGCCTGACCGCCATCTCCCTCACGCTCGCCATCGGTGAGCCCCTGCGGCAGATCCACGCGGGACGGCTGAAACCGGCCAAGGTCGACGTCCGGGTCCTGCTGCCGAGCCGGGACATCGACCTCGCCTTCCCGGTGCCGGTCGAGGGGCGCGGTGACGACTGGGTGCACGAGCGGTGGCTCGCGATGCGCAACGCCCAGGGACAGGTGCTGCAGCACAACCTGCTGGCCCTGCGCGCCACGCACGGCATCGACGTGCACGTCACGTTCCGCGCGCTGCCCTTCACTCCGCCGGTGAAGCTGTACCTGCTCAACGGTGCGGAGGCGCTGTTCGCGTACTACACGCTGACGCGCCGGGAGGCCGAGATCGACCACGAGCAGATGGAGATGTACGACGCCCAGGGCACCCGGTCGATGCTGTTCTCCTTCGGGCAGGGGCCCGGCCTGCGCGACACGACGTTCGTCGAGCAGTCGCACCTGTGGTTCAACGCACTGTGGGAGACGATCAGTTCGGAGCTGGTGCTCACGAGCTGACGTCTCCCACGGTGGTTGATCAGGGGCGGCGCGGTGACTCATAGGGCGGGCCCCGTCATCAGCAGCGCGAGCACGACCGCTCCGGCGGAGCTGACCGCCGGGCTCTTGGCCTTGATGCCCACGGTGAGAAGGATCAGGCCGACGAGGCCGGCCGGACCGTACTTCCACTCGACGAGCTGCTCGAAGAGGACGACGAAGGCGGCGGAGAGGAGAGCGAGGGCGGGCATGGGCGTTCCCCCTTCGGAAGTTCGGAAGTAAAACTTCCGCCAACTCTGGAAAGTTGGCAACCAACTCTGATTTAGTTGTCCCCACTTGGTGGGTGGTAATAAACAACTTTCAAACAACTCCCGCCAGATGGATCAGAGTTGTAGCGTTTGGTCGTGACCCAGGAGAGCGTGACGGAGAACGTGGCAGCGAACGGCAGCAGAAGGCTCTCGCCCCAGGAGATCGCCGACAGCCTGCGGGAACGCATCCGCACCGGCGAGCTCAAGCCAGGGGACCGCCTGCCCACCCAGGCCGAACTCGCGGAGGAATTCGGCGTGGAACGCGGCACCGTCCGCCAGGCCGTGCGGGCACTCCAGCAGGACGGACTCCTCGCCAACGTCAGCAAGGGCAGCCCGCCGACGATCGCGGCGCCCGCCCCGGCGCGGGGGGAGCCGCAGCCGACGATGGTGGGGCTCGCTCCACGGTTGACGGAGGCGTTCTCGGCGCGGCGCGTGCGCGTGGATGTGGTCTGCCACACCGCCGAAACCCTGATGGTCGCGATCGGTGAACCGCTCCGGCTGATCCACGAGGGCCGGATCCGTCCCGAGGCGATCGACGTCCGCATCCTCGTCCCCTCCCGAGACATCGAACTGGCATTCCCCGTGCCCGTGGAGGCCCACGGCGACGACAACCCCGTCCACCAGCGCTGGCTGGCCATGCGCAACGCCCAGGGGCAGGTCCTCCAGCACAATCTGCTGTCCCTGCGCTCCACCCACGGCATGGACGTACGGGTCCGCTTCCGCGCGCTGCCCTTCACACCGCCGGTGAAGCTGTACCTCCTCAACGAGGAGGAGGCGCTGATCGGCTACTACATGCTGACCAGGCGCGAGGAGGAGTGGGGCAGCCAGACCCTGGACATGTACGACGTCCTGGGCTCCCAGTCGCTCCTCTTCTCCTTCGTGAAGCGAGCGGGTCAGCGGGATGCGGCGTTCGTGAAGGAATCCCAGAAGTGGTTCGACGCCCTCTGGGAAACCATCACGTCGGACCTGACACTCTCCTCGTGACTTCTGATGCGAAGCAGACTGGTTCGGTGACAGTCGAGACCGAGAACGAGACGCACGAACTCCGGACTCTGATCCGACGCGCCCGGGTGGTGCTGTGGGACTTCGACGGGCCCATATGCCGGCTGTTCGCCAACCACTCGGCGGAACGGGTGGCGAGCGATCTGGTGTCCTGGCTGGAGGGGCGGGGCCTGCACGGCCTGCTGTCGGAGACCGAGCGAGAGTCCCTCGACCCGCATGTGGTGCTGCGCGCCGTCGACCGTCGGCACCCCGGCAGCGATCTCGTCACCGACCTGGAGGAACGCCTCACCCAGGAGGAACGGCAGGCCGCGTCTTCGGCGATGCCGACCCCGTACGCGGACCCACTGATCCGCACCTGGACCGCGGTGGGCGCCCGGCTGGCGATCGCCACCAACAACTCCCCGCGCGTGGCCGTCGAGTACCTCACCGGCCGCGGCATCGTGTCCTGCTTCCACCCGCACATCTACGGCCGCACCCAAGACCTGCATCAGCTGAAGCCGGACCCGCACTGCCTCAACCGGGCGCTGAGCGCGATGGGAGCCGCTCCGTCCGACGCCCTGATGATCGGAGACACGCCCTCCGACCGCGAGGCCGCGGGACGGGCGGGGGTGCCGTTCCTGGGCTACGCGCGCAACGAACGGAAGGCCAAGGCGCTGCAGCAGGCCGGAGCCGATGTGGTCCTGGAATCCCTGGAGCCGCTGCTGAAGCTGCTGCGCGGAGCCTAGTCAGTCACCTTGTCGGTCCACTTGCCTGCTCGTGCCGGCGCGGAAAACGCGGGAGAGACGTGAGGGGGCCGTGTGGCGGCCGGGGTGTAGCATTCCGGCACCGCGCACGGAATGAGCAGACGCTCACTCCCGTTCGTATAGGGAGGGGCCAACCGGCCACCATCGAACGGGTTCCCGCAGTCTCCTGCAGATGGGTGGCAAACCACCCTCAATGGCTCACTCCGCGATGCGCGGTGCCGGCCGCGAACCTACCGTTTGCCATATCGTCCCCCCCTTCTCGTACCTCCGGAGCGGCCAGTGGGCGCATCCCCTCCTCCCCGTCCCTCACCCGGGGAGCGCGCCTCACACGACGCCACGTGCCGGGCCTTCGTCAGACTGGCCGCCGAACTGGGGCAGGCGAGCAGCGGCCATCACCACCGGAACCACGTCCTGCCGTTGACGGAGCCCATGGCCCGGCTGGTCGGGCGCGAGGCCGGGACCTCCGTCATCGTCCGTGTCCGGCGACCGGACGCGCTGCCCGTGGTCATCCGGACCTGGCGGAACGAGGCGGAGATCCTCGAGGCGGTGCGGCGAGTCCTGCCGCTCGCGCCGGAGTGCCTGGTCAGCGGGGACGACTTCGCGGTCCACAGCTTTGTGGAGGGCGTGCCGCTCTCCAGCGTCTGCGACAACGGCAAACCCGTCGACACCCTCCTCGTCAAGGCGCTGGCCGGTCTGCTCGCCCGGATGGCGCAGGTGCGGCGGGGTGCGCTGCCCGCCCTGCCGCCCGTCTGGCCCCGTAACGCCATGGACAGCCAGGGTTTCCTCCGGACGCTGGTCCACTTGGCCGACCGGCAGATCAGGCGGCCGAACTGGTCCGCCTTCGGGGGTCTGTTCGCGGCGCTGGGCATCCGGGAGGACGCGCTCGCCGGACTGGCCGGACGGGTCCCGGCCATGGCCCGGCGGCCGTACAGCCTGCTCCACGCCGATCTGCACCGCGACAACGTGATCGTGTCGTCCGCGGACGACCCCCTCATCTCGGACGACCCCCTCATCTGCGTCGACTGGGAGCTGGCGACCTACGGCGATCCGCTGCACGATCTCGCGACGCACCTCGTCCGCATGCGGTATCCGGCCCATCAGTGGGCCGAGGTGGTCGACGCGTGGGCCGAGGCCATGCAGGAGGTCCGTCCGGCCGCGGTCAACGGCCTGGCCAAGGACCTCCGGCACTACCTGGCCTTCGAGCGGGCCCAGTCGGTTTTCCCGGACGTGATGCGGGCCGCCCGGTCCATCGAGGAATCGTTCACGCAGACGAGCCTGGACGAGGCGACGGCTCAGGTGCGGCGGGCCCTCGAGGCGGCGGCGGAACCGCTGCGGCTCGGCGGTGTGCCGGGGGAGGGCGAGATCAGGCGGGTCCTGTTCCGGTGGCTGGTGTCGCGGACGAACGGGGACATCAGCGGCCGGGCCTGGATCGCGAAGGCGTTCGAGTGGCGGCCCGACCGGCGGGTGCCGGAGCGTCCCGACTTCCCGCCCACCGCGGTGCGCGAGGCCCTGCTCGCGGAGGGAGCGGCCCCGGCGAGCAGGGTGTTCAAGGGGACCGCGCACCTGAACACGGTGGTGTCGGTGCCCGGCTTCGACTCGCCCGTGGTCGTGCGGAGGAAGCTGCCCGAGGTGTGCCGGCGGGAGCGCGGCTTCCTCAGCGAGCACGCCGTGCTGCACGCGATCGAGGAGTCCTCCACGGGCGTGGCGGCTCCGAGGGTGCTGGCGCTGGGCGAGACCTTCCAGGGCGACACCATCGCCATCCACACGTACGTCGGACCCGGTGACGTCGGCCGGCCGCCCGACCATCCCGTGCACGGCCTGCTGCCGCACGAGGCGGACTGCCTGGTGGACCAGCTGTGCGCCCTCACGCGGGTGCGGTACAAGCAGGTCGACCCGGCCGCCGGTGAGGGCGGGTTCCACCGCTGGCTGCGGGACCAGCTCATCTCCCTGGTGCGTGACCTGCCGAAGGAGTCGCAGCAACTGGCCCGGCACCTGGGGCTGCCCGACGCGGACCGGCTGCGGCTGATCCTCTCCCGGCACGAGGTGAGTCACCGGGAGCCCGCCCTGCTGCACGGGGACCTGAATCCCTGGAACCTCGTACGGCGCGACGACGGCCTGGCTCTGACCATCATCGACTGGGAGATGGCCGTGGTCGGTGACCCCCTGTACGACCTCGTCCGGCACATGCACCTGACGCCGACCCGGCCGGAGATCCGGGACCGCATGTTCCGCCGCTGGGAGCGTCGGCTGCCCGCCGAGTACACCCGTGACTGGCGCCGTGACTGGCGGGTCTACCGCTGGCTGGAGATCGTGCGGTCCGCGTACGTCGACCTGGACCGCCTGGTGACCGGCGCGAGCCTGGACGCCCCCAACGTGCGGCGGGCCGTGGACTCGTACGCCATGACCCTGGCCGCCGCCACCGCCTCCCTCGGCCTCCCGGCGCGCTCCACCGCCACCCCCTGCCTCGCCCGCGCCCTCGCACAACCGCCGACCGCCCCTCTGCCCGCCGCTGCGTAGGCTCGCCGTATGAGCGAGATCGGGCTGCGGGAGCGCAAGAGGCAGCGGATGTACCAGGTCGTGTCGGACGTCGCGATCCGGCTCTTCCTGGAGAAGGGGTTCGACGCGGTGTCCGTGGCCGAGGTGGCGGCGGCGGCCGAGATCTCGAAGCCGACGCTGTTCCGGTACTTCCCGGCCAAGGAGGATCTGGTGCTGCACCGGATCGCCGACCACGAGGGCGAGGCCGCGCGGGTGGTGGCGGAGGCCCGGGGCGCGCCGGTGGAGGCGTTGCGGCGGCACTTCCTGGCGGGGCTGGAGCGGTGTGATCCGGTGACCGGGCTCAATGACGATCCCGGGGTGCTCGCCTTCCACGGCCTGCTCTACGAGACGCCCTCCCTGGTCGCCCGGGCGCACACGCACCAGGAGCGGTCCGAGGCCGCGCTCGCCGAGGCGCTCGGGGGTGATCTGGACGCGCGGCTGGCGGCGGGGCAGATCATGGCCGTGCAGCGGATCCTCGCGATGGAGAACTGGCGGCGGATCGCCGCCGGTGAGCGGGTGGCGGACGTACGGGCCGACGCGGTGGCGGCGGCGGAGCGGGCCTTCGGGTGGCTGGCGGAGGGGCTGCCGCCGGGCCTCCGGGGCGGCACACGAGCCGACTGATACACGGTAATAAATTTAACTCGGTTACGTTTTTCGCGTACGCTCGGTGGAATGACGTCGACCGAGCCTGCCCTCCAGCGCGTACTCGACCGGGAACGCGCCCATCACGAGCGCTGCCGGGACGCCCTCGCCGCGATGGTCGAGGGCGCCGGTGAACAGGTCGTCACCGGGGAGGACGTCTCCGCCTCCGGTGCCGATGCCGAGGTCCTCGGATACCGGCTGCGCAGCCGGGCCAAGGCGCTGCGGGAACTGCCCGAGGGGCCGTTGTTCTTCGGGGCCCTGCGGGGCGAGGAGGGGGAGTTGCACATCGGGCGGCTGCGGATCTCCGAGCACCCGGCCGAGCCGCCCCTCGTCGTCGACTGGCGCGCACCCGTATCGCGCGCCTTCTACCAGGCCTCCGCGCGTGATCCGCAGGGCGTCGCCGTGCGCCGGCGGTTCGGGTGGGCGCCCGGCAGCCGGGGCGACTCCGCCGACCTCACCGGCCTGGAGGACGAGCACCTGGGGCAGGGGGAGACGCGGACCAGTGAGATCGTCGCGCGGGAGATCGAACGGCCCCGCGTCGGGCCCATGCGGGACATCGCCGCGACCATCCAGCCCGAGCAGGACGACCTGGTACGAGGAGACCTGGCGATGTCGGTGTGCGTGCAGGGGGCGCCCGGCACCGGCAAGACCGCCGTGGGCCTGCACCGGGCCGCGTACCTCCTCTACACCCACCCGCAGCGCATCCGGCGCGGCGGTCTGCTGATCCTTGGCCCCAACCGCACGTTCCTGTCGTACATCGCGGAGGTTCTGCCCGCCCTCGGTGAGACGGGTGTGCGGCAGTCGACGCTCGCCGAGGAGATCGCCCGGTGGCCGGTCCGCGGTGCCGACGACGAGTCCGCCGCCGTCGTCAAGCACGACGCCCGGATGGCGGAGGTGCTGCGGCGGGCGCTGTACGCGCGGGTGCGCACCGAGGGGGCCGGTCCGCTCGCCGTGCCGGACGGGTCGTACCGCTGGCGGGTGCCGGAGGCCGAACTCGCGAGGATCGTCACGGACGTCCGTGCGGAGGAGCCGCCGTACGGGGTCGGGCGGGAGCGGGTGCGGGCACGGATCGTGCGGTGTCTGCGGGAGCAGGCGGAGCGTCGGGCCGGGCCGCCCCCGAACGCCTGGGTACGGCGCGTCGAGCGGGCCCGGCCGGTGTCCGCGTATGTCGACGCCGTCTGGCCCCGGGTCCGGCCCGAGGAGGTCCTGGCCGAACTGCTCGGCGACGAGGGGGCGTTGGCGGAGTCCGCCGAGGGGCTGCTGGACCCGGCTGAGCAGGAGGCGCTGCTGTGGCGGAAGCCGCCCCGGTCGTGGAAGTCGGCGCGCTGGTCGGCCGCCGATCTGGTGCTCCTCGACGAGGTCGCGGGCCTGATCGGGCACCCGGAGGGGTACGGGCATGTCGTCGTCGACGAGGCGCAGGACCTGTCCCCGATGGAGTGCCGGGCCGTCGCCCGCCGGGCTCGTTTCGGCTCGCTGACGGTGCTGGGCGACCTGGCTCAGGGGACGACGCCCTGGGCGGCACGGTCGTGGCGGACGGTCCTCGCGCACCTCGGCAAGCCGGACGCGGCCGTGGTCACGCTGACCACCGGCTTCCGCGTGCCGCAGGCGGTCGTCGGGCTCGCCAACCGGCTCCTGGAGCGGCTGGACGTGGACGTGCCTGCGGCCCGTTCGCTGCGCCGGGACGGGGAGTTGCGGATGCGGGAGACGACCGCGGACGGGGTGCCCGCGGCCGTCGTGGAGGCCGTACGGGAGGCCCTGGGGCGCGAGGGCTCGGTCGGGGTCGTCGCGGCGGACGCGGACGTGCCCCGGGTGCGGGCGGCGCTGGACGCGGCCGGTATCGAGGCGGCGGGCCCGGAGGAACTCGGCGCGCGGCTGTCCCTGGTCCCGGCGAGCGTGGTCAAGGGACTCGAGTACGACCATGTCGTGGTCGTCGAGCCGGCGGCCATCGCCGCGGCGGAGGAACGGGGCCTGCACCGGCTGTACGTGGTGCTGACGCGGGCGGTGTCGCGGCTGGAGGTGGTGCGGGGGAGGCCGCTGCCGTTCTGACCGCAGGGCCTCCCCGGGCCCGCCGTGCGGAGGCCTCACCGCCGCCCGATGACCTCCGCGATCCGGATGAAGCCGTCCTGCCCGTGCCCCAGCCCGATGGCGCGCCGGGCCATGCCCTCGGCCGCGCGCATGACGCCGGCGTCGATGCCGTGGGCCTCGGAGACGTGCACGATGTGGGCCATGGACGACACGGCCGAGGTGAGCGGATTGCCCTCGCCGGAGTAGGTACCGGTGTCGACGTCCGCCGCGGTCTCGGCGAACAGCGGGGGGAGGATCGCGCCGATGCCCTGCGCGAAGGGGGCGAGTTCGCCCGCCGGGACGCCCTCGGCGCGGGCCACCGCCAGGGCGTGCGCGTAGCCCGCCATCGCCGTCCAGAAGATGTCGAGCAGGGCGATGTCGTAGGCCGCGGCCCGGCCCGGGTCCTCGCCGAGGTGGGTGTGGGTACCGCCCAGCGCCTCCCGTACGGGCGCCAGTTCCTCGTAGAGACCGGCAGGTCCGCTGTGCAGGAACACGGCGTCGGGTGTGCCGATGGTGGTCGTGGGGGTCATGATCGCGCCGTCCAGGTAGCGGATGCCGTGGGCGGCGGCCCAGTCGGCGGTGCCCCTGGCCCGGTCCGGGGTGTCGGCGGTCAGGTTCACGACGGTACGGCCCTTGAGGGCGGTGGCGACCTCGTCCTGGCGCAGGACGGCGTCGGCGGCGTCGTAGTTCACCACGCAGACGACGGTCACCTCGCTCGCGGCCACCGCCTCCGCCACCGACGCGGCGCCCGCCGCACCGCGGTCGAGGAGCTCCCCTTCCCGTCCCGGTGTGCGGTTCCATACGGTGGTGCGCAACCCCGCGTCCAGGAACGCTCCGGCCAGTGCCCGGCCCATCGGGCCCAGCCCGAGGACGGTGACCGTGGCGGTGGTGCCGGCGGGCTGGTTGCCGGAATAGCCCGGGGACGGGGGCGTGCTGTACGTGGACACGCTGGGACTCCTTCGAGTGCGATGACCTTGGATGACGAATGGGGCGAAGATGACCCGACGGCGCCTGGACGCGGACGTCTGCGGAGTGACTGCCGCGATCGCCGTGATCGACGGCAAGTGGAAGACAGCCCTGCTGTGGCTGCTGGAGTCGGGCCCGCACCGACCGGGGGAACTGCGCCGGCAACTGCCCGGGCTCACCGAGAAGGTGCTGACACAGGCGCTGCGCGAGATGGAAGCGGACGGGCTGGTGCACCGGGAGGTGTACGACGTGCTGCCGCCGAAGACCGAATACTCCCTGACCGGGTTCGGCCGTGAACTCGCCGAGGCGCTGGCCCCGTTGTCCGACTGGGGCCACCGTCGCCTGGAGAAACTGGACGAGGCCGCCCGGCCGGCCTCCTGATGTACGCCACCTCCGTCCTCGCCCGCTCCGGCGTCTCGCTTCTCGGCTGCCGCTCCGCGACCAGCTTCCCCCGGGTGGCCGGGCGTTGCCCAGTACCCACAAAAAAGTGGGTGTTCGCCCGGCCGCCTACGCGGTGAGGTCCCGCGGTACCGCGAAGGCCCCTTGCTCGCCGAAGGCCAGTTCGCCGAAGCGTTCGCCGATGTGGCGGTGGGTGGCGGCGTCCGGGTGGACGTTGTCGGGCAGCGGGAGTCGGGCCGCGTCGGACTCGCCGTACAGCTCGAGGCCGTCGAGGTAGTGGAGGTTCGGGTCGTCGGCGGCGCGCCGCCGCACGATCCGGGAGAGTTCCTCCCGGATGACACCGAGCGTGAGCTTGCCGGCGGCCTTCTCCGCCGGGTCGCCCATCGCGGCGAAGACCAGCCGGCCCTCGCCGAGTGCGTCGCGGTCCGGAGCGGTGGGTCCGGGCGTGTCCTCGTGGATGGCGCAGTGGATGGGGGAGACGAGCAGCAGCGGCGTGTCGGGGTGCCCCTCACGGATCGTGTCGAGGAACCCGTGCACGGCCGGGGTGAAGGCGCGCAGCCGCATCGCGTCCTGGTTGACGATGTTGATGCCCATCTTGACGCTGATCAGGTCGGCCGGGGTGTCCCGCATGGCGCGCGCGGTGAACGGGTCGAGCATCGCGCTGCCACCGAGGCCGAGGTTGATCAGTTCCACGCCGCCGCGGGACGCGGCGATCACGGGCCAGATGGCCGTGGGGCTCGCGGCGTCCGAACCGTGGCTGATCGAGCTGCCGTGGTGCAGCCACACCCGGCGCCTCCGGTCCGGCACGGGTGCCACGGGGGCGTCCGTGCGCAGGGCGACGAGCTCCGTGGTCTCGTTGTGCGGCAGCCAGATCTCGACGTCCTTGTCACCCGCGGGCAGGCCGGTGAAACGGACGGTGCCGATCGGGCCGGGTGTGACCTCGCCCTCCCAGGTGGCCAAGTCGACGGTGAGGACGTTGCCGCCGGTCCCGGCGGCCTGACCGGCCGGACGGCCGTCGACGCGCAGGTCGTACAAGCCGTCCGGGCGCGGCGGGAAACCGGCGTAGTCGCGCTTGGTGCGCAGCGTGTCCAGCTCGATGGCGGTCGCGGCGGTACGGAAGGCCAGGCGTACGCCCGAGGGCTGGGCCTCGGCCATCGCCAGCTGCGCGTTGGTGTTCTGCGCGCGGGCCCGGGCGGGGAGCCGGTGGGGGAGCAGGCCGTGCTCGGTGCGCTCCGCGTCGAGGGCGCCGCGCAGCAGGTCCGCCGTGAGGGGGGTGGTGATCCAGTCGTGCTCGGTGTGCATGGGGTCAGCCTCGGGGATCGGTCGGGGCCGCGGGCCAGTTCCGCAGCAGCGTGTCGAGGGCGTCGAGGATCCGGGCCCAGGTCTCCTCGGTGTCCGGTGCGCTGTGGCTGAAACCGCCGCCCAGCTCCAGGCTGACGTAGCCGTGGAAGACGCTGCCGAGCAACCGGACCGCGTGGGTCTGGTCCGGTTCGGTCAGGTCGTAGCCGCGCAGCAGCGCCCGGGTCATCCGCGCGTGCTGGACACCGGCGCTCGCGGCCGCGGTCTCCGGGTCGAGCCGCAGCTGGGCCGCGGCGTACCGGCCGGGGTGTTCCCGGGCGTAGTCGCGGTAGACGTTCGCGAGCGCGGCCAGGGCGTCCTTGCCGGCCCGTCCGGCCAGGGCTTCGGCGGCCCGGTCGGCCATCTCGGCGAGCGCGAGCAGGGCGATGCGGGTCCTGAGGTCCTGAGAGTTCCTGACGTGCGAGTACAGGCTCGCGACCTTGACGTCGAACCGGCGGGCCAGCGCCGAGACGGTGACCTGGTCGAAGCCGACCTCGTCGGCGAGTTCGGCGCCGGCCCGGGTGAGACGTTCGGTCGTCAGTCCGACGCGTGGCATTGGGCTTCTCCCTACTTCCATAAGGGATTGTGTATCTGCCTAAAGGCTATAGGCAAGCCCAGGGTGTCATGCTGTCGGCTAGCTTCGCGGCATGACCGAGCCCTCTCATGTCACCGCGGTCCGGGAGTCCTACGACACCGTCGCCGCCGATTACGCCCGAGTGGTCAAGGAGCCCACGGAGCTGGACCCGGTGTCGCGGGCGATGCTGGCCGCCTTCGCCGAACTCGTACGGTCCTCCGGCGCGGGGCCGGTGGCCGACCTGGGCTGCGGTCCGGGAAAGGTGACGGCGCACCTGGCCGCCCTGGGCGTGCCGGTGTTCGGCGTGGACGTCTCGCCGAAGATGATCGAGCTGGCGCGGGCGGCGTACCCGCAACTCCGCTTCGCCGTCGGCTCGATGACCGCGCTCGAGATCGGCAGCGGCGAACTCGGCGGCGTCCTGGCGTACTACGTCACCCACCACACCCCACCGGAGTGGCTGCCGACCGTGTTCGCCGAGTTCCACCGCGCCCTCGCCCCCGGTGGCGTACTGATGCTGGCCGGCCACGTGGGCAACGGCGAGCACCTGCGTCCGACGCACGCCTACGGCGGCCATCCGGTGTCCTACGAGTCGTACCTGCTGCCTCCGGACCGGATCGCCGAACTCCTCCACCGGGCCGGGCTGGTCGTCATGACACGTGTGGTGCAGGAGCCGGAGGACGGGGCCAAGCGGCAGTACGGCACGTTCCTGGCGTCCAAGCCGCGGTAGAGGGGCGTCGTCCCCGCGGGTGTGCTACCCGTCGCGCAGCCACACCCGCAGCGCGCCGGCCGGCTCGAAGCCGTGCCGGACGGCCGCCGTCAGGTCGTCGCCCTGTTCGTAACCGACCACAGGCAGGGCGGGAAAGAGCCGGTCGAGCGCGGACAGCACCGTCGACCAGGCCGCGTCGGGCCCGAGGCCGCCCCCTGCGAAGACGTTGGACACGCCGACCACCCGCTCGCTACGGGTGGCCACCGCCCCGGCGACCACCCGGCCACCCGCGGACCGCCCCGAGATCACGAACGTCTCCGGGTCGGCGAGCAGCCCGTCCCGGAAGAGACTCGCGTCGCCACCCCCGTCGTCCCAGGCCAGTGCCCAGTCCCGCAGCGCGTCCCGATCGCCCGCCACCTCCCACGCGAGACCCGCCGGCTCCGGCGCGGTACGGGGCGCCGCGGCGCCCGCCGGGCGGTGGATCCACTGGGCGTCGAACAGCACATGGAATCCGGCCGCCGCCAGATCGAGATCGGCGAAGCTGTCCTTGACCGCGGCGCCGGGGGCTGCCGTATCGACCCGCGCCACGAGCGCCTCCCGGTCGGCGCCGGGCTCCAGCGTCACCGCGTCGGGGTAGTACGACGGCGTCCGTCCCGCAGCGACCCAGGCCTCGCCCCCGAACTCACTCGCCACCCCATGAGCCCGGCACATCGCCGCACACCACTCGGCGTTGTTACGGGCGGCGTACCGGACCAGGGCTTGCTGCGGGGTCGTCATGAGTGCAGATCAAATCGATGGCGGCCCCGCTCCGTCCACCGGTTTGATGGTTGCCGACCCCGACCACCGCCGGAAGGACACCACGCTGTGCCTGTCTCCCCTGCGGCCTCCGGCCCGGCCGTCGCGCTTCTGCGCGAGTTCGGCGCGGCGGACATCGCTCATCCGGGCGGAACCCTCATCGCCCATCTCCAGCGCGTACAGGGGCAACTTGCCGCCTGGGGCGCACGCCCGGCCCTCCAACTGGCGGGCCTCTGCCACGCGTTCTACGGAACGGACGGCTTCCCCGACGCCCTGTTGCCCTTGGACCGCCGTAGCGAACTCGCGGCGGTTGTCGGGGCCGAGGCCGAGTCCTTGGTGTACCTGTACGCCTCCTGCGATCGCGCGGCCACTTATCCGACGCTCGCGGACACCGACGGGCCCTTCCACGACCGGTTCACCGGCCTGAGTCACACCCCGGATCCGCAGGCGCGGCGAGACTTCGCCGAGTTGACCGCCGCCAACGAACTCGACCTCGCCCGCGACCCGGCCTTCCGCGACCAGTGGGGCCCTGAACTCCTCAGCCTCTTCACCCGCATCCGACCCCTGCTGAGCAGGCCTGCCTGGTCGGACTGTCAGGAGGTCCTCCCCGCGTGAAGTTGAGCGCGATCACCCTGGACTGCGCGGATCCGCTCGCGCTCGCGGCCTTCTATCAGCAGGCCACCGGCCTCGAACCGCATCCCAAGTCGAACGCCGAGTTCGCCTCCCTGGGCGGCAGTGAGGGCGGGCTCTCCATCGGCTTCCAGCGCGTCGACGGCTACCGGGCACCGAGCTGGCCCGACCAGCAGGTACCGCAGCAACTGCACTGCTGCTTCCGGGTCTCGGACCTGGACGAGGCCGAGGCGCGGCTGGTGAAGCTGGGTGCGGGCAGGCCGGAGTACCAGCCGAACGTGGACAGGTGGCGGGTGCTCACGGATCCGGCGGGACATCCCTTTTGCATCATCCGAGAGCCGGGTCCGACGGTGTGACGCCCCCCGTCCCTCTGCCCTGCACGGCCAGCCCGCGTGCGGGTCAGAGGGCTGACACGGTCGAGGTCCGGGACGGCCTCAGTGCACGAGCCGCGCGCACAGATTCTCCAGTCGACCACGTGATGATTCGAGCAGCTCCTGGTCGTCGACCTGCGCCGGAGCGTCGGTTCAGCGGCCTTCGGCCTGCGGCGGTTCCCAGACCGAGCAGTCGTGGGCGAAGAGCACACGTCGTGGGTCGAAGTCCGCGAGTCGGTCGAGCCACTGCCGATAGGGAGGAAGTGGCTGCTCCACGCCATGCAGTGCCGCGTGACGGGCCAGCTGCTCGGACGCGAAACGGGAAGCGAAGTCGTGTGCCTGGCCGGCGAGAACCACGGTGCCGTCACCTTGCCTGAGGACCAGCGACTGATGCCCTCGGGTGTGCCCGGGCGTCGGGATGATCCAGACTCCCGGCCAGACCTCGGCTTCCCCGGCGACTTCCTCGTACGTGGCGCCGGGAAAGTCGATCAGTTCATCGACGGTGTAGTCGCCCCGACGGGCTGTGGCCAGTTCGACGTCCTGAACCAGGATGGGCTTGCCGCGCAGGAGCGGATTCCCGCCGCAGTGGTCGAAGTGAAGGTGGCAGTTCACGACCAGCGAGATGTCGTCAAGGGCGACTCCCGCCGTTGACAGGGCTTCCTGCAACGCCCGGCGTCGGGGCCGGTAGTGCGCTTCGGTGTCGGGCCCTGCCTGGCCGATGCCGGTATCGAAGAGGATCAACCCCTGGTCGTGTCGCACCAGGTAGGCAAGGACAGGTTCGACCCGCGGTTGCGGGCCGCCCGTCTCCGACGCGGGCCGGATGAAGTACCCCAGATCGAGTCGACGCACCGCTGCGTTCTTCCCCATGTGGCCATGCTGGTGGGGGTGCGGTGTGACATCCAGCCGGTCTGCCGACAGCAGAACCGCTATGGACTCACCTTCAGGTTTTCGGTTCGCTCTCTTCCGGCCCGGAGCGTGGGTCGTCCGGGTCAGCCCGCGTCGGGGAGGTCGATGATGTTGCCGTCCTTGTCGAGCGTATGGGTGTCCCAGTACACATCCCACGTGTCGTCGACCTGCTGCGGCACCTTGCCCTTCGGGTATCGCACGAATCCCGCCGGCGGCTCTTCCTTGTCCGACACGCAAGCGGAGCCGGTATCGCCTACGGCCAGAACGGGGTACTCGCCGCCGCTGCAGATGTCCTCCTGGTACTCGAAGCCGGCACATCCGGTGAGTGCCACGACTGCGGCCCCGCTCGCGAGAGCAGCAACGATGATGCGAACCCTTTCGGGTCGGAAGGCAGTGGCGGCTCGGTTCATTCTGCCGGGCAGGTGCATGATCGTCTCCAGTCGCTTGGTCTGCCGCCCAGTCTTGCCGCCAGGGAGCTGCCGTGCCGTGAGTACGCGTACTCAGCTCTGCACGCGTGGATACCCAAACCGCCGTATTCCTGGGGCATTTGAGAGCAGGACCTTCGCCGGGTCGTGGACGGCCCGTTGCTTGCGCGACGGGGTGAGCGCACCTCGAACAGTCCGCTTCGTGAAGGCGCGAGGCTGGTGCTGTGACCATCAAATCCTCCCTCAGTGGGTGCTCCCTCATCCGCAGGGCGGATACGGTCCGCCGTAGCGGACGAAGCGTGGCGGCCATGTCCAGGGCCAGCATGTATGTCATGACGCCAGCGACCGCCCCTCTCCCTGCCTCCGCACCTGCGCCTGTCTGGACTCGCCGCGCCGCCCACGCCATCGCTCTGTGCGCCGTCCCGTCCGGCCTGTGGCGCATCGCCATGGCATCCGGTGTCTATGTGGGTTACAGCGACCAAGTGCTGCGCGATGTCTTCGACATCCCGGGCTGGGGCATCGCATACGTCGTCGGCCTCTCCGTCCTCACTGAGCTGGCCGCTCTGTTCCCGCTGCTGCTCGTGAGCGACCGGTGGAGGCCGCTGCACCCCCGGGTCCTCGCCCCGCTTGCTTGGGCTGCCTCGGGCGTCCTGGTTCTGGTGGCACTGTGGCAACTCGTGGTCGCTTTCGCCGTCGAGAGCCAGACGTACATGTCGAGCGGTACGGCACAGACCGTCTGGGGGTTCGCTTTCGCCCCGCTGTTCGCCATACCGGCCCTGATGACCGCGGTGACCTGGTCGTACGCAAGGCGGCACCGGGCACGGGGACGGGCATAATCCCCACCACGTCCCTGACATCGGCCAACCCTGGCCACCGCTTCCGGGCCCGACAAGCGTGGCCGATGGAGGAGCTGCCGCGGCGCAGGTCCCGCACAGGTGTCCCAGTCGGCCCGGACCAGCTGCGTGATCAACGGGACGCGGTTCCCTCCGGCGGAGGCCGGCAGCATCATCGCCCGGCGGTAGCGCACCGAGCTGGTACTGCCCCGGCGCACGATCTGCTGCAGCTTCTGCCCTTCCTGGTCGGTCAGTCTGCGTACCCGTACAGGCCCGGCCACCACACCTCCAGGGTCGGAATGGACGCCGCCGCCCATCGAACCTCCAACCCGGCGAACCCATGTGGCCACAGCACTAGCCGATCGAGAAAGTGGCACCGGGTGCGGCATGGTCGACGGGACCGTCGAACCGGGCCGAGGCGCGTGCCACCGCCTGTTGCGGGGTGAGGAATCGGCCGACGTGGGTGACGATCAACCGGCCTGCCCGGGCAGCGCCGGCCGTGTCGCCGGCGTCTTCGGGCGTGTGGTGGACCTGTTCACCCTCGGTCGGGGCCTGGGCGCTCTCGGCCTCGCACAGCAGCACGTCGCATCCCTCGGCCAGCCGTGTGAGGTTCGCGCACGGTGCTGTGTCTCCGGAGTAGACCAGCGATCGGCCCTCGGCCTCGATGCGCACGGCGAAGGCCGGTATGCCGTGTGCCACTGCCCGGCTGGTCATGGTGAGTGCGCCGACGCGCGCTTGGTGTCCGTCGTCCAGCTCATGGACCGCGAAGGCGCGCTCGACCGGGCTGCGCGTCGAGCTGTTGGTGAGGAAGTGGGCCAGCCGGTCAGCGATTCCCGGCGGCCCGTACAGGGGAATGGGCGCGGCGAGTTCAATGTCCGCGTAGAGCGCCGCGTAGTAGGTGGTGAGCAGGTCCGCACTGTGATCGGCATGCAGGTGCGAGATCCAGATCGCGTCCACCTCGTCGATCCTGACATGCCGCTGAAGCTGTGCCAGCGTCCCGCTACCCGCATCAACCCAGACCCGGGTGCCACCGCTGGACACCAGGTAGCCGGAGCACGGGTTGTCCACGCTCGCATAGGGTGTCGCGCAGCCCAGGACGGTGAGACGGAGAAGATCGCTGCTCATCGGGGAAGTCTATAGAGCCCTTGATCTAGAGCTGCTTGACATTTTGTCCGGTCCGCCGCCGCAGTAACACTGGTTCCGAGTCGTTGCCGACGGACGTCGATTCCGAGCCGTATGCGCTCGCGGCCGATGACTTTCCTCCGGAGTGTCGGTCTTCCACGCGAACGCCCGTGCCGGACAGCGCAGTCGGCCCGGGATCGACGTCGGAGTACGCCCCTGTGACAGGAGATCTCCCCCTATGACTGACCCGGCAGTGACAGCGCCCCGCGGCCGCAGTGCCGATGCCTGGCCTCTGATCCGCGCTGAGCGAGCGGCGCTGGCGGCCGATCTCGCAGACATGACGGATGAGCGGTGGGAAACGCCTTCGCTCTGTGCTGGTTTGACGGTGCGTGAGGTGCTCGCACACCTCACCGCGGGTGCGAGCCTCAACGCCGTGCGCTGGATGGCGGGGGTGATCCGCTGCCGGTTCGACTTCGACAAGCAGGTGGCCATGCGGCTGGCCGAGCAACTGGGAAGCACTCCCGCCGAGACTCTTGAGCGGTTCCGGCGCGTCGTCCCGAGCACCACCAAGCCCCCGTTGCCCGCCATAGCCATGCTGGGCGAGACGATCGTGCACGGAGAGGACATCCGGCGGCCGCTGGGCATTCGTCGCGATTACCCGATCGAGGTCGTCACTCGGCTGGCCGAGTACTACCAGGGCTCGGACCTCGTGGTCGTCGCCAAGGGGCGCATCGAAGGGCTGAAACTCGTCGCGGAGGACGGTCCTTTCACGACGGGCTCGGGACCCGTCGTGTCCGGTCCCACCCTGGCCTTGGTGATGGCCATGACCGGACGTGCGACGTACTGCGGTGAACTCGAAGGTGACGGTGCGGAGCTACTCCGCAGCCGGTGCGGGGCAGAGTGACGTGGCGGAGCAGACCTTGCCGTAATTCCCGGGTGCGGTGCGGCGTCCACCCGTGATGGGATGCGCCGCATGAGTGACTCGCTGCGGGCCCGCATCGAGCAGTACTACGCCACTGTGCCGTTGCTGTTCTCCGAGGCCGAAGAGTTCGGTCCGTTACGGCTGTTCGTGCGAAGGAAGCCGGGTGCCCCGTATTACGGCGGTCCCAGCCATGCCCAACCCACCGCGGGCGGGGCGTCGGCGGTCACCGCCGCTGACATCGCCCGGGTCCGGGCCCGGCAGCGCGAACTCGGCGTGCCGGAGGCCTTCGAATGGCTGGCCGAGGTGGCGCCGAGGCTGCGTTCCGGTGTCGAGGCCGCGGGCCTGCCCGTGGCGGAACGTCCGCTGATGGTTCTGGATCCGCATCATCAACTCCAGCCGCAGCCGTTGCCGGAGGGGGTGACGCTCCGGGCGCTGACGGCCGACGACCCGGCGTTGCCCGCAGCTCTCGCCCTTCCCCGCCTGGCCTTCGCGAAGGAGGGCACTGCGGTTGGCCCGGCAGGCCGCAAGGAGCTGTCGGAGGTGGCCGGGGAACTTACGGAGAACGGCACCGTGGCGACGGTCCGCCCCACCATCCGCGCCGGGCACAAGACGCTCGTCGCCGCCCTCGCCCCCGACGGCACCCCACTGGCCGTCGGCCACTACCACCCGGCGAACGCCACCACTGAGATCGGCGGCATCGGCACCCTTCCCACCGCCCGCCGCCAGGGCCTGGCCGCCGCCGTCACGGCGGCCCTGGCCGCCCACGCGCGTGACCACGGAGTGAACACCGTCTTCCTCGCCTACGCGGAGGACGCCGTCGCTCGCATTTACTCGCGCCTGGGATTCCGTCCCGCCGGCAGCACCCTTCTGATCGCCAACCAACCCGCGCGGTCATAGCGCCGCTCGGCCAGGCCTGGACGCGCTGACACCACTGCGTCTGTCCGGTCGGGCTGTCAGCCGGGGGACGGTGGGCGCTGATGGCGTGCGGATGTGGCGATGGGAGTGGAGCGCCTGGGCCACGAAGTCTCCCCAGACCTCTGCTGATGCGCCGAAGCTTGGCCCAAACGCTCCACTTGCCGTTCCCGGTCCCCGAGTCGGTCTCGGCTCGTGCCGGTCGGCCTGGGAGCGGCCGCGGCGACGGCCGGGTTCCGGGGCCGCTGCCGTCCTGTCGGCCGCATCCTCAACTGCCGCTCGGGGAAGCTGCCGCAGCCCGCAGAGCCGCCGAAGCCGATCCCACAATCGCCTCGCCGTGGCCGAAGCAGGCCACCTCCGCATCCAGTCGGCTCAAAGCCCTCAAGGATTCCAGTGCACGAGAGCGGTCCGTGTTGAACACGCCGACCATGGTCTTGCCTCCCACGTTCGCTGCAGCGTCGCCCAGGAAGAGCACCCCGAAGGCAGGGAGATGAAACGCGGTGCTGCCCGGAGTATGACCCGGCGCGGCCACCACACGAGCCCCGCCGCCGAAGGGGAGTACATCTTGATCACCGACCTCGTGGTCCACCGGCACCGGCGGTGCGGGTGGCAGCTTCGGCTTGCTCTCGAACAAGGCACGTTCCCAGTCCGGAGCATCCGTGAAGACCGGTGGCGGAGCCGGTGACTCCCCGCGGATCACCCCGGCGTCCAAACGGTGCGCGAACACCTCGACCCCTCCCCACGCGGCGATCTCGGCAGCACCGCCGGTATGGTCCTCATGAAAGTGGGTGAGCACGACACGCCGCAGGTCCCCGGGCTTCGAGCCGATGCTCAGAATGGCATCGGCGACTGCCGGACCGGCCCCCGCAACCCCGGAGTCGATCAATGTGAGCCCATCCGCGTCACGCCACAGATACGCCTGCCCGACCTCGAAACGGAGCATATGCAGCTCCGGCAGCAGCTCGACGATCTCCATACGGACAACCTAGGCACCGCCGAAGCCTCCCACTCGCCGCTTCGCCGTCAGCAGATGACAACGTGCCCGGTCGCAAGCTCCGTCGCCACCAACCGGAGTCAACCCAGGACGAGTTGGGGCCGGAAAACCGGGGCCCAGACGGCCTCGGACAGAAGCCGACGGTGACGCGCCCATGTGAGTGACTGACGACACCTGGCCCTACCGGCCCGAACACGACCTCATCGTGACCTCGCCCACCGGGGAAGTCGTCGCCTACTGCCAGGGCTGGTACGACCCGGACAACCGCACCGGTGAGTTCGAACCCGTCGGCACCCACCCCGACCACCGCCGCCTCGGCCTCGCCCGAGCCGTCTGCACCGCGGTGCTGCACGCTTTCGCCGACGCCGGCGGACAACGAGCCGTCGTCTACTCGCGCGGCGACGCCGCCTATCCCATTCCCAAGCGGCTCTACGAGTCCATGCACTTCACCGCGTACACCCGCACCCACACCTACGTCGGCACACCGACCGGCTGAGGAGGCCGGCAGAGAGCCGCCGATCAGAACGGCCACGAGGACGCCTGGGGACCCCAACCGCCGGTGGCCGGCTATGTGCATCGGCTGATGGTGGACCGCAGCAGCGCCCAGCCGGGGACGGGGCGGTTTCTGCTGCGTGCTGCGGAGCGCCGCGTCGCAGCGACGGGGCGGGCGCTCGTGCGTCTGGACTGCCTGGCCGACAACGCGCGTTTGAACACCTACTACTTGAACGCCGGCTACCGGGTTGTCGGCCACAAGGCAGGCAAGCCGCAGCCGGGCGGTGCGCCCAAGTCGTTCACCCTCCTGGAGAAGACCTGCGAGCCGGCCGCGAGGGCTGAGCGGCTGTGGCCAGGGTGACACGCCCGCTTGTGAAACGGAAAGCACGCCCTACCGTCCTGGTCGGCATCCAGACGCTGAAGGTCGATGTCCGACTCGTCCTGGTCGGCGGCCAACCCCAAAATAATATTGCGGTACTATTTTTTTATGACGCAACACGCCGACGCTGACACGAGACGCGGCCAAGTCGCCTCCGCGCTGATAAGCGTGGTCGCCGAACGGGGACTGGCGCGGACCACCCTCGCTGACGTGGCGCGGACGGCGGGTGTGTCCGTCGGACTCGTCCAGCGCTATTTCCGCTCGAAGGACGAGCTGCTGAGGTTCGGGATCGAGTATGTCTACCGGCGCGCCGAGGAGCGCATCGCCGCCATCCCGGTCGAGCCGCCGGTCCGGGAGTTCGTCGTGCGGTTGATGGAGACGTTCCTGCCGCTGACGGCCGAGCGCCGCGCCGAGCTGCGGGTCTGGCTGAGCTTCGTGCAGGCGTCGCTTACCGACGCCGACATGGCTGCGACCCACCGGGACGCTACCGAGCGGCTCCTGCAGGGTGTCGAGGAGGCATTGCGCGGCGCGCAACGGGCCGGCGAACTCGCCGCGGACGTCGACACCGAGGCGGAGGCGGCGGCACTGGTCGCGTTCGTGGACGGACTGTGCCTGCACCACGCGGCGACCGGTAACAGGTTCGGCGCCTCCCGCATCAGCGCCGCGCTGGACGCCTACGTCGACCGGCTGTTCGACTGATGAGCGCGACGCTGGCGCTGGCGCTGGCCGGGCTGGGGCTGCTGGACAGCACAAGCTTCGGCACCCTGCTGATCCCGATCTGGCTGTTGCTCACCCCGGGGCGGGTGCGCGCCGGCCGGATCGCCATCTACCTGGCTACCGTTGCGACGTTCTACTTCTGCGTTGGCGTCCTCCTGGTGCTGGGGGCCGATGGGGTGCTGCAAACCGCCCGGGCGGCCTTCACCGACGTCGCCCCGACGCACCTCCGGATCGGGCAGCTCATCCTCGGTTTGATCGTCATTGCCTTGAGCTACCGGCTGGAGGCCCGCGCCCGAAGCCGGTCGGGCAGACCGGGCCGACTGCAGCGCTGGCGGACCGCGGCGATGTCGGGTGCCGTGCCGGACGGCCAAGGTCTGGACGGCCGGGACACGCGGGGCGGAGGCGTGCGCGGCCTGATGAGCCTCGCGTTGGTAGCCACCGCCCTGGAGGTCGTCACAATGGTGCCCTACCTGGCGGCCGTCGGCTTACTCGCGAACGCCGATCTGACCTGGCAGGCCATCGGCGGGGCGCTGGCCGGCTATTGCGTCGTGATGATCCTCCCGGCGGTTCTCCTCGGCGCCGTCCGGATCGCCGCGCACGACCGGGCCGAGCCAGTGCTACAGCGGATCAACGACTGGTTCACCCGCAACAGCGCCAAGGCGTTCGGCTGGACCGTCGGGGGAATCGGCATCGGAATGGTCCTCAACGCCGTGATCGCCCTTCTCACCGATCCCGCCTGAACCCGCGTCAGACTTCGAGGATCTCCAGCTACTTCAACTTCCGAAACACGCCTCAGCGCGGTACTGGGCATCGCTGTGTCCGTGCTCGAAGCCCGCGACAACAACTGGACAGAGCGAGTGCTACGCCCGTTCTACGACGCCGCCCTCGCATTGAACCGGGACACCTTCCGGCGCCTTGCACGCCTCCCCGGCACATCCCTTGCGCTGCAGCAGGTGCTCGGAGTCGCAAAGGAGACAGCGGACACTCCGAGCCCCTGCGGCCCTGGTTCCCTCCAGGACAGGATGGTGGGTGGAACGTTGCGTGTCGGTGTTCTGCTGAGTCATGCCGCCCCCTTGATCGAAGTCGGACAAGTGCGCTTCGAATATCGAAGCACTGTCGCAGGCTGGGCACCGTCGCTTCGAAATTCGAAGCAAAAAGGATTGGCGGAGGTTTCGCGCCTGCCCCCGGCGCTCGGCCGAGCCACGGCAACCTCGTGACCCCCGCGGCCCCGCCCCGCCTCCGATCCGAGGCGGGGCGTCAGTCCGCGGAGCCCCTCTCCGGCGCCCCGTCGCCCAATGTGTCCGGATGTGAGACGCGGCCGGCGGACTGGTCGTCGGCGTGGTCCGCCCCTTGCGGGTCGATCGTGGCCGCCCAGCGTTCCGCCCAGCGGGCGAGGGGGTTCAGGGCGTGGCGCGCCTCCTGTCCCAGCGGGGTGAGCTCGTAGCGGCTGTCCGGTAGTTGGTGAATCACCTGGGCATCCAGCAGTTCGGTCAGGCGCTGCCGCATCACGCTGGAGGACATGTCGTCGCACCGCTTCTGCAAGGGGCGGAATCCAAGCGGACCCGCGCGAAGCTCCCACAGGATGCGCAGACTCCACCGCCGCCCGAACAGGTCGAGTGCGGCCATGAGGGGGCGGCCTGTGGTCGAGCCGCGAACAGGACTGCCAGGTCTGGGTGTTGCCATGTCGGGATGTCCCGCTCTCCAGGGTTGATGCTTCGAATTCCGACACGCTAGCATCGGTGACCGCTTCGGAAATCGAAACGGAGGGCTGTTGTGGCACCTGCCCTGACGACCTGGGTGAGAGGCGTTCCTGAAGCCCGAGTCGACGGAGGCGAGACCGGCTGGGAGGACCATTACATGCGCAGGTGCCCCGAGTTCGACGTCGGCGCCGAGTCGCACGGACGGCTCACCCGGAACCTGTTCGTGGCGGGGGACGGGTGACCGGCACGCGGGAGATCGAGGTCAGCGGTTGCCGCCACCAAGCCAACGTCCACTCAGAGCTGGAGACCAGATGACCACGACCGAGTTTCCCTCGGCGGCAGCACGGGCCGCCGCCGCTGCCGCCCTGGCCGAGGACGCGTCAGGGAAGGACATCACCACCGAGTGGAGCGTTCCCGAGGACCTGGCGGCCACGGCCGAGATCCGCACCCGGCAAAGCGGCATCGCCGCCGGCCTCCCCGTGGTTGCCGAGGTCTTCGCGCAGGTCGACCCCGAGGTCAAGGTCGAGCCGGCCGTCGCCGACGGCGCCCGACTGGCCGATGGTCAGGTCCTGGTGCACCTATCCGGTTCGGCGCGCAGCCTGATCACCGGGGAGCGTGCGGCGCTGAACTTCCTGCAGCGCATGTGCGGCATCGCGACGCTGACCGACCGCTACGTCCAAGCTGTGGCAGGGACCAGGGCGCGCATCCTGGACACGCGTAAGACGGCGCCGGGCCTGCGCGCCCTGGACAAGTACGCGGTCACCGCCGGCGGCGGCCACAACCACCGCCTCGATCTTGCGGCGATGGTCCTGCTCAAGGAGAACCACATCGCCGCGGCGGGCGGGGTGACCGGCGCGATCGAGGCGGTCAGGCGCGGGATGGCGCGCACCGGGCAGACCGTGGAGAGCGATGTCGAGGTGCAGACCGTCACACAGGCCGTCGAGGCCCTCGACGCCGGAGCCCGCTGGATCATGCTCGACAACATGCCGGTGGCCGACATCGAGCAGGTCGTGAAGCTCCGGGCCGGGCGGGCCGACGCTTCCCGGATCCTGCTGGAGGCCTCGGGCACCATCCGCCTGGACACAGTTCTCGCCATCGCCAGGACGGGCGTCGACCTCATCTCGGTCGGGGCGTTGACGCACAGCGCGCCCGCACTGGACCTGACCATGCTGCTGACCACCGGCCCGGTGCCGTGTCCGAGGTAGCGGTCGTCGACGCGTGTCGGCGAGACGGCGCGGGGGCAGCCCGACCGCCGTTCTGGAAGATGCGCCGTTCACCGACGAGGAGCGATGCCGCATTCCCACGGAGTTGGGAACATCGCACGCCGTCTTCCTCCGCGCGACCGGAATCGAGCGTGGTCAGCCCGCGTACACACTGCGGTTCTTCACCGCCCAGGACGAACTGCCCGCCTGCGGCCACGGCACCGTCGCCGCCCTCGCCGTGCTCGCCGAACGGGAAGGCGGCGACCACGACTACCGCGCCGTCCTGCGTACAGCCCACCGCAGCTTCGATGGTCGGGCAAGCCGAAACGGTGACGGCCCTGACGGCGTCGTTCGGTCGTCCGACTTCGACGCCGTCTCCGTCGGCTCGCTGACCCACAGCGCGCCGGCGATGGATCTGAGTACGTTTCTGGTGATCAATTCCGAACACAGGAGGAACCGTGGCCAAGGGCTACTGGGTCAGCGTCTACCCCACCATCACAGACCCTGAGGGGCTTGATGTCTACAACGAACTGGCCGGTCTGGCCGTCAAGGCCGCAGGCGGGCGGGTGCTCGCCGGCATCGGCAGCCGGGTCGTCGCACACGAAGCCGGAATCGCCGAGCGCGTTGTCCTGATCGAGTTCGACAGCTTCGAACAGGCGGTCGCCGCATACGAGAGTGCGGCCTACCAGAAGGCGCTGGCCGAACTCCCCGACGGCTTCGAGCGCGACTTCCGCATCATCGAAGGCCTCGACTGACGACCGATGCTGCGTCAGGGAGGAACACGATGCCGGCTGCGGGACTCACCTCGGCTCGTCAGCGCACCGCACCGTCGCGAAAAGCGTCAGGCCGGTGGCATCGGCGGTGATGTCCAGTCCGGCGACGGTTCCCGGCGGCGCGGCGGCGCGGCGGCTCGGACGTCGGCCTTGATGTCGGCTGGGGTGCGTTCGACGAGGTTCCAGCGGCCGATGTGGGGCATCACGGCGGCGTACGGGTTCGGGGTCGCGATGTTGGAGAAGTGGAACGCGCCTCCGGGGCGGCACAGCCGGGACAGGGTGGCGCGGATCAGGGCTCGGGCGAAGCGTTCTTCGAGGTAGTCGAAGAGGCCTCCGGCCAGAACCAGATCGAAGGGGCCGTGGTCGGCGGCCAGGTGGGCGGCGGTGCGCAGGACGTTGCCGGGGGCCGCGGCGGTCTGGGCGCGGGTCGCGGGCGGCAGGTGTGTGAGGGCGTGCTGGAGGGCGTCGGGGCCGACGTCGTTGAGGACCAGGCGGTCAGCGGGGTGCAGGAGAGCCGGGTCGACCCGGCGCAGGTCGGCGGCGCCTCCGGACGCGAGCAGCAGGATGCGGCGGCCGGTGGCGCGCGGGGGCCGTGCTCGGGACGTCCGCCGGGTCGCTCCCGAGTGCGGACTCGATGAGCGCGGCCTGGTGGGCGATCTTGTTGCGGTGCTGGTCGGTGATGGGAGCGTGCAGGAGGTAGTCGTCGAAGTGGTGGCCCCAGGTGCCGGGCACGCCAGGTGACCTCATCGGGATCGGGGACCACGGCGTCCGGCACCACGGCTTCGTGCACGCCGAGCCAGTGAGGGCTCAAGCCGCTGCGGTTGATGAACGTGAACAGCAGGCGCGGCAGCGCACGAATGCCCAGCTCTTCGGCCAGCTCCCGCGCGGCGGCCTGTTCATAGGACCCTCGGCGACCCGCGGAGGCCAGCCCAAAATGTCCCGTCTCGCTGAAGGTGAGGCAGGGCAGCGCGCTGACCTGGGGTGCCTCAGACAGAGCGAGATGTTGGGTGTTCGTCGGGTCTCGCTCAACCTGAGGTTTTCCGTCACGATTCCCTGGGCTTGTCGGCCAGGAAGAGACCCTGCTGGCTCGGTCAGGGTTTCTCGCTCTCGTCGGGTGTGCGGACCATTGGGGCGCCCAAGACGAGGCCAGCTTGCTTCTACATCAAGTCTGGCCGTGTTGCCTTCGCCCGTTACCCGTTACGCACGGTAGAGAGATGCGAGGGATTCAGCTCCAGCGCATAGCCCAATCAGGTCATCAAGAAAGTAGCTCATTGCGGCCATGGTTGACCCGTCTCTGCCGTTGTCCGTTTGCTGAGCTCGCGGCTTCCAGGGGTTACGACCCTCCATAAAGAGCCACCTGGCGGCCTGTCGCACATCAGATGCCCTGTTCTGCGCCAGCCAGGGCAACCCATAGTCGGTGACGCGCGGACGGACCTCCTCGTCCAGAATGCGGCACTGGGACGTTACGCGTGTCTGCCACTTGCGCATCGTCGTCCATTGCGATGTGTACCGATGCATGGTGGAGAAGCTGTCAATCGGCCTGCGTGCGGAAGGGTTGGGCACCAGGTCGTTGAACTGCATGAAGAAGGTGGCGACCGCCTCCTCCCGCTCGGCATCTGCCATGCGCACCGTCCGCACCGTTCTCAGGTTGGCACGCATGCCTCGCAGCTTGGACCCCAACTGTTGGATGTCTGTTGCATTGAACGGCTCCAGGAGGGCCGAGGTGAACTCGTTGATCTCCTGAACGGCGTGAGCTCGTGCGCGAGTTTTCTGGCGTGCCTCTTCCTGGGCCTGCCCGAGGTGACTGAACACCAGCAGAGCCGCGGGAACACCGAAGCACAGCGAGGTAAAGCTGGAGACGAGATTGGTGAGGAACTCGTGGCCTTCCCACCATCCCCGCATGTCGGACCACAGCCCGAGTGCCAGGAGCAGGAATCCGAACAGCAACAAGGCAATGGACCATCGGCGGATCAGTCTGGGTGTCTCCAGCCACCAAGTCTGTGCTCTGAAGAGTCTTCCCTGTGCCATTCAGCCCTCCGTGATCGTCTACCAATCGAAGGTAGCCCACAGGAACAGAGGCTTAGCAGGGTTCCAGGGAACTACTCCGCTGAGGCAACCTGCCGTGAACGGCAGGGCCGCGCCGCCCTCCAGATCAGGCCGGCGAGGATCTTGGCGACTTCGAGTGGCAGGAACTCGGGGGTGGACAGTGAGCGTCTCCTTTTGGGAGCACGGGGCCACGCAGCGGTGGGTGACGAGTGCGCACCTGCACCATCACGGCGGGGCGGGCGTCGGCCAGCGGCCTGCCGGGCGATGGACGGGCGCGGCCAGTGCTCGGGCCGCTGCAGGCTGGCGCGGCCGCGCCGTGTCCTCGCACTTCTGTGTCCATCCTGGGTTATTGCCAGCAGGGAGGAAACATCACGGTTAGTTGACCGTCGGACCGTAGCGGAACTCCGACCAGCAGACGGAATGGCGCGCACCTTATGCAGGCAGCCCGCAGCCTTGGCCGCGGCCACCGTGCGATGCATGGCCACAATCGAGTATTGACCGGCCGTTCTTCCGCCACATCAATCCAGCTTGCCCGAGCCTGGACAGCACTTGCAGATCACCGGGACAAGCGATGCAATCAGGGCTGCAACAGAACTGTTGCAGCCCTAATCATTGCCGTACTCGGACTCGGCACGGATGTACTCGTCGATGTCACCTTGAACATCGAAAACGATATTCAAGCCGACTTGCTTGAGCAGCTCATAGCCGTTGAGTACGAGCTGACACCCTGGGCAGCTGAAGTGGTCGGCTGCGATGCTCAGGGTCACCGAGCCATCGCCCCATTGGTCTCCATCTTCCGTGACAGAAAGGGCCGAAGGGTAGTGGACCTCCTCATTGACCAATTCGTCACCTTCGAGAAGCCCAGTTGAGCCGCAGGCCGGGCAGTCTGCAGCCACGCTGTGGTCCAGCGTCGCTGATAGGTACTGTCCGGTCTTCCACTCGGCAGCAACCTTCGCAGGTAGGGTTCCGTCGAGCCATTGCCGGCGACGCTGCTTCGCCCTCTCAAGCAAGGCTTCGACGCGCTGTTCGATGTTCTTGGCATTCTGCTCAAGATATTTAACGACCACGGGCTCACGGTGGCTGCCCACCAACTCGTCGAGGTCGCGGTCGAGAGCTGTGACCAAGATCGCGGCTTGGGCCCAGTATCTGGGCCACCAAGCCTGAGGCGGGATGGCCATGAACCCGGCGCCACTGCTGTGCAGGTACTCATTACGACCATTGATGATCTTCATGGCCTCTGACTGGTCGAAGGGCTTGAATGCCTTGTGGCATCGAGCCATCAAGGTCTTGGCTCGGACGGAGGTGAACCTCGCGTCGCCCTTGACTAGTCCCGTGGCGATGAGGAGATTGGTGCCTTCTTCGTTGGGTTCCGCGATCAGAAGTGGGGAGACCCGCGCGAGGGCAGCCTTGGCCAGAAGCTCGAGTGCCAGGGCAGCCCAGAGTGCCTGTTCGTCGAATGATCTGGGGTCGTCGTCCATGGCACGGTTCAGAAAGAGCTTGGCCTTCGTCCAGAGTGCCTCGTGATCGAATGGCCTACTCATGATGCCTCGCGGTTCAGGTGGAAGGTGAGCCGCTGGATCTCTCGGTCAGGTTCATGTGCTGCGGAGGCCCGAGCATGCAGCACGCGACGATTGTCGATCAAGAGCACTTGGGCTGGCTCGCACCATTGGTGCTCTTTGGTCTCCCGTTCCGCGAAGAACTGCACTGACTGCCGCGCGCGGGCGTCGCAGGGGATCATGCAGCCCGGGTCGTAACGCAGGTGGCCACCCTCTATTGCCGTAGCGAAGAAGCTGTCGTTTCCGCTAGTGATCAGGAAGACGCCGTGGTGGACGAACTCCGGCAGTCCTCCAATGAAACGACCGTAGCGGTTCGTGGACCACAGGCGGGTGGGGGTCGTGCTGGTGGTTTCGCATGCCAGAACCACGATGTCTGGGGGGTGGCGGAGATGGGCCCCGTCGGTGTGCAAGGGCTGGGCGCCCTTCCCGTAACGTGCGCTGAGCGAATTGGGCTCCGCCTCGGTTCGACCGACTGGGCGCAGAGTGTTGAGAGCCGGACCACCTCGTCGCGTCGGCACTTCAGCCCACTTGAGCCGGGTCGCGTCGCGCCTCACCTGGGCCAGGTCCGCCTGCCCGACGGCCCAGCCCCGCGTTTCGCTCTCTTTGAGCAGGTTCTCCAGCATCCGTGCCATGTCGCATTGTCTACTGCCTCGGGGCTCGGCCCCGCCACCGGATTCGGACCTCTCAGTACGCTGCCGCAGGACGGCCTCGGCCCAGGAGTGCTCGGACTCGAAGCCGAGGACGAGCCGGTCGGGGCGGAGGGTGTCCTCGATGGCGAACGACTCACGCAGGAACTCGAATCCAGTCGGGGCGTGCCAAGGACTACGTAAACGAGTTCAACGCGGCCCTGGCCCCCTGGCGGCGCGAGCCGACCGTCCACGAGTTCGTCCAGCGGACCGCAAGGAGTTCGGCGTCGCCGCATGATCTGAATACTGTCTGCGGCAGTCTCGGTCTCAACGCTGTGGGGGCGACAGCGCTGAGCGCTGTGGCAGCACCCGGACTGTGCCTTCTCTGGCGCCGGATGTGCTCTTGACGTTGTCGTTCTCCACTTCCAGGACGTGGATGATGCGGACGAGTCGCTTGATCTCCTCGCGTAGCTCGTTGTGCTCTGGCGGGCCTCTTCAGAGCCTCCGCGAGTTCGTCGCGCTCTTGCTGGAGCCGCTCGGTGTCCTTTGGGTGGATGTTCTGGGCTCGCACCAGGGCATAGAACAGGTCTTTGAGTCCGTGAGCTTGTTGCGCTTCAAGCCCGCTTGCTCGGCGAGCGACTTGATCGTCAGCTGGCCGTCGGACCGCAGGTGAACTCCGGGCAGCAGCCGCACCATCGCATCGGTGATCGCCTGGATCTCGTCGGTGTCGTCCGGCCACTGGGGCCGGGCGGCTTTGGCGGCGAGGCCGAGCGCCGAGGGGATGATCTCCGTCAGCTGCCCGGACGGTTCCTTAACTGCGGCGTCCTCCGGCTCGTCGGCGAGTGCTGGGGAACCGGTCATCGGTTGTCCGCTGTCCTCGGCTCGGGAACGATGCGAGTGGCTTCGTGCTCGTTGATGCTCGATTCCAGCATCTGGTCGTGTTGGCGGAGCCGCTGGGCCACCGGAATGGGGTTGAGGCCGTCGGCGAACTCTTCGGTAATGGCCTGCCGTGCCGCTTCGGCCCACTCGACACGGACTGCTGGCTGAGTTAGGGCTGACGGTGTGTGAAGAGGACCGCCCCTGGAACGCTCTCGTCGAGGTCGAGGAGCATGTGGGCCTCGACCGTGAAGCCAGCATCGCGAAGCCAGGTTGTCACTTGGTCAGGTTGGCGGTGGTGGACGTAAACGTTCATCGGGTGACCGCCGTAGCCCTGCGTCTTCAGCCTCGACTCGTCGCCGACGTGAAAGCCGAGCAGCAGTGGTCCGCCAGGGCGTAGCACCCGGTGGAAGTGGCTGAAGACCGTGGGGACAGCATCGTCGGGGACGTGTATCAACGACCAGAAGGCGAGCAGGCCGGCGAGCGAAGCGTCGGCGAGGTGGACATCCGTCATCGAGCCGACTTCGAACCGCAGGCTGGGGTGGTCGCGCCGCGCGAGGTCGATCATCGCGGGTGAAAGATCGATGCCGAACGCGTCCACGCCCAGCTCGTGCAGGTGAGCGGTGACGTGTCCAGGTCCGCAGCCCACGTCCGCCACCGGCCCGCCGCTGGTGGCGTGCACCAACTCGGCGAACAACGCCAGAGCTGCTCGAAGGTAGGGCTCCCCGGCCAGAGCCTCGCGCAGCTGGTCGGCATAGCTGACCGCGACCGTGTCGTAGGACGCGCGGGTGTCTGCTAACCACTGGTCCGTGTTCATGCCTCGACACAGTAGCCCCAGTGATCAGGATGTCGTGCAGAGTCGGTGTGACGGATGATCACCGCCGACGAACCTGAACAACTCCGTGAGGTCCTTTCGTCCCTGACGCCGGACAGGTAGCGCCTCGACCTCGACCGCGTGGTGTTTCACCGTGCATGAGAGGGGGTGTGTCGCAGAAGTCTGCGCATGATGAGTGGAGGCCACCACTCTGGCGTGCCGGGTGCAGCCGACGCCACCCGCATCAGTTGACGTTCCTGTTCGTCCATCCGTTCATTGATCCTTTCCGCGACCCGTGTGATTTCGCTTGTGAACCATGGGATGGCGGTCGTTCTCAGCCGTCGTTCGGGAGGCAACCGCCGCTCGAACTCTCGGTGAAAGAGCTGAACATCGCGGGGGCTGCCGAGAGCTCGGTGGCGCCAGACCGGAGACGCGTAGATCCCCAGGACTTCGACGAGGTCTGGCAGGAGAGCGGCCTCGCGCATCGCGTAACTTCGGCGCGCAAGGGGCTCGTTGGGAGCGATGAGGTCGAGAAGGCGTTCGGTCCTGTTGACGGCATATCCGTGCTTGGCCAGCTCGCGCCAGAAGTCGACGCATTCCTGGTAGGCAGCGAGAACCCTTCGGGGTGTCCGCCGCCGAAAGAGCCGGTGGAGTCTCCGCTGCGCATGGACGATCTCAGGGGCTCGGTTGAGGCTGAACTGTCCGTCGATGGGGCCGGCGAAGTTGGCCATGTAGTGCCCGTGGTGGGTGCCCGTCCATCGGCGGTGTTTGACACAGAGGTGATGGTGTCCACTGATGACCCAGATTTCGACTTTCCAGTCGTCCCGTCCGGTGCGGGCCGCAACGCAGGGATGGCAGGCCCAGCTGCGGGCGAGACCTTCGTACTGCTCGTGGGGCCAGGGGCCTGGAGTGGCCAGCTCGGGCAATTTTCGCATCAGCAGAAGAGGGGCCTGCCCGCTGCGCGTGGCTAGGAGTTTCACGTTGTCTTGGGGCGATTCCGCTGTGTAGAAGCGGCGGAGTATGCGTTCGGGCGGCAGCCTGTTGAGCAGGGCGAGCCGTGCAATGTAGGACCGCAGGGTCTCGTTCGGGAAGGGGGTGGTGGTCAGGGGGAGCGGCCAGGCTGGTCCGTAGAGGTCCGCGGAGGGGGTCATGCCGATGTCCGGTAGGCGCTCTCGCTGGCGTGGTCGACGTGAATGGTGTGCAGCTGGCGGCGGGTGATCCGCTCGCTGCCGTCGAGGATTGCCGAGATGGCGGCGGCCCGGATCAGGTGAGAGAGGCTGCCGATCATGCCGCCGGTGCGTTGGTGGAGGTAGGCGTGCAGCTTGGCCAGGGTTCCTGGAATGTGGTGATGGAGGGGGAGGGTGTCCTCCATGGTCGCCACCAGCCCTTCCCACTCCGCTCCGGGCGGGAAGGGGCCGGTGTGCAGGAGTGTGCAGCGGCCAGCGATCTGGCCGCCCCGGATTCCGGCGAACAGCCCGGAATGCTCGACGTCGATGCCCGCATAGACGAATGTGGCGGGCAGGTGCTCGGTGAAGTACTTCAGATGGTCGGACAACTCCTCACCCGCAATGGTGGCGAGGTTCATCAGGTGGATCTCATCGACCAAGACGAGATCGGTGCGGGCCTCCGTAAGCACTTGGCAGACGGAGCTGGTGATGTCGGCGGTGTTGTGCCTGGGGGAAATGGTCGGCAGCTTGAGGAACCGGGCGAACTCCAGCGCGAGCTTGCGGGCCGAGCCCTTGGGCGGGGCTGTCACGTAGACCACCGGGATGCGCCGGCTGTCTCCGTAACGCTGCCGGATGCGAAGCTCGTGTAGGCGGCCGAGTTGCCGCAGTGCGGTGGTCTTCCCGGTGGTGCGTTCCCCGGAGATGATCAGGCCGCGGCGGGCGCCGTGCTCGCGCCGGTTCAGCACCTTAACTTCTCAGAGACAGGTCAACAGGTCACGTGCTCAGGCTCAAACCGCCAGACGGGTGGCGTGGCGCACTCTTGCAAGCAAGTGCTTGCAATAGTTAGCGGGGTGCGGCACTGTGGAGGCATGGCAACCCTCAACGTCGGCAATCTCGGTGACTACCTGCGCGAGCAGCGGCGCAACGCGCAGCTGTCGCTCCGGCAGCTGGCCGACGCCGCAGGGGTGTCCAATCCGTACCTGAGCCAGATCGAGCGTGGGCTGCGCAAGCCGAGCGCGGAGGTGTTGCAGCAGGTCGCCAAGGCTCTGCGGATCTCCGCCGAGACGTTGTACGTCCGGGCCGGCATCCTCGACGCCGAGCGGGACCGGGACGAGGTGGAGACGCGTGCCGTCATACTCGCGGACCCGACGCTGAACGAGCGGCAGAAGCAGGTGCTGCTCCAGATCTACGAGTCCTTCCGCAAGGAGAACGGGTTCGGGGACGGGAGCGGGGACGGTGACGCTCCGGGCAGTGCCACCGGCGGCGTCGCCGGTGCCGGCGCCGAGATACGCCCGGCCCGCACGGTCGACGACGGTCAGCCCGTCGAGCGCCGTATCCGCGACAACGGCGGTACGTCCGCCACCCGCCGCACCCGTAAGGGCAGCGGCCGCAGTGACACCGACCCGCAGCAGACGGCCGGCTGAGCCGGACCAGGGCACCGGCCGTTCCGCTGCGGATCACACAAAACCCTCAGCCGAAACAGAATCCGGGAGGACCATCACCATGGCCATCACCGACGACCTGCGCAAGACCCTCAGCGACCCGACTCCGCTCTACTTCGCCGCAGGCACCGCCGACCTCGCCCTCCAGCAGGCCAAGAAGGTGCCGGGCCTGGTGGAGCAGCTGCGCAACGAGGCCCCGGCGCGGTTCGAGGCCGTGCGCAACACCGACCCCAAGGCCGTCCAGGAGAAGGCGTCCGCCCGCGTCAAGGAGACGCAGGAGACCCTGCAGGCCAAGGTCACGGAGTTCATCGGCTCCATCGACGTCGACATCAAGAAGCTCGGCAGCACGATCGACGCGGACCTGAAGAAGATCGGCGAGAGCGCCCAGGACTTCGCGCTGCGCGGGGTCGGCGTGGCCGCCGAGTACGCCGTCAAGGCCCGGGAGACCTACGAGAAGGTCGCCGAGCACGGTGAGCAGGCCGTGCGTACCTGGCGCGGCGAGGCCGCGGAGAGCATCGAGGACGTCGCCGAGGGCGTCGAGGAGCTGGCTGTGGCCGTCGAGCCGAAGCCGAAGCCGGTCGAGGTCAAGACGGAGCCTGTGAAGCCCGCTGCCTCCGCCGCCCAGGCGAAGCCCGCCGCCACGCAGGCCCCCGCGGCGAAGAAGCCCGCCGCGCCCGCCAAGAAGGCCCCGGCGAGCAAGACCACCAACGGCAAGACCGCGAGCGGCAAGACCACCGGCGCTCAGACCACCAGTGGCCAGAGCACCGCGAAGAAGACCACCCCGCCGGCGAAGTAGGACGGCGGACGGCGGAGAGCGATCAAACGGGCCGGGCACCCTGGGGGTGCCCGGCCCGTTGTACGGGTACGGTGACGGCGTAGGACGAGCCGAGTCTGGTGGTGGACGTTGTGCTGATGCAGGGCTTCGCAGGGTTGATGTGGCTTCTGAGCATGGCCCTGATCGTTTTCAGCGGCTTCGCGTTGATCGACGCGGCCGTGCGCCGCGAGGACGCGTACCGCGCGGCGGACAAGAAGACCAAGCCGTTCTGGCTGATCATCCTCGGGCTCGCCTTCGTGGTGAACCTGCTCTTCCCGATCCTGTCGTTCCTGCCGATCATCGGACTCATCGCGACGATCGTGTACATGGTCGATGTACGTCCCGCCATCCGGGCGCTCCCGGGCGGAGGCCGCAGCCAGCGTGGCTCCAGCAGCGACGGTCCGTACGGGCCCTGGAACGGCGGCCGGTGACCCCGCCCGGCCGGTGACCCCGCCTCGTGACCCGTAGCCCGTAACCCGGAAGCCGGGTGACCCCGTGCCCCTTGAGCCGGTCACCCCGCCCTGCTCCGGCAGGCCGAGGGCCAGGGAGACTACGGCACCCGGTCCAGCAGCAGTACCGCCACGTCGTCCGTCAGCTCGCCACCGTTGAGGTCGCGCACCTCGTTCACCGCCGCCCGCAGTAGCGCCTCGCCCCGCAGGCCCTCGGCGAACTGGCGGCGGACCATCTCCGTCATGCCCTCCTGGCCGAGCCGCTCGCGGCCCTGGCCGATGCGGCCCTCGATCAGACCGTCGGTGTAGAGCATCAGGCTCCACTCGGCCCCCAGCTCCACCTGCGTCCGCGGCCAGCGCGCGCCCGGCAGCAGTCCGAGGGCCGGACCGTTGTTGTCGTACGGCAGCAGACGGGCCGGTTTGCCCGGGCGGGCCAGCAGCGGCGACGGATGGCCGGCCAGGCACAGGCCGGCGCGGCGGCCGTCCGGCGCGATGTCCACCGTGCACAGGGTCGCGAAGATCTCGTCGTCGGCCCGCTCGTGCTCCAGCACCTGCTGGAGCGTGTTCAGCAGCTGGTCGCCGCACAGGCCCGCCAGGGTCAGCGCACGCCATGCGATCCGCAGCTCCACACCGAGGGCGGCCTCGTCCGGGCCGTGCCCGCAGACGTCACCGATCATGGCGTGCACGGTGCCGTCCGGTGTGCGCACGACGTCGTAGAAGTCGCCGCCGAGCAGGGCGCGCGAGCGGCCCGGGCGGTAGCGGGCGGCGAACCGGAGCGGGGAGCCGTCCAGCAGCGGGGTCGGCAGCAGTCCGCGCTCCAGGCGACGGTTCTCCTGGGCCCGCAGCCGGCCCTCGGCGAGCCGGCGCTCGGCCGACTCGGAGCGCTTGCGCTCCACGGCGTAGCGGATCGCGCGGCTCAGCAGCCGGCCGTCCAGTTCGTCACGGAAGAGGTAGTCCTGGGCACCCACGCGCACCGCCTCCGCGCCGCGCTCGGCGTCGCCCGAGGCCGTCAGTGCGAGGACGGCATGCCTCGGCGCGAGCTCCAGCACGTGCCTGAGCACGGCGAGCTCGTCGTCGCTGTCGCTGCGGCCGGGCGCCGGCAGCGCGAGGTCCAGCAGGATGCAGTGGACGTCGTCGGTCAGCAGCCGCCCGGCCTCCGTCAGGTTGCGGGCCGTGCGGACGCGGATCGGCTTGCCTGCCTGGTCGAGCATGTCCGGCACGATCGGCGAACCGGCCGGGTCGTCCTCGATCAGCAGCAGCGTCAAGTTGGTGTGGGTGGTGTTGTTCTCCACCTTGTCCGTGGTGTTTCCGGCGGTGTCCGGCGTGCGCCGGGCCGTTGCCGAGGCGTCCTTGGCGGAGTCCTCGGCCTGGCCGTCGCCGCACGGGGACGCCGCCTGCGCCTGACCACTCTCCACGGCCGGGATCGCTCTCTGCCGCGGTATGGGTACGGGCATCGTCTTGGGTTCCTTCCCTCCCCCCGAGGGCATGGTGGGTGCGAGGGACCTCGACCCACCGACGGGGACCATAGCGGGTGTCGGCGCCGCATTGGAATGGTGTGAGCCACGCCGCTGTGCCGTCGGCCAGTGTCATATGCCGCGATATGTGCCGCAGTTGGACACGGCTGGGATGCCGTGGGGATGACGAACGTCACGCCCGCGCGTTGTCCGGCAGGAGATTCGGGGTGGGGCAGGTCACGTGGTCCAGGTCACTTGCGAGTTCGCCGCCTCTGGCGCCATGGCCCGCTGTCCGTTACTCGTTACTCGTTACTCGATACCCGCTGACCGATACCTGACGTCCGGTGTCCGGTGTCCGCTCAGCCGTCCTTGGCACTGGCACTGGCATCGGTACCGGTGTCGGCGTCTGCGTCCGGGCGTACCACCCCGAGGATGGGCATCGACCCGGCCCCCGCGAGCGTCACTTCGCGCCCGGGCCGCGGTGCGTGCACCATCGTGCCGTCTCCCACGTACATCGCGACATGGCTGGCGTCGTCGAAGTAGATGATGAGGTCGCCGGGCCGCATGTCCTGGACGTCGATGTGGCGCAGCCGCTTCCACTGCTCCTGCGAGGTGCGTGGGATGCCGCGCCCCGCGGAGATCCAGGCCTGTGAGGTGAGCCCGGAGCAGTCGTAGCTCTTCGGGCCCTCGGCGCCCCATTGGTACGGCTTGCCGATCTGGGCCGTGGCGTACGCGACCGCCTTCCTGCCCTGCGCGGACGCCGTCCCGGTGATCTCGTCGAGGATGCCGGAGTCGAGCCAGGCGGTCTGCGCCTTGTGCGCGGCCTCCTTCTCCAACTCGGCGAGGCGTTCCTGCTCCTCCTTCTGCAGTTCGGACTCGAGCTTCTCGGCCTGCGCGATCTGCTTCTCTGTCTTCTTCTGGGCGGCGGCCTTGGCCTTGCGGCTCGCCTCCAGCTTCTCCCACTGAGCGGAGGCGTCCTTCGCGTACTGCTCCAAGTCCTGCTGGGCCCGGGTCAGTTCGCCGAGCAGGCCCTTGGTCGCGTGCTGGCCCTGGCGCACCCGGCCCGCGCCGTCGAGGAACTCCTGCGGGTCGTCGCTCAGCATCAGACGGGCCTCGGGCGGCAGTCCGCCGCCGCGGTACTGGGCTGCGGCCGCGGCGCCCGCGCGGTCCTTCAGCTCGGCAAGCCGCTCCTTGCCCTTGACGATCTTCTCGGCGAGTTCGACGATCTCGGCGGACTGCTGGTCGGCCTTCTCCTTGGCGGCGTTGTACTCGTCGGTGGCACGGGCCGCCGCGCGGTAGAGCTTGTCGAGTTTCTCGCGTACGGCCTCGAGGTCCTTCCCGGGCGCGAGTGTCGGACCCGCGCTCGGTGTGGAGGTGGGGGTGGGGCTCGGGCTGGCGAACGCCGTGCCCGGTGCGGTCAGCAGGGTGACCGCGCAGACCACGGCCGCGGCCGTCGCGATCAGGCTGCGCCTGCCCGTACCCATATCTCAGCCCCCACCTGATTAATCATCAGTAACATCCGGCACGCCTGGGGATGCTGCCACGTCGGCGCGCGAAACGACAGAGGTAGTGCTTCCCGCCGTCCCCGCACCGGCATGCCCCGGCATGACGATCTCCCCGCCTGTGTGACGAACGACTCAAAGAGATCGTTCCCGGCGGGTTCCGGTCCGGCCCGGCGGGTCCTTGCCGTCAGGGCGAGACGCGCGGCGCCAACGCCTCCCACCGCACCGTCACTTCGCCCTGGCGCCACCGCGCCGGCCCGTCCGTCACCGGCCAGTCGGCCGTCAGCTCCCGGACCGCACGGATCCAGCGCTGACGGGCGCCGTAGGAGGCGTAGGGCGCGGCAGCGGCCCAGGCGCGGTCGAAGTCGCGCAGGAAGGCGTGCACCGGCTCGCCCGGGACGTTGCGGTGGATCAGCGCCTTCGGCAGGCGTTCGGCCAGGTCCGAGGGGCGCTCCAGAGAGCCGAGCCGGGTCGCGAAGGTGACCGTACGCGGTCCCTCCGGGCCGAGTGCGACCCACACGTGCCGCCGGCCGATCTCGTCGCAGGTTCCCTCGACCAGCAGCCCGCCGCGTGAGCCGGTGGCCGGATCGGCCGGCGCCAGCCGGGCGCACAACCGCTCCCACACGGCCGCGACCTCGCCCTCCTCGTACTGCCGCAGCACGTTCGCCGCCCGGACGAGCAGGGGGCGCTGCGGGACCGGGATCTCGAATCCGCCATGGCGGAAGGCGAGCCCGGCCCGCTCGTACGGCAGCGCCGCCGCGACCCGGGCCGGTTCGATCTCGACGCCCACGACGCGCGTGCGTGGTGCGACCGTACGGAGGCGGTGCAGCAGCTCGACGGCGGTCCAGGGCGCGGCGCCGTACCCGAGGTCGACCGCCACGGGATCGGCGGCACGGCGGAGCTCCGCGCCGTGCGTGGCGGCGATCCAGCGGTCCATGCGGCGCAGGCGGTTGGGGTTGGTCGTCCCGCGCGTCACCGTTCCCACGGGGCGGGTCGCGCGGGATGTCATGCGTACGAGGGTAAGCGGCGCTCAGGGGGTGTCCGGCAGGCCCTGAGCCCCGCCCCCGCTCCCACCCCCGTACGTCCCGAACTCGGGCACCCCCGCCGACTCGTATACGTGCACCGACAGCCCGCCCGGTGTCGTCCGGTGCTCGACGAGCCGCAGCCCGGCCGGTGCGCCGCCGTCCGGGAGGAGGCGACGGCCCTGGCCGACGACGACCGGGGCGATCACCAGCCGCAGCATGTCGACGAGCCCGGCGGCCAGCAGGGACTGGGCGAGCCGGGCGCTGCCGTGGATCTGCAGCTCCCGGCCGGGCCGCCGCTTCAGCTGCGCCACCTGGGCGGGGACGTCACCGGACAGGATCGTGGTCGGGTTCCATCCGGCGGTGGTCAGGGTCTGGGAGGCGACGTACTTCGGCAGGCCGTTCATGATCCCGGCGAGGGGATGGTCGGTCATCGCCGGCCAGTCCCGGGCGAAGTTCTGGTACGTCCGGCGCCCGAACAGGAGCCCGTCCGCCTCGCCGAGCCAGCTGCCGGCCAGGCGCTCGAACTCCTCGTCCAGATGCGGCACGAACCAGCCGCCCCGCTCGAAACCGTCGCTGGTGTCCTCGTCCGGGGACCCCGGCCCCTGCGAGACACCGTCGAGTGACAGAAACTCCTGCACCACCAGCTTCATCGCGCACCACTCTCTTCTCGCTGATCGCCGCGACTTCTTCGGGCACCGGTCACTTCTGCAGACACCGGTCGCTTCCTCAGGCACCGGTCACTTCTGCAGACACCGTGGGGCGCGGAAAGTCATCGGTCGTGGCCACCACCGACGGTCCTGATCCCCGGGGGTGAGACCTGTCAGTCCTGACGGACGATGTTCCTGCCCGGGCCGCCGGAGAGTGTGTCCGCGCCGGGGCCGCCGTACAGCTCGTCGTCGCCGCTGTTCCCCCACATCCGGTCGTCGCCGCTGTCGCCGTGCAGGATGTCGTTGCCCCGGCCGCCGTACAGCTCGTCGTCGCCGGCCCCGCCGTAGACCGTGTCGTCACCGTCGTCGGCGCGCAGGATCTGGTCGCCCGCGCCGCCGTGCAGGATGTCGTCACCCGCGCCGCCGTCCACGATCTCGTCGCCGGTGCCGGCGTAGAGGGTGTCGTCGCCGTCACCGCCGCCGGCGTACCCCAGAGCGCCCACCGTGATGACGTCGTCGCCCGCGCCGCCCCGGACGCCGGCGCCGTCGACCCGGCCTCCGGTCGTGCCGGTCCACGTGTCGTCGCCGTCGCCCAGCTCGACCGAGGTGAAGTAGTAGACCTGGTCGGTCGCGTTGTCGAAGGAGGCGGTGTCGGCGCCGTCGGCCAGGTCCACCGCCATGGAGTTGAGCGGTGACTGGCTCTCAGGGGTCTCGACCGTGCAGGAGATCCTGGTGTCGTCGGCGCTGTCGGGGTGGCTGCAGCCGTTCCCGGCGTCGATCGGGACGACGTCGTCGATCACATAGGTGAACCGCGAGCGGTCGCCGGTGTAGGACTGGGTGATCGCCACCTTGTTGGCCTGCCCGGGGGCGGCCGTGTAGGTGAGGTGCCAGCCGTACTCGTTCACCGTGGCGGTGGCCGCCGGTCGCGCGGCGCCCGCCGGGGCGGCCAGGGCGACCGGAACAGCCAGGGCCATGCCGAGAACCGGTGTCAGAACCGATGTGGCGCGTAACAGCCGGCGGCGGCTGACGAGGCGAGAGGGCATTGCGTACCTCCGTGAGGCAGACGTGGACCTTTCGCCTGTTGTGATTCACGGGGCAGGCGCCCGGTTGCCCCCGGCAACGGTGCCGTCTGCCTTTTCACGTCGAAGACAGCACGTGTGACCTGCGTCTTCCGGCCGCGTTCACCTGCCCGTCACGCGGGGATCCGCACTCCCGCCACCCTCGAACGGTTGAGCGAGGAGTGGTAATGATTCGGTAAAAGTCGCGAATGGGGAAATGGAGTTCCTTCTTCCGGTGTTCCCCTCCTGCAGGGCACGGCACGTGCGCCCTGCGTGAGGCATGCCCGGAGCGAGGAGGAACGCCACGTGAGCCACTACATCGGCAGGCTCGGGCGGCGCTCCGCGTCCGCCCCCGCGCGTCTGCGACTCCACCGCAGGCCCCGCCGCGTCGCCATGCTCTCCGTGCACACCTCCCCGCTCCACCAGCCGGGCACCGGAGACGCCGGCGGCATGAACGTCTACATCGTGGAGCTCGCACAGCGCCTCGCCGCGATCAACGTCGAGGTCGAGATCTTCACGCGCGCCACCGCCGCCGCCCTCCCGCCGACCGTCGAACTGGCCCCGGGCGTCCTCGTCCGGCACATCGACGCGGGCCCCTACGAAGGCCTCAACAAGGAGGACCTCCCCGCCCAGCTGTGCGCCTTCACGCACGGCGTCATGCAGGCCTGGGCCGGTCACCGCCCCGGCCACTACGACCTGGTCCACTCCCACTACTGGCTCTCCGGCCACGTCGGCTGGCTCGCCGCCCAGCGCTGGGGCGTGCCCCTGGTGCACGCCATGCACACCATGGCCAAGGTCAAGAACGCCAACCTGGCCGACGGCGACACCCCCGAACCGGCCGCCCGCGTCATCGGCGAGACCCAGATCGTCGCCGCCGCCGACCGCCTCATCGCCAACACCACCGAAGAGGCCGACGAACTCGTACGGCACTACGCGGCCGACACCGACAAGGTCGCCGTCGTCCACCCGGGAGTGAACCTCAGCCGCTTCTCGCCCGCCGACGGCCGCGCCGCCGCCCGGGCCCGTCTCGGCCTGCCCCAGGACGCCCTGATCCCGCTCTTCGCGGGCCGCATCCAGCCCCTGAAAGCACCGGACGTGCTGCTGCGGGCCGTCGCCGTCCTGCTCGACGAGCGCCCCGACCTGCGCTCGCGCATCCTCGTCCCCATCGTCGGCGGCCCCAGCGGCAGCGGCCTCGCCAAGCCCGAGGGCCTGCAGAAGCTGGCCGCCCGCCTCGGCATCGCGGACGTCGTACGGTTCCGCCCGCCGGTCGGCCAGGACCAGCTCGCCGACTGGTTCCGCGCCGCCTCCCTCCTGGTCATGCCCTCCTACAGCGAGTCCTTCGGCCTGGTCGCCATAGAGGCACAGGCGGCAGGCACCCCGGTGCTGGCGGCATCGGTCGGCGGACTGCCGGTCGCCGTACGCGACGGACACACCGGCTTCCTCGTGCAGGGCCACGATCCCGCCGACTACGCGCGCGTGCTGGGCGACTTCGCCGACGACCCGCACCTGACGCCCCGGCTCGGCGCGCAGGCCGCCCGGCACGCCCAGTCCTTCGGCTGGGACACCGCGGCCGCCGCCACGGCGGACGTCTACACGGCCGCGATGCAGGCGCACCGCCGTCGCGTACGCTCGCACCATGGGTGACGCGGCGAAGACGGAAGCGGAAAAGACGGCAGCACAGGTCATCGAAGCTGCTCTGAAAGACGCGGACCTGGAGTGGGAGAGCCCGGAGCCCGGCGCCTACGTCGCACAGCTCCCCGGCACCCGCAAGCTCAAGACGACGGTCTCCCTGATCGTCGGCCGCCACTCCCTCTCCCTGAACGCCTTCGTCATCCGCCACCCCGACGAGAACGAGCAGGCCGTCCACCGCTGGCTCCTGGAGCGCAACCTCAAGCTCTACGGCGTGAGTTACGCCGTCGACCGGCACGGCGACGTCTACGTCACCAGCCGGCTGCCCCTGTCCGCCGTCACCGCCGACGAGATCGACCGCCTGCTCGGCCAGGTCCTGGAGGCCGCGGACGGCAGCTTCAACACCCTCCTGGAACTCGGCTTCGCCTCCGCGATCCGCAAGGAGTACGAGTGGCGGGTCTCCCGCGGCGAGCCGACCCGCAACCTGGACGCCTTCGCCCACCTGACGCAACGCCCGGAACACTAGGAAGCTTTCCGGTAACGGCCCGGCGGCACGCCCACCAGCTTCCGGAAGTGCCGGGTGAGATGCGACTGGTCGTAGAACCCGGTCGCCACCGCCACCTCGCTCGGCGACCGCCCTTCCAGTAGCAGCCGCCGGGCGCGGCCCACCCGCAGGGACGTCAGGTACTGGTGCGGGGCGATGCCGTAAGCGGCACTGAACGCCCGTACCAGATGGGCGGGATGGGCCCCCACGAGCCCGGCCGCCTCCCGCAGCCCGACACCCTCGACGACCCGCTCGTCCAGCAACTCGCGCAACCGGCGCGCCAGAACGGGATCGGCCGGCCGAGGGGCAACGGGGTCGCCCGAGTCGCCCCGCAGATGCCCGCGCAACCGCTCCCCGACGAACAACAGCCGGCTCTCGGCCTCCAGCTCCTCCCCGGGCCGCACCAGCGCGCCGTGCAGCTGCCCCACGCGCCGTCGCAGCAGCGGATCACGCAGATCGGGCCGGTCGACGGCGGCCCCGATGAGCTCGTCGGCGAGATACGTCCCGTCGAGATACAGCACCCGCTTGCGGAAGCCCTCCGCGGTGACCGGGGAGCCGTTGTGCGGGACGTGCGGGGGCAGCAGCGACACGGTGTCGTGCGGGGTGCCGTGCTCGTGCCGGTCGAGGTCGTACCGTACGGCGCCGGTGTCGACGATCAGCAGCGTCCAGGCCTCGTGGACGTGCATCGGATACGCGTACTCGGTGAAACGGGCGTGGAAGACCTCGACGACACCCGGGACGGCGGGCCGCCAGGCGGAGACGATCCGGGCGGGCTGAGAGGCCATGCAAAGAACGTACAAGACCCCGGCGAGCACTGCCGGGCACGCTCGGATCGTGAACACGCACACCGAACCGCCGGGACCGGAACCGATCCGCTTCGACACGAAGATCGCCGTATTGCTGCGCGACGACCTCGAGCCGTGGCAACGCCTCAACGTGACGTCGTTCCTGGTCAGCGGCCTGGGAACGCAGGTACCCGAGGTGATCGGCGAACCGTACGAGGACGCGGACGGCGTGCCCTACCTGCCGATGTTCCGCCAGCCGGTCCTGGTCTTCGAGGCCACCAAGGAAACCCTGACCACGGCCCACACCCGCGCCTTGTCCCGCTCCCTGCCCCGTGCGCTCTTCACCTCCGACCTGTTCGCCACGGGCAACGACCGCGACAACCGAGCGGCCGTACGGGCGGTGCCGACGGCACAGCTGGATCTGGTCGGGCTCGCGGTCTACGGCCCGAAGAACGCGGTGGACAAGGTGGTGAAGGGGGCGCGGATGCATCCCTGAAACCAAAGTCGGAGGCGGGTAGACCAACGGCTGATGACAGGGCGGACGGCCCTTCCCGAGACTCGTCCCATGGAGGAAGCCAGGAAGGTTCGCATGGGAAAGAGGCCCGTTCCGCCCCGGCCGACGGGCCGGGCCACCGAACTAGCGGAATCGGCATGGGCCATCGTGCTCTTCTGCGTGGCCTGTGGTGCCGTCGCCGGCGCGCTGCTGCCGCTCCTCGCCCGCTGGCTGCTGACCCTGCCGTGGGCACCGTTCGAAGGCCCGGCCGAACTGCTGACCTCGGTCCCGGAACCCGCCCTCACCCTCGGCACGGTCGCCGTGGGCGTCCTCGGCGGCCTGCTGCTCGGCTTCACGGCGGCGCACGACTCGCTGTCGGTCGGCATCTCCGGCACCCAGGTGACCCTGACCATCAGGGACAGCTCCCAGGAGTTCCCCCGCGACGAGATCTCCGTGCTGTTCCGGGACGGCAAGCAGCTCGTTCTGCTCGGCCCGGACGGCATGGAACTGGCGAGGGAGCAGTGCGGCCTGCCCTGGCAACGCCTCGCGGACGCCTTCGCGGACCACGGATACGCGTGGGTGGAGGAGGACCCGTACCGCGCCGAGTTCCGCCGCTGGGTCCCCGGCACCCCCGGCCTGCCCGAGGGCGCGGACGCCCTGCTGAGGGCACGCGCACAGGCCCGGAAACACCAGGACGACGCCAAGGACGCCCGGGAGTTGCGCGCAGAGCTGCTGCGGCTCGGGGTGGTCGTACGGGACGAGGAGAAGCGGCAGTACTGGCGGCTGGTGCGGCGGGCCGGCGCGGAGGGCGAGGGAGCTTGACCGGGGTGGCTGGGAGAGGGACCGTAGGCCCGCGTCAGGGGGCGCAGGCCTCGGCGATCGACAGGCTGTTCTCGTAGAGGTGGTGCCGGGCGATCCGGCCGTCCTCGACGGTGAGCCGCAGCGCGAACGGCCCCTCGAACGACTTGCCCGTCGCCCGTACGGTCCCCGAGAGGTGCCCCATCAACACGGCGTCGTTCCCGTCGACGAGGAAGGTGTCGACGGACGCACGGGCATCCTCCGGCACGGTGTACTCCATCAACTCGGCGCCCTGCGCGGCACATTCCGCGGCGGTGGACCGCGGCCGGATCCACGGCACACCCGGGTTCTCGGCGAGCAGCCAGTCGACCTCGTCGGAGAACAGCGCGGTGAGCTTCTCGGTGTCCCCGGCCAGCCGGGCGGCGAGGAACTCCTTCACGACGGCCCGGGTCGCATCAGCGACGGAAGCCGGGTTCGTGGAAGTGGAGGCGGAGATGACGGACATGGGCACTCTCCACGCGACTGGGCCGGGTGCGACCCGCGTTTCCTGCGGACAGGGCCGATCCTGCCGGGGGAGCGGAGGGCCGGTCGATTACCCGACGGGTAAAGCGAGAGGTGATGAACGGGCCGACCGAGGCCCCGCCGTGCAACCTCGCGGTGTCCTCAACGGTGTCCTCAACGGTGTCTTCAGTGGTGCCATGCCCGCCCGCCCGTGTTGTGGATGAAGCGCTGCAGCACCTTGAGGGTGGTCAGGTACTCCTCGTCGGAGACGCCCGCGTGCCGCTCCGCCCACAGCTCCTCCTGGAGAGCCGCGGCCTTGTCGTAGAACGCCCTGCCCTCGGCCGTGGCACCCAGTCGCCCCCCGGAGTCCTCGGTGATCCAGCCCTGGGCGATGGTCCGGTCGATCTCCTGCCCGATGCCCTCCGAGCCCACGTCCAGGTAGCCCCGCAGCAGACGGGACACCTCGTCGCGCGTCTTCACGGTCTCGGCGCGTGCGACCTGCGCGAGGACCCACCACTGCGGCTGGGTGATGCCGATCTCGGCGAGCGCGGCCCGGGTGCGGGTGACGACCGCCTTGTAGGCGGCCCAGCTCCAGTAGCCGATGGGCTGGCGGATCAGTTCGGCGTCGCTGTGCGAGTACTGCACGGTCGGTCCCTCCGTCTGCGCGTGATCTGCTTCGACGAGACCGACCGTAGAAGCTCAATCAAACTTGAGGTCAAGGCCGTCACTGCCCGACTCGGCCGTCGACCCGCTCGCGCAGAAGGTCGGCGTGGCCGCAGTGGCGGGCGTCCTCCGCGACCGCCGGGTCGGCCACAGTGCCGCTCCTCGGGCAGGGGGCGGACCAGCCCCAGCAGCGACATCGTGGTGCTCGTCCGAGACCACGGGGGCATGGTGGACGGGGCGGGATGGCTCCACCACCCGGCGTCCGGACACGAGGATGCCTGATTCCGCGCATCGCGCCAGAATGCCGAACCGTGAAACGCGTTGATCACGCTCTGCCGCGCAGCTGCAGAGCCGCCGGGTTCCGGTAGGAGTGCTCGCCGTCGTTGATCCAGACGGTGTCGGCCGACCACCTTGCGCCGCTGAGCACGGCCGAGCAGGCGATGAGCAACACGCTCACGAACGGGTGAGGCCTCCCGCGCCGGTGGCGCGGGGTCAGCCAACGTGGCCAGCTGGGGTAGTCCGGGCAGTGCGCGGTGCTGACGCGAGGGCGACTTGATCTCTCGCCCACTCCAACCGGAGCTTCGATATGTACGGGACGGGCCCACCGGCGGTCGTCACACCACCGTGACTTGCAACCATTCGACCCCGCCAACACTTTGCAACCGCCCTGGGTGAGGCCCCGACCACCACTTGGGAGGTGTCGGGGGTCATACGCTTTCGCGAGCCTTCAGGGAATCCTACGAATGATTCTTCTTCTCGACGTAGTAGGCGTAGGCATATCCACCGCTCGTGCCGTCAGCAGTAACAGCCGAAAATTCGACAGGACCCGACTCGGCTGTGTTGATGCTTTGTTGAAAAATGGACCCGTCGCATACAAGGGTGCCCGAGGCGGCGTCCTTGCCCGCAGTGGTGAGCGTCAGTTTCACCTTTTCGCCACCCGTGCAAGTGAACGCGAATGCCAAGCTCAATACGTTGTCGGGCACGGATGCCAGCGAGTTCCCGAAGTTCCGCTCCAGCATGCCAGACCCGTCACTCAGCGACTCCATTTCGATAATGCCCTTCTCCAGCACTGACTTCGCCGCTTCTGCCCCGTCCGAAGCGGAGGTCTTCGAAGTCGAGGCCTTCGGGGGGGACGGCTCGCTGGAGCTGCAAGCCCCCACAGCGAGCGGCATGGAGATGCCCATGCAAATGGAGAGATATCGGACGCGCCTGCCGATGATCATTACGAGTTCTTCCGCCCGATCGAAATGTCGCCCTTCCTGGGGGCCTTGATGACGATGGTCTTCTTCTTGACGTTGCAGGGCGGAGCAATCCACGTCTTGGTGGCCGTGAGCTTCCATCCCTGCTGGCCGAGCACTGCCCGGTACCCCTTCGTTGTGGTGTTCTTGTCGGTGACGGTCTGCGTACCGGACCATGTCCACTTGTTGCTGATCTTGGTATCGACAGAGGTCTTGGCCCTCGCCAGAATGACCCCGGCCTCGGCTTCCGCGCTGGCGCCGATGTCCCAGGTGAATTCATAGCTGTCGGTCAAGGCCCAGGACACGCTCTGGCCGGGCAGCAGCCAGGTCGACTTCGGCGGCTTGCTGGCTATGAAGTACGGCGATCCCTTGACTGTGTACTTCGGCTTGTCGTTCACCTCAGGGCACGCGCTCGCGCTTCTGCCATCACTCGCTTTCTCGGGCTCCTCTTCGAAGGTGAACGTGACCTCGTCACCAAAACCGATGACACGCCCATCGTTCAGGACAATCCCGCCGCCATCAGCGGGAGTTGTCTCATCTTCCCCGCTATTGGCGTGCGCACTAGTCGACATACCAACCACCGCAACTACGGTGGCAGCGGCGAGGATCCGTATCTTGCTGCGCATGAGTGCGCCCCATGTTTTGTGTGTTGCCTCCAGCCGGGTTGGTCGCTTCCCGGCTGCGATCATCACCTCACCACGCGTGAAGCAAGCGTCACAAGCGCATCAACGAAGACTTGAGGAACAACTGAGCAAGAAGCCGTGAGCGCCGAAGACCCCCGACTGCGATGGGCACGCCAGGGGCCGCGTCTGCCCGAACGAAGTCGCGTTGCGTTTGCCAGCGGGCGCGTGACCCTGCGACGAACTCCGGCTTCGCACTGTCTGGTTGATGAACTGCACGTACGCCTTTTTGCGCGCCGTGCGGCACTGGTCCTGTCTAGTCTCTGATCGCTCCGAGTCCGTCAACCGTTCCTGGTGTCGAGTCTGGTGACGGTGCGTTAGAAAGCTCAGCCAACTAGCAATGCCATCACCCGCAGGAGTTGACAGTGCAGTGATCAGTAGAACTGCTAACGAAATGAGGTGCCGTCGGCTCAACGTGGTCCGACGGCACTGTGTGTGGTCCAGGCGTCATTGCCCCAGAGATTGAACTCGGAATGACAGCCCTTCTGGGCTGTGCAGTCTCAGATTGGACTGGTTGGTCTCTCGGATCCAGGTAGCGAGACTCTGGCCACCGCCACCGATCTGCACGCGGGAGATGACGCCATCCAGGTCATCGACCCCGACGGTAAGTTCCCACTGCGGGGTAGCGATGGGTTCACGCGCCGCGATGAACGCGGCAGCCGCCAAAGGGGTGCCTGTCAACTGGTGGTAGAAGTCCCGGGCCCGGTCCGGTTGGTCGCAGGCCAGGACCATGTGGTGTGGTGCGCCTGCCAAGCGGGGCGGGAACTTCCACCCGGTGAACCCATGGGGTTGCCACAGGGAGAAAGCGGCACCCACCGGGTCGATCAGCGTCGCCGTACGGCCCTGATCGCCCGCGTCAAAGGGAGCCACGACAAGACGCGCGCCGTTCGCCGTCGCGGCTTCGGCGCGGCGGTCGACGTCGTCAACGGCCAGGTAGTAGGCGACGTGGGCGGGCGTGTCCAGTGGGTAGATCGGGTTCGCAAGGTCGCTGACGCCGCCGATCTGGTACCCGCCGATGGTTATCTTGGTGGCCTGGCGCCAGTCCTCCTCATCCACTGCAAAACACCAGCCCAGTGCCTGCGATAAGAAGGCAGCGGTACCGGATGGGTCGCGGGTTTTCAGGTCCATCCAGCAGAACTCGTTCAACGAACCGAGGGGGGTCATCGTGTCCTCCTTGTCTTTCGAGTGCTGGGTATCGGCTCGCCGGGCGACTGCGCAAGCGGGTTTCAGCTGCCAGCCGTGCGAGAGCTCCGGCGGGAAGCCGCAGGTCTGTGCTGCGCATGCAGTGACACCAGCCGTCTCCAGCAGATGAGAGCGCATCCGAGGGTGAGGAACGCTTCGTGGATGTCGTCGCGTAATCTCCCAGCGAATCCGCAGGCGGCGGAACCAGCGCAGGTGAGCGAATGCACGCTCGACGACCCAGCGTTGGGTGCCGAGTCCGGAGCCGTGTTCGGTGCCGCGGCGGGCGATCAGCGGCCTCACGCCGAGGGCCCGGACCAGACGGCGGTACTTGTCGTGGTCGTAGCCGCGGTCGGCAAGGATCACGTCCGGGCGGTGCCGGGGCCTGTCACTTGCCTCGCACCGGCGGCACGGCCTGGAGGAGCGGGATCAGCTGGGTGACATCGTTGCGGTTGCCACCGGTCAAGGCGGCAGCAAGCGGGATGTCGGTGGCGTCAGTGATCAGAAGATGCTTACTGCCCGTCCTGCCCCGGTCAACGGGGCTTCGTCCGGTCTTGGCTCCCCCTTTACGCTCCCCGCGCACGCACTACTCCGGCCGGCACTCGCGGACGGCGCCCCCGCCATCTCGGAGCCTGAGCGCCCCCGCCGGAGGCATGCTTTGAGCGTTGCCGCGCTCCGCGGTTCTCGACTCATGGTCCCCGGTCCGTCCCACATGTGGGCGCGCGTCGGCGCAGCCCGGGCGGAGCGGGCCGAAGGCAGGAGCGGCGCCCGGATGGCGCCCGGGCAGTACATCGACCCGCGCGCGGCACGGATCACGTTCCAGCAGTACGCCGAGAACTGGGTGACTCACGCACCGGATCCGAACACTCAGGCGTCGATGGAGTCGCAGCTTCGGCTGCACGCGTTTCCTTACCTGGGGTCATGTCCTCTGGGCTCCTTCCAGCCCGCTCACATCCGTGACTGGGGGAGGCAGTTCCAAGAGAACGGCGTCCGTGGTTCGTACGCTCGGACGATCTACTCCAATGGCGGGCAGCTCTGAGCGCAGCCGTGGACGATGGGCACCTTCCCCGGAACCCGTGTGCTGCTCGCTCGGTCCGGCCGCCGACCGTGGACAGCAAGCGAGTGGTCCCATGGACGGCAGAGCGGGTCTTCGCCGTACGGGCCGGCATGCCCGAGCGGTACCAAGCCATGGTCGACCTGGGCGGCTGCGGTCTCCGCCAGGGGGAGATCCTTGGCATCGCCGTCGACGCGATCGACTTCGCGGCGGGCACGCTCCACGTGGTCCAGCAGCTCAAGCTGAGCCGTAGCAAGCCCGTGTTCGCCCCACCCAAGGGTGGCAAGCTGCGGGACGTGCCGCTGCCCGGCCCGGTCGCTGATGCCCTCCGGGACCACATGAAGCGGTTCCCGCCGGTGGAGATCACCTTGCCGTGGAAGGTGGCGGGTGGGCCTCCGGTGACCAAGCGGCTAATCTTCACCGGCCCGCGTGGCGGTCATGTCTGGCGGACGTCCCTCAACGAGGAAGTTTGGAAGCGGGCGCTTGCCTCGGCCGGAGTGATCCCTGAGCGGAAGCCGGGCGAGTCCTGCGCAGAGTCCCGCGAGAACGGCATGCACGCCCTCCGGCACTTCTACGCCTCAGTGCTCCTGGACGCCGAGGAGAACATCAAGGCCCTGGCCGAGTACCTCGGCCACTCGGACCCGGGCCTGACGCTCCGCGTGTACGCGCACCTGATGCCGTCCAGCCAGGAACGGACCCGCAAGGCTGTGGCTTCGGTCTTCGAGCATCGCTGAGATGAACGCTGTAATCAGAGATCGGTACTCCGCTAGCCGCATGAGGAGTGAGTGAAGAAGCTCTCTGACAGACGCACAGATCAGAGTTAGCGGACAAGCTCGTAAAGTTGATTCGAGACCTCACGCGTGAGAGATTGAAGTCCAAGCTCTAGAGCCATCTAGCTGGCTCTAGATGGCTTACGGAAGTTCTAGGAGACTCTAGGACGACCGAGGACCTGGATCCGGCTGCAACCAGACCCAGGCCCTCATGCAGTCAACGAGCCCGGTCGCTCACCAGCAGACCGGGCTCGCTGCATGTACAGCTGCTCCCAGTCGCGACCGTCCTCGCGCGTGACTCGCTCATCGAGCGAACTGCATCACGCCGGTAGCGATGGCCACCAGTAGACCCGCTCCCGTAAGCCAGACCTGCCACCTCTCGGCGCTGGTCCACCTACGAGGCTCGTCCTTCTCAAGGCTCACCTCTACCGCCTCCCTTCCTCCTTCAACCGGCCCGCTAGTCGGACCGGTGCCTAGGAACTCACGCGCCGATGGGCGGAGTTCAGGGAAGGATCAGGTGAGGCGCGACCAGCATACCGGTCATGTTGTTATTCACCGAGGGACGACAGAAGGCTTGACAGCGGCCCCAAATGCCTTTCACGGCCCAGCGACGGCCCCAGTGCATCAACAAGCCCCCTACTCGCGGAAAAACCGCAGGTAGAGGGCTTGATGGCGTCGGCTTACTTCTTCTTGCCCTGGTTCTTGACCGCCTCAATGGCCGCCGCGGCCGCCTCGGGGTCCAGGTACGTGCCGCCCGGGTTCAGCGGCTTGAAGTCGGCGTCGAGTTCGTAGGACAGCGGGATGCCCGTCGGGATGTTGAGGCCCGCGATGTCCGAGTCGGAGATGCCGTCCAGGTGCTTGACCAGGGCGCGCAGCGAGTTGCCGTGGGCCGCGACCAGGACCGTCCGGCCCTTCAGCAGGTCCGGGACGATGCCGTCGAACCAGTACGGGAGCATGCGGACGACGACGTCCTTCAGGCACTCCGTCTGAGGCCGCAGCTCCGGCGGGAGGGTCGCGTAGCGCGGGTCGGAGAACTGGGAGTACTCGGCGTCGCGGTCGAGCGGCGGCGGCGGGGTGTCGTAGGAACGGCGCCACAGCATGAACTGCTCCTCGCCGAACTCGGCGAGCGTCTGGGCCTTGTCCTTGCCCTGGAGGGCGCCGTAGTGGCGCTCGTTCAGGCGCCAGGAGCGGTGGACCGGGATCCAGAGGCGGTCCGCGGCCTCGAGGGCCAGCTGGGCCGTGCGGATCGCGCGCTTCTGGAGGGACGTGTGGACCACGTCGGGGAGGAGATCGGCGTCCTTCAGGAGCTCGCCACCGCGGACTGCCTCCTTCTCGCCCTTCTCGTTCAGGTTCACGTCCACCCAGCCGGTGAACAGGTTCTTCGCGTTCCACTCGCTCTCGCCGTGGCGGAGGAGGATCAGCTTGTACGGTGCGTCGGCCATGCCCCAGAGCGTAATCCACGCATTCGCCCGTTCGCGTGGCTGCCCGACAGGCGGACGTTTGACGGGTTCTGTTAATTGAGTGGCCCCCGACAAGCGCCGACTTGTAATTTGCGCATACCGACCACGCCACTTACATCGCTTTCTCGGGGGAGTCCGTCCATGCCGTACGCCACGCGTGCCCGACGCGCCGTCCAGGAGACGGTCTCCGGGCTCCCCCGCGAGTTCTGGTGGCTGTGGACCAGCACGCTGGTCAACCGGCTCGGCGCCTTCGTCGCCACGTTCATGGCGCTCTACCTGACGCTCGACCGCGGCTACTCCGCCACGTACGCCGGTCTGGTCGCCGCCCTGCACGGCCTCGGCGGCGTCGTCTCCTCGCTGGGCGGCGGGGTGATGACCGACCGGCTGGGCAGGCGGCCGACGCTGCTGATCGCGCAGGCGTCGACCGCCGTGTCCGTCGCGCTGCTCGGGTTCGTGCGCGACCCGGTCGCCATCGCCGGTGTCGCCTTCCTCGTCGGCGCGGCGAGCAACGCGTCCCGGCCGGCCGTGCAGGCGATGATGGCGGACATCGTGCGGCCGGAGGACCGTATCCGCGCCTTCTCCCTCAACTACTGGGCCATCAACCTCGGCTTCGCGATCTCCTCCATGGCCGCCGGATTCATCGCCGAGGTCAGCTACCTCGCCGGGTTCCTGATCGAGGCGGGGATGACGATGGTCTGCGCGATCGTCGTCTTCCTGAAGCTGCCCGAGTCCAAGCCCGCCGAGGTCGCGACGACGACCGCACGGGACGACTCCGTGGGCCTGGGTACCGTGCTGCGCGACGGGCGCTTCATGAGCGTCGTCGGGCTGTCCTTCCTCGTCGCGTTGATCTTCCAGCAGGCGTCTGTGGGACTGCCGGTGGCGATGGGTGAGGCCGGGTTCACGCCGGCCGAGTACGGCATGGCGGTCGCCGTCAACGGCGTGCTGATCGTCGTACTCCAGATCCCGGTCACGCGGTTCATCGAGCACCGGGATCCGCGGCGGCTGCTCGTCGTCTCGTCGGTCCTCGCGGGGTACGGGTTCGGGCTGACCGCCTTCGCGGGGTCGGTCGGCGTCATCGCCCTCACGGTGTGCGTGTGGACGCTGGCGGAGATCGTCAACGCGCCGACGCAGACGGGCCTCGTCGTCCGGCTGTCCCCGCTGCACGGGCGTGGGCGCTACCAGGGCATGTACACCATGTCCTGGTCCGTCGCGGCCCTCGTCGCCCCGCTCATGTCCGGGTTCGTCATCGACCGGTTCGGCGCTGAGTGGCTGTGGGGGCTGTGCGCCGTGGTCGGAACGGTGGCCGGGCTGGGCTACCACGTGCTGATGCGGCGGCTGCCGGAGGAGGAGGCGCCGACGCCGGTCGAGCCTGACGTGGGCGTGCGGTCGCAGCCGGAGGTCGGTGCGGGGTGAGCCGAGCCGGAGGCGCGGCCGCCGCCGGCCGCGCCCGGCGTCGGTGGCGAGCGCGACCGGCGGCAGCGGGGTGACGACCTGACCGGCACCTGACCTCACCGGACCGCTACCCGACTCAGCGATCAGGACCCCGGCCCGGCAACGCCCGGGCGAGGGCCCTGTTCCGTGTCACTGCACGATCAGCGGCACCGGATGGATCTCGTCCGCCTTGTGTCCCGCGCGTTCGTGGATGCGCTGGACCGCCTCCGCCGAGGGGGCCTCCGAGAGGCAGTAGACCAGGCCGGACTCCGGGTCCGCCCAGGCCTTCTCGAAGTGGACCCGCTCGTCTCCCTCTATGGCGAGGTCCGCGTTGTGGGCCTCGCGCAGCTGCTCCTCCGTGATGCCCTTCATGCTGTGGTGGACATCCATGAACTTGGCCATGACCCCACGCCTCCTTCCCGGTACGGCGCTGTGTGCCTTGCCTACCTTCCATGGTCCGCCCGCACGGGCACGGAGGCGACCACAGCACAGCAGGGCCCCGGCGACGAAACACCACCGGAGCCCTGTCGCATGCCGTACGCGTCCGCCGGCGTCAGCCGCACTGGCATGGGCTGCCCGACTGACACCCGCAGCCGCAGCCGGAGCCGCAGCCGCACGCGGCGATCAGGGGCAGGTTCCTGATCCCGGCGGGCTGCTCGGTCTCGCTCTGCCGCGTGGGGTCGGGCGTGCTGCTCGGGGATTCGGCCATGGGTCCCTCCTCGGGGCTGGTGCCTGTGCCCATTGGACGCCCGCTCGGCTGGGCGCATCAACGGCGCACTGGGGCGCCCGCGCGCCCGAGGCGAATCCCGCGCGTCCGGCTCAGGCGCCCTCTGACCCCGTCACCGCCTGGATCTCCGGCTGCACGTCCGTCTGGAGCTCGTCGGCGTGCTCGCCCGTCACCAGGTACACCACCCGCTTGGCGACGGAGACCGCGTGGTCGGCGAAGCGCTCGTAGTAACGGCCCAGCAGCGTGACGTCCACGGCCGTCTCGATGCCGTGCTTCCAGCGGTCGTCCATCAGGTGCCGGAAGAGGGTGCGGTGCAGCAGGTCCATCTCGTCGTCGTCCTGCTCCAGCTGCAGCGCCAGGTCGACGTCCTTGGTGATGATCACCTCGGCGGCCTTGGCCATCAGGCGCTGGGCGAGCTGGCCCATCTCCAGGATGGTGGCGTGCAGGTCGCTCGGGACCGCGCGCTCCGGGTAGCGCAGGCGCGCGAGCTTCGCCACGTGCTGGGCGAGGTCACCGGAGCGCTCCAGGTCGGCCGACATGCGCAGCGACGTGACGACGATCCGCAGGTCCGTCGCCACCGGCTGCTGCCGCGCCAGCAGGGCTATGGCCCGGGCCTCCAGTTCGTGCTGGAGCTCGTCGACCCTCTGGTCGGCCTCGATGACGTTCTCGGCCAGCTTCAGGTCGGAGTCGAGGATGGCGGTCGTGGCGCGTCCGATCGCCGACCCGACCAGCCGGGCCATCTCCACCAGACTGTCGCTGATCGAGTCCAGTTCCTCGTGGTACGCGTCCCGCATCAGGTTCCCTCTCGTGCGTTCAGGTCGGGGGTTCAAGGGCCGGAGCCCGCCGGACGGCCGGCGGCACGCCCACCGGACAACCAGCGGTACGACCGTCGTATCACCAACGGTCCGAACCCCACGCTCCCACGATCCGCCCCGTACGCGTCCGTTTCCGGCATCCCAAATGAACCAATACTGGCTCCAAGGTGAACTCTGGGCGACGAGTGTTCGAGCTGGCAGTCCGACGGCTGTGGAGGGTGCCCGACCCATGCCTAACCTGGGTGCATGGACGTGAACGCGGCGGTCGCCGCAGCGGCAGCGATCGCCGGGGTGCTCACCGGCGTCATCGCCATGCTGGCGTTCCGCTGGAGTGAGCGCGAGCAGAAGCGCCCCACACGTACCTCCCTGCACACGGACCCGGTGCTGCCACCGGGCGTGGACACCGTCCTGTCGGTCCTCAGGTCCTCCGCCGTCGTCCTCGACGAGGCGGACACCGTGGTCAAGGCCAGCTCGGCGGCGTACGCCCTCGGTCTGGTCCGCGGCGGCAAGCTCGCGGTCGAGCCGATGCTGCAGATGGCCCGGGACACCCGGCGCGACGGGGAGATACGCCAGGTCGAGCTGGACCTGCCACGGCGCGGCACCGGACGCGGAGAGGCCCTGGCCGTCTCCGCGCGGGTCGCGCCGCTCGGCTCCCGGCTGGTGCTGCTGCTCGTGGAGGACCTGACCGAGGCCCGCCGCATAGAGGCGGTCCGGCGCGACTTCGTCGCCAATGTGAGCCACGAGCTGAAGACGCCCGTCGGCGCCCTCTCGCTGCTCTCCGAGGCCGTCATGGACGCCTCCGACGACCCCGAGGCCGTGCAGCGGTTCGCCGGGCGCATGCAGATCGAGGCGACCCGGCTCACCAGCCTGGTGCAGGAGCTCATCGACCTGTCGCGGGTGCAGAACGACGATCCGCTGGAGGACGCCGAGCCCGTCCGCGTCGACGAACTGGTCGCCGAGGCCATCGACCGCTGCCGGCACCAGGCCGGCACGAAAGAGATCACCATGGCCGCGGGGGGCACCGCCGACCTGCACGTGTGGGGTAACCGCGGCCAGCTCGCCGCCGCGCTCGGCAACCTCGTCGAGAACGCCGTCAACTACTCGCCCGCCCGCACCCGCGTCGGCATAGCGGCCCGCAGGGTGAACGCCGCCGGCGGCGAGCACATCGAGATAGCCGTCACCGACCAGGGCATCGGCATCTCCGACAAGGACAAGGAGCGCATCTTCGAGCGCTTCTACCGTGTCGACCCGGCCCGCTCCCGTGCCACGGGCGGTACGGGACTGGGCCTGGCGATCGTGAAGCACGTGGCCGCCTCGCACGGCGGGGAGGTCACGGTGTGGAGCGCCGAAGGCCAGGGCTCCACCTTCACCCTGCGGCTGCCGGAGGCCGGTGCGGCCCGCGACCGCGCACATCAGCAGCCCGCCCGGGACGAACGCGCAGGAAGCGCGGGCCTCGACGAGGAGGCCGGGCGGTCCACCCCTCAATCCCCCGAATCGAACGCGTACGAAACGCTTCCCGCCCCGGAGGTCCTTCCGTGACCCGTGTGCTCGTCGTCGAGGACGAGGAGTCCTTCTCCGACGCCCTGTCGTACATGCTCCGCAAGGAGGGCTTCGAGGTCGCCGTCGCGACCACCGGGCCCGACGGACTCGACGAGTTCGAGCGCAACGGCGCCGACCTCGTCCTTCTCGACCTGATGCTGCCCGGCCTGCCGGGCACCGAGGTCTGCCGCCAGCTGCGCGGCCGCTCCAACGTCCCCGTCATCATGGTGACCGCCAAGGACAGTGAGATCGACAAGGTCGTCGGGCTGGAGATAGGAGCCGACGACTACGTCACCAAGCCGTTCTCCTCGCGCGAGCTGGTCGCCCGGATCCGGGCCGTGCTGCGCCGCCGCGGCGAGCCGGAGGAGGTGACCCCGGCCGCGCTGGAGGCCGGCCCGGTCCGGATGGACGTGGACCGGCACGTGGTCACCGTCGGCGGCACCAAGATCGACCTGCCGCTGAAGGAGTTCGACCTGCTGGAGATGCTGCTGCGCAACGCCGGCCGGGTGCTGACCCGGATGCAGCTCATCGACCGGGTCTGGGGCGCCGACTACGTCGGTGACACCAAGACCCTCGACGTCCACGTCAAGCGCCTGCGCGCCAAGATCGAGCCGGACCCGGGCGCCCCGCGCTACCTGGTGACGGTGCGCGGCCTGGGCTACAAGTTCGAGCCGTAGGCCGACGCCGTAGGGCGAGGCCGGAGGACGCGCCGCACGACGGCAACGCGAAGGGCGGGACCCCTCGGAGGAGGGGTCCCGCCCTTCGCGCTCTACGACGGCTCAGTGACCGGCGCCGCCCGTCGCGCTCGCGGACGCGGCGTCGGTCGGCGTGGCCGGCGACTCGTGGCCGCCCGGCGTCTCGCCGGCGGCGGGGCTCCCGGCCGGCGATTCCGAGGCGCCCTCGGCCGGGGAGCCGGACGGGGACGCGCCCGGCGCGGCCGGGACCTCGGTCGGGCCCCACTCTTCGAAGTAGTGCTTGGCGGGGACGACGAACGCCCGCAGGCTCACGTCACCGGTCTTGCTGAAGGTGAAGGTGACCTTCTGGGCGTTGCCGTCCTGGACCGCCTCACGGCTGCTCGGCAGCGTGGCCGTGGCGTTGTCCTTGCCGCCGAGGATCAGTGAACCGCCGGCCGGAATGCTCAGGCTGCCGCCCTTGGCCGGCTTGAGCTCGGCCTTCTTGCCGGTGCCCGGGAGCGTGATGGACTCCAGGGTCTCGGCGGTGCTGCCGGAGTTGAAGAAGGTGGCGGAGATCGCGGCCGGGCCGGTCGACTCGAGGTCGGGCTGCGTGATCACGATCGCGTTCTGGATCTTGATGTCGCCGACGCTCGTGGCCGCGTTGTCCGGCTTGATCTCCAGGGTCTGGGCGTTGTTGCCGGCACCGCACGCGGCGAGCGAGGCGATGGAGAACGCGATGGTCGCAGCGGCGAGGGCGCCGCGTCGAAGGCTGCTGCTCACGGCGGCGGCAACTCCTTGACTCGAGCGGAGCGGCCGATAAAGCCGCCCTAAGTGTCTGTCAGCGTGCCTCAGGTTACCGAGCCGTCCCCGCACCGCCGCACCCGACCCCCCGGCACCACGGGTCCCGCCGGAGTCAGAAGTGACGGCGACTCCACATTGGCGGGTGCTCGTCCGGCATTCACATAAGAAGCAGGGACGACAGCGCGGATTTCCGTGGAGGAATGCGCGGACCACCCGGGAATTGATCACCGAGGACCCGTCCGGCCGCCTCGTGATCAATTCCGGATTCGGCCGGAACCCGGGTGGGGCCGCCGAACGGAGTAGCGGAAGTCGATCACATGGAACCAGACATATCGGGATGTTTCGCCCTTCGACTGAGGCCCCGGATGTGTGTAACGTACGCGTTTCTTCCACCCCGGAGAGCCGCTCCGACCTGCGAATACCTTCTTCCACTCCCTGTCCGAAGCACGTTCCTGTCGGAGTTGTCAAGCCCCGAGATGCGCCCTGACCTGCGAAAACGCCATTCAGAAGCCGCCGTATCCGTGTTACTCTGGATAGCCACGGAAGGGGTACCTGTCACATGACGTTCAAGGTTGGCGACACCGTGGTCTATCCCCATCACGGGGCCGCGCTGATCGAGGCCATCGAAACTCGCCAGATCAAAGGCGTGGACAAGACCTACTTGGTGCTGAAGGTCGCCCAGGGCGACCTGACGGTGCGTGTGCCAGCGGACAATGCGGAGTTCGTCGGCGTGCGTGATGTGGTCGGTCAGGACGGGCTGGACCGGGTCTTCGAGGTGCTGCGCGCACCGTACGCCGAGGAGCCCACGAACTGGTCCCGTCGATACAAGGCAAACCTGGAGAAGCTCGCCTCCGGTGATGTCATCAAGGTCGCGGAAGTGGTGCGTGACCTGTGGCGTCGTGAGCGTGAGCGCGGACTCTCCGCCGGTGAGAAGCGCATGCTCGCCAAGGCCCGCCAGATTCTGGTGAGCGAGCTCGCGCTCGCGGAGAACACCAACGAGGACAAGGCCGAGGCCCTGCTCGACGAGGTTCTCGCCTCCTGAGGCGAAACCTGTCGCTCAGAACACCGCTGATCAACCAGCACTCTGCTGATCAACGCTGATCGCGCCTCTGCACATCGAAATGCCGCGGTGCCCGATGACGATTTCCCTGTCGCCGGGCGCTGCGGCATGTTCGCACTCGGACGCCGAATACACCGTCCATGCCGGATGTGTTATCACTCACGATCCGGTACTTGCGTACGTGGCGTGCCGGGCCCGGGCAGCCGGCTCGACCAGCGTCACGGAAGGGTCCGGTCGAGCGCGTCGCGCCCGGCACTCCTCCAGGCCATACCCACGCCAGGCCAGCACACAAACCTGACAGGAACCGATGTCTGACGATTCGCGCCCCTCGCCGCCGGCCGGCCCCGCGGCGGCCCGCACGGCAGCGGTGATCCCAGCCGCCGGCCGTGGTGTACGGCTCGGCCCGGGCGCCCCCAAGGCGCTCCGCGCGCTGGGCGGCACCCCCATGCTCATCCACGCGATCCGCGCCATGGCGGCCTCCCGCGCCGTCTCCCTGGTCGTCGTCGTGGCCCCGCCGGACGGCGCCGCCGAGGTCAGGTCGCTCCTCGACACGCACGCGCTGCCCGAGCGGACCGACTTCCTCGTCGTACCGGGCGGGCGGAGCCGCCAGGAGTCCGTGAAGCTCGGCCTGGACGCGCTGCCGCCCGGCCACGACATCGTGCTGGTGCACGACGCGGCCCGGCCGCTGGTGCCGGTGGACACCGTCGACGCCGTGATCGAGGCCGTGCGCGAGGGCGCCCCCGCCGTGGTCCCGGCGCTGCCGCTCGCCGACACCGTCAAGCAGGTCGAGCCCGCCCGGGCGCCCGGCGAGCCCGAGCCGGTCGTCGCCACGCCGGAGCGTGCGCGGCTGCGGGCGGTGCAGACGCCGCAGGGCTTCGACCGGGAGACGCTGGTGCGCGCGCACGAGACCGTCACCGGGGACGTCACCGACGACGCCGGCATGGTCGAGCAGCTCGGCCTCACCGTCGTGGCCGTCCCCGGCCACGAGGAGGCCTTCAAGGTCACCCGCCCCCTGGACCTGGTCCTCGCCGAGGCGGTCCTGGCCCGCAGGAGGCTCAACGATGGTTTCTGACCCGTCCCCGCAGGAGCCCCTGCTGCCCCAGGTCGGCATCGGCACCGACATCCACGCCTTCGAGGAGGGGCGCGAGCTGTGGTGCGCCGGCCTGAAGTGGGAGGGCGAGGGCCCGGGCCTGGCCGGCCACTCCGACGCGGACGTCGTCGCGCACGCCGCCTGCAACGCGCTCTTCTCGGCGGCCGGACTGGGTGACCTCGGGCAGCACTTCGGCACGGGGCGGCCCGAGTGGTCGGGCGCCTCCGGAGTCGCACTGCTGACGGAGGCGGCCCGGATCGTCCGCGAGGCGGGCTTCCGGATCGGCAACATCGCCGTCCAGGTGGTGGGTCCCCGCCCGAAGATCGGGAAACGCCGGGACGAGGCCCAGAAGATCCTTTCGGAGGCGGCGGGAGCACCCGTTTCCGTGTCGGGCGCGACCACGGACGGCCTGGGCTTCCCCGGACGCGAGGAGGGCCTCATGGCGGTGGCGACGGCCTTGGTCGTAAGGACGCGGTGACCGGCCCGACTCCTCAAGGGGTGCGGGGCCGTGCCTGACATGCGGCTCGGCCGCGTGGGCGCGACCGGCTCACGCGGCGCCGCACCCGATACGTTCCCGTACACCCCCCACGGCCTACTACCCTGGTCCCGTGACTATTCGCCTGTACGACACCAGCGCCCGGCAGATCCGTGACTTCACCCCGCTCATCCCGGGCTGTGTCTCGATCTACCTGTGCGGCGCCACCGTGCAGGCGGCCCCGCACATCGGGCACATCCGCTCCGGCCTGAACTTCGACATCCTGCGCCGCTGGTTCGTGTACCGCGGCTACGACGTCACGTTCGTGCGGAACGTCACGGACATCGACGACAAGATCATCGCCAAGTCGGCCGACCAGGACCGCCCCTGGTGGGCCATCGGCTACGAGAACGAGCGCGCGTTCAACGACGGCTACCACGCCCTCGGTTGCCTGCCGCCCACCTACGAGCCGCGTGCCACCGGGCACGTGACCGAGATGGTCGAGATGATGCGCGGCCTCATCGAGCGCGGACACGCCTACGAGGCCGACGGCAACGTCTACTTCGACGTGCGCTCCTTCCCGGAGTACCTCCAGCTGTCCAACCAGGAGCTGGACAACCTCCAGCAGCCCTCCGGCACCGGCGAGACCGGCAAGCGCGACCCCCGCGACTTCGCCATGTGGAAGGCGGCCAAGCCGGGGGAGCCCAGCTGGGAGACCCCGTGGGGCCGCGGCCGCCCGGGCTGGCACCTGGAGTGCTCGGCGATGGCGCACAAGTACCTGGGCACCGCCTTCGACATCCACGGCGGCGGCCTGGATCTGGTCTTCCCGCACCACGAGAACGAGATCGCCCAGGCCAAGGCCTACGGCGACGACTTCGCCCGGTACTGGGTGCACAACGCCTGGGTCACCATGAGCGGCGAGAAGATGTCGAAGTCGCTCGGCAACTCGGTCCTGGTCAGTGAGATGGTCAAGCGCTGGCGGCCCATCGTGCTGCGCTACTACCTCGGCACCCCGCACTACCGCTCGATGATCGAGTACAGCGAGGAGGCCCTGCGCGAGGCCGAGTCGGCGTTCGCGCGGATCGAGGGCTTCGTGCAGCGCGTGGTCGAGAAGGCCGGCGTCGTCGAGCCCGCCCCCGAGGTGCCGCTCGCCTTCGCCGAGGCCATGGACGACGACCTGGGCGTGCCGCAGGCGCTGGCCGTGGTGCACACCACCGTCCGGCAGGGCAACAGCGCGCTGGCCGCCGACGACAAGGAAGCCGCGGTGGCCCGGCTCGCCGAGGTCCGTGCCATGCTCGGGGTTCTCGGGCTCGACCCGCTCGACGAGCACTGGGCCGGGGAGAGCGAGCGCGGCGACGACCTGCACGGCGTGGTCGACACGCTCGTGCGCATGGTCCTGGACCAGCGCGAGGCCGCCCGGGCCCGCAAGGACTGGACCACCGCGGACGCCATCCGCGACCAGCTGAGCCAGTCCGGTCTGGTCATCGAGGACAGTCCGCAGGGCCCGCGCTGGAGCCTCGGCCCGCGCTGAGACCGGCGCCGGGACGAAGACCACAGCTGATCGATTGTGCCGCCCGGGCCTCCGGGCGGCACACTGCATAGACGTACGTACGACGCTCACACAGACAGGTAGGTCATGGCCGCAAACAACCGCCGCATGTCCGGCAAGAAGGGCGCGCAGGTCGGCAGTGGCGGCAAGCGGCGCCGCGGACTCGAAGGCAAGGGTCCGACCCCGCCCGCCGAGATGCGCAAGGGGCACAAGAAGAACCGCGTCGCCAACGCCAAGGCCAAGCAGGCCGTGCGCCGTCCCGTGGCGCGCGGGCGCGGCGGCAGGGGCACGTCCGAACTGGTCGTCGGACGCAACCCGGTCCTCGAGGCGCTGCGCGAGGGCGTCCCGGCCTCCACCCTCTACGTCCAGCAGTTCATCGACAACGACGAGCGGGTGCGCGAGGCCCTCCAGGTCGCCGCCGAGCGCGGCGGCATCAACCTCATGGAGGCGCCGCGTCCCGAGCTGGACCGCATGACCAACGGCCTCAACCACCAGGGCCTGGTCCTCCAGGTCCCGCCGTACGAGTACGCGCACCCCGAGGACCTGGCGTCCGCCGCCTACGACGACGGTGAGGACCCGCTGATCGTCGCCCTCGACGGTGTCACCGACCCGCGCAACCTCGGCGCGGTCGTCCGCTCCGTCTCCGCGTTCGGCGGCCACGGCGTGGTCGTCCCCGAGCGCCGTGCGGCGGGCATGACGGCCGGTGCCTGGAAGACGTCCGCCGGTACGGCGGCCCGCACCCCGGTCGCCCGTGCCACCAACCTCACCCGCGCCCTGGAGGCCTACAAGAAGGCCGGCATCGTGGTCGTCGGCCTGGCCGCGGACGGCGAGCACGAGCTCGGTGAGCTGGAGGCCCTGGACGGGCCGGTCGTCATCGTCGTCGGCAGCGAGGGCAAGGGGCTGTCCCGGCTGGTCGGGGAGACCTGCGACTTCCGGGTGCGGATCCCGATGCCGGGCGGCGCCGAGTCGCTCAACGCCGGTGTGGCGGCGGGCATCGTGCTGTACGAGGCGGCCCGCCGGCGCGGCTGAACAGGCGTCCGCGACCTCACCCTTACGGGCTAATTCCGGGGACGTCGGGGCGACAAGGGCAAGCTTGACGGGGTCCGGACACTTCCGGCGGGTCAAAGCAGTGTCCTATCCCGACGTCACTCGGTTAGATGAGTGTGGACACCAGAACACCCCGCACACCCACGGGGGACCGCTCGTCGGGACTCGACGACGCTCCCGCGCTGAGCATGGTGAAGGTGCCGAGCGACCCGGCGCAGGTCATCGTCAACCACGCGAGTTTCCGCGTGCAGTTGGGCGGCTCGACGCGTCGCGTCCAGTCCCCACGGGTCGCACGGCACCTGACCGCCACCGAGGCCACCGCCCGCATCCCCGCCGCCACCGCCGGGGGTGTGGCGGACGGAGCCGCCGCACGCCGCCGTCCCGTCATCTGGAGCGGCAGATCCGCGCCCGACGACACCGGCGCCCACCGGCTTCTCCAAGCCGTGCGGCACGAGAGCGTCCGCCACCCCGACGAGGCCACCCCCGACGCGGGAGCCACCCAGGTCATCTCCCGCGTGGGCACCGCGCCGCAGGACGCCGGCTACGGCACCGGGTACGACCAAGACGGGTACGGCGGCCCGGGATACCAGAGCGGCGGCTACGAGGACGACCTGGCCCAGACCGTCGAGACCCCCGTCGTCGGCCGCCAGCGCACCCACGAACAGGCCGCCGCCGACACCCGGTTGCTGCCCCCCATGCGCACCGTCGACAGCGCCTACGACGAACCCGCCTACGCGGAGGAGGAGTTCGACGAACTCGCCGACGCGGCGGGCGAGATGGGCCGACTCGCCAGGCGCCACGGCGACGACCCGGCCCGGCACGCCTACTACCCGGGCCGCCGGATGAACCTCGGCGTCGTCCTGCTCCCGCTGCGGGTCTTCCTCGGCTGCATCTCCGTCTACGCCGGCATGGGCAAGCTGTGCGACCCCGTCTACTTCGACGGCGGCGAGCGCGGCTCCATGGTCAAGTGGCTCAACACCCTGCACCCCTGGGAAGTCGCCGAGCCCCTGCGGCAGTTCGCGCTCGAGCACCCGATCGGCTCCGGTCTCGTGATCGCCTTCGCGCAGGTCATCGTCGGTGTCCTGACGGTCCTCGGCTGCTGGCAGCGCGTCGCCGCCGCCTTCGGTGCCCTGCTCTCCGCCGCACTGCTGGTCACCGTCAGCTGGAAGAGCGTCCCCGCCTACGAGACCCCCGACATCATCTACCTCGCCGCCTGGTCCCCGCTGATCATCGCCGGCGCCCCCGTCTACTCCGTCGACGGCCGTCTGGCCGGCCGGGCCTGGCGCCGCCTCGGACCCCGTGCCCACATCCGGGACCTGCGCCGCTACGTACTGCGCCGGGGCGCCCTCGTCACCGCCGTCGCCACCGGCCTCACACTGCTCGTCGGCTCGCTCCTCGGCGGCGCCGTCCGCGATGCCGACCGGGTCGTCGTCCCCGGACCCGGCGAGGCCCCGCGCAACGAACTGCCCGGCTCGCCGCTCCCGGAGAAGCCCGACAGGCGCAAGGACAAGCGCACCCCGTCGGTCTCCTCCTCGCCCACCCAGGGCGCCACGGCCGGCTCGGCCGGCCCCAGCGCGGGCACCACGTCCCAGCCGGGCGCCACCCAGGACGCCGGCACCGTCACCGGCGGCGGCCCCAGCCAGACCCAGGGCAGCACGGGCCAGACCCCGCCCCGGCGGTCCTCCCCGGCCCGCCAGGCCCCGAGCACCACGTCCGGCCCCACCTCCGGCGGCCCGGCGACGGGCGGCACGGGCTCGACCGGCGGCACGGGCGACGACTCCTCCGACTCCGGACGCCCGGGCCTGGTGGGCGGCCTCCTGGGCTAGCCGACCGACCCGAGCGACCCGAGCGCCAAAGGGCCCCGCACCTTCGAGGTGCGGGGCCCCTCTGCCAGAGGTCCCGGAAGCGCCTTCTCAGGGGCGCGGGGCTGTTTCGCTATGCGGCCCCGCCGCGCGGGCGCGACAAACCACACATCACCCGCCCGCACGAAGGCCAAAAGCCCCCGGGCTCTCAGCGCCCTGACGCCGCCAGTTCCTTGGCGGCCTCCGTCAGATCCTTCGCCGTGTCGATGGCCCGCCAGTACGACCCCTGCGGAATGGTGAACCCCGCCAGCCGCTGTTCCCGGGCCAGCCGGGGAAACGTCGTGCGCTCGTGGTCCCCCCGGTCCGGCAGCAACCCCGTGAACTCGGGGGAGAACACATAGACACCCGCGTTGATCTCGAACGTCGACGGCGGTGCCTCGATGAAGTCGGTGATGTGACCGAACCCGTCGGTCTTCACCGCCCCCCACGGCAGCCGCGGCCGCGCCAGCGCCACCGTCGCGATCGCGTCCCGCTCGGTGTGGAAGTCCGCCATGTCGCGCAGCGAGAACCGGGTCCAGATGTCACCGTTCGTCGCGTACCAGGGCTGGTCCGGGTGGGGCAGATGGGTGGCGGCGTACTTCAGGCCGCCGCCGCGGCCGAGGGGCTCGGACTCCACGACGGTGGTGACGGAGACGGGCAGATCGGCCGTCTCCAGCCACTTCTGGAGCACCTCGGCGAGATGGCCGCAGGAGACCACCACGTCCGTCACGCCTTCCTCGGCGAGCCAGGACAACTGATGGCCGATGATCGGAGTCCCCGTCCCGGGGATCTCGACCATCGGCTTGGGCCGGTCGTCGGTGTACGGACGCAGCCGGGAGCCCTGGCCACCGGCCAGTACCACGGCTTGCACAGGGCGGGACGCGGCGCTCGGATCGCTCATGAGACCGAACTGTATGGGGCGTCCCGCCCGGGCGTTCAGCGTCGGGCGTGCGCTCAGCTCTGCGCGGGCGCTCAGTCGCGCGCGGGCGCTCAGTTGTGCGCCGCCGCGACGCCCTTGGCGAAGGCGGTGTCGCACACCGGGCGGGCGTAGGACTGGGCGCGCGTCGGACCGTAGACCCGGACGGCGGCCTGGCCGAGGGCGCGGGCGATGGAGGTGCAGTGCTTCGCGAGGGACGGGCGGCCGTTGACGGCCTCCTGGAGGTGCGTGAGGGCGACGCCCGGGTTCTCCTCCTGGAGCTCGGTCAGCAGCTTGTCCCGCAGGACGTCCTGCGGGGCGCGCTTGACGGCTCGCGGGGTGCCGGTGGACGCGGTGGTGTCCGCGGCGGTCAGCACCGGGTCGGAGGGGCTGCCCGACCAGTTGACTCGGGTGACCGCGAGGGTCCCGGAGAGCACCAGGACGACGGGCAGGACGAAAGCGAGGGTGCGGCCGATCCGGCGGGCGGGGCCCCGGCCGCGTCGCGTCTGTTGGGTGTTGGAGTGCTTCACGCGTGTGAGGGTAGCGCCCAGTGATGGTTTGTAGACATTTAGTCACCGGTTCGGGGGATGAGAAAGCACCTCTTTTTGGGTAAGGCGTTGACGCACAGTGCTCGAAATGTCTGGTCTGCCGGGGTATTCGGCGACAACGAGAAGGGCCCCGCAGCGCTCCGCGGGGCCCTCTTCGTCAGCTTGGGTGAACCGTGCTCAGTCGGACAGGCGCTCGCCGGTCGACGTCGAGAACACGTGGGTCTCGCCGGAGCGGGGCACGATGTGCAGCTGGCTGCCCTTCTCCGGGACGTCACGGCCGCTGACGCGCACCACGAGGTCCTTGGACTCGTCGCCGACCTTCGCCGTGCCGTAGACGTAGGCGTCGGCGCCCAGCTCCTCGACCACGTTCACGGTGACCGCCAGGCCCAGCTCGGCGTCGGGACCGGCCACGTCGAAGTGCTCGGGGCGGACACCGACGGTGACCGTCTTGTCGGTGGTGGCGGCGATGGCGTCACGCTGCACCGGCACGACCGACTTGCCGAACTTCACACCGCCGTCGGTCACCGGCACATCGACGAGGTTCATCGCCGGGGAGCCGATGAAGCCGGCCACGAAGAGGTTGGCGGGCTTGTCGTACATGTTGCGCGGGGTGTCGATCTGCTGGAGCAGACCGTCCTTGAGAACCGCCACGCGGTCGCCCATCGTCATGGCCTCGACCTGGTCGTGGGTGACGTAGACGGTGGTGATGCCCAGGCGGCGCTGCAGCGAGGCGATCTGCGTACGGGTGGACACACGGAGCTTGGCGTCCAGGTTGGACAGCGGCTCGTCCATGAGGAACACCTGCGGCTCACGCACGATGGCGCGGCCCATGGCGACGCGCTGGCGCTGACCGCCGGAGAGCGCCTTCGGCTTGCGGTCCAGGTACTCGGTGAGGTCGAGGATCTTCGCGGCCTCCTCGACCTTCTGCCGGATCTCCGCCTTGTTGACGCCGGCGATCTTGAGCGCGAAGCCCATGTTGTCGGCGACGGTCATGTGCGGGTAGAGCGCGTAGTTCTGGAACACCATGGCGATGTCCCGGTCCTTCGGCGGCAGGTGGGTGACGTCGCGGTCGCCGATGCGGATGGCGCCGGCGTTGACGTCCTCGAGCCCCGCGAGCATGCGGAGCGAGGTGGACTTGCCGCAGCCGGACGGGCCGACGAGAACGAGGAACTCGCCGTCCTCGATGTCGATGTCGAGCGCGTCAACAGCGGGCTTCTCGGAGCCCGGGTAGACCCGGGTCGCCTTGTCGAACGAGACAGTGGCCATGATGAGTGAACCCCTTCTACCGGCAGGAACGTGCCGGACGATCCGAGTAGGAAGGCGGTGCCACGACGGTTTTCCGTTGTGGTGTAGTCCACACGTGTGAACTGGCTCAGGACGGTACCTGGCGTTCACCTGGTCTGTCAGTACCTCCGGCACTGTGAACTTCGCGGAAATTTTCGAGTCCCTGGTAGCGGCCCGCCAGCGCCGCCACCGCCGCCACGACGGCCCGCCGCAGGTCAGGAGGCCCGAGCACCTCCGCCTCCGCCCCCAGCCGGAGCAGGTCACCGACCGCCACGGCCTCCCCCTCCACGGTCAGCTCCACCTCCACCCAGCCGTCCTCGTCCGGCGCGCCCGCCTCGCGCAGGGCCTGTGCGCCCGCCGCCCCGAAGTGCATCGGCAGCAGCCGCTGCGCCCGCGGGGAGATCCGCAACCGCGCGACGCCCTGCCGCAGGGCGACTTCCAGACGCCGGGAGGACTCCTCCCAGTGGGCGGCCAGATCGAACCCGGCCGGGCGGTCGAAGACCTCCCCCGTTCCCTCCACAGCCAGCAGGCGCGACACCCGGTACGTGCGAACGGTCTCGTCGGCCAGGCCCACGAGGTACCAGATGCCGCCCTTCAGGACGAGCCCCAGCGGCCGCACCTCCCGGCGCACCTCGCCCCGCCACCGCCGGTAGTGCACCCGCAGCACCCGCTGTTCCCACACGGCCGCCGCGACCGCCTCCAGGCAGGGCACCGGATCGGCCTCACGGAACCAGGCCGGCGCGTCCAGGTGGAACCGCTCCTGAACTCGCCGCGCCTGCCCGGCGAGCTCCGCGGGCAGGGCCGCCTGCACTTTCAGCTGGGCGCTCGCCAGCGCCGCCCCCAGCCCGAGGTCCCGCGCCGGGCCGGGCATCCCGGCGAGGAACAGCGAACCGGCCTCGGTGTCGGTCAGCCCGGTCAGCCGCGTCCGGTACCCGTCCATCAGCCGGTAGCCGCCCTCCGGACCACGGTCGGCACACACCGGCACGCCGGCCGCGCCGAGTGCCTCGACGTCCCGGTAGACCGTCCGCACCGACACCTCCAGCTCCGTGGCCAGCTCGGACGCGGTCATACGCCCGCGGTTCTGCAGCAGCAGGATCAGGGAGAGGAGCCGGTCGGCGCGCATGGGGGCCATTGTCGGGCTCTCGCCGCCGTACCTGACAGGGGATGTCAGGTACGGCGGCGAAGGTGATCTCACCAGGCCGAGGGGCCCGTACCGCGCCCCCTGAACCGGGAGGACCCAGCCATGCCCGTACCCCAGACCACCACCACGACGACCACGACGACCACGACGACCGGTCACTTCACCTTCGCCGACTGGCAGGAAAAGGTGATCGGACCCGGCGAGGACGCGAACCCCCGCCTCGCTCACGCCTCCGTCCGCAACACCTTCAGCGGCGGCATCGAGGCGGCCGGGACGATCTGCGAGTACTCCATCGTCTACGTCACCGCGAAGACCGGCTCTTTCACCGGCATGGAGCTGATCACCGGCCGACTGGACGGGCGGGAGGGCAGCTTCGCCGTCGAGGAGCGGGGCTGGTTCGAGGAGGACGGAACGGTGCACTGCACGTTCGTGGTCGTGGAGGGTTCCGGGAGCGGGGACCTGACGGGACTGCGGGGCAAGGGCGGGTTCACCGCCCGTCACGGGGAGGCGGCGGTGGCCTACCGCTTCGAGTACGAGGTGGAGTGAGGCCGGGCCGAGCGGAACTTCGTGGCTCCCGGTAACGGGCTCTGTGTACAGTGGTGCAGCCTTCGCGTACGGCTTCGTAGTGCGCGGTGCCTCCTTAGCTCAGCTGGCCAGAGCAACGCACTTGTAATGCGTAGGTCGTCGGTTCGAATCCGACAGGGGGCTCTGCCGGAACCCCAGGTCAGATGCGCTCTGAACTGGGGTTTTTCGTTCGACGAGCCTTGGGTCCGGGCCTTCGCGCCCCGGGGCGCACGGCGGGCACGGGCGGGATGCCTGGCCGGTCCTTCGGCAGCAGCACACGCAGGGCGCCCGGCAGGATTCCGCACCGTACCGGGAGAGGAAGCCGCACCGCTTCGCCGTCGATGCCCGCGTCCAGATGGTGCGCGTCGCCGCTGAGTGTGATGCCGGGAGCCGACCAGATGAGGGGCCCTTCACCCGCCGCGCCGGGACCGTGCTCGTGCTGTCGCAGTTCGCCCCTCAGGTGCCTCAGGAGGTCCGGAGGCGCGTGCGCCGGGCGCTTGAGGACGATGGCGCCGAGCTGTCCGGTGGTGAGGGAGAAACGACGCCCCAGCCAGCGTGGTGTGGTCAGGTGGTACGGGTTGTTGGAGATCAGCACCACTTGCGGGAACTCGACGGTCCCCCAAGGGGTGTCCACACGGGCCCGGACCCACTGCTCGCCCTTGACGTAGCCGGGCGCCACCGCGGCGAAGGCGCGCGGCTTGTCCTGCCGGTAGCCGGGCTCCAGCAGGGCGTCGGCGTAGATGCCGAAAGAGACGTTGTTGACGAAGACGTGCGGGCCGACCACCCCCAGGTCCACCCGTGCGGGCTCACCGTCGACCAGGGCGTTCAGCGCCCGCCCCGGATCGCTCAGGTCGAGGCCCAGGTCCCGGGCGAAGTGGTTGCGTGTGCCCGCCGGGACGACGACCAGTGACCGGCCCGTGTCGGCGGCCTCCGCGGCGACCGCCGACACGGTGCCGTCGCCGCCGACGACCCCCAGCACCTGCGCTCCCTGCTCAACGGCGTTCTTCGCCAGGGACGCCGCGTCCCCCTCCGCACTGGTCGTCCAGACCTGCGCTCCCATCTCCTCGGCCCGCTGCACCAGGCCGTAGCGAGCTGTCTTGCCGCCGCCCGAGTGCGGATTCGTCACGATCACCACCCGGGCACGCGTCCGAGCGCCGGCCATCACCGTGGTCAGTGCTGGGGATGCGGCTGGGAGCGGAACAGGGGCCGCCGCCGGTGGGCTGAGGTACCCGGCGAGAGACGGCCGACGTCGACGCGCATCCTGATGGCGTGGAACACCTCGATCACGCCGAGGACGATGGCCATGATCCCCGCTGTCAGGGTGAGCGCGCCGATCGAGGCGAACGGCGCGACGATCAGCACGATGCCCGCGAGCATGCCGATGATGCCGGTGAACAGCATCCAGCCTCGGGCCGGCGTGTCCGGGGTGGATGCCGCCGTGGCCGTCACCGCGGTGCCGCGCAGCAGCCAGCTGAAGCCGATCCACAGGGCGAGCAGCAGGATCGACTGCAGCGTGCCGCGGAAGCAGATGAGACCGAGCAGGACGGAGAGCGCACCCGCGAGGAAGTGCAGCGCCCGAAGGTGCCCGGGGACGTGCGTGCCGAAGGCGGCGGCCAGTTGGAAGACACCGATGACCAGCAGGTAGACGCCGAAGAGTATGCCGACGACCCGGAGCGTCTCCTCGGGCCAGGCGAGGACCACGACGCCGAGGGCGATGGAAGCCAGGCCCGTGGTGAGAAGGATCTGCCAGCTCATGTTCGCCAGCGGCGCCAGGCCTCCGCCGAGGGAGGTGTCTCGCGGCTCAGCGCCGTACCTGGGCCCGGTGCCGGTGCTCGATGGGAAATCGGAGGAGGACGTCATACCGCCTCACCCTTCCGGGAGGAGCCAGAATCGGTTCCCTTCCATCGTCACCCCGCACGGCCCCATAGCGCCTGGCGAGGAGGGGGTGGTCAGTTCAGCCGCCGTGGCCGCGCAGGCGGCGGGCGATCTCGAGTTGGTCGTCGTCCAGGGGGCGGCCGTCCTCGATGTCCCACAGGGCGTTCTGGAGGAGGCGGCCGAGGGTCCAGGCCCGGGCGCGGGGGCGGTCCAGGGCGAGGACGTCGGTCATGGCGTCGAAGCGCCAGAGGATGTCGTCGGGGTCGTAGCGGTTGTCGATGGCCGGCCACAGTTCGAAGCCGGGGTCGCCGGCGAGGGGCTTGGGGTCGATCGCGAGCCAGGGGGCGCGGTCGGAGGCCAGGACGTTCTCGTCGTGGAGGTCCCAGTGGAGGAGGCGGTCGCCGGGCTCGTCGGCGACTTCGCGGACGGCGGCGGCGCAGTCGGCGACGAGGCGGCGGGCCTCGGGGTCGGGGATCCGGTCGAGTGCCCACGAGGTCTTGCCGAGCATCTCCCGGGCGATGTCGCCGAGCTGGCGCAGGCCGGGCGGGGCGGAGAAGGAGGTGAGGTGGGCGAGGAGTTCCGCGATGGTGACGACGGCCCGGTGGGGGTCCGGTTCCCGGGACAGCATGCGGGTCTCGTCGAGGCGTTCCAGCAGCATGGTGCCGGTGGGCTCGTCGTGGTCGAGGAGACGGACGGCTCCGTCGCCGCCCCAGGCCCGCAGGGCGACGGGTTCGCCTTCGCTCTCCTCGTCGAGGATCTGGAGTTTGAGGACCGCGGGGGTGCGGTCGGCGCGGAGCACCGGGAGGACCAGGGCGGAGACGCCGTGCATGGGCGGGCCGTCGGGCCTCAACTCCCAGCGGTCGAGGAAGCCGGCCGTCAGGTCGGGCAGGCCGGCGATGAAGGCCCGGCCCGCCTCGCCGTTGTACTTCTCCTGTGATGCAGCCAGTTCCCGCGGGATGTCGATCACTCTCGGCACGGTAGCCGGGGTGTGCCGGGCGGGGCACGGGGTTTTCAGGGCTCCAGGACGACCTTCCCCGTCGTCCCCCGGGTCTCCAGCGCCCGGTGCGCCGCCGCGGCCTCGCGGAGCGGGAAGCGCTGTACGGCCGGGGTGAGGCGGCCGGCGGCGGCCTCGGTCAGGGCGCGCAGTTCCAGGGTGCGTACGGGGTTGGGGCCTCCTGCCTTCTGGAGCATGAGCGGGCCGAGGACCTGCTCGGAGAGGCCTTCGACGAGGTAGGGCTCGCCGGCGTGGATGCCCTCGGCGGACCAGCCGAAGACGATGTGCTTGCCGCCGGGTGCGAGGAGGGCGACGGCTTCGCGGGCCACGTCGCCGCCGACGCCGTCGAAGACCACCGTCGCCCTCCGGCCGCCGAGGTGGGCGCTGACCTTCGCGGGCCAGGCCGGGTCCTTGTAGTCGACGGCGAGATCGGCGCCGTTCGCCTGTACGCGGGCGACCTTCTCCGGCCCTCCCGCGAGGCCGACCACGGTCGCGCCGGCATTCTTGGCGTACTGCACGAGCAGGGTGCCGATGCCTCCGGCGGCGGCCGGGACGACGACCACGGAGTCGGGGCCGAGGTCGGTGAACTGGAGGATCCCCATCGTGGTTCGGCCGGTGCCGATCATGGCGACGGCCTCGGCGAAGTCCAGGTTCTCCGGGATCTCGTGCAGCCGCTCCGCGTCGGTGACGGCCAGTTCGGCGTAGCCGCCGGGGACGAAGCCGAGGTGGGCGACGACCCGCTTGCCGAGCCACCGGTCCGCGACGCCGTCGCCCGCGGCCTCGACGACTCCGGCGACCTCGCGGCCGGGGATCGTGGGCAGCGGCGTCGGCTCGGGCGCCGGTCCCTGTACGCCCTCGCGCAGGGCGGTGTCCAGGAGGTGGACGCCCGCGGCCCGTACGGTGATCCGGACCTGGCCGGGGCCGGGCCGGGGGTCCTCGACCTGCTCGTAGGTGAGGTTCTCGGCCGGGCCGAAGGCGTGCAGGCGGATGGCGCGCATGGGAACTCCTCACGGGTTCGACTGGTGTGCCCCAGTCGGTTCGGCAGCCGGTTCGGCTGATGCGCCAAGCCTCCGACCTCAAGCATGCTTGAGGTCAAGCTGCGGTCGGCCGAGGGCCAGGGACACCGCCGTCAGGGCGCTGTTGAAGGAGACCTCCGACAGCACACCGGGGGCCGCGACCTGGTCGCCGGCGAGGTAGACACCGTCGCCCCGGTCCACGGCGGGCCGGTCGCGCCAGCTGGTGCCGGGCGGGTCGACCGCGCCGGTACGGCCGTTCGCGACGGCCTCGCGCCGCCAGGTCACGCGCTCACGCCAGCCCGGGAACCCCAGGTCGAGCAGTTGCTCGGCTCGGGCGGTGCCGTCGGCCTTCGACTCCCGGGGGGCGATGGGGATCTGCCCCTGGATGAGCTGCTCGCCGGCCGGGGCGAGGCTGCGGTCCTGGGCGGTGAACCGTTCGAGCCAGCCGGGTGCGTCGAGGTCGGAGACCACGAACGCGTCCCCGCGCCGGGTGCGTACGGCGAGGTCGACGAGGACGGTGCGGCCGCTCGGCCAGCTCAGCGAGGGGTCCTGGAGCAGGCGCCGGGCGGCGTCCAGGGAGGTGGCGACGACGACCTGCGTGCCGGTGGGGAGCGTGTCGACACGGGACAGGGTCTCGATCCGGACGCCCAGGTTCCGGGCGTGGGCGGCCATCCGGTCGATGAGGCCGGACCAGCCGCCGCGCGGGTAGTGCGCCTCGGGCGGCAGCTTGGTGGCGCGGCGCAGGCGCTCCTGCACGAACGCGGCCGACAGGGAGCCGGGGTCGTGGTGGAAGAGGGCGACGGCGGCATAGTGGGCGGCGGCCCGGGCGCCCTCCTCGCCCGCGATGCCGGTCGCCCAGGTCAGGAAGTCGACGTCCACGGGGGCCTGCCTGTGGGTCCGGCGCAGGAGCTTCAGCATCGGGAAGGGCGGGGTGCGGCGCAGCACGCCGTGGTGCCGCAGCCGGAGCCGGGCGGCCTCCAGGGGTGGGATCGGGGCGAGCGGGCCGATGAGGTCGCGCTGCTTGAGCCAGGTCCAGTGCGGGCCGCCGTTGTAGAGGGCGTGCGGGCCCTCGTTCGTGCGGTACCGGCCCTCGGTGGTGCGGGCCCGGCCGCCGAGGGTGTGGTGGGCTTCGTGGACGGTGACCTCGGCGCCTGCCTCGGCGGCCGTGATGGCGGCGGTCAGTCCGGCGAAGCCGCCGCCGATGACGGTGATGCGGTGCATGGTCGTGGATCTCCCTCGGGTCGGGATCGCCTTCTGTGTATATGACTCCTCAGCGGTCCGAGATGTGACACGGCCTGGATATGTGCAGGTCAGGCCGGGTTGTCAGGGGTGGGGTGCAGCATGGGCGGCATGGCGAGGAGAGCGGCGGGCGGTACGGGTGTGAAGGGCGCGCGGCGACCGGAGGTGCGGCTGCCCGTGCTGGAGCCGTACGGGGGCGGCGGGCTGGAGCCGGACGGGGACTACGACGGGCAGGACTTCCGGGACGTGGACCTCGGGGGGCAGGACGGCTCGGGCGCCCGTTTCATGGACTGCGCGTTGACGGGCTGCGCGCTGGACGAGACGCGGCTGCGGCATGCCCGGGTCCTGGACTCGGCGCTGACGGGTGTCCGGGGCGTCGGCACCGACCTCGCCGAGGCGACCCTGCGGGACGTGGAGCTGACCGACGCCCGCCTCGGTGGGCCGCAGTTGCACGGGGCGGTGCTGGAGCGGGTGCTGATCCGCGGCGGCAAGATCGATTATCTGAACCTGCGCACGGCCCGGCTCAGGGACGTCGTCTTCGAGGGCTGTGTGCTGGTCGAGCCGGACTTCGGGGGAGCCCGGCTGGAGCGGGTGGAGTTCGTGGACTGCGCGCTGAAGGGCGCCGACCTGCACGCGGCGACCCTCACCGACGTCGACCTGCGCGGGGCCGCGTCACTGGAGATCAGCAGAGGGCTTGACCGGCTCTCGGGGGCGGTGATCAGTACGGCGCAACTGCTGGATCTGGCGCCGGTGCTGGCGGTGGAGTGGGGGATCAGGGTGCAGGACTGAGAGCGGGGCGGCGCCCCAGGACGTCAGGGGACCCTGGGAAAGCGCGCCTGGAGGGTCCAGATCGCCGGGTTCTCCGCCAGATCGTCGTGCAGGTCGGTGAGGTCGGCGATCAGGTCGTGCAGGAAGTCCCGGGCCTCGCGGCGCAGGTCGGTGTGGGAGAAGGTCAGGGGAGCCTCCTCGGCCGGCATCCAGTCGGCCTCGATGTCCACCCACCCGAAGCGGCGCTCGAAGAGCATCCGGTCCGTCGACTCCGTGAAGTCCAGCTCCGCCCGCTGCGGCCGGGACGCCCGGGAGCCCGCCGGGTCCCGGTCGATCCGCTCCACGATGTCGCACAGCGCCCATGCGAAGTCGAGCACCGGCACCCATCCCCAGGCTGTGGACACCTCCCGGTCCGTCTCGGTGTCCGCCAGGTAGACGTCACCGCAGAACAGGTCGTGCCGCAGGGCGTGGACGTCCGCACGGCGGTAGTCGGTCTGGGGCGGGTCGGGGAAGCGGTTGGAGAGGGCGTAGCCGATGTCGAGCACGGAGGTGATGGTGTCATGCGACCGTAGGATCGCGAGCGTGGCCCGATCTGTACGCCTTGCCCCGGCGCTGACCGCCGTCCCGCTCGCCCTCGCCCTCACCGCGTGCGGCGCCGGGGTCCACGGCACCCCGGGCGGCTCCGGCGTACGGGACCCGTACTTCCCGAAGGCCGGCAACGGCGGCTACGACGTCAGCCACTACGGACTGCGCCTCGCCTACGACCCGGACGCCCGGCACCTCACCGGCACGGCCACCCTCACCGTGCGGGCGACGAAAAGCCTGTCCGCCTTCAACCTCGACCTGCGCGGCCTGGAGGTCGAGGCGGTCACCGTCGGCGGCGTGGCGGCCCGCTGGAACCGGGCCGGGCAGGAACTCACCGTCCGGCCGCGTGACGACATCGGACGGGACGAGACGTTCCGCGTGACGGTCCGCTACTCCGGCACCCCGGAGACCGTCACCGACCCCGACGGCTCCGAGGAGGGCTGGCTGCGCACCACCGACGGGGTGCTCGCGCTCGGCGAGCCGACCGGTTCGATGACCTGGTTCCCCGGCAACCACCACCCGTCCGACAAGGCGGCGTACGACCTGACGGTGACCGTGCCGCGAGGGCTGCGGGCCGTGTCCAACGGGGAGTTGAGAAGCGAGACGACCGCCGGAGACCGGACGACCTCCCGCTGGCGCACCTCCGAGCCGATGGCGAGCTACCTCGCCACGCTCGCGATCGGCAGGTTCGACGTCAGCCGCTCCAGGACGGGGGACGGCCTGCCCGTGTACACGGCCGTCGACCCGGCCGAGACGGAGGCGAGCCGGCCGGTGCTCGGGCGGATCCCCGAGGTCCTGGGCTGGGCGGAGCGGAGGTTCGGGCCGTACCCGTTCTCCTCCACCGGCGCGATCGTGGACCGTGCCGCCGATGTCGGCTACGCACTGGAGACCCAGACCCGCCCCGTCTTCCCCGGCGCCCCCGGCCTCACGCTCCTCGTCCACGAACTCGCCCACCAGTGGTACGGCGACTCCGTCACGCCCGAGAGCTGGCGGGACATGTGGCTCAACGAGGGTTTCGCGACGTACGCGGAATGGCTGTGGCAGGAGGACCACGGCGGCCCGAGCGCGCAGGAGACCTTCGACGCGGCCTACTCCGGGGACTCCTTCGACACCGAGGAGGCCGGCGAGGCGATCTGGGAGTTCCCGCCCGCGGAACCGCCGGACGCCGCGCGGATTTCCGAACCGCCGGTGTACTGGCGGGGGGCGATGGTGCTGCAGAAGGTGCGGCAGGTCGCCGGGGACGAGAGGTTCTGGAGGATTCTTCGGGGGTGGGCGGACGAGTACCGGCATGGGAACGCGGACACGGCCGACTTCACTGCGTACGTCGAGGAGCAGGCGCCGGGGGAGGACTTCGAGCAGGTCTGGGAGGACTGGCTGTACGGGGAGGGGAAGCCGGAGCGGCCCTGATCGGGGCCGTGGGGGCTTGGCCCACGTGTGCGGCTGCGGGCCGTTCGTGGCTTGTCGCGCCCACGCGGCGGAGCCGCGGATCGATTCGGTCCCGCGCCCCTCGGGCACGCTGCCCAAGAGGCGTCGAAGCCCCCGCCCGCTCCTGCGGCCGGGGGCTTCCACGTGGACGGAGGGTGTCCGTCAGACGTTCACGCCGAAGTCCTGGGCGATGCCGACCAGGCCCGAGGCGTACCCCTGGCCGACCGCGCGGAACTTCCACTCGGCGCCGTTGCGGTAGAGCTCGCCGAAGACCATGGCCGTCTCCGTCGCCGCGTCCTCCGACAGGTCGTAGCGGGCGATCTCCGCGCCGCCGGCCTGGTTGATGATGCGGATGTAGGCGTTGCGGACCTGGCCGAAGTTCTGCGAGCGGGTCTCCGCGTCGTAGATCGAGACCGGGAAGACGATCTTGTCGATGTCGGCCGGGAGCGCCGCCAGGTTGACGTTGATCGCCTCGTCGTCGCCGGCGCCCTCGCCCGTGCGGTTGTCGCCGGTGTGGACGATCGAGTTGTCCGGGGTCTGCTTGTTGTTGAAGAAGACGAAGTGGGCGTCGGAGTAGACCTTGCCCTGGTTGTTGACCGCGATGGCGGACGCGTCGAGGTCGAAGTCCGTGCCGGTGGTGGTGCGGACGTCCCAGCCGAGGCCCACGGTGACGGCGGTCAGGCCCGGTGCCTCCTTGGTGAGCGAGACGTTGCCACCCTTGGACAGGCTTACAGCCATTGTTGGGAGTCCCTTCCCTCGAATACGTACGGCAAGAAGCTACAGCTAACCCTCTGAACGTCGGGAGACGTGCGAGAGGTTCCTGCTCCCTTTGCTTTCTTCACCTCCGATATTCGGGTGACGTGGACCGGACAGGGGCGGGAACATGTACGGCATGTCTGGTCCCCACGTCATCCGCGGCTCCGTCTCCCTGCCCGAGGCCGAGCTCATGTGGCGTTTCTCGCGGTCGTCGGGGCCGGGCGGGCAGCACGTCAACACCAGTGACTCGAAGGTCGAGCTGAGCTTCGACCTGGCGAGGACGGAAGCCCTGCCCGAAGTGTGGAAGCGGCGGGCACTGGAGCGGCTGGCCGGGCGCCTGGTCGACGGGGTCGTCACCGTACGGTCCTCGGAGCACCGCTCCCAGTGGCGCAACCGCGAGGCCGCCGCCGTACGGCTCGCCGCGCTCCTGGCCGAGGCCACCGCGCCCCCGCCCAAGCCCCGCAAGCCGACCCGCATCCCGCGCGGCATCAACGAACGCCGCCTGCGGGAGAAGAAACAGCGCTCGGAGACCAAGCGGGGGCGTTCCGCGCGGGACTGGGGCTGACGCCCCGGCAGGCGACTCAGGCCAGCGCCAGTACGCCCACCGTCTCGCCGCCGCTCGTCTCCCCGTTCGGGCGGAAGCCGAGTCCCAGGTAGAAGCGCTCGGGGCCGTCGGGGCCGGGTTCCCAGCAGACGTAGAACTCCTTGGCCCCGCGCCGGCGCAGCTCCTCGGCGACCGACTCGACGGCGAACCGGCCGTACCCCTTGCCCTGCTCCCCGGCCGCGATGTTCAGCCGCCACAGGCCCGAGCGGAGCACGCTGCCGTCCTCGTACCAGTCGATGTCGAGGCAGGCCATGAGGAAGCCGACCGGGCGGTCGCCGTCGACGATCAGGCGGGGCCAGGCGACGCCGGGATGGACGTAGGCCTCGGCGAGTGACTTCACGACCGGGGCGACCGCATGCTCCTGGTCGGGGCGGACGCGGATGCCGAGGGCGGCGTCGAGGTTCGCGGGAGTGATCTCTTCGAGGCGCGGGCCGGTCGTCGTCATGCGCGCACCCTAGGCAGGCGGTCCGCCCCCCGGCGAACGGTTTCTTCAGGCCAAGTGGCGGTATCGGCCCCGGAAGTACGTCAGCGGACCGCCGTCCGCGCTCGGCACCCGGGCCGTCAGGACGCGGCCGATCACCAGCGTGTGGTCGCCGGCCGGCACCCGCTGCTCGGTGCGGCACTCCAGGACGGCCAGGGCGCCGCCCACGAGAGGGGCGTCGGTGTACTCGCCCCGGGTGTACGGGATGTCGGCGAAGAGCAGACGGTCGCTGACCCGGCCCTTCATGGCGAAGCGGCCCGCTATGTGCCGCTGGCTCTCCGACAGCACCGAGACCGCCCACAGGTCCTGCTCGTCGAGCAGCTCGTCCATGCGGGAGCCCTCGCGCAGGCTCACCAGCACCAGAGGCGGGTCCAGGGACACCGACATGAAGGCCGTGGCCGTCATGCCCACGTCCTCGCCGCTCGGCGCGCCGGGGTCGTCCGGGTCGAGCGGCGCCTCCCGCGCGGTCACCAGGACCACGCCCGAGGCCAGCCGGGACATGGCGGCGCGGAACTCGTCGTTGCTCACCCCCTCAGCATGCCCGGAGGCGGGCGACGGAATGATCGGGGACGTGGCGGCGGGAGTGTTCGGCACACCGGCAACGCTAATCTCCGTCCCGCCCGCGCCGCATCGGGCTCCCGGCCGATACGGGCGGATCACGGTCCTAGGACCCTCGACCGACCCGCTCGCGAAGGTGTGCGGAACGCCACAAAAAGCGCTCACTGCACGCACCGGGAAAACGCAGAAACTCCACTCAGTTGTTCAGCTTTGCCTGTGACTTGAGTCACAAGGGGCATGAATTGTTGACCCTGTGTACCGAGTGGGCAGCGCGCTGTGATTCAGTGGCGGGGAAGCTGCCAGGACGATACGCCGATGAGAACCCTTGATTCTTGATTCGCTGCGAGGTACTCGGGGGGAGGGCGAGCATGGAGACCGAGTCGGAGCCGTACGTCCGTCTTGCGTCCCTGCGGCAACTGCACCAGGTCATGGCCGACATGAACACGGCCCGCAGCCTGGCGGACACACTGCAGACCGTCGCGGAGGGCGTCGTCGCCGCCCTCGGGTACGAGCTGGCGTGCGTGAACCTCGTCCGGCCGGACGGCGATCTCGTCGTCGCCGCCTTCGCCGGGAACCCCGCCGCCGAGGCCCTCATCACCGGCCGCGTCGGTTCGCGCGAGTCCTGGGACCGCCGCCTGAACATGGGCGAGCACTGGGGCGACCTGGTGTTCATACCGCACACCGAGGGCTGGGTCCTCGACGACGACGACGTCCCGCAGTGGTACACCGACGGCCCGGCCCCCCGCTTCGAGGACGAGTGGCACCCGGCCGACCGGCTCTTCGCGCCCATGTACGCGCCCGCTCCGAAGGGCAGCGGGACGTGCGGCGAGCTGATCGGCGTGCTGTCCGTGGACCGGCCGCGCAACGGTCGCCGCCCCGGCGCGTGGGGCCGCGAGGCGCTCCAGATGTACGCCTTCCAGGCCGCCATCGCGATCAGCAACGCCCGGCTGCGCGCCAACATGCAGCGCGCCCTGGTCCGGCTGGAGCGCGAGCAGCAGGCGCTGCGGGCCAGCGAGGAGAGCTTCCGGCAGGCCTTCGAGTACGCCCCCTCCGGCATGGCCATCGCCGAGATGGGCGGCGACCAGCACGGCCGGATCCTGCGCACCAACGACGCCCTGTGCCGGCTGCTGGGCCGGCCCGCCTCCGCGATGCGCCGCTACTCGTTCTCCGACCTGGTCCACCCCGAGGACATAGGCACGCTCCTGCGGACCTCGGCGGAGGGCGGCCGGGCCGAGCTCCGCCTCGGCCGTCGCGACGGCACGTACGTCTGGGTCAGCCTGCGCAACAGCGTCGTCGCGGACGCCGCCGACGGGCCCCGCTTCCTCCTCACCCACGTCGAGGACATCGAGGAGCGCAAACGCCGCGAGCTCCAGCTCGCCCACCGCGCCTCGCACGACTCGCTCACCGGCCTGCCGAACTCCGCCGAGCTGCGCTCCCGCCTGTCCGCCCGGCTGTGCCGGCGCGCCGCGCCCCTGCACCCCGCCGTCGCCGAGTCCCACGACGCGGCGTACGGCCACCCCGCCTTCGACGCGGTCGGCCAGGGCTTCGACTTCGGGCCGGGCGCCGAGCCGTACGACGCCTACGACCACCATGTGCACACCGTCGCCCCGGACGGCGACCACGACGACGGCACCAAGGGCCTCGCCGTGCTCTTCTGCGACCTCGACGGCTTCAAGTCGATCAACGACCGGTTCGGGCACAACGCGGGTGACGCGGTCCTCATCGAGGTCGCCCGGCGGCTGAGCAACGGCGTCCGGGACGGCGACACCGTCGCCCGGCTCGGGGGTGACGAATTCGTCATCCTCGCCGACGGGCTCGGTCGCGCCGACGCGCAGGACCTCGCGGTCCGCCTCCGCAACGAGATCATCCAGCCGATCCGCGCCGAGGGCCGGGCCGTCCGGGTGGGCGCCAGCTTCGGCATCGGATGGGCACACTGTGGAATGACGGCGGACGAAGTGTTGAAATCCGCTGACGAGCGGATGTACGTCGAGAAACGATCTCGTCCCAAACAACACAGACGAGCTGGGTGAACCCCTGGTCAGCGAGCACGTGCGGTCTGAGTCACCCGTTTGGGTCACTCGGAGCGGGTAGGCTCGCGTTCTCGACTCGTACATCTTCTGCACCGCATGACTGAGGAGACCTAGGGATGACGCCCGGCAACAACGGCGCGAGCACGCCCGAGGACGACGACCCGTTCGGCTACCTCTACGCCGACGGTCAGGCCAACGGGGCCCAGCCGCCGTCCGGGGGCTACGGCTACCCGAACTCGGTCAACCGGGTGCGTGCGGTCGGCACACGCCAGTACGGCCAGCAGGCGCAGGGCGGACAGACGGCGGCCTACGCGCAGGCCCCGCGGCAGCAGAGCGCCTACGGCCAGCCGAACGCGCACTACGCGGCGCCGGAGACGCTCCCCGGCGGTGCTCCCGCCGCCCAGCAGCAGATGCCGGCGGGCGGCGGTGGCGGCGGCCGGGGCGGCCGCGGCCCCAACACCAAGGGCCTGCTGATCGGCGCGATCGCGGTCGTCGCCGCGGTCGTGATCGGCATCGGCGTGGCCATGGTCGGCGGCGACAAGGACAAGGACGAGCCCGACAACCAGGCCAAGCCGGGGCCGACCCAGTCCCAGGCGTCGAAGCCGAGCCCGTCGAGCACCAAGGGCGGCGAAAGCGAGGTCGAGCTTCCGAAGGCCGACGCCAAGACGCTGCGGCTCGGGCCCGGCGTTTCGACGGCGTCGGACATCAAGGGCTCGAAGGCCGAGGGCGGCGTCTATGTGACGGGCTTCAACCATGTCGGCGCCAAGGTGACCTGGACGGTCAACGGCATCGAGAAGGCAGGCGACTACCGGCTGTACGCCCGCTACAGCATTCCCGGTGTCGACGCCAATGCGACGCTGCTGGTGAACGGCAAGGCGAACACCCAGCCCATGGGTCTGAAGAACTTCATCAACTCACCGAAGGGCGACTGGGAAAAGGGCTGGCAGACGTCCTGGGCTCCGGTCGCCCTGACCAAGGGCACCAACACGATCGAGCTTGCCTGCAACGACGGCAATCAGTGTGACGCGATCCTCGACCAACTCTGGGTGCAGTAGGGCTCGGACAGCGGAACGGTCCGCCGGCACATCCGGCGGACCGTCCTCGTGAAACTACGCGGCACTAACCTCCGTAGACCCCAATGCCGGTAACGGTGCCACGGGTGTCGTCCGAGTAGGTGTGCGGCTTCAGAGTGACCAGCTTGGTGCCGACTCCGCAGCCAGTGCCAGGCGTGATGTGCCAGAACTCGATGCGGTAGGACGTCTGGTTCGAGACGGACCGGGCAGTGGTGAAGGTCTCGCAGCCGGGTGTTACGGAGAGGACGGTCCTGGTCCCGGTCCTGTTCTTCCCCGACCATCCGCAGACCTTCCCTTGCGGGCAGGTCTTGGGGTCGGCCGCCGCAGCCGGTGTGGTGAAAACGCCGGTCAGCAACGCGCCGACCACAGCCCCCGTCGTCAGGCTTTTCTTGAGCATGCTCATATGAGCTCCCCTTGCATTTTGCGGTGCTGGTCATGCACCGAACAAATGATCATTAGATCAGGCGACCGACTTCAAGCCGCCGACGCCTCGCCGGTCACCGTCACGCGTCCCAGCAGCTTTTCGTACGTCGCCCGGTCGAACTCTCCCGCTGCGGGTGCCGGGACCGTCGCCGCGGACAGGGCGGTCGCCCGGGTCAGGCGGTCCGGCCAGGGGAGGCGTTCGATCAGGCCCGAAAGGAGGCCCGCGACCGCCGAGTCGCCGGCGCCTGTCGGGTTGCCCCGTACGGGGCTCGGCGGGGTGGCGTGCCAGCGGCCTTCTCGGGTCAGGGCCAGGAGGCCATCGGGGCCGAGGGACGCGACCACCGCGCCCGCGCCCCGGCGGCGGGCGTCCTGGGTCGCGCGCAGGGGGTCGTGGGAGCCGGTCAGTTCCGCCAGTTCGTCGGCGTTGGGCTTGATGATGTCGGGGCGGGCCGCGACGCCCCGCCGCAGGGGTTCGCCGCTGGTGTCGAGGAGGACCGGGACGCCGGCCGACCGGGCTGTCCGGACCAGGCCCGCGTACGCGCCGACCGGGACGCCCGGGGGAAGGCTGCCGCACAGGGCAACCGCTGAGGCGGCGGGGATCAGGTCCTCGTAGACCTCCACGAAGGCCGACCATTCGGCGGGCGTGATCGTCGGGCCGGGCTCGTTGAGCTGGGTGGTGTCGCCGGTCCGGTCGTCGACCACGGCTATCGTGCGGCGGGTCGGGCCCGTGACGGGCACCAGCGCGTCCACCACGCCGGGCACGCCGGCGAGCCGCTCCTGTACGACCTGGCCCGTCGCCCCGCCCGTGAACCCGGTCACCGTCACCTCGTGGCCGAGGGCCGCCAGGACCCGGGCCACGTTGACGCCCTTGCCGCCGGGGCGTTCGGTCACCTCGGAGACGCGGTGGGAGGTGTGCGGCCTGAGGGACCGAATGCGGTAGGTGATGTCGAGAGCGGTGTTCAGCGTGACCGTGAGGATCACCTGGGCCGACCTCCCCCCGGACGTGCTTGTTGCCGTGAACGTTCCCTGATCATGCCAAAGAGACGGCGGTCGGCCCAGTCCTGGAGTCGGCCGCCGTCACTCGACTGCGGGACGGATCAGCCCAGTTGGGGAGCGACCACCCATTCGCCGCGGCGCATGACGCCCTTCAGGTCGTACGCGGCGTCCAGCAGGACCAGGTCCGCGTCCTTGCCGGGTTCCAGGGAGCCGATCCGGTCGGACATGCCGAGCAGGCGGGCGGGGGTCGCCGAGAGTGCCCGCACCGCGTCCTCGACGGACAGGCCGTCGACCGTGACCGCTCGCTTGAACGCGCGGTCCAGGGTGAGGGTGGAACCGGCGATGGTGCCGTCCGACGCCAGCCGGGCCACGCCGTCGGCGACCTCCACCTCCAGCGGGCCGAGCCAGTAGCGGCCGTCGCCGAAACCGGCCGCGTCCATGGCGTCGGTGATGAACGCGACCCGGTCGGCGCCCGCGCGGTGGAAGGCCAGCTGGAGGGCGGCGGGGTGGAGGTGGGTGCCGTCGTTGACCAGCTCGACCGTGATCCGGTCGTCCTCCAGGAGAGCGGCGATGGGGCCGGGGGAGCGGTGGCCGAGCGGTGGCATCGCGTTGAAGAGGTGGGTGGCGACCGTGGCGCCCGCGTCGATGGCCGAGACGGTCTGCTCGTACGTGGCGTCGGTGTGGCCGATCGCCGCGATCACGCCGTGCTCGGCCAGAAGGCGTACCGAGTCCAGGCCGCCGGGCAGCTCCGTGGCCAGCGTGAGCATCTTCGCCTGGCCCCGGGCCGCGTCGAGCAGTGTGCGGACCTCCGCGGGGTGCGGGTCGCGCAGGAGGTCCTCGGCGTGGGCGCCCTTGCGGCAGGGGGAGATGAACGGGCCCTCGAAGTGGATGCCGGCGATCTCGCCCTGCTCGGCGAGTTCGCTCAGCAGGCCCGCGCGCCGGGTGAGGAAGTCCATGTCACCGGTGACGGTGGAGGTGAGCAGGGTGGTCGTGCCGTGCTCGCGGTGCGTGTGGATGCCCTTGAGGATGTCGTCGACCGACCCGGAGGTGAAGGAGGCTCCGCCTCCGCCGTGGTTGTGGAGGTCGACGAAGCCGGGGACGACGTAGTGGCCGGTGACGTCGATGGCCTGGGCGTTCTGCGGGGCCGTGTGGCCGATGCGGGTGCCGTCGATGACCAACTGCCCGTTGTGGACCGTTTCTGCGGGGAGGACCACTGTCGCACCGGTCAGCACCGTGGGCTGTCCGGCCGTCGCGGGGTGCGTGGGGGCTGATCGCGCTCCGCGGCGGAGCCGCATATCGACGCTGTCCCGCGCCCCTGGGGTATCGGTCATCAGGGAGTTACCTCCATGCGGTCGGTTCGGTCGAGGAGATCCCAGGCCAGGAGCCCGGCGCCCAGACATCCGGCCGCGTCCCCCAGCGCCGCGGGGACGATCGGCGGCTGTTTCTGGAAGGTGACGCGGCTGCGGATCGCTTCCCGCAGGGGTGTGAAGAGGGTTTCGCCCGCCTCCGCCAGCCCGCCGCCGATGATCAGGGTGCGCGGGTCCAGCAGGGTCAGGGCGGTGACCAGGCCGTCGGCCAGGGCGTCCACCGCCTCCTGCCAGACCGCCCGGGCCTTCGGGTCGCCGGAGTCGACGGCTTTCGCGCAGTCCGCCGCGTCGGTGTCCGGGACGCCGGTGGCCGTCGCCCAGGCCTCGCTCACGGCCGCCGCCGACGCGAAGCGTTCCAGGCAGCCGCGCTGGCCGCACGGGCAGGCGGCGCCGCCGGGGCGTACGACGATGTGCCCGATCTCGCCCGCGAAGCCGTGCGCGCCCGCCTCCACCCGGCCGTCGACGCCGATGGCGCCCGCGATGCCGGTGCCCAGCGCCACGAACAGGAACCGGTCGGCGCCCCGGCCCGCGCCGACCCGGCCCTCGGCGAGGCCGCCGGTGCGTACGTCGTGGCCCAGGGTGACCGGGACGCCCAGCCGCTCCGCCAGGAGTTCCCGCAGGGGGACGTCGCGCCAGCCGAGGTTCGCCGCGTAGACGGCGATGCCGCGCGCCTCGTCGACGATGCCGGGCACGGCCACCCCGGCCGCCTCGGCGGGCGTGCCGAAGTGCTCGGCGCCGTACGCGCGCAGCTCGGCGGCGAAGTCGAGGATGCCCGCGACGACGGCCTCCGGGCCCTGCTCGCGTCCGGTGGCCCGGCGGGCCCGGTGCAGCACGGCGCCTTCCGGCCCGGCCAGCGCGGCCTTCATCCCGGTGCCGCCCACGTCGAGGGCGATGACATGTCTCACGGAGAACAGTGTGACCCGGAGACCCGCGAGAGGTCTAGTCCACTCACGTGGTGTAGACCTTATTCCGAATATCGAAAAGTTTCGGTGGCGGCGACGTCACCGGTGTGGGCGGCGACGCCAGGGTTGGGGAAGAGCAGCGGTGCAGCGGCGACGGATGGCAGGAACGATCGCGGTGGTGTCCGCGCTGGGCATGACGGCGGTCCTCGGCGGCTGCGGTATGACGGGCGGATCCGCCGACGTGACCCTGAAGCTGGTCGCCGCCGACTACGGCGACAGTGCCGCCAACAGCTCCCGGAAGTACTGGGGCAAGCTCGTGCGGGAGTACGAGGCCGAGCACCCGGACGTGAAGATCGACGTCAGCGTCTACTCCTGGAACGACGTCGACCGCAAGGTCAGGGAGATGGTCGCCGCCGGTGACCCGCCGGACATGGCGCAGATCGGCGCGTACGCCGACTACGCGGCCCAGAACCAGCTCTACAAGGCCGACGACCTGCTCTCCATACCCACGCAGGCCGACTTCGTCGGGCAGCTGGCCACCGCCGGGCAGGTCAAGGGCGTGCAGTACGGCATGCCGTTCGCCTCCTCCACGCGCGTGCTCTTCTACAACAAGTCCCTCTTCGCCAAGGCCGGCATCACCCCGCCCGAGACCTGGGAGGACCTGGCCGACGGTGCCGAGGCGCTCAAGGCCGAGGGGGTGAAGTACCCCTACGCGCTGCCCCTCGGCCCGGAGGAGGCGCAGGCCGAGACCCTGCAGTGGATGCTCAGCGGAGGGGGCGGTTACACGGACACCGTCGGCAACTACGGCATCGACTCCCCGGCGAACACCGACACCTTCTCCTGGCTGAAGGACGAACTGGTCGGCAAGGACCTGACCGGGCCGGTCGCGCCCGGCGAGCTCAACCGGGCCGAGGCGTTCGCCGCCTTCGCGAAGGGCGAGGTCGGCATGCTCAACGGGCACCCGTCCCTGGCGAAGATCGCCGCCAGGAAGGGCGTCAAGTACGGCATGGTGCCGACGCCGGGCAAGGAGGGGGCGACCAGGTCCACGCTGGGCGTCGCCGACTGGATGACGGCCTTCAGCAAGAACGGCCACCGCGACCAGGTCGGTGACTTCCTCGACTTCGTCTACAGCGAGAAGAACGTGCTGGCCTTCTCCCGCGAGTACGACCTGCTGCCGGTCACCAGCTCCGCGTCCCGGACCATGGCCGCCTCCGGGCGGGACCGGCACCTCAAGACGTTCCTGGAGGAGCTGCCGGTCTCCGAGCTCTATCCGGTCGGCAAGACCTCCTGGGCCGGCGTCAGCGCCGAGGTGAAGCAGCAGATCGGCAAGGCGGTCGCCCCCGGCGTCAGCCCCTCGGCCGTCCTGGGCCGGCTGCAGGCGGCGGCGAGCCGGGCGGAGAGCGCGGAGTAGTCCCGCTGACGGTGGCGGGCGTTACGGTGCCGGGCATGGAAGAGGAGCACGACGCGACGCGGCTCGGACCCGGGGAGCGGGACATCCTCGCGCTCGAACGCCGCGGTTTCCCCGGACCCGGAGCGAAGGAACGGGCCATAAGGGAGGAGCTGGGGCTCGCCCCCGTGCGCTACTACCAGCTCCTGAACGCCCTGCTGGACGACCCGCGGGCCCTGGCCCACGACCCGGTGACGGTGAACCGGCTGCGGCGGATACGGGAGAAGCGGCGGGCGGAACGCTGAGGACGGTGGGGACGTACGGTCACCGTCCCTGACGACCGTCAGGGACGCCATCAGCCCAGCCGGTCCGCCAGGGCCCGGAGCAGGCGTACGACCCCCTCAGGGCCGTCCACCACCAGATCCGCCCGTTCCCTCAGCTCGGTCACCTCGTCGCTGCCGCTGCACACCAGCAGGCCCGGGGTGCCGTCCGAGCGGAGTTCGTCCACGGCGGAGTAGGCGGGCAGGTCGCCCAGGTCGTCGCCGGCGAAGAGGACGGACCCGGCGCCGATCTCCCGGGCGAACCCGGTGAGCGCGACGCCCTTGTCCATGCCGGGCGGGCGCAGTTCGAGGACCATGCGGCCCGGTTCGACGATCAGGCCGTGCCGTTGTGCCAGTCCGGCGAGCGGTTCGCGCAGGGAGTCCAGGGCGGCCTGCGGGTCGACGGCCCGGCGGGTGTGCACGGCCACCGCCCGGCCCTTCTCCTCGATCCAGGCCCCCTGCGAGGCGCCGAATCGTTCGAGGAGCTCGGGCAGCTCGGTACGGACCGCGGCGACGCCCGGGTGCGGGTCGGGGGCGCTGACCTCGCCGCTGCGGGCCTCCCACCGCTCGGCACCGTAGTGACCGAGGACGACGAGGTGCTCAAGACCCGGGGCGTCCGCGAACCCGCCGTTGCGCACGGCGACCTCGGCCGGCCGCCCGGTGATCACCGCCACGGCGGCCACCTTCGGCGCGAGCGCGGACAGTGCGCTCAGCGCCTCGGGGTGGGCCCGGGCCTGCTCGGGGTCGGCCACGATCGGCGCGAGGGTCCCGTCGAAGTCCAGCCCGATCAGGGCCTTGCCGGGCTGGGCGAGGAGGGCGTCGAGACCCTCCTGGCCGGGTTCCGTGGCGGGCGTCGGCAGCGCGGAGCCGGTGGAGCCGTTGGAGCCGGTCATCACCGATCAGCCCTCAGCGCCTCGAGCTGGTCCAGGAACCACTGCGCCGGTGGCAGTGCCGTCGCCGCCGCCGCCAGCCGCTTGCCGCGCTCGGCCCGTTCCTCAGGGCGCATCGAAAGCGCTTCGTGCAGGGCCGCCGCCGTGCCGGTGATGTCGTACGGGTTCACCGTGATCGCGTCCTCGCCGAGCTCCTCGTACGCCCCGGCCTCCCGCGACAGCACCAGCGCGCAGCCCGCGTCGGAGACGACCGGGACCTCCTTGGCGACGAGGTTCATGCCGTCGCGGATGGGGTTGACGAGGGCCACGTCGGCCAGCCGGTACGCGGCCAGCGAGCGGGCGAAGTCGTCCTCTAGGTGCAGGATGACCGGGGTCCAGCCCGGCGTCCCGTACTCGGCGTTGATCTCGTCCGCCAGCCGCCCCACCTCGGCCATGTAGTCCCGGTACACCGCCAGGTCCTGCCGCGAGGGATACGCGAAGGCGACGTGCACCACGCGCTCGCGCCACTCGGGGTGGTCGTCGAGCAGCTGCCGGTACGCCAGCAGGCCGCGCACGATGTTCTTCGACAGCTCGGTGCGGTCGACCCGGACGACGGTGCGGCGGGCGCCGCCGTCCGGAGCCTGGCCGATCTCCTCCCGCAGCGCCGCCATCCGCTCGGCGACGTCCCGCTCGTGCGACCGCTCGCGCAGGAAGTCCGCGTCGGCCCCCAGTCCGTGTACGCCGATCCGCGTGCCCCCGAGCCCGCCCGCGAAGCCCTCGGCGCACGTCACGAACGCGTCCGCCCAGCGCTGCGTGAGGAAGCCCAGGCGGTCCGCGCCCAGCATGCCGCGCAGCACCTGCCCGGCCACGTCGTCCGGCAGCATCCGGAAGTACTCGGGCGGCGCCCACGGCGTGTGCGTGAAGTGGCCGATGCGCAGGTCCGGCCGCAGCTCGCGGAGCATGCCCGGGACCAGCGTCAGGTGGTAGTCCTGGACCACGACCGCCGCGCCCCGCGCCGCCTCCTCCGCCAGCGCCTCGGCGAACGCCCGGTTGTACGTCTCGTACGACGCCCACTGCCGCCGGAACTCCGCGTCGAAGACCGGCTCCAGCGGCGTCTGGTACAGCATGTGGTGCACGAACCACAGCACCGAGTTCGCGATGCCGTTGTACGCCTCGGCGTGCACGTCGGCCGGGATGTCCAGCATCCGTACGCCGTCCTCGCCGACGCCCCGCCGCACCGCCTCCCGGTCGCCGTCGGACAGCGCCGAGCAGACCCACAGCGCGTCCGCGTCCGAGCCGATCGCGGACAGTCCCGAGACCAGCCCTCCGCCGCCGCGCTTGGCGTTGAGCGAACCGTCCTCGCCGACCGCGTAGGAGACCGGACCGCGGTTGGAGGCAACCAGCACCTGTGCAGCACCGTACGTCGAAGCCATACGCCTCAACCTAGCCCGGCGTGTAAACGCTCAAACGTACGTACCTGACCCACACGGCCGAAAACGGCACCGGTCAGGCCGCTTTCCGCGCCTGGTACTCGGCGATCTCCGCCATCGGCGGGCGCTCCTCGGTGTCCACGGAGTACGTGCGCGGCTCGAAGCCGTCCACGCCCCGCTCGAACTGCGTCAGCGACGGCCGGACGAGATGCCCGCGGGCCAGCCGCAGCTGAGCCGTGCGGTAGATCGCGGCGGCCATCCGGCCCAGCGCCTGCCCGTCCTGGTGCCGGTGCCTGCGCACCCCGACGTCCACCTGGGCGAGGGCGTCGAGCCCCACCAGGTGCAGGGCGTCGACCAGCATGCCCAGCTCGACGCCGTACCCGACGGGGAACGGCAGCTGCTCCAGCAGCGAGCGGCGGGCCGCGTACTCGCCGCCGAGCGGCTGCACGAACCCGGCCAGCCGCGGCCAGTGCATGTTGAGCAGCGGGCGCGCCATCAGCTCCGTGACCCGGCCGCCCTGCCCGGCGGCGGCGCCCAGGGGGCGGTCGTACATGCCCTTCACCAGGTCGACGTCCGGGTCGGTGAGCAGCGGGCCGACGATCCCGGAGACGAACTCGGACGAGAAGTCCTTCAGGTCGGCGTCGACGAAGCAGACGATGTCCCCGCGGGTGACGAGCAGCGAACGCCACAGCACCTCGCCCTTGCCGGGCACGGCGGGCAGGCGCGGGAGTATCGCGTCCCGGTGCACCACCGTCGCGCCCGCGGCGGCGGCCACCTCCGACGTGCGGTCGGTCGACCCCGAGTCGACGACGACCAGCTCGTCGACGAGCGGGACCTGCCGCATCAGGTCGTGACGGATGACGGCGACGATGTCGCCGACCGTCTCCTCCTCGTTGAGGGCGGGCAGCACCACGCTCACCGTCTGGCCCGTGCGCTGCTTGGCGGCCAGCATCCGGTGGAGCGGGCGATCGGCGGCGGACCAGGAACGGGTGCTCAGCCAGCGCTCGACTTCTTCCAGCACCGTGGCGGCTCCTTAGCGTTCTCTCGGCGGGACGGACTGTGAGCCATCTCGCGGTTCGGACGACTATCTCAACTGTCCTGGTCGTCGGTTACAGTCTTGAACAACGCGGATGACCATCGCATGTCCGGGGTCAGCCGCCGTTCACAACCGCATACAGCTCATCCAGAGGGGCAGAGGGAAACGGCCCGATGAAGCCCCGGCAACCCTCCAGTCGGTACTCGTAGGTCACTGTCGACCACATGCGCGAGGCTCCCGGCTCGGGAAGGTGCCAAATCCGTCTCACGGCGAGATGCGTCGTGAGGAAGATGAGGAGAAAGGGCCTCGCCTCACATGGCTGTGCAGACTGCTGCAAGCACCACCGACACCACCGTAGACCTCGGCCCCGCCGCTGCCCTGAGCTGCCGCGAGTGCGGTCACCGCGTACCCCTCGGCCCGGTCTTCGCGTGCGAGGAGTGTTTCGGCCCGCTGGAGATCGCCTACGACTTCTCGGCCTACGACACCGACGAACTCCGCAAGCGCATCGAGGCGGGACCCGCCAGCATCTGGCGCTACGCGCCGCTGCTGCCCGTCCCGGCGGACGTGGCGACCAAGCCGAACATCAACCCCGGCTGGACCCAGCTCGTCAAGGCCGACAACCTCGCCCGTGAGCTCGGGGTCGACCCGGGCAAGCTCTTCGTCAAGGACGACTCCGGCAACCCGACGCACTCCTTCAAGGACCGGGTCGTCGCCCAGGCACTGGAGGCGGCGCGCGCCTTCGGCTTCACCACCCTCTCCTGCTCCTCCACCGGCAACCTCGCCGGCGCGGTGGGTGCCGCGGCGGCCCGCGCCGGCTTCCGCTCCTGCGTGTTCATCCCGCACGACCTGGAGCAGGGCAAGGTCGTCATGGCCGCGGTCTACGGCGGCGAGCTCGTCGGCATCGAGGGCAACTACGACGACGTGAACCGCTTCTGCTCCGAGCTGATCGGCGACCCGGCGGGCGAGGGCTGGGGCTTCGTCAACGTCAACCTGCGGCCCTACTACGCCGAGGGTTCCAAGACCCTCGCGTACGAGATCTGCGAGCAGCTGGGCTGGCAGCTGCCGGACCAGCTGGTCGTGCCGATCGCCTCCGGCTCGCAGCTCACGAAGATCGACAAGGGTCTGCAGGAGCTGATCAAGCTCGGCCTGGTCGAGGACAAGCCGTACAAGATCTTCGGCGCGCAGGCCGAGGGCTGCTCGCCGGTGTCGACGGCGTTCAAGGCCGGGCACGACGTCGTCCGTCCGCAGAAGCCGGACACCATCGCCAAGTCGCTGGCGATCGGCAACCCGGCGGACGGGCCGTACGTGCTGGACATCGCGCGGCGTACGGGTGGTTTCGTGGAGGACGTGAACGACGAGCAGGTCGTTGACGCGATCAAGGTCCTCGCCAGGACCGAGGGGATCTTCGCGGAGACCGCCGGTGGGGTGACCGTGGGTGTGACGCGGAAGTTGATCGAGAACGGGGTGCTGGACCCGACGAAGAGCACGGTCGTGCTCAACACGGGGGATGGTCTGAAGACGCTGGACGCGGTGGCGGGCACTGGTCTGACTGCGACCATTCGTCCCAACCTCGACTCGTTCCGTGAGGCTGGGCTCGTCTGATCGTCTTTGGCTGCGGGCCGGTGGGGGCTGGTCGCGCAGTTCCCCGCGCCCCTGAGGGTGCGCCCCAGCCGTAGCTTCAACAAAACCGGAGGTCATGTTCCGATGAGCGTCACCGTTCGCATCCCCACCATCCTGCGTACCTACACCGGCGGTCAGGCCGAGGTGTCCGCCGACGGCGCGACTCTCGGGGAGGTCATCGCCGACCTGGAGAAGAACCACACCGGGATCGCCGCCCGGGTGCTGGACGACCAGGGCAAGCTGCGCCGGTTCGTCAACGTGTACGTGAACGACGACGACGTGCGGTTCGAGCAGGGGCTGGAGACGGCGACGCCGGACGGTGCCGGCGTGTCGATCATCCCGGCCGTCGCCGGTGGCTGAACCGGTCGGCCGACCCGGTTGTTACCGTTGGTAACGACGGTAACAGAGCGTTCATCGAATTGCCCCCTCCGTGAGAGAAGCGGAGGGGGCAATTCTGTGTGATTGAGCGCGGTACAGTTGGGGAACGCGCTCCCGGTCCACCGACCGAGAGCCCTTGATTCCTGCCGCGCGCCCGACAAGATGTAGCCAAAGTGTGCGGGTCTTTTGCGGCTTTTGTTTCCTTTGTGTGGCCCGACTTGACCCGAAGTCAGGCGAATCCTCCCCTTTTTCCGGACGTCGCACGTCCGGAATTCTCGTCCGATTGACCTGTTGCAGACGGCAGTTGGACAGATACATTCAGCCGCGGTCGACGCGTTCCGGCGCACGCCCCCAACCGTGGGGGGTGAGGTCTGACCCGGGTCCGCGAAGTGTGGATCTGTGCAAGGGCCAGTAATAGGGGAGTTAGGCATGGCTCAGGGCACCGTCAAGTGGTTCAACGCGGAGAAGGGGTACGGCTTCATCGCGGTCGACGGTGGTGCGGATGTTTTCGTCCACTACAGCGCGATCCAGATGGACGGCTACCGCACCCTGGAGGAGGGCCAGCGGGTCGAGTTCGAGATCTCGCAGGGCCAGAAGGGGCCGCAGGCCGACATGGTTCGCGTCTCTGCCTGAACGCGCACCACGACCAACGCTCAGGCGACCGGTCTTCTCAGAAGGGCTCGCACCCCCCGGGGTGCGGGCCCTTCGGCCTGTTCGCAGGGGGCCCGGGGTGGTGTTCGCGGGTGGCTGACGCTCCCGCCCATACCCGGGAGGCGCTTGCACTCGCCATGCCCGAGTGCTAATCATTGCGTTAGCACTCTGAAGGTGAGAGTGACAACGTAAGGACCGGGTCGGTGAGGCCCGCAGGCCGGGTGGGAAGGAACCACGAGGCAAGCGAGCCGTCCGTCGCGGGCGCGGGCGCGGTCCGAAGTAATCACCCCCAGTCCTGGAGGGACCACTTCACATGGCCAAGATCATCGCGTTCGACGAGGAGGCGCGGCGCGGCCTCGAGCGCGGCATGAACCAGCTCGCGGACGCCGTCAAGGTGACGCTCGGCCCCAAGGGCCGCAACGTCGTCCTCGAGAAGAAGTGGGGCGCCCCCACGATCACCAACGATGGTGTCTCCATCGCCAAGGAGATCGAGCTCGAGGACCCGTACGAGAAGATCGGCGCCGAGCTGGTCAAGGAAGTCGCCAAGAAGACGGACGACGTCGCCGGTGACGGTACGACCACCGCGACCGTTCTCGCCCAGGCCCTGGTCAAGGAAGGCCTGCGCAACGTCGCCGCCGGCGCCAACCCGATGGCCCTGAAGCGCGGTATCGAGCGCGCCGTCGAGGCCGTCTCCGCCGCCCTGCTGGAGCAGGCGAAGGACGTCGAGACCAAGGAGCAGATCGCCTCCACGGCCTCCATCTCCGCCGCCGACACCCAGATCGGCGAGCTCATCGCCGAGGCCATGGACAAGGTCGGCAAGGAAGGCGTCATCACCGTCGAGGAGTCCCAGACCTTCGGTCTGGAGCTGGAGCTCACCGAGGGTATGCGCTTCGACAAGGGCTACATCTCGGCGTACTTCGCCACCGACATGGAGCGTATGGAGGCCGTCCTCGACGACCCGTACATCCTGATCGCGAACTCCAAGATCTCGAACGTCAAGGACCTGCTCCCGCTCCTGGAGAAGGTCATGCAGTCGGGCAAGCCGCTGCTGATCATCGCCGAGGACGTCGAGGGCGAGGCCCTGTCGACCCTGGTCGTCAACAAGATCCGCGGCACCTTCAAGTCCGTCGCCGTCAAGGCCCCGGGCTTCGGCGACCGCCGCAAGGCGATGCTGCAGGACATCGGCATCCTCACCGGCGGCGAGGTGATCTCCGAGGAGGTCGGCCTCAAGCTGGAGAACGCCACCCTCGACCTGCTGGGCAAGGCCCGCAAGGTCGTCATCACCAAGGACGAGACCACCATCGTCGACGGTGCCGGCTCCGCCGACCAGGTCCAGGGCCGCGTCAACCAGATCCGCGCCGAGATCGAGAACAGCGACTCGGACTACGACCGCGAGAAGCTGCAGGAGCGCCTGGCGAAGCTCGCCGGCGGTGTCGCGGTCATCAAGGCCGGTGCCGCCACCGAGGTGGAGCTCAAGGAGCGCAAGCACCGCATCGAGGACGCCGTGCGCAACGCCAAGGCGGCCGTCGAGGAGGGCATCGTCGCCGGTGGTGGCGTGGCCCTGCTGCAGGCCTCCCAGGTCTTCGAGAAGCTGGAGCTCGAGGGTGACGAGGCGACCGGCGCCAACGCCGTGAAGCTCGCGCTGGAGGCCCCGCTGAAGCAGATCGCCGTCAACGGTGGTCTCGAGGGCGGCGTCGTCGTGGAGAAGGTCCGCAACCTCCAGGTCGGCCACGGCCTGAACGCCGCGACCGGTGAGTACGTCGACATGATCGCCGAGGGCATCATCGACCCGGCGAAGGTGACCCGTTCCGCGCTGCAGAACGCCGCCTCCATCGCCGCGCTGTTCCTCACCACCGAGGCCGTCATCGCCGACAAGCCGGAGAAGGCCGCTGCCCCGGCCGGCGGCGGCATGCCGGGCGGTGACATGGACTTCTGATCGACCCGGTCGATCAACGTCCTTGCCGAGGGCGGCACTTCCTGTTCCGACAGGGGGTGCCGCCCTCCGGCGTGTGCGGGATCACAGCGAGGGCGGGATGCCCTGGGAGGAACGGGCTGTTGGAATGTGCGTCCTATGCGTATGCACATACTGACCGGTACCTCCTGAGGAGTCCTTCACGTGACTGTCGCCGCCTCCGCCGCCTCCCGCGCCGCCGAAATCCTGTCCCGGCCCGTATCGCTGGGCGGTCTGACCGTCCCGAACCGGATCGTGATGGCTCCGATGACCCGCATGTTCTCCCCGGGCGGCGTCCCCGGCGAGGACGTGCTGTCGTACTACGCGCGCCGCGCCGCCGCCGGAGTCGGTCTGATCGTCACCGAGGGCACCTACGTCGGCCACGACTCGGCCGGGCAGAGCGACCGCGTCCCCCGCTTCCACGGCGAGGAGCAGCTCGCGGGCTGGGCGAAGGTCGCCGAGGCGGTGCACGCCGCGGGCGGCACGATCGTGCCGCAGCTGTGGCACATCGGCATGGTCCGCAAGCAGGGCGAGCCGCCCGTCGCCGACGCCCCGGCCGTCGGCCCCTCCGGGCTGCGCATCGGCGCCGACGAGCCCACCGGCAAGGCCATGACCCAGGCCGACATCGACGCCGTGATCGGCGCCTTCGCCGAGGCCGCTGCCGCCGCCGAGCGCATCGGCTTCGACGGCGTCGAACTCCACGGCGCCCACGGCTACCTGCTCGACCAGTTCCTGTGGGAGGGCACCAACCGCCGCACCGACGCCTACGGCGGCGACCGGGTCGCCCGCGCCAAGTTCTCGGCGGAGATCGTCGCCGCCGTCCGCGAGACCGTCTCCCCGGACTTCCCCGTCATCTTCCGCTACTCCCAGTGGAAGCAGGAGGCCTACGATGCCCGCCTCGCCGAGACGCCCGAGGAGCTGGAGTCCATTCTGACCCCGCTCGCGGCGGCCGGCGTGGACGCCTTCCACGCCTCCACCCGCCGCTACTGGGTCCCCGAGTTCGACGACTCCGACCTGAACCTGGCCGGCTGGACCAAGAAGCTCACCGGCAAGCCCGCCATCACCGTCGGCTCGGTCGGCCTGAACGGTGACTTCATCAAGGCCTTCCAGGGCCAGGGCGCCGAGGTCGGGGACCTCGACAACCTCCTGGACCGCTTCGAGCGGGACGAGTTCGACATGGTCGCCGTCGGCCGGGCGCTGCTGCAGGACCCGCTGTGGGCGCAGAAGGTGCTCGACGGCCGCTTCGAGGACCTGGCGCCGTACGACCCGGCGGCGCTGAAGACCCTCAGCTGACCTCGGGTCTGTGACTCTGGATCTGCTCGCATCGGTCAAGGACACTGACCGGACGCCTGTTCACCGGCATCCCGTGAGGAGTTCCAGATGACGACGACCGAGTTCAGCCCGCCGACGGGCGGGGCCTGCGAGGGACCCGCACCGGTGGTCCGAACGACCGCCGGTGCGGTCCGGGGCCGGAACGAGGAGGGGCTCGCCGTCTTCCGTGGCATCCCGTTCGCCGCACCGCCGGTGGGCGAGGCCCGTTTCGCGGCCCCGCGCCCCGCCCCCGCCTGGGACGGCATACGGGACGCGCACGCCTTCGGCCCGCCGCCCCCGCAGGACCTCGGCCTGATGGGCGGACCGGGCCTGATCGACGTGCCCCAGGGCGACGACTGGCTCACGGTCAACGTCTGGACCCCCGACGCCGACCCGGCCGCCCGCCGCCCCGTGATGGTGTGGATCTACGGCGGCGCCTACAAGCTCGGCCACTCCGGCAGCCCCGGCTACGACGCCCGGCGCATAGCCGCCGACGGCGACCTCGTGGTCGTCACCCTCAACTACCGCGTCGGCATCGAGGGCTTCGCCCACATCGAGGGGGCGCCCGCCAACCGGGGACTGCTCGACCAGGTGGCCGCGCTGGAGTGGGTGCGGGACAACATCGAGGCGTTCGGCGGCGACCCCGGGCAGGTCACGGTCTTCGGCGAGTCGGCGGGCGCGGGCTCCATCGCCTCACTGCTCGCCATGCCGCGCACGGCCGGACTCTTCCGGCGGGCGATCGCACAGAGCGTGCCGGGGACGTTCTTCTCCGACGCACTGGCCCGGGACATCGGCACGGCCCTCGCCGCCGAGGTGGGGCTGCGGCCCACGGTCGCCGACCTGTCGACGATCGAGCCGCGCAGGCTTCCCACGGCGGGCGAGACGCTGAGCACGAAGATGCTCCAGTACCTCGACCGCTGGGGCCAAGTGGCACCGACCTCCACCCCGTTCTCGCCGGTGGTCGACGGCGAGGTGCTGCCGACCACGCCGTGGCGGGCGCTCGCGGCCGGTTCGGCACGGGACGTCGACCTGCTGGTGGGCCACAACCGGGACGAGTACCGCCTCTTCATCGCCATGGCCGGTCAACTGGGCCAGATCCCCGAGGAGAAGGCGGCCTCGGCCCTGCGCCTCTTCGCTCCCGGCCCCGGCGGCGAACAGGCCTACCGCACGGCCTTCCCCGAGGCCTCCCCGTCCGAGCTGTACGAGCGCGTCCAGACGGACTGGCTGTTCAGCATGCCCTCCCTGCACCTGGCGGAGGCGCAGCGCGCGGGCGGCGGACGCGCCCACCTCTACGAACTGACCTGGCCGGCCCCCGGGAACGGCGGTGCGCTGGGCGCCTGTCACGGCCTGGACATCCCCCTGCTCTTCGGCACGTTCGGGGCGGACCTCGGGGCGCTGCTGTTCGCGGGCGTCGAGCCGTCCGCCGAGGCCCAGGCGCTGTCGTCCCGTTTCCGCTCGTCCTGGACGGCGTTCGCGCGGACCGGGGACCCGGGCTGGCCGGCGTATGACACCGCGGAGCGGCTGGTGCAGCTGATGGACGCGGAGCCGGTGGTCACGGCCTACCCGGAGGAGGCGTCGCGGCGGCTGTGGGAGGGGTACGACTTCCGCCCGCTGCCCCTGCTGTGACGGGCTAGAGGTTGCCCATCGGCTCGATGTCGACGCGCACCGGCGTCCCCCACACCCGCAGCACCTCGTAGTCGGTGAACTCGTGCACCAGCCGGTACGCCATGGCGGCCCGGGGCGCACGCCGCTGGGCGGCGATGAACAGCTCCGCCTCACGGCGGTCTCGGCGCGGGGTGCCGCACAGTTGCCACTCCTGGCCGTTCCACAGCTCCGGCAGCCAGCGCTGCTGGGGCTGGGGGCGGTCGCCGCGCACGCCGTAACGGGACTGCACGGGGTGTTCGGTGGGCTGCTGCGGATTCGGGGCGGGCCCGTTGAACTCGTCCCGGCGGGCGGCCCGGCGCCGCGTCTCGCAGAGCAGGCAGAGGTCGGGCGCCCCCTTGTCGACGGGGCCGTTCGGATGCTCGGGGCAGCGGGTCGTGGGCTTGGCGGCCGTGACGCTCTCCTCCAGCAGCTCCAGGGCCCGCCGCACGTCCGCCTTGACCTCGTGCAGTTTGGCGTCCGGGGTGTCGGCACCGAGGGCTTCCCCGTGCTCGCCGAGGAGACGGAGGGCGCGGCCTAGGGCGGTGAGCTGGGCGTGGTTCATGGTGCTCATTGTCGTCAGTCGGCGTAGTCCTTGAGCTTCTCGGTGTCCAGGGTGATGTTCACGGGGGAGGGGAGGTCGACGGTGGCGCCCCAGGGGTGGGGGGAGATCTGCTGGTAGCGGCCGTCCTTCGGCTCGCTGTAGACGGTGATGGTGTTGTTGTCACGGTCGATGAGGAGATACACGGGGATCTCGGCCTCCGCGTAGCCGATGGGCTTGTCGATGCGATCGCGTTGATCGGTGTCGCGGTCGTGGGAGGTGATCTCGACGGCCATCAGGGCACCGTCGGGGTCGGACCACTCGCGGTCGCCCTTGAAGTGGTCCACTGGTGCCAGGAAGCCATCCGTTCGTGCCCGGCCCTTGCGGTAAGCCTCTGCCTTGACGCCCCGCTCTGGAGCGAGATCCAGGTCGGGTCGGTGCTGCATGCACTGGCGCAACAGCCACATGAAAATCGACGTGTGGTTGCCGTCCGGCATGGCTTTGACCTCTACCTTTCCATTGATGTACTCCAGCCGCACGGTCTCGGGGGCTGCCGCGGCAAGCTCCTCGAACTCGTCCACGTCGAGCGGGCCGTGCCGAATGCACAGCCGCCCGCCCAGGAACTCCAGCCTGTTCCGGATCTCCCTTGGGGCCCTGCGAACGAGCTCGTCGAAGTCCTCGATGTCCATCTGCGGGCGGTCAGCGGTTTCTGGGGTCATGGCGTCGCCTCCTTTCCTCCATCGTGCCCCCGGTTGGTGGCGTCGGACCGTAGGAGCCGTCATGCGTGTGCCTTCTCTCGGCGTCGTTGGGACATCGCGGCGCGGATCTGGGCCGCGCGGTCGTGCACCGTGGGGGCGGACAGAGGTGCGGGGGGTTGCGCGGGAGCGCGTTCGCCCCGGCAGGCGCTGCAACGCCCCCCTGGCAGGGACTCCGGGCGCCCCGGCGCACCGCAGTTCGCGCACTCCAGTACGCGCAGGGGCGGACGTGGGGCGGGTGAGGGAGGGAGTTTGCTGGTCAGGCGGTTGCGGACCAGGGCGGCGGGGTGATGGACGGGCGTCGGCAGGCCGGCCGTGAGCGCACGCAGGACGTCGTCCTCCGAGGCGCCCCGCTCGAACCAGTCCGACACCAGCGGGGCGAGCGTGGCGCAGTCGGTCTGGGAGAGGGACAGGACGGGGGCCGTGCGGCCGAGGGCGGCCAGGAGGATGTGGGCGCGGGAGCGGGTGGGACGCTGCTGCTGCTTCGGTACATCGCCGCGGGTGAAGGCGGCCCACCAGTCGTCGTCGCGCGCGGTACGGGACCACCACGAACGGGTGATCCAGCGGGAGCTGCCGTCGTCCGCCGCCAGGCACTCCCGGCCTCGTCGCAGGTGGCCTGCCTCCTGGAGGTGGTTGAGGGCCGTGCCGAGGGCGCACTGCCCGTACGGGAGGTGCTTGGCCAGCGTCTTCACGGAGATGTCGGCGCCGTCGGGGAGCCGGTCGAGGTAGGCGGCGATGGCGGCTTCGCGGCGTGGAAGCTGCGCGAAGTCGTCGTTGGTGCGGGGTAGTTGGTCGGGTGCGGAGCGCTTGCCGTAGCCCGGGTTCGCCATTGGGTGCGCGGACGGGGAGGCAGCACTAAGCTGGGACTCAGCCATGGGATCGGTCTTTCAGCCGTCGATCACTTGGTTAAGCCCCCGCAGGTGTTGGTAGCACCTGGCGGGGGCTGTTGCGTATGCGGGAACGCTAGAGGTTTGTCACCGTCTGTGGCAAGCCGAACGCGTCAAGTCAACACGCGGGGTGGGAGGGCGGGTTGAGGCCCACCACCCATTCCTTGAAAAGAGGGCTCGAAGCCCGGATCCCGAAGCTCAGGCCATCTCGACCTTGAGGTTCGCGACGAACGCGGTCCAGGCGGCGGCCCGGAACACGAGCTTCGGGCCGTGTGGGTTCTTGGAGTCGCGTACGGGGACGGCGGTGGGGAAGTCGCGGGTGACTTCCAGGCAGTTGCCGCCGTCGCCGCCGCTGTGACTGGACTTGTGCCAGGTGGCTGCGTCCAGGTGGTGCTCAGGTATGCGCCTCATGGGCGTAATCCTGCGCCATGCCCTCGATCAAGGCCAGGGAGTCCCCGGGCGAAAGCGCGCAGGCGGTGAGGAGTTCGTACCTGAACCGCTGGTCCTTGACCGTGGCCGGGTCGTCCTCAAGGCGTCCGGTGCCGACGCCTTCGAAGTAGACAAGCGGAGGGGCGTTCTCGAAGTCCATCAGCTTGATGGCGCCCTGCATGGCCGCGTGCGCGCCCGCGTCGAAGGGCAGCACCTGCACGATGACCCGGCCCCGCTTGGCCAGATCGGCGAGGTGTCGCAGAGCTTCGGCCATCACCTTGCGTCCGCCGGTCACACGCCGCAGCGCGGCTTCGTCAACGACTGCCCACAACAAGGGCTGTGTTGGATCGTCGAGGAGCTGGGCCCGCTCCATGCGCGCGGCCACCAGTTCCTCGATCTGTTCCTCCGGCGCTGTCGGCCTGTAGGCGCGGCAGACGGCCCGCGTGTAGGCGGGTGTCTGAAGCAGGCCGGGAATCAGCAGCGGTGCGTACTCCCGAATCTCCGACGACAGGGTTTCCGCCTCCGCCGCCTCAGCGAAGTGCTCCGGGTATCTCGACTTGGCCGTCACCCCGCAGTTCCGCTGAAAGAAGTCCCCCGTCCCCAACACCTCGTCCAGCAGCCGCGCGTACTCCCGCTGCATCCGCCGCGTCCCTGCCTCCAGCTGCCCGATGAACGACCCGCTCACGAACAGCCGCTGGCCCACTTCTTCCTGGCTGAGGCCGGCCTTCTCGCGGGCGTGCCGGAGTTCGGCGCCCAGGAGGGCCCGAGGGGAGGAGGACGGGTCGAGGTCCCTGGGTCCGGGCATGGGTAACTCCCTGTCGCACACATGGGGTTGTTGGAACGCCGTGTATGGCCAGGTTAGGCACCGAGCGGCCACGCTGTGTGGCGAATCACAAACACAGCGTGGAGGTAGGGAAAGGTGCGCTCGACCGAGGAGATCGTGGAGTCGCTGCGGGAAGCCCTCAAGGGAGTCGGTGTCGTGCTGCCGTCCCTGTGCGTCGACCCGGTGACGGCCGCGAGTGACGAGCCGTTCGCCCTGGTCGACCTGGGGCGGTGCAACGTGCGGACGGCCGAGCATCTGACCGACGTGCTGCGCTCGCTGCCCGCGGGGGAGGCTCTGCGGGCGCGGGTGCGGCAGGTCAACCGGGAGGCGAGGCCGAGGTGAGAACGAGCTTTCCGGCTGACCGGGTAGATCCATTATCCCGGCTCCGGCACCCCCTCGTCACCGTCCTCCGGAATGATCTTTTCGAGGTGAATGCGGCTTTACGGTTGTGGCAACCATCCTGACCTGCAAGGGAGTTGACCATGACCCGTGACCTGAAGGCCCTCTCGGGCGAACTGACCGCCATGGCCGCCGCCGATCACGAGATGGCCGTCACGGGAGCCGCCAACGGCGAGGACCCGGTCGAACAGCTGGCATGGCGGCGACTCACCGCCCGGCACGGCGACCGGCTGAACGAGATCATGGACGAGGTCGGCTGGCCCACCGCCGCCCTGGTCGGTGAGGACGCCGCGCGGGCCGCCTGGCTCGTCGCCCAGCACGCCGACCGGCAACTGGACGTGCAGCGGCGGGCGCTGCGGTTGCTGGAGGAGGCCGTGGAGTCGGGCGCGGCCGGGGCTCGGGAGCTGGCGTTCCTGCGGGATCGCACGCTCGTGAATGAGGGGCGGGAGCAGGTCTACGGCACTCAGATCGCCGGGGTCCGGGAGGACGGCTCGCCGATCCCCTGGCCCTGCGCCGAGCCCGAGCGCGTCGACGAGTTGCGTGCGGGCGTCGGCATCGAGCCGTTCGCCGAGTACGTCGCGAAATGGTCTTGACGGGTCAGCCCTTCGCCGCCGTCAGGGCCGCCCGCAGATGCCCGTCGGATTCCTCCAGCAGCCGCGCCGCCGTCGGCCCGTCCACGTCGGCCAGGAGGACCAGGATCGCGTTCTTCACCTCACCGCCGGTGGTCGTGAGGGCGTCTTCGATCTCCTTGTCGTCGGCGCCGGTGGCGAGGGCGACGATCCGGTGGGAGCGGGCGCGGAGCTTGTCGTTGGAGGCGCGGACGTCGACCATCAGGTTTCCGTAGGTCTTGCCCAGGCGGATCATCGTGATCGTCGAGAGCATGTTGAGGACGAGCTTCTGCGCCGTGCCGGCCTTCAGGCGGGTGGAGCCGGTGAGCAGTTCGGGGCCGACGATGATCTCGAGGCCGTGCTCGGCGGCGGCCGCGAGCGGGCTGCCGGCGTTGCAGGCGAGGCCGAGGGTGAGGGAGCCGCGGGTGCGGGCGTACTCGACGGCGCCGACGGCGTAGGGCGTGCGGCCGGACGCCGAGATGCCGACCACCGTGTCGTCGGGGGTCAGGCCGAGGGGCTCCAGGTCGGCCCGGGCCAGTTCCCGGGAGTCCTCCGCGCCCTCGACCGAGGTGACCATGGCGTCCGGGCCGCCCGCGATCAGGCCGACGACCCTGGACGGGGCGGTGTTGAAGGTGGGCGGGCACTCGGAGGCGTCCAGGACGCCCAGCCGGCCCGCCGTGCCGGCGCCCGCGTAGACCAGGCGGCCGCCCCGGGCCATCCGGTCCGCCACGGCGTCGATCGCGGCGGCGATCTGCGGCAGCCGCGCCGCGACCGCCCCGGCCACGGTGGCGTCCTCGCCGTTCATCAGCCGCGCGATGTCGAGCGTGGGCAGCCGGTCGATGTCGGCGAGTTCCGGCCGGAACGCCTCGGTGGTCAGGGACTCCAACTCGGTTCTGAGGTCACGGGGGTCGGAGGTGGAGGTCATGGACGGCTCTTTCGTGTCTTTCCGGGGCTGGGCGTGGCGGCGGCCTCAGGAACGGTGCCGGTGGGCCAGCGCCTCGTACGACGCCGAGAGCGCCGGCGCGGCCGTCTCGTACGTCCGTTGCGCCACCCCCACGAAGAGGCAGTCCACCACAAGGAGCTGACCGGTCCGTGACGACATCGCCGCCGGACGCAGTTCGCTCTCCCGCGCGGTGGACGTGGTGAGGACGTGGTCGGCGTACTGGGTGACCGGGCCGTCGGGGCGGCCGGTGATGGCCACCGTCGTCGCCCCGTGCTCGAAGGCGACCCGCAGCGGCTCGATGACGTCCCCGGTCGAACCGGAGTGTGTGATGGCGATCGCGACGTCGCCCGCGCGCAGTTGCACGGCGTTGGTGACGGCGAGGTGCGGGTCGCTGTGGGCGTGCGCTATCAGCCCTATGCGCAGGAGCTTCTGCGTCAGGTCCTGGGCGACCAGTCCGGACGCCCCGACGCCGTACACGTCGGTGCGGCGGGCGCCGGTCAGCGCGGTGACGGCGGCGCCGAGTTGGACGGTGTCCAGGCCGGCGGCCGTGTCGGCGAGGGTCTGCTGTTCGTCGTAGGCGAGCTTCGTGACCACGTCGGCGATCGGGTCGTCCACCGCGATGTCCGTCGTGATGGCCGGGGCGCGGCCGGACTGCTGCTGCGCGGCGAGGCCGGCGAGGGCCAGACGCAGGTCCCGGTAACCCGGATAGCCCAGCAGCCGGGCGGTGCGTACGACGGTCGCCTCGCTGGTGCCGGTGAGCTGGGCCAGGCCGGTGACCGTGAGGGCGGCGCAGCCCGCCGGGTCGGCCGCCACGGCCTCGGCGACACGCTGCATGGAACGCGTCATCGACGGGCCCAGCGTGCGGACCTTGGCCGCGAGGGCGGCGGGAGCGGGCGGGGTGCCGAGCGTGCCGACCATGGCCCCCGGGCCGCTTGAGAAAGTTTCCTTCACTTCGTAGGTCACTCTTGAAAGATATTTTCGGCTCGGCGTCGCGGTCAAGAGTGCGCACAATGGGGGCATGGACCCCATCAGCCCCCTGGAGCAGGCCCTGCACGCCGCGCGCGCCCTCGTGCTGGCCGACCTCATGGCGGGACGTGTCGCCGAGGCGGACGTCGTGTCGCTGGTCGAGCAGTCCATCGTGGAGCGGCGATGGTGGGTGGAGCAGTGGCCGGAGGGCGCTCCGTTCGTGGCCGGTCTGGTCGCGCAGGACGTGCAGGACGCCCTGCTGGAGCGCTACGGCCGCTGGCCGCTGTGCCCGGTGTGCGGCACCGGTGACCCGCACGCCCTGGACGTGCAGCCGGAGTTGGGGCCCGACCCGCACTGGGTGTGCGGCGAGGCGGGCGTGAAGGTGGCGGCGGTGGGGTCGCTGGGCGAGGCGATCGGCGGGGCGGAGCCCTCGTGACCGTCTATATCGACCCACCGGCCTGGCCCGGACACGGCCGCATGTGGTCGCACCTGATCAGCGACGTCTCCTACGACGAACTGCACACCTTCGCCGCACGCCTCGGCGTGCCCCGGCGGGCCTTCGAACGCGACCACTACGACATCCCCGCCCAGCGGTACGCGGACGCGGTGGACGCCGGGGCCGTGGAGGTCAGCAGCCGCGAGGTGGTGCGGCTGCTGTACGGGGCGGGGCTGCGGCGGCCGAAGGGGCGGGCTCAGGCGCCGGGTTCGCGCAGTTCGTAGGTGATCTGCTCGACGTCTTCCGCGACGGCCTCGAACCCGGCGCGGGCGAGGACGCTGTGCGAGGGCGCGTTGTCCCGCTCGACGTTCGCGACCACGGTCCGTACCTCGTCCCGGCCCAGTGCCCACGCCGACAGCGCGCGCAGCGCCTCGGTGGCGTACCCGTGGCCACGGGCCGCTTCGACGAGGTCGTAGCCGATCTCGACCCGCCCCGCCTCGTCGGGGACGGAGTGGAACCCCATGGCGCCGAGTGCGCGCCCGTCCTCGCGGCGGACCAGCACGTACGTGCCCCACTCGGGGCGGTGGACGCCGTCCTCGTACTGCTTGAACACCATGCCGGCGCCGATCCGGGTGCCTTCGAGGGGGCCGCCATCGAGCCACTCGAAGCCGCCGTCGCCGACCGTGGCCAGGTCGTTCGCCGCCGCCGGGGTGACGCCCTCCAGCGTGAGCCGCTCGGTGGGGATCACCAGGTTGTTGCTCCACATCCATTCCGTGACCGGGGCGCGTCCGGGCAGGTCTCCGCGGCCGGTGGCCCACAGCAGGGTCCGCCACGGGGTCGGGCCGGGCTGCACGTGCGGGAAGATCCGGGTGAGGACGAAGTCGCACAGCGCCGGGTCCGGTTCGTACGCGACCCCCAGTCCCTCGGCGATGTCGTGGGTGTGCAGCAGCACCTCGGCCACGCCCATCGCGGCGAAGCCCTCGGGGTTCGCGCTGCGGAAGGGGAACGGGTGGAAGGCCCGGACCTCGCGGGGGGTGGTGCGAATGGCGGCGGTGAGCAGGGCACCGGTCGTCTCGATCACCCGCAGGACACTGTCGTTGCCGGTGCCCTCCTCCAGGCCGAACGCGAAGGGGATGCGACCCTCGGCCGCGCGTCCGGCCAGCTGGCCGGCGTACCTGAGCAGAGCCACGGCCACGTGCACCGCCGTCTCACGGCAGCTCCACTCCAGTCCCTGGGCGGGCACCGCCTCCCAGTCCCGGTCCACAGCCGCCCTCAGCGCCTCCACGGAACCGGCCACGGCTTCCTGAACGCGTTCCCCGCCCATGTCTCCCATACGGAGCAGGTTATGCGGCGAGGTCCGGTCAGAGCGACAGCATTTCCAGCTCGGCGGAGAGGTTGTAGCGTGCCGTGGCCTCCCACTTCGCCGCTCCGTGGGGGGTCCTGAACAGCCTTGGCAGGTAGAGGAGTTGGCGCAGGATGGCGGCGCGGCCCGTGCGGAAGGCGTCGCTGGGGACGAAGTGGTACTCCTCGCGGACGGCGGCGGTGTAGGCGGCGTACGCCGACGGGGGCGAGGCGAGGACGGCCAGGTCGGCGTCGCACAGGACCTGGCCGTCGGGGTCGTCGTCGGCGGGGTCGTGGGTGACGGTGAGGCGGACCAGCCTGGCCACCTCGGCCGTCTTGGCGGTTGGGACGCCGGCCTCCGGGAGGGCGCGTTCGGCGAGGCGGGCCGAGCGTTCCTCGTTCTCCGAGCGGTCGGGCAGGTACACGGCGTCGTGGAACCAGGCGGCCAGCCGGACCACGTCCGGGTCCCGCGCGTGCTCCTCCAGTACGTCGATGTGGTCGAGGACCGCGGTGAGGTGCTCGACCGTGTGGTAGCGGCGCTGCGGCTCCTGCCAGCGGGTCAGCAGGTTGTCGGCGTACGGCACCGGGTCCGGGCCGGCGGCCGGGCCCCTGGCCGCCTCCAGGGTGCGGGTGAAGCGGGTGCGGAGGGCGTCGAGATCGGCCATGGGGTCATTCTCCCGCCGGCCGTGGTGAGCTGGTAGCCCCTGCCGACCTCGTCGGTGCGGACCTCGCGCTCCTCGATCTCGCAGTATCTCCGCACGCGGACACGGTCCATGTCCTCCAGGTGGTACTGGACGACAACCTGCTGGCCCGCATCCTCGAGGGCGAACGCGGGGGCGGCTGGCTGGCCGGGATGGAAGGGCTCGAGGTCAGCTTTGACGGGGCCCTGGTCATCAGCTTCCCGGACAGTTCACCTACGAGTGCTGAGAACGCGGCTTGGCCTTGATGGCGTGACGGGCGGCCTTGTAGGTCTCGGGCAGGAAGCGGTGTTCGATGGCGGTGCGCTTGGTGGCTGCGTCGCCGCCGACGACCTCGGCGCGTCCGTTCATCAGGGCGAGGAAGCCCTGGCGGGCGACTTCCTTGCGGCTGTTCTTCTTCATGCCGGGGCCGAAGGCGGTGTTGTTCATGCCGGCCCGGGCGTGGAAGTCGCTGTCGGTGGCGCCGGGCATGAGGCAGGTGACGGTGACGCCGTGTTCCTTGAGTTCCTCACGCAAACCGAGGGCGAACATGCGGGTGAAGGCACGGGAGGGTCCGTACACGGTCTCGTAGGGGGTAGGCAGGGTCGCCGACAGCGACGAGGTGATCAGGATGCGGCCGCGGCCGTTGCCGGCCATGTGGCGGGCGACGTGCTTCGCCAGGTGGACGACCGATGCCACGTTCAGCCGGATCAGGGAGAGTTCGTCGTCGAGGTCGGTGTCGAGGAAGGCGCCGCCGATGCTGCGGCCGGCGTTGAGGACCGCGGCGTCGAGCGGCCGTCCGGTCTCCCGCACCGCCCGCCATACCGTCTCGACGCCCTCGCTCTGGGAGAGGTCGGCGCGCACGGGTGTGACGTGGACGCCGTGCCGCGCGAGGTCGGCCGCCGCCCGGTCGGTGTGCTCGCTGCGGCCGGTGGCGATCAGGTCGAAGCCGTTGACGGCGAACAGCTTCGCGAGTTCGTAGCCGATGCCCGCGGAGGCCCCGGTCACCAGGGCGAGCGGGCGGTGGGAGGTGGTGCTGCTCATGTGCGGTGCTCCGTTTCCTGTGGGCTGGGGGTGGGCTCACCAGTCCTGGCGGGTGGGGTGGATGACGATGTCGTTGCCGGTGACGTCGGTGGGCTGGTCGAGGGCGTGGACGACGGCGTCGGCCACGTGGTCCGGGTGGATGGCATCCTCGTTCAGGTCCTGGGCGATCCGCTTGCCCTCGGCGTTGGAGACCTTGTCGGCCCAGCCGGTGTCGATGACACCGGGGCTGATCATGGAGACCTGGATGCCGTGGGCGATGCCGACTTCCCGGCGGAAGCTGTCGGTGATGCCGCGGATGAAGAACTTGGTGGCGCTGTAGACGCCACCGGCGTCCCCGACGCGGATGCCGGCGACCGAGCTGAGGTTGAGGATGTGGCCGGACCTGCGGGCGATCATTGCCGGTCGTACCGCGTCGGCGTGGGGGCCGGTGAGCACATCGCTTCCATCTCCATCACTGCCGTGTGCGGGGGCCCATGAAGTGCTGGAGAAGGTGCTGGGGCCCGTCGCTCCGGCCAGGCTGGTGATCCCCGTGCAGGGGTGGTGGCCTGCAGGCTCTCCCGGGTGAGGGTGATGTGCGTGCTCATCGGTTCGGCTATGTGCGGGGCCGGGGCAGGCAGCGCATCTGCCCGGGACCGCGACCGGTGACAGGCCAGGGGTACGGCGATGTCACCGGCCGGCGGATTCTGTCGCCAGGTCAGGCGGCGGAGGCGTCGAAGTCGGCCGACTTCGTCAGTGCCTCGTTCGCGCGGATCTCGACGAGCATGGACTCCAGCTGCTCGATCGCCATGCCGTACGCCGGAGCGCCCAGCAGCAGACGCTGCGGGTGGGTGTCGGCGGAGAGGGCGGTGATGATCGCCCGGGCGGCGGCGTGGGGGTCGCCGGGCTCCTTGCCGGTGTCCGCGCGGAACGCCGCACGCGCCGCGCCGACCGTGTCGGCGTAGTCCGCGATCTCCCGCTCGGGCAGCGTCTCATTGGCGGAACGGCCGGCCCAGTCGGTGCGGAAGGGACCGGGCTCCACGAGCAGCGTGGTGATGCCCAGCGGGGCGACCTCCTGGCGCAGGGCGTCGGTCAGGCCCTCGACGGCGAACTTGGTGGCGGCGTAGTAGCCGACGGCCGGGAAGGCGCGGAGCCCTCCGATGGAGGAGAAGTTCACGATCGTCCCCGAGCGGCGTGTGCGCATGCCCGGCAGGACGGCGCGGATGACGTCGGACAGGCCGAAGACGTTGATGTCGAAGATCCGGCGGATCTCGTCGTCGGTGCTCTCCTCCACGGCGGCGAAGTAGCCGATGCCGGCGTTGTTGACCAGCACATCGATGCCGTCGAAGTGCTTCTCCGCAGCCTCGACGGCCTCCCTGACCTGCGTTGCGTCGGTGACGTCGAGGGGCAGAGCCAGCGCCCGGTCGTTGCCCACGACGAGGTCCTGGACCTGGGCGACGTCGCGGGCGGTGACGACCGCCCTGTGGCCGGCGGCGAGGACCTCCTCGGCCAGGGCACGACCGAAGCCGGTCGAGCAGCCGGTGATGAACCAGACCTTCTGCTGAACAGTCACGATGCGGATATTCCTCGGAACGGGCGCACCCCTCCCACGGCGATCACCACGGGTGACGGCGAAGGGGGCGCTGTGTACGGGGGAAAGCGGCGCCCGCCCCGGCCGGTGCCACGCACACGGCAGGCGGGCTGCGGACCCTTTGAAGGTCGCTGCGATGGCCGCCCAGCCATTGATGCACGCCGTAACGCGGCAAACCAAGCCGAGGACGGGGGCCATTGCTGCCGGGGAAAGACCTTCCCCCCCACGCCAGTGGATCCCCGCCACGAGCAGGGGAACACTGGCAGGCATGGCGAACAATGCCGAGGAGATCAAGAAGTTCCTGCGCGCTCGGCGTGACGCGGTCCGCCCCTCTCAGGCCGGTCTGGCGAACTACCCCGGTCGGCGGGTACCCGGCCTGCGCCGCGAAGAGGTCGCGCAGCTCGCCGGGGTCAGCGTGGACTACTACACCCGCCTGGAACAGGGACGGCTCACCAGCGCCTCCGAAGGCGTCATCCTCTCCATCGCCGAGGCCCTGCGACTGACCCAGGCCGAGACCCAGTACCTGCGCGACCTGCTGCGCCCCCAGCCCCGCCGCAGTGCCAAGCCGGCACCGCCCCAGCAGGTGCGGCCCGACCTGCTGCGCATGCTGAACGGCCTGCACGACCAGCCCGCCTTCGTCCTCGGCCGCCGCAACGAGGTCCTGGCCTCCAACGACCTCCTCGACGCACTGCTCACCCCGTTCAACCACCGCCCGGCCAACGAACGCAACCTGCTGCGCTGGATGCTCCTCGACCCCGCCGCCCGGACCCTGTACCTCGACTGGGCGCAGGTCACCTCCGAGGTCGTCGGCGTGCTGCGCGCCGAGGCCGGCCGCAACCCCCACGACCCGCAGATCGCCGAATTCGTCGCCGAACTGCGCTCCGTATCACCCGAGTTCCGCACCTGGTGGGCCGAGCGGACCGTGGTCGAACGCACCTGGGGCAGCAAACGGTTCAACCATCCCGTCGTCGGCCGCCTCGACATCACCTACGAAGCCCTCTCCCTTCCGGGCGACCCAGACCAGATTCTCTTCGTCTACGCCGGCAAGACCGATGGCGACCTCGAAAAGCTACGCATCCTCGCCAGCTGGTACGCCCAGTCCACCCCCTACTCCACCACTGCTGGCAAGATCAAGGAATCAGTCCATGCGCAACAGGACGAGGCGGGCGAACAAGACTCCCGTCACGCGTAGGCCCGCCGCACGCCACCCTGAACTCACCGTCTAACTGCTGATCCCCACACCCGCGGTGAAGGCAGCGCGCCCCGGCCACCAACCCGGCGAACCCCTTCCCGGTCACAGCACTAGCGTGGGAGGCATGACGACTCCTGCTGATGTGCCCGACGTACGGGACCCCGAGCAGCCCGGCCGGTTGCTCACGATCGAGCGTGACGCGCTGATCCCGCTGTTGCGGGCGAGGGCCGACGAGGACTTCGCGCGGCCTGTCGCCGCATGCCCGGGCTGGACGGTCCGGGACGTGCTGGCGCACTGCTCGGCCGCGCTCACGCGGGCGGTGGAGGGCCGGTTCGAGCCGGGCGTGTTCTCACCCGAGTCGAACGACCGCGACATCGCCGAGCGCGACGGCTGGAGCAACGCCGAGGTCGTCGACGAGCTGTGGCGGGGCATGACCGAGGCCGGGCCGGTGATCGCCGATGCCGGCGGGAAGCTGGACGTGCTCGCCCTGGGGGAGTGGGTGCACGCCGGGGACGTGCGCGAGGCCCTGGGGGAGCCGGACGCGTACGGCGGGGCCGGGCTGCCGGACGCCCTGGCGCTGCTCGCCCGCATCACCCACGAGCGCGGGCACGTGCCGCTGCACGCCGACCTCGACGACCAGGACGAACCGCTGCGGCTGGGGGAGAGCGGCGGGGAGCGGCCCCCGGGCCGGTTCATCGGGGAGGGGCCGACGCTCGTACGGCTGTACACGGGGCGGCCGGTCGACGGGGCGCCCGCGTTCGAGCTGGCAGGGGTGGAGGCGGAAGAGCTGAACATCTTCGGCTGAGGCACCTCCTCGGGGCGTGGGAGGCGGCGGAACGGGGCAACGTAGTCTTTGATTGGACTAGACCTGTCGCGGAACGCCGACGCCATGCCGACGAAGGGGCCCCATGAGCAAGCGTGCAGTCCTGGAGGTGATCGCCCTCGGCGTCGAGGACGCGGTCGCCGCCCAGGCGGGAGGCGCGGACCGGCTGGAGCTGGTGACCGACATGGCGGCCGACGGGCTCACCCCGTCGGCCGCCACCGTCGCGGAGATCCGACGGGCCGTCGACATCCCGCTGCGGGTGATGCTGCGGCTCACCGACGGTTTCGCGGCCGGCGACGTCGACCGGCTGGTCCGCGTGGCCGGGCGGTTGCGGGAGGCCGGGGCCGAGGAGTTCGTGCTCGGGTTCCTCGGCCCGGACGGCGGGGTGGACCTGGCGGCCGTGGAGCGGGTCGTCGATGTGCTGGAGGGCTGCCCCTGGACGTTCCACCGCGCGATCGACCGGGCCGCGGACCGGGACACCCTGCGCAAGCAGCTGGACGGGACGCCGGGGCTGGACACGTACCTGACGGCCGGGTCGGCGGACGGGGTCGACCACGGGCTTCCCGTGCTGCTCGCGGAGACGGCCCGCCGAGGAGAGCCGGGGTACGAGCAGCACCTGCTGGTGGGGGGCGGTCTGCGGCTCGGCCATGTGCCGGCACTGCTGAACGCCGGGGTCGACGGTTGCCACATCGGCGGGGCGGCCCGGCCGGAGGGCTGGGAGGCGCCGGTGTCCGCGGAGGCCGTCGCGCGGTGGCGGGCCGCCCTGGACGCCACCTGAACGCCCCAGGACCGGACGGGGAAGCAAGGGGTGGGCACGTGCGTTGTGCTGCTGCATGAGTCTGCGCTTCTCACTTATGGGTCCGGTACGAGCCTGGCGCGACGAAGAGGAGATCGAACTGGGGCCGCGCCAGCAGCGGGCGGTACTGGCGGCGTTGCTGCTGAACAACGGCATCCGGCTGAGCAACGACCAGTTGATCGGCATGGTCTGGGACGAGCCGACGCCGAGCGCGGTGATGGCGTTGCGGACGCACGTCTACAAGATCCGCAAGAGGCTTCCGGAGCTGAACCTGACGTCCAGGGACGGCGGATACACGGTCCGCGCGGAGATCGTCGACGACTGCCGCGGCGAGCCCTTGGAAGGCCTGCGGAGTGCCTACTTCGACGCGCAACGGGTGCGGCTCGGCGACTACCGGCTCAAGGCGCGGGAGGACTTCCTCGAACGCGAGCTCGACGTGCTCGAGTTGCAGAAGCACGTCGCCGCCTATCCGCTCAGGGAACGACCGCGCGCCCTGCTGATGCGGGCGCTCTACCTGGAGGGCAGACAGGGCGAAGCACTTGACCACTTCCACCGGGCACGCGCCCTCCTCAACGAGGAGCTCGGCCTCGAACCGGGGCCGGAGCTGCGCGAGGTCCACGCGCGGATCCTCAACGGAGACCTCAGCGCGCCGCGCAGGCCGGAGCAGCTGCTGCCGGATCTGATCGACTTCACCGGCCGCGCCGAGGAGATCGCGCAGGCTCTGCGGACGTTGCCGGGCACGGTGGGCATCACCGGTATGCGGGGCAGCGGCAAGACCGTGCTGGCCACCCGGATCGGCCACCTCGTCAAGGGCCGCTTCCCGGACGGGCAGATCCTCGTCAGGGGCAGGGACGTCGCCGGCGAGCTGTTGCGCGCGGTCGGCGTGGAGAACCCCGTCGGCGACAAAGCCGCACTGTGGCGGGAGAAGGCGCGCGGCAAGCGGTTCCTGGTCGTGGTCGACGACGTGCGGGAGGCGGCGACCGTACGCGATCTCGCCACGCCCGGCTCGGCGATGATCCTCACCAGCGTCCGCCGGTTGAACGAGCTGCCCGGCGTGACCTGGCTGAAGATCGCCGGGCTGGCCGAGGGGGAGGCGCGGGAGTTCCTCCGCAAGGTCCTCGGCCCGGTACGGGTGGACGCGGAACCCGAGCAGGCAGAGGTGCTGCTGGAACGCCTTTCGCGGCTGCCGCACCCGATCAGGGTGGTCGGCGGCAGGCTCAGCTCGCGCCCGCACTGGACGATCGGGATGGTGCTGCAGCAGATGGAGCGGGAGAGCAAGCTCGCCGACGTGATCCCGCCCGACTGCGCCGCGATGCTGGCTCCGTTGATCGCCGCCGAGGAGCGGCTGAGCGATCCGGAGCGGCACATGCTCGCGTGCTTCGCGCGCCAGGACGCCGAGGTGATCGACAGTCACAAGGCGGCGGAGATGTCCGGATCCGACCCCGGTGAGATCGAGCTGGTGCTGGAGTCGCTCGCGAGTGCGCACCTGATCGAGCCGCTCGTACTCGGCCGCTACCGGCTGCCGCGGTTCGTGCGCCTCTACTTCAGGCTGCGCACGCCTGCCCTGACCAGCCGACTCATTGCGACTTCTCCGGCCTGACCAGGCGGTATATCCGGAAATTATGCTCTGACGATCTGTCGCGGCCAGGTTTGCAGACATGTCAACCAACGAACTTCAGGGCAAGAAGGCACTCGTCACCGGCGCCACGTCGGGTATCGGCCGCGCGATCGCGGTCAAGCTCGCGGAGGCGGGTGCCACCGTCTACGTGACCGGGCGCAGGGCCGAGCTCGGCAAGGAGACCGTCGAGCTGATCGAGCGGGCGGGCGGTACGGGCCACTTCGTCGTCGCGGACGTCGCGAACATCGACGACGTCCGGGGGCTCGCCGAGGAGGTCGGCGAGGTGGACGTGCTCGTCAACAACGCGGGCATCTTCCCGTTCTCACCGACCCCCGAGCAGTCGCTCGACAGCTACGAGCGGGTGTTCGGCGTCAACGTCCGTGCGGCCTACTTCCTGACGGCCGCGCTCGCACCGGCCATGGTGGCCAGGAAGAAGGGCGCGATCGTCAACGTGTCGTCGATCGCCGGGCAGATCGGCACTCCGGTCGGCTCCGTCTACAACGCCTCCAAGGCCGCGATGGACGCGCTGACCAGGTCGTGGGCCGTCGAGTTCGGCGCGGCGGGCGTTCGCGTCAACTCCGTGGCGCCCGGCCCGATCCGCACCGACACGGCTGTCGACACGGTGGGCGAGATGTTCGAGGAGTTCAGCCGGAACACACCGCTCACCCGTGCCGGCGAGCCCGAGGAGATCGCCGAGGCGGTGGTGTTCCTGGCCTCCGACCGGGCCAGCTACATCACCGGCGCGGTGCTCACCGCCGACGGCGGCTTGGTCGCGACCTGAGCCGGCACGGTGCGCGGGGCGTCGCCTGCCCGACGCTTCAGCCTCGGGCAGGCGACGCCAACTGCGGCGGCAGCCCGGCCGCGTGCGTGACGATCAGCCCCGACACCGCTCGCGTCAGCGACACATACAGGCGCCGCAGCCCCGTCCGTTCGTCCGGTTCGCCGTCGACCACGGCCTGCGGCTCGTCCAGGACCACGTAGTCGTACTCCAGACCCTTCGCGAGCGACGCGGGGACCAGGGTCAGGCGGGTGTGCTGGGTGGTCTCCTCACCGGGGCCCAGGTACGGGATCCCGGCCTCCGTCAGGGCCCGCGCCAGCTCCGGGACCCGCGCGTCCGCCGCGATCAGGCCCGTCGAGCCCTCGTGGCGCAGGGACTCGCGGCAGGCCTCGACCACGTCCGGTGTGCCGGAGACCGGGCGGACCTCGAAGCGGCCCGGGTTCTCGCGGATCGACACCACCGGGGCGAGGCCCGGGGCGATGTGCGGGAGAAGGCGTGAGGCGTAGGTGATGACGTCCGTCGGTACGCGGAAACCGGCTGTCAGTTCCTCTATCACGGCGTCCCGCTTGCCCAGGTGGGCCAGCGCCTCCTCCCAGCTCCGCGTCGCCCACGGGGTGGTGCCCTGCGCCAGGTCACCGAGGACGGTCGCGCTGCCGGTGGTGCAGCGGCGGCCGACCGCCCGGTACTGCATGGGGGACAGGTCCTGCGCCTCGTCGAGGACGACGTGCCCGAGGGAGTGGGTGCGCTGGATCAGGTCGGTGGCCTCGTCGACCAGGACGGCGTCGGCGGCCGACCACTTGGCCGACTTGACGCTGCGCGCCGGCTTCGCCCAGAGGATCGCCTTCTGCTCGTCCTCGTCGAGGATCCCCTCCGCGTGCACCGCGAGGAACTCCGCGTCCGACAGCAGCCGCAGCACCAGTTTCGCCGGGTCGACGGCCGGCCAGACCGCTTTCACCGCCGCCTTGACGGCGCTGTTGCGGGCCACCGCGTCCTGCACCCGGTCGTCCGGGGCCTCCCCCGAGCGTTCCATCTGCACCAGCACGGCGTGCGCGATGCGCTGCGGCAGGGCCTCGCGGGCGGCACCGTAGCGGATGTCGCGGTCGAGCAACTCGCGGACGATGTCCTCCAGTTCGTACGCCGGGACGCGCCATCGGCGGGAACCGCGCACCACCACGACCGGTTCGGCGGGCATCGTGACGTGTGAGTAGAGGGCCCTGCGCAGCACCCGCGCCATACGCGCGTCGCCCTTGACGACAGCGGCTGTCGAGTCGTCCGTTGCCTTGATCTCGACATGTGCCACGAGGTCGTCGACAGTGGCCTGCTGAACGGCCAACTCGCCGAGCGCTGGCAGGACTTGCTCGATGTAGTGGAGGAAGGAACGGTTGGGTCCGATGACGAGGGTGCCGGTGCGGGCCAGGCGCTCGCGGTGGGCGTAGAGGAGGAAGGCGACGCGGTGCAGACCGACGGCGGTCTTCCCGGTGCCCGGGCCGCCCTGCACGCACACCGTGCCGGAGAGGCCGGAGCGCACGATCTCGTCCTGCTCGGGCTGGATCGTCGCGACGATGTCCCGCATGGGGCCGACGCGCGGACGTTCGATCTCCTGCTGGAGGAGTCTGCTGGTCTTCGCGGCCTCCGCCGGATCCGACAGGTGCTCGTCCTCGTACGCCGTGAGGTCACCGCCGGTGTAGCCGAAGCGGCGGCGCAGCGCGATGTCCATCGGGTCCTTCTTGGACGCCCGGTAGAACGGCTGCGAGACCGGTGCGCGCCAGTCGATCACCATGGGGTCGCCGTCGGCGTCGTGCACATGCCGCCGCCCGATGTGCAGTGTTTGATAAGCAGCCTCCGGCTGCGGGCGCTCTCCCTCGGCGCCCTCGGCCTGTTCGCTCCCCGGCGCGTGCAGATAGTCCAGCCGGCCGAAGAACAGCGGGGTGTCGCTGAGGTCGGCCAGGGCCTTGATGCGCTCCTCGATCTGGTGAGCCAGCACCTCGGCGTTGACCCAGTTCGCGGTGACGTCGCTGATGTCGAGGGCCTCGACGTCCTCACGCATGGCACGCAGGGCCGAACGGGACGCGGAGAGGTGGGAGCGCTCTCGCGAGAGCGGGTCGTCGACGGGCGTGGACAAGGCGGCGCCTCCGGGGTACCTGCTGAAGTGACGGCGGTGGGATGCCGGCCGGTTTCCGTCCGGTCGGCGGCACTCCGGCGAGGGAGGCGGGCAAGAGCGGAGATCCTAGAGGAGCGGGGGCTGCGGCCGCGAACGGTTTTCGCATCCCCTAGGGGACGAGAGCGTCCTCCCTGAGGGGCGGCAGTCGGTCCGCAGGCGTACGAGCGGAGTGCGCGGGTTCGGCCCCGAGACCGACGCGGACCTTACGGGCGAAAACGCACCATGGAGACATGAGCGCAGCAACCTTCTCCCCCGCCCCGAGCCCGGGCCGCCCGCCCGGCGCCACCGCGGTGACCGGCAGCCACCGTCACCGCCTCGGCGATGCCCTGCGTGCCGTCAAGGTCTTCGCGGGCGCCGCCTTCGACGTGATCATCCTCGGCCAGTACGGAGAGGAAGTGGGCGTGGTCCGCCGCAAGTGATCAGCTCTCCGCCAGCAGTTCGTCCGCGTCCACGATCCGGTACGCGTACCCCTGCTCCGCCAGGAAGCGCTGCCGGTGCGCGGCGAAGTCCTGGTCGATGGTGTCCCGGGCGACCACGGAGTAGAAGTGGGCCTGGTGGCCGTCGGACTTGGGACGGAGCACGCGGCCGAGGCGCTGGGCCTCCTCCTGGCGGGAGCCGAACGTCCCGGACACCTGGATGGCGACCGTCGCCTCGGGCAGGTCGATCGAGAAGTTCGCGACCTTGGACACCACGAGCACGCTGATCTCGCCCTCCCGGAAGGCGTCGAACAACTTCTCCCGCTGCGCGTTCGACGTCTCACCCTTGATCACGGGCGCGCCCAGATGCTCACCCAGCTCGTCGAGTTGGTCGATGTACTGGCCGATGACGAGGATCTGCTGCCCGGCGAAGCGGCGGACGATCGCCTCGGTGACCTTCCGCTTGGTGTCGGTCGTCGCGCAGAAGCGGTACTTCTCCTCCGCCTCGGCCGTGGCGTAGGCGAGCCGCTCCGAGTCCGTCAGGTTGACCCGGACCTCCACGCAGTCGGCGGGCGCGATGTAGCCCTGCGCCTCGATCTCCTTCCAGGGGGCGTCGAACCGCTTGGGCCCGATGAGGGAGAACACGTCCGACTCACGGCCGTCCTCGCGGACCAGGGTGGCTGTCAGGCCGAGCCTGCGCCGCGCCTGGAGGTCCGCCGTGAACTTGAAGACCGGCGCCGGCAGCAGGTGCACCTCGTCGTAGACGACCAGGCCCCAGTCCCGCGAGTCGAACAGCTCCAGGTGCGGGTAGACACCCTTCCGCTTCGTCGTCAGCACCTGGTAGGTGGCGATCGTGACGGGCCGGATCTCCTTCCGCGTCCCGCTGTACTCGCCGATCTCGTCCTCGGTGAGCGACGTGCGCTTCACCAGCTCGTGCTTCCACTGACGCGCCGAGACGGTGTTCGTGACGAGGATCAGCGTGGTCGACTTCGCCTGGGCCATCGACCCGGCGCCGACCAGCGTCTTGCCCGCACCGCAGGGCAGGACGACGACGCCCGACCCGCCGTGCCAGAAGTTCTCCACCGCCTGCTTCTGGTACGGCCTGAGCGCCCAGCCGTCCTCGGCCAGCTCGATCGGGTGCGCCTCGCCGTCGACGTACCCGGCGAGGTCCTCGGCCGGCCAGCCCAGCTTCAGCAGGGTCTGCTTGATCTGCCCGCGCTCGGAGGGGTGCACGGCGACCGTGTCCGGGTCGATCCGGGCGCCGACCAGGGGCGCGATCCGCTTCGACCGCAGGACCTCCTCCAGCACCGGACGGTCCGTGGTCGTCAGCACCAGTCCGTGCGCCGGGTGCTTGGACAGGGTGAGGCGGCCGTAGCGGTCCATCGTCTCGGCGATGTCGACGAGCAGCGCGTGCGGCACCGGGTAGCGGCTGTACTGCACCAGCGCGTCCACGACCTGCTCGGCGTCGTGGCCCGCCGCGCGGGCGTTCCACAGGCCCAGCGGGGTCACCCGGTAGGTGTGGATGTGCTCCGGCGCCCGCTCCAGTTCCGCGAACGGTGCGATGGCCCGGCGGCAGTCGTCGGCCTGCTCGTGGTCGACTTCCAGGAGCAGGGTCTTGTCGGACTGGACGATCAGCGGACCATTCACACGCGGCACCCTTCCCTACGGCCGGACGGCTCGGACGGTTCGAACGACTCGGCCAAACGTCCAGTGTGCCTGATCGTCCGTGTCGGGTGGTGTGATCTGCGCGGCCCTGGGATCCGGTTCCAGTCCTACTGAATGCCTTTTCATCCCAACGTGTGGTGTGAATTCAGTTTTTCCACCGTTGCCGCGAAGAATGGCGAACCGTGCAGAACACGCCGACCACCACGCTCGGATACGCCCTGTTCGCCACCCGCTGGCTCCAGGCCCCGCTGTACTTCGGGCTGGTCGCCGCCCAGGGCGTCTACGTCTACAAGTTCTTCAAGGAGCTGTGGACGTTAATCGTGATGTGCGTGAGCGGACACGCCACCGAGACGTACGTGATGCTCGCGGTGCTCAAGCTGGTCGACGTGGTCATGATCGCCAACCTGCTGATCATGGTGATCGTCGGCGGGTACGAGACCTTCGTCTCGCGCATCGGCCTGCAGGGCCACCGTGACCAGCCGGAATGGCTCTCGCACGTCAACTCCAACGTGCTGAAGGTCAAACTGGCGACGGCGATCGTGGGGATCTCCTCGGTCCACCTGCTCCAGATGTTCGTGGACGTCCACCACACCTCCCGGCACGCACTGCTGTGGGGGACGGTGATCCACATGGCGTTCATCGTGTCGGCGGCGATCCTCGCGTACATGTCGGGGCCGATGGCCGCGCACGGGGGTGCCGGTCACGCCGACCGTCCGGCGGCCGGCGGCTCTCCCGGTGAGCGCCACCAGGCCGGTCACGCCCCTGAGGAGCCGACGCCCGAGGTCTCCGGTCTCCCGCTGCCCGCCCCGCGCCGGGCCGCACCCCTCGCGCGGGACACCGACGCCGAGGCCCGGATCCGCGCGGCCGGCTTCCCCGCCCGCAAGCGGCTGGAGGACTTCGACCAGCGGCACCCCCGCGAACTCGACCGCGAGACCCTGGCCCGGCTCGGCAAGGCGGACTTCGTCGCCGCCCGGCGCAACGTGGTGTTCGTCGGCCCGCCCGGCACCGGCAAGACCCACCTGGCCATCGCCCTCGGCGTGCGGGCCTGCCAGGCGGGACACCGGGTGCTGTTCGCGACCGCGGGCGAGTGGGCCGTCCGGCTGTCGGCGGCGCGGGCCGAGGGACGGCTCGACGAGGAGCTGGCCGCTCTCGACGAGCACCCCCTGCTGATCGTCGACGAGGTCGGCTACACCCCCTTCGACGCGGAGACCGCCGGCTTGTTCTTCCGGCTGGTCGCGCACCGCTACGAGCGGGCCTCACTGATCGTGACCAGCGACCGCCCGCTCGGCCGCTGGGACGAGGTCTTCGGCGGCGCGTCCGCCCCGGCGATGGTGGACCGGCTCGCCCACCACGCCGACATCGTCCGGCTGGACGGGGAGAGCTACCGGACGGGCCGCGCTACTTCGACGTGGGCAGACTGACGTTGTTGATCAGCGGGCCCTCGATGGAGAGGCCCTCCGTGACCACGGGCTCGGCGCCGGCGGCCGGAAGCGGCAGCGGGAGTGCGGGCGGGGCCGCGGCGGCGAAGGGTGCGAGTATGCCCACGAGGGCGACGGCGAGGAGAGCGGCGGCGGGCAACTTTTCACGCAAGGGGACGACCGGGCCTTTCGCGTACTGAAAACACGGGTGGTGGGAACACCGCACCGCGGGCCGGCCTGGGGCGTCCGGCCGGCCCGACGGGCGCACGGGAGACGGATCAGATCTGCGGTGTCTCGATGACGAGGCCGGCGGCATCGATGCCGACCGCCGCGGCCGGGGCGGCGAGCCCACCGAACGTCATCAGGGCGACGGTGGCCAGGACAGCGGCGACTCGACGGACAGCGCGCATGCGGGGACTTCCTTTCGGCGAAGCTCACAGGACACCCGGTGGCTGCCCGTGGCCGCGCGGCGGGATGCGACTCGCCCGGCAAGGTCGCCCAACGGTGGGACATCCCCGGCGTGGCGTGCATGAACGACGACGTGCACCCGAACGGGTGAGACCCGCCCGGCCGGTGGCGGGTCGTGACGGTCGGCCGTCAGTCCGCGTCGTCGGCCAGCTCCGCGACCCCGGTGATCCGGTGCAGCGGATACGTACGGACCTCGTCCGCGGTGTGGTCGTACGCCGTCACGAAGCCGCCCTCGACACGGACCGGGGCGATCACCCGCTGGCTGGCGGTGCCCTCGGCGTTGACGTAGCCGATCCACAGGGCCTCGCCGGTCAGGACGGCGGCCTGCATCGTGGCGAGGGTCTCGGCGGAACCGGTGCGGGGCAGCTCGCCGTTGACCACCGGGGCCGAACCGGGCTTGCGCGGAGTGGTGGAGGCGAGGTCACCGGCCCGGACGGCGCGCAGCGCGGCGGCGAGGAGGGTGTCGTCGGGGACCGGCGGGCCGTCCGGTACCGGCTCGGGCGCCGTGCGGGGCGGGGTGCGGTGGGCGAGGGCGCGGGTGATCAGCACATCGCCCTCGGCGGACTCGGCGGCCGGCGCGAACCCCATCGCGCGCAGCCCTTCGAGCAGCCCCGCCGGGTCGGTCTGCGCGGCCAGCACGGTCGGGGCGAGTCGGCGCAGCCCCAGGGCGGCGGCCCGCTTGTCGGCGAGGATCTCGCTGAGCACGGCGTCGTCGTCGCAGCGCACATACGCGGAGGCCGCGCCCACGCGCAGCTGGCCGTGCCTGCGGGCCACGTCGTCGATCAGGTAGGCGAGCGGCTGCGGCACCGGCGTACGGGAGTGCGCGGCGAGGAAGGCGTGCAGGTCGGAGGCGGCCTGCCCGGCGTCGAGGGCGCGTCGTACCGAGCCGGGCGTGAACCGGTAGACGGTGGCCCCGCCCTTGGACTCGACGTCCGCGAGGATTCCGAGCATGTCGGCGAGGTGCTTCTGCAGCGGGCCGGGCGCGACCGCCGTCAGATCGGCCTGGAGCAGGACGTGGTCCAGCGGTTCCGGCAGCAGCGGCGTGAGGAGCCGGGCCGCGGCGGCCGAGGCGACGGCCTGCTCGGCGGCGGAGAGCGGGGGGATCGGGGTGATCGGGGCGGGGCGGTGGTGGACGGGAAGTTTGTCGCCGGGGCCGGACGGCTCCTCCTCGGGGCCGGAAGGCGCCGCCGGTGCCCCCACCAGGGCCCGGCCGTGCGCCGACAGCGCGCCCCGGCCCGTGACGCCCAGCAGCTCCGCCTCGGACAGGGCCCACCGGGCGAGCCGGGTGCGCAGGTCGTCCTCACTCTGTGCTCCGCGCGGGGGGCGCTCCCAGCGCAGCCGGGCCAGCACCGACTCGGCGTCCGGCGACGCGCCCTCAGGCAGCCCGGCCAGCAGCGCCAGCACCCGGTGCCGTACCTCGGGCGCCGCCGAACGGTCCAGGCCCGGCCCGAGCGCCGACAACGTACGGTCCTTCGCGTCCCGCCCGCCCACCAGACCGGCCGTCCGGGTCGCCGCGAGCCACGCCGTGGCCAGCCGCGACCAGCGCTCGGCGGCCGGCAGCTCCAGCCACTCGTCGTACGCCGGGGTCGCCGCGTACCGCTCGTCGGCCTCCCCGTCCGAGGCGAGCAGACCCGCCGCGTACGCCAGTTCCACCCAGAACGCGGCGACCGGCTCGGACACGTCCAGGGCGACGGCGGTCCGCTTCAGGTCCCGCACGCTCAGCCCACCCGCCCGCAGCACCGCGGGCCCGCCCTCGTCCCAGTCCTTCAGCAGCTCCTCGACGGTCGCGAGCGCGGTGTACGCCTGCCCGGCCGCGGTGTTGTCCACAACCTGTGGACTGTGAGCGGCTTTCACCCCGACCACCGGCGGCACCGGCTCGGGCGCCCGGTGCGCCAGCCCTTTCCGCAGGTGCAGGGCGACCTCGCGCGGCAGCACGACCGTCCCGGGCGCCGTCGGCAGCAGCAGTCCCCGGTCCAGCAGCCACCGCAGCCGGGGCGCCGGGTCGGGCGTGACCTGCCCGTACGGCGGCCCCCACACCAGCCGCTCCAGCACCTCCAGTGAGTCGGCCGGAGCCCCGGAGAGCAGCGCGGCCATGCGCTTCCGGTCCGTGAACAGGCCGGTGAGGGCGGTCACCGCGGACACCGAGTCGTGGGTGGAGGGCAGCCCGGCGGCCGTGACGATCTCCTGGATACGCCCGGGGGACATCCCGGCGGTGGCCTCCTGGACCGTCGGTCCCAGACCCGTCGGCGAGGGGTGCTGCGGCGCGGGGGCCAGCAGCTCACGGGCCGTCCGGACCAGCCGCAGCCGGTCGTCGCCGCCCCAGACCAGGGCCTGCTCGCGCAGGGTGTCCAGGGCGTGCGGCAGGGCCGCGACGACAGCCGGGTCGGCCTCGTCCCCGGCCATGAGCCCGAGCAGCTCGTCGTACGTCGCCGGGTCCGCCGCCACGGCCAGCGCCTCCGCCGTCTGGAGCGAGAACCGGTCCAGCCGCTCCAGGGCCCGCACGACCGAGGCCCGGGTGCCGGCGCGGGTCGCGAGCTGCGTGAGGTCCGTCGGCACGGGCGTGATGAGATCCGGCCGGCTGCGCAGGAGCCTGCCCAGCGACACGTCGTCCCGCCCGCGGAGCGCTTCCGCGAGGGAACGGGGGGCCGGAGGCCTGTCCTCGGTGCTCATCCGCTCAACGTTAGCGGGTCACCTCAGCAGGCGACCCCGACTGTCCGCGGCCGGGCGGGGCCGGCGTTTGGGCCACCCGCTCGTCCTCGCGGTACCGTCGTCCGACGGCGTCAGCCAAGGCACCTGCCCCGGAGGGGACTTCGTGGGGATTGAGAGCGACCAGGTCGTTTACGAGTATCTGAGCCGCGTCGGCGACGTGGCCCAGCAGCGGCAGTTGTCGTCGGCCACCCGCATGCGCCTGGTCGCGGACCTGCGCAACGAGATCGACAAGCGCCGCGCCAAGGCCACCGTCGACTCGCCCGCCGCCGTCCGCCGCATCCTGTCCCGCCTCGGCAGCCCCGACGAGGTCGTGTCGGCAGCCGCCGACGGCACGGGCACGAGCACGGGCACGGGGACCGGCGGTGCGGCGGAGGGCCCCCCGGCAGCCGTCCCCGTCCAGCGCGACCGGGAGCCCCGCGAACCGGAGGAGCACCCCGAACGTCCCCGGGGGCTACGGCGCGTCGTACCGCGCCCCCGCCCGGAGCGGCCCGCCGGGGAACCACGCTCCACCGCCACCGACGGCCCGGCTCCGCCGCACCTGGCCGCCGGACACGAGCTCGGGGACAGTGTGGTCCAGCCGGACTGGTGGCGGGTGGACAGCAGTCCGTTCGGCGTGGGCGACGAGGTGCCGGGCTTCGTGGGCGGCGTGGAGCTGCCGGACCTGCTGAAGGCGCCGCAGCAGCGGAAGACGGAGAAGGAGAAGGAGCCTGCCCCGGTCGTCGAGGCGGTCGAGGCTGCCGAGGTGACGGAAGAGGCCGCTGCCACCAAAGCCCGGCGCCGCCTCCCGCGCCTCCCGGCAGGGGGCTGGAGCAACCCCCTCCTCCTGATCGCCGCGGGCCTCCTCGTGGCGGGCGCCGTCCTCGGCAACTGGTTCGTGCTGATCCTCGGCTGGCTCATCGCGTACGCGTCCCGCCGCCTCACCCAGGCGGAGACCAAGTGGGCGGTCGTGATCCTGCCGAGCCTCGCCGTGGCGGGGGGCCTGGTCTGGCTCTGGGGCAGGACGGACGGCCGCTGGGGCGCTCCCATCGCCGAGGGCCACATGAACGACGCGGTGGCGGAGACCTGGCCGTGGGTGGTGCGGGGCGCGGCGGTGGCCTCGGCCCTGTTCCTGGTCTGGCGCTCCCAGCGTCAGCGGTAAGTACGCAGCTGCGGGCAGTCGTGCCTCAGCTGCGGGCAGTCGTGCCGCTGGGGCGGCACGGGTGGGCGATGGGGGCCCCTGTTCGAGCGAAGCCGAGAACTTGGGGGAGGCACCCCGCGCCGCCGGGTTGCGCAACGCCCCGTCCTCAGCCCCCACCCCCCGGGCGCAGCTCCCACCCCCGGGCAGGACGTCTGCCGGCAGCACAGCCCGGGCACAATGACCCACATGGCGATCACCGTCGGCTTCGACCTGGACATGACCCTCATCGACTCCCGCCCCGGCATCCGCGCCTGCTACCAGGCACTCTCCGAGCGGACCGGCACGTACATCGACGCCGACCTCGCGGTCACGCGGCTCGGGCCGCCGCTGGCCGAAGAGCTGATCAACTGGTTCCCGGCCGAGGAGATCGAGACCGTCGCCGACGTGTACCGGGAGATGTACCCCGCCATCGCCATCGCGGCGACCCCGGCACTGCCCGGCGCCCGGGAGGCCATCGCGGCGGTCCGGGAGGCCGGCGGACGCGCGATAGTCGTCACGGCCAAGTACGAGCCCAACGCCAAACTGCACCTCGCCCACCTCGGCATCGAGCCCGACGCGGTCATCGGCGACCTGTGGGCCGAGCAGAAGGCGGAGGCGCTGCGCGAGCACGACGCGGGCGTCTACGTCGGCGACCACGTCGGAGACGTACGCGGCGCCCGGACGGCCGGAGCCCTGTCGGTCGCGGTCGCCACCGGCCCCTGCCCCCCGGAGGAACTGCGCGCGGCGGGCGCGGACGTCGTTTTCACGGACCTGACCGAATTCCCAGGGTGGTTTTCGGACTACCGGCCCGCACGTGCCTGACGCCGGCCCGCTGCCACGGAACGCAGTACTCCGGCACCGGCCATCAGGAATCCGACTGCCATGAGCATGCTCAATCCGAACATGTACGTCGGAAAGGGCGTCGTCCCGAGGAACAGCGGGGCGACCGTGACCAGTGTGGCCACGGCACCGATGAAGAAGACGATGGCACCCGCACGGACCAGGCGGTCACCGGGAGCGGCGGAATTCGTTTGGGTTTTGTCACGCACCCGACCAGGGTAGTTCCCAGCGCGAAGGAACAACCGGGTGACGTCTTGTCACCGGCTGCAAGAGCATTAGCCTTGGTACCGGCGGGTCCGTACGGCCCGCCCGAGTGCTATCAAGAGCCGTTTCCAGAAGCAGTTTTCCGACGAGTACGAGGACGAGGACAGACGGTGCCCACCGGCAAGGTCAAGTGGTTCAACAGTGAGAAGGGCTTCGGCTTTCTCTCCCGCGACGACGGCGGTGACGTCTTCGTCCATTCCTCGGTCCTCCCCGCCGGAGTCGAGACGCTCAAGCCGGGCCAGCGGGTGGAGTTCGGTGTCGTCGCCGGACAGCGCGGCGACCAGGCGCTGTCCCTGACGGTCCTGGACCCGACCCCCTCGGTCGCCGCCGCGACCCGCAAGAAGCCGGACGAGCTGGCCTCCATCGTCCAGGACCTGACGACCCTCCTGGAGAACATCACGCCCATGCTGGAGCGGGGCCGCTACCCCGAGAAGACGGCCGGCAAGAAGATCGCCGGCCTGCTGCGCGCGGTCGCCGACCAGCTGGACGTGTGACCGCCGCTCAGGGGAAAGCGAGCGCGTTCGGACCGAGGGGCGGCACCAGCCCCTCGGCCGCCGCGCGGGTCAGCAGACCGCGTACGGCGGCGTAGCCGTCCTCGCCGAGGTCGGCGGTGAACTCGTTGACGTACAGCCCGATGTGCTGGTCGGCGACGGCCGGATCCATCTCCTGGGCGTGCTCCATGACGTACGGCCGGGACGCCTCGGGATCGTCCCAGGCGGCACGCACGGACGTCCGCACCGAGTCGGCCAGCAGCCGCAGCCCCTGCTCTCCCAGCGACCGTTTGGCGATGATCGCGCCCAGCGGGATCGGCAGCCCGGTGGTGTTCTCCCAGTGCTCGCCCATGTCGGCGAGCTTGTGCAGGCCGTAATTCCGGTAGGTGAAGCGCGCCTCGTGGATCACGAGCCCCGCGTCGACCTTCCCGTCCCGCACGGCCGGCATGATCTCGTGGAACGGCATGACGACGATCTCGCCGACCCCGTCGCTCAGGGTGTCCGCGGCCCACAGCCGGAACAGCAGATAGGCGGTCGACTTCTCACTGGGCACGGCGACGGTCCGCCCGCTCAGTCCCCCAAGCTCTCGGCTGCGCTCGAGCAGGGAGGTGCCCCCACCCTCTGCCTCCCGCGTCAGCACCAGCGGCCCGCACCCCCGCCCCAGCGCGCCCCCGCAGGGCAGCAGGGCGTACTGCTCCAGGACGTACGGCAGCACGGCGTACGACACCTTCAGCACGTCGTACTCACCGCGCTCGGCCATGCCGTTGGTGACGTCGATGTCGGCGAAGGTCACGTCCAGCGCGGGAGCGCCGGGGACGCGGCCGTGGGCCAGGGCGTCGAAGACGAAGGTGTCGTTCGGGCAGGGGGAGTACGCGATCTGCAGCTGCTCAACTGTCATGCCTGTTCCAACTCTCCAGTACGGGCACGAGCTTCCCGAAACCCTCGGTCAGAGCCGCCAGGGCGTCGGGGATGCGCCAGGCGGCACGGTCACGGGGACCGACGGGGTTGGAGATCGCCCGCACCTCCAGCACGGGGACCCCGTGCGCGACGGCGGCCTCGGCGACCCCGAAGCCCTCCATGGCCTCGGCGAGCGCGGTGGGGTGCCGTGCGCGGAGTACGGCGGCACGCTCGGCGGTCCCGGTGACCGTGGACACGGTGAGGACCGCACCGGTCAGTGCCCCGGCCGCCGCGGCGACCTGCCGCACGAGCTCCTCGGGCGGCTGATGCCTGACCGTCCCGAACCCGAGCTCGGTGACCGACAGGAATCCGTCCGGGGTCTCGGCGCCGAGATCGGCCGCGACGATCTCATCGGCGACGACGAGCGCCCCGACCGGCGCGTCCGGCTGGAACCCCCCGCCGATCCCGGCGGAGACGACGAGGCCGTAGGGGGTGCCCTGAAGGGCGGCGGCGGTGAGGGCCGAGGCGGTGGAGGCAGCGGCGAGAGCCGACCCGACTCCGGCAACGATCACGTCGATGCCGCTGATGCCGACACTGCCGTGGGCAGTCGTTCCGCTGGGGCGGAACGGGTGGGCACGGCCTACAGCGCCGAGCACCGAGCAATCAGACCCCGGCGGCAACGCCCCCAAGGCCCCGGCCACCGCGCCCCTCTCCACGGGAACCGCGGTGGCGACAAGCACCCGGCCAAGCCCAGCGGCAGCGATCAGGCGTCCTTCTCGAGCTTGAAGTTCCAGAGCCCGGACGCGTCCTTCTCGCCCTCCTTGATGGACACCAGCGTCGAGTTCCCCTGCGCCCCGTACTGCGCGTTGAAGAACACGCTGCCCGGAATGGTGCGGTACGTCTTGGTGCTGGAGTCGGTCAGCGGCTGGCCGTTCATCAGGATCGTCCAGCCCTCGTCGGCGATCTCCGGGTCGACACCGAAGCGCACGGTCTCGTCCGGGTCGACGGAGATGCTGTTGATGCCCTTGTCCTTCAGGCACTTCGTGAGATCAGCCGACTTCAGGGTCTTGCCCTCGCCGCCACAGGTGGCCTCGGCGTTCACCGAGTCCTGGCCCACGGTGACCGTGGCCACCGGAGTGGGCTTGTCACAGGCGGACAGGACGAGCAGTCCGGCGGATACGACGCCGGCGGCGGCGACGGCGCGGCGGCGTCGCACAGCACGGAATCCATCAGCGGCTTCGCCGCGGGGCAACCTGGTCATGGGCGAAGGCTATCTGGCACGCGGGTCGGACCGCCCACGCGGGGTACGGCTCCCACGGAGATCCCCCAAGAGATCCACCGGGAGGTCCACCGGGAGATCCACCGGGAGATCCACTGGAGGGCACTACGCCACCCGCGGCCGCGCCGCCCCACCGCGACGGGCCGAGTCGATCAGCCCCCGTACGGTCGTCAGCCAGCCCGTGCCCACGATGGCTGCCCCCACGGCCAGCCCGGCCGTGCCGTTGAGCGGCATCACGATGCCGACGGCCCCTCCCAGCACCCAGGACATCTGCAGCAGCGTCTCGGAGCGGGCGAAGGCCGACGTGCGGACCAGCTCGGGTACGTCCCGCTGGATCAGCGCGTCGAGCGACAGCTTGGCCAGGGCCTGCGCGAACCCGGCCACCGCGGCCAGGCAGGCCACCAGGACCGCACTGAAGAACACCGACGCCAGGATCGCCGCGCCCACCACACACGCCACCACCGTCACGATGATGATCTCCGGCGCCCGGGAGCGGAGCCACGCCCCGACCGCCGTGCCGAGCGCGTTGCCGACGCCCGCCGAGACACCGACGATCGCCAGGGAAACGGCCGCGCTCTGACCGGAGACCGGGTGCTCGCGGAGCAGGAACGCGAGGAAGAAGATCAGGAAGCCGGTGAGGCAGCGGATGGAGGCGTTGGCGGCCAGGGCGTGGGTGACGGCCGGCCCGACCGTGCGCAGCCCGGGGCGTTTGACGGGCCGGCGGTGCGGCCCGTGCAGGTGCTGTTCGTCCGCGGCCAGCAGGGCGGTGTCCTCGCCCTTGGCGGAGTCGACCTTCGGCGGCAGCGTGAACGACAGGATCGTGCCCGCCACGAAGAGGACGAAGGCGCCGTAGAGCGGCCAGCGCGGCCCGATCTGCTGGAGCCCGGCCCCGACCGGCGCGGCGATGCCGGTGGCGAGGAGCCCGCCGAGGGTGACGCGCGAGTTGGCCTTCACCAGGGAGAAGCCGGGCGGCAGCAGCCGGGGCACGACGGCGCTTCTGACCACCCCGTACGCCTTCGACGCGACGAGGACGCCGAGTGCCGCCGGGTACAGCTCGATGCTGCCGCTGACGACCGCGCCGGACAGGACGATCGCGAGCAGCGCCCGGGCGAACATCGCGCCGGCCATCGCGGCGCGGCGGCCGTGCGGGACGCGGTCGAGGAGGGGGCCGATCACCGGCGCGAGGAGGGTGAAGGGCGCCATGGTGATGGCGAGGTACAGCGCGACGCGCCCGCGGGCCTCGTCGGTGGGCACGGAGAAGAAGACGGTGGAGGCGAGGGCGACGGTGATCATGACGTCGCCGGCGCCGTTCACACCGTGGAGTTCGATCAGCTTGCCGAGGCCGGACTCGCCGGCGCCGTGCGCGTGGGTGGCCTTGCGGATGCCGCGGGCGGTTCTGGTGACCGGGAAGTGCAGGGCACGGCCGATCGCGCGGAGGGGGCCGCCCACCCGGCCCGGTCCGCTCAGTCCGCCGCTTCCCCTGACCCCTTTCGACCCACCGGTCCCGGTGGCGCCCGGGGGTGTCTTCGCCGCTGCCACCTCGTCATAGTGCCCCGAGAACGGGGTGGGTAGTGCCATTACCGCTTGTATAGGGCCTGTGGGGTGACTGTCCGGGTTGTCGGGTCATGGCACCGTCGGTGTACGCGAAGTGGGGCGGAAGGGTAGCGTGCGTATCTCAGCCATCCCGCAGAATGGATGAAGGACGTCGACGCGGTCCCCTGGTCCGCTCCGTCCGCCCTGGCGCTGGGAGTGGCGCACTCGCTAGAGACGGCGTATGGAGAGAAGCGATACCTGTGAGCGCAGCGACAACGCGAAGCCGCACCCCTGACCGTCTGTGCGCCGAGGCAGTGGACCTCGCACGCGGCGCCGCCGAGGAGGCCGCCGCGCCCGGTGTCGTCGGCGAGCACGTGGGGCTGGTCTCCGAGGGGGACCGCGTTGTCACGCACTTCTTCGAGTGCCGGGAGCTCGGGTACCGGGGCTGGCGCTGGGCCGTGACCGTGGCCCGGGCGTCCCGCGCGAAGATCGTCACGGTGGACGAGGCGGTGCTGCTGCCCGGCCCGGACGCGGTGCTCGCGCCCGAGTGGGTGCCGTGGAGCGAGCGGCTGCGGCCGGGCGACATGGGGCCGGGCGACCTGCTGCCCACCGACGCGGAGGATCTCCGGCTGGAGCCGGGCTTCTCCGGTGAGGACGAGCCGGCGCCCAACTCGGCCGTGTCGCACGAGATGGCCGACCTGGTGGAGGCGGAGGACGCGGACGTCACCGCCGGCCCGCCGGCCCGTCTCCCGGTCGCCCCGTCGCGCGGCTCGATCGCGGCGGTGGCCGAGGAACTGGGCATGCGCCGGGCCCGGGTGCTCTCCAGGTACGGCCTGCACACCGCGGCCGACCGCTGGGAGGAGGCGTTCGGCGCCAAGACGCCCATGGCCCAGTCGGCCCCCGCGGCCTGCGTCTCCTGCGGCTTCCTCGTCCCCGTCGGCGGCTCCCTGGGCCAGGCCTTCGGCGTCTGCGCCAACGAGTTCTCCCCGGCCGACGGCCGCCTCGTCTCCCTGGCCTACGGCTGCGGCGGCCACTCCGAGGCGGCGGTCATGCCCCGTCCCCCGCAGCCCGCCCCGCCGGTGATCGACGAGACGCGCGTGGACCCGTTCCCGCTGCGCCCGGCTCCGGACTCGGGTTCGGTGCCGACGACGACGGACGAGGACACGGAGGAACTGGGCCACTCCTAGGTCGTGTCCGCAAAGTCCCGTCGTCCGCCCGGAGGGCGGGCCCAGCGGCGTCTGGCGCGTGCTCTCGACGTGCCGGGCGTAGTCCCTCGTACCGGATGTGCTTGGGGCTTCGTCCGGTGCGGCGAGTGGGGGTCCCCCTGCTCGAAGAGCTTGGGGGAGTGTGCCAGGCGTCGCGGGGCAGGCGGGACTTTGCGGACACGGCCCAGGGCCCGCCCCGGGCCGTCCACGGGCGGGCGCACGTCCCACGGCCCCCAAGCGGTACCTTCGTCCTCACGTCGACGAGGAAAAGGACCGGAACGTGAGCAGCAAGTTCGTGCGGCCCGCCGCCGAGGGAGCCGACCCGTTCGGTACGGCCCGCCTGCGGCGCGGGGTCCTCGACGCCTGGGCCACCAGCCCCGCCCGGTTCCGTGAGGACGCCAACGCCGAGGAGGATCTGGTCCTCGGTGGTTACCGGGACCGGCTCGTCGTCGAGCTCGCGCAGAACGCCGCCGACGCGGCGGCCCGGGCCGGGGTGCCGGGGCGGTTGCGGCTGACCCTGCGGGACGGGGTCCTCGTCGCCGCGAACACCGGGGCGCCGCTGGACGCGGCCGGTGTCGAGTCGCTGTCCACCCTGCGGGCCTCCGCGAAGCGCGAGACCCATGAGCGCGCCGTCGGGCGTTTCGGCGTCGGGTTCGCCGCCGTCCTGGCCGTCACCGACGAGCCCGCCGTGGTCGGCCGGCACGGCGGGGTCCGCTGGTCCCTCGCCGAGGCCCGCGAATGGGCCGCCGACACCGCCCGGCACAGCCCCGGGCTCGGGGACGAGATCCGGCGGCGCGACGGGCACGTGCCGCTGCTGCGGCTGCCGTTCGCCGCCGAGGGCTCCGCCCCCGCCCCGTACGACACCGCGGTCATCCTCCCCCTGCGCGACACCCCCGCCGCCGACCTGGCCGAACGCCTGCTGCGGGCCGTCGACGACGCCCTGCTGCTCACCCTCCCGGGCCTCGAAGAGGTCGTCGTGGAGATCAACGGCGAGAGCCCCAGGACGCTCTCCCGCCGCACCGACGGCGCCTTCACCGTCATCGACGACTCCGAGGGCGGCGTCACCCACTGGCGCACCGCCGCCGCGCACGGACCTCTCACCCCCGACCTGCTCGAGGGCCGGCCCGTCGAGGAGCGGCTGCGGCCCCACTGGTCGGTCACCTGGGCCGTGCCCGTCGACGCCGACGGCAGCCCGGCCCGGCCCCGCACCAGCGCCGTCGTGCACGCCCCGACCCCCAGCGACGAGCCCCTCGGCGTCCCGGCCCTGCTCATCGCCTCGTTCCCGCTGGACTCCACCCGCCGGCACGCCGCCCCGGGCCCGCTGACCGACTTCCTCGTGCAGCGCGCGGCCGACACCTACGCCGCACTCCTCGGCGACTGGCGTCCGGTGACCGCCGGGCTCATCGACCTCGTGCCCGGCCCGCTCGGCAAGGGCGAGCTGGACGGCGCCCTGCGGCAGGCGATCCTGGAACGGCTGCCCCGCGTCTCGTTCCTGCCGCCGGCCGCCGAGCCGCGCGAGCAGGACGGCGACGACCTGCCCGGGTCGCTGCGGCCCCGCGACGCCGAGATCGTCGAGGGGGCGGGCGCGGACACGGTGCGGGTGCTCGCGGAGGTCCTTCCCACCCTGCTGCCCGCCGGGCTGGAACGGCGCACGGAGCTGCGCACCCTGGGCGTCGCCCGGGTCCCGCTGACCGACGCGATCGACCGGCTGGCCGGCCTGGAGAAGCAGCCCGGCTGGTGGCGGCGGCTCTACGACAGCCTCGCCGGGGTGGACCCGGACCGGCTGTCGGGTCTGCCGGTTCCGCTCGCGGACGGCCGTACGACGATCGGTCCCCGGCAGGTGCTGCTGCCCAGCCCTGAGGCCGCCCGGATCGACCCGGAGGTGCTGGCCCGCCTCGGTCTGAAGGTCGCCCACCAGGACGCCGCGCACCCGATCCTGGAGAAGCTGGGCGCCCTGCCCGCGACCCCGCGCGCCGTCCTCACCACCCCGCAGGTGCGGGCCGCCGTGGCCGCGTCCCTCGACGACGAGGGCGGCATGAGCTGGGAGGAGGACTCCCTCGACGCCGACGAGCTCGCCGACACCGTGCTCGCGCTGGTGCGGGACGCCGGCCTGGAGCCCGGTGACGAGCCCTGGCTCGGTGCGCTCGCCCTCCCCGACGAGGACGGCGAACCGGCCCCGGCCTGCGAACTCGTCTTCCCCGGCGGGCCTTTCGCCCAGGTCATGCGCGAGGGCGAACTCGCCGCGGTGGACGCCGAGCTGGCCGGCAAGTGGGGCGAGCAGCCGCTGGCCGCCTGCGGCGTGCTGGTGAACTTCGCGCTCGTCCGGGCCACCGACGTCGTGCTCGACCCCGACGAACTGGAGCCCCGCGAGGGCGACTTCGCCGAACCCGACGACCCGGGCCTGCTGGACGCGGTCGACGTGTGGTCGGAGGACATCCTCGATCGTTTCCCGGACAGCCCGGTGCCGCCGGTGGCGACCGAGATCGTCGCCGTCCGTGATCTGGACCTGGTCGACGAGGACAAGTGGCCCCAAGCCCTGTCCATGCTGTCGCGGCCGCCCCTCCGGGACGCGATCGTCCAGCCGGTGCGGATCCTGCTGCACGACGGCACCCACGAGGTGGTACGCCCGTACACCGCCTGGTGGCTGCGCGGGAACCCGGTCCTCGACGGCCGCCGCCCGGCGGGCCTCCGCTCGGCGGGCGGTGACCCTCTCCTCCGCGGCCTCTACGACGAGGCCGACGCCACCGGCTTCGAGGACGAGCAGGTGCTGCGGGCGCTGGGCGTACGGACGTCCGTGGCCGCGCTGCTCGACGAGCCCGGCGGAGCCGCCGAACTCCTCGACCGCCTCGCCGATACCGAACGCGAGGTGACCGACGCGCAACTGCACGCCCTGTACGGTGCCTTGGCCGAGCTGGACCCCGAGCAGGTGACCCTGCCGGACGAGCTGCGCGCCGTCATCGACGGCCGGGTGGAGGTCGTGGACGCGGCGGACGCCGTCGTATGCGACTCCCCGGACCTGCTGCCCTTCACCTCAGGGGTGCCCCTCCTCCCGGTCCGCCCCTCCCTGGCCGCCGAGCTGGCCGAACTGTTCCAGGTACGGCGGCTGAGCGAGTCCGTCACGGGCGAGGTCACCTCCGAGGGCACCGAGCACGACGTACCCGAGCCGGTGCGCGTGCTGCTCGGCCGGCTGACCCCGTCCTCCTACATCGAGCACGAGGAACTCGTCGTGGACGGCGTGGAGATCGACTGGCGGCTGACGGACGACGGAGTCCTGCACGCCGCCACCCTGGAGGGCGTGGCCGCGGGTCTGGCCTGGGCGGCGGGACAGTGGCCGCGGCGGTTCGAGGTGGCGGCGCTGCTGGAGGACCCGTCGCGGACGGAGGAGCTGGCGCGGGACCGGTGGTTCGACTGAGCGGCGGGGGCGGCGTGCCTCCGTTCGTGAAAGTCTCCGCACGGATTATTCACTTCCCGTACAACCAAACGCACGGCTCGGGAATCTGATCACACGAGTCAACAGGCTCCACGATCACCTGGGCCCCAGGAGCAGACCGAGCGCCGGGGCCCCGCTCCACATGGAGAACGCATGCGCATCCGAGCCACCGTGGCCGCCGTCGCCGGCGCACTGGCCCTGTCCGCCCTCGCCGTGCCCGCCGCACAGGCCGACGGCGGATACGGCGACACCGAGATCACCAAGGTCGTCGTCGACGGCGACAACGCGGTGTCCGTGGGCATCTCCAGCCCGAAGACCATCAAGGTCAGCGTGACGGCCACCGACAACTCGGGCATCCAGGGCGCCGAGGAGTTCTCGCTGGAGGGCCCCGACTACGGCTTCTTCACGACCGGCAAGCCGACCTGCACGGCCGTGAGCGCCACCACGTCGACCTGCACCGCTTCCGTGCTGGTGGACCCCAAGGTGGACTACCTCAGCAACGCCAACGCCGGCACCTGGTACGTCAGCGCCTGGATCGACGCCAACGACGACGACTACATCTGGAAGGACAAGGCCGGCTCCTTCAAGTTCCAGCGCGCCTCCCAGCTCACGGTCAACGCCTCGCCCGAGCCGGTGACGAAGGGCAAGACCATCACGGTCACCGGCAAGCTGTCCCGGGCCAACTGGGAGACCCTCAAGTACGCCGGGTACACCAACCAGTATGTGAAGCTGCAGTTCCGCAAGAAGGACAGCAGCACCTACACCACGCTGAAGACGATCAAGTCGAACTCGACGGGCAACCTGAGCACCACCGTCACGGCCTCCACGGACGGCTACTTCCGCTACTCCTTCGCGGGCACGACCACCACTCCGGCGGTCAACGCGACGGGCGACTTCGTCGACGTGCTGTAACCGCGCCTCATCAGGGAGTTCTCACGGCCATCGGCCGGCGCTGAGCGGGAACGCGGCGGTCCACCCACCTCCACACGAGTTCCAGGGTGGCCGCCGCCACCGCCGCGACGCCGACCGCGATCCACGGCATCGTCATCCCGACCAGCTTCAGCGCGAAGAAGTCCTGGAGCCCCGGCACGACGAGAACCAGCAGGAACGCCCCGGCCATGGCGGCGACCAGCGCGATCCGCCACCAGGTGTAGGGCCGGGCGATGATCGCCAGGACCCACATCGAGATGAGGAACAGCGTGAGGGTCGCGGCGCTCGTCTCCGCGTCCAGGGCGCCCTCGCCCGTGTAGTGCTCCCGGGCGATCAGATACGTCACGAAGGTCGCCGCCGCGGCCACCGCCCCGCCCGGGATCGAGTACCGCATGACCCGCCGGACGAAGTTCGGCTGCGCGCGCTCCTTGTTGGGGGCGAGCGCGAGGAAGAACGCCGGGACGCCGATGGTCAGTGTCGACAGCAGGGTCAGGTGGCGCGGCAGGAACGGGTACTCGACCTGTGAGCAGACCACCAGGACCGCCAGCAGCACCGAGTAGACCGTCTTCACCAGGAACAGCGTCGCCACGCGCGTGATGTTGCCGATGACGCGGCGGCCCTCCGCCACCACCGACGGCAGCGTCGCGAAACTGTTGTTCAGCAGCACGATCTGCGCCACCGCCCGGGTCGCCTCCGAGCCGGAGCCCATCGCCACACCGATGTCGGCGTCCTTCAGGGCGAGGACGTCGTTCACACCGTCGCCCGTCATCGCGACCGTGTGCCCGCGGGACTGCATCGCGCCCACCATGTTCCGCTTCTGCTGCGGGGTGACCCGCCCGAACACCGTGCCGTCGTCGAGCGCCAGGGCCATCCCGTCCCGCTCGGCGGGCAGCCGGCGCGCGTCCACGGTGGTGCCGGACAGCCCCAGCTTGGCGGCGACCGCGCCGACCGACACCGCGTTGTCGCCGGAGATGACCTTCGCCTGGACGTCCTGGTCGGCGAAGTAGCGCAGCGTGTCGGCCGCGTCCGGGCGCAGCCGCTGCTCCAGGACCACCAGGGCGGTGGGCCGTGCCCCCTTGCTCACCTCGGGATCGTCGAGGTCCCGCGCGACCCGGGCGAGCAGCAGTACGCGCAGGCCCTGCTCGTTCAGCCGCTCGGTCTCGGCGAGGGCCGGGTCGCCGTCGGGGAGCAGGACGTCCGGGGCGCCCAGCAGCCATCTGCTGTGCTGCCCGTCGCCGTCGCTGAACGCGGCGCCGCTGTACTTGCGGGCCGAGGAGAAGGGCAGCGCCTGGAGGCAGCGCCAGCCGTCGACGGCCGGGTAGGTGTCGATGATCGCCTTGAGGGAGGCGTTCGGCCGCGGGTCCGACTCGCCGAGCGCGCCGAGCACGGTGCGCACGTACGTCTCGTCGGTGCCCCGCAGGGGCCGCAGCTCGGTGACGTCCATGCCGCCCTCGGTGAGGGTGCCGGTCTTGTCGAGGCACACTGTGTCGACCCGGGCCAGCCCTTCGATCGCGGGCAGTTCCTGGACGAGGCACTGCTTGCGGCCCAGCCGGATGACGCCGATGGCGAAGGCGACGGAGGTGAGCAGGACCAGCCCCTCCGGAACCATCGGGATGATGCCCCCGACCGTGCGGGCGACGGAGTCGTCGAGGGCGTTCTCCTTCACGAACAGCTGGCTGATGATCAGGCCGATGGCGGTCGGGATCATCATCCAGGTGATGTACTTCAGGATCGTGGAGATACCCGAGCGCAGCTCGGACTGGACGAGAGTGAACCGGGACGCCTCCTCGGCGAGCTGCGCGGCGTAGGCCTCACGTCCGACCTTGGTGGCCTGGAAGGCCCCGGCCCCCGCGACCACGAAGCTGCCTGACATCACCTGGTCGCCGGGGTGCTTGACGACCGGGTCGGCCTCGCCGGTGAGCAGCGACTCGTCGATCTCCAGCCCGTCGGCCTCGACACAGACGCCGTCGACGACGACCTTGTCGCCGGGCCCGATCTCGATCAGGTCGTCGAGGACGATCTCGGAGGTACTGACCTGGCCGGAGGCCCCGTCCCGGCGGACGGTGGGCCGCACCTCGCCGATCAGCGCGAGCGAGTCGAGGGTCTTCTTCGCCCGCCACTCCTGGACGATCCCGATGCCGGTGTTGGCGAGGATCACGAAGCCGAACAGGCTGTCCTGGATCGGCGCGACGACCAGCATGATCAGCCAGAGCACGCCGATGATCGCGTTGAAGCGGGTGAAGACGTTCGCGCGGACGATGTCGACGGTGGACCGGCTGCTGCGCACCGGCACGTCGTTGACCTGGCCGCGCTCCACCCGTTCGGCGACCTGAGCACCGGTCAGGCCGGTGACGCGCGAGGTGACCGTCGACGGCCGCGTGGCGTCGAGCCGGGCACCCGCGTCGAGATGCGTCATGCATTCGACAGTACGTGCGGATTTGCCGGATCACCTGCCGAATGCGAGGAAGATCCGACCGGGGAAGGAGGGGCGTCGCGCCCTGGTCGTATGGGAGTTGTACGGGACCGGAGCGGGTGCCAACGGTTTCGTGGTGGGTCGGGGCCGCGCCGGGGGGTGTCCGTCCTCGGAACGGCGCGATGGGGTCGGAGACCAATTGACTGTCCGTTGACGCGCCAACCA
>NZ_JOCT01000017.1 GCF_000717875.1 Streptomyces sp. NRRL S-455
GGGCACAAGGGGGCGGGGCACAAGGGGGCGGGGCACAAGGGGGCGGGGCGCGAGCAGGCGGGGCGCGAGGCGGGGTGCGAGGCAACGGGGCGCGGGCCCCTGCGTCCCGGGGGAGCGGGCCGTGAGGACATGGGCGGCAAGGACACCGATCGTGACCGTGTGGGCCTCGAGGGGCGTGGCCGCGAGGGAGTGACCGGCGACGGAACACGCACCGCGGGTACGGGTGATGAGGGGGACGGCCGTGCGGACTGACCTGGTCGTGATCGGCGCCGGACCCGCCGGGCTTGCCGCGTCGCTGGCGGCGTCCGCACGCGGCGTCGGAGTCGTGCTCGTGGACGGGGCGACGGAGGCCGGCGGGCAGTTCTACCGGCAGCCCGCCGCCGGTCTCGGGGCCGGGCGGCCCCAGGCGCTGCACCACCGGTGGCGGACCTGGGAGCGGCTGCGGGACGGGCTCGCCGCCGGCCCCGTACGCGTCCTGACGGAACACCACGTGTGGTGTGCCGAGCGGACATCCGGCGGTTTCACCGTGCACGCGCTGCTCGGACCTGAGCAGGAGGAACCGGCGGAGGTGCACGCCCGTGCCGTTCTCCTGGCCACCGGCGGTCACGAGCAGGTGCTGCCCTTCCCCGGCTGGACCCTCCCGGGCGTCGTCACCGCCGGGGGCGCCCAGGCCATGCTCAAGGGCGGGCTCGTGGTGCCAGGACGCAGGGCGGTCGTGGCCGGGACCGGGCCGCTGCTGCTGCCCGTGGCGACCGGGCTGGCCGCGGCCGGCGTCGAGGTCGCCGCGCTCGTCGAGTCCACCGGCCCGGCGCGCCTGGCACGCCACGGCCGGGCCCTGGCCGGCAAGATCCCGGAGGCCGCCGGATACGCCGCCCGCCTGCTGCGCCACCGCGTGCCGTTCCTGGCCCGTCACACCGTCGTCCGCGCCCACGGCGACGACCGGCTGACCGGCGTCACGGTCGCCGCCCTCGGCAGCGGCGGACGCGTCCGGTCCGGCACCGAACGGCACCTGCCCTGCGACACCCTCGCCGTCGGACACGGCATGCTCCCGCACACCGACCTGGCGGACGGCCTCGGGTGCCGCCTCGACGGGCTCGCGGTGGCCGTCGACACCGAGCAGCGCACGGACGTGCCCGGCGTGTGGGCGGCCGGCGAGGCCACCGGCATCGGCGGCGCGGCCCTGGCCCTCGCCGAGGGACACATCGCCGGGTGCTCCGCCGCCGCGCACCTGCACGGCACCACCCCTGCCCCGGCCCCCGCCGCCCTCAAGGCCCGTACCGGGCACCGGAGATCCGCCGCAGCCCTCGAAGCCGCCTGTGTGCCGCCCCCGCACTGGACCGAACAGATCACCGACGACACCGTGGTCTGCCGCTGCGAGGAGGTCACCGCCGGTGCCGTGCGCGACGCCCTGGACCTCGGAGCGGGCGACGCGCGCACCGTGAAACTGCTGACCCGGGCCGGGATGGGCTGGTGCCAGGGCCGGATGTGCGGCGGCGCGGTCGCGGGTCTCGCCGGCTGCGAACCCACCCCGACCAGAAGGCCGTTCGCCCGTCCCGTGCCGCTCGGCGTCCTCGCCCGGCAACACCCCCAGGAGGGACTGTCATGACCGATCACCGCCCCTGGCGCGGCGTCCTCGTCGCCACCGCGCTCCCGATGGACGACGACCTCTGCGTGAACTACGACACGTACGCCGAGCACTGCGCCTGGCTGGTCGAGAACGGCTGCGACGGCGTCGTGCCGAACGGCTCCCTCGGCGAGTACCAGGTGCTCACCCCCAAGGAGCGCGCCCGGGTCGTCGAAACGGCCGTGGCCGCGATCGGCGGACAGCGCGTCATGCCCGGCGTCGCCGCCTACGGCTCCGCCGAGGCGCGGCGCTGGGCCGAACAGGCGGGCGAGGCGGGCTGCGGGGCCGTGATGCTGCTGCCGCCGAACGCCTACCGCGCCGACGAGCGGTCCGTCCTCGCCCACTACGCCGAGGTCGCCGAGGCCGGCCTGCCGGTCGTCGCGTACAACAACCCGATCGACACCAAGGTCGACCTGGTACCGGAGCTGCTCGCCCGGCTGCACGGCGAGGGGTACATCCAGGGCGTGAAGGAGTTCTCCGGGGACGTACGCCGGGCCTACCGGATCGCCGAACTCGCCCCCGAGCTGGACCTGTTGATCGGCGCGGACGACGTCCTGCTGGAGCTGGCCCTCGCGGGCGCCAAGGGCTGGGTGGCCGGATACCCGAACGCGCTTCCGCAGGCGTCGGTCGAGCTGTACCACGCGGCCGTCGGCGGCGACCTCGACACCGCGCGGTCCCTGTACCAGCAGTTGCACCCGCTGCTGCGGTGGGACTCACGGGTGGAGTTCGTCCAGGCCATCAAGCTGTCGATGGACGTCGTCGGCCGGCACGGCGGCCCGTGCCGCCCCCCGCGCATGCCGCTGCTGCCCGAGCAGGAGGCCGCCGTCCGGGCCGCCACCGAGAAGGCCGTCGCGGCCGGACTGGCGTAGCGGCCATGCGCAGCGGACTCGTCCTGCACGCCGTCGACTCCCACACCGGGGGCATGCCGACCCGCGTGATCACCGGCGGCATCGGCACCGTCCCCGGCGCCACCATGAACGAGCGGCGGCTGTACTTCCGCGAACACCGCGACGACATCAAGCGGTTGCTGATGAACGAGCCGCGCGGCCACTCCGCCATGAGCGGTGCGATCCTCCAGCCCCCGACCAGGGCCGACTGCGACTGGGGCGTCCTCTACATCGAGGTCTCCGGCTATCTGCCGATGTGCGGGCACGGCACCATCGGCGTGGCGACCGTGCTCGTCGAGACCGGCATGGTCGACGTCGTCGAACCGGTCACCACGATCCGCCTCGACACCCCGGCCGGTCCGGTCGTCGCCGAAGTGGCGGTCGAGGGCGGCGCCGCGAAGGCCGTGACGCTCCGGAACGTGCCCTCCTTCGCCGTCGGCCTGGACCGCGAGGCCACCCTCCCCGACGGCCGGACGGTGACGTACGACCTCGCCTTCGGCGGCAACTTCTACGCCATCCTGGCGCTGGAGCGGTTCGGCCTGCCCTTCGACCGGTCCCGCAAGGACGAGATCCTTCAGGCGGGCCTGTCCCTCATGGCCGCCGTCAACGCCGACGAGCCGCCCGTCCACCCGGAGGACCCGTCCATCCACGGCCTCCACCACGTGTACCTGGCCGCGCCCGGCTCCACTGCCCGCCACTCCCGGCACGCCATGGCCATCCACCCCGGCTGGTTCGACCGCTCGCCCTGCGGCACGGGCACCAGCGCCCGCATGGCACAGTTGCACGCGCGCGGCGAGCTCCCGCTGCACACCGAGTTCGTGAACGAGTCCTTCATCGGCACCCGGTTCACCGGCAGACTGCTCGGCACCACCGAGGTGGCCGGCCGCCCGGCCGTGCTGCCCAGCTTCACCGGACGCGCCTGGATCACCGGCACCGCCCAGTACCTGCTGGACCCCGAGGACCCGTTCCCGGCGGGGTTCGTCCTGTGAGCCGAAGCCCGTGCACCAGAGAGGAACTGCGACCGCCATGGCCCCGCAGCACACCCCCGCCCTGCCCGTGCTGGGCAGCAGGAAGCCCAGCCACCGGGAGCGGGTCGCGGACGCGCTGCGGGCCGCCCTGATCACCGGGGAACTGCGCCCCGGCGAGGTCTATTCGGCTCCCGGCCTCGCCGCCCGATTCGGCGTCTCCGCCACCCCCGTGCGCGAGGCCATGCTCGACCTCGCCAAGGAGGGCCTGGTCGCCACCGTGCCCAACAAGGGCTTCCGGGTCACCGCCGTCTCCGAGAAGCAGCTCGACGAGTACACCCACATCCGTTCACTGATCGAGATCCCGACGACGGCGGGCCTCGCGGTCACGGCCGACCCGGCTGCGCTGGAGGCGCTCCGCCCGGTGGCCCAGGAGATCGTCACCTCCGCCGCGGCCGGCGACCTCATCGCGTACGTCGAAGCCGACCTGCGCTTCCACCTCGGCCTGCTCACCCTCGCCGGCAACGGCCACCTGGTCGAGGTCGTACGGGACCTCAGACGCCGCTCCCGGCTGTACGGGCTCACCGCGCTCGCCGCACAGGGGCGGCTGGAGACGTCGGCGAAGGAACACCTGGAGATCCTCGACGCGCTGCTCGCCCGGGACGAGGAAGCCGTGCGGGCGGTGATGACGCGGCACCTGGGGCATGTCCGGGGGCTGTGGGCGGCGGTTCAGTGAGACGGAGGCGGATCCGGCTCCGGGACCGCGTCCGGCCGCAGCTCGCGCTTCGCCGCCCGGATCTGCTCGTACACATGAGTACGCAGCCCGGCGAAGCGCGGGTCCACGCGCGTGTGCAACTGGTCCCGCTCGGCGGGCAGATCGACCTTCAGCTGCTCCCGGACGACGGTGGGGGAGGCGGACAGCACGATCACCCGCTCGCCCAGGTACACGGCCTCGTCGATGTCGTGGGTGACGAACAGGATCGTGATGCCGCGCTCCCGCCACAACCCCCGGACCAGGTCCTCCAGATCGGCCCGCGTCTGCGCGTCCACCGCCGCGAACGGCTCGTCCATCAGCAGGACCCGCGGCTCGTACGCCAGCGCCCGGGCGATGGCGACCCGCTGCTGCATCCCGCCCGACAGCTGCCACGGATAGGCCCCCACGGCGTCCGCCAGCCCGACCGACTCCAGCGCGTCCCGCGTCAGCTCCTGGCGCCGCGCCTTGCTCAACCGTTTCTGCTTCAGCGGCAGTTCGACGTTCTCACCGACCCGCATCCAGGGGAACAGACTGCGGCCGTACTCCTGGAACACGAACGCCGTCCCGGGCGGCGGACCGGTCACCTTCCGCCCCTCCAGGAGCACCTCACCGCCGGTGGCGTCGAGCAGTCCTCCCACACACTTCAGCAGGGTGGTCTTGCCGCAGCCCGACGGGCCCACGAGACAGACCAGTTCCCCGGCCTCCACGGTGAAGGTGAGGTCACGAACCGCCTCCACGCGCCGCCCCGACCCCTCGTAAACCTTGCTCAGGCCCCGTACGTCGAGCATGGACCGCCCCTTCTCGAGGTTCACGGCGACCGCCGGGCCGAGGCGCGCAGGCCGTGGTACCAGCCGAGCACCCGCCGCTCGACCAGCCGGAAGACCACCGACAGCAGGAAGCCGAGCAGACCCAGCACGAGGATGCCGGTCCACATGTCCGGGATCGCGAAGCTGCGCTGGAACTGGACGATGGTGAAGCCGATCCCATTGCTCGCGGCGAACATCTCGCTGATCACCATGAGGATGATGCCGATGGACAGGGCCTGGCGAAGGCCCGCGAAGATCTGCGGGCTCGCCGAGCGCAGGACCAGATGCCTGAGGCGCGCCGTGCCCGTGATGCCGTAGGACCGTGCCGTCTCGGCCATCACCGGGTCCACCGCCCGCACGCCCTCGACCGTGTTGAGCAGGATCGGCCAGACGCAGCCGCTCGCGATCACCGTGACCTTCATGGTGTCGCCGATGCCCGCGAACAACATGATGACCGGCACCAGCACCGGCGGCGGCACCGCCCGCAGGAACTCCAGCACCGGCTCGCACGCCGCCCGCACCCGCCGGTGGGAGCCGATGACCGTGCCGAGCACCACGCCGAGGACGGCCGCCAGGGCGTACCCGCCGCCCAGCCGCAGCACGCTGGGCAGGACGTCTCCCCTCAGACGGTCGGCTGTCCAGACCTCGGGGAACGCCTCCAGGATCCTCCGCAGCGGCGGCCAGTACACGTCCGTGCTGCCGGCCGAAGCCACCCACCAGACCGTGACCAGCACCGCCGGCAGCGCGACGACGAACACCAGTCGCAGCAGTACCTGCCCCCAAGCTCTCGACGCCGCTCGACCAGAGGGGACCCCCATCACACCGCCACCTCCCCGCGCACCGACTGGTGCCAGGCCAGGGCCCGCCGCTCGACCGCCCGCACGCCCGCGTTGATCAGCAGCCCCAGCAGCCCGGTGACCACGATCAGCGCGTACATCTCCGGCACCGCCTGCGAGGTCTGTGCCACTCCGATGCGCTTGCCCAGCCCCGGTGCCCCGATGACGAGTTCGGCGGTGATGGCGAGGATCAGCGCGACGGCCGCCGCGAGGCGCACGCCGGTCATGACGTACGGCAGTGCCGTCGGCCACAGCACATGCCTGATCCGTGCCCAGGTGCCGAGGCCGTACGACCGTGCCGTCTCGTCGGCGACCGGATCGACGTCCCGGACGCCGTACAGGACCTGGATCAGCACCTGCCAGAACGAGGCGTAGACGACGAGCAGCAGCACGGAGCGCAGTTCGGTGCCGTAGAGCAGCACCGCGAGCGGTATCAGGGCGACCGACGGGATCGGGCGCAGGAACTCGATGGTGGAGGCCGTCACCTGGCTCAGATACGGCACGACCGAGACGACGACACCGACCACGATGCCCGAGCAGGACGCGATCGCCAGTCCCAGCGCCCAGCCGGTGAGAGTGTCGCCGAGCGCCGTCCAGAAGGCGGCGTCGGTGACCTCGTCCGCGAGAGCCCCGGCGATGCGGCTGGTCGGCGGGAAGTGGTCCTCCTCGACCAGGCCGAGCCGCGGCACCGTCTCGCCCAGCGCGAGGAGGGCCGCGAGCCCGGCCGCACCTAGGGCGACGTTCACGCCCTTCACGGCAGCAGTTTGTTCATGTCCGGCGACGACTTGAAGAGGCCGTCGTCGTAGCCGAGCTTCATGAGGTCCACGATCGAGGACCGGTTGGCCTCGGCCGGCCACCTCGGCAGGGTCACCTGGGCCAGCACGTCCGCGGGGATCTTCGTGTAGGTCGTCACGATCCGGCGGGCTTCGTCCGGGTGGGCGTCGGCGTACGCCAGGGACTCGGCCGTGGCCTCCTGGAACCGCTTCACCACCTCTGGGTTCTGCTTCGCGTACTGCGTGGAGGTGAAGTACATCGCCACCGTGAGCTTCGGCGCGACGTCGACCAGCGGCGAGGCGATCACCCGGCCGCCCCGGTTCTTGATGGTGGCCTGAGTGGGCTCGACCACCTGCGCGGCGTCGATGTCGCCGCTGTCGAGGGCGGCGGGCATCTGCTCGAAGCCGAGCTCGACGAACTCGATCTTGTCCGGGTCGCCGCCCGCCTTGCGCACGGAGGCCCGTACGGCCGTCTCGTTGATGTTCTTGAGGGTGTTGATGGCGACCTTCTTGCCCTCGAGCTCCTTCGGCGACTTGATCGCGCTGTCCTTCTTGACCATCAACGCGCTGAAGTCCTTGCCCTCGACACCGGTCGAGGCGATGCCGTTGGCGACGGCCCGCACCGGAACGCCGTTGCTCACAGCCACCATCAGGGACGTCACATTGCTGAACCCGAACTGGAACTGACCGCTCGCCACGCCCGGCACGATCGCCGCGCCGCCCTGCGCGGTGGTGAACTCCAGCTTCAGGCCCCGCTTCTCGAAGAAGCCCTGCTTCTGGCCGAGGTAGAGCGGTGCCACGTCGACAATGGGGATGAGCCCGACCTTCACGGTCCGCACTCCGCCGGACGGGGCGCCCGGGTCCGAGGCGCCCCCTTTGTCGGACGAGCCACAGGCCGCCGCGGTGAACAGGACGGACACGGCCGCGAGACGGATGAGGGGACGACGACGCATGGCTCCTCCTGTGGGACCGGTTTGGTGCTCCGACAGGCTGTGCGCAGACAACGCGCTCGTGCTCAGCGAGAACCTAGAGCCACGCCTGATCCATGGTCAATGCCCTTGCGGACACGACAGGTTGACTCCGTACGCCGCGACCTGCTCCGGCACCTGCCGGCGGCGGTCGCCCGCAGCGGGTCCGACCCGCGAATCACAAGTCCAGCACCAGCCGCCGTCCCCGGCACCGGGACACGCAGATCATCATCGTCTCGCCGCTCTCCCGCTCCTCGGGAGTGAGCACGGAGTCCCGGTGCTCCGGGCTGCCGTCGAGGACGTCGGTCTCACAGGTGCCGCAGGTGCCCTCGGTGCAGGAGTAGAGCACCTCGACACCGGCCGACCGCACTGTGTCCAGCACGGAAACGCCCGGCGCGACGGTCAGGGTCAGGCCGCTCCGCGACAGCTCGACCTCGAACTCGTCGTCCGTGCCGTCCGGTTGCTCCTTCGGCCGGAACCGCTCGACGCGCAGTACGCCGGACGGGCACCGCTCCTCGACCGCGTCCAGCAGTGGCCCCGGACCGCAGCAGTAGACGAGCGTGCCCTCGGGTACGTCGTCCAGCACCGAGGGCAGGTCCAGCAGCCCCGTCTCGTCCTCGGGCGCGATCGTCACCCGGTCCCCATAGCGCACCAGTTCCTCGCCGAACGCCATCGACCGGCGGGTGCGACCCCCGTACAGCAGCGTCCACTCCGCTCCCGCGGCGTCGGCCGCCGCCAGCATCGGCAGGATCGGGGTGATACCGATGCCGCCGGCGACGAAGCGGTAGCGGGGGGCGGGCTCCAGGCCGAAGTTGTTCCGGGGCCCGCGCACCCGGACCTTGTCACCCAACCCCACCTGCTCGTGCACAAGGGCCGAGCCGCCCCGCCCGGCGGGCTCGCGCAGCACCGCGATCCGCCAGGCCGACCGGTCCGCCGGGTCGCCGCACAGCGAGTACTGCCGCTCCAGACCGGGGCCGAGCAGGGCGTCGACATGGGCGCCCGGTTCCCACTCCGGAAGTGGTTCGCCCAGCGGATGGCGCAGAGTGAGGGCGACTACCCCGTCGGCCACGAACTCCCGCCCCTCCACGACGAGTTCGGCTTCGTACGCGCTCATGAACTGTTCCCTCGTGGCTCGTCGGTCGCGTGCCCCTGCGGGTGGGCGAGCATCCACTCCCACATCTCTACCGGGTCCTGCGCGGTGTGCTCGCGGCCGCAGTGGCAGGTGCCGTGCAGGACGTCGGTGCCGGGCAGCCAGTCGATGCGGTAGATCTCGCGCGGCCCTGCCGCTGCGGGGTGCCTGGTCACTGGACCTTCTCCACCGGCTTCTCGCCCTGCTCCACCAGCCGGGCGAGGATCCGGCGGGCGGCCAGGCCGCCGGTGTCGATGTTGATGCTCAGCTCCTGGTAACCGGTGCGCTCGGTGCCGAGCGTCTTCTGCAGCAGGTTGAGCGCGGTCACGTCCTGCATGACCACCGTGTGGTTGTTGCCGCGCAGGAACTCGGTGACCTCGGCGTCGTCCGTCGCCCAGTCGCGCGAGACGGCCCAGAAGTCGTACACCTTGCCGTCGCCGGAGGGGGTGATCGCGTACGTGATCTCGGTGTGGAAGCCGTTCGGGTCGCTGCCGTCCTCCTCGGGCAGCACACCCACCGGGGCGATACGGCTGTGCAGCAGATACAGGCAGGGCGCGTGGTACTCGATGTCCTGCCAACGGGTGATCCGGCCCTCGATGCCGGTGGACCTGGCGTAGAACGGAGGGCATTCGGCGTCGTCCATGTGCCGGCTGACCCGGACGATCCCCGCCCCCTCGTCGACCTCCGTCGTGATCGGCGTCTCGGCGACCTCCGGGGTGCCGATGTATCCGCCGTGCAGATACGTCTCGTGGGACAGGTCAAGGAGGTTGTCGACGAGCAGACCGTAGTCGCAGTCGATCGGCTCCATGCCGCGCACGGTGACCCAGCCGGGGGAGTCCAGGTGCCTGGCCCGAGGGATGCTCTCCGGGTCGGCGAGCGCCGGGTCGCCGATCCACACCCAGATCAGCGAGTCCTGCTCGACGACCGGGTAGGAGGCGACCCGGGCGGTGCGCGGCACCCGTTTCTGCCCCGGCACGTACACGCACGTACCGGTCGTGTCGTACGTGAACCCGTGGTACCCGCACACGATCCGGTCCCCGTCGAGGCGCGTCGGCGCCTCCGACAGCGGATAACGGCGGTGCACGCACCGGTCGTGCAGCACGACCGGCGTGCCCTCCTCCTCGGTCCGGTAGAGCACGAGCGTCTCACCGAGAATCGTCCGTCCGAGCAACTCCCGCCCGACCTCGTGACTGTAGGCGGCGACGTACCACTGGTTCCTGGCGAAGGCGGTCATGTGAGGCATGGGTTCCCATCCCTGTCGGCGGGGCTGCGCCGCCCCGCGTGCCGTGGTTGGGAACAGGTTCCTGACGGCTGTGGTCGTCGCGCAAGGAGGCTTCTGTCAGGCGGAAGCGTCTCTGCGAAAGAGCTGGTCAGAGCATCGTCATGCTCGCAGCGATGGCACGCCCTGAACCGCGACGTGCCCATCCGGGTCGGGTTGGTGACATCGCTCCGACGGCATGTCGAGACAGCCCTCGCAAGGGGTCTGGAAGGCGCATATCCGGCGGAGCGGTAGTGCTTGCGATCCGTCGTTCAGCGGGTGACCAGCAGGCCCCGCCCGCGCAGCACCCGCCGCTCCAGCGGACTGAAGATCAGCAGGTCGATGGCGATGCCGACGAGCAGGATGAGGAAGATGGCCAGGAACACCTGCGAGATGCTGGCGTTGTTGCGGCCGTTCTCCAGCAGCTGGCCGAGGCCGACGCCGAGATCGGGTGAGGAGGCGATGATCTCGGCGGCCATCAGGGAGCGCCAGGAGAATGCCCAGCCCTGCTTCAGGCCGGCGACATAGCCGGGGAGCGCGCCCGGCATCACGATGTGCCAGGCGCCGCGCAGGCCGGTCGCGCCCAGGGTGCGTCCGGCGCGCAGGAACAGCGGTGGGATCTGGTCGATGCCCGCGACGAGGCCGTTGGCGACGGAGGGGACCGCGCCGAGCAGGATCACGGCGTACATCATCGAGTTGTTCAGGCCCAGCCAGAGCACGGCGGGCGGCACCCAGGCCACGGATGGCAGCGACTGCAGACCGGAGAGGATGGGGCCGATGGCCGCCCTGACGACTTTCACCCGGGCGACCAGCAGGCCGAGCGGCGTACCGATGGCGAGTGCCATCAGGAAGCCGAGCAGGCCGCGCGAGACGGATGTCCAGATGTAGTCGAGGAGCGTGCCCTGCCGCCAGGCGTCGGTCACCTCCTCCCACACCGCGGACGGCGACGGCAGCTTGTAGTCGGGGGCGACCTCGGCCCACACCAGCAGCTGCCAGACCACCAGCACCAGTGCGACGGCGCTGATGGGCGGCAGTGCTTTGCTTACCAGGGTCTCGCGCAGCGGTGTACGGCCGGTCTGTACCGAGTCCAGCGCGTCGAGCCCGGCCTCCAACCCTGCCAGGTCTTGCGTGTCCTGCATGCCCTGGGACTCCCCGGCTGCCGATGAGCCGTCCTTCTTGGCGTCGACGCCGGTGTCAGTGCTGGCCATGGCGGCGGATCTCCCCACGCAGTTCTTCGGTGATCTCCACGGACAGCTCGGCGACCGCGCTGTCCTCGATGCGGCGCGGCTGCGGGATGCCGACGGTCCATTCCCGGGCGATCCGTCCCGGTCGTGAGGACAGCAGCACCACCCGCTGCGCCAGCTTCACCGCCTCGCGCACGTTGTGCGTGACGAACAGCACCGACAGTCCTGTCTCGTGCCAGATGCGGGTCAGCTCGTCGTGAAGCACGTCACGGGTGATGGCGTCCAGCGCCGCGAACGGTTCGTCCATCAGCAGCAGGCGGCTGTCCTGGGCCAGTGCCCGGGCCAGCGCGACGCGCTGGCGCATACCGCCCGACAGTTCGTGCACCCGCTTGCGGTACGCGTCCTTCAGCCGTACGAGCTCCAGCAGCCGTTCTGCCTCGTCCCGGCGCTCGGGCCCCGCGATCCCGCGCAGCTTCAGCGCGAGCTCGATGTTCTTGCCCGCGGTCAGCCACGGGAACAGGGCGTGCTCCTGGAACATCAGGGCGGGCCGGCCGTCCGTGCCGATGGAGCCGGCGGACGGCTGGTCGAGCCCCGCGATCAGGTTGAGCAGAGTGGACTTGCCGCAGCCGGAGGCCCCCAGGAGGGTGACGAACTCGCCCGGTGCGACATCGAGCGTGATGTCGTCCAGCACGAGCTGCTGTCCGCCGGGCGCGCCCGGCGAGGGGAAGGACTTCGAGACATGCTCGATACGGGCGGCGTACGTCACCGCCGTGGCGTCCTCGGCAGCCTTGGCGAACGTGGTGGCCATGGTCGTCACCTCCTGGGGACTCATCTGGTCCGGTTGTCGCTACTCGGCGCCGAGACCGGCGTCGTCGACCTCGTCCTTGCCCTCGGCCTTGAGGACCTTGTTGAGCAGAGTGAGGTCGTAGATGCCCTTCAGATCGGGCTTCTCCAGCAGGCCGGCCTTCACCGCGTGATCCGCCTCGGTGTTGAGGGTCGAGGCCAGCGGGTCGTCGAGGAAGGTGACCGACTTCCAGGCGGGGTCGATGACCTCGGCGGGCAGCGCCTTGCCCGACAGCTCCTTCAGCGCCGCGTTGGCGGACGCCTTCGCCTTGTCCGGGTTGGCGTTGATCCACTCATTGGTCTTCACCGAACCGCGCAACACGGCCTCGACGACGTCCGGGTGCTCCTTCAGGAACTTCTGCGACACGATGATGTTCGTGATCACGAACTTCTTGCCGGGCCACAGCGTCGACTCGTCGAGCAGCACCTTGCCGCCCTCGGCGACCAGCTTGGACGCGGTCGGCTCCGGCACCCAGGCACCGTCGATGGAGCCGGACTTGTAGGCGTCCGGGGTGATCTTGTTGTCCGTACGGACGACGGAGACGTCGCCCTTGCCGCTCTCCGCGTCGACCTTCCAGCCCTGGTCGGCGATCCAGTTGAGGAACGCGACGTCCTGGGTGTTGCCGAGCTGCGGCGTGGCGATCTTCTTGCCCTTGACGTCGTCCAGGGACTTGATCTTCTTCGGGTTCACGACGAGCTTCACACCGCCGGAGGCGGAACCGCCGACGATGCGCAGGTTCTTGCCGTTCGACTTGGTGTAGCCGTTGATGGCGGGGGAGGGGCCGATCCAGCCGATGTCGATGGACCCGGCGTTCAGCGCCTCGATCTCGGAGGGGCCGGCGTTGAAGGTCGAGGCCTTGATCGTGGTGCCGCCGAGCTCCTTCTGGAACAGGCCCTGCTGGACGCCCACCAGAGCGGTGGCGTGGGTGAGGTTGGGGAAGTAGCCGATCTTCACCTCGTCGGCGGAGAGCTTTTTGGCGTCCGCCGCGACCTCGGTCTGCTTGTCGTCGTCGGTGGCGTCGGATCCGTAGCCGCAGGCGGTGAGCAGGATGGGGAGCGCTGTTACGACGGCGATGGTGCGCAGGGCGGTGAGCGGTCTTGCGGCAGACACGGAGGTGTCCTCTCGGGGAATGGGTTGATCAGGGAGATGCCGAAAGCGCGAGGCGCAAATCTCATGGGCATGCGCCTGCGCTCCGTTCGTCGGCCCTCGGCGGCAGGAATGCCGTCGTGGGTCCGGGAGCGGAGGTGAGCGGGACGGGTAGGCGCGCGTGGCGCTGCCGACGGAGAAATGTTCTGCCGACGGCCTCAGGCGGGCCGACAGATGGCGCTGGACGTGCGGCCGAGGTCGATGTGGCGGCGCGAGGTCAGCAGAGGGAGCGACAGGTCTGCGCGGTCGCGCGTTCTCATGGCCGCCCCCACAGATCCCTAGTTTTCCTACCTGGCTGATAGGGATCGTGGCAGAAGGTGGCGTTCACCCCAAGGGGGTGTTCATATGATGGACGCGGCCATCTCGCTCTTTGGAAGCCCTTGGTTGAAGGTCCAGCGGGTCAGGGGTTTACCCAGGCTTTCGGGGCGTCGGTCAGCGCGGCTACGTCGGCGGGCAGTTGTGCCGATGCGACGTCGGCGAGCGACACGCCCTCAAGGATCTCGCGCACGTTGGACCGCAGGGCGATCCACAGGGGGAGCAGTGACTCAGCGGGGCCGGTGTAGGACAGCTCGGGCGGGCGAACCCCGCGTACCGAGACCAGGGGGCCCTCCACGACGCGGATGACGTCGGCGATGCTGATCGACTCGGCGGGTCTGGCCAGCCGGTAGCCGCCGTTGCCGCCGCGCTGGCTGAGGACGAGGCCGCCCCGGCGCATGTCGTTCAGGATGCTTTCGAGGAACTTGTGCGGGATGTCCTGGGCCTCGGCGATGGCCTCGGCTTTCAGTGGCCCGTCATCCCGTGACGCGGCGAGCTGCAGCGCGGCACGTACCGCGTAGTCCGCTCTGGCTGAGATCCGCATGCGTCCATTATCCCGTAAGACCGCGCGTGGCGAGTGCGGTGGTCAGGCTACGGCCGGGGTGTAGTGGGCGGCGTCGTCGCCCTCGATGACGTGGCTGCGCGCGCCGTCGACACCGGCCGGGACGTCGCCCGCGACAGTCACCCGGTGCAGCAGGCGTGGCAGGTCGCCGTGGTCGTCGGGGGGCGTAGCGCTGGGTAAGGCGGTTGTCGAACGGGACGAGCCGACAGTGGCTGCCGTTTGCGCCGTCACCGCCGTCAGCGCAGTGACTGCGTGGCGTAGAGGGCACCGAGGGCGGTGGCCAGGGCGCCGAGCAGGAGACGCAGCGCCGTTTCGGGCAGACGAGGTTGCAGGTGTGCCCCGAGGTAGCCGCCGATCAGTCCGCCGAGGCCGCAGGCCAGACCGAGGTACCAGTCAGGGGCGATGTCACCGGAGCCCGTCAGGGACAGCAGGGCGAAGGCCGCGGCCCCGGTCACCGAGGTGGTGAACGTGGAGGCGAGGGCGGCCGGTGCCACGCGGGCGACTGGCATGCCCCGGCCGACCAGTATGGGGCCGAGGATGGATCCTCCGCCGATCCCGTAGATCCCACCGACGGCCCCGACGACCAGGGCCAGTCCGGTGATGCCCCGGGGCGAGGGTTCCGCAGTCGGGGCAGGCCGGGTGGGCCGGAGGGTGCGCCCGATGAGCCACAGGCCCAGTGGCATCAGCAGAGCGGCGACCAGGAGGCGGAAGACGGTGGCCCCCGGTACGGCGAAGACCCGTATCACGGCGCCGATCACCACCCCGGGCAGAGTGCCGGTCACCATGCGGCGCGTCAGCGGACCGTACAGCAGGCCCTCGCGATGGTGGCGCAGCAGGGCGCCCGGCCCGGCCACCACGTTGAACAGCAGATTGGTGGGCGTGACCGCCGGGCTGGGCACCCCGAGGACGCTCAACTGCACGGGCAGCAGGAACACCGCACCCGATACCCCCACCGGCGCGGTCACCACCGCTATGAGCAGGCCGACGGCCAGCCCGGCCAGCCCCGTTGACCATGTCACAGCAGGCCTCCGATTCGAATGTCCGGCCAGTATCGCCGCCGTGCTCCCCGCTGCCGCCCCACGGGGCTGCTGAGCACCCCGGCAGCGAGGGATCCCGGCAGCAGATCGGTCGGCTCAGGCATGGGTGGGACTACGGAATCGATCTCCGGAATCGGTCTCCCTGAACGTCCCCGCCCCCCCGATCAGGCGGGCAGGACGAACGGAGGGTGGGTGCCGTTGAGGAAGTACTCCCCGACGTCGCGGAGCCGGTGGGGCACGGGCTCGTACAGGGTGTGGGTGCGGGCATTGCGCCAGAACCGGTCGAAGCCCAGCCGCGCGGAGATGGAGCGGGCGCCGACGATATCGAGGGCACGGGTGGTGGACTCCTGTGCTGCCCTGGCCGCAGCGGTTTCGGCCATGGCCACGAGGGCGGAGATGTCCGCGGACTCGTCATAGGTGAGTCCTTCGCCGCGCTCAAGGCCGCCCCGCACGGCTTCCAGTGCCTGATCGGTGAGTGCCGACGCGGAGCGGGTGAGGACGGTGAGTTCTCCGTAGGCGGTCTGCACGTGCGGGTCGTGCGGAGTACCGGCGGGCCAGGCGGGGTGCATGGCTGCGTAGCCCGTCCTGCTGTACTCACGGGCTTCGGCGAGCACTCCCTCAGCCATGCCGAGAAGGAGCTGGGCGGAGAACAGACGCCCGACCGGAGATGCCAAGGCGGCCCGGGGCGACAGCACGTCCTCGTCCGTGGACAGGGAGCCGAGCACGTCATCGGTACCCACCTGTACGTTGTCGAACTCCACGCTGCCGCCGGCCGCGAGCCGCTGGCCGAAAGTATCGGCTTCACCGTCGATCGCCACACCGCGACGGGCGGGATCGACCACGACAGCGAGTGGCTCACCCGTGTCCCCTCGCACGGCGCGCACGGCGAGGCGATCGGCGACCAGGACCCCGGTGGTATAGCTCTGCCGACCGTCGAGCACGAGTCCCTTGGAGGTCCTGGCCAGCATGAGAGGGGGCTCCTGACGGGCGAAACCGCCGCCCCAGCACCACTGTTCGGCTGCGGACCGCTCGTCCATCTGCGCGGCGAGGGCGGGCCCGGCGAAGAACCGGGCGCTCCCCGACAGGAAGTAGTGACAGCCGAGCAGTTGACCGATCCCGCCGTCGGCCGCGGCGATCTCCCGGACAACGGCGTAGGCCGTGGGCCAGTCCGCGTCGGCTCCCATGGAATCGGCCGGCGTCAGGAGCGTCAGCAGCCCCGCCTCGCGCAGCCGGGACACCTCGTCGATCGGGGCCTTGCCCGCCTGCTCCCTGGCCACGGTGTCCGTGGCCAGGTCGTCTGCCGCCTCGCGGGCCACGCGCAGCCAGTGCGCATGGCCGGGCCCGGTTCGGTCGGACGGCGAGGCGGGGCGGGACGGCGCGGAGGCAAGGCCCATGGAAGGTGTCTCCTCAAGGTCGGCCGCAGTGTGCGGCGGTGGGGCTCTCCTGCTGCTCGGGCACGCGGTGGATCTCGGGCCGTGGCCTGTCCTTGGCGAAGAGCTCGGTGGGATCGGTGCCCTCGGGGGCGAGCGCGAGGTAGCCGACGAGAGGCGCGGAAGTGTGTCCCTGGGTGTCTCTCGGAGCGGTGTCGCCCACCAGGCGGAGATGGGGTGTGCCGGAGAGGAGCGGATCCTGTGGGGTGGCCTGGGCTGGAAGTGCCGTGGTCATGGCGGTTGTCCCTCAGAAGTGTGTCGGGCTATCAGGCGGCGCAGTGGGTGAATTCGCCTGATCGCCAGGGAAAGAAGCAGCGGAGCGGCACGGGCGAAGGGGTGAGTCGCGTGCCTTACACGCGGCAGCAGGCGGCACTGACGACGTGACCGAAGTCGACATGCCGACGACGTACGAGTCGTTGCTGCTTACGGGACATGTTCATCATCCTGTGCGCCCCCGGTGGACACAGTCAAGAGTTCCCTAGTAATTCCATAGGAAATAGGGAAGGTCTGGTGCGCGGCCCCGCGCCGACGACGACCAGGACGGCCGGCGAAGGGGTGCTGCTCACCGGTCACCGCCGATCGCCGGGTGGGCGTCGGCGGCCGTGGCCGCGCTCAGTCGGCGGCGCACGGCGGTCAGTTGGCCGCGAAGCCGTTGCAGCGGGGTCGGCGGCAGGGCGCGGGAGTCTCCGCGCGCGTAGTACCGCTCGACGTAGAACTGGCCCGTGCTCAGCACCGTGGTGACCGCGATGTACCACAGGGTGGCGACCATCAGCAGCGGGATGACCTGGTAGGTCTGGTTGTAGATCAGCTGCACCGAGTACAGCAGGTCGTGCACGGCCAGCACGCTGACGATGCTGGTGCCCTTGAGGGTGCCGATCAGCATGTTCCCGGCCGTGGGCACGATGGAGCGCATCGCCTGCGGGACGACGATCCGGCGCAGGGTGCGGCGTCTGCTCAGGCCGAGCGCCTGGGCGGCCTCCGTCTGCCCGGCGTCCACGGAGAGGATGCCGCCGCGCACCACCTCGGCGGCGTACGCGGTCTCGTGCAGGGTCAGGCCGATGACGGCGGTCAGGGTGGGGCCGAGGAGGTTGACCGTCTTGACGGTGAGGAACTGCGGACCGAACGGGATGCCGAGGCCCAGCGTCGGATACAGGGCGCCGATGTTGAACCAGAACAGCAGCTGCACCAGCAGCGGCGTGGACCGGAAGATCCACACATAGCCCCAACTCAGCGTGCGCAGCACAGGGTTGACCGACAGCCGCATCACCGCCAGCACGGTGCCGAGCAGGAAGCCGAGCACCATCACCACGGCGGTCAGCCACAGGGAGAGCAGCAGTCCGTCGAGCACGGCGGCGGTGGTGAAGTACCGGCCCACCACGCTCCATTGGAAGGCGTCGTTGCGGACGACGGAATTGAGCACCATCGCGAACAGCAGCAGCGCCACGACGGCGGTCAGCCACCGGCCGGTGTGCCGGCGCGGCACGATCCGCGGCACGTCGGGGCCAGGCGCGCTCGCTCGTTTCGGGGGTTGCGTCGCAGGGGCTGACGGGGCCGGCGTGACTTCGGAAGGCGTGACCATCGAGAGGCTCTCCGGGGGAGGGGATCGCAGGCGTGAGTGACCACGCGGTGGCACTCGCAGGGAGCGCAACGGCACAGGAGCTATGTGCGTACGGTGCGGCCGGGGCTCGGCGTCGTCACTTTCGCCGCGTCCCTCAACGCGGCCGGAGAGGCTGCCGCGCAGGGCGGCCGATCCGCTGTCGATCGTATGTGCCCAGGGCATCGATGTGTCAACAGCACCCCGGACAGGGCCGGTCCCGAACGGTCCGGCATCCGGGCGCTGCTTGACGGGCACCACGATGTACTGCTCAATTAGTCGCATGAATGCCCAGCAGCGCTTGGTCTCGCGCGATCACATCGACTTCGGTCGGGTGTGGTCCGCCGCGTGTTGCGCCTGACTCGGCAGCGGGCCGTCTGACCGGCCCTTCCCTCCCTCGCTGACCCCGTCGCGGGCCGAGTTCTCTCCTCACGCGCGCTGCCGCAGCTCTGCTTCTCCCGACGCTCGACGTCGTCACGACTGCATCGACCCGTCTGCCTGACGGGCTGTGCGCTCATGCCTGCACGCCAGGCAGTTCCGTCATGCCTGCGTGTCGCTTCGCACCCTGAAAGGCCATCTCCATGCCAGTGGAGTTCCTCGGCATCGCCGCCACCAACGACGGCTCCGAAACCACCCCGCGCTCCGGCGCCGCCTTCGACAAGGAGTACACACTCCGGCTCGCCCGGGCCCACGAGGACCACGGCTGGGACCGGGTGCTGTTCGCCTACGGCTCCGGATCGTCCGACCCCGCACCGGCCGCCGCCTACATCGCGAGCAGGCTGGAGCGCCTGCAGATCCTGCTCGCCCACCGGCCCAACGTGTCCTACCCCACCTTCGCCGCCAAGACCTTCGCCACCCTCGACCAGATCAGCGAGGGCCGGCTGACCGTGCACTTCATCACCGGCGGCAACGATCACGAACAGGGCCGCGAGGGCGACACCCTCACCAAGGACCAGCGCTACACCCGCACCCGCGAATACATCCGGATCGTCAAGAAGATCTGGACCACCCACGAGCCCTTCGACCACGAGGGCGAGCACTACCGCTTCCACGACTTCGTCAGCGACGTCTTCCCGCTCCAGCAGCCGCGCCCGAACGTGTCGTTCGGCGGCTCGTCCCCTGCCGCGTACGCCGCGGGCGGCGCTGAGGCCGACATCTACTGCCTGTGGGGCGAACCCCTGGCGAAGACCGCCGAGCAGATCGAGAACGTGAAGGCCGCCGCGAAGGCCGCGGGCCGCACCGACGTGCCGCGCATCCAGGTCGCCTTCCGCCCGATCATCGCCCCGACCGAGGAACTGGCCTGGGAGAGGGCCCACCGCACGGTCGGCGCGATCAAGGCGCGCAAGGAGAGGGGCGAGGCGATCACCAAGCGCCACAACGGGCACGCACAGCCGCAGGCTGCAACACCTCAAAACGTCGGCTCGCAGCGGCTGCTCGCCATCGCCGAGGCGGGGGAGCGCTACGACCGGGCCCTGTGGACGCCGACCGCCGCGGCGACCGGCGGCGCCGGCAACTCCAACGCCCTGGTCGGCACGCCCGAGACCGTGGCCCAGGCGCTACTCGACTACTACGACCTCGGCGTCGACATCCTCTCCGCCCGCGGCTACGACCTGCTGGGCGACGCCATCGACTTCGGCCGGTATGTGATCCCGATCGTCCGCGAGGAGGTCGCCAAGCGCGACGCCGAGCGGACGGCACGCGGGACGCAAACCCTTGCGGCGGTGGGCGAATGACCTCCATAGCCCAACCATCACCGTCAGCAATGGATGTGACGGTGCTTCATGTCCCGGTCTCCGATCCGCGCGTGAGACCCCTGCTGCGCGAACTCGGGCACGAGTACTCCGCGCGCTACGGAAAGGACGCCCACGCCGAAATCTCCCGCTACCCCGATGAGGAGTTCACCGAACCTCACGGCGGTCTGCTTCTCCTGCTGCTGGAGCGCGGCGAGCCCGTCGCGGGCGGCGCCTTCCGCCGGTACGACGCGACCACCGCCGAGCTGAAGCGGATCTGGACCCACTCCAGCCACCGGAGGCGTGGCCTCGCCCGCCGTGTCATCGCCGAGCTGGAACGCGAGGCCGGCGCACGCGGCTACCGGCGGATCTACCTGACCACCGGGCCACGCCAGCCCGAGGCCCGAGGACTGTACCTGGCCACCGGCTACACACCGCTGTTCGACACCGAGGCCGCCCCGGAAACCATCGGCCCGCTGCCCTTCGAGAAGCATCTGCCGACCGCAGCACGCGCAGCACGCACGGGAAAGGCAGGCGACCTGTGAACCTTCGCCCGATCAGAACCCGCCTGCGCATCGCCGCGACCGTCGCTCTGCTGCCCGTACTGGCGCTGACCGCCTGTGGCTCCGGCGACACCTCCGGCACCACACCGGCGGGCGCTCAGGCATCCCCCGCACCGACCGACGACCCGGTGGCCGCGGTACGCAAGGTGGACTCCGTCGCGGCCCTGCTCCCCGCCGATGTCCGCAAGGCGGGCACGCTCCGCGTCGGCAGTTCGATCGGGTTCCCGCCCGGGGCGTACTACCCGAAGGGGCAGGACAAGCCGCCCGCGGGCCAGGACATCGACCTCGCCGACGCCGTGGCCGAGGTCCTCGGCGTGAAGCTGGAGCGGCAGGACGCCTCCTTCGAGACGATCCTGCCCGCCCTGGGCAGCGGCAAATACGACTTCGGGACCGGCAACTTCGGCGTCACCACCGAACGCCTGAAGACCATCGACTTCGTCACCTACATCAACGACGGCCAGGGCTTCGCGGTGAAGACGGGCAACACCTCCCTCGGCAAGAAGGTCACCGACCTCACCCAGCTGTGCGGGCTGACCATCGGCACCGGCGCCGGCACCACCTTCGAAGCGACCCTCACCGCGCAGAAAGGGGTGTGCGCCAAGGCGGGCAAGAAGCCGTACGACGTGAAGGTCTACTCGGAGAACGCGGCGACCCTCACCGCACTCCAGCAGGGCCGTATCGACGTGATCATGTCGACCATCAACGGCCTGCGCCACCAGGCGGCCCAGCCCGCCTCTCAGACCACCTTCCTCGGCGAGTTCCACCGCCTCGACGTCGGCTTCGCCTTCAAGAAGGGCTCCCCACTCACCAAGGCCTTCCAGGCCGCCGTCAACGAGCTGATCAAGGACGGCACGTACGCCCGGATCCTCAAGAAGTGGGGCACCTCCGCCTCCGCGATCGACACGTCGCGGATCAACCCGTCCGAGCACACCTGAGAGTTGAGCAGGAACACCACGATGGCATCCACCACCGACACCGCGCCACCCGGGGCGGCCACCCCGGGCACCGGCCCACAAGCTCCGCCCGCCCCGGACGATCCAGCCATCCTCAGGGTCGTACCCGCCCGCCACTACGCCCGCTGGGTGGCGGCCGTCGCCGTGATCGTGCTGGTCGCCCAGTTCGTGCACGGTCTGGCCACCAACCCCGTATGGGAATGGGGCGTCTTCAGCGACTACGTGCTGTCCGAGACGATCGTGCAGGCGGTGTACGTGACCCTTCAGCTCACCGCGTACGCCACCGTGCTGGGCTTCCTCCTGGGCACCGTCCTGGCCTTCATGCGGCTGTCGCGCAGTCCGGTGCTGCAGACCGTCGCCTGGACCTACATCTGGATCTTCCGTTCCATCCCGATGATCGTCCAGCTGGTGTTCTGGTTCAACCTGAGCGCGCTGTACGAGGAGTTGGGCTTCGGCATCCCCTTCGGCCCGGTGTTCTGGTCCGTCGACAGCAACAGCATTATCGGCACCATGGGCGCCGCCGTCATCGGGCTGACGCTGCACCAGGCCGCCTATGCCGCCGAGATCGTGCGCGGTGGTGTCATCGCCGTCGACCACGGGCAGCTGGAGGCGGCCGCCGCGCTGGGCATTCCCCGGCTGCGGCAGATCCGCCGGATCGTGCTGCCGCAGGCCATGCGCGCCATCCTGCCCACGGCCGGCAACGAGGTCATCGGCCTGCTCAAGGGCACCTCGGTGGTCTACGTGATGTCCATCGGCGAGCTCTTCTATCAGGTGCAGGTGATCTACGGCCGCAACGGCCGGGTGATCCCGCTGCTGCTGGTCGCCACCGCCTGGTACGTGGTGCTGACCTCCCTGCTGTCGGTCGCCCAGTACCACGTGGAGCGCCGCTACGCCCGGGGCGCCAACCGCACCCCGCCGCCCAGCCCGCTCCAGCGCGCCCGGCGCTTCGTCCGCACCCTGCGCGCGGCCGCCGCCCAGCGCACCCAGCCCGTCGTACCCCTGAAGCCCTTGGGAGACAGCCGATGAGCGACGTGACGGTGGCCGTCAAGGACGCGACGCCGACGGTCGACGACGTGATGGTGGACGTCCACGGCGTCCACAAGAGCTTCGGCCCCCTGGAGGTGCTGCGCGGCGTCGACCTCCAGGTTCGCGCCGGCGAGGTCACCGTGATCCTCGGCCCGTCCGGCTCCGGCAAGTCCACGCTGCTGCGCACCATCAATCACCTGGAGAAGGTCAACCGCGGCTGGATCAGCATCGACGGCGAACTCATCGGCTACCGCCGCTCCGGGAGCAAGCTGCACGAACTGAAGGAGAAGGACGTTCTGAAGCAGCGCACCCACATCGGGTTCGTCTTCCAGAACTTCAACCTCTTCCCCCATCTGACCGTGCTGGAGAACCTGATCGAGGCGCCCGTCTCCGCGCTGCGCCGCCCGCGCAGGGCAGCGGAGGAGACAGCCCGCCGGCTCCTCGACAGGGTCGGCCTCGCCGACAAGGCCGACGCCTACCCCCGGCAGCTATCCGGCGGCCAGCAGCAGCGCGTGGCCATCGCCCGCGCACTCGCCCTCGAACCCAAGGTGCTGCTCTTCGACGAGCCCACCTCGGCGCTCGACCCGGAACTGGTCGGTGAGGTCCTCGACGTCATCAAGGACCTGGCCCGCACCGGAACCACCATGATCGTCGTGACCCACGAGATCGGCTTCGCCCGCGAGGTCGCCGACACCGTGGTGTTCATGGACGGCGGTGTCGTCGTGGAGCAGGGCCCGCCCGCGGCCGTCCTGGACGACCCGCAGCACGAGCGCACCCGCGCCTTCCTCTCCAAGGTCCTCTGACCGACCCTCACCCCTTTCCACAGGCAAGGAGCACGACCATGTCCACCTCGATCACCCGCCGCACTGCCGCAGCCGCGCTCGGACTCGCCACCACCCTCGTCCTTGCCGCGTGCGGCAACCCCGACGACGGCGGCACGACCGAGGTCGCGGCCACGTCCGACAGCAAGACGAAGATCAACATCAGTCCCGACCAGAACCGCATCACCACCGACAAGGTCGACTCCATAGCCGCCGAGGTCCCGGAGAAGATCCGCAAGAGAGGCACCCTGGAGATCGTCGACTCGTCCGGCTCCGCGGCGCCCCTGACCTTCTTCGCCACCGACAACAAGACCGTCATCGGCGTCGAGCCCGACATCGCCTCTCTGGTCGCCGACGTGCTCGGCCTCAAGCCGCACATCAACACGGTCTCCTGGGAGAACATCTTCGTCGGCCTCGACAGCGCCAAGTACGACATCGGCTTCAGCAACATCACGGTCACCGAGGAACGCAAGGAGAAGTACGACTTCGCCACCTACCGCGAGGACAACCTGGGCTTCGAGGCGAAGAAGGGCAGCGGACTGAAGGTCACCGGGCCCGAGGACGTGGCGGGCAGGACGGTCGCCGTGGGCAGCGGCACCAACCAGGAGAAGCTGCTCATCGAGTGGAGCAAGGAGAACGAGAAGGCCGGCCGCAAGCCGGTGAACATCAAGTACTACCAGAACGACAGCGACACCTACCTCGCCCTCCAGTCCGGCCGCATCGATCTCTACCTCGGCCCCAACCCGACCGCGGCCTACCACGCGGCCACCACCGGCAGGACCGAGGTCGTCGGCACCTACTCCGGCGCCGGCGCCACCCTCCAGGGCCTCATCGCCGCGACCACCAAGAAGGACAGCGGCCTGGTCAAGCCCCTCGCCGACGCCCTCAACCACGTCATCGAGAACGGGACGTACGCGAAGGTGCTGAAGCGCTGGGGCCTGTCCGACGAGGCGGTGACCAAGTCTGAGATCAACCCGCCCGGCCTGCCCAAGACCGACGAGTAGCCGGTCCAGGCGCGGGGACGCACGGCCTCCGCGCCCTCAACCGCTCCCCTGCGAGGCGCGACCGCCCCGGACCGTCTTCGGCCCTCAAGGAATCCACCCCGTGTCACATCCGATCGACTCTCGTGGTGGCGAAGCCCTGGTCATCCCGAGCATGCGCGTTCTGCACCACGCTGTCTGGTCCGCGCCGGCCGGCCCGCAGCCGCCCGCCATCCGGCCGCCTGGGCCGACCTGCACGTGAGGGCAGGCGTTCTCGTCACGGACTTCCAGGAAGGCACTCCACTCGTGTCCTCAACACCTTCTTCTTTTCTGCACCTTGCCGTCGCCCTGGACGGCACCGGCTGGCATCCCGCCTCCTGGCGCGATCCGGTGGCCCGGCCCCGGGATCTGTTCACCGCCGCGTACTGGGCCGACCTGGTCGCGGAGGCCGAGCGCGGGCTCCTCGACTTCGTGACCATCGAGGACGGCCTCGGCCTCCAGTCGTCCCACTTCCTGGACCCGGACGAGCGCACCGACCAAGTGCGCGGCCGTCTGGACGCCGTCCTCATCGCTTCCCGCGTGGCACCGCTGACCCGGCACATAGGCCTGGTGCCGACGGTGGTCGCCACCCACACGGAGCCGTTCCACATCTCCAAGGCGATCGCCACCCTCGACTACGTCAGCACCGGCCGAGCCGGCCTGCGCCTGCAGATCACCGCCCGCCCGAACGAGGCCGCCCACTTCGGCCGCCGTACGATCCCGCGTATCGAGGCCTACGACCACCCGGACACCCGGGAGTTGGTCGCCGACCTCTTCGACGAGGCCGCCGATTACGTTGAGGTCGTGCGCCGTCTCTGGGACACCTGGGAGGACGACGCCGAGATCCGGGACGCCGCCAGCGGCCGCTTCATCGACCGCGACAAGCTGCACTACATCGACTTCGAGGGCAGGCACTTCAGCGTCAAGGGCCCCTCCATCACACCCCGCCCGCCGCAGGGCCAGCCGCTCGTCAGTGCCCTCGCCCACGACACCGTCCCGTACCGGCTCGTGGCCCGCGCCGCCGACATCGGCTACGTCACGCCGTACGACGCCGACGAGGCCCGCGCCGTCGTGGCCCAGATCCGCGCCGAGCAGGACGCGGCCGGGCGAGCCGCCGAACCACTGCATGTCTTCGGTGACCTGGTCGTCTTCCTCGACGCCGACCCGGCCCAAGCGACCGCACGCCGGGAACGGCTCGACGCGCTCGCGGGACAGCCGTACACGAGCGACGCCCCGGTCTTCACCGGCACCCCGCCCCAACTCGCCGATCTGCTGCAAGAGTTCCACAGCGCAGGGCTGACCGGCTTCCGGCTGCGTCCCGCCGTCGCCGGCCACGATCTCCCGGCGATCACCCGGCGCCTGGTCCCCGAGCTCCAGCGCCGTGGCGTCTTCCGCCGCGCCTACGAGGCCGACACCCTGCGCGGCCTGCTGGGCCTGGCCCGCCCCGCCAACCGCTACGCCGCTGCCTGAGCCGGGAGGCTCCCCGACCGATGACCAAGCCTCTGAAGCAGATCCATCTGGCCGCCCACTTCCCCGGCGTCAACAACACCACCGTCTGGAGCGACCCACGCGCCGGCAGCCACATCGAGTTCAGCTCCTTCGCGCACTTCGCACGGACCGCCGAACGCGCCATGTTCGACTTCCTGTTCCTGGCCGAGGGCCTCAGGCTCCGTGAACAGGGCGGGAAGATCTACGACCTGGACGTCGTCGGCCGCCCCGACACCTTCACCGTGCTGGCCGCGCTCGCCGCCGTCACCGAACATCTCGGCCTGACCGGCACCATCAACTCCACCTTCAACGAGCCGTACGAGGTGGCCCGCCAGTTCGCCAGCCTCGACCACCTCTCCGGCGGCCGCTCGGCGTGGAACGTCGTCACCTCCTGGGACGCCTTCACCGGGGAGAACTTCCGCCGGGGCGGCTTCCTGCCGCAGGAGGAGCGCTACTCCCGCGCCAAGGAGTTCCTGGCCACCGCGAACGAACTTTTCGACTCCTGGCACGGCGACGAGATCCTCGCCGACCAGGCCACCGGCACCTTCCTGCGGGACACCAAGGCCGGCGCATTCGTCCACACCGGACAGCACTTCGACATCCACGGGCAGTTCAACGTCCCCCGCTCCCCGCAGGGCCGCCCCGTCATCTTCCAGGCCGGCGACTCCGACGAGGGCCGCGAGTTCGCCGCCGCGGAGGCGGACGCCATCTTCAGCCGGTACGGCACCCTGGAGGCGGGCCAGGCTTTCTACACCGACGTGAAGTCCCGCCTGGTCAGGTACGGCCGCCGCCCCGACCAGCTGCTCATCCTTCCCGCCGCGACCTTCGCCCTCGCCGACACCGACGCGGACGCCGAGGAACTGGCGCGCGAGGTGCGCCGCCAGCAGGTCAGCGGGGCCACCGCCCTCAAGCACCTGGAGTTCGTGTGGAACCGGGACCTGTCGGCGTACGACCCGGAAGGGCCGTTGCCCGACATCGACCCGGACGTCGGCGACGATCACATCTCCCAGGGCCGGGCCCAGGTCCGCATGTACCGGGATCCGCTGGCCACGGCCCGCGAGTGGCGCGAACTCGCCGCGGCCAACAACTGGTCCATCCGCGACCTGGTCATCCACACCGGCAACCGGCAGAACTTCGTCGGCTCCCCGGCCACCATCGCCGAAACCATCAACGACTTCGTCCAGTCCGACGCCGCCGACGGCTTCATCCTCGTCCCGCACATCACCCCGAGCGGCCTGGACGAGTTCGCCGACAAGGTGGTCCCGCTGCTCCAGGAAAAGGGCGTGTTCCGCACCGAGTACGGGGGCACGACCCTGCGCGACCACCTGGGCCTCACGCACCCGGACGACCTCCGCGGCGAGCGGGTGTGCAGTTCGGCCACACCGTGCTCCATCTGCACGCCGAAGCAGGCGGGCTGACCGACAGTCAGCATCGCGCCTCCCTTGAGCTGTTTCAGTCCCAGCTCGCCCCCGTGCTGCGCCGCGAGATCCCGGACCCGCCGTTCGCGTGGGCCCCGTGCTTCCGGCCCCACCCCTCACCCAGGAGTCCCCCCGTGTCTGACATCCCCCTCGGCGTCCTCGACCTCGTCCCGATCCCGTCCGGATCGACGGCCGCGGACGCCCTTCGCAACTCGATCGACCTCGCCCAGCAGGCAGAGCGGCTCGGTTACGCCCGCTACTGGTTCGCCGAGCACCACCTCAACCCGGGCGTGGCGGGTACGTCCCCGGCGGTCGTCCTCGCCCTGACCGCCGCCGCGACCTCCACGATCCGACTCGGCTCAGGTGCTGTACAGCTCGGACACCGCACCGCGCTGTCCACGGTCGAGGAGTTCGGCCTGGTCGACGCCCTTCATCCCGGCCGCCTCGACCTGGGCCTGGGCCGCTCGGGCGGCCGTCCGCCGGGGGAGAAGACGACCAAGCCGACGGCCACCCCGGTCGTCGACGGCCGCGCCCCGAACGGCCTGCTCATCCCGCCCCGCTTCTCCTTCGAGCACCTGCTCGGCTCACCTCGCGTGGCACTGCAGCGCAAGCTGCTCCTGCTCCCGGGGGCCGAGTCGCAGGACTACGCCGAGCAGATCGACGACATCCTCGCACTGCTGGTCGGCACCTACCGCTCCCCGGAGGGCATCGAGGTGCACGTCGTGCCGGGCGAGGGCGCCGACGTGGAGGTGTGGATCCTGGGCAGCAGCGGCGGACAGAGCGCCGAGGTCGCGGGCGCCCGGGGCCTGCGCTTCGCCGCGAACTACCACGTCAGCCCGGCCACGGTGCTGGAGGCGGTGGAGGGCTACCGCTCCTTCTTCCAGCCCTCCGAGTTCCTCGACAAGCCGTACGTCAGTGTCTCCGCCGACGTCGTCGTCGCCGAGGACGACGCGACCGCCCGGGAACTCGCCACCGGCTACGGCCTGTGGGTCCGCAGCATCCGCACCGCCGAAGGCGCCATTGAGTTCCCGACACCTGAGGAGGCGCACGCCCACGCGTGGAGCGACGCGGACCGGGACCTCGTACAGGACCGCATCGACACCCAGTTCGTCGGCTCACCGGCCCGGGTGGCCGACCAGCTGGAGCAACTCCAGGAGGCCACCGGTGCGGACGAGTTGCTCATCACGACGATCACTCACGACCACGCCGACCGGGTCCGTTCGTACGAACTGCTCGCGGAGGAATGGCGCCGCCGGGGGTGACTCCACATTGTCACAACCTCGTGAATACCGACTCTCAGAATGTGGAATCACGGCCAGGAATTCTTGACCGGCAGGACTCCCCGCTGGTTCTATCGGTGACATGAAGCGACAGGACCTCACGCGTCGGCGCCACGTCGACCTCGCGCGTGTCTCCAGCTCCTGCTGTCGCTGTCGGACCTGAGCGCACCCGAGGGAAACCCTCCCACCCCGCCTGCGTTCTCCTTCTGTGAATTCCGATCCCGGCCGATTTCTGTCGCTCGCTCGCTCTTTCACTCTGTCGCGATGACGAATTTCCCGGGAACGCCGCTCCACGGTGCCTGAATTCCCGAGGAGCTCATTCGTCCTGCCCGCAGCAGTATTCTCCCGCCTGGAGTTTCCATGCCCGCATCTCCCGGACCCGATCCCGTCCGATTCGCCTACTGGGTGCCGAACGTCAGCGGTGGCCTGGTCACCAGCACCATCGAGCAGCGCACCGACTGGGGCTACGAATACAACCGCGAATTGGCCGTCCTCGCCGAGAACAACGGTTTCGACTACGCCCTCAGCCAGGTCCGCTACATGGCGGGCTACGGCGCCGAGTACCAGCACGAGTCGACCAGCTTCAGTCTCGCCCTGCTGCTGGCCACCCAGCGGCTGAAGGTCATCGCCGCCGTTCATCCCGGCCTCTGGCATCCGGGCGTCCTGGCCAAACTCGGCGCCACCGCCGACCACTTGTCGAACGGGCGCTTCGCGGTGAACGTCGTCAGTGGCTGGTTCAAGGGCGAGTTCACCGCCCTCGGCGAGCCCTGGCTGGAGCACGACGAGCGCTACCGTCGTTCGGAGGAGTTCATCCGCGCCCTGCGGAAGATCTGGACCGAGGACCATGCCGAACTCGCCGGTGACTTCTACCGGTTGCGCGATTTCTCCCTCAAGCCCAAGCCGCTGAACACCTCCGAGCGCCCGCACCCGGAGATCTTCCAGGGCGGCAACTCCACCGCCGCCCGCGCCATGGCGGGCCGTGTCTCCGACTGGTACTTCAGCAATGGCAAGGACTTCGACGGTGTGACCGAGCAGATCGCGGACGTCCGGAAGTCCGCCCTCGAAGCCGGGAGAAAGGCACCGAGGTTCGGACTCAACGGCTTCCTCATCGCCCGTGACACCGAGGCCGAGGCCCGCGAGACCCTCCGCGAGATCGTCGCCAAGGCCGACACCGCGGCCGTCCACGGCTTCCGTGACGCCGTCCAGCAGGCCGGGGCCTCCACCGCCGACGGCAAGGGCATGTGGCAGGACTCCGGCTTCGAGGACCTCGTCCAGTACAACGACGGCTTCCGCACTGGCCTGATCGGCACGCCCGAGCGGATCGCCGAACGGATCGTCGCCTACAAGCGCCTCGGCGTCGACCTCTTCCTCCTCGGCTTCCTGCACTACCTGGAGGAGGTCGAGTACTTCGGCAAGCGCGTGCTGCCGCTCGTACGCGAACTGGAGGCGCGGCAGTCCGAGTCAGCGACCACCGCCACCCACGCCTGACCGCCACCCCGCACCCGGTCCAAAGCGAAAGGTCCCCATATGGCCACCATCCTGTCTGTCTCCGGAAGCCCTTCCGCCTCCTCCCGCACCGCACGGCTGCTGCGCCACCTGGACGACCGCCTCACGTCCCAGGGGCACGACGTGATCCCGCTGGACGTGCGTACGCTCCCCGCCGAGGCCCTGCTGCACGCCGACTTCGGTCACCCGGCGATCGCGCGGGCCACCGCCCTGTTCGAGCAGGCGGACGGCGTCGTGATCGGCAGCCCTGTCTACAAGGCGGCCTACTCAGGCCTGCTGAAGTCACTTCTCGACCTGCTTCCGCAGTACGCACTGACGGGCAAGACCGTCCTCCCGCTGGCGACCGGCGGTTCCACCGCCCACGTCCTGGCCATCGACTACGCCCTGCGCCCCGTCCTCGCCTCCATGGGCCCCGCCCACATCACCCCGGGCTGGTTCATACTTGACAAGGACATCGCCGTCGGCGACGACGGAACGCTGACCGTCGCACCGGGCTCGGCTGAGGCCCTCGCGCAGGTCACGGACCAGTTCTCCGCCGCGCTGGGCGGGCGCACGACGGTGCTGGCGGCCGCCGGATGAGTGCCGCGATCGTCATCGCCGACGACGCCGAAGCCCTCGCCGTCGCCGCGGAACTCGCCGCGGACTTCCGCGAGGACGCCGCCGAACGGGACGCGCGGCGCCGGCTCCCGCACGCGGAGGTGGAGCGGCTGTCCGCGTCCGGTCTGCTCTCGGTGACGGTGCCCGCGGAGTTCGGTGGCCCGGACGTCGGCGCGCAGACGCTCGCCGAGATTTTCCGGCTGCTGGCCGCCGCCGACGCCAGCCTCGCTCAGATCCCGCAGAGCCACTTCGTGTACGTGGGCGTGCTGCGCCGCCAGGGGAGTCCCCGGCAACAGGAGTTCTTCTTCGGCGAGGTGCTACGGGGCAAACGGTTCGGTAACGCCCAGTCCGAGGCCGGGACCAGGCATGTGCAGGACATCCGTACCCGGCTCGCGCGGCGCCCGGACGGGTCGTATGTCCTCGACGGCGTCAAGCACTATGCCACCGGTGCCCTGTTCGCCGACTGGATTCCCGTCCTCGCCCGTACCGACGACGACAACCTGCATGTGGCGTACGTACCGCGGGACGCGCCCGGCCTCACGGTCGTGGACGACTGGGACGGCATGGGGCAGCGCACCACCGCCAGTGGAACCGTCCGTCTGGAGTCGGTGCGCGTCCCCGCCGACCGGGTCGTGCCGCACCACCTCACCTTCCGGGAGCCCCAACTTCACGGCGCCGTGGCTCAGTTGTTGCACGCCGCGATCGATGCCGGGATCGCCTCCGGTGCAGTGGCCGAGGCCGTGGAGTTCGTGCGGACGAAGAGCCGCCCCTGGTTCGAGAGCGGATTCGAGACGGCTGCCGAAGACCCGCTGCTCTTCCAGCGCTTCGGCGAACTGGCGATCCGCGTACGCGCCGCCGAGGCGCTGCTCCGCGAGGCGGCCAGAGCGGTCGACGCCGCCCGCGCCGACCTGACTGACGACTCGGCCGCCCAGGCCTCCATCGCGGTGGCCACGGCCAAGGTGACGGCGGCGGAGGCCGCCGTGGAGGTCGGCAGCGCCCTCTTCGAGGTCGCCGGCACCCGCTCGGCGCTCGACTCGCTGGGCCTGCACCGCCATTGGCGCGACGCCCGCACCCACACCCTGCACGACCCGGCCCGCTGGAAGGTCCAGCACATCGGCCGCTACGTCCTCAACGGCACCAGGCCGCCCCGGCACGGCCTCCTCTGACGATCAACCCTGATCGCACCCCTGATCGGAGCACCACGTGTCCCTCACCTTCCACTGGTTCCTGCCCACCAACGGCGACAGCCGCCACGTCGTCGGCGGCGGCCACGGCACGCCGGCCACCGCCTCCGGCCGGGACCGGCCGCCGACGGTCGCCTACCTCAGCCAGATCGCCCGCGCCGCCGAGGACCTGGGCTTCGTCGGCGCGCTCACGCCCACCGGGGCCTGGTGCGAGGACGCCTGGCTCACGACCGCCATGGTCAGCCAGAACACCGAGCGCCTGAAGTTCCTGGTCGCCTTCCGGCCCGGATTCGTCTCGCCGACACTCGCCGCGCAGATGGCGTCCACCTTCCAGCGGCAGACCGGCGGACGGCTGCTCCTCAACGTCGTCACCGGTGGCGAGAGCCACGAGCAGCGCGCCTACGGCGACTTTCTCGACAAGGACGACCGTTACCGCCGTACCGGTGAATTCCTGCAGATCGTACGGGGACTGTGGGAGGGCAAGAGCGTCGACCTGGACGGTGAGCACCTGCGCGTGGAGGACGCGACGCTGGCCCGGCTGCCCGACCCGGTCCCCGAGGTGTACTTCGGCGGCTCCTCGCCCGCGGCGGGAGAGGTCGCCGCCCGGTACGTCGACACGTACCTCACCTGGGGTGAACCCCCCGCCGCCGTCGCGGAGAAGATCGCCTGGATCCGGTCGCTGGCAGCGAAGGAGGGCCGTACCCTCCGCTTCGGCATCCGGCTGCACGTCATCACCCGGGACACCTCGGAGCAGGCCTGGGCGGAGGCGAACCGGCTGCTGGACAGTTTCGATCCGGCGGCGGTGAAGTCCGTGCAGGCCGGGCTCGCCCGCAGCGAGTCCGAGGGACAGCAGCGCATGCTCGCCCTGCACGGCGGCGGAAACCGCGACGGGCTCGAGATCCACCCCAACCTGTGGGCCGGTATCGGGTTGGTGCGCGGCGGCGCGGGTACCGCCCTGGTCGGCAGCCACGAGGAGGTCGCCGAGCGGATCAAGGAGTACGCCGACCTGGGCATCGAGGAGTTCGTCCTCTCCGGCTATCCGCACCTGGAGGAGGCGTACTGGTTCGGCGAGGGCGTCCTGCCGAAGCTCCAGGCGCAGGGCCTGTGGCAGCACCCCTTCGGAAGGCCGGCGGCCATCTCGTCCCAGGTCCCCTTCGCCGAGGCTGGGAGTCCGCGATGACCCTGCGGGCGCGGACGAGGCATGCGGGTCTTCGAGCTACCCGAGCGGCCACAACACCTACGCGGGCGCCGCGGAACCGTGCTGTCGGCGCTCGTGGGGCCTCGTACCGCCCCGTTCGACCTGACCAGCGGAACACCGGACGGCTCCTGGCCTCACGGTAGGACCGGTGTCACGGTAGGACGCGGTCGCAGCGCCTGTGCCGCACAGGCCCTGACGTCCGCGTCCGAGTCGGTTGCCGCGGCGGCCAGGACCGCTCGGGCGTCCTCGGCGGCACGGTGGCGGGTCAGGGCCAGTACGGCGGCCTCGCGGACGTCGGCGTTGGCGTCGGAGAGGGCCTTGGCGAGTGCGGGGACGGCGACGTCGGGATCCGTGGCGGCCAGGGCGGCCGGGCAGCCGGCCGTACCCAGTGCCTCGTAGGCGGCCCCACGGACCAGGACGCCTCGATCGTCCAGGAGAGCCGGATCTCGCGTGTGGCACAGGGCAGGGCAGCAGCCATGTCGGGGATTCCTGATCGGGAAGTGGGGGCCCGCGGTGTGCGACGTCGGCCGTGGTCGGCGCACCGACGCTGATCCCTGACGTGCGCGTCAAAGGCAAGGCGGCTGCCGCCTGCTGGTCCCTGTGCGGGGAGATGGAGCCGTACGGCGACCATCGCTCACGCCGCCGCCCTCAGCGGCCGACGTTGGCTGAGGGCGGCGGAGAACTGGTCGGTGACCTGGTCGAGTGCCTCCCGCGTGGCCTGTTCGATGAGGATGCCGCCGTCCTGCCGTACCTCGATGTGCTTGTCCAGGACGAACCAGCCGGGGGTGATGTGCGCGGGGCCCATGGAGGCGAGGACGGGGCGCAGCGCGTAGTCGATGGCCAGGACGTGGGCGGTCGTGCCGCCGGTAGCGAGGGGCAGCACGGTCTTGCCCTTCAGCGCGTACTGCGGCAGCAGGTCGAGCAGCGCCTTGAGTAGCCCGGAATAGGCGGCCTTGTAGACGGGGGTGCCGATCACGACCCCGTCCGCACGCTCGAACAGGGCGGTGGCCCGGGCGATCGCCGGATGGCCGAAGTCGGCGTGCAGCAGGGCCTCGGACGGGAGCGTGCGGACGTCCAATGGGATCACCTCGTGTCCCTGCTCGGTGAGGCGGGCGTCGAGGTCGCGCAGGAGACGGGCGGTGCGGGAGGTGAGGGAGGGGCTTCCGGAAACGGAGAGAACGGTGGCCATGCGGGGTCTCCTTCAGAGGACTTTGCCCGGGTTGAGGATGTGGTGCGGGTCGAAGGCCGCCTTGATGCGCTGCTGCAACCCGTGCTGCTCCGGGCCGAGTTCGTCCGCGAGCCACCGCCGCTTGAGGGTGCCCACGCCGTGCTCCCCGGTGAGAGTGCCGCCCAGGCGCAGTGCGGCGGTGAAGATGTCGCCCGCCGCCCGCCAGGCCGTGTCCGGAATGCCGGGCGCGTCGGGGTCCAGGACGAGGATGGGGTGGAGGTTGCCGTCCGCGGCGTGCGCGAAGGTGAAGATCCGTACGTCGTGGCGCTCGGCGGCCGCGTTGATCTCGCGGACGGCGTCGGCCAGCCGGTTACGGGGCACGGCGATGTCCTCGATCAGCACCCGACCCAGCCGCTCCAGGGCGGGCAGGGCGAGCCTGCGGGCCGTGAGCAGCCGGTCGGCCTCCGCCGGGTCTGCGGTGGTCTCCACCGATGTCGCGCGCCCGCGCAGCAGCCGTACCGCGAGTTCCGCCTCGGTCGCCGCCGCGCGTCCGTCGCACTGCAGAAGCAGCAACGCTCCACCACGGGCGCGCAGGTCCGTGCCCTGCGCGTCGTCCACGGCAGCGAGCACCGGCCCGTCCACCAGCTCCGCCATGGAAGGCTCCAGCCGGGCTGCGGTCAGCGCCGACACGGCCTCGGCACCTTCGGCGAAGGAGCCGAAGTACGCGGCCACGGTGGCCGTCGACTCCGGCAGCGGGCGCAGCCGCACAGTAGCGGCGGTGATCACGCCCAGGGTGCCCTCCGAGCCGGTGAACAGGGCGGTCAGGTCATAGCCCGTGACTCCCTTGACCGTACGTCGGCCGGTCCGGATCGGCGTGCCGTCCGCGAGGACCACGTCCAGTCCCAGCACGGCGTCCCGGGTCACCCCGTACTTGGCGCAGCGCAGCCCGCCCGCGTTGGTGGCGATGTTGCCGCCCACGGTGGAGATCGCCGCGCTGGCCGGATCGGGCGCGTAGCGCAGCCCGAACTCGCCCGCAGCGCGGTCCAGTTCGGCGGTGATGACGCCCGGTTCGACGACGGCGACCTGGTCGTGCGGGTCCAGCTCGAGGATCCGGTTCATCCGGGACAGGTCCAGCACGACCGTGCCCGTGCCGGCGTTCGCGCCGCCGGACAGTCCGGTCCCGGCCCCGCGGGGCACGACCGATACCCGCAGTGCGTGCGCATGCCGCAGCGTCGTCCGCACGTGCTCGGCGTCCGCCGCGCGCACGACGGCCAGGGGCTCGCCGCCCGGACGGCTGCCGGAACGGTCGGCGGCGTACGGGGCGGTGGCTTCGGGGCCGGTGATGAGCGTGTCACCCGGCAGGTCACGGCTCAGGGCGGTCAGCAGGTCCTCGTCAGTGCCGAGTCGACTGACGGTCATCCGGCGCCCTCCAGCGCACCGCTGCCGACGGCGAGCAGCGCCACGTCCTCCTGCGGGACGTGCACCGGGGCGCACTGGACGTCGCGGAAGTGGCGCTCCAGCGGGTTGTCACGGCTCAGCCCCGGATTGCCCGACAGCCGTACCGCAAGCCCAACGGCCTCGACGGCGTGCCGGTCGGACAGGATTCGGGCGCCCGAAGCCGGTTCGGGGGTGTACGTGCCGTCGGCCGTGTCCACCCGCTCGGCGCCGCCGAATACCAACTGTTCGGCCGAATCCAGCCGCAGGGCGATCTCACCGGCAGTCCGGCGGAAGCGTTCCGTACGGGCGACCGGGTGGCCGAGGTTGGCGGGGCTCCGTTCGTGCGCGAACCGGTGGAAGTACCGCTGGGCCGCGCGGGCCACGCCCAAGTGGGCCTCCTCCCGCTTCCAGCCCGTCGCGCCCACGCGCAGCGTGACGCTGTCGCCGCCGTCCCAGGCGCCAGCGCGGCCGCCGCATGCGCTGAGGACGCCGATGAGCAGCCCGGCGAGGGCGAGCGCAACCCCGGCCCGCCTCACGCGGCCGCTCCCGAGGCGGCGCGGTGCGCCAGCTCCTGGCGGACCAGCGGGAGGACGTGACGGGCGTAGTCGATCGCGTCGTTGAGCGGGTCGTACCCCCGGATGGACAGCAGCTCGCAGCCGATGTCGACGTAGTCGAGCAGCGCCTTGGCGACCGTCTCCGGGGAGCCGACCAGCGCTGTGGAGGCGCCGGCGGCGTTGGTGGCCGCGGCGGGCGCGGTCCACAGGCAGCGGTCGTGCACCTCACCGCGCCCGGCCACGGCCAGCAGTCGCTGGGAGCCGACGTTGGCCGGAGTGCCCTGGCCGAGCGCCGGGTAGTGGCGCTGCTGGGCGCGCTGCTCGTGGTTGGTCTTGATCGAGCCGAGGATGCGGTGGGCCTTCTCCCAGGCCAGCTCGTCGGTGGGCGCGATGATCGGGCGGAAGGAGACCCAGATGCGGGGGCGGGGCCGGCCGGCGGCGTCCGCGTACTTGTTGACCGCGGCGATCTGGTCGGTGGTCTCCTGCAACGGCTCGCCCCACAGCCCGAAGATGTCGCCCTGCTGCCCACCTACCCGGTAGGCGTCTTCGGAGGAGCCACCCACCGAGATGGGGATGGTGCCGTTGTAGGGCGTGACGTCGGAGCGGAAGCCCTCGAAGCGGTAGTAAGGGCCCTCGTGGGAGATCGGGCCGTCCGCCGCCCACACGTCACGCAGGATCCGGATGTACTCGTCCGAACGTGCGTACCGCTCGCCCTTGCTCAGATAGTCGCCCTCACGGCGCTGCTCCTCGTCGCTGCCACCGGAGATGATGTGCACCACCAGGCGCCCCTTGCTGATCCGGTCCAGGGTGGCCAGGGCGCGGGCCGCGTGGGTCGGGAAGACCACGCCGGGGCGATGGGCGAGGACGGGCTTGATGCGCTCGGTGTGGTTCGCGACGAACTGGGCCAGCTGGAGCGCGTCGGGCGAGGCGGAATGGTAGGTGACGAGGGTGTAGTCGAAGCCGCCGTCGTCCAGGGCGCGGGCGTAGCGGCGGGCGTAGTCGACGTCGATGCCGTTGCCCGCGGTGGGGTCGCCCTCGGTGGCGGGGTTGGGGTGGACGGCGCTGATGAACTCGACCGGCATGGCGGGGGCTCACTCCTTGACGAGGCTGGTGTCGACGTGGTCGGCGACGGTCGGATTCGGGGTGAGGACGCCGATGCCGTGCATGGTGTCGCCGACCTTCTGCACGGCGTCGACAACCTGCGAACTCACCGGCAGCAGGTCGCTGTTGGCCTGGCTGACCAGTGTCTTAGCGACCTCGGCGGAGGCGCCGTTGTTCTGCTGGATGACCTTGGCGTAGTCGTCCGGGTGTTTCCGCGACCAGGCCAGAGCCTTGTCCAGGCGGCGGAGGTAGTCGGCGATGGCCGCCTTCTTGCCCTGGTCGGCCAGCGCTTCCTCGGAGGCGCCGATGAAGCCGTAGCCGCTCACGCGCCCGTCGGCGCCGTTGACGAGGAGCCGGCCGCCCTGCTGCTCGGCGACCGCCTTGTAGACCCCGAAGGTGGCCCAGGCCTCGATCTTTCCGGAGGTGAACGCGGCCTGTGCGTCGGTCGGCAGCAGGTACTGCACCTTGACGTCGTCGTAGCTCAGCCCAGCCTGCTGAAGCACGTGTGCGAGCAGGTACTCGGCGATGGATCCCTTGGCCGAGGACACCACGACCTTCTTGCCCTTGAGGTCCTTGACGCCCCGCACCGAAGAGCCCTCCCGGACCACGATCCCGGTGTGCGTACCGTCGTTGCGCAGCGCGCCCACCGCCTTGACCGGCACACCGCCGGAGAGGGCCTGGAGCGTGGGCAGATCGGCGGCGTACGAGGTGTCCGCGGCGCCCCCCTGCACGGCCTGGAACAGCGGCGCCGCACCCTCGAACTCGGCCCACTTCACGTTGTACGACGTCCCCTTGAGGGCGCCGGAGGCGTTGAGCAAGGTCTGCAGGTTCTTCGCCTGGTCACCGATGGTGAGCGTCACACGCGACGAGCTCCCGTCGGAGGCGGCCTCGCTGTCGCCGCCGCAGGCGGTGGTGGCGAGCAGGGCGGTGAGGGAGAGCGCGGCGCCGAGGGCGCGCACCGCGCGGCCGGTCGTGCGTGTCATGAGGTTCCCGTCGTGCGTGCGGTTTCTGTGGTGGATGTCGTGCGTGCGAATGCTGTGGCCGTCGTTCATGCGGCTTCTGTGATGGCTGTCGTTCATGACCTGGCCTCTTGGAGATGTGCCGAGGCGTCCTCGACGCCGAGCCGGTGCAGCAGTTCGCCGCGCAGCCGTACGAAGTCGGGGGAGCCGAGGTCGCGCGGCCGCACCAGGCCGACGTCGGCCTCGTAGGCGATCCGCCCGCCGTCCATCACCAGGACCCGGTCGGCCAGCAGCAGCGCTTCCTCCACGTCGTGCGTGACCAGCAGGACCGAGCAGCCGTGCCGCCGCCACAGGTCTGCGACCAGGCGCTGCGCCTTGCCGCGGGTCAGGGCGTCGAGGGCGCCGAACGGCTCGTCGAGCAGCAGCAGTTCGGGCTCGCGCACCAGGGCACGGGCCAGCGAGACGCGCTGGGCCTGGCCGCCGGAGAGGGTCTTGGGCCACCGGCCCGCGTACTCCTCGATGCCCACTTCGGCCAGATACCGCTCGGCGAGCGCTCGGTCGGGGGAGCCCGGCAGTCCGAGCACGACGTTGCGCCACACGCGCAGCCAGGGCATCAGCCGCGGCGACTGGAAGGCCACCGAGCGGCGCTCCGGCACGGTCACCTCGCCCTCGGTCTCGCTGTCCAGCCCGGCGAGGATCTTCAGCAGCGTCGACTTGCCGCAGCCGCTGTGCCCGAGAAGGGCGACGAATTCGCCCTGGTGAAGGGTGAGATCCAGCCCGTCGATGACGGTCTTGTCGTCGAAGGCGCGGGTCAGTCCGCGGACCTCCACGTGCGCGGTCATCTCCGTCACGCCCCTTCCCCCTCGAACGAGGACCGCCAGGCCAGCAGCCGCCGCGACAACAGCCGTACGGCGAAGTCGCACAGCAACCCGAGCACCGCGTACACGGCGAGGCACAGCACGATGACGTCGGTCTGGAAGTACTGCTGGGCGTTGCTCATCAGGTAGCCGATGCCGGCGTCGGCGTTGACCTGCTCGGCGAAGACCAGCGCCAGCCAGGCGGTCGACAGGGCGTACCGCAGCCCCACCAGTGCTCCGGGCAGCGCGGACGGCAGGATCACGTGCCGGATCAGACCGAGGCGGCCGAGCCCCACCATCCGCCCCGCTTCGATGAGTTGTGCGTCGGCGGAGCGGATGCCGCCGTAGATGTTGAAGTACAGCGGGTACGTCACACCGAGCGCGACCAGCGCGATCTTCGGAGTCTCGTCGATGCCGAACCAGACGATGAACAGCGGGATCAGCCCCACCCAGGGGATGGCCCGGAACATGCCCATCGACGCGTCGATCACGTCCTCGCCCAGCCGGAACAGCCCAGCGGTGAGCGACAGCGCGAGGGCGACGGCCGCACCGATGAGGAAGCCGATCGCGGCGCGGCGGCCGGACGCGCCGATGGCCTGGGGCAGTTCACCGGTCTGTGTGAGGTCGACGGCCCGTCGGACGACATCGACGGGGGAGGCGAGGACGGACTCGGGCAGCACACCGGTGGTGCTCGTGAGGAACCACACCGCCAGCAGTCCGACCGGCCCGGCGGCTCGGCGGACGCTGCGCGGCACGCGGAGGCCGGCGCGTTTGCGCGGCCGGGGAAGGGCGGCCGTCTTCGCCGCGTTAGGTGCCGGGGGCGCGGTCGTGCGCGTCGGCGGGGACGTTCCGGAGACGGTTGTGTTCGGGGAGGACATCAGGGCCTCTCGTCGGGAAGGGGGCGGCGGGGGAGCCTGCGGTCAGGGGTCAGTACGGCGGTTCGCCCAGCACCGCTGGGCGGTGGGGGTCGGCGGACCAGGCCGACCAGGAACCCGGGTACAGCGCGGCGGGGATGCCGGCGTGGGCGAGAGCCGCGATCTGATGGGCGGCCGTGACGCCGGACCCGCAGTACACCCCCACCTCGGTCGCGTCATCGGCACCCAGTGCCGTGAACCGCACGGCGAGCTCCTCCACATCGCGGAAGGTCCCGTCGGGGTTGAGGTTGTCACCGGTCGGGGCGGACAGCGCACCGGGAATGTGCCCGGCACGCGGGTCGACCGACTCGCTCTCGCCCCGGTACCGCTCGGCGGCCCGAGCGTCCAACAGCACGCCGTCACGGGCGACTTCGGCCGCCGCGTCTGGGTCCAGTACCGGCAGCCGTCCCGGGGTGAGCACGATGTCGCCCGGAGTGGGCGCTTCGGGCTCCCCGGCCTCCGTGGGCAGTCCGGCCACGCGCCAGGCGCCCAGCGCACCGTCCAGCAGGGTGACGTGTTCGACTCCGGCCCAGCGCAGCAGCCACCAGGCGCGGGCGGCGGCGGTGTTGCCGCTGTCGTCGTACACGACCACCGGGCGGCCGGCGGTGAGGCCCCAGCCGCGTACCCGCGCTTGCAGGTCCGCGGGGTCGGGGAGGGGATGGCGGCCGCCCTCGGGCGTGGGCGCGGCGGCGAGCTCGGTGTCGAGATCGACGTAGAGGGCCCCGGGGATGTGCTCCTTGAGGTAGTGCTCGCGGCCGTGCGGGTCGCCGAGCCGCCACCGCACGTCGAGGACGAGAGGGCTCGGTTCACCGCTGTGCAGCAGGGAGTGCAGCTCGGCCACGTCGGTCAGCACCGGGGCGGTCATGCCAGGTCCTCCCGTACGGCGAGGTCCTCGCGTACGGCAATGGGCGCGAGGTCCGGGGAGAGCCGCAGCCGCTCCAGGAACAGCACGATCGTGGCGGCGGCCGTGCGGTGGGTGAGGTCGTTGAGGGCGTCGTGCCGGGTGCCGGCCAGGCTCACCAGCTCCACACCGGGCAGGGCACGGTAGGCGCGGTGGGCCTCCGGGAGCGGGCTGATGCTGTCGTCGGCGCCGTGCAGCGCGAGGACGGGGACGGAGATGCCGTCCAGGGCGGGCAGTTCGGCAGGGGCCGGGGCTGTGAGTGCGCCGCGCCGGAACGAGACATCGGAGGTGACTCGGCCCCGGTGTGTGGGGCAGGCGGTGCGCTGGTCGAGTTCGGCCTCCCAGTCGGTCGTCGCCCCGAGCGCGTACGGTGCGGTGGGCAGGCCCGCGAGGATCAGTGCGTCCAGGCCGGGTGTGCCATGTGCGGCGAGCGACGCCGCGTACAGGGCGCCGGTATCGGACCCGACCAGTACCCGGGGGCCCGGCAACGTCTCGTCGCGCAGCAGCTTGGCGGCCTCATCGGTGACCGTTGCCGGGTCCGGGGAGGGATCCGTCAGGGCCCGTACGCGGTAGCCGTCGGCTGCGACGCGGCGGCCGAACCGCTCGTACACGCCGCCGTGTTCGCCGCGGCCGGGGAGGACGACCAGGGTGCCGCGCGGGGCGATCCCCTCTGGTTCGTCCCAGGCGTGGACAGGCTGAGGAGAGCTCATGGTGACTCGATTCATCGGAGGGCTCAGGAGGTTGAACGGGTCGCACCTGTGCCGTTGCGGGGGCGAGAACGGGACGCGCACATGCGTCGTGGGCCCGCACGGCCGCCGGGCGTGCGGGGATCAGCTGGACGGGTTCCGGCTCAGCGGAGCACGGCGCGTGAGCGGATCAGCGACAGCGCATCGTGACGGCGCGGCCGAGGTCGACCACCCGCCGCCGCGTCAGCCGGGTGCCCGCACCGCAGCACACCGCCGACCCGACGGCCGTCGGCCGGGGTCCAGTGCTGTGGGGGCGCGGCCCGCAGGCCGACGCGTTGGCTGTACGCGGCATGCGCCCAGCATGCAGGAGGCGAAAGCCGTACGTCCAACGACGATTCGCCATCAAAACCGATCACGATCCTTAATCAATTAGTGCTAGCCTGCGCCCATGCGACCGGTCCTGGACATCGTGGCGCTGCGCAGCCTGATCGCCGTCGCCGACTACGGCGGCTTCCACCGAGCCGCCGGCGCGCTCGCGCTCAGCCAGTCCGCGGTCAGCCAGCACGTGCGGCGGCTGGAGAGGACGCTGGGCGGCCCCGTCGTGGAACGCGACGGCCGCAAGACCCGGTTCACGGCCCACGGCGCCCAACTGCTTCAGGAGGCACGGCTGATCGTCGCGGCGCACGACGCGGCCGTACGCAGGCTCCTGAGTGACGACGGCCCGGAAGCCGCCACCGTCGTCATCGGCGCCACCGAGCACGGCGCCGACCAGATCCTCCCGGTGCTCACCGAGGCGGTACGGGAGGTGCGCCCGGGTGCCGAGGTGCGGGTGCGGATCGACCGCTCGGCGCGGCTGACGGACGCGGTCGACCGCGGCGAGCTCGACCTGGCCGTCTACGTCACCGAGGCGACCGCAGCGGCGGGGAACCCCGTGGGCGGACTGCCGCTGCGCTGGTACGCAGCCCCCGGCTGGAAGCCGCCCGCTGCCCCCGCCCCCTTGCCGCTGGTCGCCATCAACGAACCGTGCGTCATCCGCCGCCGCGCCCTCACCGCGCTGGCCGCCGACCACACCCCGGCCACTGTCGTCGCCGAGGCCGGGTATCTCGCGGGCGTCCTGGATGCGGCCCGTGCCGGACTGGGCGCTGCGCTGCTCGCCGTGCCCGGCGGCCAGCACCCCGAGGGACTGACGACGGTCGAGGGCTTGCCCACCGCCTTTCCGGTACGGCTCAGCGCGCGCCCTCGGCATGGAGCGGATCCCTCTGTGACCGGCGCCGCCGTCGAGGCGGTCCGCGCGCTGCTCGCGGCCGGCGAGAACGGCCGCGTGGCCTGACCGCCCCGGCGGTCCAGGGGCCCGCTCACGTGGTGAGACGTCCTGGTGCCGGTCGAACGGCCCCCTTGACGCGGCTTGGACGCAGCCTGACACTCCACTACAGGAATCCTAGTGAACTGGTAGGGGATCATGGGCTGTGCCGCGCTGGACCTCGGTAGCGACGCTGTCCGTGTCGCCGTCCGGCCGCTGCCCCTGCTGACGTCCCGCCGCCACATCGATCTGCTCCGTGTGTGCAGTGCGGCAAGTTCCCTCCACGAGGGCGGCCCGACCCCCGGTTACGCCGCCTGACCTTCGCGCCACGAGTACCGCGTCCCGGCCCGTGCCGAAGCCGCCACGTGCCGTCGCCTCCGTATGCCCGTAGGCCCGTATGCCTGTGATCGAGCACCCCCAGGGAGACGCATGTCCGCCACATCCCCGACAGCCGTGCCGTCCTTCCGGAGCAGGATCGGCCGCGACGCGCGCAGCGGCTACCACGCCGTACCGCACCGCTACCGGCTTCACCTGTCACTGTCTTGTCCGCGCTGTCTGCAGATCGCCGTCACGCACAGCCTGCTCGGTCTCGGCGGTACCCTCCCGGTGACCCTGCTGCCCGCCGTACCCGACGCACCCGGCGGCGGACACCGGGTCCTGCGCCCGCTGTACGAGGCCAGTTCACACCAGTACCCGGGTCCGGCCGTGGCGCCGGTCCTCAGTGACCACTGGACCGGGCGGATCGTCAGCACCCACACTCCCGACATCCTGCGGGACATGACCCGGCAGTTCGGCGGTCATGGCCCCGAACTCCAGCCGTGCGGTGCCGAGGAGGCGATCGAGGCCGTGGGCCGGCTCTGCGAGCAGGGCATCACCTGGGCGGCCCAGCGCGCCGGGCAGTCCGGTGGCGACCCGTCGGCACGCGACACCGCGCTGGCCACCCTGCTGCGGGCGCTGGACGTGCTGGAGTGGCGGCTCGCCTCCCGGGAGCACGTGCTGGACGGCGAACGCACCCTCGCCGATGTGCAGTTGTGGGTGACGCTGGTGCAGCTGGACACCGTGCACCGCCACCACCTGGACGCCGCCGCGGTTGACCGGATCACCGACCATCCCCGTCTGTGGGCGTACGCACGACGGCTGGCGGCACATCCCGCCTTCGGCTCTCACCTCGACCTGGACGGCATCGCCCGCCGGCATCACGCCCACTGCCGGGGTACTGAGGCCGCCGGCGCGGCGGTACGGATCGTGGACTGGGCGGCGTACGCACGACGGGAGGCATCGGAGCCGGTGCGCCAGTCCGGCTGACCGGGAGGCGGGGCGGACGCGCAGCCTCCGCGATCGGCGGCGGCATCTCCAGCCTGCCCTGTGCCTACACTCCGGAGCAGGCCGGGCTGCCCAGTGGCAGCCGCCGCCGTGTGCCCGGGCTGCGCCGCGAGGAGGTCGCCGTCCTCGCCGGTGTGAGCACCGAGTGGTACACCCGGCTGGAGAAGGGTCACATCAGCGGCGTCTCCGAGGACGTCCTCGCCGCGGTGGCCCGCGCCCTGCACCTGGACGACGACGAACGCACCTACCTGTTCGGCCTCGCCAAGGCCGCCCAGCCGAGCCCGGCGTCCCGGCGCCGCCGCAAGGCCGTCGATGTCCCGCCACGCGTCCAGTGGCTGCTCGACTCCATGACCCTGTCCGCCGCCTGCGTCACCAACGGCCGCCTCGACGTCGTGGCCACCAACAGGCTCGCCCGCGCCCATGTTCGGCAGTCCCGTCGTCAGCGCGCGTGGCCGCCCCAACTTCGCCCGGTACTGGTTCCTCGACGACGACTCCCACGACTTCGCCTACGACTGGGACAGAGCCGCCACCATGACCGCCGCACTCCTGAGCGCCGAAGCCGGCCGCTACACGGACGACAAGGCCCTGCGCGATCTCATCGGCGAACTGTCCACCCTCAGCCCCGAGTTCCGTACCCGGTGGGCCACCCACGACGTGCACATCCACCACGGCGGCGTCAAACGCTTCCACCATCCCGAGGCCGGCCCTCTGGAACTGACCTACCAGCCGTTGGATCTTCCCCCTCTCCGGCAACGAAGCGCACTCCCTGACCGTCTACACCGCCGAACCGGGGTCCGCCTCCGAGGAAGCGCTGCGCCTGCTCGCCTCCTGGACGGCCACCCAGGACACCGGCTCCTTCCCCCGGGATCCGCCGCACGGCTGACCACCCACCGGTGCGGACCTGCCCCGCACAGGGCCGGGGGGTGCGGACCCGGGTTCCTCGCCCGGACCGGCTCCCCCCCCCGCCCGATCGGACCGGCGGCAGCGTCGCCCCGGCGTGGCCTCTGGTCCGTCGGCCCGCCGGCGTTCAGAGACTGAAGAGGCGCTCGGCCTGGTCGCGGCCGGTGGTGTGCAGCTCCCAGTAGACGGGGGAGAGGCCCATCGCCCAGTTGCGCAGCGCCGCGGCGGCGGCGTTGACGTTGGCGACCCGCGGGTCGGGGACGATGGAGCCCGCCCCGGTGGTGTAGAGCACCGTGCAGGCGCGCGGTGACGGCCGCGGAGGTGGCCGGCGCTTCGGCACGAGGGTGGTGCCCGTGGCCGACGGAGCCCGAGGTGTGCAGGTGCCCCACGATGAGGAGCGTGCCGCCGGGGGCCACCCATCCGGCGATGCGGTCGTAGAACTCCAGCTGGGGCATCGCCGGGTGGCGTAGTGGGTCTGCCTCCTACTTCTTCCAGATCGTGCGGTAGGCCTCGCGGTAGCCCTCGGAGTCCCAGGACAGTGCGCCGCCGCTGGTGGCGGCCGTGGTGACGTGGACGGGGGCGACGTACCCGCTGGCCGGCTTGCCGGCGAAGGAACGATTGAACTCGTCGATGATCTGCCAGCCCTGTTCGGACAGCGGTTCCGGCACGGTGGCGGCCTGGAACTCCTTGCCGTTGATGCGCTGGAAGGCCGAGGGGTCGCCGTCACCGGCCCCGATGTTGAACGGGGCGCCGTCGCCCTGCCTGCCTGCGGCACGCAGGGCGGGTCCCGCGTGGTCGAAGTACAGGTCGTTGATGGCGGCGGAATGGGTCCACCTCTCACCGAAGCGGGAGGCCAGGGAGGAGACCCTCCGAATGGTGAGGCTGCCCGCCTGCGGGATGGGGACGTTCTCGTAGCTCAGCAGCTTGACGCCGGAACAGGTGGCGAGTTCCTTCTTGATCAGATCCGACTTGCGCTTGGCGAAGGGGATCGAGGCGTCGGTGAACAGGACAACGCCCGCGCGGCCGCCCGACCGGGCGATGATCCAGTCGCCGCTGATCTTCGCGACCTCTTCGACCCTGGTGGTGATGTTGCTGAACAGCTTCGGGTTCTCGCTGGGGCCGGGAGCCCCGACGGCGTGCCAGCCGATCAGCGGTATGCCCTCCGCGTTCGCCTGCTCGACCTGTGCGGCGGCGGAGGCGGGATCGAAGCCGCTGACGACGATGCCGTCGGGTTTGAGGGCCAGGGCCTCGGTGAAGGCGGACTTGATTCCGGCGGACGTGCCCTGGCCGTTGAGGGTGCGCACGCGCCAGCCGATGACGCCGGCGGCTTCCTGGACGCCCTTGGCGACGCCCGCCACGCCGGGGTTGGTCAGGGTCTGGGCGATGTAGACGATCGTCTTGTCGGGGACGGCCCGGGGCCCGCTGGTCGGTCCGGACCAGGGGGCGTTGACGTCCTCGGCCTTCTTGACGGCCCGCTGGGCCTCGGCGAGTGCGGTGGGGCAGCCGGGGCCGGAGGAGCCGCTGCGGGAGGCGGAGGGTCCGGCGGTGGTCGAACCGCTCTCGCAGCCGGCGAGGGTGAGGGTGGCCGAGGCCAGGAAAGCGGTGGCCGTTACGGCCGCCTTGCGGGTGGGGTGCACGGGATCTCCCAAGGAACACGGTGCGAGAGGGGGCGGGGCTGGGGGAGAGGCGGAGCGTGGGGTCGGCGACGGTTCCCGCGCGTGGCCCTGGCGTGAGGATCAGGCCCGCGACGGGCGGAGAAACCCGCGAGGCCGGCGGGCGGTGATGCCCGGCAGTGGCTCGGATGGCTCGGGGCGGCGGCGCACGCCCGAGCCGAGGGGCGCCTTGCGGTGCGACGCGCGCCTCATCGGGCGAAGCGTCGCACTCGGGAGATACTTCGCAAACATTCCGTCATTGACTTTTTATGACCCAAACTTTGTCATGTCATGATAAAAGATGTACTCTCGCCCAGCTGGTTCCAGACACCCGGCGCGATCTCTTTCCTATCAGCGATGAAGGCTGTGAAAGTGTCACGTCCGGTGCCGGCTCGTCGGCGGTCCGTGGTCACATCACCTCCGTCCCCGCTCAGCCACACGTTCGAAGGAGGCTCGGGTGTCCGCCACCACAGGGAACCCGCCGCACGCACCGGGCCCGCCCAGGGATGCCCGCCGGACTCCCCGTTCGCGCCGCGGGGCGGTGACCGTCCTCGACCGGTGGCCCTTCCGGCGCAAGCTCAACGTCCTGGTGATCGCGCCCGTCGCGGTCGTCGGCGTACTGCTCGGCGTCGGCGCTTACGGCCAGGTGCAGCAGGCCCGGGACGCGGGCCGGATGGCGGACCTGGTGCGCGACAGTGAACAGGTCGCGCGGCTCATCAACGACGTACAGGCCGAACACCGGCAGGCGCTCCTGCTGTCCGTGCAGTACGACTCGGCCCGCCCCGGAGCCCCGCTGCCGCCGACCACCGACTACCGCCGGGCGCAGCGGAACACCGACGCGCAGGTCGCCGCAGTGCGTTCGGCGTTCGCTTCCGGCCTGCCGCCCGAGGAGGCGCAGGCGCTCGACTACATCCGCGGCCTCGGTGTGCTGCGCGAGAAGCTCGAACGGGCCTACGTCCCCGCCGCCAACATCGACCCCGCGTACGCCTCCGCCGTCGAGTACCTGATCGACGGCATCGGCCTGGGTCATCACTCCGGCACCTCGTCGTCCTCGGTCGTGACACTCCTGGACACGGTGCTGCGCGCCGACGCCTCCCACGCGGCCTTCGAGAGCGCCGTGTTCTCCGCCCAGACCAGGGACGCCAACGCGCTCACGGAGTACAGCCGGGCGGTCGGCGCCCGCAAGCTCCACGACCACCAGGTGAACCGGTTCGAACGCATCGCCACACCGGCGCAGGCCCTGCGCATGGACGGCATCCGGCGCAGTGCCGAACGGTACGGTCTCGAAGCCCGGTTCGCGGAGCTGCAGATCGACCCCGCGGCCCTGCAGGGCCAGACGCCGACGCAGCTCCGCAAGGCGATCGACGACGGGAGCCGGCAGTCCGAAGTCCGGCTCGGCATCACCAGGTCGCTGATCGAGCAGACCGCCGCCCGGGCCGACGCCGCCTCGGCCGACGCCCTGCGCAACGCCCTGTACCTGCTCGCTCTGACCCTGCTCGGCTTCGCCGCCTGGCTGACCTTCTGTGTCCTGATCCGGCGTTCGGTCGTGCGGCCCCTGGCGGCCCTGACCCGTTCCGCCCAGGAGGTGGTCGACGTGGCGGGCGAGGAACTCGCCCGGGTCTCCGACGACGAGTCCGCCGACAGCACCCCGCTGCGGCCGAGGTCGATCCCGGTCCCGGTCCGCGACGAGATCGGCGAACTGGCCGAGGCGTTCAACCAGGTTCAGGTCACCGCCGCCCAGCTGCTGGAGCGGCAGGTGCTCAGCCGGCGCAACGTCGCCGAGATGTTCGGCAACGTCGGCCGGCGGGTGAGCAACCTGACAACGCGTCAGTTGATGCTGATCGACGCCGTCGAACGGGAGGAGACCGACCCCGAACTGCTTGAACGGCTGTACAGCATCGATCACATAGCCGTACGTCTCCAGCGCAACGCCGACAGCCTGATGCTGCTCGCCGGAATCCGGGAGACCGGCGTCGAGGCCCGGCCCACCCCCCTGGCGAACGTCATCAGGGCGTCGCTCGGCCAGATCGAGGGGTACCAGCGGGTGTCTCTGCGGCCCGAGACGGAGGAGGTCACCGTCGCGCCCGACATCGTCGGCGACCTGACCCTGATGCTGGCCGAACTGCTGGAGAACGCGGTCGCGTTCTCACCCTCCCACGCGCCCGTCGAGGTGGTCGTCCGCCCCGGGACCGACGTCACCGAGGAGGGCGGGGCGCTGATCGAGGTCATCGACCACGGCCTCGGCATGAGTGCGGAGCGCCTCGCCGAGGAGAACACCCGGCTCGTGCGACGGGAACGGCTCGACCTCGTGCCGACCAGGGTGCTCGGCCTCTTCGCGGTCGGCAGTCTCGCCCGGCGGTGGGGTGTGCGGGTGACGCTGAGCCGTACGCCGGGCGGCGGGGTCACCGCGACCGTCTGGATCCCCGCCTCACTCCTGCTGACCACGAGTCCCGAGGAACCCGAGCAGCCCGTGGAGACGGGTCCCATCGGATCCGTGGCGGCGTTGCCGCTGAGGACCGGGCAGCAGAACACCGGGCCCGCGCCGTCGCCCGTAGTGGTCTCCGCCGCCGGTGCCCCCGAGCGGTCGGCCGCCCCGTCGTCGCGCGACGCGCTTCCCCGGCGCCTCCCGGCGCGCACCGGCGCGGGACCGGCCCCCGCGCAACGGACCGCCGAGGACGCCGGCGGGGAGCGGACGGCCCCCTCGGGCGAACAGCGTGCCGCCGAGGACTCACGGCCGCTGCGGCGGCGGGTACGGGGCGCGACACTCGCCATGACCTCTCCGCGGGCGGGCCGGGAGGAGCCGACGGTGCGGCAGCCCGCCGACGCCGAGGCCGTCCGCTCGGAGCTCGACGAGTTCGAGGCGGCCGTACGCAGGGCGGAGCAGGACAGCGCTCACGCCCGCACGAAACCAGCACCATCGCACCACCAGCAATCCCAGAAGGAGTCCGGCAGTGACCACGTCGACAGCTGACAGCAGTTCCGAGCGGCCGGAACCCACCGATCTGCGAGCCGCTGCGGCCGATTTCACCTGGCTGCTCGACCGGTTCGCCAGGGAGACCGCCGGGGTCGTCGACGCCATCGCCGTGTCGTCCGACGGCCTGCTGATCGCCGTCTCCCAACTGCGTGAGCACGCGGACTCCGAGCGGCTCGCCGCGATCGTGTCCGGTCTGACGAGTCTCGCCGCGGGCGCCTCTGGCAACTACGGGCTCGGCGGCCTCAACAAGGTCATCCTCGATCTGGAGGGTGGCCATGTGCTGGTATCGGCCATCGGCTGCGGCGCCGTCCTGGGAGTGGTGACCTCCAAGGAGGCGAAGCTGGGCAACATCGCCTACGAGATGACCCTCTTCGCCAACCGGGCCGGGGCCGCGCTCACGCCCCAGTTGGTGCTGGAGCTGAAGAACAATGTCGGCGCGGCCCCGGGCGGCTGACCGTCCCCCGGTCGAGGCACGGGTACAGGCACTTCGGAAAGGGATCGTGATGGCTGTGGGCGGACCACCACACGACGCGGCGGGGCACCCCGGCGGCTCGCCGGATCCGGCCGTCGGCCGCGCCCCCGCGATCCGGCCGTTCCTGCTGACCGCGGGCCGGGTGTCGGGGGGCGGCACGGTGTTGCCGATTCCCGTCGAGACCCAAGTCGTGTCGACCTCGGCCGGGCTCTCCGCCCTGCACTCGCTCACCTTCGAGCACCACGACATCGTCGCGGCCTGCCGGCAGCCGCAGTCGGTGGCGGAACTGGCCGCCGCGCTGCGACTGCATCTCAACGTGGTCCGGGTGCTGGCCGAGGACCTGCGTGCCGCAGGGCATCTGGCGGTCCACCGGCCGAACGCCGGGACCGCCCAGGATCTCTCCGTACTGCGAAGGGTTATCGATGGTCTTCGTGCCGTCCCCGACTCACGGGGGACACTCCGTGACACCAGCTGAACAGCCGCCGACGCCGGTCAAACTGGTCATCGCCGGCGGCTTCGGCGTCGGTAAGACCACGACCGTGGGCTCGATCTCCGAGATCCGGCCGCTCACCACGGAGGCCGCGATCACCGAGGTCGCGGCAGGAGTGGACGACCTCACCCACACCCCGGGCAAGACCACCACCACGGTCGCCATGGACTTCGGCTGCATCACCATCGACCCGACGCTCAAGCTGTACCTGTTCGGTACCCCGGGCCAGGACCGGTTCGGCTTCATGTGGGACGACCTGGTCGAGGGAGCCCTCGGCGGCCTGGTGATCGTGGACACCCGCCGACTCGACGACTGCTACGCGGCGGTGGACTACTTCGAGCACAAGGACGTCCCCTTCGCGGTCGCCGTCAACGCCTTCGACGGGGAGGTCGAGCACGACCTCGACGAGGTGCGGTGGGCACTGGACATCGCCGAGCATGTTCCGCTGATCGTCTTCGACGCGCGGAAGACGGGCTCGGTCCGCGATGCCTTGCTGGTCGTACTGGAAGTCGCCCTGGCTCGCGCGGAAGCCGCCGTGGCGCCCTGAACGTGAACGCCGCCACCGTTCGGGCCCGTGGAACAGGGCGGTGCTTCGGGGGTCCGTCAGGCGCCGGATCGGGCGACCGGGGGACTGTGCTGCTGTCCGCCCGCAGGCGCCTGCGCAGAGCGTGCAGGGCGTCCCTCACCGGCCACGGTGGCGTCCGAGGACCGGGCGGCGACAACTCACTTGCCGCCGCCCGGCCCGTCCGCCGTGGGAGTCCACGCAGACGCGTGCGGTTCAGCGCGGGAGGGGCTCGTGGTCGAACCAGTCGAAGTGAACGGTGCCTGCCGCGGCGTAGAGACCGATGACGCGACCGGTGAAGCCGCCGGCGACCTCGGTCGACAGATAGCGGCCGTCGAGCGTCGCCAGCACGGTGAAGGTGCCGTCGGACTCCTCGACGCCGAAGGAGATGACGTCGGGCCCGGTTCCGGGTCCGTGCGGAGGCGGCGGGTCCGTGATCGTGAGGCCGAGGACCACGGGCCCGGCGGGCACGGAGCGTTCGGCCACGACCGTGCCCAGGGAGCCCACGCGTGCGATCACCCGCACTTCCGTGCCGGACGCCTCGAGCGTGTAGTGGTGGCGCTCGTCGAGCCGGACGGCGAGTCCGCCGCGTCCTTCCGAGGGATCGACGAGCGTGCCGGCCCGGCAGGTGAGATGTTGCTGGCGGCGGCCGGTGAACACGACGTCGGGTTCGTCCAGGGAACTGCCCCGTGCACGGAGCGTCAGCCAGCCGGGGCGCTCCTTGGTGGTGCAGTGCTCGACAGGCCGGTCCCGGAGGGAGATCCAGGCCGGCCCGAGTTCGCTGAGGTCGAAGTCGTCGCGTCGTTGCTCGGCGGGGGCGGGGGAGAGCGGCCACGGGAGAGTGGCCGGGTCGGGGGCGACCTCTCCGACGACCGGCCAGTCGTCCACCCAGGTCACGGGGGCCAGGAAGGTCTCCCGGCCGAGCACGTGCCAGCCGGGGGTGCCGCCTCGTGGTCGTACGCCGAGCAGGACCATCCACCAGGAGCCGTCCGGGCCTTGGACCAGGTCGGCGTGGCCGGTGTTCTGCACGGGGTGGTCGGTGCTCCGGTGGGAGAGGATCGGATTGGCCGGGCACGGCTCGAACGGGCCGCTGGGCGTGCGGCCGCGAGCGATCGACACGCCGTGGCCGCGTTCGGTGCCGCCCTCGGCGATGAGCAGGTACCAGTAGGCGCCGATCCGGTAGAGGTGCGGCGCCTCCGGGGCTTTGGCGCCGGGAGTGCCGGACCACAGCTTGTGCGGTGTTCCGTACGTCTGTCCGGTGGACGGGTCGATACGGACCTGCGACACGCCGGCGACGGTGCACCAGCAGGTGCCGTTCTCGTCCCAGGCCAGGTCGGGATCGATGCCGGGCACGCCCGGCGCCGGGACGGGATCCGACCACGGTCCGGCGGGGTCGGTCGCCGTGACGATCAGGTTGCCGCCGCCCACCCTCACATTGGTGACGATCAGCCAGAACCGGCCGTCGTGATGGCGCAGGGTGGGGGCGTAGACACCGCCGGAGGACGGCATGCCGGCCGGCAGACGCAACTGCTCCGGCCGGTCCAGGGCGTTGCCGACCTGCGTCCAGTTCACCAGGTCACGGCTGTGGAAGAGCGGTACGCCGGGGAAGTACTCGAAGCTGGAGCAGGCGAGGTAGTAGTCCTCGCCGACCCGGCAGACGCTGGGGTCGGGGTGGAAGCCGGGGATCACGGGGGTGGCCACGTGGGCGGTCCGGTGCTGAAGGGGCACCCCTTCTGTCCTTTCGTCGAATTGAGCCGCCGGACGGCAGCTCAGGGAGTCATGGCCTGCCCGGTACCGCGCGGCGGCGGGCGGCGGTTCGTGCGCGAGTGCACGGCTGAGCAGGTCGTGAGCGGGGTCCCGCAGAGGCACGGCGTCGGCGCCGTGGTCGATCAGGACGTTCGGCGGCGGCCCTTCCCTGAGGAGAGCTGAGTGTCGAAGCGCTTCACTCCGCAAGTGAAGGTAACGGACGCGTTTCTCGCGGAACAAGAGGCGTGGCAGCCGGAAACTTTCGCTGCTCGCGTCGTTGGCAGACCGTCAGAACGCCACACCGTCGATACGCTTCGACACTCGGGTGTGCTCGTCCATTTCCGGCGCGCCCGCTCACCGCCGCAGCGGTGCGTGAGCCGTTTCCGGCAGGCGCAGATACACGATCGACGACAGCAGACAGAGCACCGCCACGTACCACGGGAACAGACCCGAGTGCCCCAGCTCCTTGAACAGGGTGCCGACGTACGGAGCCGTGCCGCCGAACAGCGCGACCGTCAGCGAGTACGGGAAGCCGATGCCGGCCGCGCGGACCCGGGGCGGGAAGACCTCCGCGTTCACGGCCGCGCTGATCGAGGTGAAGCCCGTCAGCAGCACCATGCCCGCGCAACTCACGAGCAACAGCACGGCGAACGAGTCGCGCAGGGTGTGCAGCAGGGGCACCGTGAGCAGGGCGAAGCCCAGGCCGAAGAAGAGGAGCAGGGGGCGGCGGCCGAAGCGGTCCGAGAGCAGGCCGCCGAGCGGCTGCAGCAGGGCGAAGAAGGCCAGTGAGATCGTGCCCGCGAGCAGCGCGTCCGACTTCTCGATGCCCGCGTTGAGTTCGGCGTACGTCGGCAGGTACGACGTCCACGTGTAGTACGCGATGGTGCCGCCCGCCGTGATGCCGCAGATGAGGAGCGACTCGCGCGGATGCCGGCGCAGCGCCTCGAACAGGCCCGGGCGCGGTGCCTGCCGCTGCTCCGCGCTGCGGGTCTCCTGCGCGCCCTGCCGGATCCAGAAGCCGACCAGGCTCAGCACGGCCCCGAGCACGAACGGGACCCGCCAGCCCCAGCCGTTCATCTGCCCGTCGCTCAGGGTGTCCACCAGCAGGGTCGCTGTGCCGGAGGCGACGAGCTGCCCCACGGTCGTCGACACGTACTGGAAGCTGGAGAACAACCCGCGCCGGCCGGGGCCCGCCGACTCGACCAGGAACGTCGTCGAGGCCGCGAACTCGCCGCCCACGGACAGGCCCTGCAGCAGTCGCGCGAGGACGAGGATCACCGGCGCGAGCACACCCACCGCCGCGTAGGTGGGGGTCAGCCCGACCAGCAGGCTGCTGCCGCCCATCAACAGGATGGTGACGGTCAGCGCGGCCCGCCGCCCGTGCCGGTCCGCGACCGCGCCCATCAGCAGCCCGCCCACCGGCCGCATGAAGAAGCCCACCGCGAACACCGCGAACGTCGACAGCAGCGGCACCAGCGAGTTGTCCGCGCTCTTCGGGAAGACCTGGTCGGCGATGTAGGTGGCCAGAAACGTGTAGGCGTACCAGTCGTACCACTCCACCGCGTTGCCCACCGAGGCGGCGAGGAGCTGGCGAACGGGCCGTTTCGTCGGCGGGGAGGCCGTCTGCGTCTCTGTCACGCCCCTCACCCTCCCCTGTCGCGGCCCGGGCACACCTGCCGTACCGGCGACTTTCACATGAGTGTCACGCGCCCCTTCCTTGACGTTTGGTGTCCCTGAAACACTCCTTCCGCGCAGATTCCGTCATCTTCCGGCCATCCCGCACCTCACGATGAGAGGTCTGTCCTTCATGTCCGAAGTCAACCGGCGCCGCTTCCTCAAACTCGCGGGCGCCACCACGGCCTTCAGCGCGCTGTCCGCCAGCATCCAGCGCGCGGCCGCGCTTCCGGCGAACCACCGCACGGGGTCGATCGAGGACGTCGAGCACATCGTCGTCCTCATGCAGGAGAACCGTTCCTTCGACCACTACTTCGGCACCCTGAGAGGCGTCCGCGGCTTCGGCGATCCCCGCCCGGTCACCCTCGACAACGGCAAACCGGTCTGGCACCAGGAGAAGGACGGCAAGGAGATCCTGCCGTTCCACCCGGACGCCGACGACCTCGGCATGCAGTTCCTGGAGGGGCTGCCGCACTCCTGGCCCGACGGCCACCAGGCCTACAACGGCGGCAAGTACGACAAGTGGGTGCCCGCCAAGGGCACGACCACCATGGCCTACCTGACGCGCGAGGACATTCCCTTCCACTACGCCCTCGCCGACGCCTTCACCGTCTGCGACGCCTACCACTGCTCGTTCATCGGCTCCACGGACCCCAACCGCTACTACATGTGGTCCGGATACACCGGCAACGACGGCACCGGCGGCGGCCCCGTCCTCGGCAACGACGAACTCGGTTACGGCTGGACGACCTACCCCGAGCGCCTGGAGCGGGCCGGCGTCTCCTGGAAGATCTACCAGGACATCGGCGACGGCCTCGACGCGAAGGGCTCCTGGGGCTGGATCGAGGACGCCTACCGCGGCAACTACGGCGACAACTCCCTGCTCTACTTCAACAAGTACCGCGACGCCCAGCCAGGAGACCCCTGGTACGACAAGGCCCGCACCGGCACGAACGTCAAGGCCGGAGACGGCTACTTCGACCTGCTGCGCGCCGACGTCAAGGCGGGCAAGCTCCCGCAGATCTCCTGGATCGCCGCCCCCGAGGCCTTCTCCGAGCACTCCAACTGGCCCTCCAACTACGGCGCCTGGTACATCGCCCAGGTCCTGGACGCCCTCACCTCCAACCCGGAGGTCTGGTCGAAGACCGCCCTGTTCATCACCTACGACGAGAACGACGGCTTCTTCGACCACGTCGTACCGCCGCTGCCGCCGAAGGACGCCTCCCGCGGCCGGTCCACCGTCGACGTCTCCCTCGACCTCTTCCCCGGCGACAGCAAGAACACGGCCGGCCCGTACGGCCTCGGCCCGCGCGTGCCGATGCTGGTCGTCTCGCCGTGGAGCAAGGGCGGCTACGTCTGCTCCGAGACCCTCGACCACACCTCGATCCTGCGGTTCATGGAACGCCGCTTCGGCGTGCGCGAGACCAACATCTCGCCGTGGCGCCGGGCCGTCTGCGGTGACCTGACGGCCGCGTTCGACTTCTCCCGCAGGGACACGCGCCCGGCGCCGCTGCCCGGCACCGACGAGTACGAGCCGCAGGACCGCGAGCGCCACCCCGACTACAAGCCGACTCCGCCCACCGACCCGCGCATGCCCCGGCAGGAACCCGGCCTGCGCCGCTCCCGGCCGCTGAAGTACGCCCCGCACGTGGACGCCTCGGTCGACGCGGCGGCCGGGAAACTCACGCTCACCTTCGCCTCCGGGCCGAAGGCGGGCGGTGCCTTCCACGTCACCTCCGGCAACCGCGCCGACGGCCCCTGGATGTACACCACCGAGGCCGGCAAGACCCTCTCCGACACCTGGAACTCGGCGTACTCGGCGGGCTCGTACGACCTGACCGTGCACGGCCCCAACGGCTTCGTGCGGATCTTCAAGGGTTCGAACAGGACGGCCGGCTGCGAGGTCACCGCACGTCACACCGGCGACGACATCGAGCTGGTCTTCACCCACAAGGGCTCCGGCACCGCGCGGCTGAAGCTCACCGACGGCTACGGCGGCCGGCCCTCGACCGTCACCGTCCGCCCGGGCGCCACCGTACGGCGCACCGTCGATCTCGCCGCCAGCCGCCGCTGGTACGACCTGACCGTCACGGCGGAGGGCGACAAGGCCTTCCTGCGGCGGTTCGCGGGCCATGTCGAGAACGGCCGGCCGGGGGTGAGCGACCCGGCGATCATCACCGGCTAGCGGTGGTCAGGTGCCCCGGATGGGTGCGGCCGGGGCACACAGGCCGGTTCGGCTGTTGCCGAGCCGAGCCGGGCTCTGGGGGCAGGAGGGCCGCCACCGGCTGGTCGTCGTTCACCGGTGCGTGTGCCGACGCGTCGGCGGGCTGTGAGCGGCTGAGCGGTACCACGCCCCAGGACGCCGGACCCGCCCCGGCGGGCGCGGCGGCACGCCCGCCGGGCCGTCCTGGAAACGTTCGCCCAGCAGCGGCATGCCGGTCACCGCGGCGGCCAGTCGCCTCCCGCTCCCCGGCGCGGGCACGCCGCGGCTGCTCGGCTGCGGCGCGCGGGCGGGGGCGCCCCATCCGGCCGACCGCTGTCCGACGGGTTGTTGCCGGTCAGACGTCCTGGCCCTTGCCGCCGCCCGTCGACACCTTGATGCCCTTGGTGATCTCGTCCAGGACGGACTCCTTCTGGTCGGCGTCCACGCCGAAGCGGACGACGACCATCTGCCGCGGGTTCGCGGGGGAGGGGAACGCGAGCGACTCCACGATGCCGTCGACGCCCTTGTTCGTGACGGCCCTCCAGCGGACCAGATAGCCCTTCTGTCCGGCCACGGTCACGGCCTTCGAGGCGAGCACGTCGTGCGAGGTGATTCCGCCGTAGGACTTGCCGCCGTAGGACTCCTTGGCGTTCGCCGCGATGTCCGCCTTCGCGACCTCCTCGGCGGTGCCGCCCTTGGTGCCGAGGAGCAGGGCCGGTGCCGAGTAGGCGCCGCCCTTCGTGCAGGTCGAGGAGGTGTCGCCGGGGCACTTGTAGGAGTCGTCGGACGTCACCTGCGCGCCGGCCGTTCCCTCCTGGCCGTACCAGCCCTCGGGGATCGGCAGACTGATGCCGGAGGCCGCGTCGGTCACCGAGCCGCTCCTGATCTTCGGCGGCTCGGACTGCTCGGGCGACGGGCTCTGCCCACCGGACCCGCCGGATCCCCCGGATCCACCTGAACCTCCGGACCCCCCGGAGCCGCCCGGTGCCCCGAACGGCCCGCCGGGGCCTCCGGATCCGCCAGGGCCGCCCGGTCCCTGCGAGGTCGCCGAACCGCCGCTCCCACCGCCGTTGTCCGTCAGCGCGTAGACCCCGACACCGATGCTGGCCAGCACCACGACGGCAGCCGCCACGGCGGCCCCGACGCGCAGCCGTCGGCCGGGGGCGGCCGGAGGTGCGGATGGGTAGGCGGGATAGGTGGGATAGGCAGGATGGGCGGCATATGTGGGATGCCCGGCGGCGCCCGCATGTCCTATGACACCCGATTGTCCCGGTCCGCCTGGTTGTTCGGCGGTGCCCCACTGTCCGGCCCTTCCCGGTTCTCCGGCGGTTCCGGCAGGTCCGGCTACGCCCGGTTGTCCGGCTGCACCTGGTTGTCCGGGTCCGCCCGGTTGTCCGGTAGCGCCTGGTTCCCCGGCCCTTCCCGGTCCTCCGGCGGCGCTGGAGTGCCCGACGTCTCCCGGGGCCCCGGCGTCGGCGGCTTGCCCGGCCGTCCCCCGGTCACCGGCGGCAGCAGGCCCTCCGTCGGAAGCCGGATGCTCCGGTGCCTCGGCGGGCGACGGCTCTGCCGGGGGAGTCCAGGCCGTGGCCGGTTCCGCCGGGCGGATGCGGTCCGTCCAGGCCTTGCCGTCCCACCAGCGTACGGTGGCGGGCCCGTCACTTGTCTGTCCGGGGTCGGGGTACCACCCGGGGGGAGTCTCCTGCGTCATGCCCCCACCGTATGAGGCGTGCGTGAAAGGGGCATGAGAGGAGTCGGATCCGACGCGGCCGCGGGAAAGTCAGCGGCGGCATCACGAACCGCGCCGCGATGATCGTCGCGGTGCGGCCGTAGACGCCTGACTCGTACCACACGGTGAGATCACTCATCGGCCCGCCTCCAGAGCCCGGCGGCCATGCCCGCGAGTCCTGGATTCGGTGATAGAACGTCACCTGCCTTGTCGCCACGCGCTGTTGGCGTGAAAACGACCGGTGCCGCACCCGGTGTCATCCGTCACGGCAACTGGTGCCAGGTCCGCCCTCCATTCAGGCGGAAGGGGGACTACGCTCGATGTCGGTACGTCGTTCGGGCGACTTGGGGAGGTAGCGGGATGACGGAGGTACGGCCCACGGCCGCCTCGGCCTCCCTGTGGGAGCGTGACGAGGAAGTCTCCGCCGTCACGCGGGCGCTCGACAGCCTGTGCGCGGACCGCTCCTCGTCCGGCGGGCTGCTCGTCTTCCGGGGCGAGGCAGGACTCGGCAAGACCGCGCTGCTGGCCGAAATCCGCCGCATCGCCGAGGCCCGCGGCTGCACGGTCTGGTCGGCACGCGGAGGCGAGACCCTCAGGTCGGTCCCCTTCAACGTGGTACGGCAGTTACTGCAGCCGGCACTGGTGTCCATGCTGCCCGAGGAGGCACGCGAGTACCTCGGCGACTGGTACGACATCGCCGGCCCCGCCCTCGGCATCGCAGACCCCGGTGACCGGCAGGCCGACCCGCAGGGTGTGTGCGACGGCCTGGTCGCCGCGGTGCGCCGCCTCTCCCGCCGGGACTGGCCGCTGGTGCTGCTCATCGACGACGCCCACTGGGCCGACCAGGAGACCCTGCACTGGCTCGCGGCGTTCGCCGAGCGACTCGACGAGACGTCCGTCCTGGTCGTGGTCACCCGCCGCCCGGACGAGGTCCCCGGCGCGAGCGCCCGCCACCTCGACACCGTCGCCGCCGCCGCGAACGGCCCCGCCACCACGCTGAACGCCCTCACCCCGGACGCCACGGCCGGACTCACCCGCGCCGCCCTCGGCAGGCACGCCGACGCCGCGTTCTGCCGCGAGGTCTGGGCCGTCACCGCCGGCAACCCCTACGACACCGTCGAACTCCTCGCCAAGGTGCGGGACAGTGAGCTCGAACCGGTCGAGGCCCGGGCCGGCGAACTGCGCGAGCTGAACCGCTCGGCCCGCGGCGGCGGCCTCGTCGCCCGCCTGGAGGAACTCGGCATCGACGCCACACGGTTCGCCTGGGCCGCCGCCATCCTCGGCACCGGCATCTCCGTCGACCTGGTCGCCAAGCTCGCCACCCTGAAACCCGACGCCGCCCGCCGCTGCGCCGAACTGCTGCGCACCGCCCGCATCCTCACCGCGTCCGACCCCGCGACCGGCCGCGGCGGCGACGGCGACCTGGAGTTCGTCCACCCGCTCATCGCCACCGCCGTCTACGACTCCATCCCCGACGCCCTGCGCACCGCCATGCACGGCATCGCCGCCCGGATCGTCACCGACGAGGGGCACGGCGCCGCGGCCGCCGCCCGTCACCTCATCGAGGTCCACCCCGACGACGACGAGGAACTCGTCGGGCAACTGCGCGAGGCCGCCCGCGAGCACCTCGCCGTCGGCGCGCCCGACGCGGCCCGCCGCTGCCTGGAGCGCGCCCTGAAGGAACCGCCCCGGCCCGAGTCCCACCCGCACGTCCTGTACGAACTGGCCGAAGCGACCTTCCTGACCGCGCCCGCCCGCACCATCGGCCATCTGCGGACCGCGCTCGGCATGCCCGGACTCGACGGCGACCAGCGGGTGGACGCCGTCTTCCGGCTCTCCCAGGCACTGCTCCACAACGACCAGCTGGAGGAGGCCGTCCGCACGGTCGAGGCGGAGGCCGCCCGGCTCCCGGCCGGGCCCGCCCGGATGCGGCTGCAGGCCGTGCACTTCATGTGGGAGGGCATACACGCCGGCGAGGCCACCTCACCCGACCGCTCCCGGCGGCTCGCCGACCTCGCGAGCACCTGCACCGGCCGGGACAACTCCGAACGCGCCCTGCTCATCCTGCGCGGCTTCGACGCCCTGATGCACGGCGAGAACGCCGAGGAGGTCACCGAGGCGTGCGACCGCGCCCTCGTCAACGGCCGCCTCGCCCCCGGGCTCGGCTGGACCGACACCGAGTGGGGTATCGAACTGCTGCTGATGCTGGCCAACGCGTACGGGTTCACCGACCGCCTCGACCGAGCCGAGGCTCTCTACAACGAAGCCCTGCGTTCCTACGAGACCGCCGGCTGGAGCGGCGGCCACCTCGCCCTGGCCCACGCCTACGTGGGGCTCGGGCACCGCAGGCGGGGGCGCCTCAAGGAAGCGGAGGCGTCCCTGCGCGAGTCGCTGCGGCTCGCCGAGCGCGTCGGCCGCGGTCTGCCCCTGTACTGGACCGCGACCTGCAACCTCGTCGACACGCTGCTCGCCCGCGGCCGCGTCGAGGAGGCCTGGGAGGTCGCCGAACGGCACGGCTTCGCCCCGCCCTACCCTTCCACCATCGTCCTGCCCGACCCGCGCTCGGTCCGCGGCCGGCTGCTGATCGCCGTCGGCCGCACCAAGGACGGCATCAACGAACTGGAGGCCGCCGAGAAGGCGGCGGCGGCGCGCGGCCACCACAATCCCGTGCTCGTCCCCTGGGCCGCCGATCTGGCCCGGGCCCTCAGCACCGAGGACCCGGCCCGCGCCGCCCGCCTCGCCGTCGACGTCCGCCGCCGGGCCGAGCGCTTCGGCACGGACACCGCGATAGGCGAGGCCCTGCGCTGCGCCGCCGCCCTGGAGACCGGCCAGCGCGCCGTCCGGCTCGCCGCCCAGGCCGTCACCTACCTGGAGGCCTCGCCCTGCCAGTACGAACACGCGGCGGCCCGCGTCGAGTACGGCGTCGCCGCACGTTCGGTGCCCGACCTCGAGCGCGGCCTGGACCTGGCGGTCTCGTGCGGCGCGGACGGCCTGGCGGCCCGGGCACGGGCCGAACTGAAGACGGACGTGGGGCTGCGCTGAGCGCGGCCCGGCCGGCTCCCCGTGTCCGCGACGACAGCGGTCCGGAACCGGATCCGCGCCGGCCGGTCGGTCACCGCGGCCGGTTTCAGACGCGTTGAAGCCGCCCGGCCGGGGCAGTGAAAAGTGCGCGGTCACAGCGCGGGGCGCTGCCGCGGCGAGCGCAGCCGCGCCGCTTCCCCCGCACCGACTGGCCGGTCACCGCGGCCAGTCGCGGCCGCACACCCGGGTCGTACGCCGCCGGGTGTGCCCCTGCCCCGCCCGTGTCCCGTCGTAGAAGCGGCCGGTTCCCACGCCCCGCGTGGCCAGGGCCGGCACACCCGCCGCGCCGTCGGCGAGCCACGCCGTGGGTGCCCGGGCGCGCCACCGCCGAGGCGATGACCAGCGGGGTCACCCTGGCGCGCCGTCCTCTTCGGCCAGCACCCGCTGGGCCGTCGCGAACGCCGAGTTCGCCGCCGGCACCCCGCAGTACACCGCCGTCTGGAGCAGCACCGCGCCGATCTCCTCCGGTGTGAGCCCGTTGCGGCGGGCCGCGCGGACGTGCATGGCCAGCTCGTCGTAGTGGCCGTGCGCGACCAGCGCGGTGAGGGTGATCATGCTGCGTTCGCGACGGGACAGCGTAGGGTCGGTCCAGATCTCGCCCCAGGCGTAGCGCGAGATGAAGTCCTGGAATCGCGCGGTGAAGGGGGTCTGCCGGGCCTGCGCCCGGTCGACGTGCGCATCGCCGAGCACCTCGCGCCGCACCTCCATCCCCCGCCCCGCGGGCCCGCCGAAGTGTGCCCGCAGCGCGGTCAGCACCGCCTCCGGGCACTGCGCGGGAGCCAGGTGCGAGGCACCCGGGATCTCCACGAGTGCCGCGCCCGGCACCGCGTCGGCGATCTCCCGCAGGTGTGCGGGCGGCGTCGCCGGATCGTCACGGCCGGCGACCAGCAGGGTCGGTACGGCGATCCCGGTCAGCCGGTCCCGCAGATCGAACGCGGCGAGCGCGTCACAGCAGGCGGCGTAGGCGTCCGGGTCGGCGTCCCGGTGGTCCTGAACGAGTTCCGGCACGGTGAAGCCGGACGTGAACCAGCGGGCGTCGGCGTTCTCCGCCAGCCCGGCAAGACCTTCCCGCCGCACCAGCGCCGCCCGCTCCTCCCAGGGCTTCGCCCCGTTGAAGTGTGCCGAGGAGCAGATCACGGCCAGCGAGGACAGCCGCTCGGGATGCCGGACCGCGAGATGCAGCCCCACGGCCCCGCCCAGCGACACACCGGCGTACGCGAACCGCTCGATGCCGAGCGAGTCGGCGAGCGCCAGCACCAGCCCGGCGAGGTCACCGACGGTCGCGCCCGCCTCGATGAGACCGGCCGCCGAACCCCCGTGTCCCGGAAGATCCCAGCGGACCACCCGATGGGTGGCCGACAGTTCGGGTGCCACCTTGTCCCACAGGGCGTACGACGTGCCGAGTGAGGGGCCCAGCAGCAGCGGGGGCGCGGAGGCGGGCCCTTCGGCACGGTGGTTGAGGAGTGTCAACGTCGCTCCAGAGCACGGTCGGTGAGGGCTCCGGCGGAGCCGGTGTAGTGGGTGGGGTCGAGGTCGGCGTCCGCCAGCTCCGGCGCCTCGGAAAGCTGCCGCTCCTCGGAGGCCAGCCTGGAGAGCAGTTCCTTGGCGCGGGCCCGGCCCAGCACCGGGGCCAGTTCGGCGGACAGCCGCTCGGAGACGATCAGCCCGCCGGTCAGATCCAGGTGTTCGCGCATGGCCTCCGGCCGGACCCGCAGTCCCTCGGCCAGGCCGGCGGCATCCCGGGCGGCCCCGCCGACCAGCCGCAGCAGGTCCCTCAGCGGCTCCCACTCCGCGTGCCAGGCCCCGGCAGGCCGCTCGTCCTCCGCGGCCAGCGATCCGTACAGCATGGCCGCGAGCTGGGGCGCCCGCCGGGCCGCGGCGGCGATGAGGGTGGACCGTACGGGGTTGGACTTGTGCGGCATCGCGGAGGAGCCCCCGCCGCTGCCCTCAACGACCTCGGCGATCTCGGTGCGGGAGAGGGTGAGGACGTCCACGGCGACCTTGCCCAGCGCGCCGGCGGTGAAGGCGAGGCACCCCGCGAGATCGGCGACCGGCGTGCGCAGGGTGTGCCAGGGCAGGTCGGGCGCCCGTAGACCGAGTTCACGGGCGTACGCCCACGGCAGCTCTGCCGGATCGCTCGCGCCGTACGCGCCGAAGGCCGCCAATGTCCCCGCCGCGCCCCCCAGTTGGACGGGCAGTGCGTCCCGCACGGCCGTCACCCGGTCCCGTGCGTCGAGGACCAGCGACCGCCACCCTGCGGCCTTCAGCCCGAACGTCGTGGGTACGGCGTGCTGGGTGAGGGTCCGCCCCGGCATCACGGTGTCGCGGTGTTCGGCGGCGAGGGCGGCCAGCGCCCGCTCCGTGCGGCCGAGATCGTCGAGGATCGGGCCAAGCGTGCGCACGGCGACCAGCATCGTCGCCGTGTCCATGATGTCCTGGCTGGTCGCGCCCCGGTGGACGTACGGGCCGTACTCGTCGCCGACCGCCTTCGTCAGGTCGGCGACCAGGGGGATGACGGGGTTGCCGCCCGCCCGGGCCCGCTCGGCGAGGGCCCGCAGGTCGAAGGCGCCGGTGCCGGCCGCATCCGTCACCGTCGTCGCCGCTTCGGCCGGGGCGAGGCCCAGCGCGGCCTGAGCCCGGGTCAGCGCGGCCTCGGCGTCGAGCAGCGCCCGCAGGTACGCGTGGTCACTCGTGGCGGAGGAGGCCGCCGAGCCGGCCCACCCGGGGCCGAGCAGACCGGGGTCGCCCTGCGCGGCTGTCACCGGAACTCCAGGAAGACGGTCTCTCCTTCGCCCTGGAGGCGGATGTCGAAACGGTACGTCCCGCTGTCCTCCGCCGCGGCGATCAGCGTGTCGCGGCGCTCTTCCTCCAGCCGGGACAGCAGCGGGTCGGCGGCGAGCGCCTCCGTGTCGCCCGGCAGGTAGATCCGGGTGTACAGGTGCACGAGGAGCCCGCGCGCGAAGACGCACACGCTGAGGTACGGGGCGTTCCGCCCGCGCGCACCGGGCCGCAGGGTGCGCGCGTACCAGTGGCCGTTCGCGTCGGTCTGGATCCGCCCCCAGCCCGTGAACTCCACACCGTTGCGCCCCAGGAAGCCGCCCGACGCGGGGTCGCGGCGCATCGAACCGTCGGCTGTCGCGACCTTGCCGTCGGGATCCGGGCCCCACAGTTCGATCAGGGCGTCGGGCAGCGGCTTGCCCTCGCCGTCCAGGACGTACCCGTGCACGGTGACCGTGTCCGGATGTCCGGCGGGCGCGATGTCCTCACCGCCGCGGAACGGCAGGGCGTGACCGTAGAACGGGCCGACGGTGTGCGAGGGGGTGGGCAGCACGCTCTCCGGCCTGCTGGTGTCGATCTTCGTCATGGCAGGTCAGCGCCCTTCCTCGATCCAGGTGGCCTGCGGGCCGTCCAGCACGATGTCCCAGTGGTAGCCCATCGAGAACTCCGGCACCGACAGGCTGTGGTCGTACGTCGCGACCAGCCGCTGCCGGGCCGCGTCGTCCGTCACCGACTGGATGATCGGGTCGTAGGGGAACAGCGGATCGCTCGGGAAGTACATCTGCGTCACGAGCCGCTGGGTGAACGCCGTACCGAAGAGCGAGAAGTGGATGTGCGCCGGCCGCCAGGCGTTGACGTGCTGGCGCCAGGGATACGGGCCCGGCTGGACGGTGGTGAAGTGGTACCGGCCGTCGTCGTCGGTGAGCGTGCGGCCCACGCCGGTGAAGTTGGGGTCCAGCGGGGCGTCGTGCTGCTCGCGCTGGTGGGCGTAGCGTCCCGCGGAGTTGGCCTGCCAGATCTCCACGAGCTGGCCGCGCACCGGACGGCCGTCACGGTCCAGGAGACGGCCGGAGACGGTGATGCGCTCGCCGATCGGCTCCCCGTGGTGCTGCCGGGTGAGGTCGTTGTCGATCTCGGTGATGTCCCGCTCCCCGAAGGCCGGGGAGGACAGCTCCACCAGCTCCGGGTCCTGGCTGACGTCGATGGTGACCGGCGGCTGCTTCGGGTGGCGGAGCACCGAGGAGCGGTACGGCGCGTAGTCGCGGCGCGGCTGGTGCTCGACCGGCCCGCCGTCCGCGAGGCGCTTCTCGTACGCGGCGCGACCGGCCGCGATCTCCTGGTCGATGTCGTGCTGTGTGAGAGTCATGGAAGCCCCATCTTCTCCGAGCGTCCCGACCCACTTAGTCAGGGCACTGAGTATTTCTCTGAAGCCTTCCCTCACGCTGCCATCAGGGCGGCAGGGCGTCAAGGCCCTGGTGTCGGCACTGATGGGCCCCTGCACGGACGGCAGACAGCTCCTGGACGGCCGGGTATTGTTCAGTGCACCAAGTAAAGCAACCGAGGGGTGCACATGGCGGCGGCGGACCTCACCACCCACCCCGGGCACCTGGCCCGGCGGCTCCAGCAGGCGCACTACCTGCTGTGGAACACGATGGTCTCCGAGGAGATCACCTCGCCCCAGTTCGCGGTCCTCAACACGCTCGTGGCCGAGCCCGGCCTGGACCAGCGGACGGTGGGGGAGCGGGTGGGGCTCGACCGGTCGACGATCGCCGAGGTGATCAGCCGGCTCAGCCGGCGCGGACTGCTCGACAAGGTCCGCGACCCGGAGGACGGCCGCCGGTTCCTGCTGCGTCTCACGGAGGAGGGGGCGCGTACGCACCGCAGGCTGACCGTGCGCACCGCCCGTATGAACCAGGTGTTCCTCGCGCCGCTGACCGCCGAGGAGCGGACGGTGTTCTTCGACCTCATCCGGCGCGTGGCGGACGCGGCCGAGGGGCTGCGCAACCCAGGGGAGCCCCTGCCGGCGCCCCGCTGACCGGCGTGCCCCGCACGGGCGGGTCAGGGCGCCTCGGCGTACACCACCCACACCGGTCCCCTCGCGAAGTTCACCGGCGTGCCGTCGCCGGTGGTGAACGCCGTGCCGTCCGTGGCGTTCTCGCGCTCCCAGGCCACGTCGTGGGCCCGGCCGTCGCGCAGCACCTCAGCCGTCCCCGAGCCGACCGTCTCGGTGTACGGCGTGTTGTTGCCGAGGAAGTCCCCGAAGGCCGACTCGCGCACCTTCACGTACTGCACGACGACCGTCGCCGCCGTCATCCGCTCCCCGTCGGCCGTCGTCGCGGGCGCGCCGTCCATGCCGACCAGCCAGCGGTCGCGGTCCTCGGACCAGGTGAAGGTGAAACGGGCCGCCGGATAGCGCACCGTCCGCTGGGTCTCCGGGGTGCCGCCTGCGGGGGCGGAGCCGTAGCGGAAGCCGGTGGTCAGTGCGGTCGCTCCCGGGGTGTCGGGCACGATCTGCCCGGGCCGCAGGAAGAGGTTGTGCGGGGCGGTTCTGCCGGAGTCCCGGAAGTACGCGTCCGAGGCGCTGCCCGGCGTCTCCGCCCGCAGGGGCGCCTTGTCGATCAGCGGCAGGAGCTTCGACTGTGCGCCGGAGAAGGCGAGCGTGGGCTGGTCGAACTGGCGCAGCAACTCCAGATCCGACTCACGTGCGCTGCGCACCGGGCCCACGGTCTTCGGCAACCGGGTCGCGTACACCGCCATCAGCCGACTCAGCCCGCCCTCGACCTGCTCGACGTACACGATGTCCGCGGTGCCGACGCCCGTGTGCGGCCGGGCCGTGCGGGCGTTGTCGATCTTGACCGCGAGCACGCCGGGGCCGGTCGCCGGAGGTGATGCTCCCTGCTCCGACTCCCTCGCCGACCCCCGTCCGTCGTCGCCCGGGCCGCCCCCGCCGGTGCACCCCGCCGCCAGGGCGGCCGTCACCGTGGCGGCCAGCAGCGCCGCTGTGGTCGCGGCACGCCGTCCGCGCAGCCTTCGTCCCTTGACCACCGTCGCCACCGCGCCTCATGTCATCGATTGTCATGATTGTGCACTTATATGTCTGACGATGGCCATAGTCGATCGTTTATGGTGCAGGTTCTCCGCCTTGTCCGTCGATCGGCGCAAGGTTCGGCGCGAAGCGCCCGGGTACTCGGGCCTCGCCGTAGACCGACGCGCACGCTACGGAGGGAGCGCGAGGCGATGAGGGCAGTGACCTGGCAGGGCAAACGGGACGTGCGGGTGGAGAACGTGCCCGATCCGAAGATCCAGGAGCCGACGGACGCGATCATCCGCATCACCTCCACCGGACTGTGCGGATCCGACCTGCACCTGTACGAAGTGCTCACGCCGTTCATGACTCCGGGCGACATCCTCGGCCATGAACCCATGGGCATCGTCGAGGAGGTCGGCGCGGGCGTCCCGGACCTCCAGGTGGGGGACCGGGTCGTGGTCCCGTTCCAGATCGCCTGCGGCAACTGCTGGATGTGCCTGACCGGCCTGCCCACCCAGTGCGAGACCACCCAGGTCCACGGCGAGGGCATGGGCGCCGCCCTGTTCGGCTACACCCGGCTGTACGGCTCCGTGCCGGGCGCCCAGGCCGAGTACCTGCGCGTCCCGCAGGCGCAGTACGGCCCGATCAAGGTCCCCGAAGGCCCGTCCGACGACCGTTTCGTCTACCTCTCCGACGTGCTGCCCACCGCCTGGCAGGCGGTCGCCTACGCTGACGTCCCACAGGGCGGCAGCGTCGCCGTGCTCGGGCTCGGGCCCATCGGCGACATGGCCTGCCGCGTCGCCCAGGTGCGCGGCGCCGGACGGGTGTTCGGAGTGGACCTGGTGCCGGAGCGCCTGCGGCGGGCGCGCTCGCGGGGCGTGGAGACCTTCGACCTCAGGTCGTTCGACGACGAGAAGGAACTCGTCGCCGCGATCCGCGACCAGACCGACGGGCGCGGCCCCGACGCTGTGATCGACGCGGTCGGCACCGAAGCCCATGGCGGCGCGGCGGCCAAGCTCGCCCAGACGGCCTCGTCGATGCTGCCCCGCAAGATCAGCGGACCGTTCGCCGAACGCTTCAGCGTCGACCGGCTCTCCGCCCTCCACACCGCCATCGAGCTGGTGCGCCGCGGCGGCACCATCTCGCTGTCCGGTGTCTACGGCGGCATGGCGGACCCGATGCCGATGCTCACCCTGTTCGACAAGCAGATCCAGATGCGGATGGGGCAGGCCAACGTCCGCCGCTGGAGCGACGACATCATCCCGTACCTGACCGACGAGGACCCGCTCGGCGTCGACGACTTCGCCACCCACCGGGTCTCGCTGTCCGAGGCACCGCACGCCTACGAGATGTTCCAGCGCAAGCAGGACGGCGCGGTCAAGGTCCTGATGCAGCCCTGAGTCGCCCTCAGGGGCCCGGTCAGGAGCCGAGGATCTCCGCCAGGTCGTACCGGACGGGCTCCTCCAGCTGCGCGTAGGTGCAGCTCTCGGGAGCCCGGTCCGGGCGCCAGCGGCGGAAACGGGCGGTGTGCCGGAAACGCTGCCCGTTCTCCATGTGGTCATACGCCACCTCGGCCACCCGCTCCGGCCGCAGCGGCACCCACGACAAATCCTTACGGCCCGACCAGCGGCTCGGCGCCCCCGGCAGCCGGGCCTTCTCGTGCGCGGCCTCGTCGGCCCAGGCCGCCCACGGATGCCCCTGGACGTCGTCCATGCGCAGCGGTTCCAGTTCCTCCACCAGCTCGGCGCGCCGCTTCATCGGGAAGGCGGCGGACACGCCCACGTGCTGGAGTGCGCCCCGGTCGTCGTACAGTCCGAGCAGCAGCGAGCCGACCACCGGGCCGCTCTTGTGCAGGCGGTACCCGGCGACGACGACATCCGCCGTCCGTTCGTGTTTGATCTTGAACATGGCGCGTTCGTCCGGGCGGTAGCGCACGGTCAGCGGCTTGGCGATGACACCGTCCAGGCCCGCTCCCTCGTACTCCTCGAACCACTGCCGCGCCACCTCGATGTCCGTGGTCGCCGGAGCCAGGTGCACCGGGGCCGCCACCCCGGACAGCTCCCTGGCCAGCAGCTCCCGACGCTCGGTCAGCGGAGCGCCCATCAGCGACTCGTCCCCCAGCGCCAGCAGGTCGAACACGACCAGTGAGGCGGGCGTCCGCTCGGCCAGCGTCCGCACCCGCGAGTCCGCGGGGTGGATCCGCTCCGTCAGGGCGTCGAAGTCCAGATGTCCCTCCCGCGCGATCACGATCTCCCCGTCGATCACGCAGCGCTCCGGCAGCCGTTCCCGCACGGCCACCACCAGCTCGGGAAAGTACCTGGTCAGAGGCTTCCCGGTCCGGCTGCCGAGCTCCACCTCGTCCCCGTCGCGGAACACGATCGCCCGGAATCCGTCCCACTTCGCCTCGTACTGCATGCCCGACGGGATCGCCGCCACGGACTTGGCGAGCATCGGCAGCACAGGGGGCATCACCGGTAGATCCATGGGTCGATTCTGCTCCTGCATGAGCCGCAACGCCCGATATGCGATACCTGCGTGGTACGCCTACCGTTGCTCGCATGGGTGACGCGGTGGAACTGGAGGCCGGCGGCCGGACCGTACGGCTGTCCAGCCCGGACAAGGTGTTCTTCCCCGAGCGCGGTTTCACCAAGCTGGACCTCGCCCGCTACTACCTGGCCGTCGGCCCCGGCATCCTGCGCGCCCTGCGCGACCGGCCCACCACCCTGGAGCGCTACCCCGAAGGCGTGAACGGCGAGAACTTCTTCCAGAAGCGGGCGCCGAAGAACATGCCCGACTGGATCCCGACCGCGCACATCACCTTCCCCAGCGGCCGCAGCGCCGACGAGATGTGCCCCACCGAGGTCGGCGCGGTGGTGTGGGCCGCCCAGTTCGGCACCCTCACCTTCCACCCCTGGCCGGTCCGCCGCGACGACGTCGACCACCCCGACGAACTGCGCATCGACCTCGACCCGCAGCCCGGCACCGACTACGACGACGCCGCCCGCGCCGCCCACGAACTCCGGTCCGTGCTCGACGAGTTCGGCGGACTGCGCGGCTTCCCCAAGACCTCCGGCGGCCGGGGCCTGCACGTCTTCGTGCCGATCGAACCGCGCTGGACCTTCACCCAGGTCCGGCGCGCCGCCATCGCCGTCGGCCGGGAGATGGAGCGGCGGATGCCGGACCAGGTGACCATCAAGTGGTGGAAGGAGGAGCGCGGGGAGCGCATCTTCATCGACTACAACCAGACGGCACGCGACCGCACCATCGCCTCCGCCTACTCCGTACGCCCCCGCCCGCACGCCCCCGTCTCCGCACCCCTGCGCTGGGAGGAGGTCGGGGTCGCGCACCCCCAGGACTTCGACCTCGCGACGATGCCCACGCGCTTCGCCGAACTCGGCGACGTGCACGCGGACATGGACGACCGCCGCTACTCCCTGGAAGCCCTGCTCGACCTCGCCCGCCGCGACGAGCACGACCACGGGCTGGGAGACCTGCCATACCCGCCCGAGTATCCGAAGATGCCGGGGGAGCCCAGGCGGGTACAGCCGAGCAGGGCCAGGAAGGCGCCCGAGGGGCCTACAACTCCTTGATCCGGATGTCGCGGTACGAGACCACGTCCGTCGTGCCGTGCACCTGGAGCCCGATGTAGCCGGAGGAGAAGCGCCGCCCGTCCGTGCCCGGGTCGTCCGAGCGGGGCGGGGTGAACTCCTGGCCGCCGGTGTTGTCGAACTCGTTGAGCAGCACACCGTTGCGGAACACCGAGTAGTGCTGGCCTTCCACACGGATCTCGTAGTCGTTCCAGGTGCCCTTCTGGGTCACGCCCGCGCCGGCCAGGCCCACACGGTCGAATCCGTAGACCGAGCCCGTCTTGTACATGTCGCCGTCGGGCCGGTCGAGCACCTGCACCTCATGCCCGTACTTGATGGCGACCCACTCGGGCCGGGACTCCTCCGGGTGGTCGTGGACCCACGGGAAGCGCACGAACACACCGGAGTTGGCATTGCCGGTGCCAGGTGCGTCGTCGCGCCACTGGAGCTTCAGTGAGAAGTCGCCGTACTTGCGCTCCGGGAACCACAGCATGCCCATGCCGGGCGTGGTCGTGCTGGAGGTGATCGTCCCGTCCGGGTTCAGCCCGAACGAACCGCCGCCCACCTGCTGCCACTTGCCGAGGGACTCGGCTGTGCCGTCGAAGAGCGCACGGTAGCCCTCGGTCTGCCCCGGTTTGCCGATGCCCGACTGGCGGGCCGCTTTCCGGATCGCCCTGGACTCCCGCTGGTCGATGACCCCTTCCTTCAGCAGCTCGTCGAGGACGGACGTCACGTGCTTGAGGAACAGCGCGTGGGACGTCCACTCCTTCTCGTCCTCGATCAGCTCGCCGATCCGGCAGCGGTTGTCGGTGACCCGGTTGCGCACGCCCGAGTCGACCGTGCCGACGATCACCGTCAGCCGCTCGTCGTACTCCGGGCAGTCCGGCGCCGGGACCTGCCCGGAGACGACCGTGAAGGTCACCGTGCGGGCCGCCGCGGTGTTGCCGGCCTTGTCCGTCGCCCGGTAGGCCACGGTGTGCGCGCCCGCCCGGTCGACCACCACCGGCGCCGAGTACGCGAGATACGGCCCGCCGTCCAGCGAGTACTCGATCCTCTCGACACCCGAACCGTGCTCGTCGGTCGCCGTGACGGTCACCCGGGCGCTGTTGACGTACGCCCCTGCCGAGTTCTTCGTGCCCTCCACGGTCACGCCCGTCACCGGCGGGGTGGTGTCCCGCGGCGGCGCCGCCACGACCGTGAACCGCACACTCTTCTCGGCCGCCACGTTGCCGGCCTTGTCGGTGGCCCGGTAACGGACGGTGTGCTCGCCCACCTGGTGCACCATGACGGGCGCGGTGTACGCCTGCCAGGCGCCGGAGCCCACCGCGTACTCGATGGTGTTGACCCCGGAGCCGGTGTCGGAGGCGGAGACGGTGACCGTCGCCATGTCGATGTACGCCCCGTCCGGGTCGCGCTCACCGCTCACCGTCGCCGAGGTCTCCGGCGCCGTGGTGTCGTCCGACTGGGGCGCCACGACCGTGAACTGCGCGCTCTTCTCGGCGGAGACGTTCCCGGCCTTGTCGAACGCCCGGTAGCGGACCTTGTGGCTGCCGACCCGGTCGACGACGACCGGCGCGGTGTACGGCTGCCAGGCACCCGCGTCACCGATCGCGTACTCGACCTTCTCCACGCCGGAGCCGCCCTCGTCGGTGGCGTGGATCGCCACGCTCGCCGAACCGACGTACTCGCCCTGCGTGTTCTGCGTGCCGCTCACGTGCGCCGACGCCTCGGGCGCCGTGGTGTCCTCGCCGGTCCCCTCGGTGACGACGAGGATGCCCTGCATCTGGCCGTGGCCGGGGATGGTGCAGTGGTAGAAGTACCGGCCGGGCGTGAGCGTGACCTGGGCGGTGTGCTTGCCGCCCTGGGCGTCGTTCGGGTTGGCCAGGATGTTGAGCTGTACGTCGTTGTTGAACTCGGGATCGCTGGTCACGAACGTCAGCGTGTGCGGCATGCCGGTGGTGTTGCCGGTGGCCGTACTGTTCTCGAAGACGATCGTGGCGGAACCGGCGACCGCCGTCTTCGGTGCCGAGAGGTACTTGTCGATGTCGTTTCCCGCCGTCCAGGTGAGGACCTGTTCGGCGGCCTCCCTCTCGGGCTGCCCGGCGGCGGGCACCGCCTGCACGCCGAGCATCACGAGCAGGGCGGCCAGCAGGGCGGCCCAGACTCTTCGTCTCCGGATCACTCGGTCCCCCTCGCCAGCTGACCGGCGGCCGGGGTCGGCCCGCCGCCCTTGTACGTGACCCGCCACAGGGCCGACTTGGAGTCCGAGGTGAAGAAGCCGCGCCCGTAGTCGAGGACGTACAGAGCGCCGTCCGGACCGAACCTCCAGTCCATGAGGTTCCTGATGCCGTCGTTGCCGACCGGCACGATCTTCTTCAGCGACTCCGAGTGCACCGGCAGACCGCCGTCGCCCTGCGTCTTCGGGTCCATGATCACCGCGTTGCGCGGCTGGTCGGCGTCGTAGAAGTCACCGACGAACCACTTGCCGTCCCAGTACGCCGGCCACTTGACCGCACTGTCGGCCGCCACTGTGCCGTACCGGTAGACCGGCCCGTTCATCGCTGCCTGCCCGCCGCCCTTCAGCCAGGGCAGCCGGTACGTGGCCTCCTCCGGCTTGTAGGACGGGACACCGGCGGCGTCCCGCGGGTAGTCCGGCGCGCCGCCCGACGGCGAGTACCAGATGTTGTTGCCGGTCACCGGCGGCAGGTTGACCAGTCCGTCGTTGTTCGGCGACTCGTTCTTCGGGTGGTCGCAGTCGTACCAGCCCAGCGGCTTGGACGGGTCCGGCAGACCCCGGTCGCGGTAGGGCTGCTTGTTGCCCATGCAGTACGGCCAGCCGCGGTTGCCCGCCTTGGTGATCACGGCGAAGGTGTCGTACTTGGCCGGACCCCAGGTCGTCGAGGGCGCGCTCGCGTCCGGGCCGACCCAGCCCGCGTACAGCACGTCGGTCGACTTGTCGACGAAGATGCGTGCCGGGTTCCGCACGCCCATCACGTAGATCTCGCCGCGCGTCTTGCCGCCGCCCTCGTCCGTCTCCTTGCCGGTGAAGAGGTTGCCTTCGGGCAGCGTGTACGTGCCGTCCGGCTCCGGGTGGATGCGCAGGATCTTGCCGTTGAGGTTGTTGGTGTTGCCGGCGGTGCGGCGCGCGTCCGCGAAGGACACGCCCTTGTAGTTCGGCTCCGGGTTGTTGCCCGAGTAACCGCCGCTGAAGCCGCTGGAGTTGTTGTCACCGGTGGCGATGTACAGGTTGCCCTTGGAGTCCCAGGCCATCCCGCCGCCCGCGTGGCAGCAGCTGTGGATCTGCACCGGCCACTTCAGCAGGACCTTCTCACTGGAGAGGTCCAGCTTGCCGGTGGCCTGGTCGAAAGTGAAACGGGAGACCCGCCGCTCGGCCATCCGCGTGTCGCGGTTGATCCGGGAGTGGGGCGTGTAGTGCAGGTACACCCAGCCGTTCCGGGCGAACTCCGGGTCCAGCTCGATCCCGAGCAGTCCCTCCTCGACCTTGACCAGCTCGTCGCCGCCGCCCTTGTTGCCGAAGACGGTGAGCGCACCGGCCAGGGTGACCTGCCTGGTCTTCGGGTCGTAGACGTGGATCTCGCCCTTGCCCTTGCCGATGTCGGGGTTGTTCCAGTCGGTGATCACGGGCTGCGAGGAGTCCGCGCCGCCCCGGCCGATGTAGAATACCCGGCCGTCGGGCGCGGTGACCAGCCCGTGCGGCTCGCCGATCTGGTCGTTCTGCCCCGGCTGGTTGGGCTTGGTCAGCCGCTCCGCCGCGTAGTTGGCGTTGATGGTCGCCTTGCAGTCGGCCTGCTCCAGCCGGGTCGTCCACATCAGCGCGCCGCGCAGGTGCGCCCGGAAGTCGGTCTCGTCGTACGACGACACCGTGCCGCCCATGCCGGTGTAGAAGGAGCGGCCGCCGTCGTAGTCGCGGCACCAGCTGACCGGGTGGTCCCAGCCGTTGGCGCTCGCCCCCGGCTGGTACGTCGACTCGCGGACGCGCGCCACCGTGTGGACGTCACCGGACGGGTTCTTCACCCAGTTCAGCCACTTGTCCGGGCGCTTCCACTGCACCGGAAGCTCCTCGGTGGCCGGATGCCGGCGGTCGCCGACCTCCACGGTCGCCCGCTGGACGGCCGCCGGGCTCGACGCGGCCGGCCGTGCGCCCACCAGGCCGGTGAACCAGTCCGAGTACGGCTCCGCACGCGCCGCGTCATGGAGGCCGACGAACCCGCCGCCGGCCTCCATGTACGCCTCCAGACCCGCTTCCTGCTCCGCGTCGAGGACATCGCCCCCGCCGGTCAGGAACACGATCGCGTTGAAGCGGCCGAGCTTCGTCTCGTCGGTGAACACCGAGGCGTCGTCGGTGGCTTGCACCTTGAAGCGGCGGTTCGCCGGACCCGACAGGCCGATGTCCTCGATGGCCTCGATCCCGGCGTTCACCACCGGCGACTCCTCTCCGGCCGCCGCGGAACCGTGGAAGATCAGCACACGTACGTTCGCGCCGCCCGGCGGCGACTTGATGGACATCGTTGTCAGCGGTGGCTCCGGATACGGGCGCGCGCTCGCGGCGGGCCCCGACAGCAGTCCGGCGGTCACGGCTCCGGCGGCCAGTGAGGCCGCCCAGACACGTCTTCTCTTGCTCAGCCCTCGTAAGTGCATGGGCACCTCCTCGGTCACAGCAACACCGCCAAGGAAGCTAAACCCCTTTGCCTGTTCCGCCAATACCTATGACCGGGATGCCATCAACTTTGTCTCGACTGTGGATAAACGGGAGCGCGCCCGGTACCGTCGCACAGGTTCATCACAGGTACGCCTCCGTAAAAGCCTTACCAGGGTGGGGAGTTCCGCATGGACAGACGCAGCTTCAACCGGCGTGTGCTGCTGGGCGGCGCGGCCGTCGCGACATCGCTGTCCGTGGCGCCGGAGGCCGTCAGCGCCGACAAGCCGGCGAAGACGGCCCCCGCCGGGGGCGAGGTGAAGCGGATCAAGCTGTACGCGGAGAAGCTGGCCGACGGCCAGATGGGCTACGGCCTGGAGAAGGGCAAGGCGAGCATCCCGGGCCCGCTGATCGAGCTCAACGAGGGCGACACGCTCCACATCGAGTTCGAGAACACCATGGACGTCGCGGTGAGCCTCCACGTCCACGGCCTGGACTACGAGATCACCAGCGACGGCACGAAGATGAACCGCAGTCATGTCGAGCCGGGGGGCACCCGCACCTACACCTGGCGCACCCACGCCCCCGGCCGCCGCAAGGACGGCACCTGGCGGGCGGGCAGCGCGGGCTACTGGCACTACCACGACCACGTCGTCGGCACGGAACACGGCACGCAGGGCCTGCGGAACGGCCTGTACGGCCCGGTCATCGTCCGCCGCAAGGGCGACGTCCTGCCCGACCGGACGCACACCGTCGTCTTCAACGACATGCTCATCAACAACAGGCCGCCGCACTCGGGCCCGGACTTCGAGGCCACGGTGGGCGATCGCGTGGAGTTCGTCGTGATCACGCACGGCGAGTTCTACCACACGTTCCACATGCACGGTCACCGCTGGGCCGACAACCGCACCGGCATGCTGACCGGCCCCGACGACCCCAGCCCGGTCATCGACAACAAGATCACCGGCCCGGCCGACTCGTTCGGCTTCCAGGTGATAGCGGGGGAGGGGGTCGGTGCCGGCGCCTGGATGTACCACTGCCATGTGCAGAGCCACTCCGACATGGGGATGGTGGGGCTGTTCCTGGTGAAGAAGCCGGACGGGACGATTCCCGGGTACGAGCCGCACGAGCACGGGGGTGACGACCCGGGGCACGGTCAGCACGAGCGGTGACGGACACATGGGGTGTGTAAGGGGCAGAGACGCACGGGGCGTGTGAGGGGCCGACCTCCCCCTCCGTGGAGAGCGCTCTCACGACGTCCGCCCTCGGGGCTATCCTGATCCGCAACCGCAGGTGAGGAGCCCCGACAGTGACCGACACAGCGCCGCGTCCCACCCTGGAGGCCGTGGCCGCCCGGGCAGGTGTCTCACGGGCCACCGTGTCGCGTGTGGTCAACGGCGGGGACGGGGTACGGGACGTCCTCGTCGAGCGGGTCCGCAAGGCCGTCGAGGAGCTCGGGTACGTGCCCAACCAGGCCGCCCGCTCCCTGGTCACCCGGCGGCACGACGCGGTCGCGGTCGTCGTCGCCGAACCGGAGACCCGGGTGTTCGCCGACCCGTTCTTCGCGCTCCAGCTGCGAGGCATCAGCAAGGAGCTCACCGCCCACGACAACCAGCTCGTCCTGCTGCTCACGGAGGGCCGCGACGACCACGCCCGAGTCGGCCGGTACCTCGCGGGCGGGCACGTGGACGGGGCCCTGGTCTTCTCGCTGCACCTCGACGACCCGCTGCCGGAACTGATCCAGCGGGCCGGTGTCCCCACGGTCTTCGGCGGACGGCCGGGCTGGAGCGGCGACCGGCGCGATGTGGTCTACGTCGACAGCGACAACCGCGGCGGGGCGCGCGACGCCGTCCGGCACCTCGTCGGCCTCGGCCGGACCCGTATCGCGCACCTCACCGGCGCTCTCGACCAGACCTCCGCGGTGGACCGGCTCGACGGCTACCGGGACGTCATGGTGGACGCCGACCCACGTCTCATCGTCGAGGCCGACTTCACGCCGGCCGGGGGCGAGCGGGCCATGCGTCAGCTCCTGGACCGGTGCCCGGACGTGGACGCCGTGTTCGCCGCGAACGACCTCACGGCCTCGGGGGCGCTGCGCGTCCTGAGGGAGGCCGGTCGCCGCGTTCCCGACGACGTGGCCGTGATCGGCTTCGACGACATGCTGCCCGTCGCGGAACAGACCGATCCGCCCCTCACGACCGTCCGCCAGGACATCGAGGAGATGGGGCGCCTGATGGCCCGTCTGCTGCTGCGCGACCTCGACCGCGGCACCTCACACGAGGGCGTCGCCGGCACGCCGGCCGGTGTCGTCCTGCCGACGACGCTGGTGCGACGGGCGTCGGCGTGATCCGTGCCGGAGCCCCGCCGCCGGAGCGATCGCCTGGTTTCGCTTGAACCCGCGCGCCGCCGTGCGCCGGCGCCGCCGACAGGCGACCATCGAGACGGCCGGAGGCCCGTGAACGCGTGTTGATCCCGCGTTGATCGAACGTTTTTCGCCGACCGCGACGCTTCTGGCCATGCACATCGAAACGATCACCTCGCCCGAACTCGCCTGGCAGCAGGAGGCGTTGTGCGCGCAGACCGGGGCGGACTTCTTCTTCCCCGAGCCGGGCAGTTCGGTGCGGGAGGCGAAGCGGATCTGCAGAATGTGCCCGATCCGCGCGGCCTGCCTCGAGTACGCGCTGGACAACGACGAGCGGTTCGGCGTCTGGGGCGGCCTGTCGGAGAAGGAACGCCTGGAGCTGCGGCGGGCCTCGCACCGGCAGCACGGAACGCCGTGAGGCCCCGACCGCTCGTGGCGGTCGGGGCCTCACGGCGTCGCGCCGGGTGACGGCCTGCCGTCAGGCGCCGGCCCGGGCCGCCATGCGGGCTTTGCGGGCGGCCAGCTTCTCGTCGAACTTCGACGCCTCGGAGTCCAGGCCTCCCATGTACAGGCCGAGTTCCTCCTGTGCCTTGAGGCCCTCCGGGCCCAGGCCGTCGATCTCCATGACCTTCAGGAAGCGCAGCACGGGCTGGAGCACGTCGTCGTGGTGGATGCGCAGGTTGTAGACCTCGCCGATCGCCATCTGCGCGGCGGCCCGCTCGAAGCCGGGGATGCCGTGACCGGGCATCCGGAAGTTCACGACCACGTCCCGCACCGCCTGCATGGTCAGGTCGGGGGCGAGCTCGAAGGCCGCCTTCAGAAGGTTGCGGTAGAAGACCATGTGCAGGTTCTCGTCGGTCGCGATGCGGGCCAGCATGCGGTCGCAGACCGGGTCACCGGACTGGTGACCGGTGTTGCGGTGCGAGATGCGGGTGGCGAGCTCCTGGAAGGCGACGTAGGCGACCGAGTGCAGCATCGAGTGCCGGTTGTCCGACTCGAAGCCCTCGCTCATGTGCGCCATGCGGAACTGCTCCAGCTTGTCCGGGTCCACGGCGCGCGAGGTGAGCAGGTAGTCCCGCATCACGATGCCGTGCCGGCCCTCCTCGGCGGTCCAGCGGTGCACCCACGTGCCCCAGGCGCCGTCACGGCCGAAGAGCGAGGCGATCTCGTGGTGGTAGCTGGGCAGGTTGTCCTCGGTCAGAAGGTTGACGACGAGCGCGATACGGCCGATCTCGGTGACCTTGGAGTGCTCCTTCTCCCAGGCCTCCCCGTCCTCGAAGAGGCCGGGGAAGTTGCGCCCGTCGCTCCACGGAACGTACTCGTGCGGCATCCAGTCCTTCGCGACCTGCAGATGCCGGTTGAGTTCCTTCTCGACCACTTCCTCCAGGGCGTACAGCAGCTGAGCGTCGGTCCAGGCGCCGGCGGGGCTGCCGAGGTGGGGAGTGGTGATCGTCATGGACTCTCCAGGGGACATACGTACGAGCGATGTGCGGAAACCTACGGCATCGTAGGCTACGTCTCCGTAGGTTACGAGGCCGTAGGTTAAGAGCACTGTAAAGGCCGCTGATCAGCCGGGGCGGCCGGACATGCCCGCCGCCCCGGGGAGCCGCAGGTGGAGGGCCGGAGGGGTCGTGCCGCTCACCGGTCAGGCGTACAGCTCACGCAGCCGCACCGAGAGGCATGTCACACATCCCTCGAGCTTCTCGAACTCGCTGATGTCCACGACGACCGGTTCGTAGCCGAGGTCCGCGAACAGGTCCGCGGTCTTCGGGGCGCTCGCCGCCATCAGCAGCTTGTCGCCGCCGAGCAGCACGACATGGGCCCCGGCCTCCTCCGGCACCGGCAGGAAGCGCGCGAACAGCGACGGCGTGTCCATCTTCGGGATGTGCCCGATGACCGTCCCGTCCGGCAGCGCGGTGACCGCCGACTTCAGGTGCAGCACCTTGCTCACCGGCGCGGAGACCACCCGCGCGCCCAGCGGCTCGAACGCGGCGCGCAGCTGCCGGACGCCGGCGGCGTTGGTGCGCCCGCCGCGGCCCACGTACACGGTGTCACCGATCTTGAGCACGTCGCCGCCTTCCAGGGTGCCCGGCTCCCAGATCCAGTTCACCGAGCAGCCCAGACCGGCCACGGCCTCCTCGACCCCGGCGGTCTCGTCGCGCCGGGATTCGGCGCCCGGGCGCGTGATCAGTGCGACGTTCTTGTACATCACGACCGTGTCCTCGACGAACACCGAGTCCGGACAGTCGTCGGCCGGGTCCACCTCGATGGTTTCCCAGCCGTGCGTACGCAGGGCCTCCACGTACGCCTCCCACTGCTCGACCGCGAGCTCGGCGTCGACCCTCTCCCGCTCGATGTGTGTCACCAGCCCTTCGGCCAGACGGGGGCTGGGGCGGCGGACGAGGGCCTTCTTGCTGGGCACGAGCGTGACTCCGTATTCGGATGGGAGGTGTCTGGACTACGCCGACGGAACCTCCGGGGTCGACCGGAACCCATCGGGCGTCGGCCGACCATCATGCAGGGCGAGCCCTGGAGACGACACCCCCGGGGCAGGGGCGGAAGCGGCCGTACCCGAGCCGCCGGTCCCGCTCCCGGGGGCCGTCATGCCCGTCACACCGGTACGACGGCCTCCGGAGGGGCACCTGTCCGCCCCAGCGCCCGCCGCAGATGCTCCCCGGTGAACGAGCCCTCCGCCTCCAGCAGCTGACCCGGCGTCCCCTCGAAGACGACCCGGCCGCCGTCCCTGCCGCCGTCCGGGCCGAGGTCGATCACCCAGTCGGCCCGGGCGACGACGTCCAGGTTGTGTTCGACGACGACGACCGTGTTGCCCGCGTCGACCAGCCGGTCCAGCAGGGCGACGAGTCCGGCCACGTCCGCCATGTGCAGCCCGGTCGTCGGTTCGTCGAGCACGTAGACCGCGCCCGTCCGGTGCAGCCGCGTGGCCAGCTTGATGCGCTGGCGCTCACCGCCGGAGAGCGTGGAGAGGGGCTGCCCGAGCGTCAGGTACGTCAGCCCGACGTCCCGCAGGGCGCGCAGCCGGCGTCGTACGCCCGTGTCGTCGAAGAAGCCGAGCGCCTGCTCGGCCGTCATCTCCAGGACGTCGGCGACGGACGCGCCTCGCACGGTCATCCGCAGCACCTCCTCCTTGAAGCGCCGCCCCTCGCAGTCGTGGCAGGTCGTGGTCACCGGGTCCATGAAGGCGAGGTCGGTGTAGATGATCCCCCGGCCCTCGCAGGTGCCGCACGCCCCGCTGGAGTTGAAGCTGAAGAAGCCCGCTTCGGCCCCCGTCTCGCGGGCGAAGATCTTCCGCACCGTGTCCATGACCCCCAGGTACGTGGCCGGAGTGGACCGGCCCGAGATCCCGATCGACGACTGGTCGACCACCACGGCGTCCGGGTGCGTGGCGGTGAACTCCCCGAGCAGGGTGCTCTTCCCCGACCCCGCCACCCCGGTCACCGCCGTGAGCACCCCGGCCGGGAACCGTACGGTCACATCGCGCAGGTTGTGCCGGTCGGCGCCCTTGACCCACAGCTCGCCGGTGGCCTGCCGCACCTGTTCCTTGACCGTGGTACGGCGGCGCAGACACCGCCCGGTGAGCGTGCCGGACGCGGCCAGCTCGCGCGGCGTCCCCTCGAAGACCACCGTGCCGCCTTCCGCACCGGCCCCCGGCCCCATGTCGACGACGTGGTCGGCCAGCGCGATGACGTCCGGGTCGTGCTCGACGACCAGCACGGTGTTGCCCTTGTCGCGCAGCCGCAGCAGCAGGTCGCCGAGGCGGCCCACGTCACGCGGGTGCAGACCGACGCTCGGCTCGTCGAAGATGTACGTCATCCCGCTCAGGCTGGAGCCCAGATGCCGCACGGTCTTCAGCCGCTGCCCCTCCCCGCCGCTGAGCGTGGCCGTCTCCCGGTCCAGGCTGAGATAGCCGAGACCGATCGCCTCGATGCGCTCCAGCGCGGCCACCGCCGCCCCGGCCACGGGCCCGGCGACCGGGTCGTCGATCTCCTTCAGCACCGCGATCAGGTCGGTGACCTGCATGCGGGCGCAGTCGGCGACGGTACGGCCGTCGATCCGGGTGGCGAGCGCCGCCGCGTTCAGACGCGCCCCCCGGCAGGCCGGGCAGACGCCGTCCACCAGGAACTCCCGGACCAGGTCGCGGGTCTTCTGGCTCATGGCCGACAGGTCCCGCTTCAGGTACAGCCGCTCGAAACGGTCGGCCAGCCCCTCGTACTCGGTGGTCCAGGTGCCGCCACTGCCGTTCACCGTGACCTTGCTGCCGGGTCGGCCGCGCATCAGGAACTCGCGCTCGGCGGCGGTGAACCGCCCCACCGGCTTGTCCGGGTCCAGGTCGGCGCTGTTGGTGTACGCCTGGCCCTGCCAGGTCCCGGCGGCGAACGGCGGGAAGCGGACCGCCCCGCCGGCCAGGGAGCGGTCCGGGTCCAGGATGCGGTCCCAGTCGGGCCGCACCGTCCGGCCGAGACCGTCGCACTCGGGGCACATGCCCGACGGGTCGTTGAACGAGTAGGCCGTGGCCGGCCCGGCGCTGGGGGTGCCGTGCCGGGAGAACAGCACGCGGATCACCGAGTAGACGTCCGTCATGGTGCCGACGGTCGACCGGGAGTGGCCGCCCACCGGCCGCTGGTCGACGACGATCGCGGGGGAGAGGTCCTCAAGGCCGTCCGCGTGCGGCCGCTCGTACTTGGGCAGCCGGTTGCGGACGAACCAGGGGAACGTCTCGTTCAGCTGACGCTGCGACTCCACCGCGATCGTGTCGAAGACGACGGACGACTTCCCCGACCCCGAAACGCCGGTGAACACCGTCAGCCGGCCTTTCGGGATGCGCAGGGTCACGTCCTTGAGGTTGTTCTCACGGGCTCCGGTCAGGGTGATGACATCGTGCGTGAAGTCGGTCATGCCACCGACGCTAGGCGGGAAACCCGACAGCCTCTGACGTGATTTCCCTGAGTTCTCCCTCCTCCAGCAGCAGCCAGCGCGTGATGCCGATGGACTCCAGGAACGGCAGGTCGTGACTGGCCACGATCAGCGCCCCCTCGTACGACTCCAGGGCCGTGGTCAGCTGCCGCACGCTCGACATGTCGAGATTGTTGGTCGGCTCGTCGAGCATGAGCAGCTGCGGAGCGGGCTCGGCCAGCATCAGCGCGGCCAGCGCCGCCCGGAAGCGCTCGCCGCCGGACAGCGTCGCCGCCTTCTGGTCGGCCCGGGCGCCCCGGAACAGGAAGCGGGCCAGCCGCGCCCGGATCCGGTTGTTGGTGGCACTCGGCGCGAACCGGGCCACGTTCTCGGCGACGGTCCGCTCCCCGTCCAGGATGTCGAGCCGCTGCGGCAGGAACCGCAGCGGGACGTGCGCCGTCACCTCGCCCGACTCCGCTTCCAGCTCCCCGGTGATCGTCCGCAGCAGCGTCGTCTTGCCCGCGCCGTTGCGCCCGATCAGCGCGACCCGCTCGGGGCCGCGCAGCTCGAAGCCGCCCTCCACCCGGGCGCCGTAGCGGAGCCCGAGATCCTGGAGGGTGAGGACGGTACGCCCCGGCGGCACGGCCGTGTACGGCAGTTCGACCCGGATCTCGTCGTCGTCCCGGACCGCCTCCACCGCCCCGTCCAGCCGCTCCTTGGCCTCGGCGAGCTTCTCCTCGTGCATGATCCGGTGCTTGCCCGCGGACTCCTGCGCCGCGCGCTTGCGCGCCCCCATGACGATCTTCGGCTCGCGCTTCTGGTCCCACATCTTCTGCCCGTAGCGTTTGCGGCGGGCCAGCTTGACCTGGGCGTCGGCCAGTTCGCGTTTCTGTTTGCGGAAGTCCGCCTCGGCCACGCGCACCATGCGCTCGGCCGCCTCCTGCTCGATCGCGAGGGCCTCCTCGTAGTCGGAGTAGTTGCCGCCGTACCAGGTGATCTCCCCGGAGCGCAGGTCGGCGATCTGGTCGACGAGTTCCAGCAGTTCACGGTCGTGACTGACGACGACCATCACGCCCGGCCAGGACTGCACGGCCGCGTACAGCCGCCTGCGCGCGTACAGGTCGAGGTTGTTGGTCGGCTCGTCCAGCAGCAGCACGTCGGGCCGGCGAAGCAGCAACGCGGCCAAGCGCAGCAGGACGGACTCGCCGCCCGACACCTCGCCGACGGTGCGGTCCAACCCGACGTGGCCGAGGCCGAGTTCGCCGAGGGTGGCCAGGGCGCGCTCCTCCACGTCCCAGTCGTCGCCGACGGTCTCGAAGTGTGCCTCGGACACCTCGCCCGCCTCGATGGCGTGCAGCGCGGCCCGCTGGGCGGCGATGCCGAGTGCCTCGTCGACGCGCAGGGTGGTGTCCAGCGTGACGTTCTGCGGGAGGCAGCCGACCTCGCCGGCGACGCGGACGGTGCCGTCGGCCGGTGCGAGCTCACCGGCGATCAGCTTCAACAGGGTCGACTTTCCCGATCCGTTGACACCGACCAGGCCGGTCCGCCCCGGGCCGAAGGCGACGTCGAGGCCCTCGAAGACGGGGGTGCCGTCGGGCCAGGTGAAGGCGAGGGACGTGACGGTGACGGAAGTAGGCATGCGGGCCTCTTTCGCGGTTGCTTGCGGTCAGGGGCAAACGCGTGTCGAGACACCTGCGACCAGGGGAGAGGGCTCCATGAGTACGTCACGGGCATGAGAAAAGCCCTGTACCGGAGGACGGCTCGGACGCCGAGGTCGCACGCAGCGCACCCACCTGATGTGGGTGACACGGTGTCTCAGGACCTCAGACGAGCAACGTCCTTCTCCAATCGGCGGCAACAGGACCGGTGAAACCGTAGAAGGGTGCGCGGAGCCTGTCAACGAATTAACGGGAGACCCACCGGCCGGTCCCTCCACGGCCGGTGGGGGCCGGTCAGCTCAGCACGCGTCCCGCATCAGTTCCGCCAGGTCGTGGTCCAGGTCCAGCTGGAGATGCTCCAGTCCGACCGGCACGAGCTCGCTCGTCGCCTCCAGGAACCGGCGCACCTCGCTCGAGCGGATGTGCACGACGGCGGTGCCCTCGGGGGCGTGGAACTCCAGCACCGTGCGGTCGTACCCGTACGGCCGCACCCGTACGTCGCCGTGGCCCTCCGCGTTCTTCAGACCGGCCGCGAGCAGCTCGCGCGAGAAGGTCCAGCAGACCTCGACGCCCTCCAGCGTGGCCGGGGCGGGGAAGGTCATACGGACGGCGAACGGGTCACGCCGGTCGTAGTGCAGCGTCGCGGGAATGCTCGGCATACGCGGCGCGGCGGCGACGAGGCGGGCCTCCACGGGCTGCTCGATGACGATGGACAACGCCTTGCTCCCTTGTGACGGCTGGACGGACTTCCGGGCGTATGAGACCGGGGCACTGGAAGAGACGACGGAATGAGCCAATCCGTGCACACGAACTGCGAGTGACCTCTGTCACCGCGTTCATGCACGGGAGTGACATGACTCTCCTCGCGTGCCCTGGTACCGGTGGAAGGCGTTGTTCCGGCCGTGTGCGCCCAGTGGGCGGATGCCGACGTTGCCCAGCGCGGGGAGCAGCAGCGCGGGACTGATGTGGAGCGGGGCGGGCGCCGGCCGTACGCCGCCCGCCCCACGGTCCGTCAGGTCAGCTGCACCTGCGTCCGGTGTTGATGCACTGCACCATCTTGTTCGTCAGCCGTGCGTCGAACACGTTGATGAAGTCCCCGTGGTCGGTGACGGGCTTGTGCGCCTGCTCGGGGAAGCCGTCCAGGGCGAAGAACGGACGGGTCTTGCCGTTGTCCTTGAGGCTTGGCGCGTCCACGTCGTACACCAGGCGCTGCACCAGCTGCGGGATGGCCTTGAAGCCGCTCGGGCACCGACCGCTCGCGTCGGCGAAGGCCACGTGCGCGCGGTGGTTGGCGCTGTCCGTGTTCCGGCCGTCCCAGCAGCTCTGGAACTTGAAGGTGCGTACCACGTCTCTGCCGGACGGGCAGAGCGGGTACTTGTCCTTCAGTTGCACCTTGTTCTCGAAGCCGGTGCAGCTCCAGGAGGCGTTGGCGTTGGCCGTGCCGTTGGTGAACGCCTTGGCGTCACCGGTGATGACGCGCAGGAACTTCGGCATCGCCACCACCTTGCCGCGCGGGCTGCCCACGAAGTTCAGCGTGGCCGCCTTGGCGGTCAGGATCCGGCCGGTGTTGCCCTCGGCGCCGCCGCCCAGCTTGTCGGCGTCGAACTCCTTGGTGCCGTCGCGCAGCCGCAGCACCGGCCAGTAGTAGGTCGACTTGTCGCCCTGGTTGCGGCAACTGGTCTTGCCGGCCGCGAGGGTCTGGTCGCTGGCGAAGGCGTCGTTGGCCTGGTTGCCGACGTAGTCGTGCATGTGGTGAGCGCCGTTGGTGACGCCGGGCGCGACGATGACGTTGTCGGAGTTGTACAGCTTGTTGGCGTTGACGCCGCACTTGGTGGTGAAGACGCCGGTGGAGGCCGTGGCCGCTTTGCGGGGGGCGCGTACGTTGGGACGTACCTTGGTGATGTCCACGAAGTCGGCCGCGACGGGGCCGTTGCCGTTGCCGGCCTGACCGGCGTTGGTCTGGTTGCCGGTGGCGCGCAGCGTGCAGGCCGCCAGGGTGTCGAGTCCCTGCGGCTTGGCGGCGACCCGGCCGATGGCGATGGCGATCCGGTCGATCGCCGCCTTCCGCTTGTCCTTCAGCGGATTGATGATCGCGTTCTGGGCGAAACCGGGGTCCTGCTGGATCGCCCGCTGGGAGGAGGCCAGGCGCTGGTAGGCCTCGGCCACCTGCTTGTCGAGCAGCGCCAGTTCCTTGTCGACCTGGGCGCGGGCCCGCGCCGGGACGGCCGTCAGCTTCTGGCCCACGTCGGGACAGTCGATGGTGGAGGAGGCAGCCTTGGCCTGGTTCTGGGCTGCGCCCGGCGCGCCGGTCTCGTCGGCCGAGGCGTAGATGTTGGCCGCGACCAGTCCGCCGGCTCCCACGGCCAGCGCGGCCACCGCGCCCACCACCCGGCGGGCGGTTTTCGATCTCTTCCGCGTGTTGCGTCTCATCAGGCCTCTCAGAGCATCTTGCGGAGCCGCTGGGGGCTTCCCGCACGGGAACCTCTCTGGGATACGGATGCGGGCACGGAATGTTCACCAGATGCGCGGATTCATGGATTTCTCTTGACCGCGACCGCTGCGGTGACATGCGCGGCGCCCCTGGCCGCACTGACCGCGCGGCACGGATGCTGGGCCGCCGGCGAGCAGGGGCGGGTGGCCCGCCTGGAGCAGTGAGCGAGCGGTACGCGGTGATGGTCGGCAGTGTGGGTACTCGTTCACCGAATGTGAAAGGGAGTGAGCGAGAATGCCACGCGGTTCGAGCCCCAAGCGGGAGCGCCAGTACGAGCACATCAAGGAGAGTGCGAAGGACCGGGGCGAGAGCACCGGCCGCGCCAAGGAGATCGCCGCGCGGACGGTGAACAAGGAACGCGCCCGCTCCGGCGAGTCGAAGACGGCCAGCCGCACCTCCACGAAGGACATGTCGTCCGGCAAGCGCGGCGGGCAGCGGTCGGGGCAGGGCTCCCAGGGCCCCACCTACGACCAGCTGTACCAGGAGGCCAAGCGCAAGGGCGTCGAGGGCCGTTCCAACATGAACAAGAGCCAGCTGCAGCGCGCACTGGGCAAGTAAGGCGCACACCCTCCGAGGCCGGCGGGGCTCTCTGGTCCCGTCGGCCTTCGCACGGCCCGTAGGCTCAGGCCACCATGACGACGACCGTACCCATCCCCGCCGGCTGGCCCGTGACCGAGGAACAGGCCCGTGCCGTCCAGGACGAACTGCGTGAGCGCGTGATCCTCGACGAACCGGGGCCGCCGCCCGGAACCGGCCATGTGACAGGCGTCGACGTCGCGTACGACGACGAACGGGACGTGGTCGCCGCGGCGGCGGTCGTCCTGGACGCGTCGAGTCTCGCCGTCGTCTCCGAGGCCACGGCGGTGGGCCGGGTCGCGTTCCCCTACGTACCCGGACTGCTCGCCTTCCGCGAGCTCCCCACGGTCCTCGCCGCCCTCGACGCCCTGCCGTGCCCGCCCGGCCTGGTGGTCTGCGACGGCTACGGCCGCGCCCACCCCCGCCGCTTCGGCCTCGCCAGCCACCTCGGCGTCCTGACGGGCCTGCCCACGATCGGCGTCGCGAAGAACCCGTTCACCTTCACCCACGACGACCCGGCCGCCCCGCGCGGCAGCACGTCGCCGCTGCTCGCCGGCACCGAGGAGGTCGGCCGTGCCCTGCGCACACGCGACGGCGTCAAGCCGGTCTTCGTCTCGGTAGGCCACCGCGTGACCCTGCCCGGCGCCTGCGCCCACACCCTGGCGCTCACCCCCGAGTACCGCCTCCCGGAGACCACGCGCCGGGCGGACGCGCTCTGCCGAGAGGCGCTCCGGCAGGCCTACTCCTCCGACTGATCGGCCACGCGCCAGCGCCCCACCTCGCGGTACTCCGAGTCGTAGACGACCGAACCGTCACCCGGCCGGAGCGCGTAGTGGTGCAGATTGCCGCCCCAGTACCTGAGGATCCGGCCCAGCTCGCCCGCCGGATCGTTCGCCAACGCCGTGTCGTCCATGGTGACTTCGAGAAGGAACTTCATGCCTTCAATGGTTCCATTGAAGTCCTTGTTGGCACTTTTGAAGCCATGGGCAGCATCGGAGGGCGAAAGGTCTCAAACGGGGGAGGAGCCCGCACGGGCCGGGGCGGCGCGATCTGAGTACCGGCTCTGAGTATCCGTACGGATGCCCGGCCCCCACCCCCGTCGGCAGGCTGGGGCGCATGACGACGCACCGCGCACCCAAGCCTGTCGCCCACCCGACCCAGACCGTCGAGCGGGCCGTCACCATAGGGCTGATCCTCGCCGTCCTGGCGGGGCTCGGCTGGATCGCCGGGATGATCTACACCCTCGCCGAGTGGCCGCTCTAGGCCGGAAGCGGCCTCAGCGCGTGGACGCGACGCGGAAGCGGATGCCCGCCGCGCGCAGCCGGTCGATCAGCGCGTCCCCCATGGCCACCGCCGTGGTGACCTGACCCGCTGTCTTCGGGAGATCGTCGAAGGCGAGGCACAGTGCCGACTCGGCGAGCATCTTGGCCGTCTCGTCGTAACCGGGGTCGCCGCCGGAGACCTCCGTGAACACCCGCCGGCCACCGCCCTCGCCCACGAAGCGCAGGGAGAACCAGCTCCTCGCCCGCTTCTCGGGGCTCGGCCCGTCCCCGGGCCTGAGGCGGTCGGACAACCAGCGTCGCGCGGACGGCAGCTGGGCCGCGGCGACCACGGCGCCGACGGCCGCGACCCCGCCCGCCGCGACGGGCAGGCGCCGGACGGCCGCGTACTGCCGGTAGCGGAAGTCGGGCCCGTACCGGTCGAGCGCCGACGCCGACCGCCGCACGATCTGCGGGTCGATGGTCGGCATCGGCAGCGCCCACGCGCCGACCTCCTTGGCGAACCGCGGCGCACCCGTCGGCGCCGAAGCCCGCCGGCCGACCAGCCGCGGCTCGTGCCGCCGCCGGTCCCGCGCGGCCGCCGCCATCTCCCGCTGCCGCGCGAACTGGTTCAGGGCCGAGCCGAAGGTGCCGCCGGAGAAGGCCGCGTCGGCGGTGACGAAGCCGTCCACGGTCAGCGGCACGCCCTCCGGCAGCTGCTGCACGGTGAAGTACACACCGAGGTCGTGCGGGATCGAGTCGAACCCGGCGGCGTGCACCAGCCGTGCCCCGGTCTCCCGCGCGCGTGCGTCGTGCCGCACGTACATCAGGTCCACGAACTCCGGCTCGCCCGAGAGGTCGAGGTAGTCGGTCCCGGCGTCCGCGCAGGCGGCCACGAGTTCCTCGCCGTACGTCAGGTAGGGGCCGACCGTCGTGGCCACCACGCGCGCACTCTCGGCGAGCGTGCGCACCGAGGCCGGGTCGGAGACGTCCGCCCGCAGCACCCCCACCTCCGCGCCGCCGGGCAGCCGGTCCCGCAGCCGCTCCAGCTTCTCGGCGCTGCGGCCCGCGATCGCCCAGCGCAGCCCCTCGGGCGCGTGGCCGGCCAGATACTCCGCGGTGAGCGTCCCGGCGAAACTGGTGGCTCCGAAGAGCACGATGTCGTACGGACGGTCCGTCCTGCTTTGCCTGCTCATGACACCCCTCGGTCGTGCAGCCCGTGCCGCTGTCGGTGGCCGAGGCTAGCGTGAGAGGTGCGCAGCCCGACGACGAGCCCGGAGGAACGACGGTACTGGACGGGGTCCGACCCCGTCCGGCAGATTGCTAAGCGCTTGCTCGTTCAGGTCTTGTGCCGAGTGGAACGTGTTCTTAGCATCACTGGTGTTACATCACTTGTGTCACGGCACTGGGGGTTCGATGACCACGGCAACGACGCCGGCGTACGGACCGCTCACCGGGGTGCGGGTCGTCGAGCTGGCCGGGATCGGGCCCGGCCCGTTCGCCGCCATGCTGCTCGCCGACCTCGGGGCCGACGTCGTGCGGGTGGACCGTCCGGGCGGGCCCGGGCTGGCGATCGACCCGGCGTACGACGTCACCAACCGCAACAAGCGCTCGGTGGTCGTCGACCTGAAGTCCCCGGACGGCCCCGACCGGGTGCTCGACCTGGCCGCACACGCCGACATCCTCGTCGAGGGCTACCGCCCCGGCGTCGCCGAGCGCCTCGGCGTCGGCCCCGAGGCCTGCCACGCCCGCAACCCGCGGCTCGTCTACGGCCGGATGACCGGCTGGGGCCAGGACGGGCCGCTCGCCCAGCGCGCCGGGCACGACATCGCCTACATCGCCCCCACCGGCACCCTCGGCATGATCGGCCGCCCGGACCAGCCGCCGGCGGTTCCCGCCAACCTGCTCGGCGACTACGCGGGCGGCTCCCTCTACCTCGTCGTGGGCGTCCTCGCCGCCCTGCACCACGCGCGGGCGACGGGCACCGGCCAGGTCGTCGACGCCGCCATCGTCGACGGCACCGCCCACCTCGCCACGATGATCCACGGCATGCTCGCCGCCGGCGGCTGGCAGGACCGGCGCGGCGCGAACCTCCTGGACGGCGGCTGCCCGTACTACGGGACGTACGAGACCGCCGACGGCGGGCACATGGCCGTCGGCGCGCTGGAGCCGCGGTTCTACACGGAGTTCCTCGCCCTCCTCGGCATCCAGGGCCAGGCCACGGCCCGCAAGGATGTCACCCGTTGGGGTGAACTACGGGAACAGGTCGCGGCCCGCTTCAAGACCCGTACGCGGGACGAGTGGACGGCCGTCTTCGAGGGTTCCGACGCCTGCGTGGCGCCCGTGCTGTCCCTGCGCGAGGCCCCGCACCACCCGCACCTGGCGGCCCGCGGCACCTTCACCGACCACGGCGGCATCACCCAGCCCGCCCCGGCCCCCCGTTTCTCCGCGACCCCGACCTCCGTCCGCACCGGCCCGGCCCTCCCGGGCGCCGACACTGCGGAGGTCGCCCGGGACTGGGACGTCCCCGGGCTTTTCCCGTCGTCCCGACACCCTCAGTGAAAGGCCTCCTCGTGAGCACCGAAGCGTACGTGTACGACGCGATCCGCACTCCGCGCGGACGCGGCAAGGCCGGCGGCGCCCTGCACGGCACCAAGCCCATCGACCTGGTCGTCGGCCTCATCCACGAGATCCGCGCCCGCTTCCCCGGTCTGGACCCGGCCGCCGTCGACGACATCGTGCTCGGTGTCGTCGGCCCGGTCGGCGACCAGGGTTCCGACATCGCCCGGATCGCCGCCATCGCCGCGGGACTGCCCGACACGGTCGCCGGTGTGCAGGAGAACCGCTTCTGTGCCTCGGGCCTGGAGGCCGTGAACCTGGCGGCCGCCAAGGTGCGTTCCGGCTGGGAGGACCTCGTCCTCGCGGGCGGCGTCGAGTCGATGTCCCGGGTGCCGATGGCCTCCGACGGTGGCGCCTGGTTCAACGACCCGATGACCAACCTCCAGGTGAATTTCGTGCCGCAGGGCATCGGCGCCGACCTCATCGCCACCATCGAGGGATTCTCGCGGCGTGACGTCGACGAATACGCGGCCCTCTCCCAGGAGCGGGCCGCCACCGCCTGGAAGGAGGGGCGCTTCGAGAGGTCCGTCGTGCCGGTGAAGGACCGCAGCGGCCTCGTCGTCCTCGACCACGACGAGCACATGCGCCCCGGTACCACCGCCGACTCCCTCGCGAAGCTGAAGCCGTCCTTCGCGGACATCGGTGAACTCGGCGGCTTCGACGCGGTGGCGCTCCAGCAGTACCACTGGGTGGAGAAGATCGACCACGTCCACCACGCGGGCAACTCCTCCGGCATCGTGGACGGTGCCTCGCTCACCGCGATCGGATCCAAGGAGGTCGGCGAGCGCTACGGCCTCACGCCCCGCGCGCGGATCGTCTCCGCCGCCGTGTCCGGCTCCGAACCCACCATCATGCTCACCGGCCCCGCCCCCGCCACCCGCAAAGCACTCGCCAAGGCCGGGCTCACCATCGACGACATCGACCTGGTCGAGATCAACGAGGCGTTCGCGGCGGTGGTGCTGCGCTTCGTGAAGGACATGGGCCTGTCCCTGGACAAGGTCAACGTCAACGGCGGCGCGATCGCGCTCGGCCACCCCCTCGGCGCCACCGGCGCCATGATCCTCGGCACCCTCGTCGACGAACTCGAGCGCCAGGACAAGCGCTACGGCCTCGCCACGCTGTGCGTCGGCGGCGGCATGGGCGTCGCCACCATCGTCGAGCGCATCTGACCCCCTCCCGACGGATCACACGGAGCACCTCCACATGAGCACTGAGCCCACCACCATCCGCTGGGAACAGGACCGCACCGGCCTCGTCACCCTCGTCATCGACGACCCGAACCAGTCCGCGAACACCATGAACCAGGCGTTCCGCGACTCGCTCGCCGCTGTCACCGACCGCCTGGAGGCCGAGAAGGACTCCATCCGGGGCGTCATCATCACCTCCGCCAAGAAGACCTTCTTCGCCGGCGGCGACCTGCGCGACCTCATCCGGGTCACGCCCGAGACGGCCCAGGAGGTCTTCGACGGCGGCATGGCGGTCAAGCGGAACCTGCGCCGCATCGAGACCCTGGGCAAACCCGTCGTCGCCGCTCTCAACGGCGCTGCCCTGGGCGGCGGTTACGAGATCGCCCTGGCCTGCCACCACCGCGTCGCCCTCGACGCACCAGGCTCGAAGATCGGCTGCCCCGAGGTCACCCTCGGCCTGCTCCCCGGAGGCGGCGGCGTCGTCCGCACCGTCCGCCTGCTGGGCATCGCCGACGCCCTGCTGAAGGTGCTCCTCCAGGGCACCCAGTACAGCCCCCGCCGCGCCCTGGAGAACGGCCTCGTCGACGAGGTGGCCGACAGCCGGGAGGACATGCTCGCCAAGGCCCGGGCCTTCATCGACGCCAACCCCGAATCCCAGCAGCCCTGGGACAGGCCGGGCTACCGGATCCCGGGCGGCACGCCGGCCAACCCCAAGTTCGCCGCGAACCTGCCCGCCTTCCCGGCCACCCTGCGCAAGCAGACCGGCGGGGCCCCCTACCCGGCACCGCGCAACATCCTCGCCGCGGCCGTCGAGGGCTCCCAGGTCGACTTCGAGACCGCCCAGGTCATCGAGGCCCGCTACTTCGTGGAGCTGGCGGCCGGACAGACGTCGAAGAACATGATCCAGGCCTTCTTCTTCGACCTGCAGGCCGTCAACTCGGGCGCGAACCGCCCCCAGGGCATCGAGCCGCGCAAGGTCCGCAAGGTCGCCGTCCTCGGTGCCGGGATGATGGGCGCGGGCATCGCCTACTCCTGTGCCCGCGCCGGCATCGAGGTCGTCCTGAAGGACGTCTCCCTGGAAGCGGCCGTCAAGGGCAAGGGCTACTCCGAGAAGCTGTGCGCCAAGGCCGTCGCCAAGGGCCGTACGACCCGTGAGAAGGCCGACGCGCTGCTCGCGCGCATCACCCCCACCGCCGAGGCGCGGGACCTGGCGGGCTGCGACGCCGTCATCGAGGCCGTCTTCGAGGACACGTCCCTCAAGCACAAGGTGTTCCAGGAGATCCAGAACGTCGTCGCGCCCGACGCGCTGCTCTGCTCCAACACCTCCACCCTCCCCATCACCGCCCTCGCCGAGGGAGTGGAGCGCCAGACCGACTTCATCGGCCTGCACTTCTTCTCGCCGGTCGACAAGATGCCGCTGGTCGAGATCATCAAGGGCGAGCGCACGGGCGAGGAGGCACTGGCCCGGGCCTTCGACCTGGTCCGGCAGATCAACAAGACCCCGATCGTCGTCAACGACTCGCGCGGCTTCTTCACCTCGCGGGTCATCGGCCACTTCATCAACGAGGGCGTCGCCATGGTCGGCGAGGGCATCGAGCCCGCGTCGGTCGAACAGGCCGCCGCCCAGGCCGGTTACCCGGCCAAGGTGCTGTCCCTGATGGACGAACTGACGCTGACCCTGCCCCGCAAGATCCGGGGAGAGACGAAGCGGGCCGTGGAGGAGGCGGGCGGCACCTGGGTCGCGCATCCCGCCGAGGCCGTCATCGACCGCATGGTCGACGAGTTCGGCCGCACCGGCCGCAGCGGCGGCGCCGGCTTCTACGACTACGGCGAGGACGGCAAGCGCACCGGCCTCTGGCCCGGACTGCGCGAGCACTTCACCAGGGCCGGCCACCGGATCCCCTTCGAGGACATGCGGGAACGCATGCTGTTCTCCGAGGCGCTGGACACCGTCCGGCTGCTGGAGGAGGGCGTGCTGACCTCCGTCGCCGACGCCAACATCGGCTCGATCTTCGGCATCGGCTTCCCGGGCTGGACGGGCGGCGTGCTGCAGTACATCAACGGCTACGAGGGCGGTCTGCCCGGATTCGTGGCCCGCGCGCGGGAACTCGCCGAGCGCTACGGGGAGCGGTTCACGCCGCCCGCCCTGCTGGTGGAGAAGGCCGAGCGGGGGGAGCGGTTCAGCGACTCAGCCTGACTGCCGCGAAGGCCGGGTCTCCCGTGGGGACTCGGCCGGCCACTCGCCCAGTTCTTCCTTCAGCGACCGCTGAAAGGCCGTGAGGAGCGCCTGCACCACCAGCGGGTGCATGTGCGCGGACAGGGACCGCACGTCCCGCGCGTCCCGCTCCGCCACCTCGCCGCGGAAGAGCTGGGAGAGTTCACGGGCCGCGGCGCGCGAGTGTTCGAGGAGAACCTTGCGCGCCGCGAAGATCGCCTCCGGCGAGAGCGGCACGTCCAGCAGCCCGGCGCCGAGCCGGAGCAGCCCGAGGTCGGCCTCGAACTCGCCGTCCCCGGACCGGACCACGCCCATCGCGACGAGCCGCTCGACATCCTCGTCGGCGAGTGCGCGCCCCGCCCGTCGCTCCAGTTCCTCCCGCGTGACCCTCTTGACGGTCTCCGGCGCCCAGGACGCCACCACGGCCCGGTGAATGGCCAGATCGTGCGCGCTCAGGTCCGGCGGCAGCTGCCGCAGATAGCGTTCGATGCCCGCCAGCGTCATGCCCTGGTGCTGCAACTCCTCGATCAGCGCCAGCCGGGCCAGGTGCTCCCGCCCGTACCGCCCCACGCGCCGGGGACCGAGCACCGGCGGCGGCAGCAGCCCCTTCGTGCCGTAGAAGCGGACCGTGCGCACCGTGACACCGGCCCGGGCGGCCAGTTCGTCGATCGTGAGGGTCGGCTCCTCGGTGTCGGTCGTCATGTGCAGCAGTATCGCTGTCTCACCAGCGCTGTGAAACCTCCGGCGACCAAGGTGACGGCAGTGTGAGAAGCAGCGCTCTGTGACGTAAGCCACCGCGTGAGCCGGGTTCCGCGGGGGAAGGCGGCCCCTTGGTCTGTGCCTTTACCGGGGCACAGACCTCATGTACGTCCGGACAGCCGAGCGCGACCCGCTCGGGCGCACCAGAGAGTGGATCCACCCGTGAGCAAGGACGCCGTGAACACGGCAGCAGCCGCATCCCCCAGCGACGCGGCCCAGGTGCCCGCGGACGCGGGCGACGCCGGCTACAGCAAGGACCTCAAGGCACGCCACGTCAACATGATCGCCATCGGCGGCGCGATCGGAACCGGACTCTTCCTGGGTGCCGGCGGCCGCCTCCACGACGCGGGCCCGGCGCTGGCGATCGCCTACCTGGTGTGCGGCGTCTTCGCCTTCTTCGTCGTGAAGGCCCTCGGCGAACTCGTGCTCTACCGCCCCTCCTCGGGCTCCTTCGTGTCGTACGCGCGTGAGTTCCTCGGTGAGAAGGGCGCCTACGTCGCCGGCTGGATGTACTTCCTGAACTGGTCGACCACCGGCATCGCCGACATCACCGCGATCGCGCTCTACACGCACTACTGGAGTCTGTTCACCGACATCCCGCAGTGGGTGCTGGCGCTGGCCGCCCTCGCGGTCGTGCTGGCCGTCAACCTCATCTCGGTGAAGATCTTCGGCGAGATGGAGTTCTGGTTCTCGATCATCAAGGTCGCGACGCTCGTCGGCTTCATGCTCATCGGTATCTTCCTGCTCGCCACGCAGTCCGAGGTGGGCGGGCAGACCCCGGGCCTGAGCGTGATCACCGACCACGGCGGCGTCTTCCCGCACGGCATGATGCCCGTCGTCCTGGTCATGCAGGGCGTGATCTTCGCGTATGCCGCGCTGGAGCTGGTCGGAGTCGCCGCGGGCGAGACCGCCGAGCCGGAGAAGGTCGTCCCGCGCGCGGTGAACTCGATCATGTGGCGGGTCGGCCTCTTCTACGTCGGTTCGGTCGTTCTCCTGGCCCTGCTCCTGCCCGGCTCCGTCTACTCCGCCGACCAGAGCCCCTTCGTCACGGTCCTGTCGAAGATCGGCGTCCCGGCGGCGGGCGACGTGATGAACCTGGTGGTCCTGACCGCCGCGATGTCCTCGCTGAACTCGGGCCTGTACTCCACGGGCCGTATCCTGCGCTCCATGGCGATGGCCGGCTCGGCGCCCAAGTTCACCGCCCTCATGAACCGCAGCCAGGTCCCCTACGGCGGCATCCTGCTCACCTGCGCGGTGTGCGTGCTCGGCGTCGGACTGAACTTCCTCGTGCCGGCCCAGGCCTTCGAGATCGTGCTGAACGTGGCCTCGCTCGGCGTCATCAGCACCTGGGTGATCATCATGATCTGCCACCTGGTCTTCGTCCGTCGCGCCAAGGCGGGCCTGGTCGCCCGGCCGTCCTTCCGCCTCCCGGGCAGCCCGGTCACGGAGATCACCACGATCGCCTTCCTGCTGGCCTGCCTCGGCATGATGTGGAACGACCCCGAGGTCGGCCGCAGGACCCTGCTGCTCGTCCCGCTGATCGCGGCCATGCTGGTCGCGGGCTGGTTCGGCGTCCGCCGCCGGGTCTCGCAGACGGCCGACCAGGAGCTGTCGCGGCTCACGAAGTAGCGGGCACCCGGCGCGGCGGGGGATACCGGTGACGATGTACGACCACGGGGACCGACGGTGCCCGGCTCAGCCCCGGCCATCCGTGTCGAAGGCTCGCACCAGACAGTCGCTGAGACGCTCCGCGATCGTCCCGTCGGGATCCAGCCGGGGATTGAAGATCGTGACGTCGAAGCCGACGGCTCCGCGGCCGGACAGGGCCGTGCGCAGGATCGTCTCCAGCTCCTGCCAGGACAGCCCGTCCGGCTGCCGGTAGTCGACGGCGGGCATGACCGCGTCGTCCAGCACGTCGGCGTCGAGGTGCACCCAGTACCCGGCGCCCCTCAGCACCCCGACCGCGCGCCGGGCCGCTTCATCCGCCCCCAGGGCCCGCACGGTGTCCAGCTCCAGCGCGTGCAACGCCGGCGGCAGTGGCTGCATGCCGTACCCCGCCGACTCCTCCGCGTCCCGGAATCCCAGGGCGACGACGTCCTCGTCCCGCACGAGGGGGGCCCGGCCCTCCAGGTCGGCCAGTACACGCGGGCCGCGCCCGGTGGCCAGGGCGAGTTCCATGGAGGCCGCCTCGCCGGCCGGTTCCGCCGACGGCTGGTAGAAGTCGGTGTGCCCGTCGAGGAACAGCAGACCGTGCCGGCCCCGGCGGCGCAGGGCGAGCAGGTCGCCGAGCAGCACGCTGCAGTCGCCGCCCAGCACCACCGGGAAACGGCCCTCGTCGAGGACGCCGCCCACCGCGTCGGCCAGGGCGGCGGAGTACGCGGCGATGCCGTTGGGGTTGAGGACCCCGGTGTCCGGGTCCCGCACGGGGTCGTAGGCGGGCGGCTCGACGCGGCCGGCCCGTACCGCGCCCAGCCCTTCGGCCAGCCCGGCACCGAGCAGCGCCTCCGGGAGCTGCTCGACGCCGGTGGGGCGTAGCCCCAGGATGGACGGTGCCTCGATGGTCGCCATGTTCCGTATGCCCGGCATGCACCCAAGCTAGAACGAGGGGCTGGAAGGCGCTCGGCGTGGGTGCCGGCGCCGGGCGCGTCAGTGCACGTGCCCCCCGTTCCCGCGCTCCGCGTGCGCGTGCACGCCGTTCGTCGCCGCGATCTTCTTCCACGACTTCGGCCGCGTCACCGGGCCGCCGGCCTGCGCGACGGACGCCGTCCGGGCCGCCGATGCCGTCGGCTTGGACGGCTGGAACAGCCATGTGTCGAACAGCGCGGCCAGGGGCTTGCCGGAGACCTCCTCGGCGTACCGCCGGAAGTCGGCGACCGACGCGTTGCCGTGGGCGTACTTGCGCGGCCAGCCCTTGAGGATCGCGAAGAACGCCTCGTCACCGATCGCGTTGCGCAGCGCCTGCACGGCCAGCGCGCCCCGGTCGTAGACCGCCGTGTCGAACTGGTTGTCAGGGCCCGGGTCGCCGGGCTTCACCGTCCAGAACGGGTCGTCCGCCGGATGCGAGGCGTACACGTGGTCGGCGAGTTCCTGCGCCGTGCCCTCGCCCTCGTGCTCGGACCACAGCCACTGCGCGTACCGGGCGAATCCCTCGTTGATCCAGATGTCCTTCCAGCGCTTGAGGGACACCAGGTCCCCGTACCACTGGTGCGCCAGCTCGTGGACGACGACGGACACGTTCGACCCGTTCGCGAACTGGCGCGGGCTGTAGAACGGCCGGGTCTGGGTCTCCAGGGCGTACCCGGTGGTCGTGTTCGGCACGTATCCGCCGAGCGCGTTGTAGGGGTACGGGCCGAAGTACCCGGTCAGCCAGTCAGCGATCTCCCCGGTCCGCTCGAGGCTCGCGCGGGCCGAGCCGGCGTTCGCGCCCAGGTCCTCGCTGTACGCGTTGAGGACCGGGATACCGCTCTCGGTCGTGCCGGTGGTGATGTCGAACTTCCCGACCGCGAGGGTGGCGAGATACGTGGCCTGCGGCTTGTCGGAGCGCCAGTTCCAGCGGGTCCAGCCGAGTCGCGAACTCGTCGACTGCAGCGTGCCGTTGGAGATGGCCTGCGTGCCGTCCGGGACCAGCACCGACACGTCGTAGGTGGCCTTGTCGAGGGGGTGGTCGTTGCTCGGGAACCACCACGCCGCCGCCTCGGGCTCGTTCGCCGCGACTCCGCCGTCCGGGGTGCGGTGCCAGCTGGTGAAGCCGTACGCCTGTTTCGACGACGGAACCCCGCGGTAGCGCACGACCACCGTGACGGGCGTGCCCTTGGCCAGCGGGGTCTTCGGTGTGATCTCCAGCTCGTGCTCAGCCGACGCCCGGAACGAGGCCTTGGCGCCGTTGACGCGGACCTCCCCGACGTCCAGCAGGAAGTCCAGGTTGAACCGCGACAGATCCTGCGTGGTCCGGGCCACGAGGGTCGCCGTGCCCTCGAGTTCGTCCGTGGCCGGCTGGTACTTCAGTCGGAGGTCGTAGTGGGAGACGTCGTATCCGCCGTTGCCGTATGCCGGGTAGTAGGGGTCGCCGATGCCCGGCGCGCCGGGGGAGTGGGACGCGGCCGATGCCGGGATCGCCAGCAGGAGAACGGCCGTCGTCAGGGCTCCCGGCGCGATGATTCTGCGGTGCACGCAAGCTCCAAGTCGTAGGGTCCCGAAGTCTTCCCGAAGCCTATTGACCCCGGTGCCTCTGGTCATGTCCATGGACACCGCTGTCACACGATCGCCATTCGGCCGACATGGACCCCTGTCTTCCGGCGGTCACCCCGGACACGCCGGTCCGTCAGGTGCCCTCTTCAGAACAGGAGTTGACCGATGTAGCGTCCGGCCATGCCGAAACGCACGCGCTTCACGACCTGGAGACCGCTCGCGACGGCGGCCACGGCCGCCCTGTTGGCCACGCTGCTCACCCCGGCCGCGGCACACGCCGCCCCGCGCGGGAGCCAGCCCGTCCACTCCTACGAGAACGCCATCCGCGAGGCCGTCTGGGTGGACACCGGGCTGGACGGCGACCGCGACGGAAAGGCCGACCGGGTCGCCGTCGACATCGTCCGCCCCCGCGAGCCCGCCCGGCAGGGCCGCAAGATTCCCGTCATCATGGACGCCAGCCCGTACTACTCCTGCTGCGGCCGCGGCAACGAGAGCCAGAAGAAGACCTACGACGCGGACGGCGACGTCGTACAGATGCCGCTGTTCTACGACAACTACTTCGTGCCCCGCGGCTACGCCGTCGTCGGCGTCGACCTGGCCGGAACCAACCGCTCGGACGGCTGCGTCGACGTCGGCGGCCGCTCCGACATCCAGTCCGCGAAGGCCGTAGTCGACTGGCTGAACGGCCGCGCCAAGGCCTACACCACCCGCACCGGCACCACTCGCGCCAAGGCCGGCTGGACCAACGGCCGGACCGGCATGATCGGCAAGAGCTGGGACGGCACCATCGCCAACGGCGTCGCGGCGACCGGCGTCAAGGGCCTGAAGACCATCGTCCCGATCAGCGCCATCTCCTCCTGGTACGACTACTACTTCCAGCAGGGCGCCCCACTGTACGACTCCGGCCCCGAGTGGCTGTCCGACTACGTCAACAGCCCCGACGCCCGCGCCAGGTGCGGCGCCGTGCAGCAGAAGCTCGTCGACGGGGCCCCGCGCACCGGTGACTGGACGCCGCTGTGGACCGAACGCGACTACGTCAGGGCCGCGCGCAAGGTCAAGGCCAGCGTCTTCCTGGTCCACGGCATGCAGGACCTCAACGTCCGTATGAAGCACGTCGGCCAGTGGTGGGACGCCCTCGCGAAGAACGGCGTCGAGCGCAAGATCTGGCTCTCCCAGACCGGCCACGTCGACCCCTTCGACTTCCGCCGCGCCGCCTGGGTCGACACCCTGCACCGCTGGTTCGACCACGAACTCATGGGCTACGACAACGGCATCGACCGCGAGCCCATGGCCGACATCGAACGGCACCCCGACCAGTGGACGACCTCGAAGGTCTGGCCGCCGAACGGCACCCGGGCCGCCACCCTGCGCCCCGACCGCGGCAACCTGCCCGGTGTCGGCACCCTCGGCCTGCGCCGCGGCCAGGGCACCGAGACCTTCACCGACCGCCCGGACCTGAGCGAGAGCGACTGGGCCGCACAGATCGACAAGTCGACGCCGGAGAAGGCCGGTTTCGTCACCGGGCCGCTCGGCCGCGACCTGCGCCTGTCCGGCGCCTCCGAGGTCACCGTCACCGCGACGCCCTCCACGCCGACGGCCCACCTCTCCGCCGTCCTCGTGGACGTCGGCCCCGCCACCATCCGCGACTACGCCGACGGCGACGAAGGCATCACGACCCTCACTGACCGCACCTGCTGGGGTGCGAGCACCGCCGGCGACAGCTCCTGCTTCAAGGAGACGAAGGCCAAGACCACCGGCGTCGACTACACGATCGTCAGCCGCGGCTGGGCCGACCTCGGCAACCACGCGTCGGACCTGAAGGGCGCCCCCCTCACCCCGGGCAAGCGGTACACGATCACCCTCGACCTGGCGGCGACCGACCATGTCGTGCCCAAGGGGCACCGCCTGGCACTGATCGTGGCGGGCACCGACAAGGGCCTCATCGACCCTCCCGCGGACAAGCCCCGGCTCAAGCTCGACCTGTCCCGCACCTCGGCGCGTGTGCCGTTCGTCGGCGGGGCCACCGCCTTCGCCCGCGCCACCACGGGTGCCGTGTTCACCACGCCTGACGCCCGCTTCCTGGACGGCGTGCGGGAGCCGCGCACCACTCACCGCGTCCCGGAGGCAAGCCGGTGACCCGCGTCCGCGCCCTCACCTTGACCGCCGCGGCCCTGGCCGCGTCCCTGGTCGCCGTCCCGGCCCGGGCCACCACCGACTCCCCGCCCCGCACCGGTTTCGAGCAGGCCCAGGGCGCGCGCTGGACGACCCAGCCCGAGGAGCAGGACTTCCTCAAGTCCGTCGACCGGTCGAGCAGCCGCGTCTCCATGACCCGCTTCGGTACCACCAAGCAGGGCCGCCCGCTGCAACTCGTCCGGATCGGCACCCGGCCGACACCCAGCAAGGTGCTGCTCGTCTGCAGCCAGCACGGCGACGAACCCTCCGGCCGGGAAGCGTGCCTGACCACGATCCGCGATCTCGCGTACGCCCGCGACAGCCGCACCCGGCGCTTCCTGGACCGCACCACGGTCCTCGTGGTACCCACGGCCAACCCCGACGGCAGGGCCGCCGGCACGCGCGGCAACAGTGACGGCGTCGACATCAACCGCGACCACCTCGCACTGCGCACCGCCGAAGGCCGGGCACTGGCGGCGCTCATCCGCGACCAGCGCCCCGACCTCGTGTACGACCTGCACGAGTACGGCGCCACACCCCCGTACTACGACAAGGACCTCTTCGACCTGTGGCCGCGCAACCTCAACACCCACCAGGCGGTGCATGACGAGGCCAGGACCCTGTCCGAAAAGTACGTCCGCCCCGCCGCGCGGCGGGGCGGACACTCGACCGGCACCTACGGCATCTGGACCGACCCCGTGACGGGCGAGCCGGTCAAGCAGGTCGCCGGAGACGGACAGGAGCGCATTTTGCGCAATATGTCCGGTGTGAAGCATGGGGTCGGACTGCTCATCGAGAGCCGCGTGGACCCGCTCACCGACGCGGAGAAGGAGGACGAGGCGCTGAACAACCGACGTCGGGTGACGTCCCAACTGAACGCGCTCAAGGGCCTGTTCACATACGCGGACCAGCGGCGCGGAGCGGTCGGGGCGGCGACGGGCAGGGCCCGGCTCACGGGCTGGGCCGACACGGGCCCCGTCTACGTCGGCGGCGCCGACAACGACGCGCCCGAACCGGCAGACGTGATCGAGAATCCGCCCTGCGGCTACCGCCTCACACCCGCGCAGTACGACGACGTCGGAGACGAACTCGCGCTGCACGGTGTACGCGTACGCAAGGACGGCGAGGGCGTGCTCGTACCTCTGCGTCAGTCCCTGCGGGCGCTCGTCCCGCTGTTGCTGGACGCGCGGGCCACGTACCACCTGACGGAAGCCGTTCCCGAAACGCAATGTTGAGGGGGGTGAATTTGCGCCACACGTGGTAGGGGCGTTACGGAGGACTTACGTCCCTCCTACGTCCCAATGAAAGGTGCCGCCTGTGACGAACGACCGACCAAGCGATCACAGCCCCCCTGCGGGAGGCACGCTTCCGGGTTCGGAAGCGGGCCTCCCCGGCCAGGAACGGCCCAGAACCGACCGGATAGTCTTCGGGGTCACGGCGGCGCTCACCCTCGCCTTCGTGATCTGGGGTGCCACGGCGACCGACTCGCTCGAGAGCGTCTCCACCAGCATGCTCAGCGGGCTGATGCACAACGGCGGCTGGGCGTTCATGCTCGCCGCCTCCGGATTCGTCGTGTTCGCCCTGTGGCTCGCGGCCAGCCGCTACGGGCGTATCCACCTGGGAGCGGAGGGTGAGGAGCCCGAGTTCCGCACGGTTTCCTGGGTCGCGATGATGTTCAGCGCGGGCATGGGCATCGGGCTGATGTTCTACGGTGTGAGCGAGCCGCTCTCCCACTACTCGACGGCCCCGCCGGGCACGAATCCGGCCGACTCCGGGGACCGCATGGAGACGGCCATGGCCACCACCCTCTTCCACTGGACGCTCCACCCCTGGGCGATCTACGCGGTGGTGGGCCTCGCCATCGCCTACAGCACCTTCCGCAGGCGGCGGCGCCAGACGATCAGTGCCGTCTTCACCCCGCTCATCGGCAAGAAGCACGCGAACGGCGCCGCCGGCCGCGTCATCGACATCCTCGCGATCGTCGCGACCGTCTTCGGTTCCGCCGCCTCACTGGGGCTGGGCGCGCTGCAGATCGGCTCCGGTGTGCAGGAGCTGAACTGGATGGACAAGGTGAGCACCGGGCTGCTCGTCACGATCATCGCGGTGCTGACCCTGGCCTTCGTCGCGTCCGCGGTCTCCGGTGTGGAGAAGGGCATCCAGTGGCTGTCCAACACCAACATGGTGCTGGCGCTGATCCTCGCCCTGTTCGTGTTCGTGGCGGGTCCGACCATCATCGTCCTCGACCTGCTGCCGACCTCCGTCTTCGCCTACCTCGGCGACCTGCCGCAGCTGGCCGGCCGTACGGAGGCCAGCGGCGGGGAGGGAGTCGCGGACTGGCTCGGCAGCTGGACGGTCTTCTACTGGGCCTGGTGGATCTCCTGGACGCCGTTCGTCGGCATGTTCATCGCCCGGATCAGCCGGGGCCGGACCATCCGGCAGTTCATCGGCGGGGTCATCCTCGTGCCCAGCACGGTCAGCCTGATCTGGTTCGCGATCTTCGGCGGCTCGGCGATGAAGATGCAGGAAGACGGACAGCTCGGCAAGGAGGCGACCGCCGAGGGCCAGCTCTTCGACGTGCTCCAGCAGTTCCCCGTCGCGACCGTCACGAGCCTGCTCGTGATGATCCTCGTCGGCATCTTCTTCGTGTCGGGCGCGGACGCGGCGTCGATCGTCATGGGCACCCTGTCGCAGCGGGGCGCGCTCGAACCCGGCCGGTTCGTGGTGGTGTTCTGGGGCGTGGTCACCGGTGCGGTGGCCGCGATCATGCTTCTCGTCGGAAGCGGTCAGGGCGACGCCCTGACCGGCCTGCAGAACCTCACGATTCTCGCGGCGGCCCCGTTCGTCGTCGTCATGACCTTGATGTGCGTCGCTCTCATGCGCGACCTGCGCCGCGATCCGGTCATGGTCCGTGAGCAGATGGGCTCCGAGGCCGTCGAACAGGCCGTCATCGCCGGACATGAGAAGTACGACGGCGACTTCGAGTTCCGCGTCGGCCCGGGCCGTGGCCCGGACGTGGAGGGCGACCCGATCGGCAAGCACTGAGCGGCAACCGGGCGGCCCGGCTCTCCGAGCCGGGCCGCCCGGCCCCGCCGCGTCGGTGCCGGACCCCGGGCACCAGCCTCCCGGCCGCGGCATCAACGCCCGGGCCAACCGGACCCGGCGCCCCGATCCCCTCCGGCCTCCTGGGCCATGGGCCCGGGCTCGTGCGTGGTCAGCCGGAAGCCGGCCCGGGCCGTAGGCCCGGACGCCTCCGGAGCCGCCAGGATTCCGGCCCGGCCGCCCAGCCCACAACCGTGGGGCGGCCGTCCGGACCTCTCAGGCGAGTGCCAGTCCGGCCGCCTCCTCCGCGCACCCCCAGGCCACCGTCACACCCGCGCCGCCATGGCCGTAGTTGTGCACCAGCATGCGCCCGTCCGGCAGTGGCTCGCGGTCCAGGCGCACCGCCGGGCGGGTGGGGCGCAGTCCGACCCGGTGGGCCAGCACACGCGCCCCCGCGATCTCCGGCCGCAGCGCGGCGCAACGGCGTACGATCGCCTCCGCCGTCGCGGGGTCCGGCTCCAGCGACCAGGCGTCCTCCTCCGCCGTACCGCCGAGGACGAGTCCGCCCGGCTGCGGAAACATGTACGCGTGCTCCCCGGCCGCGTCCGAGGAGACCAGCCAGGTGTCGATGCCGGGGTTCTCGACGACGACCAGTTGCCCGCGTACGGGAGTCACGGACTCGTCCGGCACCAGCTCCCTCGCGGCCAGGCCCGTGCAGTTGATCACGACCGGTGCCCCGACCCCCGCGAACGAGGACACCGTACGCTCCTCGACCACGCCACCGGCCGCCACGAACCGCTCCCGCAGCCACGGCAGATGCGCCGGCATGTCGATGAGCGGCAGCCGCGCCCGCACCCCGGTGCCCGGGTACTCCCCGGCCGAGGTGGCGCGCAGCTCCGGCACCCGCCCCGCCAGCCACGCGTCGACCTCGTCGAGACGCGTTTCGCCGAGTACCCCTTCGACCATGCGTACGCCGCTCCGCCCGGACCGCGCCGCCAGCTCCCGGTACACCTCCAGCGACCGCAAGGCCCACGCCCGCGCCGACGCGACCGGCTCGATCCGGTACGGCCACCACAGCGCGCCCGCGACCGCCGAGGTGGTCGCCTCGACGGAATCCCGCGTCCACACCCGCACCCGCCGCCCGCGCTCGGCGAGAACCACCGCGGTCGTCAGCCCCACGACCCCGCCACCGACCACCACGATCTCGTCACCGCGCTCACCCGCCATGCCCGGACCGTAGCGGAATGTGTCATGCCGTGCTCACATCACGCGCGGTGTGGGAATACTCACCGTATGTGTGCCGAGTACGCGACCTTCGGCCTGGCTCCCGCCACGCGGGCCGGCGGCGTCCTCACCGACGGCGGTTTCCAGGTCCACCGGGACTTCGTGGACTTCATCGTCGACGGACGCCCGCTGCTGTTCCAGCTCTCCGACCTCGACGCGGTCTCCCCGCTCGCCTCCGACGTACCACCCGCGATCTTCACCGACCAGGTCCGCAGCCTGCTCCTGGAGAGCCCGGCCCCACTGCCGGGCGGCCGGTACGTCGTCTACGGCTGTCCCGAGTGCGAGGACCTGGCCTGCGGTGCCGTCACCGCGGTCATCCTCCGGGACGGCGAGGACTTCCTCTGGCGCGACTTCGCCTGGCAGACCGGTGAACACGCCGACCTGGACCTCAACGGCTACCACGGCATCGGTCCCTTCCGCTTCCGCGGTGCCGAGTACCGCGCGGCACTGAGCGCCCTGCTCGACGGCTCCGCCCCGGACACCCGGCGCAGAGTCCTGCTGATCGGCGCCCGCGTCGCCGTCCTGGCCAGGCTCGCCGCGGCGTTGCGCGGCATCGGCGTCGGCGCCGACATCGCCCATGACGCCGACGCGGTGCCCGCCGACGAACTGCGCGGCTACGACGCCGTCGCCTTCGGCCCCGGCATCGGCGAGCGGGAACGTGCCGCCGTCCGCCGCGCCTTCGCAAACGCCCGCGTCCCGGTCGCCCACGTCGACGGACTCGCCCCGATCGTCCCCCTCCTCGTCGCCCAGATCGAACAGGCCCTGGACCGCGGCCCGGTCGAGCGGCGCCGTCTCACCGGCCTGACCGCGGACGGCGGGACGGCGGACGTCGACGTCACCTCCGCCTGCCGGGTCACGCTCACCGCGTACCGCCTCGACCGGCTCGCCCGCCCCCACACCCACGAGATCTTCGACGGCGTCCTCGAACCGGGCCGCCACCGCATCGTCCTCGACGCCAGGGCGGTGAAAGGACGGTCGTACCTGGTGGCACGCAGCTCCACGAGCGTGCTGGTGACGGCCGTACGCCGGTGAGAACGGGTACGGAAAGCCGGTACGCGAACCGCTCGCTGCGGCCATTAGGATCAGCGACCTGATGACTGCCACCCTCGTCGCCAAGAACCTCGCCGCCGGCCACGGCGACCGTTCCCTGTTCACCGGCCTCGACCTCGTCGTCGCGCCCGGCGACGTGATCGGTCTGGTCGGAGCCAACGGTGCGGGCAAGTCCACCCTGCTCAGGATGCTCGCCGGACTCACCGCGCCCGAACAGGGAGAGCTGCGCCTGTCCCCGCCGACCGCCACCGTCGGCCACCTGCCGCAGGAGCCGGAGCGCCGGCCCGGCGAGACCGTCCGCGCGTTCCTGGCCCGTCGTACCGGCGTCGCGGAGGCCCAGGGGATGATGGACGAGGCGACCCAGGCGCTGGTCGACCAGGCGCCCGGAGCCGACGACGCCTACGCCACGAGCCTGGAGCGCTGGCTCGGCCTCGGCGGCGCCGACCTCGACGAACGCGCAGAGGAGGTCGCGGACTCCCTCGGCCTCGCGGTCGACCTGGACCAGCCGATGACGTCCCTGTCCGGCGGCCAGGCGGCCAGGGCCGGACTCGCCTCCCTGCTCCTGTCCCGCTACGACGTCTTCCTCCTCGACGAGCCGACCAACGACCTCGACCTGGACGGCCTGGAGCGCCTCGAACGCTTCGTGAGCGGCCTGCGCGCCGGGACCGTGGTCGTCAGCCACGACCGCGAGTTCCTCACCCGCACCGTCACCAAGGTCCTCGAACTCGACCTCGCGCAACGGCAGATCAACCTCTACGGGGGTGGCTACGAGGCGTACCTGGAGGAGCGGGAGGTCGCCCGCCGGCACGCCCGCGACGAGTTCGAGGAGTACGCCGACAAGAAGGCCGCCCTCCAGGACCGGGCCCAGACGCAGCGCGCCTGGATGGACAAGGGCGTGAGGAACGCGCGCCGCAAGGCGGGCAACGACAACGACAAGATCGGCCGCAAGTTCCGCAGCGAGGCCAGCGAGAAACAGGCCGCGAAGGCCCGGCAGACCCAGCGCATGATCGAGCGCCTGGAGGTCGTCGAGGAGCCCCGCAAGGAGTGGGAACTGCGCATGGAGATCGCCTCCGCGCCCCGCTCGGGCGCGGTCGTGGCGACCCTGCGGGACGCCGAGGTGCGCCGCGGTGACTTCGTGCTCGGCCCGGTCTCCCTCCAGATCGATTGGGCGGACCGGGTCGCGGTGACAGGCGCGAACGGCGCCGGAAAGTCCACGCTGCTCGCCGCCCTGCTCGGCCGTGTCCCGCTCCACGCCGGGCACGCCGCTCTCGGCTCGGGCGTCCTGCTCGGCGAAGTCGACCAGGCCCGCAAGCTGTTCTACGGTCAGGAAACGCTGCTCGACGCTTTCCGCGCGGCCGTCCCCGACACCGAACCGGTCGAGATCCGCACCCTGCTGGCCAAGTTCGGCCTCAAGACCGACCACGTCCTGCGCCCCGCGGCCACGCTCTCCCCGGGCGAACGCACCCGAGCCGCCCTGGCGCTCCTCCAGGGCCGGGGCGTCAACCTCCTCGTCCTCGACGAGCCGACCAACCACCTCGACCTGCCCGCCATCGAGCAGCTGGAGTCGGCCCTCGACTCCTACGAAGGCACCCTGCTGCTGGTCACCCACGACCGCCGCATGCTGGACGCCGTACATGTGACCCGCCGCCTGGAGGTGACGGACGGCAAGGTCACCGAGCGCTGACGGGCCGTCAGGCGGGGCCCATGGTGGAAAGGGCGCGAAGCGCCTCTTTCAGGGGCGTGGGGAACTGCGCGACCAGCCACAACGGACCCGCAGCTCCCCACGGCCTTCCCCGGCAACGCCGTCAGCGCTTGCCACCCTTGGGATCCACCAACCCGGCCCGGCGCAGAGCATCGGCCATCGCACTGTTGGCCGGCGGCGGCGCCTGACGCGAACCGCCGCCCTGGCCGCCGCGCCCGCCGCCCTGCCGCTGCTGCGGCGGACGCCCGCCGCGCTGCCGGCGCTCGCCGGAACCGCCGCCCTGTCCCTGCGGGGCCGCCTCGTCGTCCAGTCGCAGTGTCAGCGAGATCCGCTTGCGCGGGATGTCGACATCGAGCACCTTCACCTTGACGATGTCGCCGGGCTTGACCACGTCCCGCGGGTCCTTGACGAAGGTCTTCGACATCGCGGAGACGTGCACCAGGCCGTCCTGGTGGACACCCACGTCGACGAACGCCCCGAAGGCGGCGACGTTCGTCACCACGCCCTCCAGGACCATCCCGGACGACAGGTCGGAGATCTTCTCGACGCCCTCCTTGAAGGCGGCCGTCTTGAACGCCGGGCGCGGGTCGCGTCCGGGCTTCTCCAGCTCCCTGAGGATGTCGGTGACGGTCGGCAGACCGAACGTCTCGTCCACGAAGTCCTGCGGCTTCAGCGAACGCAGCACAGAGGTGTTGCCGATGAGACCGGCCACCTCCTGCCCCGTCGTCTTCACCATGCGCCGGACCACCGGGTACGCCTCCGGGTGCACACTGGACGCGTCCAGCGGGTCGTCACCGCCGCGGATCCGCAGGAAGCCCGCGGACTGCTCGTACGCCTTCGGGCCCAGCCGTGTCACCTTCTTCAGCTCACCCCGGGACGTGAACGGGCCGTTCGCGTCCCGGTGCGCCACGATGTTCTCGGCGAGCCCCGAGGTGATGCCGGAGACGCGGGAGAGCAGCGGGGCCGACGCCGTGTTGACGTCCACGCCCACGCCGTTCACACAGTCCTCCACCACCGCGTCCAGCGAACGCGACAGCTTCACCTCGGACAGGTCGTGCTGGTACTGGCCGACACCGATCGACTTCGGGTCGATCTTCACCAGCTCGGCCAGCGGGTCCTGCAGACGCCGGGCGATCGACACGGCGCCGCGCAGCGAGACGTCCATGTCGGGCAGTTCCTGCGAGGCGAAGGCCGACGCCGAGTACACGGACGCGCCGGCCTCCGACACCATCACCTTCGTGAGCTTCAGCTCCGGGTGCTTGGTGATCAGTTCCCCGGCGAGCTTGTCGGTCTCGCGCGACGCCGTGCCGTTGCCGATCGCGATCAGTTCGACCGCGTGCTCCTTCGCGAGCCGGGCCAGCTTGGCGATCGCCTCGTCCCACCGGTTGGCGGGGACGTGCGGATGGATGACATCCGTGGCGACGACCTTGCCGGTCGCGTCGACCACGGCGACCTTCACACCCGTACGGAAGCCGGGGTCCAGACCGAGCGTGGCGCGCGTGCCCGCGGGAGCCGCGAGCAGCAGGTCGCGCAGGTTCGCCGCGAACACCCGCACCGCTTCGTCCTCGGCGGCCGTGCGCAGCCGCAGCCTCAGATCGATGCCGAGGTGGACGAGGATGCGGGTGCGCCACGCCCAGCGGACCGTGTCCGTCAGCCACTTGTCGGCGGGGCGGCCCCGGTCGGCGATCCCGAACCGGTTGGCCACGATCCCCTCGTACGACGACGGGCCGTCGGTCGGCTCCTCGGGCTCCAGAACGAGGTCGAGGACCTCTTCCTTCTCGCCGCGCAGCATGGCGAGGACGCGGTGCGAGGGCAGCTCGGTGAACGGCTCGGCGAAGTCGAAGTAGTCGGCGAACTTCGCCCCCGCCTCCTCCTTGCCGTCCCGCACCTTGGCGGCCAGCCGCCCACGCACCCACATGCGCTCGCGCAGCTCGCCGATCAGGTCGGCGTCCTCCGAGAACCGCTCGGTGAGGATCGCCCGGGCACCGTCGAGGGCGGCCTGCGGATCGGCCACGCCCTTGTCGGCGTCGACGAACGCGGCGGCCGCGGCGAGGGGATCCACCGACGGATCGCCGAGCAGCCCCTCCGCCAGCGGCTCGAGACCGGCCTCGCGGGCGATCTGCGCCTTGGTGCGCCGCTTGGGCTTGTACGGGAGGTAGATGTCCTCCAGACGCGCCTTGGTCTCGGCGCCCCGGATACGTGCCTCCAGCTCCTCGGTGAGCTTGCCCTGTTCGCGCACCGACTCCAGGATCGCGGTCCGGCGCTCCTCCAGCTCCCGCAGATAGCGCAGCCGCTCCTCGATCGTGCGCAGCTGCGCATCGTCGAGCATCTCGGTCGCTTCCTTGCGGTAGCGGGCGATGAAGGGCACCGTAGAACCGCCGTCGAGCAGTTCCACGGCGGCCCTGACCTGCCGCTCCCGTACGCCGAGTTCCCCGGCGATCCTGCCTTCGATGGACCCTACTTCGAGGGACCCGGGTGTCGTCACGTCCCGTACCGCCTTCTCCACTGAGGTTGCGCGGCAATTGTGGCAGGTGACACCGACACCCGGGGGCCAGGGCGGCACCCGGCACGTCGGAAGTGACCCCGATCAGACCCTGCGGCTGCGGGTGGTGGACGAAGCCCCGCCGAAGAGCCGGGCCAGGGCCCGGAAAGGCAGTGTCACGACGGTGGCGATGGCGCCGCCGATCTGACGCAGCACATCTGCGATAGCACGGAACACGTAACTCCCCTTTCTCCTCCCCGACCGCACCGGCCGGGAGAGACCGGGTACCTCACCAACGCCTCACCATGCGTCACGGCCGGACACGACTCCCCGGCCCCGGATGCTCCCCCACCCGCACATCCCATGGCAGGAAAGGTGGGGAAGTCGTCATTGCGGCCACACTCCGCGCCCGCGAAGAATCGACGGCATGGCCCAGCGCACCGTACTCGCCGTCCTCTTCGACGGCGTGCAGAGTCTCGACGTCACCGGACCCGTGGAGGTCTTCGCCGGCGCGGAGCTGCTCTCCCCGGGGGCGTACCGGATCCGCACGGCCTCCCTCGACGGTGCTCCGGTGCGGACGACCAGCGGCCTGACCCTGGTCCCCGACACGTCCCTGGCCACCGCGCCCGCCCCGGACGTCCTTCTCGTGCCCGGCGGCACCGGCTCCCTGGCGCCCGACCCGCGCCTGGTCGACTGGGTGCGCGAGCACGGGCCGGGGGCCGGCCGGCTGGTCTCCGTGTGCACCGGGGCGGCCGTGCTCGCCGAGGCCGGCCTGCTGGACGGCCGTCGGGCCACGACCCACTGGGCGTACTGCGACCAGCTCGCCCGTGACCACCCGGCCGCCGAGATCGACCCCGACCCCGTGTACGTACGCGACGGCCCCATCGCCACCTCGGCCGGTGTCACCGCCGGCATCGACCTCGCCCTCGCTCTCGTCGAGGAGGACCTGGGCCGGGAGGCCGCCCTCACCATCGCCCGCCACCTGGTGGTGTTCCTGCGCCGGCCCGGGAACCAGGCGCAGTTCAGCGTCCAGCTCGCCGCCCAGACCGCACACCGTGAACCCCTGAGGGAGATCCAGCGGTTCATCACCGACCGCCCCGACGCCGACCTCTCCGTCGAGTCGCTGGCCGCCCGCGCCCGCCTGTCGCCCCGCCACTTCACCCGCGCCTTCCGGTCCGAGACCGGCATGACGCCCGGCCGGTACGTGGACCGGGTGCGCCTCGAACACGCCCGCCGCCTCCTGGAGGACACCGCCGACGGCATCGAGGAGATCTCCCGCACCAGCGGCTACGGCACCCCCGAAGCCATGCGCCGTGCCTTCGTCAAGGCCCTGGGTACGCCCCCGGCCGAGTACCGCCGCCGCTTCCGCCCGGCGACCACGCCCTGAACCCCGCCGATCAGACGGAAGGACCTCATGCAGATCGCCATCGTCCTCTTCGACCGTTTCACCGCCCTCGACGCCGTGGGACCGTACGAGACCCTCGGCCGTATCCCGGACGCGGAGACCGTCTTCGTCGCCGAGAAGGCCGGACCCGTACGGAACGAGACCGGGAACCTCGCGCTCACCGCCGACCGGACCCTGACCGACGTACCGAACCCCGACATCGTCGTGGTCCCCGGCGGCCCCGGCCAGGAGTCGCTGATGGAACACGCACCCCTGCTGGACTGGCTGCGCACCGCCGACGCCGCCAGCACCTGGACGACGTCCGTGTGCACCGGATCCCTGCTGCTCGCCGCCGCCGGACTGCTCCGGGGCCGCCGCGCCACCTCGCACTGGCTGACACTGGAGCAATTGAGGCGCTTCGGCGCCGAGCCCACGGGGGAGCGGGTCGTCACCGACGGCAAGTACGTCACCGCGGCCGGCGTCTCCTCCGGCATCGACATGGGACTGACCCTGCTCGGCCGGATCGCCGGCGACGACCACGCACAGATGGTCCAGTTGGCCACCGAGTACGACCCGCAGCCGCCCTACGACGCCGGATCACCCGAGAAGGCGCCCGCGCACCTCGTCGAACTGCTCCGCTCGCACGCCGACGTCATGCTGACGTAGGCACACTCCAGCCGAACCGCGGCTGCCTGCGCTCCAGGAACGCGGCGACCCCCTCCGCGGTGTCGCCGCTCGCGCGCGCCTGCCCGGCCCAGTGCGCGTCCCGGTCCGTACGCCCGTCCGCGAACTCCTTCGCCGCCGCCTGCGTCAGCTGCGAGCGGGACACCAGGATCCGCGTGAACTCGGTGACGCGCTTTCCGAGTTCGCCCCGGGGCAGCACCTCGTCGGCCAGGCCGCTGCGCAGCGCCCGCCCCGCGTCGATCAACTCGCCTGAGAACAGAAGGTACTTGGCGGTGGCCGGTCCCACCAGGGACACCAGCCGCCTGGTCGAGGACGCCGGGTACACGATGCCGAGCTTCGCGGGCGTGACGCCGAACAGCGCCCCCTCCTCGGCGAACCGCAGATCGCAGGCCGCCGCCAGCTGTGCCCCGCCGCCCACACAGTGCCCGCGCACCGCCGCCAGTGTCGGCTTCGGAAACGCGGCGAGCGCTTCCTCGGCCGCCACGGCCAGTCGCTGCGCCTCCTCCGGCGAGCCCCGCAGCGTCGAGATGTCGGCCCCTGCGCAGAACGTCCCGCCCTCCCCGGTGAGCACCAGCGCCCGCACGGCCGGATCGGCCGCCAGGGTCTGAAGCATCGGCGGCAGGGAACGCCACATCGCCGCCGTCATGGCGTTGCGCTTCTCCGGATGGCGTATGACGACGGTCGCGACCGAGTCGGTCACGCGGTACAGCAGTTGCGGCTCCATGCGCCGGATGCTATCCCGCGGTCAAACCCGTACAACCCGAATAGTTCGCCGAGACGGCACAACAGGGGCAGGACCAGTCCCACAACTGACCGTGTCATACGCCAACGGTCAGAAGTGCTCGATAGTTGCTGACTTCTGTTCAGTCCGGGGGTTCGGAGCGCATCGTTACCAACACTCGAGAGGTGGCGACTATCGAGCGCGAGGGTGGCGACCGGACGATGGACGATGAGGGGCGCGGGTCCGGCCCACGCCCAGAGGGCGGCGCGGCGCCCCTCGGCCCCGGGCCCGCGCATCCGCTGCCGTACGAGGGGGTCTGGCGCTTCACCGCTCCGGCGGTCGACGCCTCGGTCCCACAGGCGCGTCACGCCGTACGGGACCTGCTGCTGCGTCAGGGTGTGCCGGTCTCGGACGACCTCGCCCAGGGACTGCTGCTGATCGTCTCTGAGCTGGTGACGAACGCCGTGAAGCACGCGGCCGTGCTGTCGCCGACGATCGCCGTCGAGGTGGCCGTCGGGGCCGAGTGGCTGCGCGTGTCCGTGGAGGACAACCACCCCTACCGGCCCACCGCGCTGGAGACCGACCACGGCCGTACGGGCGGCCGCGGACTGCTGCTGGTGCGCGAGGTCACCCGGGAAGCGGGCGGCATGTGCGAGGTCGAGCACACCGCGAGCGGCGGCAAGGTGATCTGGGCCGCCCTGCCGCTCAAACCCGTGCGCTACCCCTGAGGCGACCCCGTCGAGGCGTCGTCACCAGCCGGCTGACGAACCCGTCAGTTCCCTGATCGCCGGTCGGGCCGCGTCCAGGACGGTCATGAACCAGGACGAGAAGGTCTCCTTGGCGTGCCGCTCCGCCAGCTCGGGCGGGGTCACGAAGGCCGTCGACGCCACCTCCTCCGTATCCGGCCGCAGCACCGCCTGCACCATGCCGACGAAGAGATGGTTGTACTCCTGCTCCACCAGCCCGGACTCCGGGTCCGGGTGGTTGTAGCGGACCGTGCCCGCCTCCGCCAGCAGGGACGGCGACGCGCCGAGCTCCTCGAAGGTCCGCCGCGCCGCGGCCGCGAAGGGCGCCTCGCCCGGGTAGGGGTGGCCGCAGCAGCTGTTCGACCACACACCGGGGGAGTGGTACTTGCCCAGCGCCCGCTGCTGGAGCAGCAGCCGGCCGTACTCGTCGAAGAGGAACACGGAGAACGCGCGGTGCAGCTTTCCGGGCGGCTGGTGGGCGGCGAGCTTCTCCGCGGTGCCGATCGTCACGCCGTCCTCGTCGACCAGTTCCAGCAAAATCGCGTCTGCGGTGCCGTTCGACGGGTTGTGCGTCGCGGTGGCAGGTGTGATCGGCATACCCATCCTTCACATCGGTCTTCGCGCCCCAAGTCTGCCGTACGAATCCGGCACTCCCGGCACTTCGCGGCGCGTCCGCATGTCCCACGCGACGGCGCGGAGGGCGGACGGCGCCGCTCGGACATCGGAAGAGGCACCCAGGAGCTGATCGTGCCCGGCCGGGTGGACAGGAAATCGTCCCTGCCGGTGCGGGGAGGGGCAGGGTGACGGACGTGCGCCGTAGCGCTGCGTCCCCCGGCGCACTCGCATCTCCATGCGCCCCACCAGTCCCGGGCACCTCACAAGTCCCGTCAGTGACAGAGGTGCGCCTCGTGCTCCGCGTGCCCGCTCGGCTCCAGCTGGAAAGTGCAGTGCTCGACGTCGAAGTGGCCGCCGAGGCAGTCCTGGAGCTCGTGGAGCATCTTCTCGTGCCCGATCGCGCTCAGCACGTCCGAGCTGACGACCACGTGCGCCGACAGCACCGGCATGCCGGACGTGATCGTCCACGCGTGCAGGTCATGGACGTCCTCCACCCCGTCGGTCGCCAGGATGTGGGCCCGTACCTCCGCCATGTCGACACCCTTGGGCGCCGCCTCCAACAGCACGTTCAACGTCTCGCGCAGCAGCTTCACGGTGCGCGGCACGATCATCAGCGCGATGACGAGCGAGGCGATGGGGTCGGCGGCCTGCCAGCCGGTGAGCATGATCACACCGGCCGAGACGATCACGGTGACCGAACCCAGGGCGTCCGCCGCGACCTCCAGGAAGGCGCCCCGCACGTTCAGGCTCTCCTTCTGGCCGCGCATCAGCAGCGCCAGCGACACCATGTTCGCGACGAGTCCGATCACACCGAACACGATGGCGAGCCGGCCCTCCGTGTCCGCCGGCGTGATGAAGCGCTGAACCGACTCGTACACGACGTAACCGCCGACCCCGAGCAGCAGCAGGCAGTTGGCCAGGGCGGCGAGGATCTCGGCCCGGGCGTAGCCGAACGTGGCCTGGTCGCTGGGCGGGCGGCCGGCGAAGTGGATCGCGAGCAGCGCCATGCCCAGGCCCAGGGCGTCCGTCGCCATGTGCGCGGAGTCCGCGACGAGGGCGAGCGAGTCGGCGAGGAGGCCACCGACGATCTGGACGACGACGATGCCGAGCGTGATCGCCAGCGCGATCCGCAGCCTGCCCCGGTACGCCGAGGTCGCCGTACCGCCGGCCGCAGCGCCGTGCGCGTGCCCGTGATCGTGCCCAGCCCCCATGGAAACAGCCCTCCTGTGTCCGCCCTGGTCGGTGTCCGGCCCCCAGTGAACTACGGGGAGGGGGTATGTGCAACGCGGCACTGAACACCGTTGTCATGTGCCCTGACCTGGGCAAACGATGCGCAGGTCAGAGTGTCGGGCAGCGGCTGGGGAACTCGGATGGAGCACTCGTCACGCCGCGGGACGGACCGGCGCCACCCGTCAGGAGCCGTGGTGCAGCAGCCAGCCCCGCCAGGCCGACTCAGCCATCTCGCGCACCCCGCGCCGTGCGGTCCAGCCGAGCTCCGCGGCCGCCCGGTCCGCAGCGGCCACCGCTCGCGGCGCGTCCCCGGGGCGGCGCTCCTCGACGAGCGGTGGCCGGCGGTCGCCGGTGACCTCGCCGATGACCGAGATGAGCTCGCGGACCGAGACGCCCTCGCCGCGGCCGATGTTGACCGTCAGATCGCCCGCGGCGTTTCCCGCGGCGAGCCGCCGGGCCGCCGCGAGATGCGCCTCGGCCAGGTCGGCGACGTGAATGTAGTCACGGACGCAGGTGCCGTCCGGGGTCGGGTAGTCGTCGCCGAAGATCCTCGGTGCCTCGTCGCGGGTGAGCCGGTCGAAGACCATCGGGACGATGTTGAAGACGCCCGTGTCGGCCAGCTCCGGCGCCGCGGCGCCCGCCACGTTGAAATAGCGCAGACATACGGTGGAGATCCCGTGTGCCCGGCCCGCCGCCCGCACCAGCCACTCCCCGGCGAGTTTCGTCTCGCCGTACGGGTTCACCGGGGCGCAGGGCGTGTCCTCCGTGATGAGATCCACACCCGGATCCCCGTACACCGCCGCCGACGAGGAGAACACGAAGCGCTCGACGCCCGCCCCGGCGACCGCGTCCAGCAGGGTCGCCAGACCGCCGACGTTCTCCCGGTAGTACCGCGTCGGCTGCGCCACGGACTCCGCGACCTGCTTGCGCGCCGCGAGATGCACCACACCCGTCACGCCGTGCTCGGCGAACACCCGCTTCAGCAGGCCCCCGTCGAGTGACGAGCCCGTCACGAGGGGGACGCCGGACGGCAGCCGCGCGGGCACCCCGGCCGAGAGATCGTCGAGTGCGACGACGCGCTCCCCGGCATCGGTCATGGCCCTGGCCACATGGGCCCCGATGTAGCCGGCCCCGCCGGTGATCAGCCAAGTCATGGTCGCCCACCCTAAGGGGCGCCACGACCAGGCCCGCCGCAATGTCCCCGATGTCCGGTCTGAGGAGCGCGGTTTGTGGGCCCGGCCCCGGATCCACGATGATGATCGCGGCGGCGGCTGGTGCGAACCACGTCGATCGATCTGCCGAACGGGTGGTGAACGCGGCCTTCCCGGCATCCGATAGCCTCTGCCGACAATGCCGCCCGGGAGCCACCGGCGCGACGCCCCCACCACGTGACAGCACCGGCGCGGACGCGTCGGTACCCAGGGAGTGAGTTCGGTTGCCGACCGCCATCCTCACCGGTCAGCCGGTCCCCGGTTCGTCGATCGAGGGTGATCTGCGCTCCCTCGGCTTCGACGTGCGGACCGCGTCCGACACCGCCGAGGCCGAGACCCTGCTCGCCGGCGTGCCGGGCGACGAACGGGTCGCGCTGGTCGACGCCCGGTTCGTGGGGCACGTGCACGCGCTGCGCCTCGGCCTCACCGACCCCCGCTTCCCGCTCGCCGCGATCCCGGGCGCCGTCACCGCACAGCCCGCCGGCCGCCAGGCCCTGACCCGGGCGATGGCCCGCGAGAACTCCGCCGGCGGCGGCACCACCCTGGTCGACAGCCTCGCCGACCGCATCCTCACCGCCCTCGACGCGGACGGCACCGACGTGCACCGTCCCGAACTGGGCAGCCTCGTCGCCACCGTCCCCGCCGATCCGCAGGCCCGCAACGAGGCCCGGCAGGCGGTGGCGGACGTCGACGACGAGGCCGTACGCCTGAAGTCGGCCGTGAAGTCCCGCGACGGGTTCTTCACCACCTACTGCATCAGCCCGTACTCCCGCTACATCGCCCGCTGGTGCGCCCGTCGCGGCCTGACCCCGAACCAGGTCACCACCGCCTCGCTGCTCACCGCCCTCATAGCGGCGGCCTGCGCGGCCACCGGCACCCGCGGCGGCTTCGTCGCGGCCGGCGTCCTGCTCATCGCCTCCTTCGTGCTGGACTGCACCGACGGCCAGCTCGCCCGCTACTCCCTGCAGTACTCCACGCTCGGCGCCTGGCTCGACGCCACCTTCGACCGGGCCAAGGAGTACGCCTACTACGCCGGCCTCGCCCTCGGCGCCGCCCGCGGCGGTGACGACGTGTGGGCCCTCGCCCTCGGCGCCATGGTCCTGCAGACCTGCCGGCACGTCGTGGACTTCTCCTTCAACGAGGCCAACCACGACGCCACCGCCAACACCAGTCCCACCGCCGCCCTCTCCGACAAGCTCGACAGCGTCGGCTGGACGGTCTGGGTGCGCCGCATGATCGTCCTGCCGATCGGCGAGCGCTGGGCGATGATCGCCGTGCTGACGGCGGTCACGACCCCGCGCATCACCTTTTACGCGCTGCTCATCGGCTGTGCCTTCGCGGCGACGTACACCACGGCGGGCCGCGTGCTGCGCTCCCTGACCCGTAAGGCCCGGCGGACCGACCGGGCGGCGCGGGCGCTGGCGGACCTCGCGGACAGCGGACCGGTCGCCGAGGCCCTCGCGCGGGTGCTGCGCAAGCTCCCCGCCAAGCCGCCGTTCGGTGCCCGCGTCCTGGTCGCCGTGCCCGGCGCGGCCCTGGTGGTCCTCGCGGCGGCGCTCGAGCCCTACGGCAGCGCGCTGCCGGTCGCCGCGGCGGCCCTCTACGCGCTCACCTCGGCCGCCGCCGTCGCACTGCCCCTCAAGGGCGCCCTCGACTGGCTCGTCCCGCCGCTGTTCCGCGCCGCGGAATACGGCACCGTCCTCGCCCTCGCGGCCAAGGCGGACGTGAACGGGGCCCTTCCCGCGGCTTTCGGGCTGGTGTCGGCGGTCGCCTACCATCACTACGACACGGTGTACCGCATCCGCGGCAACGCCGGAGCGCCCCCCGCCTGGCTGGTGCGTTCCATCGGGGGGCACGAGGGACGGACGCTGCTCGTCACCGTCCTCGCCGCGCTGCTCACCGCCTCGCAGTTCACGGTCGCGCTCACGGTCCTCGCCGTGGCCGTGGCCCTGGTGGTGCTCGTCGAGAGCATCCGCTTCTGGGTGTCCGCCCACAAGGGCGGCGCGCCCGCCGTACACGATGAAGGAGAACCCGCATGATCGGCCTCGTGCTGGCGGCCGGCGCCGGACGGCGTCTGCGCCCCTACACCGACAGCCTTCCCAAGGCGCTGGTGCCGGTGGGTCCCGCGGGCATAGAGGGCGAACCCACGGTTCTCGATCTCACCCTCGGCAACTTCGCCGAGATCGGGCTCACCGAGGTCGCGGTCATCGTCGGCTACCGCAAGGAGGCCGTGTACGCGCGCAAGGAGGCGTTGGAGGCGAAGTACGGCCTCAAGCTCACTCTCATCGACAACGACAAGGCCGAGGAGTGGAACAACGCCTACTCCCTGTGGTGCGGACGTGACGCCCTCAAGGACGGCGTGATCCTCGCCAACGGCGACACCGTCCACCCGGTCTCCGTCGAGAAGACGCTGCTCGCCGCCCGCGGCGACGGCAAGAAGATCATCCTCGCCCTGGACACGGTGAAGGACCTCGCCGACGAGGAGATGAAGGTCGTCGTCGACCCCGAGAAGGGCATGACGAGGATCACCAAGCTGATGGATCCCGCCGAGGCCACGGGCGAGTACATCGGCGTCACCCTCATCGAGGGCGACGCGGCCCCCGAGCTGGCCGACGCCCTCAAGGCCGTCTGGGAGACCGACCCGCAGCAGTTCTACGAGCACGGCTACCAGGAGCTGGTGAACCGCGGCTTCCGTATCGACGTGGCGCCGATCGGCGACGTCAAGTGGGTGGAGATCGACAACCATGACGATCTCGCCCGCGGACGGGAGATCGCGTGCCAGTACTGACCCGGCTGATCCCCTCCCCGCTCGTCGTGGACATCCGGCCGGGTGCCCTCGACGACCTGGCGTGCGTCCTCGCCGACGAGCGCATCTCGCACTCCGGCCGCCTCGCCGTCGCCGTCAGCGGCGGCTCCGGCGCCAGGCTGCGCGAGCGCATCTCGCCGAGCATGCCCGGCGCCACCTGGTACGAGGTCGGCGGCGGCACCCTGGACGACGCGGTCCGGCTGGCGAGCGACATAAAGGCCGGCCACTTCGACGCGGTCGTCGGACTCGGCGGCGGCAAGATCATCGACTGCGCCAAGTTCGCCGCGGCACGTGTCGGCCTGCCCCTGGTCGCCGTGCCCACGAACCTCGCGCACGACGGCCTGTGCTCGCCGGTCGCCACCCTCGACAACGACGCCGGCCGCGGCTCCTACGGCGTGCCGAACCCGATCGCGGTCGTCATCGACCTGGACGTCATCCGTGAGGCCCCGGTCCGCTTCGTCCGCGCCGGCATCGGCGACGCCGTCTCCAACATCTCGGCGATCGCCGACTGGGAGCTGGCCAATCGCGTCAAGGGCGAGCGGATCGACGGCCTCGCCGCGGCCATGGCCCGCCAGGCCGGCGAGGCCGTGCTGCGGCACCCGGGCGGCATCGGGGACAACGCCTTCCTCCAGGTGCTCGCCGAGGCGCTGGTCCTCAGCGGCATCGCCATGTCGGTGTCGGGCGACTCGCGGCCGTCCTCCGGGGCGTGCCACGAGATCAACCACGCCTTCGACCTGCTCTACCCGAAGCGGGCCGCCGCCCACGGCGAGCAGTGCGGACTCGGCGCGGCCTTCGCGATGTGGCTGCGCGGGGCGCACGAGGAGTCGGCGTACATGGCCGGGGTGCTGCGCCGGCACGGGCTGCCCGTGCTGCCGGACGAGATCGGCTTCACCACGGACGAGTTCGTCAAGGCCGTCGAGTTCGCCCCGGAGACCCGGCCCGGCCGCTACACCATCCTCGAACACCTCGACCTGAACACCGAACAGATCAAGGACACATACGCCGACTATGTCAAGGCCATCGGTAGCTGAACTCCGCCCCGTCGTTCACCCCGCGGGGGTGAAGGACCGGCGCAGCGGTGAGCACTGGATGGGACGCCTCTACATGCGCGAGGTGTCCCTGCGGGTCGACCGCTACCTGGTGAACACCAGGGTCACGCCCAACCAGCTCACGTACCTGATGACCGTCTTCGGTGTACTCGCGGCCCCGGCACTCCTCGTGCCGGGGATCACGGGTGCCGTGCTCGGCGTGGTGTGCGTCCAGATGTACCTGCTGCTGGACTGCGTCGACGGCGAGATCGCGCGCTGGAAGAAGCAGTACTCCCTCAACGGCGTCTATCTGGACCGGGTCGGCGCGTACCTCACCGACGCCGCCGTGCTCACCGGCTTCGGCCTGCGCGCCGCCGACCTGTGGGGCAGCGGCCGCATCGACTGGCTGTGGGCCTTCCTCGGCACCCTGGCCGCCCTCGGCGCCATCCTGATCAAGGCCGAGACCGACCTGGTCGGCGTCGCCCGGCACCAGGCCGGTAAGCCGCCGGTCCAAGAGGCCGCCGCCGAGATGCGCTCCTCCGGCATGGCGCTGGCCCGCAAGGCCGCCGCCGCCCTGAAGTTCCACCGCCTCATCCTCGGCATCGAGGCGTCCCTGCTGATCCTGGCCCTGGCGATCGCCGACCAGATCCGCGGCGACCTGTTCTTCACCCGCCTCGGCGTGGCGGTGCTCGCCGGCATCGCACTGGTGCAGACCCTGCTGCACCTCGTGTCCATCCTCGCCTCCAGCAGGCTGAAGTGAGCGGCATGAAGGTCGGCGCCGTCATCATCACCATGGGTAACCGGCCCGACGAGCTGCGCGCCCTGCTCGACTCCGTCGCCAAGCAGGACGGCGACCCGGTCGAGGTGGTCGTCGTCGGCAACGGCTCGCCCGTCCCGGACGTCCCGGAGGGCGTCCGCACCATCGAGCTGCCCGAGAACCTCGGCATCCCCGGCGGCCGCAACGTCGGCATCGAGGCCTTCGGCCCCGCCGGCCGGGACGTCGACATCCTGCTCTTCCTGGACGACGACGGCCTCCTCGCGAGCCACGACACCGCCGAGCTGTGCCGCGAGGCCTTCGAGGCCGACCCGAAGCTCGGCATCGTGAGTTTCCGCATAGCCGACCCCGACACCGGGGTCACCCAGCGTCGGCACGTGCCCCGGCTGCGCGCCTCCGACCCGATGCGCTCCTCCCGGGTCACCACCTTCCTCGGCGGCGCCAACGCCGTCCGCACCCGCGTCTTCGCCGACGTCGGCGGACTCCCGGACGAGTTCTTCTACGCCCACGAGGAAACCGACCTGGCGTGGCGGGCCCTCGACGCGGGCTGGATGATCGACTACCGGTCCGACATGGTCCTCTACCACCCGACGACGGCGCCCTCGCGGCACGCGGTCTACCACCGCATGGTCGCCCGCAACCGCGTCTGGCTGGCCCGCCGAAACCTTCCCGCGCCGCTCGTCCCCGTCTATCTCGGCGTGTGGCTGCTGCTCACCCTCGTACGCCGCCCCTCCCGTCCCGCCCTGCGGGCCTGGTTCGGCGGATTCCGAGAGGGCTGGACGACCTCGTGCGGACCGCGCCGGCCCATGAAGTGGCGTACGGTGTGGCGGCTGACCCGACTGGGCCGGCCCCCCGTCATCTGACAAGCTCGTGTCCGGAGTACCCGGGAGGGGCCGTAGCCTGGCCCCGGCTCATGCGGGCCCGCACAGGCCGCGCATCTCGAAGACGAAAGTTTCCACTAGTGAGTGAGACAACGCACGACGCCACGGTCGCGGTGAGCGCGTCCGCGGCGCCCGACGAGGGCCTCACGGCGAAGGAACTCGCCGCCAAGTACGGGCTGAGCGTGAGCGGCGCCCGGCCCTCCCTCATCGAGTACGTCCGTCAGCTCTGGGACCGGCGGCACTTCATCCTCGCCTTCTCCCGCGCGAAGCTGACCGCCCAGTACAGCCAGGCCAAGCTCGGCCAGCTGTGGCAGGTGGCCACTCCGCTGCTGAACGCGGCCGTGTACTTCTTCATCTTCGGCCTGCTGCTCGAAGCCGACCGGGGCATGAGCCGCGAGGTGTACATCCCGTTCCTGGTCACGGGCGTGTTCGTGTTCACCTTCACGCAGAGCTCGGTGATGGCGGGCGTGCGCGCGATCTCCGGCAACCTCGGCCTGGTCCGGGCCCTGCACTTCCCGCGGGCCTCGCTGCCGATCTCCTTCGCGCTGCAGCAGCTTCAGCAGCTGCTGTTCTCGATGATCGTGCTGTTCGCCATCACGATCGGCTTCGGCCACTACCCCGACCTGTCCTGGCTGCTGATCGTGCCGGTGCTCGTCCTGCAGTTCTGCTTCAACACCGGCCTCGCGCTGATCATGGCCCGGGCGGGCGCCAAGACCCCCGACCTCGCGCAGCTCATGCCGTTCGTGATGCGGACGTGGATGTACGCGTCCGGGGTGATGTTCTCCATCCCGATCTTCCTCGAGGACAAGCCGGCCTGGATCTCGAACGTGCTGCAGTGGAACCCGGCCGCGATCTACATGGACCTGATGCGCTTCTCCCTCATCGACGACTACAGCTCCAGGTTCCTCCCCGACCACGTCTGGGCGGCCGCGGGCGGCTGGGCCGTGCTGTTCGCCCTCGGTGGCTTCGTGTACTTCTGGAAGGCGGAGGAGAGGTACGGCCGTGGCTGAGCCGACGAAGCAGGACGAGCGGATCCCGACCGTCATCGCGGACGACCTGCACATCGTCTACCGCGTCAACGGCGCCAAGACCGGCAAGGGCAGCGCCACCGCGGCCCTCAGCCGCATACTCAAGCGCGGCGAGGAGCGGGGCGTGCGCAAGGTGCACGCGGTGCGGGGCGTCTCCTTCGTCGCCTACCGCGGCGAGGCCATCGGCCTCATCGGCTCCAACGGCTCCGGCAAGTCGACCCTGCTGCGCGCCATCGCCGGTCTGCTCCCCGCCGAGCAGGGCAAGGTCTACACCGACGGCCAGCCCTCGCTGCTCGGTGTCAACGCGGCCCTGATGAACGACCTCACCGGCGAGCGGAACGTCATTCTGGGCGGGCTCGCCATGGGCATGTCCCGTGAGGAGATCAAGGAGCGCTACCAGGAGATCGTCGACTTCTCCGGCATCAACGAGAAGGGCGACTTCATCACCCTGCCCATGCGCACCTACTCCTCCGGTATGGCGGCCCGGCTCCGCTTCTCCATCGCCGCGGCCAAGGACCACGACGTCCTGATGATCGACGAGGCCCTGGCCACCGGCGACCGCAAGTTCCAGAAGCGCTCCGAGGACCGCATCCGGGAGCTGCGCAAGGAAGCCGGCACGGTGTTCCTGGTCAGCCACAACAACAAGTCGATCCGCGACACCTGCGACCGTGTGCTGTGGCTGGAACGCGGCGAGCTGCGCATGGACGGCCCGACCGACGAGGTCCTCAAGGAGTACGAGAAGTTCACGGGCAAGTAGCCCGCTCCGTCCGGGGCCCCGACGGAACTTTCCGGCGGGGCCCGGCGTCTGCAAAGGAAACGTCAACTCCGGCTCATCTCGGGAATCTTGGGGCCTTCGGTGTGTTGTCGTGATGGACGGGACACCCTGGCGAACCCCGACGCGTTGTGCAACGTAAGCTGTACCGGTCCCGAAACACGGCAATCAGGGCGATAATGCGCGACACCACCCGTCGGACCGCCGTGCGGACGGCTGGGCGGCGTGTCCGAAATAGTGTGTATTGGGTCGGCAGTGTAGAACGGGAGATGTGACGGCGATGGCTACGGAAACTCCCCAGCTCCACGCAGCACGTGCCGTCCCCGTGCCGGGCAGTCGGCGGTGACGGGAACCGGCACGGCGCGCGCCCTCGACCCGGAGCGCGGCACTCTCGGCAAGGCCGGCGGCGAGAACTTCCCGGTGGCCCCGTTCTTCCTGCCCCGGGCCTGGCGCCAGGACCTCATGGCCGTCTACGGTTTCGCCCGCCTCGTCGACGACATCGGTGACGGCGACCTGGCCCCCGGCGGCGCCGACGCCCGGCTGCTCGGCGTGTCTCCCGAGGAGGCCGAGGACCGGGCGGCCCTGCTGGACGCCTTCGAGGCCGACCTGCGCAGGGTCTTCGACTCGACGCCGCGTCACCCCCTGCTGCGCCGCCTGCAGCCGACCGTCCGCCGCCGCTCGCTCACCCCCGAGCCCTTCCTCGGCCTGATCGCCGCCAACCGCCAGGACCAGCTGGTCAGGCGGTACGAGACCTACGACGACCTGCTCGCGTACTGCGAGCTGTCCGCCAACCCCGTGGGCCGTCTCGTCCTCGCCGTCACCGGAGCCTCCACGCCCGAGCGGATCCGCCGCTCCGACATGATCTGCACCGCCCTCCAGATCGTCGAGCACCTGCAGGACGTGGCCGAGGACCTCGGCCGCGACCGTGTGTACCTGCCCGTCGCCGACATGAAGCGTTTTCACGTCCAGGAGGCGGATCTCGCCACGAAAACCGCCGGAGCGTCGGTCCGTGCGTTGATTGCGTACGAAGCGCAAAGGGCCCGGGACCTCCTGAATGAAGGCGCCCCCCTGGTGGGTAGCGTCCACGGCAGGCTGAAGCTGCTGCTCGCAGGGTTCGTGGCGGGGGGAAGGGCGGCCGTCCGGGCGATCGCCGCCGCCGACTACGACGTTCTTCCCGGCCCGCCCAAGCCCGGCAAGGTCCAGTTGCTGCGTGAGGTGGGCGTGACTCTGCGAGGAGAGGGGTGATCCGGACCGTGGAGTCGGAACCACACGTGTCCCCACCGGTACTCGCCGCCTACAGCTACTGCGAGGCCGTCACCGGGCGGCAGGCCCGTAACTTCGCCTACGGCATCCGGCTGCTGCCGACGCCTCAGCGCCGCGCGATGTCGGCGCTGTACGCGTTCTCCCGGCGGGTCGACGACATCGGCGACGGCGCGCTGGCCGACGACGTCAAGGTCGCCAGGCTGGAGGAGACCCGTGCCCTGCTCACCCGGATCCGCGAGGGAGAGGTCGACGAGGACGACATCGACCCCGTCGCCGTCGCCCTCAGGCATGCCGCCTCGCACTTCCCGATCCCGCTGGGCGGCCTGGACGAGCTCATCGACGGTGTCCAGATGGACGTCCGCGGCGAGACGTACGAGACCTGGGACGACCTGAAGGTCTACTGCCGCTGCGTGGCGGGCGCCATCGGGCGGCTTTCGCTGGGCGTGTTCGGTACCGAACCGGGGGCACGCGGCGCCGACCGTGCGCCCGAGTATGCCGACACGCTCGGGCTCGCGCTCCAGCTCACCAACATCCTCAGGGACGTCCGCGAGGACGCCGTGGGCGGGCGCACCTACCTGCCCGCCGACGACCTCGCCAAGTTCGGCTGCTCGGCCGGCTTCAGCGGGCCACGGCCACCTGAGGGCTCCGACTTCGCGGGCCTCGTGCACTTCGAAGTGCGACGGGCCCGTGCTCTTTTCGCCGAGGGCTACCGGCTGCTCCCCATGCTCGACCGGCGCAGCGGCGCCTGTGTCGCCGCCATGGCCGGCATCTACCGCCGCCTCCTCGACCGCATCGAGCGCGACCCGGAAGCCGTCCTGCGCGGCCGTGTCTCCCTGCCGGGCCGGGAGAAGGCCTACGTCGCCGTACGGGGACTGTCCGGTCTGGACGCACGGCATGTGAGCCGACGGGCCGTCAGGAGGCGTGCGTGACGAACCAGCAGAGAGGCGGTCAGGTCCTGGGGAACCTCCGCCGTGCCATGCCGGATGGCGCGGCGGCGGGAGGCCGGGCCGTGCCGGGCGGTGCGTCGGCATGTGGCCGGTGCCTCCGCGGTGCGGCCGGGCACCGGTCGGCCCGGGCCCGGTGGCGAAAGCACGTCACGCTCGTCGGCGTCCCCTTCCCCGGCACCGTCGGAGAGAAGCGGCGGGCAACCCTCCGCCGCGGGGCCGCGTCCCTGACTGAGACGGCTGGTCGTGCGCCGTTCGAGCCGCACGGCCGCCGCGCAGGGGAGGGTGCGCCATGAGCCACGGCACGCGGTCCCAGGGGCCGATCGCGGACGGGCGGCACGCCGTCGTGGTGGGCGGCGGGCTCGCCGGCATCACCACCGCGCTCGCGCTCGCCGACGCCGGAGTCCGCGTCACCCTGCTGGAGGGCAGGCCCAGGCTCGGCGGCCTGGCCTTCTCCTTCCAGCGCGGGGAGCTCACCGTCGACAACGGACAGCACGTGTACCTGCGCTGCTGCACCGCCTACCGCTGGTTCCTCGACCGGATCGGCGGCGCGGCGCTGGCCCCGCTCCAGGACCGGCTCGACGTACCCGTCCTGGACGTCGCGCGCCCCGAGGGACACCGGCTCGGCCGGCTGCGGCGCGACGCGCTGCCCGTACCGCTGCACCTCGGACGCAGCCTCGCCACCTACCCGCACCTGTCGCTCGCCGACCGCGCCAAAGTGGGCCGGGCCGCGCTCGCGCTCAAGGGACTCGACCCCGCCGACCCCGCCCTGGACGCACAGGACTTCGGCAGCTGGCTGGCCGCGCACGGCCAGTCCGCCCGGGCCGTCGAGGCACTGTGGGACCTCGTCGGGGTCGCCACCCTCAACGCGGTAGCGGGCGACGCCTCCCTGGGGCTGGCCGCGATGGTGTTCAAGACCGGTCTGCTGTCCGACCCCGGCGCGGCCGACATCGGCTGGGCGCGCGTCCCACTCGGCGAACTGCACGACCGGCTGGCCCGCAAGGCACTCGACTCGGCGGGCGTCCGCACCGAGGTCCGTACCCGCGTCACCTCCGTCTCCCAGGACGACGACGGCCGGTGGATCGTCCAGGTCCCCGGCGAAACGCTCGAGGCCGACGCGGTGGTGCTCGCCGTGCCGCAGCGCGAGGCCCACGACCTGCTGCCCGCCGGCGCCCTCGACGCCCCCGAACGGCTCCTCAAGATCGGCACCGCGCCCATCCTCAACGTGCATGTGGTGTACGACCGTAAGGTGCTGGCCCGGCCGTTCTTCACCGCCCTCGGCACCCCGGTGCAGTGGGTCTTCGACCGGACCGAGGCGTCCGGGCTGCGCGAAGGGCAGTACCTCGCCGTGTCCCAGTCGGCGGCCCAGGACGAGATCGACGAGCCCGTGGCCGTACTGCGCGAGCGGTACCTGCCCGAGCTGGAGCGCCTCCTGCCGCTGACCCGCGGCGCCGAGGTGAGGGACTTCTTCGTCACCCGGGAGCGCACCGCGACGTTCGCTCCCACCCCCGGCGTCGGGCTCCTCAGGCCCGGCGCCCGCACCAAGGCATCCGGCCTCTACCTGGCCGGAGCGTGGGTCGCCACAGGGTGGCCCGCGACCATGGAGAGTGCGGTCCGCAGTGGAGTCGGTGCGGCGGACGCCGTGCTGGGCGCCCTGGGCCGGCCCCGCCCGCACCGCCTCTTCGAGTTCCGGGAGGCGGCGTGACGCTCGATCAAGGCAGCGCGGCAGGCGGCCCCCGCACCCTCGGTACCGCAACAAGAGGAGTAACTGTGCCCACTGTGCCCCCGGCCTCCAAGGCCGCTCGAGAGACCGCGGTGGACGTGACCGCGCTCCTGGAGCGCGGCCGGACCCTGGCCATGCCGGTACTGCGGGCGGCCATCGACCGCCTGGCACCTCCCATGGACACTGTTGCCGCCTACCACTTCGGATGGATCGACGCCCAGGGCAGGCCCTCCGTCGGGGACGGGGGCAAGGCCGTGCGCCCCGCCCTCGCCGTGCTGTCCGCCGAGGTCATGTCCGCCGCCCCCGAGACCGGCGTCCCCGGCGCCGTCGCGGTGGAACTCGTCCACAACTTCTCCCTCCTCCACGACGACCTGATGGACGGCGACGAACAGCGCCGGCACCGCGACACCGTGTGGAAGGTGCACGGCCCCGCCCAGGCCATCCTGGTCGGCGACGCCCTGTTCGCCCTCGCCGGCGAGGTGCTCCTCGAACTCGGCACCGTCGAGGCCGGCCGCGCCACCCGCCGTCTCACCACCGCGACTCGCGCCCTGATCGACGGTCAGGCCCAGGACATCTCCTACGAGCACCGCGACCGCGTCACCGTCGAGGAGTGCCTGGAGATGGAGGGCAACAAGACCGGTGCCCTGCTCGCCTGCGCCACCTCCATCGGCGCGGTCCTCGGCGGCGCCGACGACCACACCGCAGACACCCTTGAGAAGTACGGCTACCACCTGGGCCTCGCCTTCCAGGCCGTCGACGACCTCCTCGGCATCTGGGGCGACCCGGACTCCACCGGCAAGCAGACCTGGAGCGACCTGCGCCAGCGCAAGAAGTCACTGCCGGTCGTGGCCGCGCTCGCGGCGGGCGGGTCGGCCTCCGAGCGGCTGGGCGAGATCCTCGCCGCCGACGCCAAGAGCAGCGACTTCGAGAACTTCTCCGAGGAGGAGTTCGCGGCCCGCGCCGCCCTCATCGAGCAGGCCGGCGGCCGCGAGTGGACCGCCGACGAGGCCCGCCGTCAGCACACCATCGCCATCGAAGCCCTCGACGCCGTCGACATGCCCGACCGGGTGCGGGCGCAGTTCACGGCGCTCGCCGACTTCGTGGTCGTACGAAAGAGATGATCATCATCGGCCGAATAGCTCTCGCGTAGTCGCCGGCCGGTGCGGCGAGTCCTGACCCCACACCGGCCGACGGCGGACCCACAGCAGATGCACTGCCTTGCACCACTGCACGAAGGGGAAGCCATGACAGCGACGACCGACGGAAGCACCGGGGCCCTGCCACCCCGCGCCGACGCGGCCAGCGAACACGACATCGAGACCCCCGGGGCGGCCGGGGTACGAGAAGCCGCCGCACGCGCAGCACGGCGTGCCACCGACTTCCTGCTCTCCCGGCAGGACGCCCAGGGCTGGTGGAAGGGCGACCTCGAGACCAACGTCACCATGGACGCCGAGGACCTGCTGCTGCGTCAGTTCCTCGGTATCCGGGACGAGAAGACCACGCGGGCGGCCGCGCTCTTCATCCGCGGCGAGCAGCGCGAGGACGGCACCTGGGCCACCTTCTACGGCGGACCGGGTGAACTCTCCACCACCATCGAGGCGTACGTCGCCCTCCGCCTGGCCGGCGACGCGCCCGACGCGCCGCACATGGCGAAGGCCTCCGCCTGGATCCGTCAGCAGGGCGGCATCGCCGCCGCCCGGGTCTTCACCCGGATCTGGCTGGCCCTGTTCGGCTGGTGGAAGTGGGAGGACCTGCCCGAACTCCCTCCGGAACTCATCTACTTCCCGACGTGGATGCCGCTCAACATCTACGACTTCGGCTGCTGGGCCCGGCAGACCGTCGTGCCGCTGACGATCGTCTCGGCGAAGCGGCCGGTACGCCCCGCGCCGTTCCCGCTCGACGAGCTGCACACCGACCCCGGCCGCCCCAACCCGCCCCGGCCGCTCGCTCCGGCGTTCAGCTGGGACGGCGCCTTCCAGCGCCTGGACAAGGGGTTGCACCTCCTGCGCGGGGTCGCCCCGCGCAAGCTGCGCAGAGCCGCCATGAACAGCGCCGCCCGCTGGATCATCGAGCGGCAGGAGAACGACGGCTGCTGGGGCGGCATCCAGCCCCCGGCCGTGTACTCGATCATCGCCCTGCACCTGCTCGGCTACGACCTCCAGCACCCCGTGATGCGTGAGGGGCTGGCCTCCCTGGACCGGTTCGCCGTGTGGCGGGAGGACGGAGCCCGGATGATCGAGGCCTGTCAGTCACCCGTGTGGGACACCTGCCTGGCCGCGATCGCGCTCGCTGACGCCGGACTGCCCGCCGATCACCCGCAGTTGGTGAAGGCGGCGGACTGGATGCTGGGCGAGGAGATCGTCCGGCCCGGGGACTGGTCGGTGCGGCGACCCGAACTGCCGCCCGGAGGCTGGGCGTTCGAATTCCACAACGACAACTACCCCGACATCGACGACACCGCCGAGGTGATCCTCGCACTGCGCCGGATCACCCACCACGACCCGGTGCGGGTGGACAAGGCCGTCGGGCGCGGCATGCGCTGGACCCTCGGCATGCAGTCGAAGAACGGCGCGTGGGGCGCCTTCGACGCCGACAACACCAGCCCGTTCCCGAACCGGCTGCCGTTCTGCGACTTCGGCGAGGTCATCGACCCGCCCTCCGCCGATGTCACCGCCCATGTCGTCGAGATGCTCGCCGTGGAGGGCCTCGCCCACGACCCGCGCACCCGGCGCGGCATCGAGTGGCTGCTGGCCGAACAGGAAGCGGACGGCTCGTGGTTCGGACGCTGGGGCGTCAACTACCTCTACGGAACCGGATCCGTCGTCCCCGCCCTGGTCGCCGCCGGCCTCCCCGCCGCCCACCCGGCGATCCGGCGGGCCGTGACGTGGCTGGAGTCGGTCCAGAACGACGACGGCGGCTGGGGCGAGGACCTGCGCTCCTACAAGGACGCCGGGGAGTGGAGCGGCAGGGGCGCCTCGACCGCCTCCCAGACGGCCTGGGCCCTGATGGCCCTGCTCGCCGCGGGGGAACGGGAGTCCAAGGCCGTCGAACGCGGCATCGAGTGGCTCGCCGCCACCCAGCGGGAGGACGGCTCCTGGAACGAGCCGTACTTCACGGGGACGGGCTTCCCGTGGGACTTCTCGATCAACTACCACCTCTACCGGCAGGTGTTCCCGCTCACCGCGCTCGGCCGGTACGTCCACGGGGAGCCCTTCGCCGACCGGCACAAGCGGAGCGGGGAGGCCCGGGAGCCGCTGGCCGAGGCCAAGGGAAGCTGATGAGCGCCCAGCCCGCCCCGGCCCCGCTGCTGATCGCCTGCGCGCTCGGCATCGAGCAGCTGGCCCTGCGCACGGGGGAGCGGGACGGCACCGGCGGGCCGGTCACCGTGCTGCGCACGGGCATGGGGCCGGCGGCGGCCGAGCGGTCCGTCACCCGGATGCTCGCCGAGGCGGCCCTGCGTGACGCCGCCGTCCTGGCCACCGGCTTCTGCGCGGGGCTCGCCCCGGACATGCACCCCGGAGACCTGGTCGTCGCCGAGGAGACCCGCGACCCACGCGGCACCACCGTCTGCGTCGGGACCGACCTGCTGGTCAAGGAGCTGGTCAGGACGGTGCCCGGACGGACCGTGCACACCGGGCCGCTCACCGGCTCCGACCACGTCGTACGCGGTCACGAACGGTCCGATCTGTTCGCGACCGGCGCGATCGCGGTCGACATGGAGTCGGCGGCAACGCTCCTGAGCGCCGTGCGCGCGGGCGAGCGCCCGGTTGCGGCCGTCCGGGTGGTCGTGGACGCTCCAGAACATGAACTCGTCCGGATCGGCACCCTACGCGGTGGAATATCAGCTTTCCGCGTCCTTCGCCGCGTCCTTCCCGCTTTCTACGAATGGCACCGTTCCTTGCTGCTCCCCAGGAGGTGAGCCAGATGGCCATGCCGCTCCGACAGTCCATCAAGGTCGCTACGTACTTGGCTGAACAGAAGCTCCGCCGCCGCGACAAGTTTCCGCTGATCGTCGAGCTGGAGCCGCTGTTCGCCTGCAACCTCAAGTGCGAGGGGTGCGGCAAGATTCAGCACCCGGCCGGGGTGCTCAAGCAGCGGATGCCGGTCGCCCAGGCCGTGGGGGCGGTGCTGGAGTCCGGGGCCCCGATGGTGTCCATTGCCGGTGGCGAGCCCCTGATGCACCCGCAGATCGACGAGATCGTGCGTCAGCTGGTGGCCAGGCGCAAGTACGTCTTCCTGTGCACCAACGCACTGCTGCTGCGCAAGAAGATGGACCAGTTCAAGCCCTCCCCCTACTTCGCCTTCGCGGTGCACATCGACGGGCTGCGCGAACGGCACGACGAGTCGGTGGCCAAGGAGGGCGTGTTCGACGTGGCGGTGGAGGCCATCAAGGACGCCAAGCGGCGTGGCTTCCGGGTCACCACCAACTCGACCTTCTTCAACACCGACACCCCGCAGACCGTCATCGAGGTGCTGAACTTCCTCAACGACGACCTCCAGGTCGACGAGATGATGATCTCGCCCGCCTACGCCTACGAGAAGGCCCCCGACCAGGAGCACTTCCTCGGCGTGGAGCAGACCCGCGAGCTGTTCAGGAAGGCCTTCGCCGGCGGCAACCGGCGGCGCTGGCGGCTCAACCACTCCCCGCTCTTCCTGGACTTCCTGGAGGGGAAGGTCGACTTCCCGTGCACCGCGTGGGCGATCCCCAACTACTCGCTCTTCGGCTGGCAGCGTCCCTGCTACCTGATGAGCGACGGGTACGTGCCGACGTACCGGGAGCTGGTCGAGGACACCGACTGGGACAAGTACGGCCGGGGCAAGGACCCGCGCTGCGCCAACTGCATGGCGCACTGCGGATACGAGCCCACCGCCGTCCTCGCCACTATGGGCTCGCTGAAGGAGTCCCTGCGCGCCATGCGCGAGACGGTCTCCGGAAACCGGGAGTGACGCCATGACCGCCATCCCCCTGGGGGTCCCCGAGGTACCGGTCCGGCCGGTCGCGGAGCGGCGCGTCTCGCGCCGGATCCAGGTCGGTCCGGTCGCGGTCGGGGGCGGGGCCCCGGTGTCGGTGCAGTCGATGACCACGACCCGTACCTCGGACGTCGGCGCCACGCTGCAGCAGATCGCCGAGCTCACCGCGTCCGGCTGCCAGATCGTCCGGGTCGCCTGCCCCACGCAGGACGACGCGGACGCGCTGGCGACCATCGCGCGCAAGTCGCAGATCCCCGTGATCGCGGACATCCACTTCCAGCCGAAGTACGTGTTCGCGGCCATCGAGGCGGGCTGTGCGGCCGTACGCGTCAACCCGGGCAACATCAAGCAGTTCGACGACCGGATCAAGGAGATCGCGCAGGCCGCCGAGGACCACGGCACCCCGATCCGGATCGGCGTCAACGCCGGGTCGCTCGACCGGCGTCTGCTTCAGAAGTACGGCAAGGCGACGCCTGAGGCACTCGTGGAGAGCGCCCTGTGGGAGGCGTCCCTGTTCGAGGAGCACGGCTTCCGGGACATCAAGATCTCCGTCAAGCACAACGACCCGGTCGTGATGATCGAGGCCTACCGGCAGCTCGCCGAGCAGTGCGACTACCCGCTGCACCTGGGGGTGACGGAGGCGGGACCGGCGTTCCAGGGCACGGTCAAGTCGGCGGTGGCGTTCGGGGCGCTGCTGTCGCAAGGCATCGGCGACACGATCCGGGTGTCGCTGTCGGCGCCGCCGGCCGAGGAAGTGAAGGTCGGCATCCAGATCCTGGAGTCACTGGGGCTGCGGCAGCGCCGGCTGGAGATCGTCTCCTGCCCGTCCTGCGGACGCGCCCAGGTCGACGTCTACAAGCTCGCCGACGAGGTCACGGCCGGACTCGAGGGCATGGAGGTGCCGCTGCGGGTCGCCGTCATGGGATGTGTGGTCAACGGGCCCGGCGAGGCACGGGAGGCCGATCTCGGGGTGGCCTCCGGCAACGGCAAGGGACAGATCTTCGTGAAGGGCGAGGTCATCAAGACTGTCCCCGAGTCGAGGATCGTCGAGACGCTGATCGAAGAGGCGATGAAGCTCGCCGACCAGATGGAGCAGGACGGCGTGGGGCCGGGGGAGCCCGCCGTCACCGTGAGCTGAGCAGCACGGAATGCGAAGGGGGCCCGAGCGTGACGATTCTGGAGAGCATCCGGGGACCGCGCGACCTGAAGGCGCTGTCCGAGACGGAACTGGGGGAACTGTCCGACGAGATCAGGGAATTCCTGGTGCACGCGGTCGCCAGGACCGGCGGCCATCTGGGGCCCAACCTGGGCGTGGTGGAGCTGACCATCGCCCTGCACCGGGTCTTCGAGTCGCCGGTCGACCGCGTCCTGTGGGACACCGGCCACCAGTCCTACGTCCACAAACTGCTGACCGGACGCCAGGACTTCTCCAAACTGCGCGGCAAGGGCGGCCTGTCCGGCTACCCCTCGCGTGAGGAGTCCGAGCACGACGTCATCGAGAACAGCCACGCCTCCACGGCGCTCGGTTGGGCCGACGGGCTCGCCAAAGCCCGCCAGGTGCGGGGGGAGAAGGGCCACGTCGTCGCGGTCATCGGCGACGGAGCCCTCACCGGAGGCATGGCCTGGGAGGCGCTGAACAACATCGCCGCCGCCAGGAACCGCCCGCTGATCATCGTCGTCAACGACAACGAACGCTCCTACGCCCCGACCATCGGCGGTCTCGCCAACCACCTCGCGACCCTGCGCACCACCGACGGCTACGAGCGGGTGCTGGCCTGGGGCAAGGACGTGCTCCAGGGCACACCCCTGGTCGGCCGCACGCTCTACGAGGCCCTGCACGGCGCGAAGAAGGGCTTCAAGGACGCGTTCGCGCCGCAGGGCCTGTTCGAGGATCTCGGACTGAAGTACGTCGGACCGATCGACGGGCACGACATCGGCGCCGTCGAGTCCGCACTGCGCCGCGCGAAGCGCTTCCACGGCCCGGTACTCGTCCACTGCCTCACGGAGAAGGGCCGGGGCTGTGCACCCGCCCTCGCCCACGAGGAGGACCACTTCCACACCGTCGGCGTGATGGACCCGCTGACCTGCGAACCGCTTACCCCGTCCGCCGGCCCTTCCTGGACCTCCGTGTTCGGCGACGAGATCGTGCGGATCGGCGAGGAACGCGACGACGTGGTGGCGATCACCGCTGCCATGCTGCACCCGGTGGGCCTCGGCCGGTTCGCCGAGCGGTTCCCGGACCGGGTGTGGGACGTCGGCATCGCCGAGCAGCACGCGGCCGTGTCCGCGGCGGGTCTGGCCACGGGCGGCCTGCACCCGGTCGTCGCCGTCTACGCCACCTTCCTCAACCGCGCCTTCGACCAGCTCCTGATGGACGTGGCCCTGCACCGCTGCGGGGTGACCTTCGTGCTCGACCGGGCGGGCGTCACCGGCGTCGACGGGGCCTCCCACAACGGCATGTGGGACATGTCCGTCCTCCAGGTCGTGCCCGGCCTCAGGATCGCCGCGCCGCGCGACGCCGACCAGCTGCGCCTGCAGTTGCGCGAGGCGGTCGCAGTCGACGACGCGCCGACCCTGCTGCGCTTCCCGAAGGAGTCCGTCGGCCCGTCGGTCCCGGCGGTCGACCGGGTCGGCGGACTGGACGTGCTGCACCGTTCCGCTCAGCCGCGGGCCCTCCTGGTGGCCGTGGGTGTGATGGCGCCGGTCTGCCTCCGGGCCGCCGAGCTGCTCGAAGCACGCGGCATCGGCTGCACCGTCGTCGACCCCCGCTGGGTCAAGCCCGTGGACCCGGCCCTCCCGGGCCTCGCCGCCCAGCACCGCCTGGTCGCCGTCGTCGAGGACAACAGCCGGGCGGCAGGGGTCGGTTCGGCCGTGGCGCTGGCGCTGGGCGACGCCGAGGTCGACGTACCGGTCCGGCGCTTCGGCATCCCGGAGCAGTTCCTCGCGCACGCCAAGCGCGCTGAGGTGCTCGCCGACATCGGCCTGACACCCGTCGAGATCGCCGGACGGATCAGCGCGAGCCTGACCGTCAAGGAAGAGATGTCCAAGGAGCCACAGGAATGACAACCGCCGAATCCGCGTCGGAGTCGTCGCAGGCCGGGGCGTTCGACCTCGGCAAGCTGCTGGCCGAGCGCGGAGCCGAGCGCTACGAGCTGCACACCCGGTACCTCAACCACCAGCTCCCGCGCATGCTGCACACCATCGGCTTCGACAAGGTCTACGAGCGCGCCGAGGGCGCCTACTTCTACGACGCGGACGGCAATGACTACCTGGACATGCTCGCCGGGTTCGGGGTGATGGGGCTCGGCCGCCACCACCCCGTGGTGCGCAAGGCGCTGCACGACGTCCTGGACGCCTCTCTCGCCGACCTCACCCGGTTCGACTGCCAGCCGCTGCCGGGCCTGCTGGCCGAGAAGCTGCTCGCGCACAGCCCGCACCTGGACCGGGTGTTCTTCGGCAACAGCGGCACCGAGGCGGTCGAGGCCGCCCTCAAGTTCGCCCGGTTCGTCACGGGCAGACCCAGGGTCCTGTACTGCGCGCACGCGTTCCACGGCCTGACCACCGGCTCCCTCTCCGTCAACGGCGAGTCCGCCTTCCGCGACGGATTCGCCCCACTGCTGCCCGACACGGCCGTACCGCTCGGCGATCTCGACGCGCTGGAGCGGGAGTTGAAGAAGGGCGATGTCGCCGCCCTGATCGTCGAGCCCATCCAGGGCAAGGGCGTACTGGCGCCCCCGCCCGGGTATCTGCCGGCCGCCCAGGAGTTGTTGCACCGGCACAAGGCGCTGCTCATCGCCGACGAGGTGCAGACGGGCCTCGGCCGGACCGGCGACTTCTACGGCTACCAGCACGAGGAGGGCGTCGAGCCCGACCTGGTGTGCGTGGCCAAGGCGCTGTCCGGCGGCTATGTGCCGGTCGGCGCCACCATCGGCAAGGACTGGATCTTCAAGAAGGTCTACTCGTCCATGGACCGGGTCCTGGTCCACTCGGCGAGCTTCGGCTCCAACGCGCAGGCCATGGCGGCAGGCCTCGCGGTGCTGTCGGTGATGGAGAGCGAGCAGATCGTCGCGGGCGTCCGCACCACCGGTGAGCTGCTCAGGTCCCGGCTGTCCGCGCTGACCGGCACGTACGAGATGCTCGCCGACGTCCGGGGCCGGGGCCTGATGGTCGGCATCGAGTTCGGCCGGCCGAAGTCGCTGAAACTGCGCGGCCGCTGGGCCATGCTCCAGGCCGCGCGCAAGGGACTCTTCGCGCAGATGGTCGTGGTACCGCTGCTCCAGAAGCACCGGATCCTCACCCAGGTCTCGGGCGATCACATGGAGGTGATCAAGCTGATTCCCCCGCTGATCATCGGCGAGCGGGAGGTGGACCGGTTCGTCGACGCCTTCACCGCCGTGATGGACGACGCGCACGACGGCGGGCTGGTCTGGGACTTCGGCAGGACACTGGTGAAGCAGGCGGTGGCCAACCGGTGACGCCCTTCTTTGCCTCTGAGGCAAGAAATTTGCCGGTGGGGCAAAGTTCCGGCTGAATGGAGGCATGAGCTCCTCCGAGCCCGAGCACTCCGCCGGGCCTCATGCCGAGGCCGAGCCGATGGCCGGCCAGGCCGATGCGCTACCCGCCGTAGCGCCGCGGCTGCGGGCGCTGCGGCGCCAGGCCTCCCTGACGCTCGAGGCCGCCGCCCGTGCCGCCGGACTGTCACCCGCCCATCTCTCCCGGCTGGAGACCGGGCAGCGCCAGCCGTCGCTGCCGATGCTGCTCGCACTCGCCCGCGTCTACGGTACGACCGTCTCCGAACTGCTGGGCGAGACGGTCGCCGGCCGGGACGCCGTGGTGCGTGCGGCCGACATGGAGCCGACGGCGGCGGGTGGCTGGACGTACTGGCAGGCCGGCGCCTCCGGGCGCGGGATGCAGGCCCTGCGCGTCCATGTCCCGTACGGCTCCCAGGGCGACATCGTGCGCGTCCATCCGGGCGAGGAGTGGCTCCATGTGCTGCGAGGCCGGCTGCGACTGCGCCTCGGGGACGCCGCACACCGGCTGGCGCCCGGTGACAGCGCCCACTTCGACTCGCTCACCCCGCACCGGATCGCCGCCGAGGACCACGACGGCGTCGACCTGCTCTTCGTCCACACCCTGCTGCAGAGCCCCGCGGCCGCCCTGTGCCTGGGCCCCACCCCTGGAGACGTGTCATGAGCGACATGGAGGAGAAGTTTCCCCGCGCCCTGTGGGTGCGGTTGTTCATCTACCTCGTGATGGGGCACGTCTTCGCCGCGTTCGTCTACTTCCTGTTCGAGGCGGGGGCCCGCTAGGGCCTCAGTCGAGCAGCCGCTCGCGCAGCCGCCCCCGGGACTGAGGGGAGAGCCCGAGTCCCTGCTCCAGGTAGGCCTCGACGCCGCCCCACGTCTCGTCGATGGTGTCGAAGGCCGCCGTCAGGTACTCGGCACGCGCGTCGAACAGGGGGCTGAGCAGCTCCATGACCTCGGGGGAGTAGGCCGAGGCGTGGGAGCTGCTGCGGTGCACCTTGTAGCGGCGGTGCTTGGCGTTCGACTTCAGGTAGTCGTCGACGATCGCCTCGCGTTCGACGCCCAGCGCGAGCAGCGTCACCGCGATGGAGAGGCCCGCGCGGTCCTTGCCGGCCGCGCAGTGCATCAGCGCCGGGACGCTGTCCTCGACGAGCGCGTGCAGCACCTGGGAGTGCTCGGCGGTGCGGGTGGTGATGATCGCGCGGTACGAGGCGATCATCCGGTTCGCACCCTTGCCGTCCGAGAGGATCGCGCGCAGCTGGTCCAAGTCGCCGTCGCGGACCATCTTCCAGAACTCGGCACCGTCGGCCGGGTCGCTCAGCGGCAGATTCACGTTGCGCACGCCCGGCAGTTCGACGTCCGGCCCCTCGAGCTTCTGGTCGGCCGCGTTGCGGAAGTCGAAGATGGTGTGCAGGCCCAGGGTGGTCAGGAAGGCGGCGTCCTCGCCGGTCGCGTGCGCGAGGTGGCCGCTGCGGAACAGCATTCCCTGCCGCACCCGCCGTCCGTCCACGGTCGGCAGTCCGCCCACATCACGGAAGTTGCGCACGCCGGCCAGCTCGGGTTCGGTCGACGGGACCTGCTGTGTCACGGGGGCTCCTCCCATTCGGTACCCGTCGGCGCGGCTCGTCGACGGGCATCACTCGACGATACGACATGCCTGCCTGGGGCAATGAGTTGTCCACAGACGTTGCCCGAAGGCCCCGAAGCCCTCGATGATGTTCGGGCCTGGTCGGAGCTGGTCGGGCTTGTTCGAATCTGTGAGGGCATGATGCTGGAGATCTCCGAAGACGGTCGTACGTGGGTCCTCTCAGGGCCGGCCAGCAGCTACGCCGTCCACGTCACCGACCGGGACGAGCTGCTCCACCTGCACTGGGGCCCGCGGATCGGCCTCGCCGACGCCGAGGCCCTCGCCGTCCGGCCGCTGCCGGAGTACTGGCCCTTCGAGTCCCCGCTCGACGGCCGTGAGGAGTACCCGGTCGAGGGCGGCCCCCGTTTCGTCCGGCCCGCGCTGTCCGTCCGCACCGGCGAGCGGCGCGGTACGGAGTGGACCTATGAGGGCCATGGCGCCGGGGACGGTGAGCTGCGGCTCCGCTTCCGTGACGGCGACCTGGCCGTCACGCAGCACTACCGGATGCGGGACGACGTGATCGAGCGCTGGGTGACACTGGACAACCACGGACCGGCCGTCGAGGTGCTGCGTGCCGACTCCGCCACCTGGACCCTGCCCGACCGCGACGGCTGGCGGCTGTCCCAGCTGCACGGCCGCTGGGGTGCCGAGTCCCGATTGGAGCGTTCCCCGCTCACCCACGGCGAGAAGGTCATCGGCAGTCGCCGCGGCCACACCGGCCACCAGCACCTGCCGTGGGTCGCGCTGGACACCGACGCCACCGAGGAGCGGGGCGAGGTTTACGGATGCGCTCTGGGCTGGTCCGGATCCTGGCGGATCGCAGTGGCCCAACTCCCCGACGCACGCGTGCAGATCACCGGCGGTGCCGGGTACGACGACTCGGGACTTCTGATGCTGGGCACGGGGGAGTCGTACACGACCCCCGTCTTCGCCGGGCTCTTCAGCGACGGCGGCTTCGGCGGGGCCAGCCGCGCCTGGCACGCCTACCAGCGGGCCCACGTGGTCCCGGACGCCGACCGGGACCGGCCGGTGCTGTTCAACTCCTGGGAGGCCACCGAGTTCGACATCTCCGAGGAGCAGCAGCGGGCGCTCGCCGAGCGGGCCGCCGCCATGGGCGTCGAGCTGTTCGTGGTCGACGACGGCTGGTTCGGGGCGCGCACGAGTGACCGGGCCGGACTCGGCGACTGGACCCCCAACCCCGACCGCTTCCCGGGCGGGCTGCGGCCGCTCGCCGATCACGTGCACGGACTCGGCATGCAGTTCGGCATCTGGGTCGAGCCGGAGATGGTCAACCCCGACAGCGAGCTGTACCGCTCACACCCCGACTGGGTCCAGTATCAACCGGGACGAAAGCGGACGGAGTTCCGCAATCAGCTCGTACTCAATCTCGCCCGCGAGGACGTCCAGGAGTACCTCTGGGAACAACTCGACGGGCTCCTCTCCAGCGCCCCGGTCGACTACGTCAAGTGGGACTTCAACCGCTGCTTCTCCGACGCCGGCTGGCCGGACGACCCCTACCCGCAGCGGCTCTGGGTCGACCACGTCCATGCCCTGTACTCCCTGCTGGACCGGCTACGGGCCGCCCACCCGGGGGTGGCCTTCGAGTCCTGCTCGGGCGGCGGCGGCCGGATCGACCTCGGTGTGCTGGGCCGCACGGACCAGGTGTGGACGTCGGACAACACCGACCCGCTCGACCGGCTCGCCATCCAGCACGGCTTCAGCCAGATCCATCCGGCCCGGGTCATGGCCGCCTGGGTCACCGACAGTCCGAACGCCATGCTCAACCACCGGGCCAGTTCCCTGCGATTCCGGTTCGTCAGCGCCATGGCCGGGGTGCTCGGGGTCGGCGGGGACCTCACGAAGTGGACCGAGGAGGAGCTTGCCGAGGCCCGGGACTGGGTGAGGCTCTACAAGGAGATCCGGCCCGTGGTCCAGCGTGGCGACCTCTACCGTCTGCGGCCGCCGGAGGGTGGACTCAGCGCGGTGCAGTACGTCTTCGGTGACGAGATCGTCGTTCTCGCCTGGCTCCAGGCTCAGCGCTACGGCGAGCCCGTTCCGGCGCTCCGGCTGCGCGGCCTCGATCCGGCACTTCAGTATGAATGCCTTGAAACGGGCGAAGTTCACCGCGGGGCCGTACTGCTGCATCACGGGCTGCGAGTCGGTCTGCGCGGGGATCTGGACGCCGTGGTCGTCCGCCTTAAGTGCAAGTAACCGTTCTGCCCGAATAAGGCGCTTTGGCTGCTTCGCCACAACGTGCCCCGATCGTAAAGGAGATGAGGTCGGGGTGCGTGACCATCGTCATATTCGTGACGAAGTGTTGTCGCCATGTTCACGTAATCCACGCATTAACTGAGGGTGTCAGGGAAAGTTGGAGGTCCGTAATCCACGCTGAGTGACGGGAAATGTGCCGACGCGTCAAGAAAAACGCCGTCACGCGCAACCGCAAGCTTGTCCTATTGCGTCGTGGTCGCTTACGTTCCACACCAATCCGGACGGACGCCCAATCCTGCCGCCGCCCGGAGCCCGCACACAGACCCGACGTACGGCAGGAGCGGGGGACCCACAGGTACGACGCCTGTTCCGGTTCCCGGAACGGCTTGGGGTTAAGCCGCGCCTCGGCGCGGCCGGGCATCTCCAGCCCGCACCCGACAGCTCACCTCGCAGGCGCCGGAGAGGAATTCGCCATGCCCGCGAAGGGTAAGCATCGCCGTCCCAAGACTCAGCGTCTCACTCGCTCCATAGCCGTCGCCGGAACCGGCGGGGCCGCCCTCGCCCTTCCGCTCATGGGGGCCGCCGGCGCCCACGCGGCCACTCCGCAGTCCGCCCCGGAAAAGCCCGTCCAGTCCGCTCCGGCCGCCGAGAAGAAGGTCGCCGAAAAGGCCACGGGTGCCCGCGCGTACACCGTGAAGGCCGGTGACTATCTCGCGAAGATCGCCGACGAGCAGCATGTCAGCGGCGGCTGGAAGAAGCTCTACGCGGACAACCGCGACGCCGTCGGCGACGACCCGTCGCTGATCCACCCGGGTCTGAAGCTCTCGATCGGCAAGAAGGCGGCGAGCGCGCCCAAGCCCTCGTCCCCGTCGAAGTCCTCGGCCTCCGAGTCCTCCGCCGGGAAGTCGCCGGCCCAGTCCTCCTCGAAGGCCTCCGCCCCGACCGGCGCGACGGCCGCCAAGCCGGCCGCCAAGCCGGCCGCCGAGACCGCCGCCAGTGGCTTCAGTCTCCCGGTGGACGGCGCCGGTGTCGGCACTCCGTACCACATGTCCGGCAGCATGTGGTCCAGCGGCTACCACACCGGTGTGGACTTCGTCGTTCCGACCGGTACCTCCCTCAAGGCTGTCGGCGCGGGTACGGTCGTCTCCGCCGGCTGGGGCGGCGCGTACGGCAACCAGGTCGTCATCCAGCTCGAGGACGGCAAGTACGCGCAGTACGCCCACCTGTCCCAGCTCTCCGTCTCGGCCGGCCAGACCGTGACCGCCGGACAGCAGGTCGGCCTCTCCGGCGCGACCGGCAACGTCACCGGACCGCACCTGCACTTCGAGATCCGCACCACGCCGGACTACGGCTCGGACATCGACCCGGTCGCCTACCTGCGCTCGCACGGCCTCTCCATCTGACCGGGTCGCACGACCACCTGCCTGACACGCCGAGGGCCGGACCCGATCCCCGGGTCCGGCCCTCGGCGTGTGCCGCAGCCGGGGACAGCCCCAAGGAATCGACAGGAAGCCGGAGTTGGGACACAGTGATCCCGTCCTGAGTGCAAGCGCTTTCTAGACGGATCCCGAAGGAGCTGTCCCGTGCCCACCACCCGCAGGGCGTTCGGAGCCCTGACCGCCGGAGCCGCCCTGGCGGCCCTCGCCCCGACCGGGGCCGCGAACGCCGCGCCCCGGCACCGCCGGCTCATCGCCCATGACGACTTCCGGCACGGCCTCGCCCAATGGGCGACCGAACTCCAGGACGGTGGAACCGTCACCGCCTCCCGGGGCGTTCTGGAGATCGACGTACCGAGCGGGGCGACGGTCTGGTTCAAACGGCGGCTCGACGGGCCGTACGTCCTCGAGTACACCGCCACACCCGTCTCCGAGGGCGGAGTCAACGACCGGGTCTCGGACCTCAACAACTTCTGGAACGCCACCGACGTACGGTCGCCGGACGACCTCTTCGCCACGCCGCGCGGTGGGGCGCTGGAGGAGTACGACCACCTCACGACGTACTACGCCGGCTACGGGGCCAACTACAACACGACGACCCGGCTGCGGCGTTACGTGGGGGAGCCCGGAGTCCGTCCCCTGATCTACGACTACACCGAGCCGCTGCTGGCGCCGGGCGAGCCGAACCGGGTCCGGATCGTCGCCGACGGCTCCACGGTCCGGTGGTGGAACAACGGTCGATTGGTCTTCGACTACCGCGATCCGCAGCCCTACACGGCCGGGCACTTCGCCTTCCGGACCGTGTGGAGTCACTTCCGGATCACAGGATTCCGGGTCTGGCGGCTGCCTCCGGAACGTCACTGACGGGCTGGCTATTCCGGAGTTGGCAAACCCTTTAGGAGTGGCTTATCTCACCGCCCGTCAACCCCTTCCTACGGTCGCGTAGGTCACATTCGAAGGTGAATCATGAACGGCTGTGGCAGACGATTCGAAGAGTGACAGCAGAGCAGTGATCGGGTCGTACGTGGCGGTGGGGGACAGCTTCACCGAGGGCGTCGGTGATCCCGGCCCCGACGGGGCGTTCGTCGGCTGGGCCGACCGGTTCGCCGTGCTGCTCGCCGACCGCCGGCCCGAAGGCGACTTCCGATACACCAACCTCGCCGTGCGCGGAAAGCTCCTCGACCAGATCGTGGCGGACCAGGTTCCGCGGGCCGTCGAGATGGCCCCGGACCTCGTCTCGTTCTGTGCCGGCGGCAACGACATCCTCCGGCCCGGTACGGATCCGGACGAGGTGGCCGAGCGCTTCGAGCGAGCGGTCGCACAGCTCACCGCCGTGGCCGGGACGGTGATGGTGACGACCGGGTTCGACACCCGCGGCATGCCCGTGCTCAGGCATCTGCGCGGCAAGATCGCCACGTACAACGGGCATGTCCGGGCCATCGCCGACCGGTACGGCTGTCCGGTGCTCGACCTGTGGTCCCTGCGCAGCGTGCAGGACCGCAGGGCCTGGGACGCGGACCGGCTGCACCTGTCGCCCGAGGGGCACACACGTGTGGCGCTCCGCGCGGGCCAGGTGCTCGGCGTCCAGGTACCGGCCGACCCCGAGCAGGACTGGCCGCCGCTGCCGCAGCGCGGCACCCTCGACATCCGGCGGGACGACGTCCACTGGGCGCGGGAGTTCCTGGTGCCGTGGATCGGGCGGCGGCTGCGTGGGGAGTCGTCGGGGGACCATGTGACGGCCAAGGGGGCGCTGTCACCGGACGACATCAGGATGCGGATCGCTTCGGTGGCGTGACGGTGGGGGTGCGCGTAGCGCCAGCGGTTTCGTGGTGGGTCGGGGCCGCGCCGGGGGGTGTCCGTCCTCGGAACGGCGCGATGGGGTCGGATACCGACTGACTGTCCGTTGACGCGCCAACC
>NZ_JOCT01000018.1 GCF_000717875.1 Streptomyces sp. NRRL S-455
CTGCGGGCAGTCGTGCCGCTGGGGCGATGGGGGTCCCCCCTGCTCGAGCGAAGCCGAGAGCTTGGGGGAGGGTGGGCGCAGCGGCACCCCGCAGCGCCGAGTTGCGCGATGCCCCGGCCTCAGGACCAACGCCCAGCACACTCGGAACGTCGGTTCACCGGGCCGACCACAGGCCTCTTACCACTGCGGCGGACTCGCGATGGACCTGGCCAGCACATCGTCCAGCACCCGCGCCGTCTCCGGCACGTCCAGCTGCGAGTTGTCGATGATCGGCAGACCGGACCCGTACCACCCGGCCATCCGCCCATGGATACGCGCGACCTCCTCGTCCGTCAGCCGCCGGTTCCCCGAGCGCTCCGCATTGCGTTCCAGAACGATGTCCAGCCCGGGAAGGAGGACGACCGGCAGCAGCCCCGGCCCCACATGCCGCTTCCAGCCACCGAGGCCGACGACCGGCCGGTCGGGGAAGACCGCGTCGTCGAGGATGCACGAGATGCCGTTGGCCAGGAAGTTCCGCGCGGCGAAGCCGCAGGTGCGGCGGGCGAGGCGGTACTGCGCCTCGGAGTTGTCGTTCCACCCGGACTGCGGGTCGGCGAAGCCGGAGCGGACCCACTCGCGTACGTCGTCGAGGCTGATGTGCGCCGTGGGAACCCGGCGATGGTCCGCCCAGTACTTGGCGACGCTGGTCTTGCCGGCGCCGGCCGGCCCGATGAGCAGCACGGCGAGCGTCGTTCCCGCCGGGTCGGGTGCTGCGGCGGCGGGCGGCACGCTCGGCACACCCACCGGCCCGGCCGGTGGCAGCGGCACATGGCCGGTGGTGTCCGGCACGGGAGGAACAGAGGCGTGCTGGGGAGGCGGGGCATGCGGTGACGGCGCGGGCGGGGGCGCGGGGTACCCAGGCGGCGGGGGAACGGGCGCGGAGCCCTGGTGGGCGCCCGGTTGCTGGGGGCCCGGGTGGTGTGCGGCCGGCGACCAGCCGGCGGCCGGTCCGTGCCCCGTCTGGTGGGGCGGCGGCAGCGGAGAACCCACTGCGTGCTGCATCCGGTGCCACTCCGTCTCGTACAGGCGATGGGCGCTGACAGCGAGGGCGGAACCCGCTGTCACCGAACGGTACCGCCCCTGGTCGTCGTTGTGTGAACGGCCGGGGGCGGTCCGAAGTGCCCGGCCCGTAAGGCGATTTCGGGCGGAAGGCGCGCCGTGGTACTTACTGGCCCACTTCGCCGTACGCGGCGAGCAGCACGGCCGGGTCGGGTCCCTCCAGGACGGTGGGTTTGGCCAGACCGTCGAGGACGATGAAGCGCAGCAGATCGCCGCGGGACTTCTTGTCGACCTTCATGGTCTCCAGCAGCTTGGGCCACTGGTCGTGGCGGTAGTGCAGGGGCAGCCCGACCGATTCCAGGATGGTGCGGTGGCGGTCGGCCGTCGTGTCGTCCAGCCGGCCCGCGAGGCGGCCGAGTTCGGCTGCGAAGTGCATGCCCACCGAGACCGCGGCGCCGTGGCGCCACTTGTAGCGCTCGTTCTTCTCGATGGCGTGGCCGAGCGTGTGGCCGTAGTTGAGGATCTCTCGCAGGCCCGATTCCTTCAGGTCCGACGAGACGACATCGGCCTTGACCCGGATGGAGCGCTCGATGAGCTCGGCGGTGTGGGGCCCTGCCGGGGTGCGGGCGGCCTCGGGGTCGGACTCGATGAGGTCCAGGATCACCGGGTCGGCGATGAAGCCGGCCTTGATGACCTCGGCGAGTCCGGAGACGTAGTCGTTGACCGGGAGGGAGTCCAGCGCGGCCAGGTCGCAGAGCACACCGGCGGGCGGGTGGAAGGCACCGACCAGGTTCTTGCCCTCGGCGGTGTTGATGCCGGTTTTGCCGCCGACGGCCGCGTCGACCATGGCGAGGACGGTGGTGGGGATGGCGATCCACCGCACCCCGCGCAGCCAGGTGGCGGCCACGAACCCGGCCAGGTCCGTGGTCGCGCCGCCGCCGACCCCGACGATCACGTCCGAGCGCGTGAACCCGGACTGGCCCAGCGCCTTCCAGCAGTAGGCGGCGACCTCGGCGGTCTTGGCCTCCTCGGCGTTGGGCACCTGGATGGCGACCGCCTCGTAGCCCTGCTCGGCCAGGTCGGCACGGAGCGCGTCGCCGGTCTCGGCCAGGGCCTCGGGGTGGACGATCCCGACGCGCTTGACCTGGGGACCGATCAACCCGCCGAGTTCGGCGAGGAGTTGGCGGCCCACCAGGACCTCGTAGGGGTCGGTGCCCGCGGTGCCGCCGACCTGGATCCGCGTCACAGCCTCAGTCATGCGTCCTTCAACTCCAGTGCGTCCAGGGCGGCTTGGGTCACTTCTTCGGGAGTGCGGCCGTCGGTGGCGACCACGACCGTGGCGGCCTCTTCGTACAGGTGCCGACGGGCCTCCATCAGCTCGCGCCACTGCTTGCGGGGGTTGACCGCGAGCAGTGGCCGGGCCGCGTTGAGACCGGTGCGCTTGACCGCCTCCTCGACGTCCATCGACAGGTACGCCACTCGCTGCCCGGCGAGCAGCGCACGCGTGTCGGCGTCGAGGACGGCGCCGCCGCCCAGCGCCAGGACTCCGTCGTGCTCGGTGAGCGCCTTGTGCACGGCCGCCTTCTCGATCGCCCGGAAGGCGGGCTCGCCCTCGTCGACGAAGATCTCGGCGATGGTCCGTCCCTGCGCGGCGACGATGTCGTCGTCGGTGTCCCGGTAGGCGACCCCGAGCCGCTCGGCCAGCAGCCCGCCGACGGTGGACTTGCCCACCCCCATGGGGCCGACCAGGACGACCAGCGGCCCGCTCATCGGATGGCGAGGTTGTCGAGGTACGAGGTGACGTTGCGGCGGGTCTCGGCCACCGAGTCGCCGCCGAACTTCTCCGCCACGGCGTCCGCGAGCACCAGGGCCACCATGGCCTCGGCGACGATACCGGCGGCCGGGACGGCGGAGACGTCGGAGCGCTGGTGGTGGGCCTGCGCCGCTTCGCCGGTGGTGACGTCGACGGTCTGCAGGGCGCGCGGGACCGTCGCGATGGGCTTCATCGCGGCACGGACGCGCAGCAGCTCACCGGTGGTGAGGCCGCCCTCGGTGCCGCCGGAGCGGCCGGAGGTACGCCGGATGCCTTCGTCGGTCTTCACGATCTCGTCGTGCGCCTGGGAGCCGGGGATCCGCGCCAGCTCGAAGCCGTCGCCGATCTCGACGCCCTTGATCGCCTGGATGCCCATGAGCGCGCCGGCGAGCCGGGCGTCCAGCTTGCGGTCCCAGTGCACGTGCGAACCCAGCCCGACGGGCACGCCGTAGGCCAGCACCTCGACCACACCGCCGAGGGTGTCGCCGTCCTTGTGGGCCTGGTCGATCTCGGCGACCATCGCCTTCGACGCGTCGGCGTCCAGGCAGCGCACCGGGTCCGCGTCCAGCTTCTCCACGTCCGCCGGCGTCGGATACACACCCTTCGGCGCCTTCGCCGCGGCCAGCTCGACCACGTGGCTGACGATCTCGACGCCGGTCGTCTCCTTCAGGTACGACCGGGCCACCGCGCCCAGCGCCACACGAGCGGCGGTCTCACGGGCGGAGGCCCGCTCCAGAACGGGCCGGGCCTCGTCGAAGCCGTACTTCTGCATGCCGGCGAGGTCGGCGTGGCCGGGCCGCGGGCGGGTCAGCGGGGCGTTGCGGGCGAGTCCGTCGAGGATCTCCGGGTCGACCGGGTCGGCCGCCATGACCTGTTCCCACTTCGGCCACTCCGTGTTGCCCACCATGACCGCGACCGGGGAGCCGAGGGTGAGGCCGTGCCGGACGCCACCGAGGAAGGTGACCTCGTCACGTTCGAACTTCATGCGGGCACCGCGCCCATAGCCCAGGCGTCGCCTCGCGAGATGGTCCGCCACCATGTCCGTGGTGATCGGCACGCCGGCGGGAAGACCCTCCAACGTCGCGACGAGTGCGGGACCGTGGGATTCCCCCGCGGTCAGCCAGCGCAACCTGCTCAACGGTGCTCCTCAGTGCTCACGGCCTGCTTACTGCCCAGCGTACGCATGTCACCGCGTACGGCGACGGGCGGACCGGATGCGCGGCCACGGTCCGCCGCCTCCGATCCTCCCACGTCCCGGGAACGGCTCCGATCCGAGTCCGGCAGACGGACAGCCGGGACGAAGGGCGCAGCCATGACGCCCCGTGTGCACGCGAGCCCCTGGACTGTGCCGGCTGACGCGTCAGCCCCGCTGGGCTGCCTCGCGCATCGCGGCGAGCGGCGAGCGGGGGTCGCCGGTGAACTGCCGGAACTGGAACACCGCTTGGTGGACCAGCAGGTCGAGGCCGCTCAGCACCTGGCCGCCACGCTCCGCCCACGCCGCCGCCAGAGGCGTGGGCCAGGGCTCGTAGAGCACGTCGAAGAGGGTGCCCACCCGCGCGGGCACCTGCTCGGCCAGCGCGTCCGTTCCCCCGGCGGGGGTCGTGGAGACGACCAGGGGCGCCTCGAAGGCCCGCGCCGCGTCGGTCCACTCGGCGGGCCGGACCCGGACGCCGAGCCGCTCGCCCCACTGGCGCATCTCCGCCGCGCGTCGCTCGCTGCGCACGTACACGGCGACCTCTCCCGTGCAGATCCTGGCGAGTGCCGCGAGTGCCGAGGACGCCGTGGCGCCGGCGCCCAGGATCGCCGCGCTCTCCACCTTCTCCACACCGCGTTCGTGCAGAGCCGCCACCAGCCCGGGGATGTCGGTGTTGTCACCGACGAGCCGTCCGTCCGGCTGGAAGACCACGGTGTTGACCGCCTCCACCGAGGCCGCCGTGCCGGTGATCTCGTCGAGCAGCGGGATCACCGCACGCTTCAGCGGCATGGTGAGCGACAGCCCCGCCCACTCCGGGCCGAGCCCCGCGAGGAAGCCGGGCAGCGCCTCCTCGTCGATCTCGAACCGGTCGTAGGACCAGTCGGTCAGTCCCAGTGCCCGGTACGCCGCGGTGTGCAGTCGCGGTGACAGGGAGTGAGCGATCGGCGAGCCGAGAACGGCGGCCCGGCGAGGTGCGGCCATCGGATGTTCCTCAGTTGTTCCGCGAGGCGTTGAACTTGTCGACCAGCTTCTGGTGCTCTGCGTTGGTCTTGGTGAACTCGCTGGTCTTGCCGTCCAGCGAGATGAAGTAGTACCAGCCGTCCTTGGTCGGGTTGAGCGCGCCCTTCAGCGCCTCCTCCCCCGGATTGTCGATCGGTCCGGGCGGCAGGCCCTTGTGGAAGTACGTGTTGTACGGGTTGTCGTAGGTCCGCAGCTCGCTCAGACTCAGATCGATCTTGCTCTGGTTCTTGATGTAGTTGTACGTGGAGTCGAACTCCAGCATGCCGTTGGTCTGCGGGTTCCCCTGCTTCATACGGTTGTAGACGACCTCGGCCATCTTGCGGAAGTCGTCGTGGCTCGTGCCCTCGGCCTGGGCCAGGCTGGCGACGGTGATCAGCTGCCAGGGGCCTTCGAGTCCGAGGCTGTCGGCCTTCTGCTCGACGCCGAGCTTCTCGTACGTCTCGGTGGCCCGCTGGACCATCTGCTTCAGAACGCCCTCGGGCGTCTGCCCCTTGGCGATGCCGTAGCTGGAGGGGTAGAGGAACCCTTCCAGCGGGTCCTTGACGCCCGGGTGGTTCATCGCCCAGCCGGGCAGGCCGAGCTTCTTGTAGTCCTTCTTGGCGACCGCGGCGGTGGTGCCTTCCTTGACCTCCAGCCGCTTGTCGATGAGGCGGTAGATGTCAGCGTTGCGCTTGCCCTCGGCGATGATCAGGTTGTCGCGGCTCTCCGGGCTGAGCATCATCTCGACCGCGCTCTCGGCCGACATTTGCTTCTGCAGCGTGTACACGCCGTCCTGGATGTTCCGGCCGTCGGGGTTGCCCGCCTGGGCCGAGACGAAGGCGTCGACGCTCTTGACGACCCCCGCGGACTTCAGCACCCGGCCGATCTCGTAGCCGTCCGCGCCCTTGGGGATCTCCACGGACACTTCCTGCCCGCTGCCGTCCCCGGCGAAGTCCGGGGCATCGGCGAAACGATCCTGGAAGAACTGGTAGCCGAAGTAACCGACACCTCCCACACCGCCGCCGAGGATCAGGACGACCAGCAGGCAGGCCATGCCGTTGCGGCGCTTCTTGGGGTTGCCGCCGCGTCCTCGCTCGTCGTCGCGCCCGCGGCGGTCCCGCTGCTCGTCATCGTCGTCCCCGCCCGCGAAGAAGGCGTGCTCGCCCTGGTCGGGCCCGGGGTCCCAGTCGGTCTCCGGCTCCGGCTCGGCGCGCCGCCGGCTGGGCGGTTCCGGCGGTGGGTAGGCATCGGCCGTGCCGTAGTCGTCGGCCTGCTCCGGGCCGTACCCGGCGGCCTGCTGCCCGTAGGGGTCCGCGGCGTCACCGGGGTACGGCGATTGCTGGTGCGATCCGGTGGCCCAACCGCCCTCGTCGTACTGCTGTTGCTGGTGCTGGTTCTGCTGCGGGCCCTGCCCCTGCGTGTACCCCTGCCCCTGGTAGGGCTGGTGCCCCTGCGCCGCGTACTGCTGGTCGTACTGGTACTGCTGTTGCGCCTGACCGTATCCGGCGTGTTCGCCGGTGCCCCAGTCACCGTACTGCTGCTGCTCTGGATAGTGCTGCGGCTGGCCGCCGTAGGGGGACTGCTGACCCTGGTGGGCCTGCTGTCCTCCCCATCCGCCGTCCCCGTACAACGGGTCCTCCGGATGCCACGGTTCGGAGCCTGGGCCCCGGCCATACTCAGTCATCGATCCCCTAGAGCCGCGAGGCGGCGGTCACGCGGCTTCCGGCCCGGCTCCCGTCCCGCCTCTTGCTGTGCGGTGGCTGTTCGAACGCCGCCACATCGCGCGGAACGTTACCGTATCGCGATCAGATGACCACTTCGACGCCTTCGCCGGGTGCTTTACCTGACACCCGTTCGGATTCAAGGGCCTGTTGCAGGATGACCACGGCTGCTGCCTGGTCGATGACGGAACGCCCCTTCTTGGACCTCACGCCCGAAGCGCGCAGTCCCTGACTGGCCGTCACCGTCGTCATGCGTTCATCGACGAGTCTCACCGGAATCGGCGCGATCATGCGCGCCAGTTCCTGGACGAAGCCACGGACCTTGACCGCGGCCGGACCCTCGCCGCCCTTGAGGGAGCGCGGGAGACCGACCACGACCTCGATCGGCTCGTACTCCTCGACCAGTTGCTTCAACCGCCGCTGAGCTGCGGGAACATCACGCCCCGGGACCGTCTCCACCGGGGTGGCGAGGATCCCGTCGGGGTCGCACGAGGCGACCCCGATGCGGGCGTCCCCGACGTCGATCGCGAGTCGACGTCCTCTGCGCATCTGCTTGACCCGATTCCTACTTGGCCGTCTCGGCGACTAGGCGCTCGACCGCATCGACGGCGTCACCGACGGCGGCCGGGTTCTGGCCGCCGCCCTGGGCGACGTCCGGCTTGCCGCCACCGCCGCCGCCGAGGGTCTTGGCGGCGGTGCGGACCAGGTCACCGGCCTTCAGACCGCGCTCACGGGCGGCCTCGTTGGTGGCGATGACCGTCAGGGGCTTGCCGTTCGCCACCGTGAACAGGGCGACGACGGCGGCCCGGCCGCCCTGGATGCGTCCGCGCACGTCGAGAACCAGCTTGCGCAGGTCGTCGGCGGTCGTGCCGTCCGGGACCTGACCGGTCACGACCGCAACCCCACGGACGTCCTTGGCGGACTCGGCGAGACCGGCGGCGGCCTGGAGGACCTTCTCGGCGCGGAACTTCTCGATCTCCTTCTCGGCGTCCTTCAGCTTGCCGAGCATGGCGGAGACCTTCTCCGGGAGTTCCTCCGGGCGGCCCTTGATCAGCTCCTGGAGCTGGGCGACGACCGTGTGCTCCCGGGCGAGGAAGTTGTAGGCGTCCACGCCGACCAGGGCCTCGATGCGGCGGACACCGGAGCCGATGGAGGACTCGCCGAGCAGCTTCACCAGACCCAGCTGGGCGGTGTTGTGCACGTGCGTGCCGCCGCACAGCTCCTTGGAGAAGTCGCCGATGGTGACCACGCGGACGCGCTCGCCGTACTTCTCGCCGAACTCGGCGATGGCGCCCTGCTTCTTGGCCTCGTCGATGCCCATGACGTCGGCGCGGACGTCGAGGTCGCGGGCGAGCACCTCGTTGATCTTCTGCTCGACGTCGGTCATCACGGCCGTCGGGACGGCGGACGGGGAGCCGAAGTCGAAGCGGAAGCGGCCGGGCTGGTTCTCGGAACCGGCCTGGGCGGCCGTCGGGCCGAGGGCGTCGCGCAGGGCCTGGTGGGTCAGGTGCGTGGCCGAGTGGGCACGGGCGATGGCCTTGCGGCGGCGGTCGTCGATGGCGGCGTGGGCCTTGGCCCCGACGGTGACCTCGCCGACCTGGACGACGCCCTTGTGCACGTAGACACCGGGGACCGGCTTCTGGCAGTCGCGGATCTCGATGACGGCACCGGAGTCGACCTTGATGCGGCCGGTGTCGCCGATCTGGCCACCGCCCTCGGCGTAGAAGGGGGTGCGGTCGAGGACGATCTCGACCTCGTCGCCCTCGGTGGCGGCCGGGGAGGAGGCACCGTCGACGAGGATGCCGACGATCGTGGACTCGCTCTCGGTGTCGGTGTAGCCGATGAAGTCGGTGGCACCGGCCTGGTCGGCGATCTCACGGTAGGCGCCGGCGCCGGCGTGCCCGGTCTTCTTGGCCTGGGCGTCGGCCTTGGCGCGCTCCCGCTGCTCCTTCATCAGGCGGCGGAAGCCGTCCTCGTCCACGGAGAGGCCCTGCTCGGCGGCCATCTCCAGGGTGAGGTCGATCGGGAAGCCCCAGGTGTCATGGAGCAGGAAGGCCTTGTCGCCGGGCAGGACGGTGCCGCCGGAGGCCTTGGTGTCGCTGACGGCCGTGTCGAGGATGTTGGTGCCGGCCTTCAGCGTCTTGAGGAAGGCGTTCTCCTCGGCGAGGGCGACCTTCTCGATGCGCTCGCGGTCGGTGATGAGCTCCGGGTACTGCTGGCCCATCATCTCGATCACGGTGTCGATCAGGTCCTTGACGACCGGGCCGGTGGCGCCGAGCAGGCGCATGTTGCGGATGGCGCGGCGCATGATGCGGCGCAGCACGTAGCCGCGGCCCTCGTTGCCGGGGGTGACGCCGTCGCCGATGAGCATCACGGAGGTGCGCATGTGGTCGGTGACCACGCGCAGGGAGACGTCCGAGGCCTGGGCGTCGCCGTAGCGGACGCCGGTCAGCTCGGTGGCCTTGTTGATGACGGCCATCGAGGTGTCGATCTCGTACATGTTCTGCACGCCCTGCAGAATCATGGCGAGACGCTCGAGGCCCAGGCCGGTGTCGATGTTCTTGCTGGGCAGGTCGCCGAGGATCGGGTAGTCCTTGCCCGGTCCCTCGCCCCGCTCGTACTGCATGAAGACGAGGTTCCAGATCTCCACGTACCGCTCGTCGTTGACGGCGGGGCCGCCCTCGGCGCCGAACTCGGGGCCGCGGTCGTAGTTGATCTCGGAACAGGGGCCGCAGGGGCCGGGGACGCCCATGTCCCAGTAGTTGTCCTTCTTGCCCAGGCGCTGGATGCGCTCCTTCGGCACGCCGACGACCTCGTGCCAGATGCGCTCGGCCTCGTCGTCGTCCTTGTAGACGGTGATCCACAGGCGCTCGGGGTCGAGGCCGTAACCGCCCTTGTCCTGGGGGCTGGTGAGCAGCTCCCAGGCGAGCTTGATGGCGCCTTCCTTGAAGTAGTCGCCGAAGGAGAAGTTGCCGCACATCTGGAAGAACGTGCCGTGCCGGGTGGTCTTGCCGACCTCTTCGATGTCCGGCGTGCGCACGCACTTCTGGACGCTGGTGGCACGGGCGAAGGGCGGCTTGACCTCACCCAGGAAGTAGGGCTTGAAGGGCACCATGCCGGCCGGGACGAGGAGCAGAGTCGGGTCGTCCGCGATGAGCGACGCCGAAGGGACGACGGTGTGACCGCGCTCCTCGAAGAAGCTCAACCAGCGGCGGCGAATCTCAGCCGACTCCATCAGTGGTCCTCATTCCGGTTGTACGGGTACGTCTGGTAAGCCGAGCCCTCGACGTACTTCGGGTTGTTGCGGTTCTCGATGGCGGGGTACCGCCGGGGTGCGGGGAGTTCGGGGTTCTCGTTGATCCCGAGGGCGTCGCCCAACTCGGCTTCCCGCACGGCCATGTTGTGCCGGACGTCGAGCGCGAAGTCCACCGCGCGGTCCTTGATGCGGTGACCGGCCTCGAGCGCCTTGTTCCCCGCTGTTCTGGCAAGGCTCTCGGGGGTCAGCTGCTTCAGCTTGCGGTTGACCTTGGTGGTGGCCCAGACACCGGCGGCGACGCCCGTGGTGAACCAGAAGGTACGGCGGAACATCGCTGGCTCTCAGTCCTTCTTGCCTCGGGTGCTGCGCCGGCTGACCGTGCGGCCGACGATCACGGCCCGCCTGGACTCCTTGGCCGGCGCCTCCTCCTTGCGGCCGCCGATGGCCCGGCGCACGCCGTACCCGAAGGCGGCGACCTTGACCAGGGGGCCGCCGAAGGTGGAGGCGACGGTGGTCGACAGTGCGGAGGCGTTCGACGTGACCTCCTGGACGTCGGAGGCGATCGCGTCGACCCGGTCGATCTGGGTCTGCGCGGAACGCACCGCCGTGGAGGCGTCCGCCAGCAGCGGGACGGCCTGGTCGGTCACGTCCGCCACCAGCTTGGTGGTCGCCTTGAGCGTCTGGGCCAGCCTCGCCAGCGCGACGGCGAGGAAGGAGACCAGGATCGCCCAGAAGACGGCCACCAGGATCCCGGCCACCTCTCCACCGGACACTGTGTGCACCCGCTCCCTGAAACGTGCCTGAACATCGAAAAAGTCGTGCCACGAGCCTATCGCGCCGGGGGTGGCGCTCCGTACCGGATTACCGCCCCGGGGCAGGGCAATCGCGAAAGCCCGCTGTTCCCCCGCCCGAGGGCGGGGGAACAGCGGGCTGAAGTACCGCGCGCCTGCTGAGAAATCAGCGGGCGTAGTACTCGACGACGAGCTGCTCGTCGCAGATCACCGGGATCTCCTTGCGGTTCGGCTCGCGGTCCAGGCGGAACGCCAGGGCCTTGAGGTTCACCTGGAGGTAGCGCGGGGTCTCGCCCTCGGGGGCGAAGCCACCCTCACGGGCGATCGTGAAGAGCGTCTTCTCCTTGGAGCGCTCGCGCACCTGCACGACGTCGTCCGGGCGGACACGGAAGGAGGGCTTGTCGACCTTCTTGCCGTTGACCGCGATGTGGCCGTGGGTGACCATCTGGCGGGCCTGGTAGATCGTGCGGGCGATGCCCGAACGCAGGACCAGGGCGTCGAGACGGCGCTCCAGCTCGATGATCAGGGCCTCACCGGTCTTGCCCTGGACCTTGGAGGCACGCTCGTAGGCGCGGACGAGCTGGCGCTCGGACACGTCGTACTGCGCGCGCAGGCGCTGCTTCTCGAGCAGACGGACCTTGTAGTCCGAGTTCTGCTTGCGGCCGCGGCCGTGCTCACCCGGCGGGTAGGGGCGGGCCTCGAAGTACTTGACGGCCTTCGGGGTCAGCGCGATGCCGAGGGCACGCGACTTCTTGACCTTGGGGCGGGACTGGTTCGCCACTGTCTCTCATTTCCTTGATTCGGCTTGTCAGGGTTGTGGGAGGTCGCATCCGCAGCCGGGGAATCCCGCCTCGCCCTTGCGGACGGGGTGGGCAGCCGCTCCCCTGGTCTGGGCACATACGTGCAGCACGCGAGTGGCCCACCGGCCGCTCCCGCCGCAGGGCGGGTGGTGGTGGGCTGCCCGCGACACCGTTCGACGGTGCGCGACGCTCCTGGAGCCGATTCCGGAGAACCGTGCCCCCGACTGGCTCCGACCGACTGTCCCGTTCTGACTGCACGAGACGCGGCACTTCGGACGAGTTTACAGGGTGCTCAGGACCGCTTTCGACCGAGGTTCTTCCGGGTCCATTCGACGGCGTCCGCGTAGCGGGCCTCCGCGCCGTGCCGGGTGGGCTCGTAGTACTCGCGGTCCTTGAGGGCGTCCGGGGCGTACTGCTGAGCGGCGATGCCCTCGGGCAGGTCGTGCGGATACACGTACCCCTTGCCGTGGCCGAGCTTGGTCGCGCCCTTGTAGTGGCTGTCCCGCAGATGCGCGGGGACCGGGCCGGCCAGGCCCTTGCGGACGTCCTCCAGCGCGGCGCCGATCGCGGTGGTCGCGGCGTTGGACTTCGGCGCGAGGGCGAGGGCGATGGTGGCGTGGCTGAGGGTGAGGGCGGCCTCCGGGAAGCCGATCATGGCGACGGCCTGGGCGGCGGCGACCGCCGTCTGCAGGGCGGTCGGGTCCGCGAGACCGATGTCCTCGCTGGCGGAGATCATCAGGCGCCGGGCGATGAAGCGGGGGTCCTCGCCGGCCTCGATCATGCGGGCCAGGTAGTGCAGGGCGGCGTCGACGTCGGAGCCGCGGATGGACTTGATGAGGGCGCTGGCCACGTCGTAGTGCTGGTCGCCGTCGCGGTCGTACTTCACGGCGGCCCGGTCGACCGTCTCCTCCAGGGTGGTCAGGCCGATCTCCGTCTCGCCCTTGTCGAGGGCGGCTCCGGCGGCCGCCTCCAGGGCGGTGAGGGCGCGGCGGGCGTCGCCGCCGGCGATGCGCAGCAGGTGGTTCTCGGTCTCCTCGGGGAGGGTGACGGCGCTCTTGAGGCCGCGCTCGTCGGTGAGGGCGCGGCGGATGAGCCCTCTGATGTCGTCGTCCGTGAGCGGTTCGAGGGTGAGCAGCAGGGAGCGGGACAGCAGGGGTGAGATCACCGAGAAGTACGGATTCTCCGTGGTCGCCGCGATGAGCGTGACCCAGCGGTTCTCGACGGCCGGGAGCAGGGAGTCCTGCTGGGCCTTGCTGAAGCGGTGGATCTCGTCGAGGAAGAGGACCGTCTCCTTGCCGTACCCGCCGGAGGCTCGGCGGGCGCCGTCGATGACCGCGCGGACCTCCTTGACGCCCGCGGTGATCGCGGACAGCTCGACGAAACGGGCGTCGGTGGCCTTGGAGACGACGTACGCCAGGGTGGTCTTGCCGGTGCCGGGCGGGCCCCAGAGGAGCACCGAGGAGGCGCCGGCCGGTCCGGAGGCGCCCTCGCCGACCAGTCTGCGCAGGGGTGAGCCGGGCTTCAGCAGGTGCTGCTGGCCCACGACCTCGTCGAGGGTGCGCGGGCGCATCCGCACCGCCAGGGGGCTGCTGGTCGGTTCCTTCTCCTGGCGTTCTTCTGCTGCGGCGGTGAACAGGTCGGGCTCCACGTCAGAAACCCTAAATCACGGCACCGACAATCCGGCCGGGCCCCGGAACGCCCGGGTCAGCTGGTCCAGAAGTCCCACCAGCGGGTGAGGACCAGCATGCCGATGATGCCGACGTGCAGCACGGGCATGACCCAGGTGAACTCGCCGAAGAAGCCCTTGAGCCAGCTCGGGGCGGGCAGGAAGCCCTTGCGGATGTTGAACGACGTCACGTACCAGAACATCAGGATCGTGGCGACCCAGGCCAGGCAGCACCACAGGCACAGCGCGTTGATCCGGTACAGGGACTGGAACATCAGCCAGGCGCAGAAGCCGACGCCGAACAGGCAGCCGGCGTTGAAGGTGAGCCAGTACCAGCGCGGGAAGCGGGCGCGGGCGAGCAGGGCCACTCCGACGCCGATGACGATCGCGTAGGTGACCAGGCCGAGCATCGGGTTCGGGAAGCCGAAGACCTCGGCCTGCTTGCTCTCCATGACGCTGCCGCAGGAGACGACGGGGTTGAGGCTGCAGCCGGGCGTGAACGTCTTGCCCTCGACCTTGGCCTCGAGGATCTTGAACTTGTCGATCGTGATGACCCACGAGGCGAGCACCCCCGCCGCACCGGTGATCACCAGCAGCAGGGCCAGAGCCCGGCTGCCGCCCTCACGGCGGGGCGCGATCTCGGCGCGCTCCGGCTGGGCCTCCGTGGAGACGTCCTTCACTGTCGTCTTGCTCATCCCGCCCGATTCCGTCACTCGAGACCCGGACAACTTCGGTCAGGGCCATTCTGCCGCACGGGGGCTGTGTGCACCGTTCAGTGGACATAAGCATGTCCGCAGGGTCGTCCCCGAGGGTTCGGTTCCGGCCAACGCTCGTAGCACGACAGCACAGGCGTACGGCCTTGGGAGAGCGAGGAAGGCGCCGAGAACCCCGGCGCCCTCCGAATGCGCCTCAGCCGAGCCGGGCCTCCAGCTCCGCCACGATCTCGTTCACACCCACCGCCGTCTGCTCGCCCGACTCCATGTCCTTGAGCTGGACGACGCCCTCGGCGAGGTCGCGTTCGCCGGCGACGATCGTGTAGCGGGCGCCGCTGCGGTTGGCGTTCTTCATCGCGCCCTTGAGGCCCTTGCCGCCGTAGGAGAAGTCGGCCGCGATGCCGTTCTTGCGCAGCTCCGTGACCTTGGCGAACAGGACGCGGCGGGCCTCCTCGCCGAGCGGGACGGCGAACACGCTGGTGGTGGCGGGCAGTTCGAGCTCGACGCCCTCCGCTTCCAGGGCGAGGACGGTGCGGTCGACGCCGAGGGCCCAGCCGACGGACGGCAGCGCGGGTCCGCCGATCATCTCGGACAGGCCGTCGTAGCGGCCGCCGCCGCCCACCGCGGACTGGGAGCCGAGGCCGTCGTGGACGAACTCGAAGGTCGTGCGGGTGTAGTAGTCCAGGCCGCGCACCAGCTTCGGGTCGTCCTCGAAGGCGACGCCCGCCGCCGTGATCAGCTCGCGGACCTCCTCGTGGTACGTCTTGCACGCGTCGCACAGGTAGTCGCGCAGCAGTGGGGCCTCCCCCAGCTGCTTCTGGACCGACTCGCGCTTGTCGTCCAGGACGCGCAGCGGGTTGATCTCCGCGCGGCGCAGTGTGTCCTCGTCCAGGTCCAGGCCGCGCAGGAACTCCTGCAGCGCGGTCCGGTACACCGGGCGGCACTCCTTGTCGCCCAGGCTGTTGAGCAGGATCCGGAAGTCGCTCAGGCCCAGCGAGCGGTACGCCTGGTCGGCCAGGATGATCAGCTCGGCGTCGAGCGCCGGGTCCTCGGCGCCGATCGCCTCGGCGCCGACCTGCGAGAAGTGGCGGTAGCGGCCCTTCTGGGGGCGCTCGTAGCGGTAGTACGAACCCGAGTACCAGAGCTTGACCGGGAGGTTGCCCGCCTTGTGCAGGTTGGCCTCCAGCGCCGCGCGCAGGACCGAGGCCGTGCCCTCGGGGCGCAGGGCGAGCCGGTCGCCGCCCTTGGTCTCGAAGGCGTACATCTCCTTCGTGACGATGTCGGTCGACTCACCGACCCCGCGCGCGAACAGCTCCACGCTCTCGAAGCCCGGCGTCTCGATGTAGCCGTAGCCGGAGTTGCGCAGCGGCGCGGCGATGGCCTCGCGGACGGCGAGGTACTTCGCGCTGTCCGGCGGGATCAGGTCGTACGTGCCCTTGGGGGCCTTGAAGGTGCTCACGGAAGGTCTCGTCACATTCCTCGTCGGGGAGCGTCGAAGGCTCCCTGGCCGGCCGCCACCTGCCGCAGATACGGGTTGGTGGCGCGCTCCTGGCCGATGGTCGTCTGGGGGCCGTGGCCGGACAGCACCACGGTCGAGTCGTCGAGCGGCAGGCACACGCGGGCCAGCGAGTCGAGCATCTCGGCCATGTCACCGCCGGGCAGGTCGGTGCGTCCGATGGAGCCGGCGAACAGCAGGTCGCCCGAGAACAGGATCGGCGGGATGTCCGCCGCCTCGGGCATGCCGAAGGTCACCGACCCCTTGGTATGGCCGGGCGCGTGGGCGACGGACAGCTCCAGGCCCGCCAGCTCCAGCTTCGCCCCGTCGGCCAGCTCCTTGACGTCGTCCGGCTCCCCCACGGTCAGCTCGCCCAGCAGCGGCATCCCGATGGAACGGCCGATCCCCTTCTCGGGGTCGTTCATCATGTACCGGTCGTCGGGGTGGATCCAGGCCGGCACGTCGTGCGCGCCGCACACCGGGACGACCGAGGCCACGTGGTCGATGTGGCCGTGGGTGAGGACGACGGCGACGGGCTTGAGCCGATGCTTCCTGATCGCTTCCTCGACGCCGTCGGCGGCCTGATGGCCGGGGTCGATGATCACGCACTCCTCACCGGCGGCGGGGGCGACGAGATAGCAGTTCGTCCCCCAGGCCCCGGCGGGGAACCCGGCAATGAGCACGATCGTCCTTCGTTGTGTCGATACGGGCGGCTGCGGCTGTCCACAGAGCCTACCGGCGCTGCCGATTCCTCAGCGAACCCATATACGGTACGGGGCACACGCAGGCGGTCGGCGCACAGGACCCGCGCGTACCGGTCGACGTATCAGACGCATGAGGAGAGAACCCGGTGGTCAGCCAGGAACAGCGGCGGCGTCAGCTCGCCCGTGAGAAGTACTTGCGGCAGCAGCAGCGGCGCACTCAGACGCGACGCAAGGCCCGCATCCGCAATTCCGTGATCGCCTCGGTCCTCGGCGTGGTCGTGGTGCTGTCCGTGACGGTCTTCCTGACCAAGCCGTTCGAGGACGACGGCAAGAAGGAGAACGCGGGCGCGGAGGTCACCCCGAGCGCCTCCCCCAGCAAGGCCCCGGACCCGTGCGAGAAGCCCGCCGCGGGCAAGGTCAAGTCGGACACCTGGAAGAAGGAACCGGCGATGACCATCGACAAGTCGGCGAAGTACACGATGAAGATGGACACGACCTGCGGCGAGATAGACATCGCCCTGAAGGCGTCGGCGGCGCCGCACACCGTCAACTCGTTCAACTTCCTCGCCGGAAAGGGCTACTTCGACCACAGCAAGTGCCACCGGCTCACCAACCAGGGCATCTACGTCCTGCAGTGCGGTGACCCGCAGGGCACCGGCATGGGCGGACCGGGCTACACGATCCCGGACGAGAACCTGAAGGACAAGAGCCTCAAGGGCGGGGTGTACCCGGCGGGCACGGTCGCGATGGCGAACCAGTACAACGCGCAGACGAAGCAGGGCCGGAACAGCGGCGGCAGCCAGTTCTTCCTCGTCTACCAGGACAGTCAGCTGCCGCCCGACTACACACCGTTCGGTACGGTGTCCGAGGCGGGCATGAAGGTCCTGCAGAAGATCGCCAAGGCGGGGGCGCAGGGGCCCGACCCTCAGACGGGCAACACGGCGCCCAACGCGACGGTCGTGATCAACAAGGCCACGGTCACGAAATCCTGATCCCCAACTGCGTAATTTCGGTCGCGCGGGATGCGGACACGCCCCCCGCCGGTCGCCTATGTTGGCCGTGACGAAACTGTGGACGATGCCCGGGGGTGCCACAGGCCCCTCGCAGGCATCATGTGGAGGAGGCGCTGTGAGCAGCGACCCGTGGGGCCGCGTCGACGAGACGGGGACCGTGTACGTGCGTACGGCCGACGGCGAGCAGGTCGTCGGTTCCTGGCAGGCAGGCTCCCCCGAGGAGGCGCTGGCCTATTTCGAGCGCAAGTACGAGGGCCTGGTTGTCGAGATCGGCCTCCTCGAGAAGCGAGTGAAGACCACCGACCTGTCCGCGAAGGACGCCCAGGCCGCGATCGACCACATTCGCGAGCAGGTCGACGCGCACCATGTGGTGGGCGATCTGGACGCGCTGCGGGTCCGGCTGGACAAACTCGTGGAGCTGGTGGAAGCGCGCCGTGAGGAGCGCAAGGCGCAGCGGGCGAAGCAGTCCGACGAGGCGCGCAAGGCCAAGGAGGCGCTGGTCGCCGAGGCCGAGGAGCTGTCGCGGTCCGACCAGTGGCGGGCGGCCGGTGAGCGGCTGCGAGCCCTGGTGGACACCTGGAAGGGTCTGCCGCGGCTGGACCGCAAGTCCGACGACGAGCTGTGGCACCGGTTCTCGCACGCCCGGTCGGCGTTCTCCAAGCGGCGCAAGCAGCACTTCGCGCAGCTGGACGCGCAGCGCGAGGAGGCGAGGCGGACCAAGGAGCGGCTGGTCTCCGAGGCCGAGGCGCTGTCGAACTCGACGGACTGGGGTGCGACGGCCGCGCGCTACCGCGAGCTGATGGCCGAGTGGAAGGCCGCCGGCCGTGCCCAGCGCGAGCACGAGGATGATCTGTGGAACCGCTTCCGCGGCGCCCAGGACATCTTCTTCGCGGCCCGCAGCTCGGTCTTCGCCGAGCGGGACGCCGAGCAGGCGGAGAACCTCAAGCTCAAGGAGGAGCTGGCCGAGGAGGCCGAGAAGCTTCTGCCGATCACGGACCTGAAGGCGGCCCGGGCCGCGTTCCGGAACGTGAACGAGCGCTGGGAGGCCATCGGTCACGTGCCGCGCGACGCCCGGCCGAAGGTCGAGGGCCGTATGCACGCCGTCGAGCGGGCCATCCAGGAGGCGGAGGAGGCCGAGTGGCGGCGGACCAACCCGGAGGCACGTGCGCGTGCCGAGGGTCTGACCGGCCAGCTGCAGGCCGCCGTGGACAAGCTGAGGGGCCAGATCGAGCAGGCCCGGGCGCAGGGCAACAACGCCAAGGCCGACAAGCTCCAGCGTGAGCTCGAGGGCCGGCAGGCGCTGCTGGACCAGGCGCTGAAGGGTCTGCAGGAGTTCGGGGGCTGATCAGTCGGCACAGGAGGACATGCGAAGGGGGCTCCCGTACGTGTCGTACGGGAGCCCCCTTCGCGCGCTACGGCCGGTTACGACCTGCTGCGCGCCGAGGTCACCCGGTACACGTCGTAGACGCCCTCCACGCCCCGGACCGCCTTCAGCACATGGCCGAGATGCTTCGGGTCGCCCATCTCGAAGGTGAACCGGGAGGTGGCCACGCGGTCGCGGGAGGTCTGGACGGCCGCGGAGAGGATGTTGACGTGCTGGTCGGACAGCACCCGCGTGACGTCGGAGAGCAGGCGGGAGCGGTCCAGTGCCTCGACCTGGATGGCCACCAGGAAGACCGAGGACTGGGTGGGCGCCCACTCGACGTCGAGGATGCGCTCCGGCTCACGGGAGAGTGAGTCGACGTTGACGCAGTCGCTGCGGTGAACCGATACGCCACTGCCGCGGGTGACGAAGCCGATGATGGGGTCGCCCGGGACGGGCGTACAGCAGCGGGCCAGCTTGACCCACACGTCCTCGACGCCCTTGACGACGACGCCCGGGTCGGCGCTGGAGCGGCGCTTGCGGCTGCGGCCGCGGGCCGGCGGGACCGACTCGTCGATCTCCTCGGTGGCGGCCTCCTCACCGCCGAGGGCCTGGACCAGCTTCTGCACGATGTTCTGCGCGGAGACGTGGCCCTCACCGATCGCCGCGTACAGCGCGGAGATGTCCGCGTAGCGCATCTCGTGCGCGAGGGTCACCAGCGAGTCACCGGTCAGGATGCGCTGGATCGGCAGGTTCTGCTTGCGCATCGCGCGGACGATGGCGTCCTTGCCCTGCTCGATCGCCTCGTCGCGGCGTTCCTTGGAGAACCAGGCCCGGATCTTGTTGCGGGCCCGCGGCGACTTGACGAAGCCGAGCCAGTCGCGGGAGGGGCCGGCGCCGGGTGCCTTGGAGGTGAAGACCTCGACCAGGTCGCCGTTGTCGAGGGTGGACTCCAGCGGGACCAGCCGGCCGTTGACCCGGGCGCCTATCGTGCGGTGGCCGACCTCGGTGTGGACCGCGTAGGCGAAGTCCACCGGGGTGGCACTGGCCGGGAGCGCTATGACGTCGCCCTTGGGGGTGAAGACGAAGACCTCGTTGCGGGAGAGGTCGAAGCGCAGCGATTCCAGGAACTCGCCGGGGTCCTCGGTCTCCTTCTGCCAGTCGAGGAGCTGCCGCAGCCACGCCATGTCGTTGATGGCGTCCTTGTCCTTGCCGGAGGACTTGGGGGCGTCGGTGCGGACCTTGGAGGCGCCGGCGACGGCTTCCTGCTTGTACTTCCAGTGCGCGGCGATGCCGTACTCGGCGCGGCGGTGCATGTCGAACGTGCGGATCTGCAGCTCGACCGGCTTGCCGCCGGGGCCGATGACCGTCGTGTGCAGCGACTGGTACATGTTGAACTTGGGCATCGCGATGTAGTCCTTGAACCGGCCGGGGACCGGGTTCCATCGCGCGTGCACCGTGCCGAGGGCCGCGTAGCAGTCGCGGACGGTGTCCACGAGGACGCGGATGCCCACCAGGTCGTAGATCTCCGCGAAGTCCCGGCCGCGGACGATCATCTTCTGGTAGACGCTGTAGTAGTGCTTGGGGCGGCCGGTGACGGTCGCCTTGATGCGGGCCGCCCGCAGGTCCTGCTGGACCTCGTCGGTGACGATGGCCAGGTACTCGTCACGCTTCGGTGCCCGCTCGGCCACCAGCCGGACGATCTCGTCGTACATCTTGGGGTAGAGGATCGCGAAGGCGAGGTCCTCCAGCTCCCACTTGATGGTGTTCATGCCCAGGCGGTGGGCGAGCGGCGCGTAGATCTCGAGGGTCTCGCGCGCCTTCTTCTCCTGCTTCTCGCGCTTGAGGTAGCGCATGGTGCGCATGTTGTGCAGGCGGTCGGCGAGCTTGATGACCAGGACGCGCGGGTCCTTCGCCATGGCGACGACCATCTTGCGCACGGTCTCGGCCTGGGCGGCCTCGCCGAACTTGACCTTGTCGAGCTTGGTGACACCGTCGACGAGCAGGGTGACGACGTCGCCGAAGTCGCGGCGCAGGTCGTCCAGGCCGTACTCGGTGTCCTCGACGGTGTCGTGCAGCAGGCCCGCCATCAGCGTGGCGGGATCCATGCCCAGCTCGGCGAGGATGGTGGTGACGGCGAGGGGGTGCGTGATGTACGGGTCGCCGCTCTTGCGCTTCTGACCGCGGTGCCAGCGCTCGGCGACCTGGTAGGCCCGCTCGATCTGGCGGAGCGTCGCCGTCTCGATCTTCGGGTCGTTGCCGCGCACTATGCGCAGCAGCGGCTCCAGCACCGGGTTGTAAGGGTTCGCGCGCTGCACGCCGAGCCGGGCCAGACGGGCGCGGACGCGGTTGGAGGAGCCGGTGCGGGCGGGCTGGCCCGCGCTCTGGCGCACGGCGGGCGGAGCGGGCTTGGGGCGCGACTGCTCGGCGGGCTTGTCGACCGGCGCCGACTGGGCGTGCTCGACCGGCCCGCGGGAGTCGTTCTTCGCGTGCGGCGTGTTCGGCGCGGGCTTGGCCGCGGCTGCCGAGGCGGACTCGGGCTTGGCGGCGGTCAGGTGCTGGGCCTCGTCTGGCAAGAGGGCTCCTCGTGCGCGATCCGGGTCCCCGGTCAGGCTCCGGAGACCCCATGGTAGCGATCCTGAGCTCCGGGATCGCCTTCAGGCCAATGTGAGAGCCGTCTAACCGGCAAACGCCGGAGGCGGGTGCCGGATTCCTCCGGCCCCGCCTCCGGCACCCTACGTCGTCAGCGCGCTACTGCCGGGCAGCTCGAACCTCAGATCTCGCCGGCCGTCGCTCGCGGACGTCCGCGGAGCGGTCAGCGCCACTTGAAGAGGGCCGCGCCCTTGACCTTCATCTCCTTGATGTCGGCGACGTTCCCCCAGTGCACCTTGACGGAGCCCTTCTTGCCGCAGCCGGCGTCGTACCACTTCACCTGGCCTCGCGCGTCGGAGCCCTTGACCTTGACGCAGATACGGCCGCCGCGCTCGACTGCCCACTGGTAGCCGACCTTCAGACCGTCGCGGCCGATGATGCTGCAGTCGGAGTCCTTGACCTTGCTCCAGCGGCCGGGGACAGAGCCCGCGTTCTTCCACGAGCTCGAGCAGCTCGCACCAGCGGGCGACGAGATGCTCGCCGGAGCGGCGTTCACGGGCGCCGCCGCCGCGGTGATCGCTGCCGCGGACACCAGCGTGACCGCCCCCGTGGCGATCTTGCGTGAGATCAACACTCGAATCCTCCGTTTCCTTGTTCCCGCTCGCACCCACAAGTGGGTCGGTCAGGCGAGCGGGGTGGTCGGAATCGATCATTCCAACCCCTTTTGGCGCCCTACAAGGATCTTGAGCAACATCTGAGCTAATGGATCAAGCGAGGGTGTGGCGGCTCGCTCCAGCAATGTGCGCAAACGTGAGGGCGGGTGCCCCGGGAGTTCCGGGGCACCCGCCCTCACGATCTCGGCCATCTCAGACGGTGATCAACGTCTCCAATGGTGCGCCTGCCAGCGCGGGCTCGAGCCGCTGCCTGCCGTGGAGGAAACCGAGTTCCATGAGGATCGCGACACCGCTGACCTCCGCTCCAGCTCGACGGATGAGCTGGAGGGACGCCTCGACGGTGCCGCCGGTGGCAAGGACGTCGTCGACGATCAGGACGCGGTCGCCGGCGGCCAGGTCCTCGGCGTGCACCTCGATCTCCGCCGAGCCGTACTCGAGGTCATAGGCCTGGGCGAGGGTGGCTCCGGGGAGCTTGCCCGCCTTGCGCACCGGGATGAAGCCGAGGCCGGCGCGGACGGCGACCGGAGCGCCCAGGATGAAGCCGCGGGCCTCCAGACCGACGACCTTGGTGGCGCCGGTGCGCTCGGCGATCTCCGACAGGGCGTCGGTGAGCGCGGTGAACGCCGCCGGGTCCGCGAGCAGCGGGGTGATGTCCTTGAACATCACACCCGGCTCCGGGTAGTCGGCCACGTCCCGGATGCGGCTGAGCAGCAGTTCCTTGATGTCGGTCACCGGCGCTTCCCCGAGGGACGGCCGCGTCCGCGGGTGCGGGACGCCGGCTGGTTGCGGGGGCCGACGACGGCGGGCGCGGCATCCTCGGGCTCACCGGCGTACGACTCGTCGTGCACCTCGGTCTCGCCCTTGTCGCCGGACTGGGCCCGCTTGGCCAGGACTCGCTTCTTCAGGGCCTTCATCTGCGGCTCGCGCTCCTTGAGGTCGGCGACCAGCGGCGTGGCGATGAAGATCGAGGAGTACGCACCGGCCGCGAGACCGACGAACAGCGACAGCGAGATGTCGTTCAGCATGCCGGCGCCGAGCACACCGCCACCGATGAACAGCAGGCCCGCGACCGGCAGCAGCGCGACCACCGTGGTGTTGACGGAGCGGACCAGGGTGCTGTTGATCGAGCGGTTGGCGATGTCGCTGTAGGTCCAGCGGGTCTGTTTGGTGATGTCCTTGGTCTGTTCCTTGAGGCTGTCGAACACCACGACCGTGTCGTAGAGCGAGTAGCCGAGGATGGTCAGCAGACCGATCACCGTGCCCGGTGTGACCTCGAAGCCGACGAGGGCGTAGATACCGACCGTGATGGTGATGTCGTGGATCAGTGCGACGAACGCCGCGAGAGCCATGCGCCACTCGAAGGCGATCGCGAGGTAGATCACCACGAGCACCATGAAGATGCCGAGGCCCTGCCAGGCCTTGTTGGCGATCTGGTCACCCCAGCTCGGGCCGACCAGTTCGGCGTTGATCTGCTCCGCCTCGACCTTGAGGTCGTCGGACAGCTGGTCCTTGATCTTGTCGGCGGCGCCGGTGTCGATGCCGGCGACCTGGATGCGCATGCTGCCGTCGCCGAGCTTCTGGACGATCGCGTCGTGGCCGGAGGCCTCCTCCGCGTACCCCTCCGCCTGGGACACCGAGGCGCTGGTGTTCTTCGGGGTGGTGAAGACGGCGCCGCCCTGGAACTCGATGCCCATGTGCAGGCCCCGGACCGCCAGGCCGACGATGGCCGTGATGGTGATCAGGATCGACAGGCCGTACCAGAGCTTGCGGTTCTTGACGAAGTCGTAGCCGACCTCGCCACGGTGCAGTCGGGCGCCGAGGTTGCCGAGTTTCGACATCTCAGGCCTCCTTGGGGTCGACGGGGACGGCAGGACGGCGGGTGCGGCGCAGCGGCGGCTGGACACCCAGGCTCTTCGGGTCGAGGCCGGACCACTTGTGGCCGTTCGCGAAGAACGGGCGGCGGGCCATGAGCGTCAGCAGCGGCTTGGTGAAGAAGAACACCACGACCACGTCGAGCAGGGTGGTCAGACCGAGCGTGAACGCGAAGCCCTGGACCTTGCCGACGGTGACGATGAAGAGCACGGCGGCGGCCAGGAACGAGACGAAGTCGGAGACCAGGATGGTGCGCCGGGCGCGCGGCCAGGCCCGCTCGACGGCGGGGCGCAGCGAGCGGCCCTCGCGGATCTCGTCACGGACGCGTTCGAAGTAGACGATGAACGAGTCCGCCGTGATGCCGATGGCGACGATGGCGCCGCAGACGGCCGGCAGGTTCAGCGCGAAGCCGATGGTGGGGCCGAGCAGCGACATGATCGTGTAGGTCAGCGCGGCCGATACCAGCAGCGAGAGGATCGCGATGAACGACAGGCCGCGGTAGTAGACCAGCAGGTAGATGACGACCAGCGCGAGGCCGATGGCGCCGGCGATGAGACCGGCCTCCAGCTGCTCGCCGCCGAGCGCGGCGGTCACCGTGGTGACGCTGTCCTCCTCGAAGGACAGCGGCAGGGCTCCGTACGACAGCATGTTGGCGAGACTCTTGGCCTCCTCCTGGGTGAAGCTGCCGGAGATCTGCGCGTTGCCGCCGCCGATGGCGGTCTGGACGAACGGGTGGGAGACGACCTCGTCGTCCAGAACGATCGCGAACTCGTTCTGCGGGGTGGTCTGCTGCGCGAGCTTGCCGGTGATGTCGGCGAACTTCTTGGTGCCCGCGGAGTTGAAGGTCATGTCGACCTGCCAGCCCCCGGCACCCTGGGTGTTGAGGCTCGCCTGGGCCTTCTTGATCTCGGTGCCGTCGACGGCGACCGGGCCGAGAAGGAACTTGCTCCATGCCGTGCCGTCCTGCCCGCAGGCGACGGTGGGCTGGTCGTTCTTGGCCGCCTTGCCCGCGGTGGCACGCTGCTTCGGGTCGGAGCAGTCGAGGGCCGCGTACTCCTTCTCCAGCCCGCCGGACGGGGAGCCGGTGGTGCTCGACGGCGAGGGGCTGCCGGAGGCCTTGGGGCTGTCGTCGGCGGACGGTGTGGCGTCCGCCTTCAGCGCGTCGGTCACGGCACGGCCCTGAGAGGTGGCGGAGGCCGACGGGCTCGGGGAGCCGGACGTCGCGGAGTCCTTGGCCTTTTCGGAGCCGGACGCGCTCGGGGAGGCGCTCCCACCGGAGCTCGCGCTCGGGGTGGGCGCAGCCTCGCCGGGGGCGGCCTCGCGCTGCAGGACCGGGCGGAAGTAGAGCTTGGCGGTGGTGCCGACCTGATCCCGGGCTTCCTTGGAGTTGGTGCCCTTGGGGATGTTGACGATGATGTTCTTGTTGCCCTGGGTCTGTACCTCGGACTCCGAGACGCCCAGACCATTGACACGGCGTTCCATGATCTCGACCGCGGTGTCCATGTTGGTCTTGTTGATGGCGTTTTCCTGGCCGGGCTCGGCGACCGCGCGGAGCGTGATGCTGGTACCGCCGGCCAGGTCGATGCCGAGACGGGGCTTCGTGTGCCCCGAGGCGAACATTCCACCGGTGAGCGCCGCGATGGCGATCAGGATCAGGACCAGCGAGCGCCCCGGCTTGCTCTGGGCGCTCGCGTTCCGGCCCTTTTTAGGTGTGGCCACCTTCTCGTACTCCCTCTCGGGCCGCCGCGCTCCGGATCGGCGGACGGGCGGCCATGACTAAGGTCGGGATTCCGTGCGAGCTGGGCGTGTCCCGGGGTGCGCGGGACTGGCCCGCGCACCCCGGGACACGACTACTTCGCGTCGGAGTCGCCGTCGGTCTTCTTCGGCTCTTCGTCCGTCTTCGCCTCGCCGGCCGGGGAGTCGTCGGCGGGCTCGTCGCCGGCGTCCTTCTTGCCGAGGTCGACGGCCTTGTCGTCAGCGGTGGCGTCGGCGGCGGAGTCGCCGGTCTCGGTGAGGGAGGAGGCGTCGTCCGGGACGAGGTCGGCGTCGGACTTCAGGTCGTGCTCGATGCCGTGGACGATGCGGTTGTACTCGTCGTCGGTGAGGACGGCACCGATGGCGTTCTTGGCGAAGAGGAGCTCGACGCCCGGTCCGGCGTCGACGAGGACGGTGTCCTCGTTCACCTCCTTGACCGTGGCGTACATGCCCCCGATGGTGCGGACACCGCTGCCGGGCTGCATTTGGTTCCGCATCTCCACGGCCTGCTGCTGCTTCTTCTTGGCCGACCGGGTCATCAGGAACATGGCCCCGATGAGCACGATGAACGGGAGGAGGGTCAGGAGACTCACGGGTCGGTACTTCCTTCACACGACCGCGCTGTGAGCGGCCAGCTGGTTGGGGGTCTGTACGCCGCCGACAAAGGCGGCATCGGCGGAGTCTAAGCGAGTCCGCGCGCATGGAACAACGCCCAGCATGGCACCGGGGTTCCTGCTCCGGCCACTGACCTCGCCGTCCGGACGTGTGACGGCGCCGTCACGCCCCGAACAGGTCCTGTTGTCCGTTTCCCCCGGTCTGGGAGCGCGGCGGGGTGAGGCCGAGATGCGCCCATGCGGCGGGGGTGGCAACCCGGCCTCGCGGGGTGCGGGCGAGCAGTCCCTCCCGCACCAGGAAGGGCTCGGCGACCTCTTCCACGGTCTCACGCTCCTCCCCCACCGCGACAGCGAGCGTGGACAGGCCGACCGGGCCTCCGCCGAACAGCTTGAGCAGGGCTTCGAGCACGCCCCGGTCGAGGCGGTCGAGGCCGCGCTCGTCCACCTCGTAGACGGCGAGGGCGGCCGCCGCGATGTCCTTGGTGATCAGCCCGTCGGCCTTGACCTGCGCGTAGTCCCGGACGCGGCGCAGCAGCCGGTTGGCGATGCGGGGCGTGCCGCGGGAGCGGCCGGCGATCTCTGCGGCGCCGTCCGGCTCGACCTCGACCTCGAGGAGGTTCGCCGAGCGGTGGATGACCCGCTCCAGTTCGGCCGGTTCGTAGAACTCCATGTGAGCGGTGAAGCCGAAGCGGTCGCGCAGCGGGGGCGGCAGCAGGCCCGCGCGGGTGGTGGCACCGACCAGGGTGAACGGGGGCAGCTCCAGCGGGATGGCGGTGGCTCCGGGGCCCTTGCCGACGATGACGTCGACGCGGAAGTCCTCCATCGCCATGTACAGCATCTCCTCGGCAGGCCGGGACATGCGGTGGATCTCGTCGAGGAAGAGGACCTCGCCCTCCTGGAGGGAGGAGAGGATCGCGGCGAGGTCGCCGGCGTGCTGGATGGCGGGGCCGGAGGTGATGCGGATGGGGGCGCCCATCTCGGCCGCGATGATCATCGACAGGGTGGTCTTGCCGAGGCCGGGGGCGCCGGAGAGCAGCACGTGGTCCGCGGTGGCGCCACGCGCACGTGCGGCGCGCAGAACGAGGTCGAGCTGTTCGCGGACCTTCTCCTGGCCGATGAACTCGTCCAGGTCCTTGGGGCGCAGGGCGGCCTCGACGGCCTGGTCCTCGCCGTCGGCGACCGAGCCCACCAGCCGCTCCGCGGCGGGGCCGACGAGCCGCTCGCCGCCGGGTGTGTCGGTCGTGTCGTCCCAGTTCATATGCAGTGCCTCAGCAAGTCGTGGATCAGCGGGCGCGGTTCAGGGTCTGCAGGGCCGCCTTCAGCAGCTGTCCCACCTGGGGCGTGCCCTCGGCGGCCTCGGCCTGCGGGGCCACGGCGGTCACCGCCTCGTCGGCCTCCCGGGTCGCGTACCCGAGGCCGATCAGGGCGGCGTGCAGCTGGTCGCGCCAGCCGGTGCTGACGGGTGCGCCGACGGCGGGCGCGCCGACCGGCTCACCGAGCCGGTCCTTCAGCTCCAGGAGCAGCTTCTGCGCGCCCTTCTTGCCGATGCCGGGGACGGCGGTGAGGGCCTTCTCGTCGGCGGTGGCGACGGCCCTGCGCAGGGCGTCCGGCGCGTGCACGGCCAGCATGGCCTGGGCGAGCCTCGGGCCGACGCCGCTCGCGGTCTGGAGCAGCTCGAAGACCTGCCGCTCGTCGTCGTCCGCGAAACCGTACAGGGTGAGCGAGTCCTCGCGTACGACGAGGGAGGTGTGCAGCTTGGCGGGCCGGCCCGTACGGAGCGTGGACAGCGTGTTCGGCGTGCACTGCACGGCCATGCCGACGCCGCCGACCTCGACGACCGCGGCGTCGGGGGCGAGCGCGGCGACCGTGCCGCTGACGAAGGCGATCATGCCGTTCGGCCTTTCGGTGCTGTGGCGGTGCGCAGGGCGACGGCCTGCTGGAGTCGGTTCTGCGCGGGGGCGCGCCAGATGTGACAGATGGCGAGGGCGAGGGCGTCGGCCGCGTCGGCGGGCTTGGGCGGTGCGCTGAGCCGCAGCAGCCGGGTCACCATGGCACCCACCTGGGCCTTGTCGGCCCGGCCACTGCCGGTGACGGCGGCCTTGACCTCGCTCGGGGTGTGCAGGGCGACGGGGATCCCGCGACGGGCGGCGCAGAGCATGGCGACGGCGCTGGCCTGGGCGGTGCCCATCACCGTACGGACGTTGTGCTGGCTGAAGACGCGCTCGACGGCCACGAACTCCGGCCGGTGCTCGTCCAGCCACTGCTCGATGCCCTGCTCGATGGCGACCAGGCGGTGGCCGAGGTCGGCGTCCGCGGGCGTCCGGACGACGCCGACGCCGACCATGGTGAGCGGCCGTCCGGCGACGCCCTCGACCACGCCGACACCACACCGGGTGAGCCCCGGGTCCACCCCCAGCACGCGCACGCGCCCCTCCCCTTTCTGCGGCTAACCCGCCGCCGCTCTCGCGGACCTGGCTGAGCACCGTCGTGGTTCCTCAATTGATGGTCGCGGTCCGTGGACGGTGATCTTGACCAAGCCAGGCTATCCGCTGCCACCGACAACGACAGCGGGCCGGAAGACTTGTGTCCTCCGGCCCGCCGAGATCGCGGCATTCGCGGCATTCGCGGCATTCGCGGCAGCGTTACGCGCCGACCTTCTCCATGACCTCGTCGCTGACGTCGAAGTTGGCGAAGACGTTCTGCACGTCGTCGCTGTCCTCCAGCGCGTCGATCAGCTTGAAGATCTTCTTGGCGCCCTCCTCGTCCAGCTCGACCTGCATGGTCGGGACGAAGTTGGCGTCGGCTGAGTCGTAGTCGATGCCGGCGTCCTGCAGTGCGGTGCGGACCGCGACCAGGTCGGTGGCCTCGCTGAGGACCTCGAAGCTCTCACCGAGGTCGTTGACCTCCTCGGCGCCCGCGTCGAGCACGGCGGTCAGCACGTCGTCCTCGGTCAGCTCGCCCTTGGGGACGATGACGACGCCCTTGCGGTTGAAGAGGTACGACACCGAGCCCGGGTCGGCCATGGAGCCGCCGTTGCGGGTCATGGCGACGCGAACCTCGGAGGCGGCGCGGTTGCGGTTGTCGGTGAGGCACTCGATGAGCACCGCGACGCCGTTCGGGCCATAGCCCTCGTACATGATCGTCTCGTAGTCGGCGCCGCCGGCCTCCAGGCCCGCGCCGCGCTTGACCGCGGAGTCGATGTTCTTGTTGGGGACCGACGACTTCTTCGCCTTCTGGATGGCGTCGTACAGCGTCGGGTTGCCCTCGGGGTCGGCGCCACCCATCCGGGCCGCCACCTCGATGTTCTTGATCAGCTTCGCGAAGAGCTTGCCGCGCTTGGCATCGATGACGGCCTTCTTGTGCTTCGTCGTGGCCCATTTAGAGTGGCCGGACATCTGCCTGTCTCCTTCGCGTAACCCATCTCAGCAACGAACGCAGGAATCCTACTAGGAGTCGGCTGCCCGGTTCTCGCGCACCATCTCGGCGAACAGGGCGTGCAGGCGGTGGTCGCCGGTCAGTTCCGGGTGGAACGACGTCGCCAGCGCGTTGCCCTGGCGGACGGCGACGATGTGGCCGTCGTGCTCGGCGAGCACCTCGGCCCCGGCGCCGACGGACTCGACCCAGGGGGCGCGGATGAAGACGCCCTCCACGGGGTCGCCCTCGACGCCCTTGACCTGTACTGCCGCCTCGAAGGACTCGTTCTGCCGGCCGAAGGCGTTGCGGCGCACGATCATGTCGATGCCGCCGATGGTCTCCTGTCCCGAGCGGGGATCGAGGATCTTGTCGGCGAGCATGATCATGCCGGCGCAGGTGCCGTAGACGGGCAGCCCGTCGCGCACTCGCGCGCGGAGGGGCTCCATCACCCCGAACAGCACGGCCAGCTTGGAGATGGTGGTGGACTCGCCGCCGGGGATGACGAGGCCGTCCACCTCGGCGAGTTCTTCGGGGCGCCGCACCGGCCTGGCCACGGCGTCGGCCGCGGCCAGGGCGACGAGGTGCTCCCGTACGTCGCCCTGGAGGGCCAGGACGCCGATCACAGGTGCTTCGGTCATGTCTCTGATGTGCCTTACCAGCCGCGGTTGGCGTAGCGCTCGGCCTCGGGCAGGGTGTCGCAGTTGATGCCGACCATGGCCTCGCCGAGGTTGCGGGACGCGTCCGCGATGATCTTCGGGTCGTCGTAGAAGGTGGTCGCCTTGACGATGGCGGCGGCCCGCTTGGCCGGGTCCCCGGACTTGAAGATGCCGGACCCGACGAAGACGCCCTCGGCGCCGAGCTGGCGCATGAGCGCGGCGTCGGCGGGGGTGGCGACGCCACCGGCGGAGAACAGCACGACGGGGAGCTTGCCGAGCTCGGCGACCTCCTTGACCAGCTCGTACGGGGCCCGCAGCTCCTTGGCGGCGGCGTACAGCTCGTGGTTGTCGAAGCCACGCAGCTTGGCGATCTCGTTCTTGATCTGGCGCAGGTGGCGGACGGCCTCGACGACGTTGCCGGTGCCGGCCTCGCCCTTGGAACGGATCATCGCGGCGCCCTCGGCGATGCGGCGCAGGGCCTCGCCCAGGTTGGTGGCACCGCAGACGAACGGCGTGGTGAAGGCCCACTTGTCGGAGTGGTTGACCTCGTCGGCCGGGGTCAGGACCTCGGACTCGTCGATGTAGTCGACGCCGAGGGACTGCAGCACCTGGGCCTCGACGAAGTGGCCGATGCGGGACTTGGCCATCACCGGGATGGAGACGGCCTCGATGATGCCCTCGATCATGTCCGGGTCGGACATGCGGGCCACGCCGCCGTCCTTGCGGATGTCGGCCGGGACCCGCTCCAGGGCCATGACCGCGACGGCTCCCGCGTCCTCGGCGATCTTCGCCTGCTCCGGCGTGACGACGTCCATGATGACGCCGCCCTTGAGCTGCTCGGCCATGCCGCGCTTCACACGGGCGGTGCCGGTCTCGGGGGCCTGGTTCTCGGAGATGGACACGGGTGACCTCGCTGAGTGAAAGGGGGTTACTGCAAGCACCGAGGAAACGTGAGGGGAACAGGCCACATCAAGGGCCAATAGGAAGCCGGTGGATTCTTTTCGGCGAGCGGCCGTTCACCAAGGGTCGGTCACCTCGGCGTGGTCCTCGGGCCTTGCGCGCTCGGAAGGCCCCGTCGGACGTGGATCCGAAGCCCGTCCCCAGCCCGGCACCAGGAAACGACGGAGGGTCCGACCGCAAGTTGCCGGACCGCACGCACGACTAATCGCCAATGAAGATCAGGTAGCCCGAGCGGCGGATCGCTTGGTGAGCCTCCTCGATGACACGCCTCACCACCGGGGTCTTCTCCTCCTCTCGCAGCTCTTCCAGCTCCACCACAAGGCGCTCCAGCTGGGGGGTGTTGAACATCGTGAGGTCGTACGGCGAGATGCCCCGCCGCAGGCTGCTCTCCGGCGCTCGCGCGCACAAGGCGAGGAACGAATCCTCCACATCGTCACCGAACTCCTCGACGACATCCTGCGCGCGGTTCAGTCTCCGCATGCCCAGACCCATGCCGGCTCTCCTCTCTCGTTTCAGGGTGTCGGAGGAATCGGGTACATCGTCAGCAGATCCCCGTACACGCTCACCACGATGGTGACGCAGTGGGTTTCCCGCTCTCCGCTGTCCCTGGAGGACTTGCGAACTTCTTCTTGGGGTCGAGGCAGACGCTCTTCTCACGGTAGGCCGAACCACCGTTCGCGTGGCTCCCCCCTGGTCCGACATCAGCGGTCTGGGCGTCGAAGTGGTAGTAGGCGCCATGGAAGGACTGCCCTTTGAAGGCGTGCTGCGGTTCGCGTTCCCGCGTCCAGGCTTTACCCCTTGCACGTGGCTGACCACCGTGTCCCGGGACGACCTGATCGAGCGGGCGGGCGCCCTGTCCTCAGCGAAGCTCAGCGAGATCGAGGATGCCCTCCGACTCGGTGAACAGGAGAAGGAGTGGACCCCGGCGACGACCGCGAAGCTCAGCGAGACAAGGGACGCCCTCCGTCTCGGCGGACTCGCGTAGGCCGAGACGGAACGGACGCCCCCGATGGCGGGGTCGATCTCGTCCAGACGATCGACGCTGGCCACCTGTCTCCTCGGCGCCCCTCACCCTCGAGATCACGATCTACGGCTGGAGTACTAGGCGGCCCGCTCCACCAATGCCGCCGGAGGCTCGTCGTCCATTTCGAAGGCCAGAGGGAAAGGCGCGTGGCCGGCCAGGCGGAACCAGCGCACCTTGCGGTGCCGGCGCAGGGCCCTGGCCGCCCGTACGGCGTCGTTGTGGAAGCGCCGGGCCATCGGGACCCGGCGGACGGCCTCGGTGAGCTCCCGGGCCGCCTCCTCGCCCCCGGGCGCCTCGCGTACGGCCTCCACCTGCGCGGGCTCGGCGAACACGGCGCGCAGGGCCTGGCTCAGCTCGCTCTCGGCGACCTCCCGCTGTTCCTCCTCGGCCTGCCGGGCGGCGTGGGCGGCCTCGTAGAGCACGATCGAGGCGGCCGGGTCGAGCACCCCGGAGGTGGCCAGTTCCTGTGCCACCGAGGCCCGGCGCAGCAGTTGCGCGTCCAGGGCGGCCCGGGCGGCGTCGATCCGGGCGTGGAGGCGGTCGAGGCGCCCGGCGGTCCAGCTCAGGTAGAGCCCGATCGCCACCAGGGCCACGGCGATCCAGATGAGAGTGGTGGTCACGGGCGGCAAGGCTAGCGCCAGGGCCGGTCCGTCCGTGCGCCCCACCCCGTCCCGCGCACCGGCTGGAAATGCCCCCGCGGCCCGGTGTCAGTCCCGGGCCAGCCCCAGTCGGCCCCAGAGCCCCGTCGTCCGCTCGTCCTCGGCGACCGCCGCCGCCCCCGCGGTCACCGTCTCGTACACCGACAGGATGTCCGCGCCGACGGTCGACCAGTCGAAGCGGCGTACGTGGGCGCTGCCCCGCTCGCGCAGCTCCGCGCGGCGGGCCGGGTCGTCCAGGAGGCGTACGGCCGCGTCGGCCAGGGCGTCGGCGTCCTCGTTGGGGAACAGTTCGCCGGCCTCGCCCCGGTCCAGGACCTGTGCGAAGGCGTCCAGGTCGGAGGCGAGGACGGGCGCTCCGGCGGACATGGCCTCGACCAGGATGATGCCGAAGCTCTCGCCGCCGGTGTTGGGCGCCACGTAGAGGTCGACGCTACGCAGGAAGCGGGCCTTGTCCTCGTCGCTGACCATGCCGAGGAACTCGACGCGGGAGCGCAGCTCGGCCGGGAGCGTCTCCACGGCCTCCTCCTCGTCGCCGCGGCCGGCGACCAGCAGGCGGGTCTGTGGGCGGGCGGCGAGGATCTTGGGCAGGGCCTTCATCAGCACCGGCAGACCCTTTCGGGGTTCGTCGATGCGGCCGATGAAGCCGATCGTGTCACCCTGCCATTCGGCCTTGGGCTCGGCCTTGGCGAAGAAGTCGACGTCGACGCCGTTGGGGATCACCACCGCGTCACCGCCGAGGTGCTCCACGAGGGTGCGGCGGGCGTACTCGCTCACCGCGATCCGCGCGCTGATCTTCTCCAGGGCGGCCTGGAGGATCGCGTACGCGGCGATCATGGCCCGGGAGCGCGGGTTGGAGGTGTGGAACGTCGCCACGATCGGGCCCTGGGCGGCCCAGCAGGTCAGCAGACCCAGCGACGGCGAGGTCGGCTCGTGGATGTGGATGACGTCGAACGCGCCGTCGTGCAGCCAGCGGCGCACCCGGGCGGCGCTCAGGAAGCCGAAGTTCAGCCGGGCCACCGAGCCGTTGTACGGCACCGGCACGGCGCGTCCGGCGGAGACGACATACGGCGGGAGCGGGGTGTCGTCATCGGCCGGGGCCAGGACGGACACCTCGTGCCCGAGCCGGATGAAGTACTCGGCCAGGTCACGGATGTGGAACTGGACGCCGCCCGGTACGTCCCAGGAGTACGGGCAGACGATGCCGATTCTCACGAGGTTCCCTTCGCAGGGTCGAGGTCCGCCAGCCACAGGCGCTGCAGCATGTGCCAGTCCTCGGGATGGTCGGCGATCCCGGTGGCGAAGGCGTCGGCCAGCGCCTGTGTCATGACGGACGTCTTCTCGGCGCGCGTGCCCGACTCGGGCACCTCCACCGGCGGGTGGACGCGGCCCCGCATCACGGGCGACTCGTCGTACCAGAGCGTGACGGGCAGCAGCAGGGCGCCCGTCTGCTGGGCGAGCAGGGCCGGTCCGGCCGGCATCCGGGCCGTGTCGCCGAAGAAGTCGACCTCGACGCCGGAGGCGGACAGGTCGCGGTCGGCGACCAGGCAGACCAGGCCGCCGTCGCGCAGCCGCCGGGCCAGGGTGCCGAAGGCGGTGTCTCCGTTGTGCGGCAGGACCTCCATGCCGAGGCCCTCGCGGTAGGCGACGAACCGGTCGTACAGCGTCTCCGGCTTGAGGCGCTCGGCGACCGTGGTGAAGGGGATGCCCAGCTTGGTGGTGACCCAGGCGCCGGCCAGATCCCAGTTGGCGAGGTGCGGCAGGGCGAGTATGACGCCGTTGCCGGCGGCCAGGCCCTCGGTGAGGTAGTGCAGGTCCTTGCCGTCGAAGCCGTCCTCGATGCGCTCCTTGCTCCACGTGGGGAGCCGGAAGGACTCCATCCAGTAGCGCAGGTAGGACCGCATGCCCGCGCGGGAGAGATCGGCGAGGCGCTCGGGGCCCGCGCCGGGCACCACGCGCGCGTAGTTGCTCTCCAGACGCTGCACGCCCTTGCCGCGCTGTTTCCAGGCGAGGTCGGCGATGGTCCGTCCGAGCCGGACGGCGACCGGCTCGGGGAGCTTCTTGACCGTGCTCCAGCCGAGGCCGTACAGCGCGTCCGTCAGCCGGTCCTGGGCGCTCACGTGGCCGCCTCGCTCCCGTGAGAGGCGTTGTGCTGCTTGCCTTCATTGTCCTGCGCCGCCTCGGCGGCCTCGGCCTCGGCGGACTCCCGGCGGACCGTGACGACCCGCTGGATCAGCGTGACGAGGCTGCCCACGGCGACGATCCACAGGGCGACGGGCAGCAGGTACTGGATACCGGGCACACCGAACGCGTGCAGGCCCGCGAGACCCGCCGCGACCAGGGAGATCACCAGCCGCTCAGCACGCTCCACGAGCCCGTTGACGGCGACCGGCAGGCCGATCGACTCGCCGCGGGCCTTGGTGTACGACACCACCTGCCCGCTGGCCAGGCAGAAGATCGAGACGGCACACAGGACGAGGTCGTCGCCCCCGCCCGCGTACCAGAGGATGAAGCCGCCGAAGATCGCGCCGTCGGCGACCCGGTCGAGCGTGGAGTCCAGGAAGGCGCCCCAGCGGCTGGAGCGGCCCAGCTGGCGGGCCATGTTGCCGTCGACGAGGTCGGAGAACACGAACAGCGTGATCACGACCGTGCCCCAGAAGAACTCGCCCCTGGGGTAGAAGACCAGCGCACCCGCGACCACACCGGCGGTGCCGATGAGCGTGACGGTGTCGGGGCTGACGCCACGCCGGATCAGAAACGCGGCGAACGGTGTGAGGACACGCGTGAAGAATGCACGCGCGTACTTGTTCAGCATGGCCTTCCCGAGGGTCGGTGTCGCCGTCTGGCCCCTGCTGGCCACCGGCTGGCCCATCGTAGCCACGCGCGAGTGCGGGCGAGGGGTGGGCACCCTGACCCCTTCGGTTGAACCGTCAAGCGGCTGCCGGGAGGGGCGATCACGTCGTTCGTATGGACGCACCGTGACGGGAGTGGGAAGGTCGAATGACCGCGGGCGTCGCCGGAGCCGCACCGCACGCGGATCCCGCGTGTCCGCGCCCACAGTGACCTCACCGTGCACGGGAGGCAGGACCATGGGCGACAAGGCACAGACACACCCCGGAGCCGCCGGCAGGGCACAGGCGGCCGACCACCCCCAGTCCGTACGGAATGTGGTGCTGGTCGGCCACTCCGGATCGGGCAAGACCACGCTGGTGGAAGCCCTCGCGCTGACGGCGGGGGCGGTGAACCGGGCGGGCCGCGTGGAGGACGGCGGCACCGTCTCCGACTACGACGAGATCGAGCACCGGCAGCAACGCTCGGTGCAGCTCTCCCTGGTGCCCGTCGAATGGGACGGCATCAAGGTCAACCTTCTCGACACCCCCGGCTACGCCGACTTCGTAGGGGAGCTCAGGGCCGGTCTGCGGGCGGCGGACGCTGCCCTCTTCGTCGTCTCGGCCTCGGACGGCGTGGACGGCTCCACCCGCATGGTGTGGGAGGAGTGCGCGGCCGTGGGCATGCCACGGGCCATCGTCGTCACGCACCTCGAAGCGGCACGCGCGGACTTCGAGGAGATGACACGGGTGTGCGCCGAGGCCTTCGGCGCGGACGACCCCGACGCGGTCCTGCCGCTCTACCTGCCCCTGCACGGCCCCCAGGCCCCGGACGGGCACGCGCCGGTGACCGGCCTGATCGGCCTGCTGTCGCAGAAGCTGTTCGACTACTCGACGGGCGAGCGCAAGGAGTCCGAGCCGGGCGAGGACCAGCTGCCGGTGATCGAGGAGGCCCGCAACCGGCTCATCGAGGGGATCATCTCGGAGAGTGAGGACGAGACCCTCATGGACCGCTACCTGGGCGGGGAGCCGGTCGACGTCAAGACGCTGATCGACGACCTGGAGCGCGCCGTCGCACGCGGGGCGTTCTTCCCCGTCCTGGCCGCCGCCCCCGCGGCCGAGGGCTCCCGGCAGGGGCTCGGCACGGTGGAACTGCTGGAGCTGATCACGCGGGGTTTCCCGACCCCGCTGGAGCACGAGACGGTGCGGGTCACCACCATCGACGGCAAGCCGAGGGAGCTCAAGCCGTGCGACCCCGACGCCCCGCTGGTCGCCGAGGTCGTGAAGACGTCCTCGGACCCGTACGTCGGCCGGCTGTCCCTGATCCGCGTTTTCTCCGGCACTCTGCGCGCCGACCAGACGGTCCACGTCTCCGGGCACGGCCTGGCCGACCGCGGGCACGAGGACCACGACGTCGACGAGCGGATCGGCGCCCTGTCCACGCCGTTCGGCAAACAGCAGCGCCCGGTGTCGCACGTCATCGCGGGCGACCTCGCGTGCGTGGCCAAACTGAGCCGCGCCGAGACCGGGGACACCCTGTCCGCCAAGGACGACCCGCTGCTCATGGAGCCCTGGCAGATGCCCGACCCGCTGCTGCCGCTGGCCATCCAGGCACACAGCAAACCGGACGAGGACCGGCTCTCCCAGGGCCTGGCCCGGCTGGTGGCCGAGGACCCGACGATGCGGCTCGAACAGAACCAGGACACGCATCAGGTGGTCCTGTGGTGCCTGGGCGAGGCGCACGCGGACGTCGCCCTGGAGCGGCTGCGCAGCCGGTACGGCGTCCAGGTCGATGTCGTCCCGCACCGGGTCTCCCTGCGTGAGACGTTCGCGAGCAAGTCGGCCGGGCGCGGCCGGCACGTCAAACAGTCCGGCGGGCACGGCCAGTTCGCCATCTGCGAGATCGAGGTCGAGCCGCTGCCCGGTGGTTCGGGCATCGAGTTCGTGGACAAGGTCGTCGGCGGCGCGGTGCCGCGGCAGTTCATCCCGTCGGTGGAGAAGGGCGTACGGGCCCAGGCCGCCAAGGGAGTCGCCGCCGGGCATCCGCTCATCGACGTACGTGTGACGCTGCTCGACGGCAAGGCGCACTCGGTGGACTCCTCCGACGCCGCGTTCCAGACGGCCGGCGCGCTCGCGCTGCGGGAGGCCGCGGCGGACGCGAAGATCCATCTGCTGGAGCCGGTGGCCGAGGTGTCGGTACTGATCGGCGACGAGTTCGTGGGTGCCGTGATGAGCGATCTGTCGGGGCGCCGCGGCCGGGTGCTCGGCACCGAACAGACGCCCGGCGGCCGCACCCTGATCCGGGCCGAGGTGCCCGAGATCGAGATCGGCCGCTATGCGATCGACCTGCGGTCGATGGCGCACGGCACGGCCCGTTTCAGCCGCCGCTACGCGCGGCACGAGCCGATGCCGCCGCAGGTCGCGGAAAGGGTGCGCGAGGAGGCGCGCGCGGCCTCGTAATTGGCGCCCGGCGCCACCAAGTTCCCCCCTGGGGGCTTCTCTCCGCAGCGGCGGGTGGCTTGCGGGCCGCCCGCCGACGGATGCCGGCGCCTGCCGATACGCTGATGACCTGATCAACAGGTGTGCGGAGCGCGGAAGTCGGGAAGGCCGCAATGCAGGTGCGGCAGCGATGGGGGCGGCAGTGACGGACGGATTCGACTTCAGCCCAGGGGCTCAGGTGCCCCTGGCGGGTGCGACTGGCCAGACGGCGGCGACCTACGCACTGGCCGCCGCGGCGTACCGGGACGACGAGGTCACCAAGATCCTGAACGCGGACAACGAGTGGCACCAGTCGAAGGTGACCCCGCCGCGTCCCTGGGCGAAGATCTTCCGCCCGCGTTTCGGGGAGGCCTTCTCCCGCGCCGTCATCGACCGGATGCTGGGTGCGGATCGCGCACCGGTCATCCAGTCCTTCGGCATCGAGCCCCAGGTCGTCGTGGAGCACTGTCTGGCGGCCCACCGCATCCGCCGCGACCGCGACAACTGGCTCTCGGCGGTCACGGTGATCTGCGGGGTGCTCTTCCTGCCGGGCTTCCTCGTGTGGCTGCTGGTGTTCACGTTGCGCACCACCATGGCCAAGCGCGAGGACAAGCGCGCCGGCGCCCTCGCCACGACCCTGCTGGTCGCGGTGGGCGCCCTCGCCGTGCTGTTCCTGATCCGCATGCCGTTCACGGGTTTCTGGGCCCTCTACGGGCGCGCGGCGGTCATCATGCCGGTCGTCGGCTGGTTCTGGGCCAAGCACATCTGCGAGCGGACGGCCCGCGACCTGCGGGAGCGGTGGGCGGGTCTGCTGTCCGGCGGCGGCGTGGGAGCCAAGATCCCCGAGGCCGTGCCGGGCAATCCCGGCGACGCGGCCGAGCAGGTGCGCAAGGAACTGGCCCGCCTCGGCGCCGAGCAGCGCTCCAACTCCGTCTTCTACGCGGGCCCCAGGGGCATACTCGGCATGGGCACGCGCTGGGGCAGCTGGCAGCTGGCCGAGGAACTGGTCTCCGCGGAGCCGGGCAAGGACTTCCACCCCTTCCGCAGCTGGGACGTCATCGTGGCGATCCAGGGCGGACTGAGCATGCTGGAGCGCACGTCCATCAACACCGGCGGCTTCCCCAAGCCGTCGATCACGCACTGGATCGTCACGCCGATCGGGGAGAAGGCGACGGAGGTGTCCCGGCCGAGCGGCACGGACGTCGACGCGTACACGATCCGGACGCACGCCGTCCAGGACATCTGCAACAAGCAGCAGTTCGGCAGCGGCGACCGGCACTACCTCGGCGTGCAGTGGACGCTCTGGGACGGCCATCTGGTGATCACGATGCTGATCACGGTGACGGTGCTGCACGACACCCTGCGCATCGAGGTCACGGGGCACGCGCTGGGGCCGGTCAACCCTTTGTTCAACGAGAAGCCCGCGGCCAAGGAGAAGACGGTCCAGAAGTCCTTGCGGTTCTGGGAGACCCGCACCGTGAAGCTCCCGCTGATCGACACCGACGAGGTGGTCCGGCTGGCCGCGCGGGCCCCGCTGACCTGGTACCCACCGCTGCTGAACTGGCTCGGCGGCAAGCTGACGCTTCCGGAGCCGTTCGGTCTGCGGCACGCGTGGGCGGATCAGCCGTGGCGGCACCGGTTCATGGCGGACGACGCCCTTCGGGCCGCGACGCCTGTGCTGCGTGTGGTGCATGCGGCGGCGTTGAAGGTGCTGCGGGAGAACGGGGTGGACGTGGAGAAGTTCGGGGCGCGGTCGGCGGCGCTCAGTGGGACCGTGCAGGAGGCTTCGCCGAAGAAGGCGGACGTGTACGACGCCTAGTTGTTGAGGTGCGCGGCGTTGTCGCTGGGGCGGGGGGTGTGCGCACTCGGCGCTGCGAGGTGCCGCCTGCGCCCACCCTCCCCCAAGCTCTCGGCTTCGCTCGAGCAGGGGGGACCCCCATCGCCCCAGCGGCACGACTGCCCGCAGGCTAGGTAGCCGGCCAGGCCTCCGACAGCATCTTCCTGGTGTCGGCCAGGAGCTGCGGCAGTACCCGCGTGTGGCCCACCACCGGCATGAAGTTCGTGTCCCCGCCCCAGCGCGGCACGATGTGCTGGTGCAGGTGCGCCGCGATGCCCGCGCCGGCGACCGAGCCCTGGTTCATGCCGATGTTGAAGCCGTGTGCGCCGGAGGCCGTGCGCAGGGCCGTCATCGCCTGCTTGGTGAGCTCGCCGAGCTCGGCGGTCTCCCCCGCGGTGAGGTCGGTGTAGTCGGCGACGTGGCGGTAGGGCACCGTCATCAGGTGGCCGCCGGTGTACGGGTACAGGTTGAGCACCGCGTAGACCTGCTCGCCGCGCTTGACGACCAGCCCGTCCTCGTCGGACTTGGCCGGGATCGAGCAGAAGGGGCAGCCGTCGCCGGAGCCCGGGCCGGTCGGCTTGTTCTCGCCCTGGATGTAGGCCATCCGATGGGGCGTCCACAGACGCTGGAACGCGTCCTGCGTCCCCACTCCCAGCTGCTGCTCCGGCTCACTCGTCATGCAGTGCAGCATATGGCGTCGAGCTGGGGGGACGGCAAAGGCCCCCGGGATCTCTCCGGGGGCCCGTGCGCCCTGTGATCAGACCTGCGCCCGCTCCTCGACGACCTTCTGGATCTTCGCGATGGCCTCGTCGAAGGGGATGCCGTTCTCCTGGGAGCCGTCGCGGTAGCGGAAGGACACGGACCCGTGGGACATGTCCTCGTCGCCCGCGATGACCATGAAGGGCACCTTCTGCTTCTGGGCGTTGCGGATCTTCTTCTGCATCCGGTCGGAGGAGGAGTCCACCTCGACGCGCAGGCCCTTCTGCCTGGCCGCCGCCGCGAACTTCTCCAGGTACTCGACGTGCGCGTCACCGATCGGGATGCCGACCGCCTGGACCGGGGCGAGCCACGCCGGGAAGGCACCGGCGTAGTGCTCCAGGAGCACCGCGAAGAAGCGCTCGATCGAGCCGAACAGCGCGCGGTGGATCATGACCGGGCGGGTCTTGGAGCCGTCCGCGCCCGTGTACTCGAGGTCGAAGCGCTCCGGCAGGTTGAAGTCGAGCTGGATGGTCGACATCTGCCAGGTGCGGCCGATGGCGTCCTTGGCCTGGACGGAGATCTTCGGCCCGTAGAAGGCGGCACCGCCCGGGTCCGGGACCAGCGGCAGGCCCTGCCTCTCGGCGACCTGGCGCAGTGTCTCGGTCGCCTCCTCCCAGGCCTCGTCCGAGCCGACGAACTTCTCCGGGTCCTTGGTGGACAGCTCCAGGTAGAAGTCGTTCAGGCCGTAGTCGCGCAGCAGGTCCAGGACGAAGGTGAGGAGCTTGTCGAGCTCCTCGGACATCTGCTCGCGGGTGCAGTAGATGTGCGCGTCGTCCTGGGTGAAGCCGCGGGCCCGGGTGAGGCCGTGCACGACACCGGACTTCTCGTACCGGTACACGGTCCCGAACTCGAACAGGCGCAGCGGCAGTTCGCGGTAGGAGCGGCCGCGCGCGTCGAAGATCAGGTTGTGCATCGGGCAGTTCATGGGCTTGAGGTAGTAGTCGACGCCCTCGTCGAGCTGCATGGGCGGGTACATGCCGTCGGCGTACCAGTCCAGGTGGCCCGAGGTCTCGAAGAGCTTGCCCTTCGTCGCGTGGGGGGTGTAGACGAACTCGTAGCCCGCCTCCTCGTGCCGCTTGCGCGAGTAGTCCTCCATGACCCGGCGGATGATGCCGCCCTTGGGGTGGAAGACGGCGAGGCCGGATCCGATCTGCTCCGGGATGGAGAACAGGTCGAGCTCGCTGCCGAGCTTGCGGTGGTCGCGCTTCTCGGCCTCGGCGAGGAACTCCAGGTGCTGCTTCAGCTCGTCCTTGCTCGGCCAGGCGGTGCCGTAGATGCGCTGGAGCATGGGGTTCTTCTCGCTGCCGCGCCAGTAGGCGGCCGCGTTGCGCATCAGCTTGAACGCCGGGATGGCCCGGGTCGAGGGCAGGTGGGGACCGCGGCAGAGGTCCTTCCAGCACAGCTCGCCGGTCTTGGCGTCCAGGTTGTCGTAGATCGTCAGCTCGCCGGCGCCGACCTCGACGTCCGCGCCGTCGTCGCTGGACGCGGAGCCCTTGAGGCCGATCAGCTCCAGCTTGTACGGCTCGTTCGCGAGCTCCTCGCGGGCGGCCTCGTCGGTGACCGCGCGGCGGGCGAACTTCTGCCCGCGCTTCTGGATCTCCTGCATCTTCTTCTCGATGGCCTTGAGATCCTCGGGCGTGAACGGCTTCTCGACGTCGAAGTCGTAGTAGAAGCCGTCCTTGACGGGCGGGCCGATGCCCAGCTTGGCCTCGGGGAAGAGTTCCTGCACGGCCTGGGCCATGACGTGCGCGGTGGAGTGGCGCAGGATGTTGAGGCCGTCCTCGGAGGAGATCTCGACGCCTTCGACCTCGTCGCCGTCCAAGAGGGCGTACGACAGGTCCTTGAGCTCGCCGGCCACGCGCGCGGCGATGATCGAACGCTGGCCGGCGAAGAGCTCGGCGGCCGTAGTGCCCGTCGTCACCACGCGTTCTTCCCGCTCGGAATCGCGCTGGATGATCACACGGACGTCTGACACCGGTCTCTCCTGACTGAAGGTGGGGCTGCGGGCGCCATACCGGAGCGCGCGCACGAGTAAGGATCGTACCGACCTCGGACCGCCCTGGGCGAAATCAGTCCCCGCAGTCCCCGCCGCAGGCCTCCTCGAAGAAGTCGAGGTTCTCGTGGAGCTCCTTCATCATCCGGTCCCGCTCGGCGTCGTCGACATGCACCGGTACGACGCCGTGGGCGCCGGTGAGGCGCCGGAATCCGCCGCGGCTCTCCAGCCGCCCCCGCACCCGCACCGGCAGTCCGACGAGGTGGGCGTGCCCGGCGATCCGATACGCCTCCTCGTCCAGGGTGATCCGCACGTGCGGCACGTCGATCCCGGCGAGCACACGCAGCCGTACGGTGCCCTCTCCACGCGGCCCCGACCTGCGCATCCGGACGACCGTTCCGGTGATCCGGACCGGCACGGCGGGTTCCTCGCGGCGGTAGCGTGCCCCGGCCTCGCGCAGCGCGGGCAGGTCACCGGGCGAGAACTCCACCGGCTCGGCGGAGGGTGCGCAGCCCTCGGGCACTCCGGCCGCCGGGGCCCAGTCGACGGCGATCCGGGCACCCTCGGTACCCCGGACCAGGGACACGAGCGCCTCGGTGAACTCATGGCTCACTCCCGCCTCGACCGCCCCGTCGAAGGCGTCCATGCCACCGGTGGCGCGCTGGTAGTCGATGGCCTCCCGGGCGGCGAACAGGGCGTGGTGGAGACGTACCGCGAGCGGGCGGCCGCCGGCGACGGGCACGAAGGCGGTGAGCCGGCCGTCGGTGGCGGAGCCGACGAGGACGTTCTCCAGGGACGCGGCCGCGGAGCGGCGGTGGCGGGCCCCGTGGTAGCCGGTCCGTGCGCGGGTGGCGAGTGCCGCCGCGAGCAGCATGCGGCGGGCGGCGGTGCGCAGCCGGTCCTCGACGGCCCAGGGCGCCGCACCGGCCGGCCCGGCTGGTACGTCGTGCCACCAGCGGATCTCGTCGCTGGGCACGGCGAGGGAGACGAGGACCTCGCGTGCGGCGGGTGAGCCGCTGCGGGACAGGGCGAGCATCGCCTCACCGAGCAGGTCGTCACTGTCGGGGAAGGCGCGGCTCTCGGGCACCAGCAGGCTGGTGCCGCTGCCGCCGGGGCCGGGCGGGGTCCAGCGGCCGTAGCGCCCGGGTGCGCCGCCGCGTCGCTGCCATCCGTGCCGGCGCAGCAGGGTGCCCAGGACGGCCGGGTCGACGTCCAGGGGCTCGGGTGGGCGGCCGTGCCGGCCCGTGGTCTCGGCGGGGTGCGGCCGGACCTGCCGTACTGGCTCCTCCGTGGGGCGGTGCGTCACGGTCTGTCTCCCGTCCCGACCCGGGTCATGATCTCGCACAGCGCCCGGTCGTCGAAGATGCGTGAGGTCGGTATCCGCACGGTGGTGCGGCGGCGGCCGGTGATGGGGTGGCCGGCGAGGTTGGTCCAGTAGCAGCAGTGCCTGAGGTCGAGCCGGTCGTGGCCGGCGCGCAGCCAGTCGTCCTGGGAGCGCGGCACCAGCATCACCACCAGGATCTTGTGCACGGAGACGGGTGTGCGGGCGAGCTTCGCCAGGTGGTCGTTGTCGAGGGTGAAGGCGAAGGTGCGGCCCGGAGGGTTCGGCGGCACCTGGTAGGTGGCCTTGAGCTGCACCTTGATGGTGACCTCGTCGTCGACCGTGTGCCCGGGGGCGCTGTGGCTGACGTGCCAGTCGATGCCGTTGTCCGGGAACGGCTGGGACAGCGAGCAGCCGGCGGCCGCCGCGACGGCGTGCAGATAGCCGACCTGCAGCGTCTCCATGCAGGCGGTGGTGGCGAGAGTGCCGCGGGAGGGAGCCGTGCGCTCGGGCAGCAGCCCGCCCCGTTCGGGCTGCGCAATGGCCATGGCCAACAGCCTTCCAGAACAAGTGAGTCCCCGTTGCGGGCCGCTGAACTGCATCAACCCGTACTTCTGTTGTCTCCTTCCGGCGTACGGCGCAAACAGCCCGGGTATCACCGGATCGGGCAGCGGACGGTGCGTCAACTGCCGAAGGTCAACAAGGGGTTGATGGCTATGACGACGTGCTGGTATGAGGGGCCGTTGGCCGCCTTCGACACGGAGACCACGGGCGTGGACGTCGAGACCGACCGGATCGTGTCGGCCGCCGTGGTCGTCCAGGACGCCCCGGGCGTCCGGCCGCGGGTCAGCCGCTGGCTGGTGAACCCGGGGGTGCCGGTGCCCGCCGAGGCGACGGCGGTGCACGGGCTGACGGAGCAGCACCTGCAGCGCAGCGGGCGTTGGCCGGCACCGGTGATGTACGAGATAGCGGAGGCGCTGGCGGAGCAGGCCCACGTCGGCCGTCCGGTGGTGGTGATGAACGCGCCGTTCGATCTGACGCTGCTCGACCGGGAGTTGCGCCGCCACCGCGCCTCGCCCCTGAGCCGCTGGTTCGAGTCGGCGCCCCTGTGCGTGCTCGACCCGAGGGTCCTGGACAAGCATCTGGACCGCTACCGCAAGGGCCGTCGCACCCTGACGGACCTGTGCGCGCACTACGGCGTCGCCCTGGAGGGCGCGCACGACGCGGCGGCCGACGCCATGGCGGCGCTGGAGGTCACCCGGGCGGTGGGCCGGCGTTTCGCGACCCGGCTGGAGCGGCTCGCTCCCGGTGAGCTGCACACGCTGCAGGCGGTGTGGCACGCGGCGCAGGCCCGGGGGCTGCAGGCGTGGTTCGCGCGCAGCGGCGTGGAGGAGGCGGTCGACCCGGCCTGGCCCCTGCGTCCGGACCTGCCGGCGGCGGCCTGAGCGCCTGGCGCGGCGCATGAAAAAACCGGTCCGCCTGAGGCGGACCGGCTGTTTCCGGTGGGCGATACTGGGTTCGAACCAGTGACCTCTTCGGTGTGAACGAAGCGCTCTCCCACTGAGCTAATCGCCCGGGAACGCACTGAACAATACAGGCCCCGGCACGTTTCCTTCAAACCGCTTGGAGATGCCTGGCCAGTCCTCGTGCTCCCGCCCGCATCATCAGCCGGTGATTGGCCCGGAAGGCGGGCCGGCACGGCAGCGCGAGCCGGCGCAGCAGCGGCTTGCGGACGTCGACGACCTGGTCGTACCGCGCGAGGGCGCCGGTCCCGAGCGGCGTGACCGTCCAGCGTGCCGACCCCTCGATGTCGCCGGACAGGGCGATCTCCAGCACGCCCGCCGCGGGGTCGCGCCGCGTTTCGCGCGCCGTGAAGGTGATGTCGTACGGCAGGACGGAGCGGATCCGGAGCACCCCGGTCGTGTCGTCGAGCCGGGTCACCTCGCGGACCTGGCGCCACCACCGGGGGTAGTCCTCGGCGCGTTCCAGCGTCTCGTACACGGTGGCGGGCGGCGCGGGAAGGTTCCACCGGCTGCGGAAGCGGTAATGGTTCCAGTCCATGACGGCAGTCTGCCCACACACCGTGGTGTGCTGTCTGAGTACGCGCCTGAGTATCCGCACTCATGCCCGCACGGGGTGACCCGCACCACACTGCGAGGCATGACGCACCTTCCGCCCCCGGCCGAGGAGTTGCGGCTCCTCGATGCCGAACTCTGGCAACTGGAGGCCCGGCGCACCCAGTTGCTGGCCCGTCGCGCCTGGCTGGTCGCGGCCCTGCGCCAGACGCAGCCGCCGCCGCAGACGCCGCCCGCGGCACCGCCGCGCCCGGAGACCACCGCGCCCAGCGTGCAGAACGTGCTCCTGGTGCTCGGCGGTGTCCTGCTCACTCTCGCGGCGGCGGTGTTCACGCTGGTCAGTTGGGGGCACCTGGGGATCGCGGGGCGGGCGCTGGCGCTCGGCGCGGTCACGGTGGCCACGCTCGCCGCACCGGTGGTGCTGCTGAAGCGGGGGCTGCGTTCGACCGCCGAGTCGGTGGCGGGGCTCGGGCTGGCGCTGACCGTCCTGGATGCCTACGCACTGCACGCGGCGGCCTTCGCCGGGGCGGCCGGCACCGGGTACGCGGCGGTCGCGTCAGCGGTGCTGGCCGCGGTCTGGTCGGCGTACGGTCTGCTGCCCGCCACGGCCGCGCTCCGGCTGCCCCTCCCCTGCGCCGTGGCGGCGGCACAGTTCCCGCTGCCGCTGTGTGCCCTGGCTGTCGACGCGGGTCCGTACACGGTCACGGCCGCCCTGCTGGTGACGGCCGGTTTCGACGCCGCGGTGGCGTTGCGCGTCATGAGCAGGTCCGTACGGATCACCGCCATGGCCGGTGCGTACGCCGTGGGCGGCTGCGGCGTCCTGGCCGCGGCGTGGCTCTCCCTGGCGGCCGACGGTCCGGCCGGGTCCGCTCGTGCCGGAGCCCTCCTCCTTCTCGCCGCGGTGATCGCACTGGGCGCCGCCTGGCGCAGCCCGGGTGACCACCACCCCCTGGGCCTCGCGGTGGCCTCGGGGCTGCTCACGGTCGGCGCGCTCGGCGGCCTGGCCCGCTCCTGGACGCCGGAGATGTGGACGGTTCCGGGGTATCTGCTCTGCGGGATCGCGCTGTTGGCGGCGCTGCGGGCCGGGTGGCTGCCGGACCCGGTGCGGATGGGCTTCGCCTGGGCCTCCGGTGTCGTGCAGGCGCTGGCCGTGCTGTGGACCCTGCCCGTGGTCGCCGTGGTGGTGCTGGGGCCGGCCGGCTGGCTGGGCCGGGTGTGGAGCGGTACGCCGGTGGACGCGCGTGCCGCGGTGACCGTCGAAGCCCCCTGGCCGCCCGACGCGTTGGGCGCCCCTGTCGTCCTGATGGCCGTCGCGGTGGTTCTCGCTCTGGCCGTCCGTGCGGAGAAGTGGCGTGCGCGGGCGCGGACCGGCGCGCTCGGCCTGGGAGCGGCCACGGCGCTGATCCTCCCGGCGGTCCTCGCGGTCCCGTACGTCGCGGGCCTGCTGGTCCTGGGGGTGCTGACAGCGGCTGCCCTGTACCTGTGCCGGACGGTGGTGTCCGCCGCACGGACCACCGCCCTCGTCCTCGCCCTGGTCACCTCCGTCTGTCTCACCCTGGTGTCGCTCGCCTCCCAGAGCGCGACCCTCGTGGTGCTGTCCGTGCTGACGGCACTGTTCGCGGCGGCCTCGTGGCCGGCGGGCGTCGCACCGGTGACGGCTCCGGCCGCCCTCGGGTACGCCGCCGTCCTGGCCTCGGCGACGGGCGCCGCCGCGGACTGGCCGCCGGCCCGTGTCGCCCTGCTGGTCCTGGCCGTTTCCGTGGCCGCCGCCCTGTTCGCGGCACGCCTCGACGGGTCCCGGGCGACCGTGCCGGTCGAGGTCGTGGGAGCCGCCACCGGCCTGCTCGCCGTGGGCCTCGCCGTCACGGACCCTCCGCTGCTCGCCCTGGTGCTCGCCCTGTGCGGAGTGATCGCCGCGGGCACGGCGCTGCGTCCGGGGCGTCGCCGGGCCGGTTACGTGGCCACCGCCCTGTTCGTGCTGGCCGCCTGGGTACGCCTGGCCGCCTGGGAGGTCGCCACGCCGGAGGCGTACACGCTCCCGGTCACCGTTCCGGCGCTGCTGGTCGGCGCCCTGCGCCGGCGGCGGGACCCGCAGGCCTCCTCCTGGGCGGCTTACGGTCCCGGGCTCGCGGCCACCCTCACGCCGAGTCTCGTCGCGGCCTGGGGCGACCCGGGCTGGACAAGGCCGCTGCTGCTGGGCACGGCCGCACTGCTGGTGACCCTGCTGGGAGCCCGTCATCGCCTCCAGGCGCCGCTGGCGCTCGGCGGCTCGGTGCTGGCCCTGGTCACACTGCACGAACTCGCCCCGTATATCGCGCAGGTGACCGGGGCACTCCCCCGCTGGGCACCTCCCGCCCTCGCCGGACTCCTGCTGCTCGCGCTCGGGGCGACGTACGAGCAGCGGATCCGGGACGTCCGGCGGGTGCGGGAGGTCCTGGGGAGGATGAACTAGTGCCGCGGCACCAGCCGTCGGCTAGGGGGTGTCCGCAATGTCGCGTCGTCCGCCCGGAGGGCGGGCCCCGCGGCGTCCGGTGCGTGCTCTCGGCGTGCCGGGCGGACGCCCGCGTACTGGTTGTACTCGGGTGTTCGCCCGGTGCGGCGAGAGTGCGTGCCGGGCGTCGCGGGGCAGGCGGGACTTTGCGGACACCCCCTAGGGCATCTTGTCTCCGACCAGCGCCAGGTTCTGGATGGCGGCCAGCCCGTACAGCGCCGTGGCGTTGGTGGAGACCCAGGCCGCCTCGCTGCCCGCCACCAGAGCGGTCGGGCCCTCGATCTTCTTCGTCGACCAGTCGGTGCTCTCCTTGTAGTCCCAGGTGTCGGCGCTGTTGTAGAACTGCCGCCACGCCCGGGCGGCCAGCTTCTCGTCGCCCGTCCGGGCAGCCGCGTAGGCGTCCTGCCGGGAGTGGCCCTGGAAGAGGAGCAGGCTGCCGAAGTCGGAGCCGTAGCGGGCCTTCTGCTCGGCCTTGGTGGCGTTGTAGTAGCGGCAGTAGTCGAGCCACGCCTCCTTGAACTTCGGCATGTCGATCTGGTCGATGAGTTCCGCGCACATCTCGACCAGGCCGAACATCGCCGACAGGTGCGAGACCCCGACCACCGGCTTGTCCGCGATGGCGAACTTCCCGGTGTCCAGGTCGTACAGCCCGTTGCCCTGGACGAAGCCGTTGGGCTGGGCGGCGATGGTCTCCATGGTCGACAGGACCCTGGCCCTGGCCTTCTCCCACTTGGGGCCGCGCCGTTCCCACTCGGTGAGCCAGGCGGAGACCAGACCGCTCCAGTCGGTGCCGAAGCCGACGGACAGGGCGTTGCGGTCGGGCGTGTAGGGCTCGGTGCGGATCTTGCGGATGGGGTCGAGGACGAGGAACGTCTCGTCGGAGTCGACGTTGGCGTGCATGAGGTCGCCGACCCGTTCGTCCGCCGTGAGGAAGTAGTAGTAGCGCCGGTAGGTGGTGTTGGCGATGCGCTGCTGCTTGGCGCTGTCGGCGAAGTGCTGGACGCCGTGCCGGGTGCCGAGGCCCGCCCACTTGCCGAGGTGGTAGACGTCGACCTCGCCGGTGTGCCGGGTCATGGCCTCGGCGAACCGGAAGATGTCGGCGCGGCCGGAGCGCATGTACGCGAACCAGAGCCACAGGTCCGGCGAGAGTTCGGAGTTGTCCCAGGCGTAGCCGCCGACGTCGTAGCACCACTGGTGACGGCTGGGGTCGTAGCTGTGCATGATGTCGCCGTAGTCCCAGAAGCCGTACCAACGGCGCTGCTCCACCTGGTCCTTGTAGTAGGTGAAGAGGAAGTCGAGGTGGTCCTCGATCTTCGCCTTGGCGGCGGTGGAGCGGTCGGGCTCGGAGAACAGCTTGCCGAAGACGCCCGCCTTGATGAGCTGCTTGGGCGGGGCGGCGAGCTGCGGCGGGGTGCGTACGGCCTCGACCTGCTCGGCCATCCGCTCGGCGCTCGGTGTGGACTCGTGGGCCCAGAAGAGGAGTTCGCTGGTGCGGGCGATGCCGTAGGGGGTGCCGAAGCCGGGCTCGTAGTCCTCGTAGGTGATGTTGAGGCCTTCGAGCTGCTCGGGATAGGTGTCCTGGCCCATGCCGTCGTGGTAGAAGCGCAGATCCATGGGCTGCGCCTCCGGCGACCAGAGCCAGAGCGTGATCTCGGCGGTGTCGGTCTGGGCGTCGCGGATGTCGAGCTGGGCGGGGAACTTCTCCCAGAAGTCCCTGAGGCCGAAGGCGAATCCGCCGCTCGCGCCGCCGACGTACCCGAAGCCGCTGGCTCTCCGGCCGCCGCCCGCGCCGATCCAGCCGTGGCCCTTCTTGGTGCGCTTGCGGACGGTGAAGCCGTCGGCGGACAGCTGGGAGAGGGTGTAGTCGCCCCACTCGGGGATGTACTGGAGGCGGGTGGTGACGCGCTGGTCCCAGGTCGACGGGTCGGGCAGCTTCCTGCCCTCGAACTGGGCCGTGCGCACGGCCGCGCCCGGGTCGCGGCGCAGGCCGGTGATGCCCTTGACGGCCTCGCGGAGCAGGCCGGTGCCGTCGCCGCCGATGCGGATGTGCCGGTCGTAGGCCGCGTCACGCATCGGCACCTGGAAGCGCACGCCGAGCCCGCGGATGAAGTCGCCGCTCGCCTTTCCGGGCTCCTGGGTGCCGTCGAAGGTGAGGGTGTGGACCATGCGGAACGACTCGGCGCCCGCGTAGAAGTAGAGCCGGATCGAGAAGGGCAGCCAGCTGCGGCCGCCCTTGCGGTGCTTGCCGTCGATGCGGACGACCGCGCGGACCGGGCCCTCCTGCTCGACCTCGACCTTGGAGACGGCGCCGTCGAAGCGCTCGGTCTTGACCGCGCCCTGGTCCTCGTCCTCGATCTCCGGCTGGCGGATCAGCACCAGCCGGCCATTCCTGGCGATCTCCGTCGAGCCCCGGGTGACCGACTTGACGATCGTGGAGCCGGACTTGCCGATCCTCACGGTGATGACGCCGGTCGAGACGTCGATGGTGCCGCCGCTCTTGTCGACGGTGACCTTCTTCTCGGGGGCGGCGGGCGTCCCGGCCTTCAGGGTGAGCTTGCCGGTGCCCGAACCGACCGCGTGCGCGGTCCACTTGAGGGAGCCGTCGGGCCAGTAGCCGATCGGCCACGACTGCACGGGTACGGCCTTGCCGTCCGCGTCCGTCAGCGCGAAGGTCTGGTCCTTCTGGTAGGCGCCCTTCGGCCAGGGCACGCCGACGGTGGAGCCGGGGGCCGCGCCGAGGCCGCCGTCCTCCAGCCAGTCCAGGATCACCGGGTCGGGGTCGGCGTTCTCGGCCACGGGTGCGGCCTGCGCGTCCTGCGCTCCCAGCGCCCAGCTGAACTGGGCGGCGGCTCCGGCGACGGCGGCCGCCTTCAGGAGGGACCTGCGAGGGATGGGGGACATTGAGAATGCTGCCTTTCCTTGTCCGTGCGGGAAGCGATTCCGTGCGCTGATCAGGGCATGACAGAGAGAGGTGCGGCGTCCGGGGCGCCGACCTGGAATGAGGGCACCACCGGTCAGCGGTGCCGGTACCGCTGCTCCACGGCGACGGCCGCCGCCGCGACGGCCCCGAGCACCGGGGCCGCCAGCGGCGCGGCGAACCAGGCTGACAGCGCGACCACGGCCAGACCGGCGACGACGAGGAAGGAACCGGCCGGGTCGAGGACCGTCCGGCGCCAGGCCTGAGCGAGCAGTGTCCGCCAGCGGGCGTCCGGCTCCCAGACCGCCGCCGCGCGCAGCCCGGCCACCACGAGCCCGATGAGCGCGACGACCCCTACCGCCCCGACGAGCGGCCCGCCGGGAATCCCCGCCCGGGCCGCCTGGACGTCCACCCAGACCGCGGCCACCGCCGCCCACCCGGCGACCCCGGCGAGCCACCCGCCGCGCAGGGCCGTCCGGAAGTCGGCGACGAACTCCCGCCACCCCCCGCCCTCGTGCGCGGTACGCCGCCGCAGATGCCGCGCCCCGGCGGCGAAGGCCGCCGGGTACGTGACAACTCCCAGCGAGGCCACCGCGATCCAGACCCCGGTCAGCAAGCACTCGGCGAACACGGAGAACCTCTCGGCGAGCACCGACTCACCACGTGCCTTCACCCGAGTCCCGGCCATGCTCACCTCAGCCCTTCAGACCCGACGTGGCCATGCCGTCGATCAGGTACCGCTGGAAGGCGAGGAAGAAGGCGAGGACCGGCAGCAGCGCGACGAGCGACATGGCGATCATGCCGCCGTAGTTGGCCACTCCTTCCTGGTCGACGAACATCTTCAGGCCGAGCGAGACCGTGTACTTGTCGGGCTCGTTGAGGTAGATCAGCGGCCCCATGAAGTCGTTCCAGGAGTTGATGAAGGTGAAGATCGCGCTGGTGATCAGGGCCGGCCGGCTCAGCGGCAGCACGATCGACCAGTAGATCCGCAGGTGCCCGCAGCCGTCGAGGCGAGCCGCCTCGTCCAGTTCCTTGGGCATGTTGCGCATGAACTGCACCATCAGGAAGACGAAGAACGCCTCGGTGGCCAGGTACTTCCCGAGCAGCAGCGGCGTATAGGTGTTGATCATCTCCATGTTGCGGAACAGCACGTACTGCGGGATCAGCAGCACGTGGTACGGCAGCAGGAGCGTGCCGATCATCAGCGTGAAGAGCAGATTGCGGCCCGCGAACCGGATCCGCGCGAAGGCGTAGGCCGTCAGCGAGCAGGACAGCAGGATGCCGACCACGGAACCGACCGCGAGGAAGAGCGAGTTGAAGAAGAACGTGGAGATCGAGATGCCGGCGATGCCGTCGGCGAGGCTCGTGTAGTTGCCGATGATCGGGTCGCCCGGGAGGAGGTCCAGGCTGCCGACGATGTCCTCGCTCTTCTTGAAGGAACCGCCGATGACCCAGATCACCGGGTAGAGGATCACCGCGAGGACCAGCAGGGACCCGATGTGCCAGGCGAGGGAGCCCGGCAGCTTGTGCCGCAGTCCGCCCCCTCGCGGGGTGACGTCGGTGACCTGAGCACTCATCGGGCGCCCTCCTCGTAGTGCACCCAGCGCTTCTGGGACCAGAACAGCACCGCCGTCACCAGGGCCACCGCGACGAGCAGTACCCAGGCCATGGCGGAGGCGAGACCCATCCTGCTGTTCTCGAAGCCCTGGACGTAGAGATAGCAGGTGTAAACCATGGAACCGTCCGCAGGGCCACAGGCGTTGCCGCCTGCGCCGCCGCCGACGATGTACGCCGAGCTGAAGATCTGGAAGGAGTGGATCGTCTCCAGCAGGACGTTGAAGAAGAGCACCGGTGAGATCATCGGCAGCGTGATGTTCCAGAACCGCCGCAGCTTGCCCGCCCCGTCGACCTCGGCAGCCTCGTACAGCTCGCGCGGGACCTGCTTGAGGCCGGCCAGGAAGATGACCATGGGGGCGCCGAACTGCCAGACGGTGAGCGCCACCAGGCTGTAGATGATCAAATCCGGGTCGCCGGTCCAGCCGCCGACGTCCACGCCGAAGATCTTCTGTGTACGGTCGACGATCGCGTCGTCCGAGAAGATCGCCTTCCAGACGATCGCGATGGACACGCTCGCGCCGATCAGCGACGGCGCGTAGAAGGCGGCCCGGTAGAAGGCCTGCCCCCGCCGGCTCTGGGCGAGCAGCAGCGCGACGCCGAGGGCCGCGAGCAGCTTCAGCGGTGTACCGACGACGACGTACCAGAGCGTGACCTGCACCGAGTGGCGCCAGCGCGGATCGCCGAACATCTCGGAGAAGTTGTCGAGGCCGATCCACTTGGGCGCGTCGAACAGGTTGTAGTCGGTGAACGCGAAGTACAGCGAGGCGATCATCGGGCCCGCGGTGAGCAGCAGGAACCCGGCGATCCACGGGGACATGAAGAGATAGCCGGCCAGGTTCTCCCGGCGCCGTCGCCGCTTGAGGGCGGCGGGGCGCGCGGGCTTCACCGGACCGTGCCGCGGCTCGGAGTCCTTGGTCAGGGCCTCCATCGCAGGGGCGTGTGTCACGGTGGTTCCCATCAGGTGCCGAGAGCCGTCTTCGACTCGGTGAAGAACTGCTTGACGGCCTCGTCCACCGAGCGCTTGCCCAGGCCGAGTTCCTCGCCGATGCGCAGGAACGCGGTCTCACAGATGTCCGCGCCGTTCGGGTGCGGCGTGATGGGCTCCAGGACACCGGCCTCGACGAGGGACTCCTCGTACTCGGCTATCGCCTTGTTGACCGGATCGGTCGGCTGGTACGCGTCGTACTGGGCCTGCGTCGCGGGCACCCCGCGGTCGTAGCCCATGATCTTGGCGACCTCGGGGTCGTGCACCATGAAGTCGATGAACTGGGCGACCTCCTTGGGGTGCTGGGTGCGCTTGGAGGCGCTCAGCATCAGCGAGCCGAGGTACTGGCCGGTCTTCTTGCCGTCCGTGGTCGGGATGGGGGCCAGACCGTATTCGCTCTTGCCCTCGGAGGTGTAGCGGACGGTGAAGTTGTCCCAGGTGAACTCACCGCCGGAGATCTCCCCGGCGACCGCCGACTTGGGCTTGATCTGGGCGACCTTCTTCTGGTCGGCGTAGCTGCCGTCCTCGACGCCTTCCTTGGCCTTCGCCCACCAGTCCTTCAGATCCGCCTCGGTGAACCCGAGTCCGTCCTCGGTGAAGAACGCCTTGCCGTTCTGGCGCAGGTAGAGGTCGTAGAGGTACATGACGTTGTACGGGCCGGTGTCACCGGCACGCCCCGTCTTGTCGCGGATCTTCTTCATCGCCGCGTGGTAATCGTCCCAGGTCCAGCCCTGCTCCGGTTTCACGCCGGCCCTGGTGTAGACGGGCTTGTCGATCACCAGGGCCATCGAGTTGGAGCCGACCGGAACCCCAAGGAGCTTCCCGTCGATCTCGCCGAACTTCTCGAGTCCCGCACGGAATCCGTCCGTCCGGAGGTTGCCGGCCTTGACCTGCTCGCTCAGATCGAGCAGCACGTTCTTGGAGTCGTATTTGCGGAGGAACCCGATGGCATTCTGGAAGACGTCCGGCGGATTCCCGCCGGAGGCCTGGGTGTTGAACTTCTTCCAGAAGTCGAGATAAGACTGGAAGTCCGTTTTCACCTTGATCTTCGGGTACTTCTTCTCGAAGAGCGCGATGGTCCTGTTGATGCGCTGGGCGCGGTCCTCCGCTCCCCACCACGCGTAACGGATCGTCACCGTCCCGTCCGCGGAAGTGCCTCCGTCCCCGCCGCAGCCGGTGGTCGCGGCCAGCCCCAGCGTGGCTGCCGTGGCACCGGCCGCCTTCAGGATCGTACGTCTGTCAACATTCCCGCCGTTCACCACGGTTGGACCTCCCCGCACGTCGTCCCGCTCGCATGAATCGTTTCAAGTAAGCGCTTGCTGGCACAAGGTACGGAGGGGCTGAGAGTGCGTCAATGACTCGGGCAAGAATTTCTCACCGAGCGGCCGGAGGGCAGGAGTGGACGGCGACCCGCCCGGGGAGGTGCCGACGCGGCGACATCACTGGTGAGGCAGGTGCGACGGGAGGTTCCAACGGCTCCGGGCGGGGCGCAGGTTTTTCGGTCGCGGCCGAAAGGCGGCGGCAGCGGACACGCACATCCACGGACACCGCCCGCGCGGACAACGACGGCGGCCCGCCTGCACGTGCTGTGCAGGCGGGCCGCCGACCCGGGTGGGCGATACTGGGTTCGAACCAGTGACCTCTTCGGTGTGAACGAAGCGCTCTCCCACTGAGCTAATCGCCCGGGCGCAGGAAGAACATTACCCCATGTCAGGGGGTGCCTGTGACCAGCGGGCCGGCACCGGCACCCCGCCACGCCTCACTGGTTCTCGATCTTCCACGGCATGACGATGCCGAACTTCCACACGTAGATACCGACCAGTACGGCCACGATCACCAGCCCGATCGAGGTCAGGATGATGTTCCGGCGCCGCACCCTGGGGTCGAGGGCGCGCTGCGCCGCCTCCGTGACCTTCCGCTTGGTCCAGCGGAGCACCAGCTGGGCCCACACGAACTCGGTCGCCCAGATCGCCATACCGCCGAAGATCACGACCCAGCCCGGTCCGGGCAGGGGCAGCATGATGATGCCCGTCACGACCACCGCGAGCCCGATGATGAAGACGCCGACCTGCCAGCTCACATGCAGCACGCGGCGCGCTTTGATGAATTCCGGCGCACGCGAACCGAGCCCCCGCTCCTGTTCACCGCTCGCCTCGTCGGTCCCCGTCTCGTTCGACGCCACGGCCACCTCGCCCGGCTCGTTACTCCCCGTATTCATACGGGCAAACACTACCTGAGCGAAACCAGTCACCGGAATGGACGCACGACGCGAACGATCTCTCGGCCGGAAGGGTTACGTAAAGGCACGCAAAACACTCAGAGGGGTTTACAACGGCACCGTAGGTGGCATGTCGATTTCGCCGACGTGCGAATCCCCGAGCGCACACTGAGCGAAAGGCCCTGGCGCTTATGAACACCACGGTCAGCTGCGAGCTGCACCTGCGCCTCGTTGTGTCGAGCGAGTCCTCCCTGCCTGTCCCCGCAGGCCTGCGGTACGACACGGCCGACCCCTACGCCGTGCACGCCACCTTCCACACCGGAGCCGAGGAGACCGTCGAGTGGGTGTTCGCCCGCGACCTCCTCGCCGAGGGACTTCACCGCCCTACGGGCACCGGCGACGTCCGCGTCTGGCCGTCGCGCAGTCACGGCCAGGGCGTCGTGTGCATCGCCCTGAGCTCTCCGGAGGGCGAGGCTCTGCTCGAGGCCCCGGCAAGGGCCCTGGAGTCCTTCCTGAAGCGCACAGACGCCGCCGTGCCGCCCGGCACGGAGCACCGGCATTTCGATCTCGACCAGGAGCTGTCGCACATCCTGGCGGAAAGCTAGGGCGAGGCGCTCACGAAGCCGCCCGGCGCCGTCGACTCGGGGAGACGGCTCGGGCCCGGACAACCGCATACGGGATACACCGGCGCCGGCACCGCGCATCTCGCGGGGCGGCGCCGGTTCGCGTGCGCCCCGGCCACGCCTGGCCGGCCGCGGTGGGAACCATGCCGAGCCCGGCAGCGTTGTAATCGAAGCCATGTGCGGGCATGAGGGCGGTCCGGCGCTGGTGGAGCCGTTACCATCGGCCAGCATCGGCGGGCGCCTGCCCGACCCCCAGGCCAGGGAGCAAATCGTGCTGATCACCCACGACACCCGGTGCGCCCTCGACACCGTGGTCGATCTGGTGAACACCGCACCGGAGGACGACACGGCGCCGGACGGGCTGCCGGACGTGGCGGCCCTCGCAGATTTCGTACGAAACCACGAGATCAGCGATGTCGGTGTGCTCTCGGAGTTCGATCTCTCGGCGGTGCGCAAGATCCGCGGGCGGTTCGCCTCCGTCTTCGCCGCCCCCGACGCCCGGACCGCGGCGAACCTGATCAACGAGCTGGTAGCGGCCGCCGGCACCACTCCGCGGCTCACGGACCACGATGGCTACGACTGGCACGTGCACTACTTCGCGCCCGGTGCGTCCGTCGCCGATCACCTCGCCGCCGACTGCGGGATGGCGCTGGCGTTCTTCGTGGTCGCCGGGGAGCAGGAGCGGCTGCGGCGCTGCGAGGCGCCCGATTGCCGACGGGCCTTCGTCGATCTGTCCCGCAACCGCTCACGGCGGTACTGCGACAGCCGCACCTGCGGAAACCGCCTGCACGTGGCCGCGTACCGGGCACGCCGCAAGGAAGCCGCCGGCTGACGCCCGGTCCGCCGCGCGCGGCCGGTCCGGCGGGACTCCGGAAGGACATGGACGCCCACGCGGCCCCAGCGGGTGACGCCGGGCACCGCGAGTACGGCTCACAGCAGCAGCAGGTCGTGCAACGAGGCCATGAGCAGCAGACTCCCGATCACCGCAAGGAAGATCATCAGCGGTGGCTGGGAAAGGGCGAAGAGGCAACCCCGTGGCTCGTCCTGGGGCGGCGCGGGGTCGCTCTGTGTCGTGTCCAGCATCTCGCGGCGATGATGACGCAGCCGGGCGACCGGACGCGATCAGCGCCCCGGTTCGGAGCGGGAGTGCGCCGATTCGGCGAGGTCCGGTTCGGGTTGTGATCACTTCCGCGCGCCCTCGGACGCACTGTGACGATTCAGCCGACGTGTGGCCCGTCAGATGCCGTGCTTCTTGAGGATGGCCTCGATGTCGCTGAAGTCGTCGTCTTTCTTGGGGGCCGCCGCGGGCCGGGAAGCAGGGCGGGAGCCCTGGCTCAGGGAGGGTGCCGAGGCCGCCGGGGCCACCGCGTCCGGCTGGGCCGCCGCGCGGGCCGCCGCTCTGCGTTCCTTGCGGGTGCCGCCGCGGCGGCGCTCCACGACACGGGTGGTCGTGAACAGCACCCAGGCGACGCCGAGCACCCCGAAGCCGGCCCACGCCGTGGGGCTGAACGCGGTGTCGGCCAGCCACTCGACGACTCCGGTCATCACCAGGCCGATCGGCACGAGCGAGTACGCGGCGATGCGGACCGCCGCGAGGAAACGCTTACGGTATGCCGTGATGGCCGCGATACCCAGGCCTGCCGCGGACACGGCGGAGCAGACTGTCTCGGCGATCATCCGGTCCTCCAGCGTGGCGCGGTCGAGCAGGGCCTTCGTCTCTTCCATCCTGCACCCGCCGCACCCCGGCGGGCCATGCCCCGGCCGGACATCAGGGACATCTCCGGGTCGTCTCCTCCTCGGGTGCCGGGCGGGTCCGGCCCGGTGAGGTCCGATTGGGGCGAGGTGCACACGGGCTGGAAGACTGTCGGCATGAGCGACTCAGCCCCCGCCCGTCCCGCCGCCCCCGTTCTCGAGATCTGGTGCGATCTCCAGTGCCCGGACTGCCGCACCGCGCTGGACGACCTCGGTGCCCTGCGCGCCCGCTACGGCGACCGTCTGGAGCTGCGGCTGCGGCACTTCCCGCTGGAGAAGAACAAGCACGCCTTCGCCGCCGCCCAGGCCGCGGAGGAGGCGTGGGAACAGGGCCGGGGGTGGCCCTACGTCGAGGCACTGCTCGGGCGGGTCGAGGAGCTGGGCCGTAAGGGAGAGCCCTTCCTGGTCGAGTTGGCCCGCGAACTGGACCTGGACGCCGAGGAGTTCGACACCGCGCTGATCGACGGCCGGCACATCCTGTTCGTGGACGCCGACCAGGCCGAGGGCAAGGCGATCGGCGTGACGGGCACCCCGACGTACGTCATCGGGGGCGAGCGGCTCGACGGGGGCAAGAGCCAGGAGGGGCTGCGCGCTCGGATCGAGGAGATCGCGGACCGGCTGCTGGCGGGGCAGGAGCAGCAGGGCTGACCGCCCGGTCCCCGGCCCTTGATCCCTGATCCCCTGCCCCGGCCGCTACAGCAGCGGCTTGTACATGGCGTACTGCTCGGTCTCGTAGCCGAGCGAGGCGTAGAGCCGCTCCGCCGGTTCGTTGCCGGCGAAGACGTTGAGGCCGATGACCCTTCTGCCCTCGACGATCGCCTGGGCCTCGGCGAGCAGCATGAGGGTGCGGCCGTGTCCCCTGCCCCGGTGGGCGGCGTGGGTCTCGACGTCGAAGACGAAAGCGTTGTCCTCGCGCAGCGCGAGCCACAGCGTGCCCACGGACGTGCTCTCGTGTTCCACGACGCTGATGAGGTTCCCGGGGGTGGCGAGGCCCTCGGGCAGCAGGGTGGCGTGGTCGCGCTCCGACTTGGCCCGGGCCTCGGCCTCCGGAACGCCCCGCTCGATCCAGTCCCGCGCGTAGTCCTCCTTGCCCTTCTCCAGCCAGGGGCCGAACTCCGCCTCGGTCATGGGCCGGGCACGGCTGCCCTCCGGCAGGTCCGGCGCGGTGTCGCCGAGCGGTTTCGCCATGGCCCGGTTGCGCACCACGTAGCCGAGGGCCGTGGCGAGCCGGAACGCCGGCGCGGAGCCGGCGGGCACCGCGACCTCGATACGCCGGCACCCCCAGCCCCGCGCCACCTCCTCCGCCGCGAGCGCGGCCACCGTCCCCCGGCCGCGCCCCCGGTCCGGTTCCTCGATGCGCAGGCTCATGATCCGGGCCACGGCGCCACCGAACACGGGGTGTGTGCCGAGGTGTATCGCCCCTACGGGACGGCTGTTCACGCACACCTGGTAGCGACGTGAGCGCGTCCCGTCGCCGTTCTGCTGAAGCGGCTCGCTCGGCCGCAGGGTCGTGGTCATCAGGGCTGTTCTACCCACGAGCCGCGGCCCTCTTCAGCCGGATGTCCGAGGCACGTGACGAAGCGTGTCAGGGGTCGAGGTCGTTCCCGGACCGCTCCTCGAAGATCCGCATGGCCTTGGCCGTCACCGGGCCCGGCCCGTCCGGCAGCTCACGGCCGTCGACCCGGTGCACGGCCTGCACGTCCCGCAGCGTGGAGGTGAGGAACACCTCGTCGGCCCGCTCGAGGACGTCCAGCGGCAGGTCGGTCTCCGTGGCGCCGGTCCACTCGATCGTCAGCGCGCGTGTGATGCCCGCGAGGCAGCCCGAGGCGAGCGGCGGCGTGTGGATCTCACCGTCGAGGACCACGAAGACGTTGGACCCGGTGCCCTCGCACAGCTGACCCACGGTGTTGGCGAACAGCGCCTCGGAGGCGCCCTGTTCACGGGCCCGGGCCAGGGCGACGACGTTCTCGGCGTACGAGGTGGTCTTCAGGCCGGTGAGCGCGCCGCGCTCGTTGCGGGTCCAGGGGACCGTGATCACGGCGGTGGAATCGGGGCGGCGGGTGGTCTCGCCGACGGCGACGACAAGGGTGGGGCCGTGTTCGCCGCGGTCGGAGCCGAGCGGACCGTGGCCACCGGTGTAGGTGATGCGGAGGCGGCCGAGCGGCACGGGATCGGCTTCGAGGACGGCGGCACAGGCGCGGCGCACCTCGTCGTGGTCCGGGTCCGGCAGTCCGAGGCCGCGCGCCGACCGGGTGAGCCGGTCGAGGTGCCGGGTGAGCGCGAACGGGCGGCCGTGCACGGCCTTCAGCGTCTCGAAGACGCCGTCGCCCACGGTCAGTCCGTGGTCGAAGACGGAGACGCGGGCGGACTCGATGTCCTGCAGCCCGCCATCGAGCCAGATCTTCACGTCAGGTCCTCTCCACTCGCCTCGTATGTTCCCGACGCTATCGCGAGCAGCCGGGCCGCCTTCAGTTCGGTCTCCCGCCACTCCCCCTCGGGGTCCGAACCCCAGGTGATGCCGGCACCGGTACCGAAGCGCAGCAGGCCGTCGGTCCGGTCGATCCAGAAGGTACGGATGCCGACGGCCAGCTCACCGGCCCGCCGGTCCGCGTCGACCCAGCCGATCCCCCCGCAGTACGGCCCCCTGGGCGCGGTCTCCAGCGCGTCGATGATCCGCAGGGCACTCGACTTGGGCGCGCCGGTGACGGAGCCGGGCGGAAAGGCGGCGCCGAGCAGCTCGGCCCAGCCGGCCCCGTCCGCCAGCTCACCGCGGACCGTCGAGACGAGATGCACCAGCCCCGGGTGTTTCTCGACGGCACACAGGTCGGGCACCGTCACACTGCCGGTCGCGCAGACCCGCCCGACGTCGTTGCGCACCAGGTCCACGATCATCACGTTCTCGGCGTAGTCCTTCTCCAGCAGGTCCGCCTCGGTGCGGCCGGTGCCCTTGATCGGCCCGGACTCGACGACCCGGCCGGCGCGCCGCAGGAACAGTTCGGGGGAAGCCGTGGCGATCTCCACCCCGTGAGCGGGCAGGCGGATCGTTCCTGCGTACGGGGCCGGGTTGCCGCGGGCCAACAGCGCGGTGAGGGCGTCCACGTCGGCGCCGGGTGGGACGGGCGCGGACAGGACCCGGCACAGGTTCGCCTGGTAGACCTCGCCGGCCGCGATGTGTTCGCGGATCCGCCGCACGGCCGCGGTGTACGCGGTGCGATCGAGCGACGACGTCCAGTCATGTGCCGCCGGTCCCCGCCATGCGCCGGGCACGGGAGCGGGCACCGGAGCCCGGTGCACCTCCCGGAAGCGGGCGCAGGTCAGACGGCCCTCGAAGTCGGCGCAGACGGCCCAGAAGCCGCTGGATTCCAGGGCTTCGGGATCATCGGTGACATCGAGGAGCCCGGTGGCGACGCGGTCGCCGAAGCGGGCGAGAGGAGGGAGGTCGAGCACGCAGTCGAGTCTATGGCGGTGTCCTCCGGGTGACCGGGGCATGTCCCCTCAGGACGCTCTGCGACGCGCCTGAGCAGGTGAGGCGCAGCACGCTGCACAAACGCGTTTTTGTACTGGCCCCGGAATCCGCTAGAGTTCAACACGTCGCCGGGCCGCGAGAGCGGACCGAAACGACAGGCGGACGTAGCTCAGTTGGTAGAGCGCAACCTTGCCAAGGTTGAGGTCGCGAGTTCGAGCCTCGTCGTCCGCTCGAAGGAACAGGGGGCTTCCCGGCCCCCTACACTCCTGGTGGAGTGGCCGAGAGGCGAGGCAACGGCCTGCAAAGCCGTCTACACGGGTTCAAATCCCGTCTCCACCTCCAAGGACGATTAGCTCAGCGGGAGAGCGCTTCCCTGACACGGAAGAGGTCACTGGTTCAATCCCAGTATCGTCCACTGGATCTGTTCGAAGATCCGAACCCGCGCGATTAGCTCAGCGGGAGAGCGCTTCCCTGACACGGAAGAGGTCACTGGTTCAATCCCAGTATCGCGCACGCAGTGCCCATGATCCGCTCCTTTGAGTGGCCATGGTCCCGAGGACGATTAGCTCAGCGGGAGAGCGCTTCCCTGACACGGAAGAGGTCACTGGTTCAATCCCAGTATCGTCCACATCACACCGGAGCCCCCGGCCGAACGAATCGGCCGGGGGCTCGGTCGTGTCCGCCTCGCCCCGTCATGACGAGAACAGCATGTGCCCGAAGCTCTTGTGGCGGTGGTGTCCGTGGTGGCCGTGATGACCGTGGCCGCCGTGCGGTGCGCCCCAAGCGGGGGCCGGAGGAGCCGGGTAGGCCTGCGGGGCGGGCGGAGGCGGCGGGGCGGTCTGTGACCACTGGGCCTCCAGGCGGGTCAGCGACTCCAGCTCGCCGTAGTCGAGAAAGATCCCACGGCAGCCGCTGCACTGCTCGATCTGGACGCCGTTGCGGTTGTACGTGTGCATCGGCGCATGGCACTTCGGACACTGCATGGTCGTTCACTCCTCGCCGGTCGGTCCTGCTTCGTGTGTCGACAGGACAGACTCTGTCCCGCTGTGGTCGGTTGCACCCTACTTCGCGTGCTCCCGCGTCAACTGCGGCGGGACGGTGGCCATTCGGTCACAGGCGTCCACGACCGACTGCTCCACCTCGTCCAGGGGCCGGCCGGCCGCTACCGCCTTGGCGACGGCCCTGGCCGCGGTCTGCACGGTGATGGCCCGGGCGGGGACGTCCAGGGCGGGCCAGGGATCGCCGTCGACGGGGACGGCGGGGCCTCCGGCCGCACGGTAGGCGGCGAGGAAACGGCCCCACTCGTCGGGCGGGAGCAGTCCACAGGCGTACCAGGCGGCGGGACGGGCGAGGTCCCAGGCGGGGACGCCGACGCCGAGGTCGTCGACATCGATCAGCAGCCAGGGGCCGTCGGGAGCGGGGTGGCGTACGAGCTGGCCCAGGTGAAGGTCGCCGTGGCACAGCGTCGTGGTGTCCGGCATCGGGGCCTCGGCGCGGGCCCAGGCAGGGAGCGTGTCCCAGGCCCGGTGGACGGGGGCGGCGGCGGGATGCCGGCCGGCGTCCCGGAGCCGGGCGACGGCGCGGGCCGCCTTGGCCGGGCCCCGCATGACGGGCAGGGCCTGCGGGGCCGGGGTGCGGTGGAGCCGGGCGAGGAGTGCGGCGGCGGCTTCCCAGGGGGCGGCGTCGGGGGTGTCCGGGTCGACGGGGGATCCGTACGGCCAGAAGGTCACGAGGCGGCCGTGCAGGTCGGCCGGGGTCGGAGCGAGTGGGGGCAGCAGGATGCCGGGGTGGCCGGCGGCGACTGTGAGGCGGCCGGCCAGTTCGGTGGGGTCGGTGTCCGGAGGGTGGGCCTTCGCGACGGTGTCCGCGTGGCGGACGACGGTGCCGTCGGAGCGGTCCGCCAGGGTGGCTGCTTCGCAGGGGCAGGCCGGTGAGCGGGCGTGGGCGGTGGCTCGGGCCTGGGCAGTGAGATCTCGCAGGAGCAGGGTCGGGTTCACGCGGGCGAGGGTACGCGCAGGCGAGATCAGGGCCGTAGGAAACGGTCGACTCCAGGTACCCGGTGTGGGTGCTGGGGCCGGGGGTGGTCCGCAGCCCGGCGGAGCGGGGTGCCGCTGCGCCCACCCTCCCCCAAGCTCTCGGCTTCGCTCGAGCAGGGGGGACCCCCATCGCCCCAGCGGCACGGCCCAACCTCCCGGGGGCAAAAGCAATGCCGGCGCAGCTCCCCAGCTGCGCCGGCATCTGTGCCGTCCGCCGCACCCCCGTCCCCACGGGGTTTCATGGGTGGATGTCCCCGCCCGGACCGCTCTTCCGGGCCTGGGGTCGCCGCTCAGCGCCCCAGCATCTCGCCCACGGACGACGCCTGTGTGGCCACTGTCTCCCAGCCGTCGAAGACGACGAGGAGCAGGACCGCCAGGGGGAGGGCCATCAGCGTCGCCACCACGGGGTGGCGACGGCCCTGGCGGCGGGGGCGGAACGCGGCGGCGTACACCTTGCGTCCCTCCTCGCGGATCATCGTCCGCGGTGCCGTGTGGGCCATGGTCCCTCTCCTGACCGTTCTCAGTTGTCGTTGGCAGCGGCGGGTGTCTGACCTCGGGGGACGAGTGCTGCACCCGCCGCTTGACCTCAAATCTAGGCTCCCGGCCCCCCTCGGGGCGTCATGCCCTCGTACCGATTGCCGGGCCTCCCCGAGGATGAGCCGTCATCCGGGATGTACTCCCCTGGTTGGAGACGCGGCCCCCGGTCTCAGGGTCTTCCCCGAGGGGACGCCGGACTCCCCCACCCTGGCGAGCTGTCCGGGCACACTCCATCGCGTGACTTCGCTCACTCCCACGGGGCCCCGGCGTGCCGCAGTCTCCGCCCTGCGGCCCGTCCGTCCCGCCACCACCTCGTACCTCCGCGTCGGGTGGCCCGCGTTCACGGCCGTCTCCGCACGATCCCTCGTGACGGATCCAATCGCCCCTATCTAGCAGCTGGTTGGGTTACCCATCCGTGTGAACGCGTGCTGCCCGCAGGTCCCCTGACCGCCCTTCACGTTTCCGGCGCAGCACTGACAATCCGTCGCCCCGAGAGGGCGCGGCCTCTGCGCGCGGGCGGCCGTGGAAACGTAAGCTGTGGCTCGTCACAGGACCGGGCAGCGGGGATGAACATGGCGATGATGCGCCTGAGGCGCGAGGACCCGCGCGTCGTCGGCTCGTTCAGGCTTCACAGACGGCTCGGCGCGGGCGGGATGGGCGTGGTCTACCTGGGCTCCGACAAGAAGGGCCAGCGGGTCGCTCTCAAGGTCATCCGGCCCGATCTCGCGGAGGATCAGGAGTTCCGCTCGCGGTTCGCCCGTGAGGTGTCGGCGGCGCGCCGGATCCGCGGCGGCTGTACGGCACGTCTCGTGGCCGCCGACCTCGACGCGGACCGCCCGTGGTTCGCCACGCAGTACGTACCCGGCCCCTCCCTGCACGACAAGGTCGCCGCCGAGGGACCGCTCGGCGCGGCCGACGTCGCGGCCGTCGGAGCCGCGCTGTCGGAGGGCCTGGTCGCCGTGCACGAGGCCGGGGTCGTGCACCGAGACCTGAAGCCGTCCAACATCCTGCTGTCCCCGAAGGGGCCGCGGATCATCGACTTCGGCATCGCCTGGGCCACCGGCGCCTCGACGCTCACCCATGTCGGCACGGCGGTCGGCTCGCCCGGCTTCCTCGCACCGGAACAGGTGCGCGGGGCGGCCGTCACCCCGGCCACCGACGTGTTCTCGCTCGGCGCCACGCTCGCGTACTGCTCCATGGGCGACTCTCCCTTCGGGCACGGCAGTTCGGAGGTGATGCTGTACCGCGTCGTGCACGAGGAACCGCAGCTTCAGGGCGTGCCCGACGCGTTGGCCCCACTCGTCCGGGCCTGCCTGGCCAAGGACCCCGAGGAGCGGCCCAGCACGCTCCAACTCTCCCTGCGCCTCAAGGAGATCGCCGCTCGTGAGGCGCACGATCTGGCCGGCGTACGGCCGCCCGGGCCGCGCGGCGCCGAGACCGAGCGGCATGCCGACACCTACCCCGAGCGCACCCGGCGTCCACAGACACAGCAGGGTGCCGGCGCGTCCGGCGCGCAGCGGGGCCGTGGTACTCCGTCGCGGGGGGCCTCTCCCGCGGGGGACGGCGTGCCCCGGCGGGCGAACGGTACGCAGGGCAGCGGCAAGCCCACCGGGCGCGGCTCCCGCGGCGGAGCGCCGACGGGTGGCGGCGCCCCTCGCGGCGGCTCGCCGTCACGGTCCGGGGCGCGGCCGACGCCCACCGGGCGCAACGGGACGCGTTCGGGCAGCGGCAGCCGCACCGCTCCGCACAGCGGCACCGGGCGCCCGGCGTCCAGGAACACGGGGTCCCGGTTGCGGCCCGCCAATCCGCGGCTGCTCCGGCAGCGGCTGTTCGTGTTCGTCGTGGTCACCCTGGTGGTGGCCCTGGGAATCGCCCTGATCCAGGGCTGCCAGGGCCCGGCGCGGGGGCTCGGCGACGACGGAGACGGCGTACGGGAACGGCAGGTTCACCGCTCGCAGCCGCTGAACGGCGCGGCTGCGAGGCCGGGTGCCCCGAGCCGGGGCTGAGCCGGCTCGACGGCGGCCCGGGCCGGCGCTCACATACCCGGCAGGATCCGCTCGAAGAACTCGCGGTCGCCGTCGAACACCGGGTCCAGGGCCAGGAACTCCTCCGGCGTGACCCAGCGGGTCTCGGCCACCTCGCCCGGGTCGGGAAGCACCTCCCCCGTGTCCGCGCGGGCGGTCCACCAGTGGAGGCGGAACCGGTGGTCGTCGGTCTCCGACTCCCAGGCCTTCGCCAGCGGCACGACGGTGAGGCCGACCTCCTCGCGGACCTCCCGGGCGACCGCCTGCTCCTGGGTCTCGCCCGGTTCGATCTTGCCGCTGATGGGTTGCCAGTAGCCGGGGCGGGCGACGGCCGGTCCGCGCCGGATCGCGAGGACGCGGTCCCCGCGCCGCAGTACCGCCACGATGGCCTCGCGCTGCTCCACGTACGGCCCCTAGGTCCGGGGGCGGCCGGTGGCCACGGCGTAGAAGGCCACCGCGGCCGCGGCGCCCACGTTGAGGGAGTCGACGCCGTGGGACATGGGGATGCGGACCCACTCGTCGGCGGCGACCAGTGCCTGGGTGGACAGGCCGTCGCCCTCGGCACCGAGCATGAGGGCCACCCGGTCCATGGTGTGCGGGGCGGCCTCGTCGAGGGGGCGGGCCTTCTCGTCGGGGGTGAGGGCGAGGAGCGTGAAGCCCGCCTCGCGGACCGACTCCAGGCCCTTGGGCCAGGTGTCCAGACGGGCGTACGGCACGGAGAAGACCGCGCCCATGGAGACCTTCACGCTGCGGCGGTACAGGGGGTCGGCGCAGTCCGGGGAGAGCAGGACGGCGTCCATGCCGAGGGCGGCGGCCGAGCGGAAGATCGCCCCGATGTTGGTGTGGTCGTTGACCGACTCCATGATCACGACGCGGCGGGTGGTGCGGAGGAGGTCGGCCGCCGTGGGCAGGGGCTTGCGCTGCATGGAGGCGAGCGCGCCGCGGTGCACGTGGTAGCCGGTGACCCGCTCGGCGAGTTCCGGACTGACGGCGTAGACCGGGGCGGGGAGCTCGTCGATGACGTCGCGCATGACGTCGACCCATTTGGCCGAGAGCAGCATGGACCGCATCTCGTAGCCGGCTTCCTTGGCCCTTCTGATGACCTTCTCGCCCTCGGCGATGAAGAGGCCCTCGGCGGGTTCGCGCTTGCGGCGCAGCTCCACGTCGGTCAGGCCGGTGTAGTCGTGCAGGCGCGGGTCGTCGGGATCCTCGACGGTGATGAGATCGGCCACAGGGTGATACTGCCTTGTCCTGGGTACGGTGCCAACGGCTTGGGACGGGTTGGGTTACCCCGGGTTACTCACTTGTCGCCGCAGCCGTGGGGCCGACCTTCACGACCTCGCCGATGACGATGACCGCCGGAGGCTTCACATCCTCGGCCCGCACGGTCTCGGCGACGGTCGCCAGCGTCGCGTCGACGCGGCGCTGGGCGGCCGTCGTGCCCTCCTGGACGAGCGCGACGGGGGTGTCGGCCGGCTTTCCGTGCGCGACGAGCGTCTCCGCGATCTTTCCGATCTTGTCGACGCCCATGAGGATCACCAGCGTGCCGGTCAGCCTGGCCAGGGACGGCCAGTCGACCAGGGAGCGCTCGTCGTCGGGCGCGACATGGCCGCTGACCACGGTGAACTCGTGGGCGACGCCGCGGTGGGTGACCGGGATGCCGGCCGCGCTCGGGACCGAGATCGAGCTGGAGATCCCGGGGACGACCGTGCAGGCGATGCCGGCCTCGGCGAGAGCCTGCAGTTCCTCCATGCCACGGCCGAAGACGTAGGGGTCGCCACCCTTCAGACGGACGACCGACTTGCCCTGCTTCGCGTGCTCGATGAGCGCGTTGTTGATGGCCTCCTGGGCCATGTAGCGGCCGTAGGGGATCTTCGCCGCGTCGATCACCTCGACGTGGGGCGGGAGTTCGGCGAGGAGGTCGCGCGGGCCGAGGCGGTCCGCGATGACGACGTCCGCCTCGGCGAGCAGGCGGCGACCGCGCACCGTGATCAGGTCCGGGTCGCCGGGGCCACCGCCGACCAGGGCGACGCCGGGAGTACGGGTGCGGTGGTGCGGGGCGACGAGCGTGCCGTCGCGCAGGCCCTCGACGACGGCGTCGCGGATGGCCGCGGTGTGACGGGGGTCGCGGCCGCGCGCGTCGGTGGTCAGCACGGCGACCGTGACGCCCTCGCTGTGGCCGGTGGCCGGGGTCCAGGCCGTCGCCTCGTCGGCGTCGTCGGAGCGGACGCACCAGACACGGTGGCGCTCCGCTTCGGCGGAGGCCCGGGTGTTGGCCTCGCTGTCGCCGGTGGCGATCAGGGCGTACCAGGCTCCGGTGAGGTCGCCCTCCTCGTAGGGGCGCCGGTGCCAGGTGATCTCGCCGGCGTCGGCCATGGCCTCGACGGACGCGGTCGCCTCGGGGGAGACGAGGTGGATGTCCGCGCCGGCCGCGATGAGGGCGGGGAGACGGCGCTGGGCGACCTGACCACCGCCGAGGACGACCACGCGGCGGCCGGTGAGGCGGAGGCCTACGGGGTAGGCGGGGTGTTCGGCCATGACGGTGTGGCTCCTGTTGTGGCGGTTATCGGTGCCCTGACGTGCGGATTTTAGGCTGCGGGTGGGTTCGGGCGCACAGGTGTCCGGTGGCTGGGCATGGTTGCCGGGTGCGGGCCCCACAGGACCCGCGGACCCGGAACACCCGGACCCACGGGACCCAAGGACCCGCGAGCGCTTACTTCTCGGTGACTCCCGCCGAATCGAACGTCGCCACCTCGTGCATCGCCCTGGCCGTGCTCTGGACCAGCGGGAGGGCCAGCAGCGCGCCCGTGCCCTCGCCCAGCCTCAGGTCCAGATCGACCAGAGGGCGCAGGCCGAGCTTGTTGAGGGCGGCCACGTGGCCCGGCTCGGCGCTGCGGTGGCCTGCGATGCAGGCGGCCAGCACCTCGGGGGCGATGGCGCGGGCCACCAGGGCGGCGGCGCCGGCGCTGACGCCGTCCAGGATGACCGGCGTCCGCAGGGACGCTCCGCCGAGGAGGAGACCGACCGTGGCGGCGTGCTCGAAGCCGCCGATCGCGGCGAGCACACCGATCGGGTCGGCCGGGTCCGGCTGGTGGAGTTCGAGGGCGCGGCGGACGACCTCGGTCTTGCGGGCGAGGGTCTCGTCGTTGATGCCGGTGCCCCGGCCCGTGACCTCGGCCGGCTCGGCACCCGTGAAGACGGAGATCAGGGCGGCCGAAGCGGTCGTGTTCCCGATGCCCATCTCGCCGGTGAGCAGCGCCTTGTTACCGGCGGCGACCAGGTCGCGGGCCGTCTCGATACCCACCTCGATGGCCTGCCTGGCTTCGTCACGGGTCATCGCGGGGCCGGTGGTCATGTCGGACGTACCGGCACGGACCTTGCGGGGCAGCAGGCCCGGCGTGGCCGGGAGGTCGGCGGCGACGCCCACGTCGACGATGCAGACCTCGGCACCGACCTGGGTGGCGAACGCGTTGCAGACGGCGCCGCCGCCGAGGAAGTTGGCCACCATCTGGGCCGTGACCTCCTGCGGCCAGGGGGTGACCCCCTGCGCGTGGACGCCGTGGTCACCGGCGAAGATCGCGACGGCGGCGGGCTCCGGGATGGGCGGCGGGCACTGGCGGGACAGGCCGGAAAGCTGTGCGGAGATGATCTCCAGCATGCCCAGCGCTCCGGCCGGCTTGGTCATGCGCTTCTGGCGCTCCCACGCCTCGCCGAGCGCCTTGGCGTCCAGCGGGCGGATCTGCGCCACGGTCTCGGCGAGCAGGTCGTGCGGTTCCTCTCCGGGCAGGGCGCGTCGGCCGTACGTCTCCTCGTGCACGACCCAGGACAGCGGGCGGCGCTTGGACCAGCCCGCCTGCAGCAGCTCGGGCTCGTCCGGGAACTCGTCGACGTATCCGACGCACAGGTAGGCGATGACCTCGAGGTGCTCGGGCAGCCCGAGCGAGCGGACCATCTCGCGCTCGTCGAAGAAGCTGACCCAGCCGACGCCGAGGCCTTCGGCGCGGGCGGCGAGCCAGAGGTTCTCCACGGCGAGGGCGGCCGAGTACGGCGCCATCTGGGGCTGGCTGTGGCGGCCGAGGGTGTGGCGGCCGCCACGGGTCGGGTCGGCGGTGACGACGATGTTCACCGGCGTGTCGAGGATGGCCTCGATCTTCAGTTCCTTGAACTGCTTGGCCCGGCCCTTGGGAAGGGACTTGGCGTACGCGTCACGCTGGCGCATGGCCAGTTCGTGCATCGCGCGCCGGGTGTCGGCGGAGCGGATGACGACGAAGTCCCAGGGCTGCGAGTGGCCCACCGAGGGCGCGTGGTGGGCGGCCTCCAGGACGCGGAGCAGCACCTCGTGCGGGATCGGGTCGCTGCGGAAGCCGTTGCGGATGTCGCGGCGTTCGCGCATGACCTTCAGCACGGCCTCGCGCTCGGCGGGATCGTAGCCGGGTGCGGCGGGGCCGGTGGGCTGTCGTGCTTCTGGCACTTCGGCCGCGCTCTCCGACCCGTGGCGTTCCTGGTCCGCCGGGTCTTCCTGTTCGGCGGCCCGGGTGTCCAGGTCGTCGGCGTTCTGTGCGAGTTCGGCGTCGCCCTCGCGGGGGGCGGGGACGATGACCACGGGTTCCGCCTCGGGTCGGGCCGGCTGAGCGGCGGGGGGCTGGGACTGCTGCGGGCCCTGGAGGACGGGCTGTGCGCCTTGTTCGCCGACGGCCGGCGGGGTGACGTTCTCGGCGGGAGCCGATGTGGAGGCGGTCGGCTCGGGTGCGGGTCGTTCCGTCTCCACGGGCGTCTCGGCTGCCGGGTCGGGGACGGGCGATTCGGTTGCCTGAGCAGGTGCGGGGGGCTCCGCCGAGGGGTCCGGGGTGACCGTCTCGGCGGGCTGAGCGGGCGCGGTGTCAGCGGCCTGAGCGGGCGCGGATTCCACGGGCTGAGCCGGTGCGTCGGCGGGTGCCTCGGGGGTGGGCGCGTCGGCGGGCACAGCAGGGGCCACCGTCTCGGCGGCCGGAGCGGCGGGGGCGTCTGCGGGTGCTTCGGGAGCGGTGGTCTGCTCCGGCGTCGCCTCCTGCGCGGCTGCCGCGACGTCAGTTGCCTCGGAAGCCTGGGAGTTGGCCTGCGGGGCGACCTGCTCGGCAGGGTGCGTGGCAGGCTCGACGCCGGTGGCGTCCGGCTCCGGAGCCGCGGCCTCCACATCCTCTGCGTCCGGCGCCTGCGCGGCAGCCCCGGAGGCGCCCACGGCCCCACCCGGAGCGGCGGCCTCGGGACCAACACCGGTCACCTGGGCCGGAGCCGCGGCCTCGGCACCCGGCGCGTCCGGCTCCGGGGCGGCGGCCGCGGCCACATCCGGGGCGGCGGCCTCGGGACCGGCACCGGTCGCCTGGGCCGGTGCGGGGGCCTCGGCAGCCCCGGGCGCGGCAACCGCCTCTCCGGCACCAGCCGCGGGGGGCGCCGTGACGGCGGGCTCGGGCATGACGGGAGCCTCCGGGGAGGGGACCGCTTCGGCGGCCTGGACGGCCTCGGGGACAGGAGCGGGCGCCACACCCTGCTCCGCGGCGGCGGCCGCCGGGCCCTGTGCAGCACCGTCGGCGAAGTCGTCGGCGACGGCCGCGCCGGGGGTTTCGGGGGCAGCGGCGGCCGCCCCTTGCTCACCGTCCTGACCGGCACTGTCCACCGGCGCCGACTCATCGGTCTGCGCAGGCACGATCCCGGCCTCTGTGGGGTCAGCCGCGACTTCGGCGCCCTGAACGGACGCCACCTGCCCGGCCTGGGCGGCTACCGGAGGATCTGCCTCCGGCCCGGTGCCCGTTCCGGCGGCGTCGGTCACACCAGGCGTGGGCGCGGCCTGCCCGCCCTCGGCGTCGGCCACCTGGCCGGCCTCCGGGCGGACCTCCGCCGCACCCGGCTCGCCGGCAACCTCGGCACCCTGCGCAGGCACCGGCGACTGCGCCTGGGCGGCACCCGCCTGGGCAACGTCCGGGGCGGCGCCCGGCTCGCCGACGACCCCGGCGCCCTGCACGGGCACCGCAGACTCCGCCTCGGCGGCAGCCGCCTGGGCCTCGTCCGGGCCGGGGGCGGCCGTGGGTTCCGTGCCCTGCGCGGTCGCCGGCAGCTGTTCGGTTTCGGCCGGGTGCGCCGGTGCCGGCTCGGCCGTGTCCGTCGCCACGGCCTGGGCCGTGCCCGTCGGATGCGGAGCCGGAACAACCGTTTCCGCAGGTGCCGCCCCGGCGCTCACCTGGGCCTGGGGCGTCGGCTGCGCGCCCCAGGGAGCCGCCGGGGGCGAGAGCGGCTCGGCAGCGCGCGGGGCATCGAGGTACTCGGGGCCGGCCGACGCCGGTGCGGGCTGGCGTACCGGCGCGTCCGCAGGGCCGCGGTCGGCGAGGGAACGGACCGGGCTGGCGGAGCTGTCGGGCAGGGGCGGGCCGAGGTGCAGGGGCCTGCGCGGGGTGGTGGGCGGGATGGGCGGGGGGTCGGGGAGGCGTACGCCGCCGAGGTCGACCGAACCGCTGTCGCGGCCGGAGAGCTCATGCGGACCCGGCTGGTGCACGGCCTCGACGACCGGCTCCGGCGCGGGCGGGGTGACCTCGTTGCCCCAGGCACCGTGGGAGCCCGGCAGCAGAAGGTCCTCATCCTCGACGGTGTCCTCGGAGAGGTAGGCGTACGCACCGTGCGCGGGGGCGCCCGGCTGCTCCACCATGCCTGCGCTCTCCGGCAGTCCCTCGCCCGGGACCTGGCCGGTGTCGGTCATGCGTACCCCTCGCCCATCGGTTAGTGCTCCTACGACCAGCTCGCCTGGAACGGCGCACCGACCGCCCCACAGTGAAGAACGAGCGTGCGTCCCCAGCGGCACGAACGGCCCGCCCGGAAAAGGCGACAAAGCCACTCACTGGCATTGTTGCGGCCGAACCACCGTCACGGCACCTTGATCCGCGACGGTTCCGCTGTGGACTGCGCCACGTTGCGCGTCCTCCGGTTGTGCCGTACCACACTCACCCCAAAACGGGCGGGTTTTCCGGACATTGACCGACGAACTGCCGGGCGTCCTGGTGCGGTGCAGCGATCGGCCAGCCTACCGCGCGCGGTACGACAAACCGATCACGGGGACGGCGGCGGGGTCAGGCGCTGCGCCGGGGCAGTACACCGCTGAGCAGGAACGTGACACTCCGTTCCTTCTCCGACCAGGCCCGGGTGTCGAGTTCGACGGACTGGAGAAGCGCGCACTCGACACGGTAGCCGTGCTCCGTCAGGTCCCGGCCGATGAGTTCGGCGGCGTCGCGGGTGGCGGCGTGGGTGACGATGCGCTGCGGGCGACGGTCGGCCACCGAGGAGACGACGGCCGCTCCCCCACCGCCCACGCGGACGACATCGGGTTCGGGGAGGTTCTCCAGGATGTGCGGGGCGGTGCCGTGCACGATCTGGAGCTGGACACCGAGGCGGCGGGCGGTCGCGTCGGTGCGGGCACAGGCCGTCGGGTCGCTGTCGACGGCGATGACGGCGGCGCCGGCGCGCGCGGCCTCGATGGCGAAGGCGCCGCTGCCACAGCCGATGTCCCACACGAGGTCACCCACGCGCGGCCCGAGACGGGCGAGTTGGGAGTCGCGCAGCAGCTGGTTCTCGCCCTCGCCGAGGTCACCGCCGTACGCCTCGGCGGGCAGGGTCCAGCCACGTGGCCCGGCGGACGGGTCGCGGCCGGCGATCCAGCCGCCGGACTCCGAGCTGGGGCGGGCCGGACCGCCGAGGACGATGACGACGTTGGGATCGCGCCAGGTGTGGTCGGCGGCCCTGTCGGAGGTGACGACGGTGACCCGCTCGCGTTCGGTGCCGAGTTCCTCGCAGATGACGAAGGAACGGTGGACTCCTTCGAGGAGCAGGCCGAGTTCGGCGGGGCCGGCGCCGGGTGAGGTGAGCACGGCCACTTTGGTGTGGGCTCGGCACACGTTGACCGCGCGACGCAGGGTGCGGCGGTGTGCGACGACCACCTGGGCGTCGTCCCAGGGCATACCGGCGCGCGCGAAGGCGGCGGCGACCGACGAGACGGCGGGGACGACCTCGACCTCGAGGCCGAACTCGGGGGCGCGCAGGGTGCGTACCACGCCGAAGAAGCCGGGGTCGCCGTCGGCGAGCACGACGGCCGTGCCGCGGTGGGCGGCGATACGGCGGGCGGCGAGGGCGACGCTGCCGAGGCGGATGCGCTCGGCTCCGGCGGGGACCTCCGGCAGCGCCAGGTGGTGGGCGGCACCCGCCACGAGCGTGGCGGCGCCCAGGGCGGCGCGCGCCGCGGCGGTCAGCGGCGAACCGTCCCAGCCGATCACCGTGACCCGGTCGGCCATCGTCGTCAGTCTCCAGGGGTTCTCGCAGGTCGTCTGCGTGTCGTGTGGTGAGCGGCCCGCAGGCGGGGCTCCGTGAGAGTACCCGGTGAAGGCGGCGGAAGGAGCGGCGGTGCCGTGGCGCGCGGGATCCGTCCGGTCAGTTCCAGTCGCCGAAGGACGTGAAGCCGCCGGGCAGCTGCTCGCCCACGCCTTCCAGGTCCTCGGGGAGCAGGCTCCACACGATGAAGTCGGTGCGCACGTCGGTCCAGGTGCCGTCCTCGGTACGCGCCCGGGCTATACAGGCGTTGCGCAGCACGCCCTCGCTGATACAGCCGATCTTCTGGGCGACCTGCTGGGAAGCGGTGTTGCCGGCCGCCGTGCGCAGTTCGATGCGCTCGAACTTCTGGTCCGAAAAGAGCCACCGGGCGGTGACGAGGGCGGCCTCGGAGGCGTAGCCCTCGCCGCGGGCCCAGGGGGCGATGATGTACGACAGTTCGGTGGAGCGCACCTGCCAGTTGGTCTTGCCGAGCCGGATGACGCCGACCAGACGCTGGGTGAGGAACTCGGTGACCGCGAAGTCCAGGCCGCGTCCCTCGGCGCGCTCGGTGGGGGCGCACTCGGTGATCCAGGTACGGGCTCCGGCCTCCGTGAAGGGCTGGGGGACGGAGGTCCACGCCACCACCTGCTCGTCGTTCATCATCGCGGTCAGGGCGGCGACGTCGTCTTCGTCGAGGGGACGCAGCACCAACCGCTCCGTGCTGATGGAGACGTTGGGAAAGGTGCTCGTCATGCGCCGCTCCGTAACCTTCGGTGAACCTTCGGGACCTGCTGAACTGCCCAGCATGCAGCATGAAAGCACTGCTCCGCACCACGGGGCCCTCCCCCGTCCGGCAGTCGTCCGGTGCGGGAGGACCCCGTGCGTGGCGGGTGCCGGGCGGGGGCTCAGAAGGAGGCGAGCACGGAGCCGGCGTACTTGTCCTGGATGAACTTCTTCACCTCGGGCGAGGTGAGGAGCTTCGCGAGCTTCTTCACGCGCGGGTCGTCCTCCTCGCCCTTCTTCACGGCGAGGAAGTTGCCGTACGGGTTGTTCTTCGGGGACTCGAGGACGAGGGCGTCCTTCGAGGGCTTGAGGTCGGACTCGATGGCGTAGTTGCCGTTGACCACGGCGGCGTCCACGTCGTCGAGGGAGCGCGGGGTCTGGGCCGCCTCCAGCTCCTTGAACTTGAGCTTCTTCGGGTTCTTGGTGATGTCGGCGGGGGTGGCCTCGCTGCCGACGCCGTCCTTGAGGGTGATGAGCTTGTGGGCGGCGAGGAGCTTGAGGGCGCGGGCCTCGTTGACGGTGTCGTTGGGGATGGCGACGGTCGCACCGCTCTTCAGGGCGTCGGCCTTCTTGACCTTGTGGGAGTAGAGGCCGAGCGGCTCCAGGTGGACCGTGACGACGGGCACGATGTCGGTGCCGTTCTTCTTGTTGAAGTCGTCGAGGTACGGCTGGTTCTGGAAGTAGTTGGCGCCCACGGAGCCGTCCTGCGTCGCCGTGTTCGGCGTGACGTAGTCGGTGAACTCCTTGACCTGGAGGTCGAGGCCTTCCTTCTTGGCGAGGTTGTCCTTGACGTAGTTCAGGATCTCGGCGTGCGGGGTGGGGCTGGCGGCGACGATCAGGGGTCCGTCGGAGCCGGAGGCGCCCGCGCCGCAGGCGCTGAGCCCGAGGGTGAGGGCTCCGGCGGCGAGGGCGGCAGTGGTGATCTTGGCGGTGTTACGCACGAAAAGTGCCTTTCCTTATGGCCTTGCGAGTGGTGCGACCTCGTCGTGGGTGGACGAGGGGATCAGGAGGCGGCTTTGAGCAGCCGCAGTTTCGGGGCGGGGCCCGAGTGGGCGCCGCGGCGGTGCAGCGAGCGGGCCGCGTAGTCGCCGGCGAACTGGATGAGGGAGATGACGACGGCGAGGATCGCGACGGTGATCCACATCAGCTGCGTCTCGAAGCGCTGGTAGCCGTAGCGGATGGCGATGTCGCCCAGGCCGCCGGCGCCGACGGTGCCCGCCATCGCGGAGTAGCCGATGAGGGCGACGATCGTGGTGGTGGTGCTGGAGATCAGCGACGGCAGCGACTCGGGCACCAGGACCTTGCGGACGATGGTCCAGGTGTTGCCGCCCATGGACTGCACGGCCTCGACGAGCCCGTGGTCCACTTCGCGGACGGCCGTCTCGACCAGGCGCGCGAAGAAGGGGATGGCGCCGATGGCGAGCGGCACGATGGCGGCCTCGCGGCCGATGGTCGTGCCGGTGATCCAGCGGGTGAAGGTCATCAGCGCGACCATCAGGATGATGAACGGCAGGGAGCGGGCGATGTTCACGACCTGCCCGATGACCTTGTTGGCGGCGAGGTTCTGCAGGAGGCCGCCGCGGTCGGTCAGGACGAGCAGGATCCCGAGCGGGAGTCCACCGACGACGGCGATGAGCGTGGACCAGCCGACCATGTAGAGCGTGTCCCAGCACGCCTGTTCCAGCAGGGGCTGCATCTCGGACCAGGTCACTTGGCACCCTCCTTCACCAGTTCGGCCTGGTGGCCCAGGACGTCGATCTGCAGGCCCTTCTCGCGGAGGAAGCCGATGGGGACGACGTTGTCCTCGTAGCGGCCGGGAAGTTCGATGCGCATGCGGCCGACCTGGAGCCCGCCGACGGTGTCGATGGCGGCGCCGAGGATCGATATGTCGATGTTGTAGGTGCGGGCGAGCTGTGAGATGACCGGCTGGGTCGCGCTCTCGCCCTGGAAGGTGACGTCGACGACGGTGCGGTCGTCGCCGGAGGCCTCGCCGCCGAGCGGGAACAGCGCGGCGGCCAGTTCGGAGCCCGGGGTCGCCAGGAGCTCGCTGACCGTGCCCGACTCGACGATGCGGCCGTTCTCCATGAGCGCGGCCGAGTCGCAGACCGACTTCACGACGTCCATCTCGTGGGTGATGAGGAGGACGGTCAGGCCGAGTTGCCGGTTCAGGTCGCGCAGCAGGGCCAGGATCGAGCGGGTGGTCTCGGGGTCGAGGGCGCTGGTGGCCTCGTCGGACAGCAGCACCTTCGGGTCGCCGGCCAGGGCGCGGGCGATGCCGACGCGCTGCTTCTGGCCGCCGGAGAGCTGGGCGGGGTAGGCGCCGGCCTTGTCGGCGAGGCCGACCAGGTCGAGCAGCTCCAGCGCCTTGCGGGAGCGTTCCTTCCCGGACTTGCCGAGGATCTCCAGCGGCAGCTCGACGTTGTCCTGGACGGTCCGCGAGGACAGCAGGTTGAAGTGCTGGAAGACCATGCCGATCCTGCTGCGCGCCTGCCGGAGTTCCTTTCCGGCGCGCGGGCCCCTGCCCGCCAGGGCGGTGAGGTCCTGTCCGGCGACCGTCACGGTGCCGGAGGTGGGGCGTTCCAGCAGGTTGACGCAGCGGATGAGCGAGGACTTGCCGGCGCCGGACTGGCCGATGACGCCGTACACCTCGCCTTCGCGGACGTGCAGGTCGACGCCGTCCAGGGCGGTGACCTCGCGGCCGCGCGAACGGTAGACCTTGGTCAGGTCCGTTGTGGTGATCACGTGGGTTTCCGTCACTGTCGAGTGCGCGGGCGCGGGTGTGCCCGGGCACGGGTGCGTTCGTTCAGGGACGCGACACGGTTCTCGCGGGGGCGTGGAACCGGGGAGAACATGTGCGCGGGGCGGCTGGGCGTCACGCATCGCTCAGGGCGTGCGGACATGCCGCGGTCTCGCTTCGGGGCGCGAGCTCAGGGGGTGGTGCGGGGGCCCTCTAGAAGGCGCACATTCGACACGTACAACGAGCACCGGGCGTCATGGTCGCCTCGGTCGCGGGGATGCGGTCGCTCGTCGTGGTCATGCCGTCAGTAAAACATGCGTACGGTCCTGACAAGCCGCCGCTGTCCGGATGGTGGACAGCGGTGGACAGGCAGGCGGGACGCGTCAGCCGCGGAGGGAGATCTCCACTCCGTGGTCGGTGACCTGTGCCGACAGGGCCGACAGGTCCTCGACGACCAGGTCGGCCCGCAGCTCGTGGGCCTGGTGGGTTGTGGTCAACGCCACGGTGGTCATGCCGGCGGCGCGCCCGGCCGCGAGGCCCGCGGGAGCGTCCTCGAAGACGACGCAGTGGGCGGGGTCGACGCCGAGGGTGCGGGCCGCGAGCAGGTAGGGCTCGGGGTCGGGCTTGCCCCGGGTGATGTCGTCGGCGGCGACGAGCGTCTTGGGCAGGATGCCGACGGCGTCGAGCCTGGCCTCGGCCAGCCGCCGGGTGGCGGAGGTGACGACGGCCCAGCGCTCGGCCGGCAGGGAGTCGAGGAGGGCGCGCGTCCCCGGCAGCAGGTGCACGCCGCCGTGAGGTACGTCCTCCACCTCCAGGTCCTCGATCCGCGCGACGGCCCGCGGCACGACCTCGGCGGGCAGCAGGTCGGCGGCTATCTCGGCGGCCGGCCTGCCGTGCAGCTCGACCCGCGCGAACTCCTCGGCCGTGATCCCGTACTCGGCGGCCCATCGCGTCCAGCAGCGGTCCACGGAGGCGAGGGACGAGACGAGGGTTCCGTCGTTGTCGAACAGCAGGGCGTGCGCGTGGATCTTCATGTCCTCGACCCTACGGGGCGGGCCAGGGCCGGAGGCATCGGGCCTTTTCGGCCGTAATAAGGTCGCACCATGCTTGATGCCCTGACGCTGGTGACCGGCGTCGCCGCGCTGCTGCTCGCCGCCTGGTGCGGCTGGGCCGCCTACCGTGACCAGCCGACGAAGGACTGGCACTTCATCGGGATGGCCGTCGTCACGCTGCTGTCGGCGATCCAGCTCGTGGTGGGGATCGTGCTGCTGGCGCAGGGCGAGGATCCGGAACAGGGCACGACGATCTTCGTGGCGTATCTCCTGGGGGCGTTCGCATGCATCCCCGCGGCCGGGTTCATGTCGCTGGCCGAGCGAACGCGGTGGGGCTCGGTCACGGTCGCCGCGGGTGGTGTGGTGCTGGCCGTGCTGGAGGTGCGGCTCTATGACATCTGGGGAGGCTGAGGTGAGCCGGCGACGGCTGACCAGTGGGCCGGGCACGCTGCTGGTGTGGCTGTACGGCGTGATGGTCGTCGGGGCGGTGTCGCGATCGGCGTACCAGATCGCGACGGAGTTCGACCGGGCGCCGCTGGCGTACTCGCTGTCGGCCGTGGCCGGTGTCGTGTACGGGTTCATCACGTACACGCTGGTGCGGGGTGGGGAGAGGGCTCGGCGAGCGGCGCTGGTGTGTTGTGTCGCGGAGCTGGTGGGTGTGCTGACGGTGGGGACCTGGACGCTGGTCGAGCCGTCGGCGTTTCCCGACGCCACCGTGTGGTCGGACTTCGGGATGGGGTATGTGTTCATCCCGGTTCTGTTGCCGTTGTCGGCGATCTACTGGCTACGGATCTCGCGTACGCGAGATGGGGATGCCGCCTGAGGTGATCAGGCGGCCGCGGGCAGTGTGTCGCTGTTCGCGCCCACGCGGCGGAGCCGCACTTCGCTATAGCCCCGCGCCCCTCAAGGGCGAGCTTCAGGCTGTCGCCGCGTACGTCCCGGCCGGCTTCTCCAGGACGATCATCGGTACTCCGTCCGCCCCCTGGGACGTGCCCACCGTCTGATAGCCCACCTTGCGGTAGAGGCGGAGGTTGCCCTCGCTGCGGTGGCCCGTGTGCAGGCGGAAGCGGGTGGCGCCGTGCTGGCCGGCGAGGGCCGATTCGGCCGCCCGGAGGAGGCGGGCGCCGATGCCGTGGCCCTGGAGTCGCGGGTGCACGCAGAGCTTGCCGATGGCGGCCGCGCCGTCCTCGGTGACCGAGCCGCGGACCGAGCCCACGACCTCGTCGCCGAGCCGGGCCACGAAGACGCAGTCGCGGGCTACCTCCTCGCGGACCGAGTCGAGTGTTTGGACGAGCGGGTCGATGCGGTAGTTCCCGTACAGCGCCGCCTCCGGCTGGAAGCACAGGTACTGCAGCCTGAAGATCTGCTCCGCGTCCTGCTCGGTCGCCGCAGAGATGGTCACACTCATGCCCATGTGCGCACGCCTCCCGCTCATCTGATCACTATCGTCCCTCACTCCTATCCCCGTCCTCAGCGGGCCGCAACCTCCGGCGTGAGCAATCTGCGGAGACATCCCAGGCATCTGGAACGTTCCGGACCAAGACTCCCCTGTGAGATACCCAACTCCCCTGCGATTTCCTGGTATGTCAGGTCCTCGGGCGAGAGCAGGGCCTCCATCAGCCGGGGGCAGCGGCCCGGGAGGCGCCGTACGGCCTCCCGCAGAGCACGGCCGCGAGCCGCGGCGAGCGCGAGCTGTTCGGGGCCGCGCCGATCGTCGTCGACCGGCTCGACGGCGTACGGCTGTTCGAGGCGGCTGGTACGGCGGGTGCGGCGGGCCTCCGAGCGGATGGCCCGGCGGAGCCATTCCTGCGGGTCGGACGGCGGATCCTCGGCGTCGAGACGCTCCAGCAGGCGGAGCCAGACCGCCTGCTCCAGATCGCCCGGTTCGGCTCCGGCGGCAGGCGCCTCGGCGCAGGCCTCGGCGTTGAGCAGCGGGCGCAGGTCGGTGACCAGGTCGTGCGTCATATGCGGAGCGACGCGGCCGCCCGGGTGGCGGGTTGCCCGGACGGCCGGAGCTCACCCCACCGGGTGGATGTGGGGCTCGGTCATTGACGCGCTCAGCCGTTGAGGAAGTCCTCGCGGGCCAGCAGGCCCGTGTCGGGCTGGTCGGTGAAGACGCCGTCGATGCCGGTCGCGAAGTACGCCCGGTACGCGCCGAAGACGTCACCGTAGGCGTCGGCCTCCGTGCCCTTGCGGAAGTCGGCGGGGAGGAAGGGATTCTCGTTGCGCAGGGTCCACGGGTGCAGGATGAGGCCCACCTTGTGCGCGTCCGAGACCAGCGTCGTCGGCTCGGTGAGGTTGCCCTCGGCATCCCGCGGGATCACCAGGTCCAGCGTCGGGCCGATGCCCTGCGCGTAGGAGGCGATCTCCCTCAGGCCGGCCGGCTTGACGAGGTCGGCGACGGTGCGCGGGTCGCCCGACTCGACGAAGTCCCAGGGGCGGGTGTTCGCCGAGGACAGCAGGACGACCAGGGGGTTGTCGACGAGCTTGTTGAGGCGTTCGATGCTGGTCGGCTCGAAGGACTGGATGACGACCGGGGACGTTCGCTCGCACTTGCGGTACTTGCGCAGCAGCTTGGCGACCCGCTCCTCCAGCGGCAGGCCCTGCTTGCGGAAGTAGGTGGGGTGCTTGAGTTCGGGGTAGATCCAGACCTGCTTGCCGCGCTCACGGGTCTGCTCGCCCTGCCACTCCAGGACCTCTTCGAAGGTGGGGATCTCCCAGCGCCCGTTGTAGAGGGTGTTGTGCGGGCGGTTGGCCGGGATGCGCTCGACCGCGCGCAGGGTCTTCAACTCGGCGAGGGTGAAGTCCTCGGTGAACCAGCCGGTGGTGGAGACGCCGTCGAGGAGCTTGGTCGTCTTGCGGTCGGCGAACTCGGGGTGGTCGGCGACGTCCGTGGTGCCGCCGATCTCCGGCTCGTGACGGCAGACGAGGTGCCCGTCCTTCGTCGGCACCAGGTCGCCGGCCTCGACGATGTCCGCGCCCATGTCGAGAGCGAGCTGGTACGAACCGATGGTGTGCTCCGGGCGGTAGCCACTGGCCCCGCGGTGGCCGACGATCGTCGGCTTGGGAAGGCTCTCCAACCCCCCGTGCGCGCCGCCGCGCAGCCGGGCGCCGTCCGCTCTCGCCGTGCCGGTCACGCCGAGGACCGCTCCGCCGGCGCCGAGCACCGCCGCCCCGAGCAGGGCCCGCCGTCCGGTGCCGCTCGTTTCCTCGTTCGACTTCTGCGTACCCATGAGCGGCCTCCCTGCCGTCGGCTCGTCAGTGCGGGCTGATCGTAAGGGCGCGTACATGACGAGTGGGAGACGCCGCGCGGAACACGCGGGTGACGAGGGATGTCACGGTGGCCCGTGTGGGGGAGAACTGACGGACCGTCGCATTTCTCGGGCCCCGATCGGCGCCCCGGTGGATTCGGAGCGGCTGTGCTGGGAACGCGTGCGGGGCCGACGGCGGCGCGCCCGGGGCGATGTCCGTCACATCGTGGCGGCTGTGTCACCGGCCATCGACGGTGCGTCACCGCAGGTAAACACGCGTCAACAGTACGTAAGGCCTCGGTTAAGTCGCCGTGCCGATGTGCGCGACCCCCGGGGCCGCGAGTATCGTCCTCACCTGCACAGACTCATAAAGCAATCCCTTGACACCGGAGGGTCCGTTGTCCCGCTTCGCGCTCATCAAGGCAGTGCTCGGCCCGATCATGCGCCTGATGTTCCGCCCACAGGTGGAAGGCGCGGAGCACATTCCCGCCGACGGTCCGGTCATCCTGGCCGGCAACCACCTGACGTTCATCGACTCGATGATCCTTCCGCTGGTCTGCGACCGGCAGGTCTTCTTCATCGGCAAGGACGAGTACGTGACCGGCAAGGGCCTCAAGGGCCGGCTGATGGCCTGGTTCTTCACGGGCGTCGGCATGATCCCGGTCGACCGGGACGGCGGCCGGGGCGGCGTGGCCGCGCTGATGACCGGGCGACGGGTCCTGGAGGAGGGCCGGGTCTTCGGTATCTACCCGGAGGGCACGCGGTCGCCCGACGGCCGCCTGTACCGGGGGCGTACCGGCATTGCCCGGCTCACGCTGATGACGGGGGCGCCGGTGGTGCCGTTCGCGATGATCGGCACGGACAGGCTCCAGCCGGGCGGGGCGGGTCTGCCCCGCCCCGGCAAGGTCACCGTGCGGTTCGGTGAGGCGATGGAGTTCTCCCGGTACGAGGGGATGGACCGGGACCGTTACGTGCTGCGGGCCGTGACCGACTCGGTGATGAGTGAGGTCATGCGGCTGTCCGGGCAGGAGTACGTGGACATGTACGCGAGCAAGGCGAAGGAAGCGGCGTAGTTCCGACCGGGCGCGCGCCGTGGCCGGTGGGTCTCGCGGCCGCGGGAGGGCGTGGCCTGGTCGCGCAGTTCCCCGCGCCCCTGAGGGTGGTCACCCTCAGGGGCGTTCCGTCGGGCGGGCGGGTCAGGTGTGGTCCGGGGTCGATTCCAGTTTCTGGTGGCGCAGCAGGAACCAGGCCACCGCCGCCGCGGCCAGCAGGACCGCCGCGCCGACGCCCGACGCGAGTGCCAGTCCGTCGACGAACGACGTGCGGGCCGCGTCCAGCATCACGGAGGCGCTGTGCGGGGGCATGCCCGCGGCCGCCTCGACCGCGCCGCCCAGCGACTCGTGGGCCGCGGCGGGTGTGCCCGCCGGGCCGGTGAAGTCGCGGTAGACGCCGGTCACGATCGAGCCGAGCACGGCGATGCCGAGGGCGGCGCCCAGTTCGTAGGCCGTCTCGGACACGGCGGAGGCGGAGCCCGCCTGCTCCCTGGGCACGCTGGAGAGGATCACGTCGGCGGTCACGGTGAACGAGAAACCGGCACCGGCGCCGACCACCAGCAGCGCGGCTCCGAGCAGCGGGTAGCCGGTGGACTGGTCGATCACCGTGAGCGCGGCCAGGGCGAGGCCGATCGCCGCGAGGCCGCCGGAGACGACGGCACGCACCGAGAAGCGGCGTGCCGTACGCCCCGCGACCAGACCGGCCACCACCGCGCCGATCGCGGCGGGCAGTTCGGCCAGACCCGCCTCGAACGGCCCCCTGCCCTGCACGAGCTGCAGGTACTGGGAGAGGAAGAACACCAGTCCGGACAGGCCGAGGATGGTCAGCAGGTCGGCCAGCACCGCCCCGCTGAAGCCACGGCTGCGGAACAGCCGCATGTCCAGCAGTGGGGCCGGGAGCCGGAACTGCCGGCGGACGAACCCGTACAGGGCGGCGAGACCCAGCAGGCCGGCGGCCGAGGCGGCCCAGGCGAAACCGTGGGTGGCGGTCTCCTTGATCGCGTACACGACACCGACCATGCCGACCAGTGACAGCACGACGCTGCCCAGGCCCCAGGGGCCCGGGTTCGCCGTGCGCGACTCGGGCAGCAGCTTGATTCCGACGAGGACCAGCACGGCCATCACGGGCAGGTTGATCAGGAAGACCGACCCCCACCAGAAATGCTCCAGCAGGAACCCGCCGACGATGGGGCCGACGGCGGTGCCCGCCGATGCGGTGGCGCCCCAGATGCCGACGGCGAGACTGCGCTCCCGTGCGTCGTGGAAGAGGTTGCGGATCAGCGCGAGCGTGGCCGGCATCAGGGTCGCGCCGGCGACGCCGAGCAGCGCCCGCGCGACGATCATCATCTCGGGCGTGGTGGCGTAGGCGTTGAACACGGATATCGCGCCGAACGCCGTGGCACCGGCCAGCAGGATCCGCTTGCGGCCGATGCGGTCGCCGAGGCTTCCCATGGAGACGAGCAGACCGGCGATGACGAACGAGTAGACGTCGCCGATCCACAGCAGCTGGGTGCCCGAGGGGTTCAGGTCCTCACTGATGTAGGGGGTCGCGAGACCGAGGACGGTCGCGTCGACGGCCACCAGCAGCACGGCGAGCACGAGAACGCCGAGCGCTAGCCAGCGGCCCGGGCGCTTCACCGCCTCGGTCGTTGTCGCCGTCTGCAGGGTGCTGGTCATGATTCCTCTCTCCGTAGTGCACCGCCGAGCAGCAGCTCGACGATCATGTGCTGGAAGTCCTTGGGGGCGCCCTTGCCGCTCTGCACCATCCAGGCGCCGGAGGCGATCAGCCCGTACAGCGCCTCGGTGAGCCAGGCCGGCGTGAGGTCGATGCGGAACTCGCCGCTGAGCTGGCCGCGCCGGAACAGGGCGGAGATCCGGTCGTCGATCAGGGTCCAGCCCGCGTTCTGTTCCTCGCCCTCGAACAGCTGGTTCTCGGTGTAGAGGAAGGCGAGCAGTCCGGCGGCCGGCTCGACGGCCCCGACCAGCCGGCGGACGGCCTCGCTCGCCGCGCCCTCGTCCAGCCGGGCCGCGTCCAGGGCGGCCTGGCACTCCGCGATGCAGAGCGTCTCCAGTGCGCGGACGAGGGCGTCCCGTCCGGCGACATGGCGGTGCAGCGTGGCCCGGCTGATCCCGGCGGCCTTGGCGACCTCGTCCATCGTCGCGGTGGATTTGTGCGTCAGCAGGGCGGCGGCGGAGCGCAGCACATGGTCAAGGTCGACAGCCATGAGACGAGCATAGACCATATGAGACATGAATGTCTCACACAGGGCATGCGTGACTCATTGCTGCCGAGTCACGGAGGGAGAGGGGTGATCAGTGCCAGGGCAGCTGTCCGCGCCGCTCCCAGTACGCGCGTGGTTCCTCGGCCAGCGTGGCGAGGCGGGCCAGCTGGTCGTCGTCGAGGTCCACGACCGCGGCGTGCAGGTTGGAGGCGAGCTGGCCGGTGGTGGCGGCGCCGGAGAGGACGACCCCGGCCCAGGGCTGACGCAGGATGACGGCCAGGGCGACGGCGTCACAGCCCAGTCCCGTCCGCTCGGCGATCTCTTTCATGACGTCCGGCGCGTGCGGGCCCGCCAGTCGGCCGTTGGCCATGCCCTCCTTGACGATCACGGTCAGGCCGGCGTCGTGCGCCTCGGCGAGCGCGGGGGCGGCGGAGGTCTCCAACGCGTTGTACGTGGACTGCACCGTACGGAAGAGGGGTTCGCCGTCGACCGTCACGGCCAGGGCGGCGCGGATCGCGTCCGCCTGCGCGGGGCCGCTGGTGGAGAAGCCGACGGTGAGGCCCTGGGCGGCGGCCTCCGCGAGCTTCGCGTGGAGCTCCTTGTCGCTGAGGGCCGGGCTGTCGGGGGTCACCGAGTGGATCTGGTACAGGTCGAGCCGGTCGCCGAGCAGGGCGTGGCTCTCCGCGCGCTGCCGCTCGTAGGCGGCCAGGGTGTGGTCCTTGACCTCGTGCGTCTCGGCGTCGGTGGACCAGTCGGCGGTGTAGGTGTAGCCCCACTTGCTGCCGATGACGATGTCATCGAGGCCGGGCCTGTTCCGCAGCCAGTCGGCGAGGAACTCCTCCGAGCGGCCGTAGGAGCGGGCGGCGTCGAAGTAGCGGACGCCCTGTGCGTAGGCGGCGTCGAGGAGTTCGTGGGTGCGCTCCCGCAGGGCATCGACCGTGCGCTCCGAAGGAAGGTCCTCGTCTCGGCCGAGGTTGATGTAGCCGGGGCGTCCCACGGCGGCGAGGCCCAGGCCGATGTGGCAGGTGGGGGTCGTCGCTGTGGCCAGGCGGGCGAAGGGCATCGGGGGCTCCGTTCGGTCGGCTGCGGCTTTCGACCAACGTAACGCCCGGGATGACCTTCGCCCCTGACCTCGGGGCTTGTCGCGCTCTTGCGGATGCGGGGCTTCTGGGGCTTGTCGCGCGGTTCCCCGCGCCCCTCAGGATCCTTGCCGCGCTGTCGCCCAGGCGCGCTGTGTCTCCACGTCTGCCTTCATCTCGGCCAGCTGTACCGCGACCGCGCTGGGGGCGGTGCCGCCCCTGCCGTTGCGGGACGCCAGCGCGCCGGGGACGTTGAGGACCGTCCGCACCTCGGGCGTCAGGTGGCTGGAGATCTTCGCGAACTGCTCGTCCGTCAGGTCGTCCAGTTCCTTGCCCTCTGCCTCGGCGACCTTCACGCACTCGCCGGCGACCTCGTGGGCGACGCGGAACGGGACGCCCTGCTTGACCAGCCACTCGGCGATGTCGGTGGCGAGGGAGAAGCCGGCCGGGGCCAGTTCCTCCATGCGCTCCCGGTGCACGGTGAGCGTGGCCATCATGCCAGTGAAGGCCGGCAGCAGGATCTCCAGCTGGTCGATGGAGTCGAAGACCGGCTCCTTGTCCTCCTGGAGGTCACGGTTGTAGGCGAGGGGCAGTGCCTTCAGGGTGGCGAGCAGGCCGGTCAGGTTGCCGATCAGACGGCCGGACTTGCCGCGGGCCAGCTCCGCGATGTCCGGGTTCTTCTTCTGCGGCATGATCGACGAGCCGGTCGAGAACGCGTCGTGCAGGGTCACGAAGGAGAACTCCTTCGTGTTCCAGATGATGACCTCCTCGGCGATCCGGGAGAGGTTGACGCCGATCATCGCCGTGATGAAGGCGAACTCGGCGACGAAGTCGCGGGAGGCCGTGCCGTCGATGGAGTTGCCGGCGGAGCCGTGTTCGAAGCCGAGGTCCTTCGCCACCGCCTCCGGGTCCAGCCCGAGGGAGGAGCCCGCCAGGGCGCCCGAGCCGTACGGGGAGACCGCCGTGCGCTCGTCCCACTGGCGCAGGCGCTCGGCGTCCCGGGACAGGGACTGGACGTGGGCGAGGACATGGTGGGCGAAGAGCACCGGCTGGGCGTGCTGGAGGTGGGTGCGGCCGGGCATCGCCACGTCGGGGTGGGCCTCGGCGAGGCCGATCAGCGCGTCCTGGAGTTCGGCGAGCAGACCGCCGATGACCCGGGCGTGGTCCCGCAGGTACATCCGGAAGAGGGTCGCGACCTGGTCGTTCCGGGAGCGGCCCGCGCGCAGCTTGCCGCCGAGGTCGGGACCGAGCCGCTCCAGGAGGCCGCGCTCCAGGGCGGTGTGGACGTCCTCGTCGGCGATGGTGCCGACGAAGGAGCCGTCGGCGACGTCCGCCTCCAGCTGGTCCAGGCCGGCGATCATCCGGGTCAGCTCGTCCTCGGTGAGCAGGCCCGCCTTGTGCAGCACGCGCGCGTGCGCACGCGAACCGGCGATGTCGTACGGCGCGAGCCGCCAGTCGAAGTGGACGGAAGCGGACAGCTTCGCCAGGGCCTCGGCGGGACCGTCGGCGAAACGGCCGCCCCAGAGCCGGACGTCACCGCTGTTGCTGCTCACCTGCTGTGCTCCTCAATGGGTGTGGATGTGCCGCCGCCTCCTCACCCCTGGTGAGGAGGCGGTCATCACGCTACTGCTTGCGCGAGGCCCCGCCGGGTCACGCCCGCTGTTGACGCTGCGCCGCGATCTTCGACGACAGGCTGTAGATGTCGATGAAGCCCTTGGCCGCGGACTGGTCGAAGGTGTCGCCCGTGTCGTAGGTCGCGAGGTCGAAGTCGTACAGCGACTGCGCCGAGCGGCGACCGGTGACCACCGCGCGGCCGCCGTGCAGGGTCATCCGGATGTCTCCGGTGACGTACTGGCTCGCCTCGTCGACGAAGCCGTCCAGGGCGCGCTTGAGCGGGGAGAACCACTGGCCGTCGTAGACGAGCTCGCCCCAGCGCTGCTCGACCTGCCGCTTGTAGCGGGCGAGTTCGCGCTCGACGGTGACGCTCTCCAGCTCCTGGTGGGCGGTGATCAGCGCGATCGCTCCCGGAGCCTCGTACACCTCGCGCGACTTGATGCCGACGAGCCGGTCCTCGACCATGTCGATCCGGCCGACGCCCTGGGCGCCGGCGCGTTCGTTGAGCCGCTGGATCGCCTGCAGGACGGTGACGGACTCGCCGTCGACGGCGACCGGGACGCCCTGCTCGAAGGTGATGACCACCTCGTCGGGCTCGCGGGCGAGGGCCGGGTTCTCGGTGTACTCGTAGAGGTCCTCGATCGGCGCGTTCCAGATGTCCTCCAGGAAACCGGTCTCGATGGCGCGGCCGAAGACGTTCTGGTCGATGGAGTACGGCGACTTCCTGGTGGTCGCGATCGGCAGGCCCTTCTCCTCGCAGAAGGCGATGGCCTTGTCGCGGGTCATGGCGTAGTCGCGGACCGGGGCGATGCACTTCAGGTCGGGAGCGAGGGCGACGATGCCGGCCTCGAAGCGGACCTGGTCGTTGCCCTTGCCGGTGCAGCCGTGGGCGACCGTGGTGGCGCCGTGCTTCTCGGCTGCGGCGACGAGGTGCTTGACGATCACCGGCCGGGAGAGAGCCGACACGAGCGGGTAACGGTCCATGTAGAGGGCGTTGGCCTTGATCGCCGGGAGGCAGTACTCCTCGGCGAACTCGTCCCTGGCGTCGGCGACTTCGGCCTCGACCGCACCGCAGGCGAGGGCTCGCTTGCGGATGACGTCCAGATCCTCACCGCCCTGGCCGACATCCACCGCTACCGCGATGACCTCGGCGCCCGTCTCCTCGGCGATCCAGCCGATGGCGACGGAGGTGTCAAGACCGCCTGAGTAGGCGAGTACGACGCGCTCGGCCACGGGTTCTTCCCCTCATACTGCAACCACTGACATGCATGAGTATGCAGTGTTCTGCATGATTCGTCAATCCGCTGAGCAGGGGGCGGGGGCCTGCTTCCGGCCACGCGAGAGAAATTTGAAGATCCTTTGAACGCGAGAAATCGCTTACCCGTACCTCTCGCCGAACGCAGGCGCCGCGTTGCACCACCCACAACACCCCCCGACCCCGAGTGAGGCATCCGCATGTCCAGGGCTCTTCCGAAGTACAACAAGCGTCGCGTCACGTTCATCGGCGGCGCCGCCGCGGTGGCGCTGTCCGGCACGGTGATCGCCGGCTTCGCCCTCGCCGGGGAGACGCCCGAGGGCGGCGGAAAGAACGCGCGGACGCTGGCCGGTCCCGGCAGCATCTCGTGCCCTGACGTCACCGGCCAGCTGCCGGCGATCCCCGCCTCGGCGCAGGCGGAGGTCGACCGCAACCTTGCCGATCTGAACAAGCAGATCGAGGAGGCCAACAAGCGCCTCGTCGACACCGTCGGCCAGGGCGGACCCAACTTCGTCCAGAACGCCATCCTCGGCCCGCTCGAGGCGCCGAGGCGGGAGCGGGTGCCGAGGCCGGAGCCGGCGCGGAAGCCGGAGCGGGCGCGGAGGCCGGGGCCGGGGAGGACGCGGGTGCGGGCGCGGGTGCGGGTGAGGCGGGGAACGCCGACGCGGGCACGATCAGCTGCCCGGACGTCGCCTCCCAGCTGCCGGCCGTCCCCGCCTCCGCGCAGGCGGAGGTCGACCGCAACCTGGGCGACCTGAACAAGCAGATCGAGGAGGCCAACAAGCGCCTCGTCGACACCGTCGGCCAGGGCGGACCCAACTTCGTCCAGAACGCCATCCTCGGCCCGCTCGAGCCCCGTTCGAGCGCCGGCCGGGGCGGCCACAGGCAGGCGCCGGGGGCGGGATCCGGCAGAGGTGACCGGATCCCGCAATTCCTTAGACGGTCGAAGGACTCGCGCCCATGATCCTGAGGCATGGGAACGACTCATGAGGCCATAGAAGGCCGGCTCCGCTCGTTCATCGAGGCGCAGCCGGTCTTCTTCACCGCCACCGCTCCCCTGTCCGCCGACGGCACGGTCAACCTCTCCCCAAGGGCCTCAAGGGCTCTCTGGTGGTGCTCGACGAGCACACCGTGGCCTATCTCGACTTCGCCGACTCCAACGCCGAGACCATCGCCCACCTACGGGAGAACGGGCGGATCACCCTGATGTGGTGCGCCTTCCAGGGGCCGCCGAACATCGTGCGGGTGCACGGCAAGGGCGAGCCGGTGTTCCGCGACGAGCCGCGGTTCGGAGAACTGCTCGCGCACTTCCCGGACATCGACCCGACACAGCACGGCCTGCGCGCGATCATCGTCGTCACAGCCGAACTCGTCCGCGACACCTGCGGCTACGCGGTGCCCTTCATGGCGTACGAGGCGGAGCGCGATCTGGACGGCAAGCGTTTCGCCCGTGAGGACGACGCCTCGCTGAGCGCCTACTTCACCAAGAAGGAGCACATCGCGACCAGCCTGGACGGACTACCCGGGCTGCCGTTGCCGCTGCCTCCCTCTACGGTCTGAGGCATGCGCCCCGGTGCCGTCGCCCTCGCCGTCTCCTCCCTCGTCGTGCTCGGCGTCGGGCCCCCGCCCCCCTCGTCACAGCCACTGCCGGCCCGGATGGCGGACACCGGCGGCGGCACCCAGCTGATCACCGCGGTGGCGCCGAGGTCCACCTCGACGACGGGCACCGTCACCTGGTGGGACCGCAGGGGCGGACGGTGGGTGAAGGCGGGCTCCACACGCGCCCGCTTCGGGGCGAACGGGCTGGCCCAGGGCGCCTCCCGCAAGCAGGGCACGAACACGACACCCACGGGTCTTTACGGCCTGCCGTACGCCTTCGGCATCGAGGCGGCGCCGCGCGGGACGGCGTACCGGTACCGCCGGGTGCACCGGGACTCCTGGTGGTGCCAGGACAACGAGTCCCGCTCCTACAACCGCTGGACCGAGCCCCGCGCGGCCGACTGCCGGGCCGCCGAGTCCGAGCACCTGATCACCTACGGGGAGCGGTACGCGCACGCGCTCGTCATCGGCTTCAACTACCGCCGTCCCGTACGGGGGCGCGGGGCCGGCATCTTCCTGCACGTCCACGGCCGCGGGGCGACAGCCGGTTGCGTTTCCGTGCCGAAGGAGGCGATGCGGCGGATCCTGACGTGGGCCGACCCGGCGCGGCGCCCTCACATCGCGGTCGGGACGACGAGCGGCGCCACGGCCGTCACCCGGTACTAGGGCCGGCAGACCACCCGGGCACCCAGACGTGTTACCCCCGGTCACGCCTGTGCGCACATGACTCGGCACGTGGCTGAACACTCCCGTGTCCCGGCACGTATCTGTGGGCCAAGGGTCAAGTCCCCACGGAGGAACCGTGACCACCACGCTCGCAGGCGGACGTGCCGCCCGCCGCCAGACGATGCGCCGCATCCGCCCGCGCCGCTCCCCGGCCGTCCCGCTGCTGATCGCCCTGGCGGCCGGTGCGGCGGCCGTGCTGTGGCTGTGGTGGGACAACACACCGTCCCTCGCGGACACCTCGAGCAAGATCCTGGCCGCGGGCCGGATCACCGGACTGCTCGCCGGCTACCTGATGGCGCTCGTGGTGCTCCAGATGGCCCGGGTGCCGGCGCTGGAGCGGCGGGTGGGCAGCGACCGGGTCGCGCGCTGGCACGCCATGAGCGGCCGCTACACGCTCTGCCTGGTCCTCGCCCATGTCTTCCTCACCATGTGGGGCTACGCCCTCCAGGCGGGCAAGGGGCTCGGCGACATCGTCCAGCAGACCATCGACTCCATCAACCAGCTGCCGGACATGGGCAAGGCCGCCATCGGCACGGGCCTGCTGTTCGTCATCGGGATCCTGTCGATCGGCGGGGTCCGCCGGCTGATCGGGTACGACACCTGGTACCACGTGCACCTGCTGACGTACGCCTCGGTGTACATGACGTTCTGGCACCAGATCACCACCGGCAACGAGTTCGCCGTCGAGCCCGCCGCGAAGACCTTCTGGTACGGGCTGTACGGGGTGGTGACCGCGCTGGTGCTCTGGTACCGGATCCTCACCCCGATCCGGCTGAACCTGCGGCACCGTATGCGCGTCGCGGCCGTCATCGAGGAGACCCCGGGCATCGTGTCCGTGCTGATCAGCGGGCGCAAGCTGCACCGGATGGGCGCGGAGGCCGGGCACTTCTTCCGCTGGCGGTTCAAGGCACCGGGCATGCGCTTCAGTTCGCACCCCTACTCGCTGTCGGCGGCGCCCCGCCCGGACATGCTGCGGATCACCGTCAAGGCGATCGGTGACCACACCTCCCGGCTGCGTGACCTCGAGCCCGGCACCAAGGTGTGGGCCGAGGGCCCGTACGGCGCGATGACCGCCCAGCGCCGCAGCCGCGGCAAGGTGCTGCTGGTCGCGGGCGGTGTCGGCATCACCCCGATGCGGGCGCTGTTCGAGACGCTGCCGGGCGCGTCCGGCGACATCACCCTGCTCTACCGGGCCAACACCACCCAGGACCTGGCGCTGTGGGGCGAACTCGCGAAGATCGCCGAGGAGCGCGGAGCCCGGCTGATGTACGCGGTCAACAGCCCGGACGGGGAACGCCCCGACATCTCCGCGGAATCCCTCCAGCGGAAGATCCCGGACATCGACAACCACGACGTCTTCATGTGCGGGCCGCCCGGCTTCGCGCAGTCGGTGTACGAGGCACTGCGCGGCGCGGGAGTCCCCGCCCGCCGTATCCATCACGAGTCGTTCGAGATGTGAGCGACGGGACATCAACGGCCCTTCAGGAGCTTGAGGAACATGAAGAAGAGTCACCCCGTCCGGCGTGCCGTGCTCGCCGGCGCAGCCACCGTCTCCGGCATCGTGCTGCTGCTGTCCATGAAGCCGGCCTCCGACCCGGGCGGCGCCCAGGCCGCGGGCGGTCAGGTCCCGCCCGCGGCGGCCGGTCAGGCCCCGCAGGGCGGCGTGAACGGCGCGGTCACCGGGGACGCGGCGCAGACCGAGTACGGCGCGGTGCAGGTCCGCCTGACCATGAGCAACGGCAAGATCACCCAGGCCGAGGCGGTGCAGGCGCCCAAGGGCGGGCGCAGCGACCAGATCACCGCCAGCTCGGTGCCCCGCCTCAACCAGGCGGCGGTCGCCGCGCAGAGCGCGGACATCGACGCCGTCTCCGGGGCGACGTACACCAGCGCCGGTTACAAGAAGTCCCTCCAGTCGGCGCTGGACAAGGCCAAGGCCTCGGCGGGCGCCTCGCAGGGCTCGGGCAACGCCCAGACGGTCACGGGTGACGTGGCGCAGACGCAGTACGGGCCGGTGCAGGTCCGTATCACGGTCGCCGGCGGGAAGATCACCAAGGCCGAGGCCGTCCAGGCCCCCAAGGGCGGACGCAGCGACCAGATCACCTCCTCCTCGGTCCCCCGCCTCAACCAGGCGCGCGGGCTCCGGCGCGGGCAGCGCCCAGGCCAGGACCGTCACGGGCAGTGTCGCGCAGACGGAGTACGGTCCGGTCCAGGTCCGCATCACCGTGGCCGGCGGGAAGATCACCAAGGCCGAGGCCGTCCAGGCCCCCAAGGGCGGACGCAGCGACCAGATCACCTCCTCCTCGGTCCCCCGCCTCAACCAGGCGCTGGACCAGGCCGGTGGCTGACACGGTGGCCGACTCCGCACAGGCTCCCGCCGCGGTGCGTCATGTGGAGGAGACGATGGGGACCGTCTTCTCCTTCGACGTCCGCGGCGGGGAACCGGCCGCCGTGCGCGCGGCGGTGGACGAGGCGGTGGCCGGGCTGCACCGGGTCGACGAGGTGTTCAGCACCTATCGCGAGGACAGCCAGATCTCCCGGCTGCAGCGCGGCGAACTGACCGTCGAGGAGTGCGACCCCGAGGTCGCCGAGGTACTGGAGCTGGCCGCCGAGGCGGAGCGGCTGAGCGACGGCTGGTTCAGCACGTCGTACCAGGGCCGCCTCGATCCGACCGGCATCGTCAAGGGCTGGGCGGTCGAGCGGGCGGCGCGGCGGCTGGCGCGTACGCCCGGCGTGAGCGGGGTGAACATCAACGGCGGCGGCGACGTGCAGATGCTCGGCGCGCCGGAGGCGCAGCGGCCGTGGCGGGTCGGGGTGTCGGACCCGCTGCGTCCGGGGGGCCTCGCGGCGGTCGTCACGGCGGCCGGGGTTGATGAGCTGGCGGTGGCCACGTCCGGTACCGCGGAGCGGGGCGCGCACATCCTCGACCCGCGTACGGGGCGTTCGGCCGTGACCGACCTGGTCGCCGTGACCGTGGTGGGGCCGCGGCTGACGTGGGCGGACTGCTGGGCGACGGCGGCGTTCGCGATGGGGTCGCGGGAGGGGCTGGCGTGGCTGGAGTCGCTGCCGGGGGTTGAGGCGTTACTCATCACGGCGGGTGACGAGGTGCGCTGCACTGGGGGGCTGGCAGCGAGGCTGGGGTGAGTGGGGGCCGGGGCGGGGCGTTGCGCAACCCGGCGGCGCGGGGTGCCGCTGCGCACACCCTCCCCCAAGCTCTCGGCTCCGCTCGAGCAGCGGGGACCCCCATCGCCCCAGCGGCACGACTGCCCGCAGCTGAGTTGGCTTCTTGGGGGCGCGGGGAACTGCGCGATCAGCCACAGTCCACCCGCACACCACCACAGGCCCGCATCCCTACGGCGCTCAGTGCCCGTTCTGCGCCAGCCTCAGCAGGTGATCCGCCAGCGCCTGCCCCCCGACAGGGTCCCGGCTGATCAACAGCAACGTGTCGTCACCGGCGATCGTCCCCAGGATGTCGTGCAGCTCCGCCTGGTCGATCGCCGAGGCCAGGAACTGCGCCGCCCCCGGAGGGGTGCGCAGGACCACGAGATTCGCCGAAGCCTCCGCCGAGATCAGCAGCTCCTGCGACAGCCGCCGCATCCGCTCCTCCTTCGCCGACCCGCCCAGCGGCGCGCGCGGCGTGCGGAAACCGCCCTCGCTCGGCACCGCGTAGATCAGGTCACCGTCGGCGTTGCGGATCTTCACCGCGTTCAGCTCGTCCAGGTCCCGGGAGAGCGTCGCCTGCGTGACGCTCAGCCCGTCGTCGGCGAGCAGCTTCGCCAGCTGGCTCTGCGACCGCACGGGCTGCCGGTTGAGGATGTCCACGATCCGGCGGTGGCGTGCGGTGCGGGTCTGCGGCACGGCGGGCCCGTTCGCCCCCGGCTGCTCGTGGTCCTGCGCCTGGCTCATCGTCGTCTCATTCCCCGGATCGTCCGTCCCCGTAGGCTGCGTCGAGGACGCCGGGCAGCGCCCGGAGGAAAGCGTCCACCTCGGCATCGGCGATGTTCAGCGGCGGCATGAGCCGTACGACATCGGGGGCGGGCGCGTTCACCAGGAGACCGGCGTCCTGAGCCGCCTGCTGCACCTGGGGCGCGAGCGGCTCGGTGAGCACGATACCCAGGAGGAGGCCCGAGCCCCGGACGAAATCGATCAATCGGTGGCCGAGGCCCTCGATCCCGTCGCGCAGCTTCTCGCTCTGCCGCTTGACGTTCTCCAGCAGCCCCTCGTTCTCGATGGTGTCGAGGACGGCGAGCCCGGCGGCGCAGGCGACGGGGTTGCCACCGAAGGTCGTGCCGTGGTGGCCGGGCCGGAGCAGCTCGGCGGCCCGCCCGAAGGCGACGGTCGCGCCGAGCGGCAGTCCGCCGCCGAGGCCCTTGGCGAGGGTCACGACATCGGGCAGCACACCCTCGTGGGCCTGGTACTCGAACCAGTGCCCGGTCCGGCCGACGCCGGTCTGCACCTCGTCGAGGACGAGCAGCGCCCCGGTCGCGGCGGTGATCGCGCGGGCCGCCTTGAGATAGCCGGCGGGCGGGACCACGACCCCGTTCTCGCCCTGGACCGGCTCGATGACGACGAGGGCGGTCTCCTCCGTCACCGCGGCGGCCAGGGCCTGCGCGTCGCCGTACGGTACGTGCGTGACGTCGCCGGGCAGCGGCAGGAAGGGTTCCTGCTTGCCGGGCTGGCCGGTGAGCGCGAGGGCGCCCATGGTGCGGCCGTGGAAGCCGCCCTGGGTGGCGACCATGTGGGTCCGGCCGGTGAGCCGGCCGATCTTGAAGGCGCCCTCGTTGGCCTCGGCTCCGGAGTTGCAGAAGTAGACCTTGCCGTCGCGGCCGAAGAGCCGCAGCAGCCGCTCGGCGAGCGCGACCGGCGGCTCGGCGACGAACAGGTTGGAGACGTGGCCGAGGGAGGCGATCTGCCGGCTCACGGCCTCGACGATCGCCGGGTGGGCGTGGCCGAGCGCGTTGACCGCGATGCCGCCGACGAAGTCCAGGTACTGGTTGCCGTCGGCGTCCCACAGCTTCGTGCCCTCGCCGCGGACGAGCGGGAGCCTCGGGGTGCCGTAGTTGTTCATGAGCGCGCCCTGCCACCGCGCGGTCAGTTCCTGATTGCCCGCGACGTTGCCCGTGACCTTGTCCACGGCGTTGTTCACGACTCCCCCTGTTCGCCCGGTCCGCCGGGCTTCTCGTCGGGCACGACCATCGTGCCGATGCCTTCGTCGGTGAAGATCTCCAGCAGGATCGAGTGCTGGACCCGGCCGTCGATGACGCGGGCGGTGGTGACGCCGTTGCGCACGGCGTGCAGGCAGCCCTCCATCTTCGGCACCATGCCGGAGGACAGGTCGGGCAGCAGCCGCTCCAGCTCGGAGGCGGTGAGGCGGCTGATCACCTCGTCGCTGTGCGGCCAGTCCTCGTAGAGTCCCTCGACGTCCGTGAGGACCATGAGGGTTTCGGCGTCCAGTGCAGCAGCGAGTGCCGCAGCCGCCGTATCAGCATTGACGTTGTAGACATGTCCGTCGTCCTGGGAGCGGGCGATGGAGGAGACGACCGGGATGCGGCCGTCGGCGAGGAGGGCCTCGATCGCGCCCGTGTCGATCGCGGTGATCTCGCCCACCCGCCCGATGTCGACGAGCTCGCCGTCGATCTCGGGCTGGTGCTTGGTGGCGGTGATGGTGTGCGCGTCCTCGCCCGTCAGGCCGACGGCGAGCGGCCCGTGCTGGTTGAGCAGCCCGACCAGTTCGCGCTGCACCTGACCGGCCAGCACCATCCGTACGACGTCCATGGCGTCCTCGGTGGTCACCCTGAGGCCCGCCTTGAACTCGCTGACGATGCCGTGTTGATCGAGCGCCCGACTGATCTGCGGGCCGCCGCCGTGCACCACGACGGGCTTGAGGCCGGCGTGGTGCAGGAACACCACGTCCTGGGCGAAGGCGGCCTTGAGGTCCTCGTCGACCATGGCGTTGCCGCCGAACTTGATGACGACGGTCTTGCCGTTGTGCCGGACCAGCCAGGGCAGCGCCTCGATGAGGATCTGGGCCTTGGGGAGGGCGGTGTGCTTCCGCGTCGGACTGCTCATGAGCTGTATGCGCTGTTCTCGTGGACGTAGTCGGCGGTGAGGTCGTTGGTCCAGATGGTGGCGGTCTCGGCGCCGGCGGCCAGGTCGGCGACGATGTGGACCTCGCGGAAGCGCATGTCGACCTTGTCGCGGTCCTCGCCGACGCCGCCGTTCTTGCAGACCCAGACGCCGTTGATGGCGACGCTCAGCCGGTCCGGCTCGAAGGCGGCGGAGGTGGTGCCGATGGCGGAGAGCACCCGGCCCCAGTTGGGGTCCTCGCCGTGGATGGCGCACTTGAGGAGGTTGTTGCGGGCGATGGAGCGGCCCACCTCGACGGCGTCGTCCTCGGTCGCGGCGTTGATCACCTCGACCTTGATGTCCTTGCTGGCTCCCTCGGCGTCCCGGATGAGCTGCTGGCCGAGGTCGTCGCAGACCTGCCGTACGGCCTCGGCGAACTCCTCGTACTCCGGAGTGACGCCGGCGGAGCCGGAGGCGAGCAGCAGCACGGTGTCGTTGGTGGACATGCAGCCGTCGGAGTCGACCCGGTCGAAGGTGGTGCGGGTGGCGGCCCGCAGCGCCTTGTCCAGGGTCTCGCTGTCCAGGTCGGCGTCTGTGGTGAGGACGACGAGCATGGTGGCGAGGCCGGGTGCGAGCATGCCGGCGCCCTTGGCCATGCCGCCGACGGTCCAGCCGTCCTTGGTCACGACGGACGTCTTGTGGACGGTGTCGGTGGTCTTGATGGCGATGGCGGCCTTCTCGCCACCGTGCTCGCTCAGGGACCCGGCGGCCTTCTCGACGCCGGGGAGCAGCTTGTCCATGGGGAGGAGGACGCCGATCAGGCCGGTCGAGCAGACGGCGACCTCGATGGCGCCCACACCGAGCACGTCGGCGGCCTTCTCGGCGGTGGCGTGGGCGTCCTGGAAGCCCTTCGGGCCCGTACAGGCGTTGGCGCCGCCCGAGTTGAGGACGACGGCGGAGAGCCGGCCGTCCTTGAGCACCTGCTCGGACCACAGCACCGGGGCGGCCTTCACGCGGTTGGAGGTGAAGACGCCGGCGGCGGCGCGGCGGGGGCCGGTGTTGACCACGAGGGCCAGGTCGGGGTTGCCGTTCTCCTTGATCCCGGCGGCGATGCCCGCCGCCGTGAATCCCTTCGCTGCCGTCACACTCACGGCGCAACTCCGATCGTCGTCAGTCCGGTGGACTCGTCGAGCCCCAGGGCGATGTTCATGCTCTGCACGGCACCGCCCGCGGTGCCCTTGGTGAGGTTGTCGATGGCGCTGATCGCGATGATCCGTCCGGCGGCGGCGTCGTGGGCGACCTGCACCTGAACGGCGTTCGAACCGTAGACGGAGGCCGTGGCGGGCCACTGTCCCTCGGGCAGCAGGTGCACGAAGGGCTCGTCGGCGTAGGCCTTCTCGTAGGCGGCGCGCAGGGACTCGCCCGTGACGCCGTCCTGGGCGGCGGCGGTGCAGGTGGCGAGGATGCCGCGGGGCATCGGCGCGAGGGTGGGCGTGAAGGAGACGGTGACCGGCTCGCCGGCGGCCGCGCCGAGGTTCTGCGTGATCTCGGGGGTGTGCCGGTGGCCGCCGCCGACGCCGTACGGGGACATCGAGCCCATGACCTCGCTCCCCAGCAGGTGCGGCTTGAGCGCCTTGCCCGCGCCGGAGGTGCCGGACGCGGCGACGATCACGGCCTCGGGCCGGGCCAGACCCGCGGTGTAGGCCGGGCAGAGCGCCAGCGACACGGCCGTGGGGTAGCAACCGGGCACCGCGACGCGCTTGGACCCCTCCAGCGCGGCGCGGGCACCCGGCAGTTCGGGAAGGCCGTAGGGCCAGGTTCCGGCGTGCGGCGAGCCGTAGAACTTCTCCCAGGCGGCGGCGTCCGTGAGCCGGAAGTCGGCCCCCATGTCGATCACCAGCACGTCCGGTCCGAGCCGTTCGGCGACGGCGGCGGACTGCCCGTGTGGCAGGGCGAGGAAGACGACGTCGTGCCCGGCGAGGACCTCGGGGGTCGTCTCCTGGAGCACTCGGCCGGCCAGCGGCAGCAGATGCGGCTGCAGCGCGCCGAGCCTCTGTCCCGCGTTGGAGTTGCCGGTCAGGGCGCCGATCTCGACCTCGGGGTGCGCCAGGAGCAGACGCAGCAGTTCCCCGCCCGCGTATCCACTCGCTCCGGCCACTGCCGCACGTACCGCCATGGAACCTCCTCCTTAGAGAGCATGACTATACGTTCTGCTGCACGTTTATGCAATCCGCGATCGCTGGCCATGACTCACTCGTACGAGTGACTTCCCTGGCTCTGGCGGGGGGAGCACGACAAGCTCACACTGTTTGTGCCGTTGCGGCTCGTCATCGGAGGGGGCGAAGCGTGTTCGTAGCGACGCTGGCGTCGTGCTGGTCCCGCCTGGTGACGGTGCCGTCCGCGCCCCCGGACCCCGGCGCCGAGGCCTGGGTGGACCGTCTGAGGACCGCCGACCCTCGCGCGGTGCGTGACGCCGTGGTCGCCGCCGATGACGACCGTGTGGTGAGCGCGGTGATCACCCTGCTGACCAGGGCGCTCTCCGCCACAGCCGCGGGGGACGGCACAGTCCGGCTCGACGGCGCCGGGCGGTTGCTGCTGCGGATCGTGGCGCACGGACACGGCACCGGCTTCCCGGGAGGCGAGCTGGCATCCGCGCACGCACACTTCCTGATCGGGCTCGACGAGCATCTGACGTCCCCCAGCGAGGCGCGCCGGACCTACGAACTCGCGGCGCTCGCCTACCGCAGCGACGGCGCGGAGGCCCTGGGTCTGCTGGCGTCGTTCGCTTCTTCCACCGCGAGCCAGGCTGCACTGTTCGACGCCGACTTCACCGAAGCCCACGAGCGACTGGAGCTGCTGGCGGCCGGCGACATCGACGCCGCTGCCGCCCTGCGGCGAACGCTCCAGCCGTACCAGAGGGTCGTCTCCTGGGCCGCGGACGTACGCGCCGGACGCGGCGCGGAGGAGCGCGGTCCGGCGGACGCCGACGAGGAATGCTCAGCCCTGCTGCACTACTTCGCACTGTCGGCACTCGACGACCCCCGGGTGGCCGCGCGGATGTCGCATGCCGCCGACGCCGCCCGACCGGAGTCCATCACGGCGGAGTCGAGTCTGCGGGAACTGACGCGCGCCTTGTTCCGGAGGCGGCAGTGGGCCGACGCCGAGATGCTGCTGTCCGAACTGCTCGCCAGGGACCCGGACAACAGGACGGACCTGAAGACCCTGGCAGTGGTCTACGCCTCGATGGGCCGCTGGCCGGAGGGCAGGGCACTCCTGACCGGGCTGCTCGGCGACCCACCGGAACGCAACGACCTGCCGGTTCTCGTGGACCTGTGCATGCTGGCACACCTGAACGGCGACACCGAGGACGCCCTGCGGTGGCGTCAGGCGATCGTGGAGCTGGACCCGGACTCCGACCCGTTCCGAGGACTACCGGGCGTCGTCGTGGAGCCGGACGAGCCCCCACCGCTGCTCGCCGCCCTCAGCGACGGCAAGCTGCACGTCAGCGAGGAGCTCTTCGAACTGCCGCAGGAAGAGATATCCGCCCACATGACGGCGGCGGTCGTCTCGGGCAGTCCGGACGGCGGCGAACTGCTCGACACGCTGTTCCGCGACGATCCCACCCTGGCCGAGCGGGTACTGGCCCTGCTCGGACTGGTCCGGGTGACTCCCGAACAGGCCGAGGCCATGGAGCACTTCCGTACCGCCGAGGAACACTTCGCGGCCGGCCGCCTCGACGACGCCCAGACCGAGTACGAGGCCACCCTTCGGCTGCAGCCCGACCACGTGCAGGCCATGACGTACCTCGGGGACACGTGGTACCGGCGGGGCGCTTACCACATCGCTCAGGCCTACTTCGAGGAGTCCCTGGCCATCGAACCGACGCCGGAGGCCTACCGCTTCCTCGGCGACGCGCTTCGGTACGGCGGTCACGGCGCCCGGCGGGCACGTCCCTGCTACGAGAACGCGCTGCGCCTCGCGCCGGAATACCGGGGCGCCCGGCAGGCACTCGCCGCTCTGGAGGAGCAGGAGCCGCCGGACGGGCCTGAGCCGCCGGACACCGGTGACACGGTCGTCGCGCCGGCCGTCCGGCAGGCGCAGTCCGGAGGACCTGAGCCGGCCGGTCCCGGCCCGGCTGCTGCTCCCGGCACCGCGGAGCAGACGGATCCCACCGAGCGACGGGAGTCCGTCTGGTCGTCACCATCGGCCGAGGTGGCGCCGGGAGGTACCGGCCACGGCGACCGCCTGGTCTCCGTCCTTCTCGACCGGGACGGTCCCGACGGCTTCGTCGGCGCGGTCGACGACGACGAGCGGTTCGCACGCTGGGTCGAGGCGGCCGCTCCCGAGGATCTCGTGCGAGCCGGTCTGACGGCCGTGGCCGTCAGCTTTCAGTACCACGTCAAGGACCGCGACCTGCCCCGCTGGAAGCTGTGGGTGAGGCGGCAGGTGGAGCTGGCACAGGCGTTGCCCGCGGACTTCGGCCCGGCCGGCAGCCCTGTGGAACTGGGCCGCGACCGTCTCCTGGCGGACGCGCTGACGTCCCTGGCGGGTGTGCGGGTGTCGGAGGGGCTGCTCCCGGAGGCACGGGCCATTTACGAGCACTGTCTCGAACTGCTGACCGCGGAGAAGAACGCCCGCGCACGGGCCGGGCTGGCAGGCGAGGCACAGTTCGACCGGCTGTTCCACCAGACGAGCGTGCGGTCCGGCATCCTCGACTCACTGGCCGAGGTCTGTCACCAGTTGGGGGACCACGTCGCCGCACAGCGACACCGGAGGGAGGCGAGGCGGCTGGACGAGTCCCGGCCCACCACCGAGGCGGAGGTCCAGGGGTTCATCGCTGCCGCGGACTCGGCCCTCGACAGCGGCCTGACCGACCAGGCGCTGGGCCTGTTCCAGCATGCGCTCCACCTTGCCGAGGACGACGATCCGGACCCGTTGGTACCGCGCATGCTGACCACGGCACTGAACGGTCTGGGGCGGGGACACCTGCGGCTGGGCACAGCGCGCGCGGCACTGGCCTGCTTCGACCGGGCCCGACTGCTCAACGAACGGACCGGCAACGCCGATCGTCTCGCGTACGACCACATGCACATCGCCGACGTGTTGCGGCAGCACCCCGAACTGGCCGACGCGGTGAGCGCCTCCGGTGCGGCCACCGCCCCCGAGGCCCGGGACGCGCGCGGTCACCTGGAACAAGCGCTGACCTACGCGAGCGTGCCGGATCCCGGCCATGACGCGTTCGGCTGGACGGCAACGGACGGCACACGGTATCGGATCAGCGCGCCGAACCGTGCCTGGCCTGTCCTGTTACGGCTCGGCCGGTTCCTTCAGGAGTCCGGGGACGATCCGGCGGCCGTCCGCTTTCTGACCCTCGCCACCCGGCTGGCGGACCTGATGCGGACCGGGCTGGTGGACGACCGTCAGCGGATCGCGGTGCAGAACCAGCGCATCGAGGCCTTCGCCGACCTGACAAAGGTGCTGGTCCGTCTGGCGTGCAGCGGCGGGCGGGAATCCGACTTCTACGCCGAGGAGGCCTGGCTGGCCAACGAGTCCATGCGGGCGCGTGCCTTCCTCGACGAGCTCGGCGACGCCGAGCTCTCCCCTCCGCCCGGCGTTCCTGCCGACCTCCTGGAGCGGGAAAGGGAACTGCTGATCCGTCGGCGCCGCCTGCGGCAGGCCGAGGAGGCGCAGGACCTCGGTTTCTGGGCGGAGTACCGGGACCTCACCCAGGAGCTCGACGGCGTGTGGGAGGAGATGCGCAGGACGTCCCCGTCCGCCGAGGGGTATGTGGAGGTGCGGCAGGCCCGGCCGGCGGATCCGGCGGACCTGACCTCCCTTCTGGACCAGGGCGGCCGTCCGGCCGTGCTGGCCAGTCTGGTTCGGCTCGACGACGGGCTGCTCGGTGTGATCGCGTTGCGGGGAGACCGGCCGACCCCGGTCGTGCAGACCCGTCCGGTCGACATGGCACGGCTCACCAGGTTCGTCCGGATGAACTTCGGCTCGGCCGGGCGGGTGCGGGAGCTGGCGGTGGACGCCGAGGACCTGTTCCAGCACGAGATGGCGCCGGTGGCCGACCTGCTGACAGCGGTCTGCGACCCGGAGGAACTCCTGATCGTCTGCCCCGTGGGCGCCCTGCACCATGTTCCTCTCGGAGCGCTGCGGACGGGAGAGCGGATCCTGCTGGAGCGGAACCCTCTCGCCCTGCTGCCGGGCGCCTCCCTCCTGCGGGCCCTGCGTTCCGCGGCCCCTGTGCCGGCCGCGGAGCCCGCCGCGGTGTTCGGCGATCCGGTCGGGGACCTGCCGGGCGCACGGGACGAAGCCGTGTCCGTCGCGGCGAGGTTCGCGACGACGCCCCTGCTCGGCGGGGACGCCTCGACGGCTGCCGTACGGCAGGCCCTGACGACGGTGGACCTGCTGCATGTCGCCGCGCACGCCCGCTTCGACCCCAGGGACGCCCTGGCATCCGGACTGGTCCTCTCCGACGGTGTGCTCAGTGCTCGGGAGATCCTCAGGCTGAAGGCACCGTCGCTGTCCCTCGTCACCCTGTCCGCCTGCGAGACCGGCGTGTCCGAGACGGACGCCGCCGAGGAGTTGATCGGTCTCACCCGGGCCCTGCTGTTCGCGGGTGCCGGTGCCATGGTGGTCAGCCTCTGGAAGGTTCCGGACCTGGCGACGAGGGACATGATGAGCCAGTTCTACGACGGCCTCCAGAGCGGCGCCGGCAAGGTCGACTCGCTGCGCCGTGCGGTGCTGAACGCCAGGGACACCTACGGACCGGACCGGCTGGACCGATGGTCCGGCTTCCAGCTGATCGGCGACTGGCGCTGACCGGCGGCACCCCACGGACCAACGGGAGGGATCAACGGATGACCGACGACACACTCTTCACGCCTCTCACCGAACTCGCCTTCGACGTGGACGAGGAGGAGACCGATCGCGCGGCCACCGAAGTGATCGACGACGCCACGCTGCGCCTGCTCAAGCGTGAGAACCGGGTGGCCATCGCCCGTGCGCCCAGCAGACGCGTGTCCGCTCCCGGCCAGGCGGCGGACCGGTGCGGCCACGACGTGCCTCTGATGTTCGCGCTGCACGCCCACCCCGAGTGCACGTTCGCCTGGTCCCGGTTTCTGGTCGACCTCAGCCCGACACCGGACTGCGTCATCGCGGACATGGCCCCGCGCGAGGTCGAGGACCTGCCGGTCGAGGTGGAGACGACGGTCGGTCTCGACCTGTCCTTCTCCGTCGCCGCGTCGGTGGTCGATCTCTCCGGCGCTCCGCAGGTCGGGCGGCGACGCACGGTCTACCACCCGATGGTCCTGGCCTCGGGCGTCGGCTTCCGCAAGGCGTACTGGGACTTCTATCCCAAGGCGGGCGACTATCTGCACTCCGACAAGGAGCTGCGGCTGCTCGTGGACGCCCCGGCCGGCACGCCGGTGCACGCCGCCTTCACGGTTCGGGTCAAGGTCCGTTTTCGGGGGCTGCCACGGCTCATCCCGCTCCTGGCGAGGACCAGCACCACCGAGAGGACCGTCCGGCTCGCGTGAGTCACGTCAGACGGACCAGGGACGAGCGCGGGCCGCCGCCCCTCGGACAGCGGCCCGCGCCCCGGCCCGACGGCTACCTCTGCTTGATCCTCAGGAACGTGACGGAGTTCGCCGGGAAGGTGTAGCTGAACTTCCCGGCCACGCCGCGGAACGTGGACGTCACCGGGGTCACCGGCGTGTCCGTCTCGGTGTTCACCGCGTCCTCGTCGGCGGCCAGCGTGGTCACCCGGGCCGTGGAGGCGACTTTCGCGCCACCCAGGTCGATCGCGGTACGGGCCTCGGCCGCCTGGGCGTTGACGACCTTGACGATCAGGTCGCCGGTCTTCGCGTCCTCGGTGACGACCTGGCGGAACGGCTCGGCCGGCTTGTCGTCGGTGAAGCTGCCCCACTCCTCGCCGTCCAGGAACAGCGTCACCTGGCGGCCGCGCACCTTGATGTCGATGTCGTAGGCGCGGCCCGTCTCGATCGATCCGGCCTTCGTCATCAGCGTGCCCTTGCCGCCGTCCACGGCCTGCTCGATCGCGGACTGGGTGTTGTTCCAGCCGCCCAGGTTCCACCAGTAGTAGTTGCCGGTGTCCTTGACGCCGAAGGCGACCAGGAAGCCCTCCTTGCCGGACTTCTTGGTGGCCTTCACGTGCAGGTCGTAGTCCTTCCAGGCGGGGTCGCCCGCCGTGACCATGGTGTTCTCGGCGGCGGTGTCGGTCTGGACGTACTGGCCGTCCTGGATGCTCCAGCTGCCGGCGCCTGTGTGCTTCCACTTCGCGGCGTCACCGGAGAAGTCCTCGTCGAGCAGGACCGCGCCGTCCGCCGAGGTGACCTTCACGTCGTCGTACGCGGCGCTGGTCGCCCAGGTGGAGAGGCCGACGGCGCCGGTGATGGGGCCGCTGACGCCGGGAGTGGTGGTGGCCTTCGACGGGACGACGCGGTCGCCGACGTTGGTCATGAACAGCTTCTGGACCTCGTAGTTGGCCGAGTTCCAGGAGGCCCGGTTGTTGAACCAGATCATGTCCGGCCGCCACTGCACGTAGTCCTCGTTGGCGAGCAGCGGGGCGTACGAGGCGAGTTTGACGATGTCCGCGTTGCGTTCCAGGCCGGTCATGTAGGCGGCTTCGGCGAGGCCGTTCTTCCAGGCGTTGCCCTGGGAGGCGTACTCGCCGAGGAAGACCTTGGGGCCACTGCGGTCGTAGGAGTCGTAGCGGTCGTTGTTCTGCAGGAACCAGTTCGGGCTGTTGTAGTAGTGCTCGTCGACCATGTCGACCTTGCCCTCGCGGTTGAGCTGCCAGGCGGTGTCGAAGGTCGTTCCGGCGTCGTCCGGGCCGGAGTTGGAGATGACGGTGATGTCCGGGTACTCGGCCTTGATGGCGGCCCGGAACTGCTGGAAGCGGGCGAAGAACTCCCTCGGGAGGTTCTCCTCGTTGCCGACACCGATGTGGGTCAGGTGGAAGGGCTTCGGGTGGCCCATGCGGGCGCGCACCTTGCCCCACTTCGACGTCGCCGGGCCGTTGGCGAATTCGATGAGGTCCAGGGTGTCCTGGATGTGCCGCTTGAGCAGGGCGTCGTCGTCGGTGGCCTTGTTCTGGCCGCAGCCGGTGACCAGGGCCGGGACGACGGGCAGCGGCATGGCGCCGATGTCCTCGGAGAAGCGGAAGTACTCGTAGTAGCCGAGGCCGTAGCTCTGGTTGTAGCCCCAGACGTTGGCGTTGGTCGCGCGCTCCTCGACGGGCCCGATGGTGTCCTTCCACTGGTAGCTGCGCTTGCGCTGCCAGCCGCTGGCCTCGCTGTAGTCCTCCATGGAGCCGGTGTTGACCAGGCAGCCGCCGGGGAAGCGCACGAAGCCCGGCTTCAGGGCGGCGATCTTCTCGGCGAGGTCCTTGCGCAGGCCGTTCGGCTGGTTCTTGTACGTCTCGCGCGGGAACAGCGACACCATGTCGAGCGCCGCGGCGTTCACCGAGGCGACGGCGAGTCGGCCGCGGTTGCTGGTGCGGGTCGCGGTGAAGGTGGCCTCGTACTTGGCCCAGCCGCCCTTGACGGCGACCTGGCGGGCGGTCGCCAGGGAGCCGGCGGCGTCCTTCAGGGAGACGGCGAGCGTGGTGCCGCTCTCGGCGCGGGCCCACACGGAGAAGTCGTACCGCTTGCCCTGCTCGACCCGGATACCGGTGTTGTAGCCGGTGTTCGTGACGGACGAACCGGCGCCCAGGGACAGGTAGTTGCGGTTGCGCTCATTGAGCCGGCCGGAGTCGTTGACGACTTGGGCCGTGCCGCCGACCGTCCAGGAGGTCAGGGGCGTGTACGAGCCGTTGTCGGCGGTGGAGTACTCGAAGGACCGGTTCTGCACGAGCTCGGCGTAGAGACCGCCGTCGGCGGCCCGGTTGATGTCCTCGAAGAAGACGCCGTACATCGTGTCGTCGATCTTCGCGCCCCGGGCGGACGGGTCGACGGTGATCGCGTAGTCGGTGACGTCCTCGGCGTGCGCGGGGACCGGTACGAGGGCTGCTGCCGTCAGGAGTGCGGTGGTCGTGAGACCGGCTCTCCATCGGGTGCGGGCGGTGCGTGGCATGGATACTCCGCGGCTCTCTGGTAGAGGAGTGTTCGAAATATCAGACATTGATCAGCACTTCGAACGGCAAGATAGGGAGGGGGGCCAAGTGCGTCAATGGGTCGCGCGGCAACGGATGTGACGGAAAGCGGGACGGTATGGGCGAGTTCTGGCCAGTGCCCGATGCCCTGGCGTATCTGGCCGGACGGTGGCGCGTGGCGCGGTCGGTGCGGGATCTCGCCGAGGGCGTGCAGGGCGAGTTCACCGGAACCACTCTCTTCGAGAAGCAGGAGACCGGCGGGTTGCTGCACGTCGAGTCCGGCACCTTCACCTGGCACGGCGTCGCCCGGCCCGCCGAGCGGACCCTGCGGTTCCTGCCGGGGCCGGACGGCACGGCCGACGTGCGGTTCGCGGACGGGCGGCCGTTCCACGAACTGGACCTGAGGTCCGGGCGGCATGTCGCCGGCCATCCCTGCGCGGCGGACCTCTACCGCGGCGAGTTCACCGTTCGCGACGCCGGCCACTGGCGGACGGTGTGGCGGGTCCGCGGCCCCGCGAAGGACCTCGTACTGCGCACCGACTACGCGCGCGAAGGCTGAGCGGACACCCCGTCGAAGCGCAGGTTCCAGCGCCCCGCGCGGCCCGTCACAGCGGTCGTCGACAGGGGGCGGACATCGATGTTCCAGTACGTGGAGGGCGGGGCCTTCAGGGCGTACACCAGGGCGGCCCGGATCACCGACGGCTCGGCCACCGCCACCACCCGGCAGCCGTCCTCGACGGGCCGGGTGTCGAGCCATCCGCCGACGCGGGTGATGAAGTCCACCAGCGACTCACCGCCGTGCGGTGTGGCCCGCGGGTCGGCGAGCCAGATGTCCACGGCTTCCGGCTCCCGGGCCATCGCCTCGCCCAGGGTCAGGCCGCCCCACCGGCCCATGTCGCAGTCCCGCAGACCGAGTTGCACGAGCGGCGCGTAACCGAGCCCTTCCCCCGTGGCACGGCTGCGCGGAGTCGGCGAGCAGTACCGCAGCTCGGCGGCGGCGAGCGGCAGCAACTCGTGGGCGACGCGCTCCACCTCGCCCCAGCCGGCCTGGTCCAGCGGCCGGTCGTCCTCGAAACGCTCGGCGAGCAGCGGGGAGCTGCGAGCGGCGGCGACGAACGTGACCCTCAGTGGCATGCGGGGATCGTGCGTCCCGCAAGTGCGCAGGTCAAGAGGTGTTATCCGGGAGTTACCCAGGGTGGGCCCGACCTCACTGGCCGAAGATGAGCGCCATCCAGTGCTCGGGGTGTTCCAACTCGCCGAAACCGAGCCTGCTGTAGACGCCGTGTGCGTCGTGCGTGGCGAGCAGGATCCGGCGCACCCCGTAGGAGCCCAGTTCGTCCCGTACGGCCGCCACGAGCGCCGAACCGACTCCCTTGCCGCGCACCGACCGGTCGATGTACACGTCACAGAGCCAGCCGAAGGTCGCCCGGTCGGTGATGACCCGGGCGTACGCGACCTGCTCCCCCGACACCGTTTCGTACACGCCGAAGTTGAGCGAGCCCGCGATCGCCCGGTCCTGCTTCTCACGGGAGCGGCCCAGCGCCCAGTACGCGTCGGTGGACAACCAGTGGTGCACGCGTACGGCGTCGATACGGGCGGGGTCGGTGGAGAGTTCGTAGCCCTCGGGCAGGGGCGGGGTGTCGGTCATGGCGCGATGCTCGCAAAAACCCGGCCACGGCGTCGAACGCTTATCCCAGCACCTCGTCGCAGGCGGTGCGCAGCCGCCGCACGCCCTCCGCGATCTCACCGGTCCCGGCGACCGCCGCGAAGCTCAGCCGGATGTGCGGGGCCGGCGGCTCGGCGCTGAAGTAGGGGCGGCCCGGGGTGATCGCGACGCCCGCGCGCAGGGCCGCGGCCGTCAGGGCGGCTTCGTCCGTTCCGTCGGGCAGACGCGGCCACAGGTGGTAGCCGCCGGACGGGACGTGCGGCAGGGCGATTTCCGGCAGGTGCAGCGCGAGCGCGCCGGTCATGGCGTCGCGGCGCGCCTTCAACTCGGTGGCGACGGCCCGCAGATGCCGCGGCCAGGCGGGAGAACCGACGAGTTCGAGCGCTGCCTCCTGAAGGGGCCGCGGCACGAAGAAGGTGTCGACGACCTGGATGGCGCGCAGCCGCTCCAGGATCGGGCCGCGCGCGGCCAGGGCGCTCACCCGGAAGCTCGGCGAGGTCGCCTTGGTCAGCGAGCACACGTGGACCACGACGCCGTCGGGGTCGTCGGCGGCCAGCGGCCGTGGCAGGGGCCCCGCGTCCTCGTGCACGAGTCGCCGCACGAAGTCGTCCTCGACGACGAACGCCCCCGCCTCACGGGCGATGCGCAGCACCTCGCGGCGCCGCTCGGGCGCGAGCACGGCGCCGGTGGGGTTCTGGAAGAGCGGCTGACAGACGAAGGCCGGGGCCCCGCTGGCCCGGAACGCGTCGGCGAGCAGCGCCGGTTTCACGCCGTCCGGGTCCACCGGCACGGGCACCGGGCGCAGTCCCGCGGCACGGGCGATGGCGAGCATGCCGGGGTAGGTCGGCGACTCGACCAGCACGGGGGCGCCTGGCGGGGCGAGGGCGCGCAGTGCGGTGGTGAGCGCGGACTGCCCGCCCGCGGTGATCAGCACCTCGGCCGCCGTGTAGGACCCGCCGATACCGCGCGCGAACCACTCGCGCAGTTCCGCGAGCCCCTCCATGGGCGGGCGCCCCCAGGCTCCGGGGCGGCGTCCCGCACGGGACAGGGCGGCGGCCATCGCCCGCTCCGGCTGCAAGGACGGGTGCAGATAGCCGCCGTTGAACTCGATGACGCCGGGCGGCGGAGCGGCCAGCGAGACCAGGACCCCGGAGGCGTCCACCGAGCGCGGCACGAGCTCGGCGGCACCCTCGGCGCTGAGCGCGACCTCCTGCCAGGACGTGTCGCCGGCCGGGGCCGGTGTCGTCCGGGCCGGTGCGCGGAAAGCGCCCGCGCCCGGCCGGGTGACCACCAGACCCTCGGCGGCGAGCTGGGCGAGGGCCCGCGACACGGTCACCGGGCTCACCCGGAACCGCTCGACGAGGGTCCGACTCGACGGGAGCTTTCCACCAGGCGAGTAGCGGTCGAGCTCCCGCCGCAGTTGTTCCGCCAGTTCACCGACGCTGCTACGCTCTTGCATGAGAGCAGAGAGTAGCGCTACTGCCGCACCACGGATAGCAGTCAGCACCGAGCGGGACCGTCCCGGCTTCGGCACCCTCCAGGCCGCCCTCGGCGTCGTCGCCTTCTCCCTCACGTTCCCCGCCACCGCTTGGGGGCTGGAGGGATTCGGGCCCTGGTCGCTCGTCGCGGTGCGCAGCGTCCTGGCCGCGGTGATCGCGGGCATCGCGCTCATGGCGGTGGGGGTACCGCTGCCCGCCCGCCACCACTGGCCGGGCCTCGCCGTCGTCGCGGCCGGTGTCGTGCTCGGCTTCCCGCTGCTGACCACGCTGGCGCTGCAGACGTCGACCACCGCGCACGCCGCCGTCGTGGTCGGACTGCTCCCGCTGACCACCGCGCTCTTCTCCGCCCTGCGCGTCGGCAGCCGCCCCTCGCGCACCTTCTGGACGGCGGCCCTCGCGGGCGCGGCGGCGGTGCTCGCCTTCACCGTGCAGCAGAGCGGCGGTGCCCTGACCGCGGCCGACCTGTACCTCTTCGCGGCACTGCTGGTCTGCGCGGCCGGCTACACCGAGGGCGGCCGGCTGGCCCGGATCATGCCGGGCTGGCAGGTCATCGGATGGGCTCTGGTGCTGTGCCTGCCGCTCACCGTGCCGGTCGCCGCCCTCGCGCTGGCACAGGAGCCCGTACGGCTCACCGCGCACAGCGTGACCGGGCTGCTGTGGGTCGCGGCGGGTTCGCAGTTCCTCGGGCTTGTCGTCTGGTACCGCGGCATGGCGGCGATCGGCATTCCCAAGGCCAGCCAGTTGCAGCTGGCCCAGCCCCTGCTCACACTGGTGTGGTCGGTGCTCCTGCTGGGCGAGCACCTGACGGTGGCCGCACCGCTGACGGCCGCGGCGGTGCTGGTCTGCATCGCCGTCACACAGCGGGCGCGCGGCTGAGGGAGGCGGCCACGGCCCCCTGCCGACCCGCGCCCCCCGCCGTAGACTCGTGGCCACGGACCGCTGCTCCGCACCCCGTGAGGAGGCCCCAGATGCGCGCAACCGTGGGTGACCAGCTTGTCCAGCACGGCAGGGTGGTCGGTCAGCACGACAAGGTGGGCGAGATCGTCGAAGTGCTCGGCCAGGAGGGCACTCCCCCGTACCGCGTCCGCTTCGAGGACGGGCACGAGGGCATCTGCTCACCGGGACCCGACACCGAGATCCGGCACCGGGAAACCACCACCGGGCCGTGACTCAGCGCGGGGAAGGCGCCGGCTGCCCGTAGTGGTCGGCGACCACCCGCGCCATCGCCCCGATCCGATCGGTCGCCAGGTCCTTGGCGGCGAAGAAGACGTGCCCGCGCACCTGTGCGTGCTCCCTCGCCAGCGTCAGGTGCCGGGACAGCTCGGCCGGGTCCTGCCAGGCGGCGGGCTGCGCCGGGTCACCGGCCTTGTACAGCGCCTCTCCCACGTAGAGCCGCGTCGAGCTGCCGCGCGCGACGTCCGCCCACCACCGCACGAGTTTCTCGTAGTCGGCGGCGGTGAAGCCGATGTTCCAGTACAGCTGCGGGACGATGTAGTCGATCCAGCTCTCCCGCACCCACGTGCGGGTGTCCGCGTGCAGGTCGTCGTACGTCTGGACGCCCGCCCTGGTGTCCGAGCCGAGCGGGTCGGTGGCGGCGTTGCGCCACACGCCGAAGGGGCTGATGCCGAAGTGGACGCCGGGACGCACCTGCTTGATGTGGTCCGCCGTCTCCCGCACCAGCTTGTCGATGTTGTCGCGCCGCCATGCGGCCCGGCTGGGGAAAGCGGTGCCGTGCTCCTCGTAGGCCGTGTCGTCGTCGAAGGTCTGGCCCGCCACCGGGTACGGGTAGAAGTAGTCGTCGAAGTGGACGCCGTCGACGGGGTACCTGGCCACCGCGTCGAGCATCGCCTTCCGCACGAAGGCACGGACCTCGGGCAGACCCGGGTTGTAGTAGAGCTTCCCGCCGTACGTGACCACCCAGTGCGGGTTCCTGCGGGCGGGGTGCCCGGCGGCGAGCCGGTCCGGATCGGCGTGCACGGCGACCCGGTACGGGTTGAACCAGGCGTGCAGCTTCAAGCCCCGGGCGTGCGCCTCCTCGACGGCGGTGCCCAGCGGGTCCCAGCCGGGGTCCTTGCCCTGGGTGCCGGTGAGGTACTGCGACCACGGCTCGTACGGTGAGGGCCACAGGGCGTCCGCCGTGGGCCGGACCTGGAAGATCACGGTGTTGAGCCGGTCGCGGACCGCCCTGTCGAGGTGGCTGATCAGCTCGGCGCGCTGCCGCGTGGCGGTCAGGCCCGGCTTCGACGGCCAGTCGCGGTTGGCCACGGTGGCCAGCCATACCCCCCGCATCTCCGAGGCCGCCCCGCTGCCCCCCTTGCCGTCCCCCCTGGGCGCGGCCGACGCCGGAGGCATCATCGTGAAAGCCGACAGCGCCGCCACCGCGAACGCCCTGCGTGACACTCGTCCCATCCGCATGCCCCAGAAAGCCGCGGATCCGCCCGGTCGCGGATCGTCCCTGGGCCAGGATGCCCGAAGCTGTCCCGCCCCACTCGATCGATCATCGATACTTGGGAGTAACGTGCACGAACGGAGCAGGCACCGGAACCCGGCGCACCTGCCCAGAAGTGGATCAGCAGCGAAAGGGACGATGTGACGGACATCCCAGCGGGAGACATTGCACGCGTCGGAGTCGTGGGCTGCGGTCAGATGGGCGCGGGGATCGCCGAGGTCTGTGCCCGCGCCGGCCTGGACGTCATGGTCGCCGAGACCACCGGCGAGGCGCTGGAGATCGGCCGGACCCGGCTGTTCAGCTCTCTGGCCAAGGCAGCGGAGCGCGGCAAGATCACCGAGGAGGAGCAGGAGGCGACGCAGGCCCGGCTCAGCTTCACCACGGATCTCGGCGAGTTCGCCGACCGTGACCTCGTGATCGAGGCCGTCGTCGAGAACGAGCAGGTCAAGACGGAGATCTTCCAGGTGCTCGACCAGGTCGTGACCCGGCCCGACGCCATCCTGGCCTCCAACACCTCCTCCATCCCTCTGGTGAAGCTGGCGGTGGCGACCTCGCGGCCCGACCAGGTCATCGGCATCCACTTCTTCAACCCGGCGCCGGTGCAGAACCTCGTCGAGCTGATCCCGGCGCTCACCACGTCCGAGGGCACCCTCAGCCGGGCCCAGCTGTTCACCGAGAAGGTGCTGGGCAAGCACGCGATCCGCGCCCAGGACCGGTCCGGCTTCGTGGTGAACGCGCTGCTGATCCCGTACCTGCTCTCCGCGATCCGCATGTTCGAGACGGGTATCGCCAGCCGCGAGGACATCGACAACGGCATGGAGATGGGCTGCGCCCACCCGATGGGCCCCCTGAAGCTCTCCGACCTCATCGGCCTGGACACGGTCGCCTCGGTCGCCCAGTCGATGTACGAGGAGTACAAGGAGCCCCTGTACGCCGCTCCCCCACTGCTCCAGCGCATGGTCGACGCCGGCCGCCTGGGCCGCAAGACGGGCTCGGGCTTCTACGCCTACTGAGCCCCCCGGGCCACGCTCAACGCCGCCGCTCCTCCGGCCACGGCCGGAACCGGCGGCGTCCCCATTCCTGCGCCTGCTCGTTGAGGCGGCTGCGGAGCCAGCCCATCCAGAGGGCGAGCGGAGTGGCCACGAGAGCGATCAGCAGCGCCGTACCCCACCCGGCGCCACCGGATGAGAACCGGAACACCACGACCAACAGCGCATAGAGCGCCAGCGCGAACGCCGCGTTCTTCTGCCACTTCGTCATGGTGGCCCGGGTACCCCCGGAGGCCGGTTACGGACGGTCAGATTTCGGCCAACCCGCGGGCCCGGCACCGGCTCTGGTGCCGGGCTCGCGGCATTCACACACCGTGTGCGCGTCGGGCTCGCATATGCCCGTCGCACACTCTCCCCAGGCGCCCACCAGGCGAGTTGACTCCACTGCGCACACCAGGGATGTGAAACGACTACGGAAAGGAGCGGACTTGTGACCGCCGATCCCGAGCATCCCGTCGTCCATGGAGAACTCGCAGAGTTACGACGCCGCCTCGATGTGGCGTACGCCCGCGTCGAGGGCGGGCTGGCTCTGCTCAGCCACCGCACCGAGGAGACCGCCAAGGAGATCGAGGAACTCAACACCCGGATCCACACGCTCGAACACGCGCGCTGGCCGCTGCCGGCGGTCGCCGCCCTCACCGCCGTGGGTGCCCTCGTCATGGCGATCTGGCAGGCACTCGGACGCTAGGTCACGTCGTGTCAGGGCAACGTGTCCTGTCCGAGCCTGAGATGGTGCAGCAGAAGCAACGCGGCCGCCATGTTGGCGGCCGGGACCTCGCCGCGGGCGACCATGTCGGGGACGAGCTTGAGGGGGACCCATTCCCTGCGGTCCGACTCGAAGTCGTCCACGGGGTGCCCGACGTACTCGCCCCGGTCGGCCCAGTACACGTGGTGCCGGGCGTCGGTGAGCCCGTTGGACGGCTCCACGCTCATCAGGTGGCGTAAGGGTCCCGGCCGCCAGCCGGTCTCCTCCTCCAGTTCCCTGGCGGCCGCGCGGGCCACGTCCTCGCCGTCCTCGACGACGCCCGCCGCGAGTTCCCACCCCCAGCTGTCCGTGATGAAACGGTGCCGCCAGAGCAGCAGCACCTCGTTGGCCTCGTTCACCACCGTGGCCACGGCTACGGGCCGCAGCCGGATGAGGAAGTGGTCGAGGTGCCGGCCGTCCGGCAGTTCGACATCAGCGAGATTGACGCTGAACCAGCGGTTTGAGTACACACCTTGTTCGTTGTGTTTCGTCCACTGCACGGTTCTGCCACCTTCCGTCGAGTAAGTGGCAATATCGCAGCAGGGACGTGCTGACAGCAGGCGCACAGGAAGCGGCTCGGGATCAGGCGGGTGCCGCTGTCCGGCATCTACAACGGTACGCGCAGCGCCCCGTCGATGAGTTCGGCCGCCTCGCCCGTGCCCCCGCACCCGCTGCGTACCAGGTGGTCGCGCACCGCGCGCAGCCGGTCGCGCAGCCGCTGGGACTCCATGCCGCGGGCCTGCTCGGCCATCTGCACGGCGATGGCCACCGCCTTGTCGGCGTTGCCCTGGCGCAGTTCGATGGTGCTCAGCATGGCCAGCCGGTGCACCCGGCCGCGGTCGTGCGCCGGGTTGTCGACGGCGGCCGCGGCATGCTCCCCGGCGGCCGCGATCTCCCCGAGGCTGAGCAGTGCCTCCGCCACCTGGACGTTGACCAGCCCGGGCTGGACATAACCGGTCTCGTCCGGCTCGTGACCACGCCGGATGCGCTCGGCTGCCTGCTCGGCCCGCCGGATGCACGACAGGGCGCTGGTGCCGTCGCCGAGGTGCGCGTACGCCTTGGCCTGCATCGCGTACAGGTCGGAGGCGAGCGCCGGGGTGATGTGCTTGCCGGCGGCCCGCAGCGCGGCCTCCGCGAAGGCGACGGCCTGCCGGTACTCCCGCATGAACAGCGACTGGTTGACGAGCAACGCGATCACATACGCGCCCAGTCCGCGGTCCCCGCTGGCCTTCGCGAGCCGCAGCGCCTGGTGGAAGTAGCGCTGTGCGAGGCCGTGCGCGTCGGAGTCGTAGGCACAGATCCCGGCGACGGCCACCAACCCTCCGGTGGCCCGGTGCAGTTGACGGCCCGTCTCGTCGGTGTAGCTGCCGCGCAGCAGCGGGGCGGCCTCGGCGTTGAGGAACCCGACGATGCGGGCGCGCGTCACGATGCCTCCGGCCTTGCGGTACATCTGCTCGTAGTGCGTACGGGCGGCCCGCAGCATCTCCAGATCGCCCGGGGTGACCCGGTGTCTGCCGCCGCGGGAGACGTCCACGTCCTCGGGCGGGTTCTCCCACTCCCACACCGGCATGACGGCGGGCGTGCCGGTGAGCGCGGGCGCGCCGAGGATGTGAGGGCGCTGCTGCTGGTCGGAGCGCCACAGGGCGGTGGCCCGCTCGACGAACCCGGACAGCGAGCCGGTGTGCGGGGCGGACGGCTCGCCGGGCACACCGAGGCCGATGTCGTCGAGGGTGACCTGCCGCCCGAGCCGGGCGGCGAGCACCTCGCAGATCAGGTCGGGCACCTGGCCGCGCGGGCGCTGCCCCTTCAACCACCGGGCGACGGCGGTGTGTTCGTACCTCAGGGACAGACCACGGGCCCGTCCCGCCTGATTGACGTGTGCGGCCAGCCCCGCGTGCGAGACCCCGGCCTCGTCCAGGATCGCGTCGAGCAGAGTGTTGGGCTGCATCTGGGCCCCCCGGTGGCTCGGTGCGGACAGATTAGTGGTTCCGCCTTCACACGGGGTGTGAACGGAGTGCCCGAATCCGGACTGTGTGCACACTGTCGCTCACAGTCGCCGACCGGTTGACTGAAATGCCTCGCAAGAGGCCGGCCGGGCCGCCGGCTCCCCCTCGTACAGTGCGGCGGCCCGCACCCGCCGTCCGCCCGGCTGCCTGCCCGACACTCCGTGGCGGGGCGGACGGCTCCGCCGGCCCATCTCCGTTGCGTCATCGGTGGGGTGTCGGCTGCTGGTGCCCCGTGGCTTGTCGCGCAGTTCCCCGCGCCCCTGAGGGACGTGCGCGCACCGGCCGTACAACACAAAACCGGACCGGCCCAAAATGACCGGTCCGATTCTGTCCCTCTCAGGGGCGCGGGGAACTGCGCGGCAAGCCACCGCGACCCCGCAGTCGGCGACAGGGCGCAGCCCCCACGGCGCTAACTCCGCAACACGGCCCCCACGCGCTCACCGGCGAGCGCGACCGCCGCATCCCGAGCCGCGGAAGCCTCATCCACGGTCAGGGTCCGGTCAGCCGCCCGGAACCGCAACGCGTACGCCAGCGACTTCCGGCCCTCACCCAACTGCTCGGCGTTCTCGTACACATCGAACAGCCGGATCGACTCCAGCAGCTCCCCGGCCCCGTCACGCAGCGCCTCCTCGACCTCCGCCGCCGGAACGACCGCGTCGACGACCAGGGCGACATCCTGCGTGGCGACGGGGAACGTGGAGATACGCGGCGCCTTCACGGTCGCGTCACCGGCCGACTCCACCGCGTCCAGGTCGATCTCCATCGCGCAGGTCCGCGCCGGAAGCCCCAGCGCCTTCACGACCCGCGGGTGCAGTTCACCCGCGTGTCCCACGACCCGCTCGGCACCGTCCACGGTGATCGCCAGCTCGGCGCACCGCCCCGGGTGCCACGGCCCGTACTGCCCGTTGCGGATGATCAGCTCGGCACCCGCCTCACGGGCGACGGCCCGCGCCGCCTCGACCGCGTCGGCCCAGTCGGCCGGCCGGCCCTTGCCCCACCAGCCGGCCTGCTCACGGGCGCCGGCGAGCACGACCGCGGCGTACCGCGGCTGCTCGGGCAGCGCCGCGTTCAGCTCGGCGAGCTCCTCGTCGGTCGGGCGGCGGTCGACGGGGAGCACCGCGGCGATCCGCCGCTCCTCACGCGGCCGGAAGACCAGGCCGGTCTCGAACAGCGCGAGGTCGTGCGAGCCACGGCCGTCGTTGCGGCGCAGGGCGGCGAGCAGGCCGGGGAGCAGCGAGGTGCGCAGCGCCGGCTCCTCGTCGCTCAGCGGGTTGCTGAGCTTGACGACACGGCGGGCCGGGTCGTCCGCCTCGAGGCCGAGCTGGTCGAAGACCTGCTCGCCGATGAACGGGTAGTTCAGCGCCTCGACGTACCCGGCACCAGCGAGGGCCCGGCCGACGCGGCGGTGCAGCCGCTGCCGGTCCGTCAGGCCGAGGCCGGCGGGCGGCTTGGGCAGCGTGGAGGGCAGGTTCTCGTAGCCCTCCAGGCGGATGACCTCTTCGGCGAGGTCGTTCGGGTCGGTGAGGTCGGGCCGCCAGGACGGCACGGTGACGATCAGCTCGTCCTGCCCGTACACGTCGCAGCCGATCTCCTGGAGCCGCCGTACGACGGTCTCGCGGCCGTAGGCGACGCCGGCGACCTTGTCCGGGTGGTCGGCCGGGATGGTGATGGTGCGCGGCGCGGTCGGCGCGATCACCTCGGTGACGCCGGCCTCGGCGGTGCCGCCGGCCAGCAGGACCAGCAGATCCACCGTGCGCTGCGCGGCGGCAGCGGCGGCCTGCGGGTCGACGCCGCGCTCGAAGCGCCGGGACGCCTCGGAGGACAGCTTGTGGCGGCGGGCCGTGCGGGCGATCGACGTGGCGTCGAAGTGCGCGGCCTCGATGACGACGTCCGCCGTGGCATTCTCGACGTTGTCGTGGTCGGCGATCTCCGTGTTGGCGCCGCCCATGACGCCCGCGAGGCCGATGGGGCCGCGGTCGTCGGTGATCACCAGGTCCTCGGCGTCCAGCGTGCGCTCCACGCCGTCGAGGGTGGTGAGCTTCTCGCCCGGCTCGGCCCGGCGCACGCCGATGGTGCCCTGGACCAGGCCGCGGTCATAGGCGTGCAGCGGCTGGCCGAGCTCCATCATCACGTAGTTGGTGACGTCGACGGCGAGCGAGATCGGGCGCATGCCGACCTTCTGCAGGCGGCGCTGGAGCCAGATCGGGGAGCGGGCCTCGGCGCTCAGACCGGTCACGGTGCGGGCGGTGAAGCGGTCGCAGCCGGTGGGGTCCGAGATCCGCACCGGGTAGCCGTAGGCGTTCGGGGCGGGCACGTCGAGCAGGGCCGGGTCGCGCAGCGGCAGGCCGTAGGCGATGGCGGTCTCGCGGGCGACGCCGCGCATCGACAGGCAGTAGCCGCGGTCGGGGGTGACGGCGATGTCGAGGACCTCGTCCACCAGCTCCAGCAGCTCGACGGCGTCCTTGCCGACCTCGGTCTCCGGGGGCAGCACGATGATGCCCTTGGTGCCGTCGTCGCCCATGTTCAGCTCGTCGCTGGAGCAGATCATGCCGCGGGACATCCGGCCGTACGTCTTGCGTTCGGCGATCTGGAAGTCACCGGGCAGGACGGCGCCGGGCAGGGCGACGACGACCTTGTCGCCGACGGCGAAGTTGCGGGCGCCGCAGATGATCTCCTGGGGCTCGCCGGTGCCGTTGGCCTGGCCGACGTCGACGGTGCAGAAGCGGATCGGCTTCTTGAACTCCGTCAGCTCCTCGATCGTCGCCACCTGGCCCACGACCAGGGGGCCCTTGAGGTCGGCGCCGAGCTGCTCGACGGTCTCGACCTCGAGCCCCGCCGAGACGAGCTTCTCCTGGACGTCGCGGCCGGATTCCGTCGCCGGCAGGTCGACGTACTCCCGCAGCCAAGAAAGCGGGACCCGCATCAGATCTCCATCCCGAACGGCCGGGTGAACCGGACGTCACCCTCGACCATGTCTCGCATGTCCTCGACGTTGTGGCGGAACATCAGCATCCGCTCGATGCCGAACCCGAAGGCGAACCCGCTGTACTTCTCGGGGTCGACGCCGCAGGCGGTGAGCACCCGCGGGTTGACCATGCCGCAGCCGCCGAGCTCGATCCAGCCCTCGGAAGAGCAGGTGCGGCAGGGGCGGTCGGGGTTGCCGACGGACTCGCCCTTGCACACGTAGCAGAGCATGTCCATCTCGGCGCTCGGCTCGGTGAAGGGGAAGTAGTTCGGCCGCAGCCGGGTCTTCATGTCCTCGCCGAACAGGGCCTGGACCATGTGGTCGAGGGTGCCCTTGAGGTCGGCCATCGTCAGGCCCTCGTCCACCGCGAGCAGCTCGATCTGGTGGAAGACGGGCGTGTGCGTGGCGTCCAGCTCGTCGGTGCGGAACACCCGGCCGGGGCAGACGATGTAGACGGGCAGCTCACGGTCGAGCAGTGCCCGGGCCTGCACCGGGGAGGTGTGGGTGCGCAGGACGACGCCGGAACCGGACTCCTCGGTGCCCTTTGGCCCCTGCACGAAGAAGGTGTCCTGCATCTGCCGGGCCGGGTGGTCGGGCAGGAAGTTCAGGGCGTCGAAGTTGAACCACTCCGCCTCGGCCTCCGGGCCTTCGGCGACCTCGTAGCCCATGGCCACGAAGACGTCCGCGACCCGCTCCATCATGGTGGTCAGCGGGTGCCGGGCGCCGGCCGGCACGCGGTCGTAGGGCAGCGTGACGTCCACCGCCTCCTCGACCAGAACGCGGGCGTCCCGCTCGGCCTCCAGCTCCGTCTGGCGGGCGGCGAGGCCCTTGTTCACGGCGCCGCGGGCCTGGCCGACACGCTTGCCGGCGTCGGCCTTGGCGTGCGGGGGCAGGGCGCCGATCTCGCGGTTGGCGAGGGCCAGCGGGGAGGCGGGGCCGGTGTGGGCGACCTTCGCCTCGTGGAGCGCGTCCAGGGAGTCCGCGGCGGCGAAGGCGGCGAGCGCCTCGTCCCGCATGCGCTCGATCTCTTCCGGTTTCAGTGCCTCGACCTCGACAGGGTCGTACGACTTATTGGGTGCCGACATCTCTTCCCGTGCTTCCGGTTGGCTGGCTGGAACGCCCCGTCTACGGTCCGGAGACGTTTCGTCTACGGAACTGGACGCAAAGGTGCCAATGGCCGAGTCTAACGGGGCGGAGGTGTACGAATGCGCCCGCGGGCTGCTCAGGCGAGATAGGCCGGAGCGCTCACGGGCAAGGTAAATCGGAACTCGGCGCCTGCGCCGGGGGCGCGGCCGACCGTGATGGTGCCGCCGTGGGCCTCGACGATGCCCTTGACGATGTAGAGCCCGAGGCCCGTGCCGCCGCGCTTGCTGCCCCGCCAGAAGCGGGTGAAGACGCGGTTCATGGACTCCTCCGGGATGCCTGGCCCCTCGTCGCTCACTGTGACCGAGGTGGCTGCGTGCTCGGAGTACTCGCCCTCGCGGGGAGACGCCGTGGCCGTGATGTCGATCGTGACAGTTCCCTCGCCGTGCCGCACGGCATTTTCCAGGAGGTTGCTGAGCACCTGGTCGATCTTGTCGGGGTCCGCCCACAGGTCGGGCAGCGGCTGCTGGACGCGGAGCAGGAAGCGGTCGGCGGGCTGCCCGGCGGCGACGTAGGCCTGGATGTGCCGTCCTACGGCGGCGGCTATGTCGACGGGCTGGCGGCGCAGCTCGAGACGGCCGGAGTCGATCCGGGAGATGTCGAGCAGCTCGGCGATGAGCCGGGTGACCCGGTCCGCGTCGGCGTCGACGGTCTCCAGCATCAGCCGTTTCTGGTCGTCGGTGAACCGTTCCCATTTGGCGAGCAGCGTGGCGGTGAAGCCCTTGACGGAGGTCAGCGGGGACCGCAGCTCGTGGGCGACGGTGGCGATCAGCTCGGCATGGCTGCGCTCGGTGCGGCGGCGGGCCTCGGTGTCGCGCAGGGTGACGACCAGACGGCGGACGGGGCCGGTGGGGTGGACGCGGACGTAACGCGCGGAGACCAGTACCTCGCGGCCGCCGGGCAGAAGGAGATTGCGCTCGGGCTGGCCGACGCGGATGGCGAGGCCGCCGTACGGGTCGGTCAGCTGCCACCAGCGCCGGCCCTCCAGGTCCTCTAACGGCAGGGCCTTCTCCAGGCGCTGCCCGAGGGCGTCGCGGGCGCTCACGGTGGTGATGCGCTCGGCGGCGGTGTTGAAGCAGATGACGCGGCCCTGTTCGTCGGCGACGACGAGCCCGTCGGGCAAGTGGTCGGGGTCGATGCCGAGGTCGGCGGGATCACCGGACGGCCGGGACGCGGCGGGCGGGTCCCCGGCGTCCTGGGCTCCCGGTGCGCTGCTCGTGCCGGCGCTCATCCCCGTACCCCACCTCCAAGGCTCGCAGAGGGGTCCCTGAGCTGGTCACCCTACTAGTTCCCGGTGACGGAACGGCACCCTCCGGCGGCGCGCTGTGCACGCGCCGACGCATAGAGACATACGGCGGCGGCGGTGGCGAGGTTCAGGCTCTCGGCCTTCCCGTGGATCGGGACGCGGACGACGGCGTCGGTGAGGGCGCGGGTCTCCTCCGGCAGGCCCCAGGCCTCGTTGCCGAACACCCAGGCGGTCGGCCCGCCCATGGCGCCCTTGTCGAGCTCGTCGTCGAGGTCGCGGTCGCCGGCACCGTCGGCGGCGAGGACCCGGACGCCGGCGTCCCGCAGGCCCGCGACCGCCTGCTCGACGGGGACGCCGACGGCGACGGGCAGGTGGAACAGGGAACCGACCGAGGCGCGGACGGCCTTCGGGTTGTACACGTCGACGGAGGCGTCGGTCAGCACCACGGCCTCGGCACCGGCGGCGTCGGCGCAGCGCAGCACGGTCCCGGCGTTGCCGGGGTCACGGACGTTCGCCAGCAGGGCGACGAGCCGGGGGCGTGCCGCCAGGACCTCGTCGAAGGGCGTGTCGAGGAACCGGCAGACGCCGACGAGGCCCTGCGGGGTGACGGTGGTGGAGATGTCGGCGATCACCTGCTCGGAGGCGAGGTGCACCCGGGCCCCGGCATCCCGGGCGGCCCCCACGATGTCGGCGTACCGCTCGGCGGCCTCCAGCGTCGCGAAGAGCTCCACGAGGGTGGCCGCGCCCCCGGCCAGGTGCCCGGCCGCTTCCCGCACGGCCTGCGGACCTTCCGCGAGGAACAGCCGCTCTTTCCCCCGGAAGTTCCGCTTGGCCAGCCGACGCGCCGCCGAGACACGGGAGGAGCGGGGGGAGATGAGCTCGGGGGTGGGCATGCGTTTCACCTTGTCACTAACTCGGACACAGCAGGACCCGCAGGCGTTTCCACCTGCGGGTCCTTCAGTCACGTCGGCTGAGAGCCGGAGGCGTCACGCCGCCTTGGGGGCGTTGACGTCGCTCGGCAGCGCCTTCTGGGCGACCTCGACGAGCGCGGCGAACGCGCCGGCGTCGTTGACGGCCAGCTCGGCCAGGATCTTGCGGTCGACCTCGACGTTCGCGGCCTTCAGACCCTGGATGAAGCGGTTGTAGGTCATGCCGTTGGCGCGGGCAGCGGCGTTGATGCGCTGGATCCACAGCTGGCGGAAGTCACCCTTGCGCTTCTTGCGGTCGTTGTAGTTGTAGACCAGCGAGTGGGTGACCTGCTCCTTGGCCTTGCGGTACAGGCGCGAACGCTGACCGCGGTAGCCGGAGGCCTGCTCGAGGATCGCCCGGCGCTTCTTGTGGGCGTTGACTGCCCGCTTGACGCGTGCCACTTCTTAACTCCTTGTAGCGGGGCCGCGGTGGTCCTCACACGGCCCGAAATCGATTGGGTCCCGGTCCTGACGTACGGCGCTCACGCGCCGGGCGTCACTTGCCGAGAAGCTTCTTGATCTTCTTGGCGTCGCCCGGGGCCATCTCGGCGTTGCCGGTGAGGCGACGCGTCACACGGGACGACTTGTGCTCGAGCAGGTGGCGCTTGCCGGCGCGCTCACGGAGCACCTTGCCGGAGCCGGTGACCTTGAAGCGCTTGCTGGACCCGCTGTGCGACTTGTTCTTCGGCATAGCGCCGTACTCTCCTCGTCGGTGGCGCTCCGGTGCCCGGTCGCGAAAACCGGGCACGGTGGAGCGTCGTCTTGTTTCGATTGCTTCCTGGGACTCGCGTCCCGGGAGTCACGCCTCGGCGGGCTCCTCGGCCGGCGCCTCGGCTTCCGCGGCGTTCTGCGAACGGCCGGGGTGGGCCTTCGCCTCCGCCTTGCGGGCCTCCTGCGCCTGGCGAGCCTCGGCCATCGCCTCGGTCTTCTTCTTGTGCGGACCGAGGACCATGATCATGTTCCGGCCGTCCTGCTTCGGGTTCGACTCCACGAAACCGAGGTCCTGGACGTCCTCCGCGAGACGCTGCAGCAGTCGGTAGCCCAGCTCGGGCCGGGACTGCTCGCGACCACGGAACATGATCGTGATCTTGACCTTGTCGCCCTGCTTGAGGAACCGGACGACGTGACCCTTCTTGGTGTCATAGTCGTGCGGGTCGATCTTCGGCCGGAGCTTCATCTCCTTGATGACCGTGTGCGCCTGGTTCTTGCGCGCCTCACGGGCCTTCATGGCCGACTCGTACTTGAACTTCCCGTAGTCCATGAGCTTGCACACGGGCGGACGGGCGTTCGCCGCGACCTCGACCAGGTCCAGGTCGTACTCCTGCGCAAGCTCCAGTGCCTTGGCCAGCGGGACGATGCCCACCTGCTCGCCACTGGGACCGACAAGTCGCACCTCGGGAACGCGAATCCGGTCGTTGATGCGGGGCTCGGCGCTGATGGATCCTCCTCGGTAGCACCACGCGACGGTCTGGCGGACGGCCGCGTAACGTCTCTTTTCGATAGACCTAACCGCGCCGAAGCAAGAAAAATGCCCCGGACGATTCCCAGGCGGGCTCCTCGAACTACCGGAGCACCGCCGCGGGGGCCGCGGGGCGCGATTTCGGACGGATCGCCGCCGCTGGGACGGGACCGTCTGACCGGTGACCCGCCGCCCTGGGGGCGGTCGGGTGGGAGTTCGAAAAGCCTCCACTTGTGGGCCGGACTCGCGGGCCGCGAGGCATACGTGTCCAGCCGGTCGTTACACGAGGTTACCAGCAATGGCCAGGAACGGCCAATTGCGCGCCCCGAGGTCCGGTACGGTGCCCGGCCGCGGAGTCCACCCGCCCTGCGCCTATCGTGTGGGGCATGAGTGAGACCCCTCCTGAGTCCCCCGACTTCGACGCCATGGCCCGCGACATCGCCGAGGTCCCCGCGGTCGAGGTGATCGTGACGGTCGCCGTCAACCTGATGAGCGCCGCCGCGGTGAAGCTCGGTCTGACCGAGGAGGGCGACAAGCACAGGGACCTGGACGAGGCCCGCAAGCTGGTGCACGCGCTCGCCGGTCTGCTGGACGCGACCGCGACCGAGATCAGCTCCTTCCACGCGGCGCCCCTGCGCGACGGTCTGAAGTCGCTCCAGCTGGCGTTCCGCGAGGCCTCGCTCGTCCCGGACGAGCCGGGCAAGGGGCCGGGCGAGAAGTACACCGGCCCGGTCTACGGCTAGCTCCCGCTGGTTCCCGCCGGGACCGGCTCCCGCGTCAGCTTCAGCGTTCGTACAAGGGCTCGCCCGGTGGCGTCGCCCCGGCCGGCAGCAGTGCCAGGTCGAGGCCGCGCACCAGGCGGGCCCTCAGTGTCTCGTCGGCGGCGAGCCGCCGGGCGACGGCCCGCGCGGCCTCGGCCGGGTCCGCGGACGGGGCCAGGACCAGGGCGAGCGTGCCGTCGGCCTGGCCCGGACCGAGGTGGGCGCGCAGGACGGCGGGCTCGGCGGCCACGGCGCCGCGTACGGCCCCGACGACGGCCGGGTCGGCGAGCGGATCGGTGCTCGTGCGGCCCTCCGCGAGGGCGAGCAGGGTGGGTCCGGTCAGCTCGAAGGGCACCGGCCCGGCCAGGTCGAGCACGACCGTGTCCGCCTTCTCGTGCGCCGCGGCCTGGAGGGCCTGGTGCAGCGGCACGGCGACGGGGCGCGCCGCTGGATCCCAGCGGGCGAGGGAGTCCGTGGAGGTGAAGGCGGGCAGGGCGGTGCGGTTTCCGGCCTTCAGGGTCGGTACGGCCATGTCACTGGTCTTCTCGCGGCGCAGTCCCCCTGCGTCCTCTTCCACCTCGCCGAGCACGGCCACGACGGGGACGAGCAGCCGGGCGCCCTTGAGGGCGTCCAGGACCGGGCCCACGGCGCCGCGGTTCTCGGACCAGGCGGCGAGAGCCGCGCTCAGCCGGGGGTCGGCGGAGCCGTCGTCGTCGGAGAATCCGGGGTCGGGGATGTTCTTGTTCGCCACGGTCGTCGACCCTATCGGCCGGGTGCCACGCCGCAGGCGGCGGCTCAGGTGTCGTCGCGGCCGGTACGGCGGCCGCGCCACAGGACCACGGCCGCCACGAGCAGGACGCCGCCCGCGCCGCCCGCGAGGGGGGCGGCCCAGTCGGCGGTGTCGTCGCCGGACTCGGCGGCGTCCGGGCCGCTGCCGAAGTACTCCTGGCCGTACCCCGCCGAGTGCAGGCCCCCCGGCTTGACCCGGCCGGCGGCCTTGAGGGCGGCGGCCGGATCGACGAAGCCGAAACCGCGGGAGTCGTCGCGGCCCCCGACGGGCGCGTTGCGGGCCGTGTCCTCCAGGAGCGTCTTGACCTGGGCCGGGGTCAGGTCCGGGTGGGCCGCCTTGACCAGGGCGGCGGCTCCGGAGACGAAGGCGGCGGCGGCGCTGGTGCCCCAGCCCTCGTAGTACTTCTCGTCGGGGTCGGCGATGACGACGTCGACCCCGGGGGCGCTGACGGTGGCGTACCAGCGGCGGGTGGAGAAGGGGGCGCGGGTCCCGGAGCGGTCGACGGCGGTGACGGCGATGACGCCCGGGTAGGCGGCCGGGTAGGAGATGCGGTCACCCTTCTCACCGCCGTTGCCGGCGGAGGCCACGACGATCACACCCTTCTTCAGGGCGTACTGGATGGCCTGGTCCTCGGTGGGTTCGGGGTGCGCGGAGGCCGAGTCGTCGCCGAGGGAGAGGTTGATGACATCGGCGCCGTGGTCGGCGGCCCAGCGGATGCCGTCGGCCAGGGCGTTGCCGCGGGTGCTGCGGGCCTTGGCGCGGGAGGGGTCGCCGTCCTCGAGGATCACGCGGACGGGGAGGATCTTCGCCTCGGGGGCGATGCCGAGGACGCCGTCGTCGTTGCCCGGGCCGTGTCCGTGGCCGGCGATGATCCCGGCCATGGCGGTGCCGTGCCGGGCCCAGGCGCGGTCGCCGGGTTCGGCGCCGAAGCCGACCAGGTCCTTGCCGGTGAGGACGTTGCCGATCAGGTCCGGGTGGCCGGGCTCGACGCCGGTGTCCAGGACGGCGACGGTGACGCCCTCGCCCTTCGTGGTCTGCCAAACCTCCTGCGTGTGCATGGCCTCCAGGGCCCACTGCTGGGCGCGGATGCCGTCGGCGTGGGCGGAGGTGGCCGGGAGGAGGACGAGGCCCGCGGCGAGCAGGACGCTCAGCGCCGCGGAGCGACGTGTCCTGGTGGCTTTCACGACGGCGGCTCCGAGGCCGGGCGGACGTTCTTGCGCAGACCTCGTTCGACGCGGTCGGCGAGGCCCTGCGCCTCATTGCCGAGGCCGGCTTGGGCCGGGGCGGTGGTGGCGCCGGACTGCATCGCGTCCTCGGCGGGCTGCGGGTCGTCGACGGTGCGGCCGTCGGCCCAGCCGGAGACGGCGTAGACGACGACCGGCGCCTCGGTCAGTACGGAGACGGTCCAGGAGGCGCGCTGTTCTGCTCCGAAGTGGGCGGCGGCCGTGCCCTTCGCGGCGTAGGGCAGGGGCATCAGGTCGCTGCGGCGGTCCAGGCGCTCCTTGCGGAAACGGTTCGCGAGGGAGGTCATGCCCGGCGCGTCGGCCGTGGTGAAGAGCAGGCCGACGGTGGTGACGTAGCTCTGGGTGGCGTCGGTGTAGGTGGCGCGCAGGAGCCGCTCGCAGCCGGCGGGGGCGAGGGCCTTGCGCAGCAGGGGGTCGAAGGCGTTCTCGCAGCCGCTGTCGGGGGCGACGGCGATACGGGTCCAGGTGCGGTCGGCTCCGCCGGGTCCGGCGCCCCGGCCCTCCACGGTGGGCGGGAAGAGCTGGTCGACGGGAATGCTGTGCCACAGGCTCCCGGCGGCGGCGAAGGTGCCGGGCGAGCCCTCCTCCCCGGAGTCCCCGACCAGCCAGCTTCCGGTGACCGCGCCCGAGAGGAGCCCCAGCCCGAGCACGAGACAGACGGTGGCCGCGGCGGCCTGCGAGGCGCGGCGCCGTCCGAGCGGCCTGGGCCGTGCGTCGCCGTCGTACAGCTCGGGCTCCCCGAACGACACGAGGGGGCGCGTGGCGCCGGGGGTGCCGCCGGGGCTGAGGGGGGCGCTCCAGGAGAGGGCGGGGTCGGGAGAGACGGGAGCGAACGCCGGGGGCGGCGGGGTGGCGGGGGCAGGTCGCTGGGTGGGCATGGCGGAATGGGGCCGCTGTGCGGGAGCGGCTGGGTGGGGTGGCCCGGCGGGCGGCGAAGGCAGGCGCGTCCCGGCACCGGTTGGGGCACCAGCGCCCGCCCGGGCACCGACCTGAGGGGCGTGCGCGGGGCGCGGCGGGGCGCCGGGGGGCGCGGTACCGGGACGGCCTGCCTGCGACGCGGACGCGGCAGCCGCCCCCGGCGCAGCAGAGCGGCCGGGGGACGCATCGAGCCCGGCCGGTGACGGGTCCGGGGGGACGGGGCGCAGGCGCGTGGTGGTCTCGGACGAGTTCTCGCCGGGGGCGGCGACGCGGCGGGGCGTGGCGAGGCGGAACGGCCGACCGGGCGTCTGCGGCGACGCCCCGGCCGAAGCGTCCGGACGCGCCGACCGGTCGGACGGTTCCGACGCGGCCGAGGTGTCGGCGCGGCGGCCCGGTGCGGGGAGGTGACGCGGAGACGGAGGGGCGTCAGGTGCTGCGGTCGGCCTGTCCGGCTCGGACCGCGTCACGTGCCCGGCGCCGGGCGGCGCGTCCGGAAAGCGGCTGGAGGCGCGGGGCGGGGGCGGTGTGGCGGGCCGGGACGTGAAGGGCTCGGTCCGCCCGGGCGCGACGGGCTCGGCAGGCCGGGACGGTGAGGTCTCGGTATACCCGGGCTCGGCGGGCCGGGACGCGGGGGACTCGGTCCGCCCGGGCGCGACGGGCCGGGACGCGGTGCGCTCAGTCCGCCCGGGCGCGACAGGCTCGGCAGGCCGGGACGCGGGGGACTCCATCCGCCCGGGCGCCACGGTCTCGCCGGGCCGGGACGCGGTGGGCTCGGTCCGCCCGGGCGCGACGGGCTCGGCAGGCCGGGACGCGGGGGACTCGGCTCGCCCGGACGGGTCCGGGCGGTCCGCCCGGGGTCCCTCCGGTCGGGCCGGTGGGTGTGCGGGGCGCGGCGGGACGCCGGGACGAGGAGGGACAGAGGCACGCTGTGCTTCCGTGCTCATGCACCCCCCGTTTCCTCGTGCCCGGGCCGCTTCGTGCTGCGCGGGCCGTGTCGTCCTGCCCGAGGCCCGGCACACAGTCGTCCCGGGCACACATACCCGTACGGACGGAGCGTCATCCCGGCGCGGACTTCCGGCCGGTGTCGTTCCGACGTACGTGCGCGTCACTCTACGGCGTGTTCCTGCGCGAACGGGAACCAGTCCACGACGCCGGGGCATCTGCCCGGAACGTCCCCCTACCCTGCGGTAATCCCGTCTGGCAGGCTGCGTCCATGACTGCGCGCGCCGCCGACCGGGCCCGTTACGACCGGGCCACCGCCCATCTCGACGCCCCCCTCGCGATCGTGGACCTGGACGCCTTCGACGCCAACGCCGCCGATCTGGTCCGCCGCGCCGGGGGCAAGCCGATCCGGGTCGCCAGCAAGTCCGTGCGGTGCCGGGCGCTGCTGGAACGCGTCCTGGCCCGGGACGGTTTCGCGGGGATCATGTCGTTCACCCTCGCCGAGTCGCTGTGGCTGGCCCGGTCGGGGTTCGACGACGTGCTGCTCGCCTACCCGTCCGCCGACCGCGCCGCTTTCGCCGAACTGGCCGCTGATCCCAAGCTCGCCGCCGCCGTCACGGTGATGGTCGACGATGTCGCCCAGCTCGATCTCATCGACGCGTCCCGGGGCGGTGGCCGTGAAGTCGTCCGTGTGTGCCTGGAGTTGGACACGTCCCTGAAGCTGCTCGGCGGGCGGGTGCGGGTCGGGGCCCGGCGTTCGCCGTTGCACTCCCCCGCCCAGGTCGCCGAGGTGGCCCGGGCGGTGGCCCGGCGGCCGGGTTTCGAGGTCGTGGGCATCATGGCGTACGAGGGTCATGTCGCCGGTGTCGGGGACGCGGTGGCGGGCCGGCCGTTGCGGTCCCGTGCCGTCCGGCTGATGCAGGCCGCGGCCAAGCGTGAACTCGCCGCCCGGCGTGCGGAGGTGGTGCGGGCCGTGCGGGCCGTGGTGCCGGGGCTGGAGTTCGTCAACGGTGGCGGCACCGGCTCGGTGCAGCACACGGCGGCCGAGGACGCGGTGACGGAGATCGCCGCCGGGTCGGGGCTGTACCTGCCGCGGCTGTTCGACAACTACACGTCGTTCAGGGGCCGTCCGGCGGCGCTCTTCGCGCAGCCCGTCGTACGGCGGCCGGGGGTGGGAGTGGTGACCGTGCTCGGTGGCGGGTATCCCGCCTCCGGGGCGGCCGGGGCCGACCGGTCGCCCGTGCCGTACCTGCCCGAGGGGCTGCGCTACGACCCTCAGGAGGGGGCCGGCGAGGTGCAGACGCCGCTGCTCGGCTCGCCCGCCGACGATCTGCTGATCGGGGACAAGGTGTGGTTCCGGCACGCGAAGGCCGGTGAGCTGTGCGAGCGGTTCGACGCGCTGCACCTGGTCGAGGGCGACGCGGTGACGGCGACGGTGCCGACCTACCGCGGCGAGGGCCACACGTTCCTGTAGCCCACCGGCCGTAAGCGGGTCAGTCCGGCGGGTCGGTGCTGCTGCCCACGCCACCGCCCGTGTCCGCGTCGCCGAACGGCCTGATGTCCTTGGTGATGCGGTCCATGTCGGCGAGCGGCGGCGCGTCCTCGCCGGCGTCGAAGACGTAGCGGACGAGGACGGGGGCCTCGGTGCCGATGCTGGAGGGGAAGACGAGCGACTGGACGTAGCCGCCCGGTCCCTCGGCCGTCCGGACCCGCCAGCGCACGAAGTACCCGGCGCGGTCGGCCACCGCGACCGGCCCGGACCCGACGACCTCGTGGGACTCCATGCCGCCGTAGGGCTTGCGGCCGATCCGGTCGCGGTCGAAGGCCTCCTCGGCCGCCTCGGAGATGTCGGCCTTGGCGAGGACCTCGGGGGACTTCTCGTCGTTCGCGGTCACCGTGCGGGAGATGACGAGGCCGTGGCGGCAGCTGGTGCCGTCGCCGGGGCAGTCGTACGTGCCGTCCGTCGTCATGACGACGTCGTCCTGGGCCACGTACTGCGGACGGACCCAGCCGTCGAGCAGCGGGAACGTGACGCCGTTGAGCTGGTCCTCGACGACCGCCGGGTCGTCGGCGGACGGCTCGGAGGTGGACGCCTCCGGAGTCGGTTCGGGCGGACCGGTCGTGGCCGCGGGCGCGGACGTCGGGGCCTTTGCCGTCCCGGCGCCGCCGTCGTCGCCCAGGACCACGGCACCGGTGGCGACCGCCGCGACGAGGACGGCCCCGGCCGCGACGAGGGCGACGGTCCTCGCCCGTCCGGCGCCGCCGCCCGGAGGCGGGGGCACCGGGCCGGCGACGCCCCCGGGTGTGCGGCGGTGCTCGGTCCAGGCCGTGCCGTCCCACCAGCGTTCCAGGTGCGGGCCGTGCGGATCGGGATACCAGCCGGGCGGTGGCGTCATGCTCATCCCGGCACTGTAGGGCGGGATCCCGGCCGCCAGGACACGCCTTACAGCGGTGTGACGTACGCCCCCGCGATCCCGCCGTCGACCAGGAAGTCGGTGGCGTTCACGAAGGAGGAGTCGTCGCTGGCGAGGAAGGCCACGGCGGCGGCGATCTCCTCCGCCTCGGCGAACCGGCCGACCGGGATGTGCACCAGGCGGCGGGCGGCGCGCTCCGGGTCCTTGGCGAACAGCTCCTGCAGGAGGGGGGTGTTGACCGGACCGGGGCACAGGGCGTTCACGCGGATGCCGTCGCGGGCGAACTGCACGCCCAGTTCGCGGGACATGGCCAGGACGCCGCCCTTGGAGGCCGTGTACGAGATCTGGGAGGTCGCGGCGCCCATGCGGGCCACGAAGGAGGCGGTGTTGATGATCGAGCCCCTGCCCTGCTGCCGCATGTAGGGGATGGCGGCCTTGCAGCACAGGTAGACGGAGGTGAGGTTGACCTCCTGGACGCGCTTCCAGGCCTCCAGGCCGGTCTCCAGGATGGAGTCGTCGTCGGGCGGGGAGATGCCCGCGTTGTTGAAGGCGATGTCGACGCTGCCGTAGGTGTCGTGGGCGGTCTTGAAGAGGGCCTCGACCTGCTCGGGGTCGGTGACGTCGACCTTCACGAAGGTGCCGCCGGTCTCTTCGGCGGCCGCCTTGCCCCGGACCTCGTCGACGTCGCCGCAGACGACGTGGGCGCCCTCGGAGGCGAGGCGGCGGGCGGCGGCGAGACCGATGCCGCTGCCGGCTCCGGTGACGACGGCGGTACGGCCGACCAGACGGCGGCAGATGGTGTCCTGAGCAGTCACTGTGCGGGGCCCTCCGTGCTGATGAAGACGTTCTTGGTTTCGGTGAAGGCGGCCAGGGCGTCGGGGCCGAGCTCGCGGCCGACGCCCGACTGCTTGTAGCCGCCGAACGGGGTCCAGTAGCGGACGCTGGCGTGGGAGTTGACGGACAGGTTGCCGGCGCGGACGGCCTGGGAGACGCGCAGGGCCCGGCCGACGTCCCGGGTCCAGATGGAACCGGAGAGGCCGTACGGGGTGTCGTTGGCCAGGCGGATCGCGTCCTGCTCGTCGGAGAACGGCAGGAGCACGGCGACGGGGCCGAAGATCTCCTCGCGGGCAGCCGCCGAGTCGGGGCTCTCGCCGGTCAGGACGGTGGGCGGGAACCAGAAGCCCGGGCCGTCGGGTGCGCTGCCGCGCAGGGCCGGGGCGGTGTCGGGCACGAAGCTGCGGACCCGGTCGAGCTGCTGCCGGGAGATCAGCGGGCCCATCTGGGTCTTCTCGTCGGCCGGGTCGCCCACCACCACGGCGGACAGGGCGTCGGCGAGCAGCTCGCGGACCTCGTCGTAGACCGGCTCCTGGACCAGCACGCGGGTGCGGGCGCAGCAGTCCTGGCCGGAGTTGTCGAGGAAGGAGAAGGGATCGACGGCCGTCTTGAGGTCGGCGTCGGCGAAGACGATGTTGGGGCTCTTGCCGCCGAGTTCGAGGGTGACCGGCTTGACCTGCTCGGCGCCGAGTGCGGCGACGCGCGTGCCGGTGCGGGTGGAGCCGGTGAAGACGATCTTGGCGACTCCGGGGTGCCTGACCAGAGCGTCGCCCGTGATGTCACCGCGTCCCGGCAGGACCTGGAAAAGGTGCTCCGGGAGCCCGGCCTCCAGGGCGAGTTCGGCGAGGCGCAGCGCGGTGAGCGGGGTGGTCTCGGCGGGCTTGAGGAGGACCGCGTTGCCGGCCGCGAGGGCGGGGGCGGTGCCCCAGGCGGCGATCGGCATGGGGAAGTTCCAGGGCGCGATCACGCCGACGACACCGAGCGGTTCGAGGATCGTGACGTTCAGGCCACCGGGGACCGGGATCTGACGGCCGGTGAGCCGCTCCACTCCCCCGGCGGCGTAGTCCAGCAGGTCACGGACGTTGCCGGCTTCCCAGCGGGCGTTGCCGATGAGGTGTCCGGCCTCGCGGACCTCCAGGCGGGCGAGTTCCTCCAGGTGCTCGTCGACGGTGGCCGCGAAGCGGCGCAGCAGCCGGGCACGGTCCGCGGGGGCGAGGGCGGCCCAGGTCCGCTGTGCCCTGGCGGCCCAGGTGACGGCCTCGTCGACGTCGGCCGGGCTCGCCCCGGCGACGGCGGCGACGACCTCCTCGGTCGCGGGGTTCAGTACTTCCAGAAGGTGCTCGGAAGACACAAGGGACCTCACATGCGTTCGAAGGAGCGGCGCAGCTCCCAGTCGGTCACCGCGGCGTCGAAGGCGTCCAGTTCGACGCGCGCCATGTTGCGGTAGTGCGCGACGACCTCGTCGCCGAAGGCGGCCTTGGCGATGGGGCTGTTCTCCCAGAGCTCGGCGGCCTCGCGCAGGGTGGTGGGGACGTGGGCGAAGTCGGCGGTGTAGGCGTTGCCGGGGCAGGGCTCGGGCAGTTCCAGCTTCTGCTCGACGCCGTGCAGTCCTGCGGCCACCAGCCCGGCCACGGCGAGGTAGGGGTTGACGTCGCCGCCGGGGAGCCGGTTCTCGAAGCGCAGGGAGCGGCCGTGGCCGACCACGCGCAGCGCGCAGGTGCGGTTGTCGTGGCCCCAGGCGACGGCGGTCGGGGCGAAGGAGCCGGGCTGGAACCGCTTGTAGGAGTTGATGTTGGGGGCGTACAGCAGGGAGAAGTCGCGCAGGGCGGCGAGTTGTCCGGCGAGGAAGTGCCGCATGACGTCCGACATGCCGCCTTCGCCGTCCCCCGCCATGGCGTTGTCGCCGTCCGCGTCGGCGAGCGAGAGGTGGATGTGGCAGGAGTTGCCCTCGCGCTCGTTGTACTTGGCCATGAAGGTGATCGACATGCCCTCCTGGGCGGCGATCTCCTTGGCACCGGTCTTGTAGACGGCGTGCTGGTCACAGGTGACGAGGGCCTCGTCGTAGCGGAAGGCGATCTCGTGCTGGCCCGGGTTGCACTCGCCCTTGGCGGACTCGACGACGAGGCCGGCGGCCGCCATCTCGTTGCGGATGCGGCGCAGCAGGGGCTCGATGCGGCCGGTGCCGAGGACCGAGTAGTCGATGTTGTACTGGTTGGCCGGGGTCAGGCCTCGGTAGTTCGCGTCCCAGGCCTGTTCGTAGGTGTCCTTGAAGACGATGAATTCGAGCTCGGTGCCGACCTGCGCGGTGTACCCGAGTTCGGCGAGGCGCTCGAGCTGGCGGCGCAGTATCTGGCGGGGAGCGGCCACGACCGGGGAGCCGTCGCTCCAGGCGAGGTCGGCGTGGAGCATGGCCGTGCCCTCGTTCCAGGGGACGCGGCGCAGGGTGGCGAGGTCGGGGTGCATGGCGAAGTCGCCGTAGCCGCGGTCCCAGGAGGACATCGCGTAGCCGTCGACGGTGTTCATCTCGGTGTCGACGGCGAGCAGGTAGTTGCAGCCCTCTGTGCCGTGGTGGAGGACCTCGTCGAGGAAGAAGCGCGCGGCGAACCGCTTGCCCTGGAGCCGCCCTTGCATGTCGGGGAAGGCCAGGACGACAGTGTCGATCTCACCGCCCGCGACGAGGGCGTGCAGCTCCTCGACGCTCAGCGGGGGTGTGCGGTCTGCCACGGGTGGGCCTCCTTGGCTCTTGGTCCGCCGGGAGCCATAAGGTATTGCGGAGAACCATTGCTTGGGAAGGGGGTACGGCCACATGCCGGAGGAAGCGGGCGGCGGGGTGCCGGACGGGCTGGCGCCGGTGCTGCGGCCGGTGCGCGCGGGCAACGGCTTCGAGGAGGCGCTGGAGCAGATCCTCCAGGTCGTACGGCTGGGCCTGGTGCCGGGGGGCGAGCGGCTGCCGGCCGAGCGGGAGCTGGCGGAGCGGCTGGGCATCAGCCGGGTGACGCTGCGCGAGGTGCTGAAGGTGCTCCAGGACCAGGGGCTGGTCGAGTCGCGGCGCGGGCGTTACGGCGGCACGTTCGTGCTGCCGCGCGCGGACGCCGGCGGCGAGGACGAGCTGCGGCGCCGGATGGCCGAGGTCGACCTGGAGGACGTGCTGCGGTTCCGCGAGGTGCTGGAGGTGGGCGCTGCCGGGCTGTGCGCGGCGCACGGGCTGGACGAGAAGCAGGCGGAGCGGCTCCGCGAGGCGCTGGCCCGCACGCACGACGCCCCGCTCGCCGACTACCGCCGCCTGGACACGCTGCTGCACCTCACGCTCGCCGAGTTGTCCGGCTCGCCCACGCTCACCGCCCAGTACGCGGCCGTCCGGGCGACCGTCAACGACCTGCTGGACTGCATCCCGCTGCTGGTGCGCAACCTGGAGCACTCGCAGCGGCAGCACACCGCGGTGGTGGAGGCCGTGATCGAGGGCGACGCCGACCAGGCGCGGGAGATCATGCGCGAGCACTGCGGGGGCACGGCGGCGCTGCTGCGCGGGTTCCTCGGCTGAGCGGAGCGGTGAGGATTTACGGGTGATTAACGCACGGGTATTGCCTTCCCGCGACGGACACGGCAAAGGTATGGATCCATTCCATTGAGCCGGGCCCCGCTCGACCCGTGCTCGACACCGTGTCCGCCTCCCGTGGGGAGTCTGCCCATGTCCCAGGAATCCACCAGAACACCCGCCGCGGAGGCGGACGACTATCTGGAGCGCCGTGCGCTCCGCCGCGGCAGCGCCGGCTGGGTGCTGCTGACCGGTCTCGGCGTCGCCTACGTCGTCTCCGGTGACTACTCGGGCTGGAACTTCGGCCTCGCCGAGGGCGGCTTCGGAGGCCTCGCGATCGCGATGGTGCTCATGGGCGCGATGTACGCGTGCATGGTCTTCGCCCTCGCCGAGCTGTCCTCGATCCTGCCGACGGCGGGCGGCGGCTACGGCTTCGCCCGCCGGGCGCTCGGCCCGTGGGGCGGCTTCCTCACGGGTACGGCGATCCTCATCGAGTACGTCCTCGCGCCCGCCGCGATCGTCATCTTCATCGGTGACTACGTCGAGTCCCTCGGCCTGTTCGGTCTGGAGTCCGGCTGGCCGGTGTACCTGGCCTGCTTCGCGATCTTCCTCGGCATCCACCTGTGGGGCGTGGGCGAGGCACTGCGCTTCAGCTTCGTCGTCACCGGCATCGCGGTGGTGGCCCTGATCGTGTTCGCGCTGGCGGCCCTGCCCGACTTCTCCTTCGGCTCGCTGGACGACATCCCGGTCGACACGTCGGCCTCCGGGTCGAACTCCTGGCTCCCCTTCGGCCTGCTCGGCATCTGGGCGGCGTTCCCCTTCGGCATGTGGTTCTTCCTGGGCGTCGAGGGGGTGCCGCTGGCCGCCGAGGAGACCAGGGAGCCGGCCCGTACGCTGCCGAAGGCCATCCGCTGGTCCATGGCCATCCTGGTGGTGCTGGCCGTGGTCACGTTCTTCGCCGCGGCCGGCGCTCGCGGCTCGAACGCGATCCAGGAGGCGGGCAACCCGCTGGTCGAGGCGCTCCAGCCGGACGGCGAGGCGACGACCCTGAGCCGGATCGTCAACTACGCCGGGCTGGCCGGCCTGGTGGCGTCGTTCTTCTCCCTGATCTACGCGGGCTCGCGGCAGCTCTTCGCCCTCTCGCGCGCGGGCTACCTGCCCCGCTTCCTGTCCCTCACCAGCCGCCGCAAGGCCCCGTACCTGGGCCTGCTGGTGCCCGGCACGGTCGGCTTCCTGCTGGCGGCGGTGTCGGGCGACGGCGCCCGCATGCTCAACATCGCGGTGTTCGGCGCGACCATCTCCTACGCGCTGATGTCCCTGTCGCACATCGTGCTGCGCCGCCGCGAGCCGGAGCTGCCGCGCCCGTACCGTACGCCGGGCGGCGTGCTGACCTCCTCGGTCGCGCTGGTCCTGGCCTGCGCGGCGCTGGTGGCGACGTTCCTGGTGGACGTGACGGCGGCGTTCATCGCGCTGGTGGTGTACGCCGTGGCCGTCGCGTACTTCGGCCTCTACAGCCGGAAGCGGCTGGTGGCGAAGGCGCCTGAGGAGGAGTTCGCGGCGCTGGCGGCGGCCGAGGCAGAGTTGGCGAGGGACTGAGGTGTACTGAGGCGTCGACCGTGAGGGAGTTTCTGTGACCAGGCCGTTGATCGGTGTCAGCACCTATCTGGAGTCCGGTGCGCGCTGGGGCGTGTGGGAGCTGGACGCGGCACTGCTGCCGGCCGGCTATCCGCGACTGGTGCGGCGGGCGGGCGGTCTCGCCGCGATGCTGCCGCCGGACGACCCCGAGGTCGCGGCGGCGGCCGTGGCCCGGCTGGACGGGCTGGTCATCGCGGGTGGCCCGGACGTGGAGCCGGTCCGTTACGGCGCGGAGCCCGAGCCGCGGACCGGTCCGCCGGCGCGGGAGCGGGACGCGTGGGAGCTCGCGCTGATCGACGCGGCGCTGGCGGCGGGGGTTCCGCTGCTGGGCATCTGCCGCGGGATGCAGCTGCTGAACGTCGCCCTCGGGGGGACGCTGGTCCAGCACCTCGACGGGCACGCGGACGTTGTGGGCGTCTTCGGCGAGCATGCCGTCAAGCCGGTGCCGGGAAGTCTGTACGCGGGTGTCGTTCCGGAGGAGACGTCCGTGCCGTCGTATCACCACCAGGCCGTGGACCGGCTGGGTGAGGGGCTCGTCGCCTCGGCGTACGCGGTGGACGGGACGGTGGAGGCGGTGGAGCTGCCGGGCCACGAGGGGTGGGTGCTCGGGGTGCAGTGGCATCCGGAGATGGGTGAGGATGTGCGGGTGATGCGGGCGCTGGTGGAGGCGGCTTCCCGCTGACGGACTTCTGGCCTCCGCCGCCCCCGGCCGTCCCGTCCTCTGGTCTCGAGCCCGGCTCCTTGGCCGGCTGATCCGGGGCCCGGCGGGCACCGGCCGGGGGTCCAGGGGGTGGAGCCCCTGGGCACGGTGGCCGGCTAGCCCCTCGTCAGGGACAGCAGGTCCCGGGCCGGACCAGTGGGCCGATGCCCCGTAGGCCACACCGCCCTGAGATCCCGCGCCAAGGCCACCCCCTCCACCGGCACGCGGACCAGACGGCGCATCGCCAGCTCCTCCCCGACCGCCAGCTCACTCAGCACCGCCGGCCCCGCCCCGCTCACCGCCGCGGCCTTCACCGCCGTCGTCGAGGACAACTCGATCAACGGCCGGGCCAGCCCACCCAGCGCCACGTCCAGGACCTGCCGCGTGCCCGAGCCCTTCTCGCGGAGGATCAGCGGCGTCGCGGCCAGCTCCGACGCCTCCAGCGGGCGCCGGCGGCGGGACCAGGCGTGCCCCGGCGCGGTCACGACGATCAGGCGGTCGTGGGCGATGACCACCGAGTCGAGCCCGGTCGGGAGCGTCAGCCCCTCCACGAAGCCCAGATCCGCCTCGTCCGACAGCAGACGCTCCGCGACCACCGTCGAGTTGCCGGCGTGCAGCGACACCGCCGTGTCGGGCCGCTGGGCGCGCAGCGCGAGGAGCCAGCCCGGCAGCAGGTACTCGGCGATCGTCATGCTCGCCGCCACCCGCAGCCGGGAATCACGGCGATCGCGCAACGCCTGCGCACCCACGTCGAACGCCTCCGCCGCCTCGACGATCCGCCGCGCCCAGTCCGTCACCAGCGCACCGGCGTCCGTGAGCCGGGAGCCACGCGGCGAACGGTCGACCAGCGCCACGCCGAGCTGCCGCTCCATCGACCGGATCCGGCTGCTGGCCGCGGGCTGAGTGATGCCGAGTTCCCGCGCCGCCCCGCCCAGACTGCCGAGCCGCGCCACCGCCAGCAGCAGTTCCAGGGCACCCAGATCGGGCACCCGGTGTGCCAGGGCCCCGGCCGACGGCGCACCGGCCTGCTCATCCGTGTTGCTCATAAATCCAGCTTATGCCGCCATCCGCGCGTATCCCCCGGTGCCGGGACCGCTCGGCCCGGGACGCGGTCGCCTGTTCAGCCGCGAGCTGCTCGCAGGGCCCGGCCCAGCACCCGCGGGGCCTCCGCCAGCGACGGCCCGTACCACGTCAGGTGCCGTCCGCTGACCAGCGCGCAGGACAGGCCCGGGAAGGCCTCGGGGCCGTCGACGGCGGTGAAGCGGTACGGCTCGTCGGGGAGGACCACCACGTCCGGCTCGGCGGCCCGGAGGTCGTCGAGCGGGATGCGGGGGTAGCGGTCGGGGTGCGTCGCGTGCAGGTGGTCGACGCCGAGGCGGCCGAGGACGTCACCCGCGAAGGTGTCGCGGCCCAGGACCATCCATGGCCGGCGCCAGACCGGCACGACCGCCGTGCGGCGGCTCTCCGGCCGCGGCAGGGACGACCACGTCTCCTCCGCCTCGTCCAGCCAGCGTGGACGGGACGCGACCCCGCAGGCGTCCAGGACGCGGGCCAGTTCGCGGAAGGCCTGCGGAACGTCGCGGATCTCCGTCACCAGGACCGCGACCCCCGCGGCGCGCAGGGCGGCGAGGTCGGGTTCGCGGTTCTCCTCCTCGTTGGCGATCACCAGGTCGGGAGCGAGGGAGACGATCCGGTCGGTCCTGGGGTTCTTGGTGCCTCCGACGCGGACGACGTCCAGGCCGGCCGGATGCGTGCACCAGTCGGTGGCGCCGGCCAGGGCGCCGGGCGCGGACCGGGCCACGGCCTCGGTCAGCGAAGGCACCAGCGAGACGACCCTCACCCGCGTGGCCGGTCCCGGACCGCCTCGATGTGATCCGCCACAGCGACGACGATCACGCGGGTGTCCGGCTCCGCCGCCCGCCAGCGGTGCCGTACGCCGCCGGTGAGGTACAGCGTGTCACCGCGGCCGAGCCGGTAGGCGCGGCCCTCCGCCTCGACCTCCACGGCGCCGTCGGCGACATACATCAACTGGTCGTTGCGGCACTGGAGTTCACGGCCCGCGTCGTGCTCGCCGGTGAACTCGGAGGCGTGCATCTGGTGATGACCGCGGACCAGGGACCGGGTTCGGGGTTGCGGCAGCGGCAGCGGCTCGGTGTCCTCGCCGCGGACGACGTCCACACTGCACGCCGGGTCGGCCGCGGCGAGGAGCTCCACGGCGGTGGTGCGCAGGGCGTCGGCGACCTTCTCCAGGGAGCTGGTGCTGGGCCGCGCCCGGTCGTTCTCCACCTGGCTCAGGAACGGCACCGACAGGCCGCTGCGCTCGGCCACGACGGCGAGGGTGAGCTCCAGCGCGCGGCGCCGCCGACGTACGGCCGCGCCCACCCGAAGGGGCTGCTCTTTGTGGTCGCCCATCGCTCCGGCTCCCTCCTTCGCCCGTCGATCCGCTCCCTGTGCGCCGCTGCCCCGGCGCACTGTCCATGTTGAGTTGTCTGCACCCTACGCATGTCCGGCAAACCGTTTCCGGTGCCCGTCACATCGACGTCATACGAGGGAGAGGGGGTCGGGGACGGCCTGGTGCGCTGCGGTTGTCCGGATCCGCTCGTCTCGTGGAAACAGGTGCGGGGTGGCACGCGCGTGTCGCGCGTCCCACCCCGGAACCCTACTGCGGAGTCACTGCGGCGTCATGCGCTCCGCCATGCCGGGGTGCTCCTCGAGCCACGCGGCGACGGCCTCTTCCTCATGGCCCTGACCGCGGTCCTTGATCTCGCTCTCCAGCGAGCCGAGCTCGTCCTCACTCATCCTGAAGTTCTTGATCCACTTCGTGAGCCGGGGGTACTGCTCGGGGAACTTCTCGTTGGAAATGGTGCGGATCGTGTTGCCCTCACCGAAGGCCTTCCGGGGGTCCTTCAGCTTGGTCAGCTCGTAGTCGCTGTACGCCCAGTGCGGCGACCAGAGGGTGACGGCGATCGGCTCCTTCTTGGCGTAGGCACGCTTCAGCTCGGCCAGCATGGCCGGGGTGGACCCGTCGACGACCTCGTACTCCTTGTCGAGGCCGTAGCCGGGCAGCACCTTGTTCTTCAGCAGGTCCATCTCGCCGGTGCCCGGCTCGATGCCGATGATCTTCCCCTTGAAGGTATCGGCCTTGCCCTTGAGGTCCTCCAGGGAGTCGACGCCCTTCACGTAGGACGGTACGGCGATCTCCAGGGAGGTGGGTTCGTACCAGGTGCCGAGGTCCTTGAGCCGGTCCTTGTTCTTGTCCCAGTAGTTCTTCTGGGCGTAGGGCAGCCAGGCGTCGAAGTTGAGGTCGAGATCCCCCGAGGCCAGCCCCGTGTAGACCGGGCCGACGTCCATCTGCTTCAGGTTCAGCTTGTAGCCGCGCCGCTCCAGGACGTTCTTCCACAGGTAGGTGACGGCGATGTCCTCGTCCCAGGGGAACCACGCCACGTCCAGCGGCCGCTCGGCCTCGGCAGGGGTGCCGCCGGCGTTCTTCACCGGGGCCATCTTGTCGGCGAAGCCGGGGTTCTGCTTCAGCCAGGCGCGGACGGCCTGCTGCTGGTTGCCCTTGCCCGCCTTGTTGATCTCGGCCTCGAGGCTGGTGAGCTCCTTCTCGCCCATCCGGAAGTTCTTCAGCCAGCCGGCGACCGTCGGGTCGTCGTCCTTGAAGCCCTCGCGGGACAGGGTGTGCACCCCGTCGCCCTCGCCCCAGGCGCCCTTGGGGTCCTTGAGCTTCTTGAGGTCGTAGTCGTTGTACGCCCAGTGCGGCGACCAGAGCGTGACGACGATCGGCTTCTTCTGGGCGTAGGCGCGCTTCAGCTCGGCCAGCATCGCGGGTGTGGAGCTGTCGACGACCCGGTACTCCTTGTCCAGGCCGTAGTCCTTGAGGACCTTGCTCTTGAGCAGGGCCATCTCGCCGGCGCTGGACTCGATGCCGGTGATCCTGCCGCCGAACTCGGACGCCCTGCCCTTGAGGTCCTCCAGGGAGTCGACGCCCTTCATGTAGGAGGGCACGCTCAGCTCCAGGGACGTCTTGTCGTACCAGGCGCCGAGGTCGTCAAGCTGATTGCCGTACTTCTTCCAGTACTGGGCGTGGGTGGTGGGCAGCCAGGCGTCCGTCTGGAAGTCGACGTCGCCCTGGGCGAGCGAGGTGTAGAGCGGGCCGGCGTCGAACTGCTTGGCCTCGACCTGGTAGCCGCGCTGTTCCAGGACCTCCTTCCACAGGAAGGTGGAGGCGACGCCCTCGTCCCAGGGGATGTAGCCGATGCTGATCTTCTTGCCCTGGCCGACGTTCTTGCCGCCGGCCGCGGCGGTGGAGGTGGTGGTGCCGCTGCCGAAGACGCCCATGCCGCCTGCGGTGAGCGCGAGGACGACGACGCCGATCACGGCGACGGCCGGGCGGGGCCGGTACGACCAGACCTTCAGCCCCTGCGCGGCGCGCAGCTTGGCGGCGGCGCGGCGGCCGAGCGGCGAGACCTGGGTGCCCAGGGCGCTGGTCATGCGGTCCAGGTAGATCGCGAGGATCACGATGGCCACACCGGCTTCGGAGCCGAGGCCGACGTTGAGCTGGCCGATGGCCTCGTTGACGTCGCCGCCGAGGCCGCCGGTGCCGACCATGCCGGCGATGGCGGCCATGGACAGGCCGAGCATGATGACCTGGTTGACGCCGGCCATGACGGTGGGCAGGGCGAGCGGAAGCTGGACCCGCAGCAGGGTGTTGCGGGGTGTGGTGCCGAACGCCTCGGCCGCCTCGACCAGTTCCTTGTCGACCTGTCGGATGCCCAGCTCGGTCATGCGTACGCCCGGGGCGAGCGCGAAGATCAGGGTGGCGACGATGCCCGCGGGGGCGCCGGTGCCGAAGAAGAGGATCGCCGGGATGAGGTAGATCATCGCGGGCAGCGTCTGCATGAAGTCCAGGACGGGCCGGACCAGCCCGCTGACGCGGTCCGAGCGGGCCGCCCAGATGCCGACGGGTATGGAGATCACCAGCGCGATGACGGTCGCCACCAGGACGAGCGCCAGGGTGATCATCGCGTTCTCCCACAGTTCGAGGGAGTCGATGAACGCGAACCCGGCGAACGTGAGGACACCGGCGAGGGTGCCGCGCAGCCAGAAGGCGATCACGGCGAAGATGCCCGCGAGGAGCAGCGGTTCGGGGGCCTGGAGGACGGCGTTGATGCCGTCGTAGAGGCCGAGGAAGACGGACTTGCAGAAGTCGAACAGCCACGCCATGTGGGTGGTGAGCCAGTCGACCGCGTCATTGACCCAGGTGCCGAGCTGAATCCTAGGCACGGGCGGTCACCTTCTCTCCGCCCTTGTCCCGCGGGGAGTCGCACGGCTGCGGGGTCGCGTCCTGCGCGTCGCCGAGGAAGCCGACCAGGCGCTGCCGGGGGACGACGCCGATCTGCTTGTCGTCCTCGTCCACGACCGGGACCGGGTGGGAGAGCCGGGCGCTGATCGCGCACAGCTCGGCGAAGGGGGTGTCGGCCGTGGCCGTCTCGCAGTGGCAGCCGGGGGTGTCGGCGGTGACCGAGGTGTCCATGAGTTCGCCGGCGGTCAGGACGCGGGAGCGGTCGACGTCCTGGGTGAAGGAGGCGACGTAGTCGTTCTCCGGCCGCAGCAGGATGTCCTGCGCGGTGCCTGTCTGCACGATCCGCCCGTCGCGCATGACGGCGATGCGGTCGCCCAGGCGCATGGCCTCGTTCAGGTCGTGGGTGATGAAGACGATCGTCTTCTTGAGCTTCCGCTGCAGCTCCAGCAGCTGGTCCTGCATGTCGCGGCGGATCAGCGGGTCCAGGGCGCTGAAGGACTCGTCCATCAGCAGCAGGTCGGCGTCGGTCGCGAGCGCGCGGGCGAGTCCGACGCGCTGCTGCATGCCGCCGGACAACTCGTCGGGCCAGGACTTCTCCCAGCCGGCCAGCCCGCACAGGGCGAGCGCCTCGTCGGCGCGGCGTACGCGCTCGGCGCGGGGCACGCCCTGCACTTCCAGACCGTAGGCGGCGTTCTCGCGCACGCTGCGGTGCGGGAAGAGCGCGAAGTGCTGGAACACCATGCTGATCTTCCGGGAGCGGACCTGGCGCAGCTCGCGGTCGCTCAGCGTGGTCAGGTCCTGGCCGTCGAAGCGGACGTGTCCGGCGGTCGGCTCGAGCAGGCCGTTCAGCATGCGCAGCAGGGTGGACTTGCCGGAGCCGGACAGGCCCATGACGACGAAGATCTGGCCGGGCTCCACGGTGAAGGACGCGTCGATGACGGCGGCGGTCGTGCCCTCGGCGCGCAGTTCCTCCCGGTCGGCTCCGTCACGGAGCCGCTCGACCGCCCGGTCCGGTCTTCTGCCGAACACCTTGTACAGGCTCTCTGCCTCAAGCGTCGCTGACACGTGCACCTCTGTTTTCGACGAATAGAACAGAGCGAGGACAGGGCGCAAAAAACAGTTGAAATGCGCAATCAGCCTCGATCCGGGGCGGCACCTCCCCCCGAACCCGGATCTCAAACGCACAAGTGGGGTGCGTCACATCCAAGACGCGTCACTGTCGGTGGCGTACGGCATGATGCGTGACGTGACCGGACGACTGATGCTCCTCGACACCGCCTCCCTGTACTTCCGCGCCTACTTCGGGGTGCCCGAGTCGGTCCGGGCACCGGACGGCACTCCGGTGAACGCCGTGCGCGGGCTGCTCGACTTCATCGACCGGCTGGTCAGGGACCACCGGCCGGACCACCTCGTGGCCTGCATGGACGCCGACTGGCGGCCCCAGTGGCGGGTCGAGCTGATCCCCTCCTACAAGGCGCACCGCGTCGCCGAGGAGCACGCGGCCGGCCCGGACGAGGAGGTGGTTCCCGACACGCTGTCGCCGCAGGTGCCGGCCATCGAGGCGGTGCTGGACGCGGTGGGCATCGCGCGCGTGGGCGTCGCGGGCTACGAGGCGGACGACGTGATCGGCACGTTCACGGCACGGGCGAAGGGCCCGGTCGACATCGTCACGGGCGATCGCGACCTGTACCAGCTGGTCGACGACGCGCGCGGCGTGCGCGTGCTGTACCCGCTGAAGGGCGTGGGCACGCTGCAGCTCACCGATGAGGCCGTGCTGCGGGGGAAGTATGGGGTCGACGGCAGCGGGTACGCGGATCTGGCACTGCTGCGCGGTGACCCGAGCGACGGCCTGCCGGGCGTGCCGGGCATCGGCGAGAAGACGGCCGCCAAGCTGCTGGCCGAGTACGGCGACCTGGCCGGGATCATGGCGGCGGTCGAGGACCGGCGGTCGAAGCTGACACCGACGCAGCGCAGGAGGCTGGACGAGGCGCGCCCGTACCTCGCGGTCGCGCCGAAGGTGGTCCGGGTCGCGGACGACGTCCCGCTGCCGGACGTCTCGACGGCGCTGCCCGGGGCACCGCGTGACCCGGCGGGGCTTCAGACGCTGGCGGTCCGGTGGGGACTGGGCGGGTCGCTGGAGCGGCTGCTCGCGACACTGGGAGTGTGACGGGCGGGGCCGGCGGGTTCCTGAGGACACGGGCTCTCATGAACCTCTTACCCAAGAGGTGTTCACTGGGCCCGAGGTGCTAACTTAGGTAACCCTAACTATGTGAACCGGGAGGTCCTCATGGCAGAGCGACCGGGACGCCAGCCGCGCAGAACGCGCTCCGCTCAGGTCGTCCGCACCGAGCGGCTGACCCCGCACATGCAGCGCGTGGTGCTCGGTGGCGAGGGCCTCGCCGACTTCGCGGCGGACACCTGCACCGACCACTATGTGAAGCTGCTGTTCCCGCCGGCGGGCGTGACCTATCCGGAACCCTTCGACCTGCAGCGCGTCCGCGACGAGTTCCCGCGCGAACAGTGGCCGGTGACCCGGACGTACACAGTGCGCCAGTGGGACGCCGAGCACCGCGAGCTGACGCTGGACTTCGTCATCCACGGTGACGAGGGCCTGGCCGGCCCGTGGGCGACGCGGGTCCAGCCGGGCGAGACCGTCCGGTTCATGGGGCCCGGCGGGGCGTACGCGCCCGATCCGGAGGCCGACTGGCATCTGCTGGCCGGCGACGAGAGCGCGCTGCCCGCGATCGCCCGCGCCCTGGAGACGTTGCCGCGCGGGGCCAGGGCGCACGCCTTCGTGGAGGTCTCCGGGCCCGAGGAGGAACAGAAGATCGACTCGGATGTGGAGGTCGTCTGGCTGCACCGCGGTGACCGGCCCCTCGGCGAGGCGCTGGTCGAGGCCGTACGGGACCTGGAGTTCCCCGAGGGCCGGGTGCACGCCTTCGTCCACGGCGAGGCGCACTTCGTGAAGGAACTGCGTCATCTGCTCCGGGTCGAGCGCCACATCGCACGCGAGGACCTGTCCATCTCCGGCTACTGGCGGCTCGGCCACAACGAGGACGGCTGGCAGGCCTCGAAGCGCGAGTGGAACGCCCGTATCGAGGCCGAGCAGGAGAACACGCCGGCCGCCTGAGCCCGGCCGTGAGGAGGCCCCTCAGTCGCCCCGCAGGCGCGCGTGCAGATGCATGTCGTGCCAGCCGTCCGGGTGCAGAACGGCCTTGCGCTTGATGCCCTCGAAGACGAAGCCGGTCCTGGTCGCCACCCGGCAGGACGCCTCGTTCCGCACGGCGTGCAGCAGCTCAAGCCGGTGGAAACCGACTTCGTCGAGGGCCCAGCGGGCGAGGGCGTCCGCGGCCCGGACGGCGATGCCCCGGCCCCGGGCGGCCGGGACGGTCCAGTAGGCCATCTCCGCACTGCCGTCGACGAGCCGTATCTCGCGCAGCGCCACCCGCCCCAGCAGCGAGTCGGTGTCCGCGCCGACGACGGCCCACTGCGCCGCACGCTCCTCCTGCCACGCCCGCCGCCAGTCACCGATCCAGCCGGCGACCTCCGCCACGGTGTCGGCGGAGCGGGCGTGCCACTGGTGCATCACGGGATCCTGGAAGACCTCGTGCACCGCGGGCGCGTCCGCGTCGCGCCAGGGGCGCAGGAGGAGCCCGTCGCCGGTGGGCACGGTGGGCTGCGGGCGGCCGGCGAGGGTCCCGTCGCTCAGGACCGGGCTGGTGAGAAAAGGCATGCCCGCATCCTGGCAAGGGCCCGGTGGGCGGTCCCAGTGGTTTTCCACCGGGGTGTGACCGCCTCGTACGCTGGGCCGCGATGAGACGACGCAGAACCGTGCTCCCGCCCTCTCCCCTGCCGCAGCGCCACGGGGTGGATCCGGTGCGGGTGCGGTTGCCCGCCGAGGGCGCGTGGGCCACGGTGCGTGAGCATCTGGTGGAACGGCTCACCGGGGCGGGTGACGGGGTCGTCGACGGGATGTTCGACGCGGGGCTGATCGTCGGGGCGGACGGGAGGGCCGTGGCCGCCGACGCGCCCTACGTGCCGGGGATGTTCGTGTGGTTCCACCGGGACCTGCCCGACGAGGTACCGGTGCCGTTCCCGCTGGAGGTCGTGCACCGGGACGAGCACATCGTCGTCGTCGACAAGCCCCACTTCCTCGCCACCACCCCGCGCGGCAGCCATGTCGCCGAGACCGCGCTGGCCCGGCTGCGCCGGGAGCTGGAGATCCCGGCGCTCACCGCCGCCCACCGCCTGGACCGGCTCACCGCCGGACTCGTGCTGTTCACCGTGCGCCCTGAGGAACGCGGCGCGTACCAGACGCTGTTCCGCGACCGGCGGGTGCGCAAGGAGTACGAGGCCGTCGCCCCGTACGATCCAGGGCTCGAGCTGCCCCGGACCGTACGCAGCCGGATCGTGAAGGAGCGCGGGGTGCTCACGGCCCGGGAGGTGGCGGGCGAGCCCAACGCCGTCAGCCGCGTCGAGCTCGTCGAGCACCGCTCCGACGGGAACGGCGGTCTCGCCCGGTACCGGCTGGCACCCGGCACCGGGCAGACCCATCAGCTGCGCGTCCACATGGCCGCGCTGGGCGTGCCGATCCTCGGCGACCCGCTCTACCCGGAGGTGACCGGCCCCGTGCCGGCCGGTGACTTCCGGCGCCCGCTGCAGCTGCTGGCACGGGCCCTGGAGTTCACCGACCCGGTCACGGGCGGGGAGCGCCGGTTCCGCAGCGGCCGGGAGCTCGCCGCGTGGACGTCGTACGACCGGTGGGCCGCCGGAACGTACGACGGCCCGACCGGCCGTCAGTAGCCCTGCCACCAGCGCAGCAAGCGCTGCCAGACGCCTCTGCGGCGGACGGGCTCCTCCGCCGCCGGCTGCGCCTGCGGGTGCACGGGGACCGGCTGCGGCTGGGAAGGGGTCGGCTGCGGCTGGGCAGGGGTCGGCTGCGGCTGGGCAGGGGTCGGCTGCGGCTGGGCAGGGGTCGGCTGCGGCACCCGCGCGGCAGCCGGCGCGGGCCGGGGCTGCGCCGGCCCGGCGCCGATCTGCCAGTCGCGCTGCTTGGGGACGGCGTTGTGGTGGGGCGTCTCCGACACGTCCTGCGGTGGCTTGGGCGAGAACTGCACCGGCAGGGACACGAGGTGGCGGGAGGCGATGGACGCCGTCCAGCGCAACTCGTCCTGGTCGCAGTCGAGTTCGACGTCCGGAAGCCGCATCAGCAGCGCGTCCACACCGACGTCGGCGATGGAGCGGCCGATGTCCTGCCCGGGGCACTCGTGCGGGCCGCCGCCGAACGCGAGGTGGGAGCGGTTGCCCTGCATGCTGGCGGACAGGTCCGGCCGGATCCGCGGGTCGACGTTGGCCGGGAGCGGGGCGAAGAGGAGCCCGTCGCCCCGGCGGATGCGCTGCCCGCCGAGCTCGGTCTCCTGCTTGGCGAAGTAGGCGAAGACCGTGCTGAACGGCGGCTCGTTCCACAGCGACTGCTCCACCGCCTCCGGCACCGTCATCTGGCCGCCGTTGAGCTGGGCTCTGAAGCGCGGGTCGATCAGCACCGTGAGCAGCACGTTGGACAGCAGGTTGGTGGTGGCCTCGTAGGCGGCGAAGAGCACCAGGCGCAGGTGCTCCCTGACCTCGTCGTCGGTGAGGCGGGCCGGGTGGCTGATCAGGTAGCTGGCGAGGTCCTCCTCGGGCTGGGCGCGGCGCCGGGCGGTGAGCCGGCTGAGGGCGTCCATGACGTAGGAGTGGCTGGCGATGGCGGTCTCGGTGCCCTTGAGCGCGTCGCGGGCGGCCTCGACCAGACGGTCGTCGTAATCGTCGGGCATGCCGAGGATCTCGCACATCACGGCCATCGGCAGGTGCTCGGTGAACTGGCTGACGAGGTCGGCCTCGCCCTCCTCGCAGAAGCGGTTGACGATGGCCTGCGAGCTGCGGTTGATGTAGCGGCGCAGGCTGCGGAAGTCGATGGTCGAGATGGCGCCCATGACGGCGCCGCGCAGCCGCTTGTGCTCGTCGCCCTCGGCGTGCGAGGCGATGGGCTGCCAGGCGATGTGCGGCATCAGCGGGTGGTCGGGCTTGACCAGGCCGTCCCTCAGGGGCGTCCAGATACGGCTGTCCCTGCAGAACTGCGAGGGCGAGCGCACCATGTGCAGGTTCTCGGCGTGGCCGAGGACGATCCACATCGGCACGTCGTCGTGGAGCAGCACCGGCGCGACGGGGCCGTGCTCCTCCCGCAGTTGTTCGTACAGCGCTCCCAGGTCCTCCGACTCGTGCAGCCGGTGCAGTCCTCCGGGCCCGAGGCCGTGCGCGGGGCAGGCGGGGGGCGGGGCGTGGGATTCAGGCGTCACAGTGGTCGCTCCGAAACTGAGGTGGATCGGTGTATGGGGGGAGAGGGTGGGGCGGGCGCGGGCCCGGGATCAGGCGCGCCTGCCGGTCATCGCGAGGGAGTGCAGGAAGCGCATCAAGGTCATCAGCACGTCACGGCTGGAGGCCCGGCGCCGCGCGTCGCACTCCATGATCGGGATGTCCGGGGTGAGGTCGAGGGCCGTGCGCAGCTCCTCGACGGCGTAACGGGGCGCGTCGGGGAAGGAGTTGACGGCGACCACGAACGGCACGCCGCGCTCCTCCAGTCGCCCCATGACGTCGAAGCTGACCTCCAGCCGGCGGGTGTCGACCAGCACCACCGCGCCGAGCGCGCCCTCGAACAGGCCGTTCCACAGGAACCAGAAGCGCTGCTGGCCGGGCGTGCCGAAGAGGTACAGCACGAGCTGCTCGGTGATGCTGATCCGGCCGAAGTCCATGGCCACGGTGGTGGCCGTCTTGGACGCGGAGCCGAAGTTGTCGTCCACACCGATGCCGGCCTGCGTCATGGTCTCCTCGGTGGTCAGCGGTGTGATCTCGCTGACCGAGCCGACCATGGTGGTCTTGCCGACGCCGAAGCCTCCCACGATCACGATCTTGGCCGCGGACTGCGCCGTGTGGGGCAGCTGGTCCTCGGCCCGGGGGCCCGGGATGGTGTCAGAGCCGTTGAAGTCCATTCATCACCGCTTCGAGAAGGGAACGGTCGGTGCGTGACTGGCGGACGATCGGGGCGCGCGCCTGCACCAGTTCCGCCGTCAGCAGTTCGGTGAGCAGGACGCCCATCGCGCTGAACGGCAGGTGGAGGTAGGCCGACAGCTCGGCCACGGACAGGGGGGCGGCGCAGAGCCGGAGCAGCGCCGCCTGCTCGGGGGAGGCGGAGGGCGGCGGGTCCGCGACACGTGCCACGATCAGAGTCACCAGGTCGAGCTCGGCCCGCTCCCCGTCCGGGCCGGCCACCACGTACATCCGCTCCGGGTTCCTGACGTGGCCTTCGCCCTCCTGGGAGGGCTGGGGAGGCGATTCCGGTGCGGAGCTGCGCCTCTGGCGTTGCGGAGGCGTCATACGGTCTGCCCGTTCCGCCGCGGCGGACTGGTGAGATGGCCGCCGATCCGGACGACCAGATCGCGCATCATGGCGCTCATCCGGCCGGGTTCGCACCGCACGTCGGAGAGCACCGCGAGGAAGGCGTTGGCTCCGGCGTTCATCAGGTAGAAGTAGCCGCGGTCGATCTCGATCATGACCAGTTTCATCTCGCCGTCGCCGACGGTGAGTTCCTGGCAGATGCTGCTCGCGAGGGACTGCAGGCCGGCACAGGCCGCGGCCACGCGGTCGGCCGCGTCGGGCTCGCCGCCGTGGCGGGCGATGCGCAGTCCGTCGGCCGAGAGCACCACGATCATCTCGATGCCCGGCACGCCGTCGGCGAGCTGCTTGAGCATCCAGTCGAAGTTGCCTCGCTGCTGGATCACTTGAGGTCCCCCTCGTCGTCGGCCTCGGTGGGGGCCGGGTCGTTGAGCAGGTGCAGGTACTTGGTCGGGTTCCGGATGAAGTCGGTCGGGTGCGTGCCGGGTTCGATGCCCTGCTTCAGTCCCTCCCAGAAGGCTTCGAGGCCCTTGCCGGGGGCGTCGGGCGCCGACATGTCGCGCAGGGGCTTGGTCTCGGGTTCCTGTGTCGCAGCCCACGGGTTGTACTCGCCGCGCTCGGCGGCCTCCCGGTCGGCCTTCTCGTTCGCGGCCTGCTGGGCGAGCCGCTCGGCGAGCGGCGTCTTCACGCGGCTGCGGCGCTGCGGCAGGCCGTTCGCCGTCCACTCGGTGACCTCGGGGACGTCGTCGTCCTCCAGGGAGACCGTCGCGGGGATCTTCGGGCTGGTGGGGCGGCGCCGCTTGGGGGCGCGCTTCGGTCCCTCGGGGATGCCGACCGTCATGGGGATGCCGGTGGCCCCGATGCCGTGGGCGAGTCCGACGCCGGGCTCGTGGGTGATCATCTCGCTCGGCACGATGAGGATGGCGCGGACGCCGCCGTACGCGGAGGCGCGCAGCGAGACCTGCATGTTGTACGCCGTGCAGAGGCGGCCCACGACGGCCAGGCCCAGGCGCGGGTGCTCACCGATGTCCTGGAGGTCGACGCCCGCCTTGGCGGCCTCCAGCATGCCCTCGATCCGGGTCCGTGCCTCCTCGTTGAGGTTGACACCGCCGTCCTCGATCTCGATGCAGACGCCGGTCTGCACCTCGGTGGCCGTGACGTGCACCTTGGTCTGCGGCGGCGAGTAGCGCGTGGCGTTGTCGAGGAGTTCGGCGGCGGCGTGGATGACCGGCTCGACGTAGATGCCCTTCACGCTGACCTTGGCGATGGAGGACAGCTGGATGCGCCGGTACTCCAGGATGCGGGACATGGCGCCGCGCAGCGTGCTGTAAAGGGACACCGGCTCGGGCCACTGCCGTCCGGGACGCCCGCCGCCGAGGACGGAGACGGAGTCGGCGAGACGGCCGATCAGGGCGTTGCCGTGGTCGATGCGCAGCAGGTCGTCGAAGACCTCGGGGTTACGGCCGTGGTCCTCCTCCATCTCCCTCAGTTCCTCGGCCTGCTGATGGATGATCGCCTGGACGCGACGGGCGACACTGACGAAGGAGCGCGCGGCGGCGTCCCGCATGGTGACTTCGTAGTCGACGATTTTGAGCAGCTTCAGCAGCGTCTCGTGCTGCGGAGCGGGGAGATCCCGGTAGGCGGGGTTGGCCAGGCCGAGCTTGCGGATCGCCTCCCTGGGGGATTCTCCGGCGCGCAGCAGATCGAGCGCAGCGGGGATGATCTCCCTCGAGAAGCGGACCAACTCGTGTTCGTGGGCGGCGATCCGCTGTTCCAGATACGCGCTGTGCCGGGCGTGCTCGCCCCGCTGCCGCCGCAGGGCACGGCCACGGCGCACCGCCTCGGCCGCCGTCGCGATCACCAGCACGGTGGCGAGGCCACCGCACCAGCCGACGGCGAGCCGGGCCGGCGCCGTCACCAGGGCGACGGCGGCGCCGGTCGCCGCCGCCATCACTATGGCCGGCAGCAACAGCACGCGGGCGTAGGGAAGTTCACCGCGACCGGGCGGGGATTGGACACTCACCATGTAGGCCTTCTGACAGGAGTCAACTGGGGGCTTCCGCACATTGGGGAACAAGCGCACGAATTCACCTCAAGCCGGTGCGCTGCGGGCGAGCTTAGTCCGACCGGATCATCGCCGTGTCATATTCAGCATCCGCCGGAAACCGGACGCGGAGGGATAGTACGCTCGGCCGTTTATACGCTGCGACACTGATCGAATGCTTTACGTAACAGCGGACGAGCGTACGAAAGCCCACTCACCACAACGGGTGAATGGGCTTCAGTACAGCGCTGTTCTGCCGCTCACCCCACCGACGAGTAGGCGACAACACCCCGCAGCAACAGATCAACGGCCTTGCGGGCGTTCTTCACCACTGAGGACCCCTGCGGCGCGGCCGCCGCGATCTGACCCAGGACGTCGATGACCTGCTTGCACCACCGCACGAAGTCCCCCGCCGGCATCTCCGCCTCGCGCAGCACCTCGTCGAGCCCCTTCCCGGAGGCCCACATGTACGCGGCCCAGGCGAAACCGAGGTCCGGCTCGCGCTGCCCGACGCCCTCGGTCTGGGTGATCCGGAACTCCTCCTCCAGCGCGTCCAGCCGGCCCCAGATCCGCACCATCTCGCCCAGCGCGGCCTTGGCCTTCCCCGAAGGCAGCTTCGGCGCCATCGCGTCGTCCGCGACGCGCGACTCGAACACCAACGCCGAGACGCATGCGGCGAGTTCGGCCGGCGCCAGCCCCTCCCAGACGCCCTCGCGCAGACACTCGCTGGCGAGCAGGTCCAGTTCGCCGTACAGCCGCGCGAGCCGCTTGCCGTGCTCGGTGACCTCGTCGGCGCGCAGGTAGTCCATCTCGGTCAGCAGCGCGACGATACGGTCGAAGGTCCGGGCGATCGTGTTCGTACGGCCCTCGATCCGCCGCTCCAGCTGCGAGGTGTCCCGCAGCAGCCGGTGGTACCGCTCGGCCCAACGGGCGTGGTCCTCCCGGTCGTTGCACCCGTGGCACGGGTGGGCGCGGAGCGCGGTGCGCAGCCGGGCGATCTCGCGGTCGTCGGCCGCCTGGGAGCGCCGCTTGCGATGCCGCTCGGCCGGGATGTGCCCGGCCTTGGTGCGCAGCGCGGAGGCGAGGTCCCGGCGGGACTGCGGGGAACGGGGGTTGAAGGACTTCGGGATCCGCATCCGCTCCAGCGGCTCGACCGGCACCGGGAAGTCGATGGACGCCAGCCGCTTCACCTGCCGCTCGGCGGTCAGCACCAGCGGGCGCGGCCCGTCGTGGTGCTCGAAACCGCGGTGTCCGTTGGAACGGCCCGCGGGCAGGCCCGGGTCCAGCACCAGCGCCAGGCCCGCGTACTTGCCGGTGGGCACGTGGATGACGTCACCGGGCTTCAGCTTCTCCAGCGCGACGGCGGCCTCGGCGCGCCGCTGTGCCGCGCCCTGCCGGGCGATCTCGTTCTCCCGGTCCTTCAGTTCGCGGCGCAGTCGCGCGTATTCCTCGAAGTCACCGAGGTGGCAGGTCATGGAGGCCTTGTAGCCCTCGAGCCCCTCCTCGTTGCGCTGCACCTGACGGGAGATGCCGACGACCGACTTGTCCGCCTGGAACTGTGCGAAGGACGTCTCCAGCAGCTCGCGCGAACGGTGCCGCCCGAACTGTTCGACCAGGTTGACCGCCATGTTGTACGACGGCTTGAAGCTGGAGCGCAGCGGGTACGTGCGCGTGCCCGCGAGCCCCGCCAGGTGCTCGGGGTTCATACCGCGCTGCCAGAGCACCACGGCGTGGCCCTCGACGTCGATACCGCGGCGCCCCGCACGCCCCGTCAGCTGTGTGAACTCCCCCGGCGTGATGTCCGCGTGCTGCTCGCCGTTCCACTTGACGAGCTTCTCCAGCACGACCGAGCGGGCGGGCATGTTGATGCCGAGGGCGAGGGTCTCGGTGGCGAACACGGCCTTCACCAGGCCGCGCACGAAGAGTTCCTCGACGACCTCCTTGAAGGTCGGCAGCATGCCCGCGTGGTGGGCGGCGATGCCGCGCTCCAGGCCCTCCAGCCACTCGTAGTAGCCGAGGACGTGCAGGTCCTCGGCCGGGATGGACGCCGTGCGTTCCTCGACCAGCGAGCGCACCTGCTCGCGGGCCTCCTCGTCGTTGAGCCGGAGCCCCGCGTACAGGCACTGCTGGACGGCGGCCTCACAGGCGGCGCGGCTGAAGATGAAGGTGATCGCGGGCAACAGCCCCTCGGCGTCGAGCCGCTCGATGACCTCGGGCCGGCTCGGTGTCCACACCCGGGACCGCTGCCTGCGCTCACGCTCGCGGTCGGCGTCGCGCATGGACCGGCCGCGCCGACGGTCCTGGTACGACGGCCGGCTCGCCTCCATGCGCGCCATGCGCGTGAGATCGGGGTTGACGGCCCTCTTCCGGCCCTCGCCCTCCTCGAACAGGTCGTACATCCGCCGCCCCGCCAGCACGTGCTGGAACAGCGGCACGGGCCGGTGCTCGGAGACGATCACCTCGGTGTCCCCGCGGACCGTGTCGAGCCAGTCACCGAACTCCTCGGCGTTCGACACGGTCGCCGAGAGCGAGATCAGGGTGACCGAGTCGGGAAGGTGAATGATCACCTCCTCCCAGACGGCTCCCCGGAACCGGTCGGAGAGGTAGTGCACCTCGTCCATGACCACGTAGCCGAGGCCGAGGAGGGTCTGGGAACCGGCGTACAGCATGTTCCGCAGCACCTCGGTGGTCATCACGACCACGGGGGCGTCGGAGTTGACGCTGTTGTCGCCGGTGAGCAGGCCCACCTTCTCCGTGCCGTAACGGCGGCACAGGTCGGCGTACTTCTGGTTCGACAGCGCCTTGATGGGCGTCGTGTAGAAGCACTTCTTGCCCTGCTGGAGGGCGAGGTGGACGGCGAACTCGCCGACGATCGTCTTGCCGGAACCGGTGGGCGCGGCGACCAGCACGCCCTTCCCCGCTTCGAGCGCCTGGCAGGCCTCGATCTGGAAGGGGTCGAGGCCGAAGTCGTACATCTCGCGGAAGGAGGCGAGCGCGGTGGCCTGCTCGGCAGCGCGCCTACGGGCTGCCGCGTACCGCTCGGCCGGTGAGAGATCCTCTGTCATCGTGCTTTCGAGCGTACCGGGCCGCGCTGACAACAGGACGATCATTATCCGGATCACTGCGCGGCAGTCAGCCATGCACAACCGACCAGAAACCGCTTCACCCGACTCACGAGCAGGTGCCCCACCTTCGCTGGGTGGGGCACCTGCTCGTTACCGCTGCGTTCTTGTCTCGACCCGCCCCTGCCTCGACGGCTATGTGACGTCGTCGTAGCCGTTCACACGATCCCGGGCGGTGTCCGCCTGCTTCGGAAGGGCGGGGCCAGCCGTCACCGCTTCAACCTCGCCGACGCTTTCCGGGGTGAGATCGAGCTCCGAGGCCTCGTCGTCGGCGGGCTCCTCCGCCTCACGACGGGCACGCCGCCTGTCGTTCGCGAGGGCGATCGCGCTCGCGCCGAAGTACATGATCCAGATGGGGCCTGCCAGGGCAAGCATGGAGATCGGGTCGGTGCTGGGGGTGGCGATCGCGGCGAACAACGTGATGCCCATGATCATGCCCCGCCACCAGCCGGCCATCCTCTTGCCGGAGAGGACGCCGCCGAAGTTCAGCATGACCAGCAACAGCGGCAGCTCGAAGGAGAGGCCGAAGACGATGATCATCCGCATGACCAGCTGCAGGAGATCGTCGAGGGGAAGCTGGTTGTCGCTGCCGATGATCGAGAACTCGAGCATCACGGACGCCATCTTGGGCAGCGACCAGTACGCGAAGTACGCCCCCGTGAGGAACAGCGGGAACCCCGCGGCCACGAAGGCGAGTGAGTACTTCTTCTCATGCCGGTGCAGGCCTGGCGCCACGAAGGCCCACAACTGGTACAGCCACACCGGAGCCGCAAGGGCCACACCGGCGGACAGCGACACCGTCAGAGCGAGCGTGAACGGGCTCAGCAGACCGTTCTGGACGATTCGCGCGCACTGGGTCTCTTCGGTGCCCTTCGCCAGTTCGGCGAAGCTGTACTGGCATCCCACCGCCTCAAGGATGGGATCCGTGAAGAACTGGATGATGTCCTTGTAGAAGAAGGCGGCGACGACCGTCGTGACAACGATCGCCAGCAGACTCTTCACGAGCCGGTTGCGGAGCTCGCGAAGGTGCTCCGCAAGGGGCATCCGCCCCTCGGGATCCTTCTCCTGCTTGCGGGCAGACTTCAGCAACCCACGTTCCCATCTCGTGCGGCGGGCCGGGAGGTCACCGGCCCTGCGTCAGCGCTTGGTCGTGTCCGTCGGTTCGTTGACCGGGCGGGAGCTGGTCACGTCACCGGGCGCGGCCTGGATGGTGCGCTGCGCGGGCTGCTCGTCGTTGTTGGGCGGGCCGGCCGGGGTCGTGGACGACTTGCCGTCGTCCTTCATCGCCTTGGCCTCGCTCTTGAGGATGCGGGCGGACTTGCCGAGCGACCGCGCCATGTCCGGAAGCTTCTTCGCGCCGAACAGCAGGATGATGACGACGAGGATGAGAATGATCTCGGGGGCTCCGAGCCTTCCGAACATAAGTCTTTACCTTCTCACCGAGGCGGCTGTGGTGGGGTGCTGTCCGACCGGTCGGACAAGTGTCCGAACGATCGTGCTGACAGCGATCGTAACGCTCAGGGGTAAACGTGAGGCAATCCCTCTGCATCCCCTGTGCGTACTCCCGTCCGCGGCCAGTGCCTCGTTAACCGGGCCGCGACCAGCAGAGTACCTGTCGAAACCACCGAGGTGACAGGGCGAACCGGCCCAAAGCACGACTCACAGCCTCCCGCCTGGGCGGCTCACAGGGCGTCAACGGACCGGGCCGCGCTCTCCGCCGCCCGCTCCAGGTCCTCGGCGGCCCGGTTGATGCGCCGCGCCGAGTCCGTGACCTGCCTGCCCAGACGCTGCGCCTCGATGAAGACCCGCACGGACAGCACCCCCAGCACGGCGAGTCCCACAAACCCCACGGCAATCGCGAACATCGGCCAGAACATGACGCCGAGCCTAGACCGTCCCGGTGCGGCCGAAGACCAGACCCTCAGAGGGTCGAGTGCAGCCGCAGGGTCCGTACGCCGCCGCCGGTGAGCAGTTCCACGATTCGCTCCCCGGCGGGCTTGCGGACGGACGCGCCGCACTCCGGGCAGGTGAACGAGTAGAAGGTGGTGCGGCTCGTGGCGCCGATGGCGAGGCGCAGAGCGCTCGCGGAGAGCTCGAAGCGCTCACGGCAGTCCGGGCAGCCCGCCCGGAACACCACCGGGGGCACGCTCCTCATCCCGGCGAACGCCGACTCCACCGTCAAGCCCCGCGCACCGGACGTCACCGACTCGCTCACAGCCCTCGCTCCTCATCCTCGGGTGATCCGCCCCCGGGACGCCAGAGTCCGGACGCGGAACGGCCGGCCCCGCGGCACCGCCCGCCGCGACGGCTCACGCACGCCCGCCGTTCGGCCCGGCCGGAGTGGTGTGCGCCGAACGCGGCGCGTGCGGCCCGGCTGCCCCGGCCGCCTCCACGGTGTCGGCCGCCGCGGCCGACTCGATCCCGTCGTACGCCGCGAGCGCCTCACGCGCCGCCTGCCGGGCGCTGTCGGCGAGCTCGTGCGGCGACACGATGCGGCCGTCCCGCCCGAGCCGCAGCGCCAGACGCCGCAGCGATGCCGGGTCGGGGGTCCGCAGAGTGATACGCAGCCCGCCGTCCGCGAGTTCATCCGCACTGTCGTGCGGGTAGTACTCGGCGACCCAGCGGCCGCCGGGTCCGACCTCGACCACGACCTCCGGGTCCTCGGCCGCGGGCTGCACCAGCCCCTCCGACAGATCCCGCAGCTCGATCTCCGGCGGCGCCGACGGCTCGTCCAGGATCCTGATCTCGGCGACCCGGTCGAGCCGGAAGGTGCGGCGCGCCTCGGAGCGGCGGCACCAGGCCTCCACGTAGGTGTGGCCGACACTGACCAGGCGGATCGGGTCGATCTCCCGCTCGGTGACCTCGTCGCGCGCGGGCGAGTAGTAGCGGATCCACAGGCGACGGCGCTCCGCGATCGCCCGGTCGACGTCCGCGAAGACACCGCCCTCGGACTCGAAGGTCACCGACAGGCGCGAGCTGGCACCCGCCGCCTCGCCGGCCGCGGTCTCCACCTTGGCCGTCGCCCGCAGCAGCGCCTGCCGGTCGCTCTCGCGCAGTCCGGGCAGCGTGGCCACCGCCCGGGCGGCGACGAGCAGGGCGGTCGCCTCGTCGGCGGCGAGTCTGAGCGGCTCGGCCGCTTCCGCCGCGAGGGCGGCCGGGTTGTGCCACCAGATGCGCTCACCGTCGGTGTCGATGTCGAGCAGGTCGCCGCCGCGGAAGCTGGTACCGCACATGGGCAGCACGTCCAGGTCGGAGACCAGCTCGTCCTCGGTGATGCCGAAGGCGCGCGCGACGTCCTCGACCCGCGCCCCGGGCCGCTCCCTCAGATAGGTCACCAAGGAGAGCATCCGCCGGGTCTGGTCGATGGCGTTCACGGGCCTGACCGGTTTGCCTGCCACTGTCTTGCTCCGCTCCCCCTCAGCCCTTGGCCACGGCCCGCAGCCGGTCCACCACGTCGGCCCGCAGCTCGGCGGGCTCCAGGACGACCACGTCCGGCCCGAACTCCACCAGCCAGGCGTCCAGCCCGTGGCCGTACGGAATCTCCAACTCGTCCCAGCCGTTGCCGAGTTCCCGGACAGCGGTGGCCTTCGCCCGAAGGGGGTAACCCGCGTCCGAGCGCAGCCGGATCCGGGCCGACCGGTCGGCGATCTCCCCGGCCCAGCTCGCGACGGTCTCACGGACCGTGACGACGTCCGGCACTGGGGCCGTGTACCGGCCGCCCCGCGAGCGGACCTTGCCGGTGATCCGGGAGAGCCGGAAGACCCGCTCGGCGCCACGGTCGCGGTCCCACCCGGCCAGGTACCAGTGGCCCCGCCAGCACTCCAGCGCCCACGGCTCCACGTGCCGCTGCTCGGGACGTGCGGCGGTGGCCTTGCGGTAGTCGAACACGACCGGCCGGCGGTCCCGGCAGGCGAGCATCAGCGGCTCGAACGCCGCCTCGTGCACGGGGATGCGCGGCTCCAGCGCGCCGTGCGGCCCGTACGGGTCGACGTCCTCCGGCAGCCCCGCGGCGCGCAGCTTCTGCAGGGCGCCGCTGGCCGCGCCGGCGAGCCGGGCCTGCTGCCACACCTTGGCGGCGAGTCCCAGCGCGGCGGCTTCCTCGGCGTCCAGGGTGATGGGCGGGAGGCGGTTGCTGTCGCGGCGGGCCAGGTAGCCGATCTCGCCCTCGAGGCTCTCGACGGTCTCGATGACCAGTCCGAGTTCCCGCAGGTCGTCCTTGTCACGCTCGAACATGCGGTTGAAGGAGTCGTCGTTGCCGCTCGCGCCGTTGCCCGGCCCGAAGGCCTCGACGTAGGCCTCGATGGAGTCGCGCAGCTCGCGCTTGCTGAGCGGACGTCGCGTCCCGAGCAGACACAGCGCCAGGTTCATCAGCCGCTCGGCCTTGGCAATGGCCATCGACGCCCTTCGCCTCCCTATGGTGCTTGACGACGTTGACCGTACCGCCCCGCGGGGGCGCGGCAAAGCCGAGGGCCCATGCCCGAACAGGCATGGGCCCCACGTGATCGAGTCTGTCGGACCTTGCTCAGACCCCGAGCAGGTCGACCACGAAGATCAGCGTCTCGCCGGGCTTGATCGCCGGGGTCGGGCTCTGGTTGCCGTAGGCGAGGTGGGCGGGGATGGTCAGCTGGCGGCGGCCGCCGACCTTCATGCCCTGCACGCCCTGGTCCCAGCCCTTGATGACCCGGCCGCCGCCCAGCGGGAAGCGGAAGGGGGTGCCGCGGTTCCAGCTGGCGTCGAACTCCTCGCCCGTGCTGAACGAGACACCCACGTAGTGCACGGTGACGGTCTGGCCAGCCTGCGCGACCGGGCCGTCGCCTTCCCAGATGTCCTTGATCTCGAGGTCCGCCGGGGGCTCGCCGCCCGGGAAGTCGATCTCGGGCTTGTCGATGCTCACGTCTCTAGCTCCTGCTTGTCTGCGAAAAGGCGAACACGCACAGTCTTACATCCCACGCGCGTCACAGCTTCGCGAGGATGTCCACCGAAAAGACCAGCGTGGAGTCCTTCTTGATGCCGCTGCCCTGCGGCGGGTTGTCCCCGTAGCCCAGCTTCGGCGGGATCACGATGAGGACCCGGCTGCCGACCTTCTTGCCGGTCAGGCCCTGCGCCCAGCCCTTGACGACCTGCTGCAGCGAGAACGACACCAGCTGCTTGTTGGCGTAGGACGAGTCGAACTCCTTGCCGCCGTCCCACAGCACGCCCTTGTACTGCACGAGGACGCTGTCCTCGGCGGCGACCTTCTCGCCGTCGCCCTCCAGGACGTACTCCGCGACGAGCTTCTTCGGGGCGGTCGCCTCGGGCACCTCGATGGAGGGCGCCTTGCCGTCGGTGTTGGTCCCCACCTTGGGCAGGTCCGCGTTCTCCTGGGGGACCTCCTCGCCCTTGGCGGAGCTGGTGGCGTTGAAGGTGTCCTGCACGTCGACGACGAAGACCAGGGTGTCGGTGCCCTTGATGCCCGCCTGCGGGTTGCCCTGCGAGCCGTAGCCCCAGGTGGGCGGGACGGCCATCTCGACGCGGCTGCCGGCCTTCTTGCCCGCCAGCGCGTACCGCCAGCCGTCGATGATCCGGCCCTGGGTGAGCTGGATGGCCAGCCGGGCCTTGCGGTCGTAGGAGTTGTCGAAGACCTTGGCGGTGTTCCAGACCTGGCCCAGGTAGTTCGCCACGACGAAGTCGTTCTCCGCGACGGCCTTGCCGCTGCCCGCGATCAGCGTCTTCACCGCCAGCTGCTTCGACGGCTCGCCGCTGCCCTTGGCCACCGTCGGCTTCTCGTCGAACTTCGTGCCCGCGGTGACCGCCGGCAGCGGACCGTCCACGATCTTCGGCGGCGGGGCCGAGGACGGGGCGGACGCCGAGGGCGACGGGCTGTCGCTGGCCTTGCTCGAGTCGGACTTGTCGTCACCGCATGCGGCGAGCGTGGCCAGTCCTGCGGGAACGGCGATGAGAAGTGAGCGTCGGCGCACTGTGGGGGCCTCGTAATCAATCGATCTTCTGATGGCGTGCGCGCAACTCTACGGCGTGAGCAGGGCGCCGTACTTGTAACGTACGGCGCCCGTGTGGCGTTCCGGCGATTTCCGCGCCGGCGCGTTTCCTCACATTCCGGCGATAAGCTTCTCCACCCGGTCGTCCACGGAACGGAACGGGTCCTTGCACAACACCGTGCGCTGGGCCTGGTCGTTCAGCTTGAGGTGGACCCAGTCGACCGTGAAGTCGCGGCGCTGTTCCTGGGCGCGCCGGATGAAGTCACCGCGCAGCCGGGCCCGAGTGGTCTGCGGCGGTACGGACTTGCCCTCGAAGATCTTCAGGTCGTCGCAGACGCGCGCCGCCTGCCCCTTCTTCTCCAGCAGGTAGTACAGGCCACGACGGCGGTGGATGTCGTGGTAGGCGAGGTCTATCTGCGCGACCCGCGGGTGCGACATGGTCATGTTGTTCTTGCTGCGGTACCGCTCGATGAGCTTGTACTTCATGACCCAGTCGATCTCGGTGCCGATGCGGTCGAGATCCTCGGTCTCGATCGCGTCCAGCGTCCGGCCCCACAGCTCCAGCACGCGCTCGACGGTGCCGGTGCGGATGCCGCGGCGCTCGCAGAAGTCCAGGGCCTTCTCGTAGTACTCGCGCTGCACCTCCAGTGCGGAGGCCTCCCGGCCGCTGGCCAGGCGGACCTTCCGCCGCCCGGTGATGTCGTGGCTGACCTCACGGATCGCCCGAATGGGGTTCTCCAGGGTCAGGTCACGCATCACCGTGCCCGCCTCGATCATGCGCAGCACCAGGTCGGTGGCACCGACCTTGAGCAGCATGGTCGTCTCGGACATGTTGGAGTCGCCCACGATGACGTGCAGCCGGCGGTAGCGCTCGGCGTCCGCGTGCGGCTCGTCACGCGTGTTGATGATCGGCCGGGAGCGGGTCGTCGCCGAGGAGACGCCCTCCCAGATGTGCTCGGCCCGCTGGCTGACGCAGTACACGGCCCCGCGCGGCGTCTGCAGCACCTTGCCGGCACCGCACAGCAGCTGCCTCGTCACCAGGAACGGAATGAGAATGTCCGCGAGCCGGGAGAACTCCCCGTGCCGGGCGACCAGATAGTTCTCGTGGCACCCGTAGGAGTTGCCCGCCGAATCGGTGTTGTTCTTGAAGAGGTAGACGTCGCCCGCGATTCCCTCCTCGTGCAGGCGTCGTTCGGCGTCCACCAGGAGTCCTTCGAGAATGCGCTCGCCCGCTTTGTCGTGGGTGACCAGTTCGATCACGTTGTCACATTCGGGAGTGGCGTATTCCGGATGTGAGCCCACGTCGAGATAGAGGCGGGCGCCGTTTCGCAGAAAGACATTGCTGCTGCGGCCCCATGACACGACACGGCGGAAGAGGTACCGCGCCACCTCGTCAGGAGACAGGCGGCGCTGTCCCCTGAACGTACACGTGACGCCGTACTCGTTCTCCAGCCCGAAAATGCGGCGGTCCATGAGGGAACATTACGCCCGATCCCCTGAACTGAAACGGGGTTCGAGGGCACGGTTCGGATCATTTTCCGAACCGGCCGCAACGACCGCACCCTGGCCGGGAGCTGCGAGTACCCGTGCCGTGGCGATCAAAACCAGCAGGGACACGCCACCGGCGGCACCCGGCACGGCGAAGCCCCACAGGGCCCCGCCCGCCTCGACGACGGTCCCCGCGACACCCGTTCCGACCGAGTGGCCCACGGTGAACGTCGTCACCAGCCAGGAGAACGCCTCGGTGACCGTGCCGCGCGGCGCGTGCCGGTCGACCAGGACGAACGCACAGGCGATGGCGGGGGCGAGGAAAACCCCGGCCAGCGCCGTCAGCGCCACCATGGGCACCGCCTCCGGCATCAGCATCAGCGGCAAGTAACACACCACCAGAAGCGCGACCAGCACCGTCAGTCGCCGCGCCGGCTCACCGGCCCACTGCCGGGCCCCGTAGACGGTGCCGCCGACCAGCGCCCCGAACCCCAGCGCCGCCATCAGCCAGCCGTACACCACGTCACCGCCGTGCTCGTCCGCGTAGGGCACCGAGGCGACCGTGATGGACCCGAGCGCCATCCCCACGAACAGGAACGCCGCCAGCAGCGCCAGCAGCCCCGCCGAGCGCAGCGCACCCAGCCAGTGCGCCTCGCGCGGCGCCGACCGCCAGGCGCGCGAGGGCGGCGACACGACCACGGACAGCGCCCCCAGCACCCCGACCACGTTCAGCACCAGCAGCGCGGCCTGGGCCGACCACAGGGACACGCACAGCGTCACCAGCAACGGCCCGACGGTGAACATCACCTCCTGCGCCACGGCGTCCATGGCGTACGCGGTGTGCACCTGGTTCTCCTTCCGGAGGACCGAGGGCCACAGCGCCCGCAGCCCGCCCTCCAGGGGAGGCGTGAAGAGCCCGGCAGCCGCCACGGCGGCATACGCGAGGGGCAGCGACCCGATACCGGCGAAGGCGAAGGCCGCCATCGCCAGCCCCGACAGGACCGCCGCGGGCAACTGCACACGCGGCTGCCCACGCAGGTCCACGAGCCTGCCCAGCACCGGCTGCCCCACGGCGTTGGCGACGCCGTACACGGCCGCGAGCGCCCCCGCGAGACTGTACGAACCGCCCTCGGCCCGGACGAACAGCAGGATCGCGATGGCCGCCGTGGCGTTGGGCAGCCGGCCCACCAGCGTGCCGACGAGCAGCCGGGCGGCGTGTCGCGCCCGAAGGATCTCCAGGTATCCCACAACCGTGCCCCCGCCCTAAGTTTTACGTATAACGTCGGCTCCCATACGTACCATGTCCGCTGTTCGGGAGTCCAGACGAAGGAGCAGGCCGACGGTGGCACGAGGCAGCACCCGACCCACGAGCCGGGACGTCGCCCAGGCCGCCGGCGTCTCCCAGGCGGCGGTCTCCCTGGTCCTCGGGGACAAGTGGCGCGGACGCGTCTCGGAGACGACCGCCGAGCGCGTCCGCGAGGCCGCCCGCGACCTGGGCTACCGCCCGAACCTGGCCGCCCGCAACCTGCGCCTGGGCCGCACCCGCACGGTCCTCCTGGTCGTCCCCGCCCTCACCACGGAGTTCTTCGCCGGCGTCTACACCGGCGCCGCCCGCGTCGCCGCCGAGCACGGCTTCGGCGTGGTCCTCTACCCCTCCCCCGAGGGCATCGGCCCCGCGCGCGACCCCTTCGCCTCCGCCCAGGCCGCGCTGGACGGCGTGATCGCCTCGTCCATGGCCGCCGACGCACTGACCGCGATCCGCGGCGACCAGCTGCCACTGGTGATGCTGGACAGCGACCCGGAGGGGAGCCTGGGGGCGGCCACGGTGAACCTGGACATCGCCGACGGTGTCCGCCAGGTCGCGGAACACCTGCTCTCCCTCGGCCACCGCCACTTCCTCCACCTGGCGGCGGACGTGCCGTCCTGGACCTTCGAGGTACGAGCCCGAGAGCTGGCGGCGCGCTTGGACCAGGTGCCGGGTACGTCGATCCGTACGGTGCGCGCACCGATCTCCATCGAGGGCGCCGTCGCCGCGACCGAGAGCGCCTTGTCCGAGGCCGCCCCCCACCACCCCACCGCCCTCGTCTGCGACGACGACAAACTGGCTGCCGGGGCGTACAAGGCGGCTCGCCGTCTCGGTCTGCGCATCCCGGACGACCTCTCGGTCACGGGCCTGGACGACCTCGCCCTGGCCACGGCGATCGATCCCGAACTGACGACGGTCCGTCTGGACGCGGAGCTCTTCGGGGAACGGGGTATGCGGGCGCTGCTGGCCGTACTGGAGGGCCGGGAGCCCGAGGGTGGGGACATTCCCGTACGGCTGGTCGTACGGGGCTCTACGGCGCCGCCGACGCGGCCGTAGGCAGGTGCTCGGTGTTGGTGCTGGGGCCGGGGGTGGGTCCGCAGCCCGGCGGAGCGGGGTGCCGCTGCGCCCACCCGTGCCGCCCCAGCGGCACGACTGCCCGCAGCTAGGACGGCCTGCACCCGCGCACGCACGGAAGGGGACGTGTCGGGGGGTGTCCGCCCGCAGCTGGTTGGCGCGTCAACGGACAGTTGGTTGGTTGGCAAGCCCATCGCGCCGTTCCGAGGACGGACACCCCCCGGCGCGGCCCCGACCCACCACCCGGCGCAACGCGCGACGCGCGCCCCGGCCAGGAAAGACCGGGGCGCGCGTCAACAGGCGACTACTCGTCGTCTCCGGACTCGGACTCGTCCGCCTCCGAGGCCGTCGCCGACCCCGCGCCGTCCGCCTCCAGCAGCCTCGACAGCTGACGCCCACTGATCCGCTTGAACTTGCGCTTCTGCGGGCGCGTACGGTCCAGCACCGCCACCTCCAGCCGCTCCGCGGGAATCTCCCGCTCACTGCCGTTCGTGTCGCGGGACAGGGACTGCACCGCCAGCTTCAGCGCCTCGGCCAGCGTCATGTCGTCCCGGTGGCGCTGATCCAGGTAGCTGCTGATCTGCTCAGCGTTGCCCCCCACCGCGACCGAGCCGTGCTCGTCCACGATGGAGCCGTCATGCGGCAGCCGGTAGATCTGGTCCTGCTCCGTGGTCTCCCCGACCTCGGCCACGACCAGCTCCACCTCGTACGGCTTCTCCCCGACACTCGAGAAGATCGTGCCCAGCGTCTGCGCGTACACGTTCGCCAGGCCCCGGGCCGTCACATCGTCCCGGTCGTAGGTGTAACCCCGCAGGTCGGCGTAGCGCACACCGCCGATCCGCAGGTTCTCGTACTCGTTGTACTTGCCGGCGGCCGCGAAGCCGATCCGGTCATAGATCTCGCTGAACTTGTGCAGCGCACGGGACGGGTTCTCCCCGACGAACACGATGCCGTCGGCGAACTGCAGCACGACCAGGCTGCGACCACGAGCGATGCCCTTGCGGGCGTACTCCGCCCGGTCGGCCATCTGCTGCTGGGGTGAGACATAGAACGGCGTCGACACCGGTTATCCGTCCCTCTCTTCAGAATTCCGTCGATTCACTGGACCACCCTCACGAGACAGCCCGGCGCCTACAGCAGCGCGGCCCGCGGACCGTCCGGCTGCTCCAGTCGCCGCTCCAGGACCGAGCGGGCGATCTCAGACGCCTCGGTCTCGGAGAGCCGGCGGAAGCCGTCCTCGGTGATCACGGTGACGATGGGATAGATCCGGCGGGCGACATCGGGACCACCGGTCGCCGAGTCGTCGTCTGCCGCGTCGTACAGCGCCTGGACCACGAGTGTCGTGGCCTCGGCCTCGCTCAGGTCGTCCCGGAAGAGCTTCTTCATCGCACCGCGCGCGAAGATCGACCCGGATCCGGTGGCCGCGTAGCCCTGCTCCTCGGAACGCCCGCCCGTGACGTCGTAGGAGAAGATCCGCCCCTTCTCCCGGTCCACGTCGTACCCGGCGAACAGCGGAACGACGGCCAGTCCCTGCATGGCCATCCCCAGGTTCGAGCGGATCATCGTCGACAGCCGGTTCGCCTTGCCCTCCAGCGACAGCTGCGCGCCCTCGACCTTCTCGAAGTGCTCCAGCTCCAGCTGGAACAGCTTCACCATCTCCACGGCCAGGCCCGCCGTACCGGCGATGCCCACCGCCGAGTACTCATCGGCCGGGAAGACCTTCTCGATGTCCCGCTGCGCGATGACGTTGCCCATGGTGGCCCGCCGGTCACCGGCGAGCACGACACCACCGGGGAAGGACACGGCGACGATCGTGGTCCCGTGCGGTGCCTCGATCACACCCTTGGTAGGAGGCAGTTGCCGGTTGCCGGGCAGGATCTCCGGCTGGTGCTCGGACAGGAAGTCCATGAAGGAGGAGGACCCTGGCGTCAGGAAGGCAGCTGGTAGACGCCCGGTGCTACGAGTGTTGGCTTCCACGCGATTCCTTCCACGTATGTGACAGCCCGCCCTGTGACGTCGGGCCGATCCTTGGAACAACCCCGGTCCGGTTGCGACCGGGGGCACGGTATGCCTCGGACCCTACCCGTCCGTCGGCGGTGATCCACATGCCCGGCGGCACCAACTCCGCCGGAGCGACGCCGCACTTACCGGCCCCTCACGACCGGCGGGCCGCCGGGCACGGACTACCGCTGACGCCGGGAGCGCCGCGCACGAGGGCGTCAATCGCCGAATGCCCCGCGCACAGCGCTCCACGCTCCGCCCGTCCGTCACCCAAGCACCCATTCACCTTCGGAATGAAGGCACAGGCGCCTTACTGTCCACCCTTTTGAACGAAGGAGCGCACGAAGTCCTCGGCATTCTCTTCGAGCACATCATCGATTTCGTCGAGGACGGAGTCCACGTCGTCGCTCAGCTTCTCCTGACGCTCCTTGAGGTCCTCCGAAGCCTGCGCCTCCGCGGCCTGCTCCTCGACCTCCTCGGTGGACCGGGTGGCCTTCTGCTGTCCGCCGCCGGTGTCCTTGGTCGCCATATCCCTCACCCCGCTCGGTTTCGCCCGACACAGTTGCTCGGTCAAGATCAGACCCTACTCGCCGGGTCTGACAATGGCCCCGCAGTTTCTCCAACGTACGGGGACCACCTCGATGATTCCCGGACCAGGGACTTTCCACCCTGCCCGGCCGGCTTCTCCCGAGTACCCGCGAGTACCCGCGAACCGCGCTCACCCGCCGGACAGGACCCTGACCAGGTCTTCCGCGGTGCGGCAGCGGTCCAGGAGCTCCTTGACGTGATTACGCGTTCCGCGAAGCGGTTCCAGGGTTGGAACGCGCTGCAGGGAGTCCCGGCCCGGCAGGTCGAAGATCACGGAGTCCCAGGAGGCCGCCGCGACGTCGTCCGCGTACTGCTCCAGGCAGCGGCCGCGGAAGTACGCCCGCGTGTCCTCAGGAGGCGCCGTACGGGCCCGCTCGATGTCCGCCTCGCCCAGCAGGCGCTTCATGCGCCCGCGGGCCACCAGACGGTTGTACAGGCCCTTCTCGGGGCGCACGTCGGCGTACTGGAGGTCGACGAGGTGCAGCCGTGCCGCGTCCCAGTCCAGGTCGTCCCGGCGCCGGTAGCCCTCCATGAGTTCCCGCTTGGCGACCCAGTCCAGCTCGCCGGCCAGGCTCATCGGGTCGTGCTCCAGACGGGTGAGGGTGTCCTCCCAGCGGGACAGCACGTCCTTGGTCTGGTCGTCGGCGTCCGCCCCGAACCGCTCCTCCACGTACTTGCGCGCGAGCTCGTAGTACTCCATCTGCAGCTGGACCGCGGTCAGCGTCCGGCCGCTGCGGAGTGTGACGAGGCGCTTGAGCGAGGGGTCGTGCGAGACCTGGTGCAGCGTACGAACGGGCTGGTCGACCGCCAGGTCCACCGCGATGAAGCCGTCCTCGATCATCGACAGGACGAGGGCCGTCGTACCCAGCTTCAGGTAGGTCGAGATCTCCGACAGGTTCGCGTCGCCGATGATCACGTGCAGACGGCGGTACTTCTCGGCGTCCGCGTGCGGCTCGTCGCGGGTGTTGATGATGGGGCGCTTGAGCGTGGTCTCGAGGCCGACCTCGACCTCGAAGTAGTCGGCTCGCTGACTCAGCTGGAAGCCGTGCTCGTGCCCGTCCTGACCGATGCCGACGCGGCCCGCTCCGGTGAACACCTGACGGGAGACGAAGAACGGCGTCAGGTGGCGCACGATGTCCGAGAAGGGGGTCTCCCGCTTCATCAGGTAGTTCTCGTGCGTGCCGTAGGACGCGCCCTTGTTGTCGGTGTTGTTCTTGTACAGGTGGATCGGCTGGGCACCGGGCAGCTGGGCGGCCCGTTCCGCGGCCTCCGCCATGATCCGCTCGCCGGCCTTGTCCCAGAGGACGGCGTCCCGGGGGTTGGTGACCTCGGGGGCGCTGTACTCGGGGTGCGCGTGGTCGACGTAGAGCCGTGCGCCGTTGGTGAGGATCACGTTGGCCAGGCCGATGTCCTCGTCGGTGAGCTGGCTGGAGTCGGCGGCCTCGCGGGCGAGGTCGAAGCCTCGCGCGTCCCGCAGCGGGTTCTCCTCCTCGAAGTCCCAGCGGGCCCGGCGGGCCCGGTGCATCGCCGCCGCGTAGGCGTTCACGATCTGGGACGAGGTGAGCATGGCATTGGCGTTGGGGTGGCCGGGGACGGAGATCCCGTACTCCGTCTCGATGCCCATTACTCGCCGTACGGTCATGCGGCCCTCCTTGCCCGGCGGCGCCCTCGGTCGTGGGCGCCGCTCAGATACCGCTGGCGCTCGGTTGCGTGTGCGGTACCCGTCCCCGCACTGCGCGACTCGGCGGTACGCAAGAGCCTAGAACGCCTTTGCGCTGGTGGGGAGATCATTTGCGTCATTGCGTTGCTCCAGCCGTGGCCTGAAAAACAGTCGGCTGCGGGTACCCGCCGAGGGCACCCGCAGCCGCCCTGCCTTTTACAGGTACTGACCGGTGTTCGCCACCGTGTCGATGGAGCGTCCGGTGTCCGCGCCCTGCTTTCCGGTGATGAGCGTACGGATGTACACGATCCGCTCGCCCTTCTTTCCGGAGATCCGGGCCCAGTCGTCCGGGTTGGTGGTGTTCGGCAGGTCCTCGTTCTCCTTGAACTCGTCCACGCAGGCCTGGAGGAGGTGGGAGACGCGGAGACCCTTCTGGTTCTTCTCGAGGAAGTCCTTGATCGCCATCTTCTTGGCGCGGCCCACGATGTTCTCGATCATGGCGCCGGAATTGAAGTCCTTGAAGTACAGGACTTCCTTGTCACCATTGGCGTAAGTGACCTCCAGGAAGCGGTTTTCCTCGGACTCAGCGTACATCTGTTCGACGGCCGTCTGGATCATGCTCTGGACGGTGGAGGCCTTGGAGCCGCCGTGCTCGGCGAGGTCGTCGCCGTGCAGCGGGAGGCGCTCGGTGAGGTACTTGCCGAAGATGTCCTTGGCCGCCTCGGCGTCCGGACGCTCGATCTTGATCTTCACGTCCAGCCGGCCGGGCCGCAGGATGGCGGGGTCGATCATGTCCTCACGGTTGGAGGCGCCGATCACGACCACGTTCTGCAGGCCCTCCACACCGTCGATCTCGGCGAGCAGCTGCGGGACGATGGTGTTCTCCACGTCCGAGCTGACGCCGGAGCCACGGGTGCGGAAGAGGGACTCCATCTCGTCGAAGAAGACGATGACGGGCGTGCCCTCGCTGGCCTTCTCACGGGCCCGCTGGAAGACGAGGCGGATCTGCCGCTCCGTCTCACCGACGTACTTGTTCAGCAGCTCGGGGCCCTTGATGTTGAGGAAGAAGCTCTTGCCGGCGGCCTGGCCGGTCACCTCGGCGACCTTCTTGGCCAGCGAGTTGGCCACGGCCTTCGCGATCAAGGTCTTACCGCATCCGGGGGGCCCGTACAGCAGGACGCCCTTCGGCGGCCGCAGTTCGTGCTCCTTGAACAGGTCCGGGTAGAGGTACGGGAGCTCCACGGCGTCCCGGATGGCCTCGATCTGGCCGCCGAGTCCGCCGATCTGCTCGTAGCCGATGTCGGGGACCTCTTCGAGGACGAGCTCCTCGACCTCGCTCTTCGGGACGACCTCGTAGACGTATCCGGAGCGGGGCTCCAGGAGCAGGGCGTCGCCGGGGCGGATGGTGACGTCCAGCAGCGGCTCGGCGAGCCGCACCACCCGCTCCTCGTCGGTGTGCCCGAGCACCAGGGCCCGCTCACCGTCCTCGAGGATCTCCTTCAGTGTGACGATGTCGCCGACGCTCTCGTACTCCATGGCCTCGACCACGTTGAGAGCTTCGTTGAGCATCACTTCCTGGCCGCGCCGGAGCTCGTCGAGCTCGACGCTGGGGCTGACGTTCACCCTGAGCTTGCGGCCGCCGGTGAAGATGTCGGCCGTACCGTCCTCGTTCGCCTGCAGGAAGACCCCGAAGCCGGCCGGCGGCTGCGCGAGCCGGTCGACCTCCTCCTTGAGGGCCACGATCTGATCCCGGGCCTCACGGAGTGTGTTGGCGAGTCGCTCGTTCTGTGCGGACACGCCGGCCAGATTGGTCTGCAGCTCGACGATCCGCTCTTCGAGAATCCTCGTGTGTCGCGGAGAGTCGGCGAGCTTGCGTCGCAGGACGGCGATCTCCTGCTCAAGGTAGGCGATCTGCCCGGCCGGGTCGTCGGACCCGCGTCCCGGGCGGATGCCGCGGTTCATGTCGTCGTCGTGGGCTGCCACGGTCCTCACCTCCTCCAAGGGGAGCTGGACGCTTCCAGACCCTACCTGGGCGGGTGTCGATTGAAACCCCTAGATCACAAAGACGGTCGGGGTGTGTCCGATCTTCACCCTTGCGCTCTCCCTCACGCCAGGGGAATACCCAGCGAACATGATTGGAACCCAGCCGGAGGTAGGGTCGAAGCGTTCAACACCCGTCAGAGCTGGCCGGATTCCCGACACGGCTCGACGTATGAAACGGCAGGAGACATGAGCGTGCAGCAGGAGGCCGGAGTCGAGGGCGAGGCGCTGGAGGTCTGGATCGACCAGGACCTGTGTACCGGCGACGGCATCTGCGCCCAGTACGCGCCCGAGGTGTTCGAGCTGGACATCGACGGTCTGGCCTATGTGAAGAGCGCCGACGACGAGTTGCTCCAGGACAAGGGCGCGACAACGCCCGTTCCGCTGCCGCTACTCACGGACGTGATCGACTCCGCGAAGGAGTGTCCGGGCGAGTGCATCCACGTGCGTCGAGTTTCGGACAGCACCGAGGTCTACGGACCGGACGCGCAGTGACCATTTCCGTACGCTGCGTTAATACTGTCTGATATCTCACACACCGGCGCCACGCCGGCTTCACACGCTGCGGGCCCCTGACGGCGTCGAGCGGACGAACGCGCCGTTCTGCCAACGCCATTTCACGTCGCTCTTCACGTCGGGGCAGCAACGCGGCACGTCGGACGACGAGTAGCCGAGGAGCGTGGCCGTGACGGCGCCGCCGTGCACGGCGAAGTCGCTGACGTTGGTGCGGTCCTCGGGGCCGAGCAGCGTGGCCACCACACGGGGCTTCCCTCCCTCGCCGTCCTGGGTGAGGACGTACACGCCGTCGGGCGGCGTGCCCATCGGGGAGTCGCAGTGGACCACGGCCACCGTCTCGGGGTTGCCGTCGCCGTCGAGATCTCCGGAGGCCTTCTTCTTCACCACCGCCCGTACCGGTCCGCACTCGATCGGGAACGTCACCGCGGCCGGGTCGGGCGGAGCGCTGTGCGCCGGGGCGCTCTTCGCCCGGGGACCGGCTGCCTGGGCCGCCGTCGCGGCATCCGGCTGCAGCAGCGAGGACAGGGCCACGACGCCGGCGACGGCCGTGGCGGTGGCGAGCCAGTGGATCGGGCGGGTGTGGGTGTGGGCGAGCTCCGGGACGGCGGAAGGCTGCACTAGGAGAGTCTCCTGAGGCTGTGCCGGTGGGGTGCGGTGGCCAGCATGGTGCCACACGTCACACCACGAGGGAACGGCGGGGTGTGCATGTCCGGTGCCGGGGAAGTCAGAAGAGTTACGGTTCCTGCCGCTCTGTCAGCAAGCCCGTGTCCCCGCGGCACCACGCGGTGGCAACCGAGAGGCGCGGTGGCGGAGTTCCGGAGTGGCTCCGGGAACTCCGCCACCGCGCCTGTTCGTTGTGCGAGGGACGGGCGGTCTCAGCGGCCGTTGCCGCCGTCGGCGTTGGGTCCGGCGTAGTCCTCGCCGTAGGCGCCCTTGGCCGGGCGGCGGCGGCGCATGGGCGGCTCGACCCCGTCGGCGAGGCGGCGGGCGGTGAGCAGGAAGCCGGTGTGGCCGATCATCCGGTGGTCCGGGCGGACGGCCAGGCCCTCGATGTGCCAGTTGCGGATCATCGTCTCCCATGAGGTCGGCTCGTTGAAGCAGCCGATCTCGCGGATGGACTCGACGGTCCGGGCGAGCTGCGTGGTGGTGGCGACGTAGCAGCAGAGGATGCCGCCGGGGACGAGCGCCTTGGAGACGGCCTCCAGGCACTCCCAGGGGGCGAGCATGTCGAGAATGACGCGGTCCACGTCGGTGTCGGACAGGTTGTCCTGGAGATCGCCGACGGTGAGCTGCCAGGCGGGGTGCGGGCCGCCGAAGTAGCGCTCCACGTTCGCCTGGGCGATCTCGGCGAAGTCCGCGCGGCGCTCGTAGCTGTGCAGCATGCCCTGGTCGCCGATGGCGCGCAGCAGGAAACTGCTGAGCGAGCCGGAGCCCACGCCGGCCTCCACGACGCGGGCGCCGGGGAAGATGTCCGCGAAGGCGAGGATCTGCCCCGCGTCCTTCGGGTAGACGACGGCCGCCCCGCGGGGCATGGACAGGACGTAGTCGGGGAGCAGGGGGCGCAGCGCGAGGTAGGCGACGTTTCCCGTGGTGCGGACAACGCTGCCCTCGGGAGCACCGATCAGTTCGTCGTGCGGGAAAGAACCCTTGTGGGTGTGGAAGTTCTTTCCGGCCTCGAGCGTGAACGTGTAGTGGCGGCCCTTGGGGTCGGTCAGCTGTACCTGGTCCCCGACCTTGAAGGGCCCGCGCCTGCGGGCGGCACCGGTCGGTTCGGACATGTGACCAGCCTACCGGCAGCCGGGAGGGCCGCCGACCACTGGTGCCGCGGCAGGCACTAGGACGGCCTCGCCATCGCCTTCACGAAGGCGCGCTCGACGTCGGCCGCCGACAGCACGCCGTAGATCTCACCGGTCTCCTCCACCACCAGGTACTCGGTGGCGGGGGTGGCGCGCAGGGCGTCCAGCAGTTCCTCTCCCGAGAGTTCCGCCGAGACGCGCATGCCGTCGGTGAGCTCCTGGGCGAGGCCGCTGACGGCGACCCAGGGGCGGCGGTGTTCGGGTACGCCGGCGATGGCGGCCTCACGGACGAGGGAGACCGGACTGCCGTTCGCGTCGACGACGACCAGGGCGCGGGCGCCGGCGGAGTTGGCCCGGCGCAGGGCCTCGGAGAGGGGGGTGTGGGATTCGACCGGGACGGCACGGCGGGTGAGCGCACGGGCGCGCAGTTCGGGGAGGTGCTCGCGCAGCCGGGCCATGCGCAGGCTGTTGCCGGCGCCGGTCCAGATGATCGCGGCGAGGATGGCGGCGAGCAGTGCGTCCAGGACGGTGTCCATGCCGACGTTGTCAGCGGCGTCGGTGCCGAGTGCGCCGGACTGGGTCAGCAGGGGCAGGCCGATCAGGACGGAGACGGCGAGGAAGCGGCCGACCCAGGCGGCGACGACGGTGCCGCTCATCGGCTTGCCGGTGAGCTTCCAGACGACGGCGCGGAGCATACGGCCGCCGTCGAGGGGCAGGCCGGGCAGCAGGTTGAACGCGGCCACGATGAGGTTGGAGATCATCAGGCCGGCCAGCAGCACAGCCGGGACGGTACCGGGTTCCACGGCTTGCAGGGCGCCGTAGAAGACGCCGGCCAGGACGAGGGAGAGCAGCGGACCGACGAAGGCGAGCACGAACTCGCGGCCGGGGGTCTCGGCCTCCTTCTCGATCTCGGAGACGCCGCCGAAGAACTGGAGCTGGATGCGGCGGACCGGGAGCTTGAAGCGGAGGGCGGCGACCGTGTGGGCCAGCTCGTGGACGAGTACGGAGGCGTAGAAGGCGACCGCGAAGAACAGGGAGACCAGGTAGCGGGCGGCACCGAGCTCGGGCAGCACTCGTTCCAGCTGTCCGCCGAACACCCAGGTGATCAGCGCCGCGACGAGGAACCAGCTGGGCGCGACGTACACGGGTACCCCGAACGGCCGTCCCATGAGCAGCCCGCCTCGTGGTTCCGGGGGCCGCTGGGGGGCGGGGCCCTTGCCGTCGGCGGAGTGGGCCAGGGGGCCGTCGGCGGGGGCAGGAGGCTCGGGGCGGCGGTGGGGACCAGCCGCGTCCTGGGCCGGCGCCGTGGGCCGGCGGTCCGCGTCGGGCTCGCCGGGGGCAGGGGCCGCGTGGGGGCCGCGGGCGTAGGAGCGGTCGGGGTGCGTGTCGCCCTCGGGTGAACGGGTTCCGTCGCGCTCGCCCTGGGCGGGGGCAGCGCCGGAACCGTCGGCACCTGCGTAACGGGAGGGTTCCGGACCGGCTTGCGCCGCCGAGCCGCCGGCTGAGTCGGCCGGCCCTCGCGGGGCCTGGCGGTCGTCGGCGGAGTCGGCCGGCCCTCGGGGAGCCTGCGAACCGTCCGCGGAATCGGCCCGCCCCGGCCGGGTCTGAGAGGCGTCCGCGGAGCTTGCCGGCCGTGGCGGTGGCTGCGGGCCGTCGGTGTCCTGGCCGGTCGCCGAGTCCGCCGTCGGTCCGGGAGCCTGCCCGGCCGGGCGGTCCCCGGTGGCGGGTGCCCGGTCCGGAGCCGAGCCGGCTGCCCGAGGCGCCCGCGCGGACGAGTGGCCGCCGGAACCGGTGTGTTCCTCCGGCTGTGGTGTCGCGGAAGCGGCGTCGTCGTCACGCTCGGGGGTGAACCGCCGTCCGTCCGCGGGCCGTTCGTCGGCGGGAGTCGGGTCGGTGGCCCGGGCCGGAGGTCCCGCGTGGCGTTCGGCCGACTCGTCGTTGCCGGACCGCGGCTGCCCGCGCCCGCCGCTCTCGTCCACCGGTGTCCCCTCGTTCGAAGCGTCTCCCGCACCTGCCGGACGGGAGGTTCTCGAGTCGATGGTATGCGTCCGTCGAGCCGCGTTTCTCCCCGGCACCCCTGTGTTTCCCCCTGTCCCCGTCCGCCTCGCGCCACGGTGGGGCCCGTGGCTGGGTCACTGTCAGTGGCGGGCCGTATGGTCTGAGGCATGGAGACGAGCACCGAGGGCGCGGCGCAGCCCGACAGCAGCCCGGCCGCGGCTGCCGGTCCGCCGGTCCCGGCCGGGCCCGCGGAGACGACCGCGGACGCGGCAGTGGACGCGGCCGTGAAGACCGCCATGGAGACCGCGACCGAGACCGTGCCCGCCGCCATACCGCCCGCCTCGCTGTCCCCCTCACGTGCCGGCGACTTCATGCAGTGCCCGCTGCTCTACCGCTTCCGGGTCATCGACCGGCTGCCGGAGAAGCCGAGCGAGGCGGCGACGAGGGGCACCCTGGTGCACGCGGTCCTGGAGCGGCTCTTCGACGCCCCGGCCGCCGAGCGCACGGCGCCTCGGGCGAAGGCGCTGATCCCGGGCCAGTGGGACCGGCTGCGCGAGACGCGACCCGAGGTCGTGGAGCTGTTCGCCGACGATCCGCAGGGCGAGCGGCTGGCGCGCTGGCTGGGCGAGGCGGAGCAGCTCGTCGAGCGCTGGTTCACGCTGGAGGACCCCAGCCGGCTGGAGCCGGCCGAGCGGGAGCTGTTCGTCGAGGCGGAGCTGGAGTCCGGGCTGCGGCTGCGCGGGATCATCGACCGGGTCGACGTGGCGCCCACGGGCGAGGTCCGGATCGTCGACTACAAGACGGGGAAGGCGCCCAGGCCCGAGTACTCCGAGGGCGCCCTGTTCCAGATGAAGTTCTACGCGCTCGTCGTGTGGCGGCTGAAGAACGTCGTGCCGCGGCGGCTCCAGCTGGTCTATCTCGGCAGCGGCGAGGTGCTGACGTACGACCCCGTCCTCGCCGATCTGGAGCGGGTCGAGCGCAAGCTGCTGGCGCTGTGGGAGGCGATCCGGCGGGCGACCGAGACGGGCGACTGGCGGCCGCGGCCGACGAAACTGTGCGGCTGGTGCGACCACCAGGCCCACTGCCCCGAGTTCGGCGGCACTCCCCCGCCGTATCCGCTGCCTCTCCCCCAAGGGGACACGGCCGCGGACGGTGAGGGCGCCTGAGCCGAGCAGGTCCGCGCAGGGCAGAATGGGCGGGACTAGCGAAGGAGACTCACGTGGCCATCCGCGTCCTACTGGTCGACGACCAGCCGCTGCTCCGTACGGGCTTCCGGATGATCCTGGAGGCCGAGCAGGACATCGCGGTCGTGGGCGAGGCCGGAGACGGCCTACAGGCGCTCGACAAGGTGCGGGCTCTGCAGCCCGACGTGGTCCTGATGGACATCCGCATGCCGCGGATGGACGGTGTGGAGGCGACCCGGCAGATCACCGGCCCCGGGCGGGACGGCCCGGCGAAGGTGCTGGTGCTGACCACCTTCGACCTGGACGAGTACGTGGTGGAGGCGCTGCGCGCCGGTGCCAGCGGCTTCCTGCTGAAGGACGCGCCGGCCAATGAGCTGGTGCAGGCGATCCGGGTCGTGGCCGCGGGCGAGGCGATGCTCGCGCCGAGCATCACGCGCCGCCTGCTCGACAAGTACGCCACGCATCTGCCGTCCGGCGACGAGCCGGTGCCGGACACGCTGCACACGCTCACCGACCGCGAGGTCGAGGTGCTGAAGCTGGTGGCGCGCGGGCTGTCCAACGCCGAGATCGCCGCCGACCTGTTCGTCAGCGAGACCACCGTCAAGACGCATGTCGGGCATGTGCTCACCAAGCTGAGCCTGCGCGACCGCGTGCAGGCCGCGGTGTACGCGTACGAGAGCGGGCTGGTGCGCCCCGGAGCGCAGTAACCCCCGGTGCGACGAGGCCGCCCTCTGCCGGGAGCAGGGGCGGCCTCATTCCGTGTGTGTGTCAGGCGTCCTTGCTCAGCTCCCAGAAGCGGAACACGGTCGACGCGTCGAGGCAGTACTCCAGACCGTAGACGCCGTCGCGGACGACCGCGTACTGCTTGGCCTGCCACACCGGCAGGACGGGCAGCTCGTCGGCGACGATGTCCTGGAGCTCACCGAACTCCTTGTCGGTGGAGGCGCGGTTGGTCAGGGCGGCGGTACGAGGGATGAGCGAGCCGGTGATGGTGTTGTTCTCGTAGTTGTTGCCCAGCACGTTGTCCTGGCCGAAGAAGGGCGCCGTGAAGTTGTCGGCGTCCGGGTAGTCGGGCACCCAGCCCTTCACGTACACGCCGTACTTGCCGGCGGCGATGTCCTTCTCGTACTGGCCGAACGGCACGGACTTGACCTTGGCGTCGAACAGGCCGCTGGCGTTGAGCTGGCCGGCGATGGCGGTCAACTCCTGGTCGGTGGCCGGGCCGTAGCGGGACGGGGTCGACCAGAGGGTCAGCTTCACCTTGCCGGTGATGCCGTCGGCGCGCAGCGCGGCCTCGGCCTTGGACTTGGACGGGCGGGCGCCGTAGGTGTCGAAGAAGGCCGTGTTGTGGCCCCCGATGCCGGCCGGGATGATCGAGTACAGCGGGGTCGCGGTGCCCTGGTAGACGTCCCTGATGAGGGCTTCGCGGTCGAGCAGGTGGGCGATGGCCTTGCGGACGCCGAGCTTTCCGGCGACCGGGTCGTCCATGTTGAACACGAGGTGCTGGACCTCGGCGCTGCTTCCCTCGACGACCTCGGTGCCGGTGCCGTCGTCGGCCTTCTCCATGTCGGCGATGTCGCTCGCGGTGAGGCCGCGGTAGGCGATGTCGATGTCCTCGTTCTGGATGGCCTGCTTCAGGGCGGTCTGGTCACCGTCGAAGAACTTGAGGGTCACGCCGGTGTTCTTCACCTTGGCGGTGCCCTTGTAGTTCTCGTTGACGGAGAAGACCGCCTGGTCGCCGTCGAACGAGTCGAGCTTGTAGGGGCCGGAGCCGACGGCCTGCCGGTCCTTGCGCAGCTTGCCCGCGTCGTACTCGTTGTGGTTGACGATGGAACCGGCGCCGGAGGCGATCTTGCTGGGGAAGGTGGCGTCGGACGTGTTGAGGTGGAAGACGACCGTCGTCTCGTCCGGCGTCTCGACCTCGTCCAGCGTGGGGAACATGATCGCGGGCCCGTCGGGGTCGTTGATCTTCAGCATCCGGTCGAAGGAGAACTTGACGTCCTCGGAGGTGAGGGCGTCACCGTTGCTGAACTTGAGGCCGTCCTTCAGCGTGCACCTGTAGACCGAGCTCTGCGTGTCCGTGAAGGCGCAGCTCTCGGCGGCCTCCGGCTGGGGTTCCGTGGCGCCCTTGGGGAAGCTGAGCAGCGACTGGAAAACGTTGTTGAACAACAGCCAGGAGCCGGGGTCGTAGCCGGAGGCCGGGTCCGTGGCGAGGACGTCGTCTGACATCCCCACCACCACGTTGGAGCCGTCCCCCGATGAGTCTCCGGTCTCCGAGCCGCAGCCGGTCAGCAGGCCGGAGGCGAGCCCCGCCACGATGGGCAGGACCGGCCACTGGTTGCGAATGTTCACGTGTGTGCCTTGTCGTCGGTTCTCGAGAACACCCGGAGCATGTCCCTGGCTCCGGGGCACGGTTCCCCGGGGCCACGGTCAGGGGCCCCGGGGTTCCAGCGGGTCCGTCAGCCGCTCACGCCCCGGCCGAGCTCCCAGAGCTGGAGCGTCGACGCGGAGTTGAGCGCGTAGGCGGTACCCGTGATGTCGTCGCGCGCGGCGACGTACTGCTTGCCCTGCCACAGTGGCAGCACCGGCACGTCGGTGGCGACGATGTCCTGAATATCCGTCAGGCTGCTGGATGCGGACAGCCGGTCCGCCTCACGGCGCGAGTCCGGGATCAGGGTGTCGCGGATCTGGCTGTTGTCGTACGGCGAGCCGAGGGTGTTGTCCTTGTCCAGGAACGGCGCGAGGAAGTTGTCGGCGTCCGGGAAGTCGGGGAACCAGCCCATGCCGTAGACGTCGTACTCGCCCTTCTTCTCGGCCGGGCGGAACGTGTCCCAGGGCGTGCCCTTGATGTCGGCGTCGAACAGGCCACTGGAGTTCAGCTGGTCGCGCAGGATCTCGAACTCCTCCTTGGTGGCCGGGCCGTAGTGGTCGGTCGTGTAGTGCAGCGTCAGCTTCACCGGGGTGGTGATGTTCGCCTGGTTCAGCAGGGCACGGGCCTTGACGGCGTTCGGCTCGCCGTACTTGTTGAAGAACGAGTTGGAGTGCCCGGTGACGCTGGCCGGGACCAGCGAGTACAGCGGCTCGGCCTGGGAGCCGTAGACCTTGGAGACCAGTTCGCCGCGGTTGACGACCTGGGCCATCGCCTGGCGCACGGTCTTGGACTTCACCGTCGGGGCGTCGGTGTTGAAGCCCAGGTAGCGGATCTCCAGGCCGGACATCTCGACGAGGTCGATGCCGGTGTCCGCGTCGCCCGAGAGCTCCCGGATCTGCTTCGGGGACATGGCGCGGGTCATCAGGTCGATGTCGCCCTTGTCCAGCGCCGCGCCCATGGCGTCGGCGTCCTTGAAGGAGACCATGGAGACCTTGTCGTTGCTCACCTTCAGGCTCCCCTTGTAACCGGGGTTCCGGGTGAACTCAGCCTTGACCATCTCGCCGTTCTCGACGTCGGCCTTGAGGGTGTACGGGCCGGAGCCCTGGAGGTCGAAGCCGTCGCGCAGCCTGTCCTTCGGATAGTCGTCGGGGTCGACGATGCCGGCGACGGGCGTCGACAGTTTGTACGGGAAGGTCGCGTCGGCGGTCTTGAGATGGAAGATGATCTCGCGGTCGCCCTGTGTCTCGACGGTGTCGATGGTGGACAGCAGCGCGAACACTCCGCTGTCGGCCTTGAGGGAGAGGGCGCGGTCGATGGAGTACTTGACGTCGGCCGCGGTGACGGGGTCGCCGTTCGCGAACTTCAGGCCGTCGCGCAGGGTGCAGGCGTAGCGCTCGTTGCCGGTGTCGGTGAAGCCGCAGCGCTCGGCGGCCTCGGGCACCGGCTCGCCCTCGCCGCGGGGCTGGATCATCAGGGTCTGCACGGTCTGGCGCAGGATGTTCCAGGTGCCGACGTCGTAGGCGTACGCCGGGTCGAGGGGCGCGGGCGCGTCCTTCGAGGCGGTGAACCGGTCCGTGGTGCCGACGACGATCGCGCCGTCGTCGCCGCTCCCGCTGCCCGATCCGCCGCAGGCGGCGAGCACCGGCGCGAGCAGGCCGATCACGGCCGGCAGCACCAAAGTCTTGCGGTTCATGCTCGAGTTTCTCCAGAGCTGTCGACTCCGTGTATCCGGCATGCAGGGGTGGCGCAGCGGATCACGGAGGTGGGGCGATGTTCTCGCAACGAGATTAGTCCGCGCTTGCACGAGGGTTCGCAGCCACCGGAGTTGAGGGCCCATCACGCTGCGGAACCGGGCGTGGACACACCGAAAGACCGTCAGCGGAAGCTTTGGTACAGCGTTCCACCAATCGGGACACAAGGGCACGCCGATGACCCCCTGAAGGGGGTACGCAGCACATGGCGGATCCAGTGTCGACCCCGATTCACGTGGGGAACGTCACACACGTAAACGGGTTCGAAGGTACGGGAATTCAGCCGCCGGAGGGGGGCGAATTCCCCTTCGGAATTACCGCCCTAACTCCACTGCACGCTGGGTGAACACCTAGCGCATTTCCGTCATCAGACCGTGCAGAAAAGTCAGGTCGACCTCTTCCAGGGAGCTGACGACCGTACGGCGGAGGGCCGGGGTGATGGGGGCCACCGAAGGTACGGCCACGACGTGGCAGCCCGCCGCCTCGGCCGCGGCGACCCCGGTCGCGGTGTCCTCGATGACGGCGCACCGGGCCGGCTCCGCGCCCAGCCCGACGGCTGCCTTCAGGTAAGGGTCGGGGTGGGGCTTGGTGCGCGGCACCTCGTCACCGGCAACCGTCAGGCCGAAATGGTGCGCGCCCAGCGAGTCCAGCACCTTGTCGATGATGCGCCGGTGCGAGGCGGAGACCAGGGCCGTGGGGATCTCGTACTCGTACAGCTCGGCCAGCAGCCGGCCGGCGCCCGGCATCAGCGGCAGCGCGCGGCCGATGCGCTCCTCGAAGCCGTCGTTCAGCAGCACCGTGAGTTCGTCGAGCGGGATGTCGGCGCCGGTGGCCTCGATCAGGAAGCCCGCGCTGCGGGTCATGGGGCCGCCGACCACGACATGGCGCCAGGAGTCGTCGAGTGTGTGGCCGAGGGAGGCGAAGACCTCGACCTCGACGTCCCACCAGAAGCCCTCCGTGTCCACGAGGGTGCCGTCCATGTCGAGGAGCACGGCCTGCAGGGCCGACCCATCGGCCGTACGGGTACTGAGCGCGGGGACCGTACTGGTCATCCACCTACCTCCTTGAGGGACGATCAGGCCGGTTCCCGCACGGGGAACCGGCCTGCAGTGGACCGACCATTCTACGACGTCTGCGAGCGAAGTGCCTCGTTTAACCGCTGTGCCCCGGGGCACATCATGCATACGCCCGGGGGCGCTGTGACGTGCACCGGAAAGGCCGCTCAGCGGGCGTTGAAGTACTTCGCCTCCGGGTGGTGGATCACGATCGCGTCCGTGGACTGCTCGGGGTGGAGCTGGAACTCCTCGGACAGGTGGACGCCGATGCGCTCCGGCTGGAGCAGGTCGGCGATCTTCGCGCGGTCCTCCAGGTTCGGGCAGGCACCGTAGCCGAGGGAGAAGCGGGCGCCCCGGTACTTCAGCTCGAACATGCCCTGCATCTCGTCCGGGTCCTCGCCCGCGAAGCCGAGTTCGGAGCGCACGCGCGCGTGCCAGTACTCGGCGAGCGCCTCGGCCAGCTGCACGGACAGGCCGTGCAGTTCGAGGTAGTCCCGGTAGGCGTTGGCCTCGAAGAGCCGCGCGGTCTCCTCGCCGATGCGCGAGCCGACGGTGACGACCTGGAGGCCCACGACGTCCGTCTCGCCGGACTCCTCCGGGCGGAAGAAGTCGGCCAGACACAGGCGGCGGCCACGGCGCTGACGCGGGAAGGTGAAGCGGGTGCGCTCGTTGCCCTGCTCGTCCAGGATGATCAGGTCGTCGTCCTTGGAGACGCACGGGAAGTAGCCGTAGACCACGGCCGCCTCCAGCAGGTTCTCCGTCTGGAGCCGGTCGAGCAGGCCGCGCAGCCGGGGTCGGCCCTCGGTCTCGACGAGCTCCTCGTAGGAGGGGCCCTCGCCGGTGCGGGCCTGCTTCAGGCCCCACTGGCCCTTGAACAGGGCGCCCTCGTCGAGCCAGCTCGCGTATTCCTTGAGCTGGATGCCCTTGATCACGCGGGTGCCCTGGAAGGGTGCCTTCGGGACGGGGTTGTCGGTGGCGACGTCGGAGCGGACGTGGCCCTCCTCGGGGCGCTCCTCCACGGCGGCCGGGGCGGTGGCCCGGACACGGCGCTGCCTCAGCTCGGGGAGCTTGGCGCCGGGCACGCCCCGCTTGACGCCGATCAGGGCGTCCATCAGGCGCAGGCCCTCGAAGGCGTCGCGGGCGTAGCGGACCTCGCCCTCGTAGATCTCGTGCAGGTCCTGCTCGACGTAGGCGCGGGTGAGGGCGGCGCCGCCCAGGATGACCGGGAAGTTCGCCGCCAGGCCGCGCTGGTTCAGCTCCTCCAGGTTCTCCTTCATGATCACGGTGGACTTGACCAGGAGTCCGGACATGCCGATGACGTCGGCCTTGTGCTCCTCGGCGGCGTCCAGGATCGCGGAGACCGGCTGCTTGATGCCGAGGTTGACCACGTTGTAGCCGTTGTTGGACAGGATGATGTCGACGAGGTTCTTGCCGATGTCGTGCACGTCGCCGCGCACGGTGGCCAGCACGATGGTGCCCTTGCCCGCCTCGTCGCTCTTCTCCATGTGCGGCTCCAGATGGGCCACCGCCGTCTTCATGACCTCCGCGGACTGCAGCACGAACGGCAGCTGCATCTGGCCGGAGCCGAACAGCTCGCCGACGACCTTCATGCCGTCCAGCAGCGTCTCGTTGACGATGTCCAGCGCCGGCCGCTGCTGGAGGGCCTCGTCCAGGTCGGCCTCCAGTCCGTTGCGCTCGCCGTCGATGATGCGCCGCTTCAGGCGCTCGTCCAGCGGCAGCGCGGCCAGCTCCTCGGCCTTGCCGGCCTTCAGGGACTTGGCGGTGGCGCCCTCGAACAGCTGCATCAGCTTCTGCAGCGGGTCGTAGCCCTCGGCGCGGCGGTCGTAGATGAGGTCCAGAGCCGTCTGGACCTCCTCCTCGCTGAAGCGGGCGATCGGCAGGATCTTCGACGCGTGCACGATCGCCGAGTCCAGGCCCGCCTTGACGCACTCGTCGAGGAAGACGGAATTCAGCAGGATGCGGGCGGCCGGGTTGAGGCCGAAGGAGATGTTGGACAGGCCGAGCGTGGTCTGCACCTTCGGGTGGCGCCGCTTCAGCTCGCGGATGCCCTCGATGGTGGCGACGCCGTCCCCCCGGGACTCCTCCTGGCCGGTGCAGATGGTGAAGGTCAGGCAGTCGACGAGGATGTCCTCCTCGTGGATGCCCCAGTTGCCGGTCAGGTCGTCGATGAGCCGTTCGGCGATCTCGACCTTCTTCTCCGCGGTGCGGGCCTGGCCCTCCTCGTCGATGGTCAGCGCGATGAGGGCGGCGCCGTGCTCCCTGGCGAGCTGCGTGACCTTGGCGAAGCGGGACTCGGGTCCGTCACCGTCCTCGTAGTTCACCGAGTTGATCACCGCGCGGCCGCCGAGCTTCTCCAGCCCGGCCCGGATGACGTCGACCTCGGTGGAGTCCAGCACGATCGGCAACGTGGAGGCGGTCGCGAAACGCCCGGCCAGTTCCTCCATGTCGGCGACGCCGTCCCGGCCGACGTAGTCCACGCACAGGTCCAGCATGTGCGCGCCCTCGCGGATCTGCTCCCGGGCCATCTCCACACAGTCGTCCCAGCGGCCCTCCAGCATGGCCTCGCGGAACTTCTTCGAGCCGTTGGCGTTGGTGCGCTCACCGATGGCCAGGTAGGAGGTGTCCTGCCGGAACGGCACGCTCTGGTAGAGCGAGGCGGCGCCCGGCTCGGGCTGCGGGTCGCGCTCGGTCGGGGTGACGTCGCGGACCCGCTCGACCAGCTGACGCAGGTGCTCGGGGGTGGTGCCGCAGCAGCCGCCGACGAGGGAGAGGCCGTAGTCCTGGACGAAGTTCTGCTGGGCGTCGGCCAGGCCCTCGGGGTCGAGCGGGAAGTGGGCGCCGTCCTTGGTGAGGATCGGCAGACCGGCGTTCGGCATGCACAGCAGCGGGATGCGCGAGTGGCGCGTCAGATAGCGCAGGTGCTCGCTCATCTCGGCGGGGCCGGTGGAGCAGTTCAGGCCGATCATGTCGATGCCGAGGGGCTCCAGAGCGGTCAGGGCCGCGCCGATCTCGGAGCCGAGCAGCATGGTGCCGGTGGTCTCGAAGGCCATCGAGCAGAGCAGGGGCACCTCGACGCCGGTGGCCTCCATGGCCCGGCGGGCGCCCAGGACGGACGCCTTCGTCTGGAGCAGGTCCTGGGTGGTCTCCACGAGCAGCGCGTCCGCGCCGCCCGCGAGCAGGCCCTCGGCGTTGGCCTGGTAGCCGTCGCGGATGGCGGTGTAGGTGACGTGGCCGAGGGTGGGCAGCTTGGTGCCGGGGCCGATGGAGCCCAGGACCCAGCGCTGGCGGCCATCCCGGGCGGCGTACTCGTCGGCCACCTCGCGGGCGATCCGGGCACCCGCCTCGGACAGCTCGTGCACACGGTCGGAGATCTCGTACTCCGCCGCGGCGGTGTGGTTGGCGCCGAAGGTGTTGGTCTCGACGCAGTCGACGCCCACCGCGAAGTACGCGTCGTGGACGGAACGGACGATGTCCGGCCGGGTCAGGTTCAGGATCTCGTTGCAGCCCTCGAGGTTCTGGAAGTCCTCGAGCGTCGGATCCTGCGCCTGGAGCATGGTGCCCATGGCCCCGTCGGCCACGACCACACGGCCGGCCAGGGCCTCTCGAAGGGCGGACACACGGGTCCGGCTGTCTGCGGAAGGGGTCGGCGGCAACGAGGCCATGTAAGGGCTCCCTCAAATGCGACGGCTGTCGGCTATGCGGCTTCCCGGACACCCGGAGGTCACCCCGGGGATCGGCGCACGGCGCCAGCCTAACCGGGAGTCGCCCGGGATGGGCAGGGCGTCCACGAGGCGGACGCGGATGGCGGCCGGGCGCCCGCAGTGCACCGTATGAGGCGGCTGCGACCAGCCTGCCGCACCACGCGCGAGCCCGCTGAGCGACACATCTCGCGCTGCCGACGCAACAAATGGTGACTCGCCATTAGCGAGAGGTCGGCATCGACCGGTAGTGTTCGACATTGCCGAACGAGGGGCTGCGGACGCCGCTGGTCGGCGGTCGAAGGGGACGGAGGCAGTACGGCGATGGCACGGAACATCCAGTCGCTCGAACGGGCGGCCGCGATGCTGCGGCTGCTCGCGGGCGGCGAGCGGCGGCTCGGCCTGTCGGACATCGCCTCGTCGCTGGGCCTGGCCAAGGGCACGGCCCACGGCATACTGCGCACCCTCCAGCAGGAGGGCTTCGTGGAGCAGGACGACGCCTCCGGGCGCTACCAGCTGGGCGCCGAGCTGCTGCGCCTCGGCACCACCTACCTCGATGTGCACGAGCTGCGGGCGCGCGCCCTGGTGTGGACCGACGACCTGGCCCGGTCCAGCGGCGAGAGCGTCTACCTGGGCGTCCTGCACCAGCAGGGCGTGCTGATCGTGCACCACGTCTTCCGGCCCGACGACAGCCGGCAGGTCCTGGAGATCGGGGCCATGCAGCCGCTGCACTCCACGGCGCTGGGCAAGGTGCTGTCCGCCTACGACCCCGTCGCGCACAGCGAGGCGCTGGAGTCCGACCGCAAGGCGTTCACCGACCGGACGGTGTGCGAGCCGGAGGGCTTCGAGCACATCCTCGACGTCACGCGCGCCCGCGGGTACGCGGCGGACGTCGAGGAGACCTGGGAGGGCGTCGCCTCCCTGGCCGCCCCCATCCACGACCGGCGCCGCATGCCGGTCGGCTCGGTCGGCATCACCGGCGCCGTGGAGCGGCTGTGCCGTGACGGAGAGCTGCGCCCCGAGCTGATCGCGGCGGTACGGGACTGCGCCCGCGCGGTGTCCCGCGATCTGGGCGCCGGGCGGTTCTGACGGCACACGTCGGCACATGCCGAGGACCGGGACGCCGTACGGCGTCCCGGTCCTCGGCATGTCCGTGCTCACCTGCGGCAAAGATCACCGAGCCCGCCGCGATCAGTAACGATCAGATTTTCGAGTCCACAGCCCTTGACGTGCTCGTAACGCCGAAGCAAGACTCCCGCCCATCGGTCGACATTGTCGAACAGCTACCGGCAATACGCGCTAGAGTGTGACAACGCCAGGCCGGTATCGAACTTCCCTGGACGTAGGACAAAGGAGTCGCGGGTGTCCAGCTCCGACATCTTCATCGGCGAGACCATCGGTACCGCCATACTCATCCTCCTCGGCGGCGGAGTCTGCGCCGCCGTTACGCTGAAGGCCTCCAAGGCACGCAACGCCGGCTGGCTCGCCATCACCTTCGGGTGGGGCTTCGCTGTGCTCACGGCCGTCTACACCACGGCGCCGCTCTCCGGCGCCCATCTGAACCCGGCCGTGACGCTCGCCCTCGCCATCAAGGACGGCGACTGGAAGAACGTCCCGGTCTACTGGGCCGGACAGGTCCTCGGCGCCATGATCGGTGCCGCCCTCGTCTGGATCGCCTACTACGGTCAGTTCCACGCGCACCTCACCGACCGCGAGATCGTCGGCGGTCCGGGTGCGCAGGACACCACGGCGAAGGCCGTCGAGGCGCAGGAGAAGGGCGCGGGCCCCGTGCTCGGCGTCTTCTCCACCGGCCCCGAGGTCCGCGTCGCCTGGCAGAACGTCGCCACGGAGATCATCGGCACGATCGTGCTGGTGCTGGCCGTGCTCACCCAGGGCCTGAACGACGAGGGCAACGGCCTCGGCACCCTGGGCGCGCTGATCACCGCGCTCGTCGTGGTCTCCATCGGCCTGTCCCTCGGCGGCCCGACGGGGTACGCGATCAACCCGGCCCGTGACCTCGGTCCGCGCATCGTGCACGCCCTGCTGCCCCTGCCCAACAAGGGCGGCTCCGACTGGGGCTACGCCTGGGTGCCCGTGCTGGGTCCGCTGCTCGGCGGTGCCATCGCGGCGGGCATCTACAACGTCGCGTTCGCCTAGGAGCGATTACCGCCCCCTTCGCGAAACTCTCAGCACGCGCCGTACGTAAAGCCCCATAAACACGGAATTTTCCAGGAGCACACAGTGACCGACGCGCACACCGCCGGCCCCTTCATCGCCGCCATCGACCAGGGCACCACCTCCAGCCGCTGCATCGTCTTCGACCGGGACGGCCGGATCGTCTCCGTCGACCAGAAGGAGCACGAGCAGATCTTCCCGAAGCCGGGCTGGGTCGAGCACAACGCCACCGAGATCTGGACCAACGTCCAGGAGGTCGTCGCCGGAGCCATCGAGAAGGCCGGCATCACCCGCGACGACATCAAGGCCATCGGCATCACCAACCAGCGCGAGACCACCGTGCTGTGGGACAAGAACACCGGTGAGCCCGTCCACAACGCCATCGTCTGGCAGGACACCCGTACCGACGCCCTCTGCCGCGAGCTCGGCCGCAACGTCGGCCAGGACCGCTTCCGCCGCGAGACGGGCCTGCCGCTGGCCTCCTACTTCGCCGGCCCGAAGGCCCGCTGGCTGCTCGACAACGTCGACGGGCTGAAGGAGCGCGCCGAGGCGGGCGACATCCTCTTCGGCACCATGGACACCTGGGTCATCTGGAACCTGACCGGTGGTACCGACGGCGGCAAGCACGTCACCGACGTCACCAACGCCTCCCGCACCATGCTCATGAACCTGCACACCATGCAGTGGGACGAGAAGATCTGCGAGTCCATCGGCGTCCCGCAGCAGATCCTGCCCGAGATCCGCTCCTCCGCGGAGGTCTACGGCGAGATCAAGGGCGGCAAGCTGGGCGACCTGCTCGGCGGCATCCCGGTCGCCTCCGCGCTCGGTGACCAGCAGGCGGCCCTGTTCGGCCAGACCTGTTTCGCCGAGGGCGAGACCAAGTCGACGTACGGCACCGGCACCTTCATGGTGATGAACACCGGCGACAAGATCATCAACTCGTACAGCGGGCTGCTGACCACCGTCGGCTACAAGATCGGCGACCAGGACACGGTCTACGCCCTGGAGGGCTCGATCGCCGTCACCGGCTCGCTGGTGCAGTGGATGCGCGACCAGATGGGCCTGATCTCCACCGCCGCCGAGATCGAGACGCTCGCGCTGTCGGTGGAGGACAACGGCGGCGCCTACTTCGTGCCGGCCTTCTCCGGCCTGTTCGCCCCGTACTGGCGCTCCGACGCCCGCGGTGTGATCGCCGGCCTGACCCGGTACGTCACCAAGGCGCACCTGGCCCGTGCCGTCCTGGAGGCGACCGCCTGGCAGACCCGGGAGATCGCTGACGCCATGACGAAGGACTCCGGCGTCGAACTGGCCGCCCTCAAGGTCGACGGCGGCATGACCTCCAACAACCTGCTGATGCAGACCCTCGCCGACTTCGTGGACGCCCCCGTGGTGCGCCCGATGGTCGCCGAGACCACCTGCCTCGGCGCCGCCTACGCCGCCGGTCTCGCCGTCGGCTTCTGGAACAGCACCGACGACCTGCGCGCCAACTGGCGCCGGGCCGCCGAGTGGACCCCCCGCATGGACGCGGACACCCGCGCCCGTGAGTACAAGAACTGGCTCAAGGCCGTCGAGCGGACCATGGGCTGGCTCGAGGACGAGGAGTAAGAAACAGCATGACCAGTCAGTCCACCCTGCAGTCCGTGCCTGCCCTGGGGACGCACCCGGCCTCCGGCTCGAACCCGAGCCGGGCCGAGACCAGGGAGCAGCTCTCCAAGGCGTCGTACGACCTTCTCGTCATCGGCGGCGGCATCCTGGGCATCTCCACCGCCTGGCACGCCGCGCAGTCCGGCCTCAGGGTGGCTCTGGTCGACGCCGGCGACTTCGCCGGCGCCACCTCCTCCGCCTCCTCCAAGCTGCTCCACGGCGGCCTGCGCTACCTGCAGACCGGCGCGGTGAAGCTGGTGGCGGAGAACCACTTCGAGCGCCGTGCGGTCTCCCGCCAGGTGGCCCCCCACCTGGCGAACCCGCTCACCTTCTACCTCCCCGTCTACAAGGGCGGGCCGCACGGCGCGGCGAAGCTGGGCGCGGGCGTCTTCGCCTACTCCGCGCTCTCCGCGTTCGGTGACGGCGTCGGCCACCTCCTCTCCCCCGCCAAGGCGGCGCAGGACGTGCCGGAACTGCGCACCGAGAACCTCAAGGCCGTGGCCGTGTACGGCGACGACCAGATGAACGACGCGCGCATGGCGCTGATGACGGTCCGCGCGGCCGTCGAGGCGGGCGCGGTCGTCCTGAACCACGCCGAGGTCACCGGCCTGCGCTTCACCCAGGGCCGGGTCACGGGCGCCGAGCTGAAGGACCGCCTCTCGGGCGACGAGTTCGGCGTCAGCGCCCGGCTGGTGCTGAACGCGACCGGCCCGTGGGTCGATCACCTGCGCAAGATGGAGGATCCGAACGCGGCGCCGTCCATCCGCCTGTCCAAGGGCGCGCACCTGGTCCTGAAGCGCACCTCCCACTGGAAGGCCGCGCTCGCCACCCCGATCGACAAGTACCGCATCACCTTCGCCCTCCCCTGGGAGGACATGCTGCTCCTCGGCACCACCGACGAGGAGTTCGAGGGCGACCCGGCGGACGTCGCGGTCACCGAGCAGGACATATCCCAGATCCTCGACGAGGCCGCCTTCTCGGTCCGCGACCAGCAGCTCAGCCGCGACCTCATCACGTACGCCTTCGCCGGTCTGCGGGTGCTGCCGGGCGGCCCCGGCGACACCGCCAAGGCCAAGCGCGAGACGGTCGTGACCGAGGGCAAGGGCGGCATGCTGTCCGTGGCGGGCGGCAAGTGGACCACCTTCCGTCACATCGGCCGTACGGTCATGCAGAAGCTGGAAGCACTGCCGGGCCACCCGCTGGGCGACGACTTCGAGCCGATCAGCTCGCTGCCGAAGAAGCTGCCGCTGCCCGGCATCGCCAACCCGCGCGCGGTCGCCCACCGGCTGCTCACCGACCGCCCGGCGCCCGGCCCGCGCATGGCCGCCGACACGGCCAAGCACCTGGCCACCCACTACGGCTCGCTGGCCTTCGACATCGCCCGCCTGGCCAACGAGAGCCCCGAGCTGGCCGAGCGGGTCCACCCGGACGCCCCGGAGATCTGGGCGCAGGTCGTCTGGGCCCGGGACCACGAGTGGGCCGAGACGCAGGACGACGTGCTGCGCCGCCGCACGACGCTGACGATCCGGGGCCTCGCGACGGACGACGTCCGCGCCAAGGTCCAGGACCTGCTCGACAAGAAGTAGGCACCGGGGATCCCCGTTGCGGAAGGGGCGGCTCCACGCCGACGGAGCCGCCCCTTCCGCGTCTCGGACCCCGCATAATGACCGGATACGTCGGAGGTCTTGAGCGACAGGGAGGCCGCCATGGCAGTCACCGACGAGGCGATCGAGAAGATCAAAGGCATGATCGTCTCCGGCGCGCTGCGGCCGGGCGACCGGCTGCCCAAGGAGAGCGAACTCGCCGCCGGCCTCGGCCTGTCCCGCAACTCCCTGCGGGAGGCCGTACGCGCGTTGTCGCTCATCCGGATCCTGGACGTCCGGCAGGGCGACGGCACGTACGTCACCAGCCTCGATCCGCAACTCCTGCTGGAGGCGCTGAGCTTCGTCGTCGACTTCCACCGCGACGACACGGTCCTGGAGTTCCTCGCCGTACGCCGCATCCTGGAGCCGGCCGCGACGGCCATGGCGGCCCTTCGGATCAGCGAGCAGCAGCTGGACGCGCTCTCGGCCCAGCTGGACAAGCTCGGCGACGCGCCGTCCGTCGAGGACCTCGTCGCCTGCGACCTGGAGTTCCACCAGGGCATCGTGCAGAGCTCGGGCAACTCGGTGCTGTGCTCGCTGCTCGACGGCCTGTCGGGCCCCACCACCCGGGCCCGGATCTGGCGGGGTCTCACCCAGGAGGACGCCGTGGGCCGCACGCTGCGCGAGCACCGGGCGATCCTCGACGCGCTGCGCGACCGGGACGCCGAGGCGGCGCGCTCGTGGGCGACGGTGCACATCGCGAGCGTGGAGCAGTGGCTGCGCTCCACGCTGTGACGAGGGCCTCACGGACGGCTCGGATCCGTCCGGGGTGTTCAGAGGTGGATCACGGGGCAGTCATGGGGTCACTCCCCCTGCAAGGGGGCTGCGGACGCCCCCTTGGCACGCCGTAAGGTTGGGTGGTCAAGCTTGGGCACGTCGGAAGGAGGCACTGGGTGATCGAGCTCGAGGGGGTTCCCGAGCTGATCGACCCGGTCATGGTGGCCGCGTTCGAGGGCTGGAACGATGCCGGCGACGCCGCCTCCACCGCGGTCGCGCATCTCGACAGGGAGTGGAAGGGCGAGGTGTTCGCGGCGCTGGACGCCGAGGACTACTACGACTTCCAGGTGAACCGCCCCACGGTGTTCATGGAAGCGGGCGTCCGCAAGATCACGTGGCCGACGACAAGGTTGTCGGTGGTCCGGGTCGGTGGCGAGAAGCCACGCGATCTGGTCCTGGTCCGGGGAATCGAACCGTCCATGCGGTGGCGTTCGTTCTGCAACGAACTGCTCGGCTTCGCGCACGAGCTGGGCGTGGAGCTGGTGGTCGTCCTGGGCGCCCTGCTCGGCGACACCCCGCACACCCGTCCGGTGCCGATCAGCGGGACGACGTCCGACCCGGACCTGGCTCGCCGCATGGACCTGGAGGAGACCAAGTACGAGGGCCCCACGGGCATCGTCGGCGTCCTCCAGGAGGCGTGCACGCACGCGGGCGTGCCGGCGGTCTCGCTGTGGGCGGCGGTGCCGCACTACGTGTCCCAGCCGCCGAACCCGAAGGCCACGCTGGCCCTTCTGAACCGGCTGGAGGACCTGATCGACGTGCGCATCCCGCTGGGCGAGCTGCCCGAGGACGCGCGGGCCTGGCAGGTCGGCGTGGACCAGCTGGCCGCCGAGGACAGCGAGGTCGCCGAGTACGTCCAGTCGCTGGAGGAGGCCCGGGACACGGCCGAGCTGCCGGAGGCGTCGGGCGAGGCGATCGCCCGCGAGTTCGAGCGCTACCTGCGCCGGAGGGACGGCGGCGGACCGCCCGCTTCCGGCGGACACGCGACAGCGGACGGCAGCGACAGCACGTCGTACCTCCGGGACAACCCCAGCGGCCGTACGCGCCCGCCGAAGCCTCCGAAGGCCGGCGGCGCCGACGACGAGGAGTCGTCGGAGGACTGAGCCCGGGGAGCGGGCCTCACCGTGGGGTGCCCTGGCCGGTCGACGGCGCGACGAGGACGACGGGAAGGGTGTGCGCGGCCCTGACGTCGGTGCTGGGGGCGGGGCGTTGCGCAGCCCGGCGGAGCGGGGTGCCGCTGCGCCCACCCGTGCCGCCCCAGCGGCACGACTGCCCGCAGCGGCGGCACGACTGTTGCCCGCAGCGGGGGCGAAACGCGACCGCACCCGCGCACGCACGGAAGGGGACGTGTCGGGGGGTGTCCGCCCGCAGCTGGTTGGCGCGTCAACGGACAGTTGGTTGGTTCGCAAGCCCATCGCGCCGTTCCGAGGACGGACACCCCCCGGCGCGGCCCCGACCCACCACCCAGCGGCACGCGCAACGCGCAGGGCGCAGGGCGTGACCGCCGCACCACCCACGCCAGAGGGGCGTCCCCGTCGGGGACGCCCCTCTGGCCGTTCTCGACTACAACGCGACGCCGAGCAGCGCGTCCACCGCCCGGGAGACCACCCCGGGCGCGCTGGTGTCCGTGCCGCCGTTCTCCTCCTGGAGTGCGGCCCAGCGGTCGACCGCGGTGAGCGCGGCCGGGGCGTCCAGGTCGTTCGCGAGGGCCTCGCGGATCTCCTCCACGAGCGCCTCCGCCGAGGGCCCGTCGGGGCGGGACACGGCGGCCCGCCAGCGGCCCAGCCGGGCGACGGCGTCCTGGAGGACCTGGTCGGTCCACTCCCAGTCGGCGCGGTAGTGGTGGGCGAGCAGCGCGAGCCGGATGGCGGCCGGGTCGACGCCGTCGAGCCGGAGCCTGGAGACGAAGACCAGGTTGCCCTTGGACTTGGACATCTTCTCGCCGTCGAGGGCGACCATGCCGGCGTGCACATACGCCTTGGCCATGGGGAACTCGCCGGTGAGGGCCTGGGCGTGGGACGCGCCCATCTCGTGGTGCGGGAAGGCGAGGTCGGAGCCGCCGCCCTGGATGTCGAAGCCCATGCCGAGGTGGTCGAGGGCGATGGCCACGCACTCGATGTGCCAGCCCGGCCGTCCGCGTCCGAGCGAGCCGCCCTCCCAACTGGGCTCGCCCTCACGGGCCGCCATCCACAGCATCGGGTCGAGCGGGTTCTTCTTGCCCGGCCGGTCGGGGTCGCCGCCGCGCTCGGCGGACAGCAGCCGCATCGCGGCGGCGTCCAGGTTCGAGACCCTGCCGAAGTGCGGGTCGGACTCGACGGAGAAGTAGACGTCCCCGTCGAGCTCGTACGCGGCGCCCATGTCCCGGAGCCGCTCGACGAGCGGGACGATCCCGGGTATGGCCTCGACGGCGCCTATGTACTGCTGCGGCGGCAGCATCCGCAGGGCCGTCATGTCCTCACGGAAGAGGGCCGTCTCCTGCTCGGCGAGCGCGGCCCAGTCGAGGCCGTCGCGCCGGGCGCGTTCCAGGAGCGGGTCGTCGACGTCGGTGACGTTCTGGACGTAGTGAACCTGCCGCTTGGTGTCGAGCCACACGCGCTGCACGAGATCGAACGCGTTGTAGGTCGCCGCGTGTCCGATGTGGGTGGCGTCGTACGGGGTGATGCCGCAGACGTAGATACGGGCGACGGGACCGGGGTCGAGGGTGACCGGACCGCCGGTCGCGGTGTCGTGGATCCTCAGGTCGCGGCCCTGACCAGGCAGGGCGGGGACCTCGGAAGCGGGCCAGGCATGCATGCCATGAGCCTAACCGGACTGAAGTTCCATATACGAATGGGAGCGGCCGGTCGGCCGAGAAGGCGCTCTTGCGGCGAACCGGCCGCTGTGCTGCTACACGGGTGGCCAGGGAATGGCCGGCCACTCCCCGCTCGGCTCCGGATGCTTCCCCGAGGCCAGCAGCGCGCCGACCCGCGCGCGTGTGGCGTCGATCTCCGCGCCGGTGATCAGCGGCTGCAGCCGGGCGGTGAGGGGACCGCCCTCCGCCAGGTCCTTCCTGAGGCCTTCGAGGACGTCGACGGCCTCCCGCGTGAGCGGCTCCCCCGCCCACCCCCACAGCAGGGTCCGCAGTTTGTTCTCGGCGTTGAACGTGACCCCGTGGTCGATCCCGTACAGCCGCCCCTCACCGGTGGGCAGCAGGTGCCCGCCCTTGCGGTCGGCGTTGTTGAGTACGGCGTCGAGCACCGCGAGCCGCCGCAGCCGCACGTCGTCGGCGTGCACGAGCAGCGCGGTGCGCCCCTCGCCGACCTCGGCGAAGCCGATCGCCTTCCAGCCCGGCCCGGGTTCCTCCCGGTCGACCAGCGCCAGCAGTTCCGCCTCCGGCGCCGCCTCGACCCACAGCTGGCACATGCCCTCGCCGTACGGCCCGTCACGCAGCACGGTGGGCGGCACGAGCCCCCAGCCGGTCGCCTCGGAGACCTCGTACGCGGCGACCTCGCGCTGGGCCAGCGTCCCGTCCGGGAAGTCCCACAGGGGCCGCTCCCCGGCGACCGGCTTGTAGACGCAGGCCGCGTCCCGGCCGTCGTACGACACGGTGCAGTACAGGACCGCGTTGGACGCCTCACGGATGCGTCCGCGCACGGTGAGTTCGCCGCGGGCGAGCAGCTCTGCGGTGTCCTGGGGAGGTGTCACGCTCCGCGGCGGTATCCGTTCTGGCGCGGACATACGTGTCCTTCCGGGTCGAGCGGGAGGCTGCACAGCGGGCATGGCGGGCGCCCCGCGTTGACGACGTCGAGGGCGCGCTTGGCGAAGGCCCTCGCCTGCGCGCCGGTGAGCCGGACCCGCAGCATCGGGGGCCCGTTCTCCTCGTCCTGGAGCAGCCGTTCCTCGGCCTCGGCGAGATCCTCCTCGGATTCGGCGTCGAGTTCGACGAGCGCCTGCGCCTCGACGATCATGAGCTGTTCGTCGCCGTCCCACGCGAGGGCCATGGTGCCGACCCGGAACTCCTCCTCGACGGGGGTTTCCAGAGGGGCGGTGTCGGTGATCTCCGACGGTGCGACGGCGGGTACGGAGGCGCTGCCTCCACTACGGCGTACGACCTCGTCGAGCAGTTCGTCCATGCGTTCGGCGAGTGCTGCGACCTGGGTCTTCTCCAGGGCCACGCTGGTCACCCGGGTGCCGGCTGTGGCCTGGAGGAAGAACGAACGACGCCCGGGCAGTCCGACCGTACCGGCCACGAAACGCTCCGGATGGTCGTAGAGGAACACCTGACGGGACACGTCCTGTCTCCATTGGAATCGTGGGAACCGTGTGACCACGGCACTGCTGCGACCGCTTCACCCTACTGCGGCCGACGATCACGGTGCGCCCGCACCACCCCCGACTTGGGCTTCGTCGCCCGGCGGTTCCTCGCGCGGCACCAGGGACGTGAAGTTCCCGGTGTCGCCGAGGCGGACGAGAAACGGCCGCAGTCGTGTGTAGCGGATCGCGGTGATGGAACACGGTTCGACAGAAATCCGCTGGAAGAGGTCCAGATGAAGTCCGAGGGCGTCCGCGACGAGAGACTTGATGATGTCGCCGTGCGAGCACATGAGGTAGACGGCGTCTTTGCCGTGGTCGCGCTCCACGCGCGCGTTCCACTCGCGCACCGCCTCGGCGGCGCGCGTCTGCATGGCCCGCATGGACTCCCCGCCGGGGAACGCCGCCGCGGACGGGTGTGCCTGCACCACCTCCATCAGGGGCTCGTCCTTGAGTTCGTCGAGCTTGCGTCCGGACCAGTCGCCGTAGTGGCACTCGCCGATGCGCTCGTCGGTGTGGGCCGTCAGGTCCGGCCGGGCGTCCAGCAGGGGGCGGATCGTCTCCTGGCAGCGCTGGAGCGGGCTGGTGACGATCTCGGCGAGGGGCAGTTCGGCCAGGCGCCCGGGCAGCGCGGCGGCCTGCGCGGCGCCGCGCTCGTCGAGGGCGACACCGGGCGTCCAGCCGGCGAGCAGTCCCTCGGTGTTGGCGGTGGAGCGTCCGTGCCTGACCAGGATCAGCGTGGGCATGCGGTCCAGCGTAGGCGCACGCGCGCGTGCGGTGTCGTTCGAGTGACGGGAGATTCGCTTCGTGATCGTCGACTGTGCCATCTACCGCGACGGACACCGGTCGGAAGGGCCCGAGGACTTCTCCGACGCCCTGGGTGAGGCCCGGGCGGCGGGCGGTTTCGTGTGGATCGGGCTGCATGAGCCCACGGAGCGCGAATTCGACCATGTCACCCAGGAGTTCGGCCTGCACCCGCTGGCCGTCGAGGACGCCCTCAAGGCCCACCAGCGGCCCAAGCTGGAGGTGTACGACGACTCGCTGTTCGTCGTGCTCAAGCCGGTGGCGTACGAGCCGCAGAGCGACACCGTCTCCTCCGGCGAGATCATGATCTTTCTGGGCGACTCGTTCGTGGTGACCGTCCGGCACGGCGAGGGCGCCCCGCTCAAGGCGGTACGACACCGGCTGGAGCAGGAGCCGGAACTGCTGGGCAACGGCCCCACCTCCGTCCTGTACGCGGTCGCCGACGCCGCCGTCGACCACTACCTGGACGTGGCGACCGAGTTGCAGACCGACCTGGAGGAGCTGGAGGCGGAGGTCTTCTCACCGGACAGCGGCGGATCGCGGAACACCGCGTCCCGGATCTACACCTTCAAGCGGCAGGTCCTGGAGTTTCGCCGGGCGACCGGTCCGCTGGCCCTGCCGATGAGCCGGCTGGCGGGCACGGCACCGTACGGCGTGACGGTGCCGTTCGTGGACGACCGGGCCCGGCCCTTCTTCCGGGACGTCAGTGACCACCTCACGCGGGTCAACGAGTCCGTGGAGAACCTGGACCGGTTGGTGTCCGACATCCTCTCGGCCCACCTGGCGCAGATGAGCGTCCGGCAGAACGACGACATGCGGAAGATCTCCGCGTGGGCGGCCATGGCCGCGATCCCCACGATGCTCGCGGGGATCTACGGCATGAACTTCGAGCACATGCCCGAGCTGCGCTGGGTGTGGTCCTATCCGGCGCTGATCGCGTTGATGGCCGTGCTGGAGGTTGCGGTGTTCCGGCTGTTCAAGCACCGGGGGTGGTTGTAGGCGTTGCGCGCCGAAGGACCAGGGGCGCTCAAGCGAACTCGGGTTCCGGGGACGCCGGTCCGCCGAGGGCGTTGCGGCGCTCGGGCGTCTTCAGCGACACCATCCGTCGCCAGCCGCCCAGCCGTTCGTAGGCGTACATCGCGTGGATGCCCGCCGCGAGCACCGCCGACTTGGCCTTGGACCAGCCGAGGATGCGGCCCATGTTCGCCATCACCGCGAGGCTGACGTCCCGGTAGATCCGGATCTCGGCCAGCGCACACTCGCGCAGGGTCCGCTGGATGGCCCGGCCGTGGCCCGCGTAGGCGAAGCGGAGCAGTTCCTCGTGGCAGTAGGCGAGGTGGTTGTCCTCGTCGTTGGAGATCTGCCTGACCGCGCGGCCGATGTCGGGGTGGTCCGCGAAGTGCTTGCGGAGCAGGTCCATCTGCTCCGAGGCGCGCTGTTCGGTGACCCTGCTGTGCGAGAGGTACGTGACGATGTCCTGGACCGTGAGCCGCTCGTCGCGCTTCAGCTGCTCGTGTGCGAGGCCGATGCCGTGCTTCTCCAGCAGCATGGTGTAGTCGGTCTCCGGCGGGACCGGTACCGGTTCCAGGCCGCGCTTCTTCAGCAGGGCGTTGAAGATCCGGCCGTGCTTGTCCTCGTCGGCGCCGTGCCGGGTGATCTTGGGGGCGAGTTCGCGTTCGCTCTCGGGGACGAGCGCGGCGATACGGGCGTTCTCCCAGCCGCCCTGGGACTCGCCGCTCGCGGCGATGGAGCAGAACAGGGCGAAGGAATCGTCGTTGGCGAGGATCTCCTGGAACAGACTCTTGGCCGAAAGCATCGTGTGCACCTCTCCCGCGCACGTGCGCGTGCTGCGTGATTCCGCAGGATTCCGCAGAGAACGAGTCAAATGCGGGGTTGCGGGCGCTGCAACAGGTGCGTGGGAGAACTCCGCCGAATGGAGGACGCGGCGGGGCTGCGCCGGTCCGGTCCGGGACGGCACGGGCGTAACCCGCCGGGGGCCCGGCGCGTTGTTCCGCGTGACGGCCGTGGCGGGGAAGACCCCCGAGCCCCCACCACGGCCGCGGAAACCTACGCGAGCCCGGCGCGCTCCAGGGCCTCGCTGCCGGCCCGCAGGGACGCGAGCCGCTCCTCGAGCGTGAAACCGGCCGGAGCCAGGCTGAGGGTGGTGACCCCGGCGGCGGCATAGGCCTTCATCCGGTCGGCGATCCGGTCCACGGAGCCCAGCAGGGTGGTCTTGTCGATGAGGTCCTGCGGGACCGCGGCGGCGGCGCCCTGCTTGTCCCCGGACAGGTACTTCTGCTGGATCTCGGCGGCCTCCTTCTCGTACCCCATGCGCTGCGCGAGCTGGTTGTAGAAGTTCTGCTTGGCGCTGCCCATGCCGCCGACGTACAGCGCGGTGTAGGGACGGAACGTGTCGGCGAGCGACGTCACGTCCTTGTCGTCGCCGACGGCGAGGGGCAGGGTCGGGCAGACGTCGAAGCCGTCGAGGGTCTTGCCGGCCTTCTCGCGGCCGGCGCGCAGGTACGTGATCGCGGTGTCCTCGAGGTGGTCGGCGGAGGGGAAGATCAGCAGCGCGCCGTCCGCGATCTCGCCCGTCTGCTCGAGGTTCTTCGGGCCGATCGCGGCGATGTACAGGGGGATGTGCTCGCGCTGCGGGTGCACGGTCAGCTTGATGGGCTTGCCCGGGCCGCCCGGGAGGGGGAGGGTCCAGTGCTCGCCCTCGTAGGCGAGCCGCTCGCGGGTCATGGCCCTGCGGACGATCTCGACGTACTCGCGGGTGCGGGCGAGCGGCTTGTCGAACTTGACGCCGTACCAGCCCTCGGAGACCTGCGGGCCGGAGACGCCGAGGCCGAGGCGGAAGCGGCCGCCGGAGAGGGAGTCGAGGGTGGCGGCCGTCATGGCGGTCATGGCGGGCTGGCGGGCCGGGATCTGGAAGATGGCGGAGCCGACGTCGATCCGTTCCGTCTGGGCGGCGACCCAGCTCAGGACGGTGGCGGCGTCGGAACCGTAGGCCTCGGCGGCCCAGCAGACGGCGTATCCGAGCCGGTCGGCCTCCTGGGCGACGGCCAGATTGTCCGCGTCCATTCCGGCACCCCAGTAGCCGAGGTTGATACCGAGCTGCATGCCGCATCCCCTTACCCATCAGTAACGTGCCTTGTCCGGAGACCATAGCGCGGCGTCGTCGCCTGCGGCACTCAGCTGTGGGCAGTCGTGCCGCCGCCGGGAAAGCCGTCGTCCACAGCCCCCTCACACGAAAGGCTCTGGCCAGTAATCTCGGCGTTCATGGAGCAGAGGCATCTCGGCCGCACCGGCCTGCGTGTGTCCCGGATCGGGCTCGGCACCCTGACCTGGGGACGCGACACCGACGAGCATGACGCCGCGGACCTGATGAAGACGTTCTGGGAAGCGGGCGGGACTCTCGTCGACACCGCGGACGTGTACGGCGACGGAGAGGTCGAGTATCTGATCGGCAGGCTCATAGACGGCCTGGTGCCCCGCCGGGACCTGGTCATCTCGACCAAGGCCGGCAGTGTGCCGGACCCCGACCGCCGCTTCGACGCCTCCCGCGGACACCTGCTCTCGGCCCTGGACGCCTCGCTCACCCGGCTCGGCACCGACTACGTCGACCTCTGGCACGTACACGCCTTCGACCCGGACACGCCGCTGGAGGAGACCCTGCAGGCCGTCGACCTCGCGGTCGCCAGCGGCCGGGCCCGCTACGCCGCCGTGTCCAACTTCTGCGGCTGGCAATTGGCCAAGGCCGCGACCTGGCAGCTGGCGGCCCCCGGCACCCGGACCCGGCTGGCCGGGACACAGCTGGAGTACTCGCTGCTCCAGCGCGGCGTCGAACGGGAGGTGCTGCCGGCCGCTCTGGACCTCGGCATCGGACTGCTGCCGTCCTCCCCGCTCGGACGTGGCGTGCTGACGGGCAAGTACCGGGGCGGCGAGACGCCACCGGACTCGCGTGGCGCCTCGGAGCACCTCGCGCCGTTCGTCGCGCCGTACCTCGACGACACGGCGAGCCGCATCGTGGACGCCGTGACGACCGCGGCCGACGGTCTCGCGGTGACGCCGCTCCAGGTGGCCCTGGCCTGGGTCCGCGACCGGCCGGGCGTGGCCGCGCCCATCGTCGGCGCGCGCACCGCGCAGCAGCTCACGGCGGCATTGTCAGTGGAGGACCTTAGTCTTCCTGACGAGATCTGCCGGGCGCTCGACGACGTGTCGGCGCCTGTGCACCGCTATCCCGATCACGACTGGAGCACGCTGTGAGCACGGAGCCGGAGACCACGGGGGACGCCGAGCCGGGGACGCCGACCGGTGGTGCGGGAACCGAGGCAACCCAGGGGGCCGAGGCGGACGCCCCCGATGCCGGTCAGGTGTCCGAGGCGGAGGCCGAGCTGCGGGCTCAGCAGGCCGAGCGGGAGCGCATCGAGCGGCGGAAGGCCGAGAAGAAGGGACCGGTCGAGAGCGGTGGGAAGCTGAGCGGCAAGGCCGCCGATCTGCTCGCGGCCGTACGGGCCGTGGAGAGCGGTGAGAAGCCGGCGGCCACGGTGCTCGCGGAGCCCGGGCCCGCTCCCCGGCGCTCCGCCCCGGAGCCGGTGCGGCGACCGCAGCCGGTGACCGCCGAGGCCGTCGCCACGTCGGCGGCGCCCGCGCCGGAGACGGTGCGTGCCGTGCGGGGGCTGCTCGGCGAGGGCGGTGCCCCCGAGGCGCTCGCGCCGCAGGTGGCCGCGGCCCTCGGCGAGGGTGCGGACGAACAGCTGCGTGCGGACCCCTGGCAGCTGCTGCGGATCGCCGGCGTGCGCCCTGAGCAGGCGGACGGGTTCGCGCGGGCGCTGCTGGGCGCCGAGTGCGGACCGGACGACGAGCGGCGCGGCCGGGCCGTCACGGTCTGGCTCCTGGAGCAGGCCGCGCTGGCCGGGCACACCGCCCTGGAGATGCCGGCCCTGCTGACGGCCCTGGCCCAGCGGGGCGTGCCGGACCCGGACCGTGCCGTGCAGGACACCATCGCGGAGGGCGAGGCGCTGGTCTTCCAGGACGCCCTGGAGGAGACCGGTGCGGCGCCGGCCCGGACCGAGGAGGAGGACGCGGAGGCCGAGGAACGACCGGTCCGTGTGCTGGTCGGGCTGGAGCGGTACGCACTCGCGGAGGAGAGCCTCGCCGACGGTCTGGCCCGGCTGGTCAACTCGGCGCCCAAGCAGGACGGTTCGACCGAGGAATGGGAGCGGGCCGCCGCCTCGGCCCAGGGGTCGGCGGGTGAGCTGATCCGCACGGTCGCCGCTCACGGTCTGGTTCTGCACACCGGCGGGGAGGCGTCGCTGGCAGAGCCGGCGGCGCTGCTGCACGCCGCACGCTCCCTCGGGCTGCGTGCCTGGGCGGCCACCCACGGGCCGATCGGCCGCGACCGCTTCGCGACCCTGCTGGGGCGGTCCGGCGGGCCGACGGGCCCGGGGACGAACGAGGCGGCGGGCACCGAGCCGCCCGGTGCGACGGCCGGGGACAGGCCGGATCGCGCTGTGGCCGCAGACGCTCCGCCCCCGGCCGCGCACTCCCCCGTCGCCACCGTGGCGGGCCTGCTCTCCGGTCTCGAAGGCCCCGGGCGGGATGCCGACGGGGCGCTGGATCTCGATCTGCTCGTCGTGCTCGACGCCCCGCAGCTGGACGTCGAGACGGCGGCTCTGCTGACGGAGTCGCTGCCGGACGGGGCGCGGCTGGTGCTGGCCGGGGACCCGGGAGTGCTGTGGTCCGTGGGTCCTGGGCGGGTGTTCGCGGACCTGCTCGCGGCGCGGATCTGCCCGCAGGTCGCCTCGCGGCGGCCGGACCCGGGGCCGCTGGGAGAGCTGGTCTCCGGTATCGGCATCGGCGAGCTGAACCAGGTCGAGGCCCCCGGCAAGGAGGTCGTGATCGTGCCGGTGCGGGACGCCGGTGAGGCGGTGCACCGGACGGTGCAGCTCGTCGTGGACTCGGTGCCGCGGGCGATCGGTGTCCCGGCCGAGGAGACGCAGGTGATCACACCGGGGCACGGTGGCGCCGTCGGTACGCGTGCGCTCAACGCGGCGCTGAAGGAGCGGCTCAACCCGGGCCCGGGCCGTTTCGGCGGCTTCGACCCCGGTGACCGGGTCGTCCACTCCCCCGTTCCCGGGCGGGTGCTTCCAGGTCGTGTGGTGACGGCGGACGCCGAGGGGCTGCACCTGTCGTGCGGGGGCGAGGCCGTCGTCGTACCGAAGGAACGGGTGGAACAGTCCGTTCGGCACGGGTGGGCGCTGACCGCGCACCAGGCCGTGGGGAGCCGCTGGCCCGCGGTGGTCGTGGTGCTGCCCGGTGACGCGGCGCAGGCCCTCAGCCGGCCGTGGGTGTACACGGCGTTCGGGCGGGCCGACCGCCATCTGTCCGTCGTGCACGGCGTGGAGCAGGCACTGCCGAAGGCCGTGGCCGAGGTTCCGGCCAAGCCCCGGACGACCCGCCTTCCCGTGCTGCTCGCCCCGCAGGTGGCTGGGTGAATGACGTGGGGGGTGGTCACGGGTCCGGCCCGTGACCACCCCCCCACGTGGTGGCTGACGTCCGCGCTCAGCGGCGGTCCACGTCCAGTGGCTCCAGGTCCTCGTCCTCGTCGAGGTCGCTGTCGAAGTCGTCCGTCTCCTCGGTCTCGTCATCGTCGTCGTCATCGACGCCGTCGTCGATGTCGTCGTCGAAGACGGCGCTGACGTCGAAGCGGCAGACCACCTGCTGCGGATCGACCTGCTCGAACGGCGCCTCCAGCCACTCGCCGGGCTCCGCGGGTTCGTCCGCCGCTGTCACCCAGAGCGTGGAGTCGCCCTCCTCCAGCCCGAACTCCTTGTGCCGGGAGGCGATCTCGTCGGGTTCGAACTCGCCGAAGAGGAGTCCGAGCGCGCCGTGGACCGTCCCGGAGGCGGCCGGGCCGTCCTCGCCCTCCGCGGCCTCGATCCGCTGAGCGTGTGCCAGCAGCCGCTGCGGCTCCGCCACCGCGTAGTCGCGGCGGATCAGTACGCTCAGCGCGTTCGGTTCCTCAGGCCCGTTGTACGGGGGCAGCGCGTCCTCCGCACCGGGGATCTCGAAGGGTGTGACCTCGTCGTAACGGTCATAGAGCAGTTCGTCGTACACCTCTGCGGCCGCGGCCAGCTGGTTGAACGCCTCGTAGACGGCCGGGTCGTCCTCCCCCGACCTGCGTTCGACCGCGGCCAGGTGGCGGTCGAGCGCGGTCTTGACCGCCTCGGCGGCGGCGCGTACCTCGGCAGCGGTGGGCTGCGCAGCATCAGACATAGTGCAGACGCTATCCGTACCAGGCCCCAGCCCGCACAATAGATGCGATGCCGGAATACGAATTTGTCGACGTGTACGTACCTCGCGGGGTCTCCCGCAAGGAGACGGCACGTCTGCTGACGGACCATGCCGAGTACGGACACTGGGAGTTGTACCGTCTGAGCCTGCTCCGCGACGGCAGCCGCAGGGTGCGGTTGCGCCGGCGGATCATCCGCCAGGTGCGGGCCACGTGGTGAGCTGAGACGGCGCACGGGAGGAAGGCACCTACGGAGCGGGCCCCGCCACGGCGGGGCCCGCTCCGTTCACCGGGGATCAGGCCGAGGCGCGGGCCTTGCGGTAGAGGATCGCGCCCGCCAGCAGCGCTCCGGCGCCGGCCGGCAGGGCGAGCCCGAGCGGCAGGTCGGTGCCGGTGCTCGCGAGCTGGGCATCGCCCTTGGGCTCGGTGACGAACTGGCCGCCCGGCTTGTTGCCGTCCGAGAAACCGCCCGGCGTCTCGTCGCCGGTGCCGGGCGGCGTGCCCGGGGTGCCCGACTGACCGGGCTGGCCGGGCTGACCGGGCTCCTCAGGGCTGCCAGGGTCCCCGGGGGTTCCGGGGTCCCCGGGGTTATCCGGGTCGCCCGGGTTGCCGGGGGTGCCGGGGTCACCCGGATTGCCAGGGTTATCCGGATTGCCAGGGTTACCGGGCTGTCCGGGGTTCTCGTGGCCGCCGCCGGGCGGGTCGGTGCGTTGCCCGCCGGAACCGCCGTTCCCGCAGCCGTTGCCCGTGCTGGGGTTCCCGACGCCGATGACGTCGACGGTGTTGCCACAGACGTTCACCGGCACGTGGATCGGTACCTGGACGTGGTTGCCCGAGCCGACGCCTGGCGAGTCGGTGGCGTGTCCGCCGGCGTGCGAGCCGCCGTGTCCGCCCTGCGCGCCGTGTTCCCCCGAGGACGAACCGCCACCCTTGTTGGCGCACGCGTTGCCGACCGAGGGGTTGAGAACCCCGATCACGTTGACCGTGTTGCCGCAGACATTGACCGGCGCGTGCACCGGCGCCTGCACCGTGTTCCCGGACAGCACGCCGGGCGAGCCCGAACTGGCGCCCTGGGCGCCCGAGTCGGCGTGAGCCGCGCCGCCCGCGGCGGCGAGCACGCCGGTCGCGGCCGCCACGGTCATCAGACCCTTGCGGGTGACCTGTCGCATTGCTGAGTACCTGCCTTCGACCTTGCTCGAATTCTTCTCGAATTCGTCTTGAATTCCTCAAAGAAGCGTTCGGTCCCGGAGCACATGGCACGCGCTCCGGGACCGATGGCTTGGAACTCCCCTCAGAGAGGGGGAAGCATCACTTGTTGATGCAGGTGTTGCCGAAGGCGGGGTTCAGCAGCCCGATCACGGAGACCGTGTTGCCGCAGGCGTTCACCGGGACGTGAACGGGCACCTGAATGACGTTGCCGGACACGACGCCCGGGGAGTGCACAGCGGCACCCTGGGCACCCGAGTCGGCGACGGCCATGCCCGCGCCCGCGAGAACGAGCCCACCGGTAGCAGCCGCAGCAGCGACGACCTTCTTGATCATTATTCCTCCTAGTTGGCAAAGCGACCCATCTTGCGATCGCATTACCTGTAACGAGGAGGGAGTAATGAGGCTACGAGCTTATGGTCACATTCACCCTTCCCAGTCGATCTCGCACGCTCGACCGAATACCGGCGTTTCCCTTGTCCGGTTCAGGAAGCATCGATGAACCGGTCGAGCACCCGCACGCCGAACTTCAGGCCGTCGACCGGCACCCGCTCGTCCACGCCGTGGAACATGCCGGCGAAGTCCAGCTCCGGCGGCAGCTTCAGCGGTGCGAAGCCGAATCCCCGGATGCCCAGGTCGTCGAAGGACTTCGCGTCCGTCCCGCCGGAGAGCATGTAGGGGATCGCCTTGGCCGTCGGGTCCTCGGCCAGCAGCGAGGACTGCATCGCCTCCACGAGCTTCCCGTCGAAGGTGGTCTCGACGGCCTTGTCGGCATGGACGTCCTCACGCCGCACCTTCGGGCCGAGGATGCGGTCGAGGTCGGCCAGGAACTCGTCCTCGAACCCGGGCAGGAACCGGCCGTCGACATGGGCGGTCGCCTCGCCCGGGATGACGTTGACCTTGTACCCGGCACCGAGCTGCGTGGGGTTGGCCGTGTTGCTCAGGGTCGCGCCGATGAGCTTGGCGATGCCACCGAGCTTGGCCAGGGTCGACTCCATGTCCTCCGGGTCCAGCTCGGTGCCGAAGGCGTCACCGAGCTCGTCGAGGAAGGCGCGGGTGGTCTTGGTGACCCGCACCGGGAACTTGTGCCGGCCCAGCCGCGCGACGGCCTCCGACAGCTCGGTGATGGCGTTGTCCCGGTGGATCATCGACCCGTGACCGGCGGTGCCGGCCACGGTGAGCTTCATCCAGTGCATGCCCTTCTCGGCCGTCTGGATCAGGTACAGCCGCCGTTGCTCGCTCACGGTGAACGAGAATCCGCCCACCTCACTGATCGCCTCCGTGACCCCCTCGAAGAGGTCCGGGTGGTTGTCGACGAGGTGGCGGGCCCCGTACGTGCCGCCGGCCTCCTCGTCCGCGAGGAACGCGAGGACGATGTCACGCGGGGGCTTGCGCCCGCTGCGCAGGCGGTCCCGTACGACCGCGAGGGTCATCGCGTCCATGTCCTTCATGTCGACGGCCCCGCGACCCCACACGCAGCCGTCGGCGATCTCGCCGGAGAAGGGGTGGTGGGTCCAGTCGTCCGCGTTGGCCGGTACGACGTCGGTGTGGCCGTGGATGAGGAGCGCGGGCCGGGAGGGGTCCTCGCCCTCGATCCGGGCCACCGTGGAGGCGCGGCCCGGATGGGACTCGAAGATCCGCGGTTCGAGCCCGACCTCGGCCAGCTTCTCGGCGACGTACTCCGCCGCCTTGCGCTCGCCCGGACCCGAGTGGTCGCCGTAGTTGCTGGTGTCGATCTGGATCAGCTCGCGGCAGAGGTCCACGACCTCGTCCTCGCCGGTGACGCTCCTGGCCGTGTCCGTCTCGCTCACGTGCTTCCTCCCGCTGTCACTGCTGGTGGGTCCCCCACATCCTCCCTCTCCGCGGCGCGCTCCCCAAGAGCGCTCCCGGCCCGTCACACGTCGTTCACGCCCGGCCGGGGCCGGGTGGGGGGTGATCGGTCACCCCTGAAAGCCTGGTAATGTTTACGTCGTCGCCGCGGGGAGAACCCGCGCGACAGACACCTTGTCCGGGTGGCGGAATGGCAGACGCGCTAGCTTGAGGTGCTAGTGCCCTTTATCGGGCGTGGGGGTTCAAGTCCCCCCTCGGACACATGAAGCTGAGGGCCGTGACCGCGAGGTCACGGCCCTCAGGCGTTGTCGCGGAAGGGTGACCATGACCAGCCGTTCCTGCCCGTGCGGACTGCCCGGCACCTACGAGGCGTGCTGCGGGCGCTACCACTCCGCCTCCGCCGCCGCGCCGACCGCAGAGGCGTTGATGCGGTCGCGGTACTGCGCCTTCGTGAAGGGGGACGTCGCCTACCTGCTGCGGACGTGGCATCCGCGGACACGGCCCGGGCGGCTGGAGCTCGATCCAGGGATGCGGTGGACCGGGCTGGAGATCCTGCACACGAGTGACGGGACAGCGTTCCACACCACCGGGACCGTGGAGTTCCGGGCGTCGTACCGGGGCGGGACGCTGCACGAGCGGAGCCGGTTCGAGCGGGTGGACGGGGCGTGGGTCTACGTCGACGGGGACTTCCCGGCGTAGCCGGGCCTCACGGCGCCAGGATGTCGAGTTCCTGGAGGGCGCCGACCGTGATCTCGCGGGTCAGTTCCTCCGCCCGGGCCGCGTCGCCCGCGCGCACGGCCTCGGCCACCTGGACGTGCAGGGTGACGGCTGCCGGGTCGGGGTCCTCGAACATCACGTCGTGATGGGTGCGGCCGGCCAGGACCTCGGCGACGACGTCGCCGAGGCGGGCGAACATCTCGTTGCCGGAGGCGTCGAGGATGACGCGGTGGAAGGCGACGTCGTGGACGAGGTACTCCTCGAGCTTGTGACCGCGTGAATTGGCGACCATGCCGAGGGCGCACTCGGTGAGTTCGGCGCACTGCTCCGAGGTGGCGTGCCGGGCGGCGAGGCCGGCCGCGACCGGTTCGACGGCGGAGCGCAGCAGAGTGAGGGAGCGCAGTTGCCCGGGGCGGTCCTTGCCCGCCAGGCGCCAGCGGATGACCTGCGGGTCGTAGACGTTCCACTGCGACTTCGGCCGCACCGTCACGCCGACGCGGCGGCGTGACTCGACCAGGTGCATGGACTCCAGGACGCGGACCGCCTCGCGCATCACGGAGCGTGAGACGTCGAAACGCTGGGCCAGTTCGTCCGTGCGCAGGACACTGCCCGGCGGGTACTCACCCGCCGTGATCTCGGGGCCGAGGGTGTCCAGAACATGGCCGTGCAGCCCCCGGCCCGGTGTGGTCATGCACTCAGCGTACGGGGTAGATCACGGAGGCAAAAAGTCAGACTTATTTGGTCCGGTCCCTTGAATTCGTCGTACCTAATGGGTTTCAGTTGCGTCGACATCACGTGTCGACGGAGACAGCAGACAGTGAGGCAGCGATGAACACCCCCCACGTCGTCGTGGTCATGGGCGTCGCCGGCACCGGCAAGACCACCATCGGTCCCCTGCTCGCGGCCCGGCTCGGCGTTCCCTACGCCGAGGGCGACGACTTCCACCCGCAGGCCAACATCGCCAAGATGTCGGCCGGGACCCCGCTCACCGACGAGGACCGCCGGCCCTGGCTGGGCGCCATCGGCGCGTGGGCGCACGGGCGGGCCGGGCTCGGCGGGGTGGTCAGCTGCTCGGCGCTGAAGCGGTCGTACCGCGACCGGTTGCGGGCCGCCGCGCCCGGCGTGGTCTTCGTGCACCTCGCGGGTGACCGTGCGCTGATCGAGGACCGGATGTCGCACCGGCAGGGGCACTTCATGCCCACAGCGCTGCTCGACTCCCAGTTCGCCACGCTCCAGCCCTTGGAGGCGGACGAGGCGGGGGTCGTGGTGGACGTCTCGGGCAGCCCGGAGGAGATCACCCAGCGGGCGGCGTTCGCCCTGGAGGACCTCCCCGAGCCCGCCCAGTAGCCCCTGACGGGACCCGTCCCCTACTCCCCAACGCAAGGGAACCCACCCCGTGACCAGACTCAGCGTCGAGATGCTGGCAGCGGACGCACCCGAGCCGATCACCTCGGCCGGCCACGCTCAGCTGGGCATCGCCGTCCTGGCGGGCATCGCCGTCATCGTCCTGCTCATCACCAAGTTCAAGCTGCACGCCTTCCTGTCGCTGACCATCGGGTCGCTGGCGCTGGGCGCGATCGCCGGGGCGCCGCTGGACAAGGTGCTCCTCAGCTTCAGCACCGGACTCGGCACCACGGTCGCCGGTGTCGGTGTGCTGATCGCCCTCGGGGCGATCCTCGGCAAGATGCTCGCCGACTCCGGCGGTGCCGACCAGATCGTGGACACGATCCTCGCCAAGGCCGGCGGGCGGTCGATGCCCTGGGCGATGGTGCTGATCGCCTCCGTGATCGGACTGCCGCTGTTCTTCGAGGTCGGCATCGTGCTGCTGATCCCGGTGGTCCTGATGGTCGCCAAGCGCGGCAACTACTCGCTGATGCGGATCGGCATCCCGGCGCTCGCGGGCCTGTCCGTGATGCACGGCCTGGTGCCGCCGCACCCCGGTCCGCTGGTCGCGATCGACGCGGTCGGGGCCGATCTCGGCGTGACGCTGGCCCTCGGTGTCCTCGTCGCCATACCCACCGTGATCATCGCCGGTCCGGTGTTCTCGAAGTACGCGGCCCGCTGGGTGGACGTCCCCGCCCCGGAGCGCATGATTCCGCAGCGTGCGTCGGAAGACCTCGAGAAGCGCCCCGGCTTCGGTGCCACGCTGTTCACGGTCCTGCTGCCGGTGATCCTCATGCTGGCCAAGGCGCTCGTCGACATCGTCATCGACGACCCGGAGAACCTGGTCCAGCGCGTCTTCGACGTGATCGGCGCCCCGATGATCGCGCTGCTCGCCTCGGTACTGGTCGGCATCTTCACGCTGCTGCGGCCCGCCGGGTTCCACAAGGAGCGGATATCGCCGCTCGTCGAGAAGAGCCTCGCGCCGATCGCGGGCATCCTGCTGATCGTCGGCGCGGGCGGCGGCTTCAAGCAGACGCTGATCGACACCGGGGTGGGCCGGATGGTCCTGGACATCTCGAAGGACTGGTCGATCCCGGCGCTGCTGCTGGCCTGGCTGATCGCGGTGGCGATCCGGCTGGCGACCGGCTCGGCGACGGTGGCGACGGTCTCGGCGGCCGGTCTGGTCGCCCCGCTCGCGGCCGACATGTCGACCACGCACGCCGCCCTCCTCGTCCTGGCCATCGGCGCCGGCTCGCTCTTCTTCAGCCATGTCAACGACGCCGGGTTCTGGATGGTGAAGGAGTACTTCGGGCTGAGTGTCGGCCAGAACATCAAGACCTGGTCCGTCATGGAGACGATCATCTCGGTGGTCGCCGGCGGCATCGTCCTGCTGTTGTCCCTGGTGATCTAGGAGTTACGCGATGACGGCTCACCCTCTCTTCGACATCAGCGGCCGCACCGCCCTGGTGACCGGCTCCAGCCGGGGCATCGGACTGGCCCTGGCCCGTGGTCTCGCCGAGGCCGGCTGCACCGTCGTCCTGAACGGACGCGACAAGGACCGGCTCGCCGAGGCCGCCGCCGGACTGCCCGGCGGCACGGTGCGCACGGCGGCGTTCGACGTGACCGACGGGCCGTCCGTGGCGGACGGCATCGCGGACGTCGAGGAGCGGGTGGGCCCGCTCGACATTCTCGTCAACAACGCGGGCATGCAACTGCGGGCGCCGCTGCTGGAGTTCACCGACTCCGACTGGCACCGGATCCTGGACACCAACCTGACCAGTGCCTTCCTGGTCGGCCGTGAGGCGGCGCGCCGGATGACGGAGCGCGGCCACGGCAAGATCATCAACATCTGCTCGCTGCAGAGCGAGGTGGTACGGCCCGGGATCGCGCCGTACGCCGCCACCAAGGGCGCGCTGAAGATGCTGACCAAGGGCATGTGCGCGGACTGGGGTCCCAGCGGCGTGCAGGTCAACGGGCTCGGCCCGGGTTACATCGAGACCGAGCTGACCCAGCCGCTCGTCGAGGACGAGGAGTTCAGCGCATGGGTGCGGCGGCGCACCCCGGCCGGGCGCTGGGGCCGTACGCGGGACCTGGTGGGCGGGGTGCTGTTCCTCGCCTCTCCCGCCGCGGACTTCGTCAGCGGGCAGGTGCTGTACGTCGACGGCGGCATGACGAGCGTGCTGTGACCGGCCGGGAGGCTGTGATGCTGGGTTGTGTGATCCACGGTCAGGGCGATCTCCGGGTCGCGGAGTTGCCGGTGCCGGTGCCCGGGCCGGGGCAGGCGCTGGTCGCCGTACGGTACGGCGGGGTGTGCGGGTCCGATCTGCATTACTGGCGGCACGGCGGGGTCGGTGACTTCCGGCTCCGGGAGCCGATGGTGCTGGGGCACGAGGTGGTGGGGACCGTGGTGGAGTACGGTCCCGGCGCTTCGGGGCCGGCTCCGGGTACCGCTGTGGCCGTGCATCCGGCGACCCCGTGCGGTGTGTGTCCGGAGTGCGGGGACGGGCGGCGGAACGTCTGCGGGGACACGCGGTATCTCGGCAGTGCGGCACGGTTCCCGCATGTGCAGGGGGGATTCGCGGCTCATGTGGTCGTGCCGGGTGAGCAGGTGCGGGCCCTGCCGGAGGGGCTCGGGCTGCGGCGGGCCGCGCTGGCCGAACCGTTGTCCGTCGCCCTGCACGCGGTGCGGCGGGCCGGCGAGGTGGCGGGGCGGCAGGTGCTGGTGACCGGTGCCGGGCCCATCGGGTGTCTGGTGGTCGCGGCGGCGAAGGCGGCCGGGGCCTCGCGTGTGACCGTCACGGACCTGGTGCCGGAGGCTCTGGAATACGCCCGGGTCGCCGGGGCCGACGTGACGGTGCGGGCCGACGATCCGGACGACGCCGGGTGGCCCGGTGAGGTGGATGTGGCGATCGAGGCGTCCGGGGTGGCCGCGGGGCTCGACGCGTGTCTGCGGCGGGTGCGCAGGGGCGGAGTCGTGGTGCAGCTGGGGATGTTGCCGCCGGGACAGAGCTCGTTTGCCGGAAACCTCGTGGTGAGCCGGGAGATCGAGCTGCGCGGGGCGTTCCGCTTCGATACGGAGTTTGACGAGGCGTTGGGGTTGCTGGCGGTGGAGCCGGTGTTCGACGGTCTGGTCAGTGCGGTGGTTCCCGTGCGGGAGGCCGAGTCGGCGTTCGTGCTGGCGGCTGACCGGAGTCGGTCCTGCAAGGTGCTGTTGGACTTCGCCTCGGCGCCGTAGGGGCTGTTGTCGGCGGGCGGCTGCGGGTGGGCTGTGGCTGTAGCGCAGTACCCCGCACCCCTGAGGTCCGATGGCTACGGGCGCCACAACGAGTGCTGTCTGTCCGCCCACTCTCGGCTCACCTCGCCCGTGCGCATGCCTTTGCGGGCCTCCGGGTCCGCCAGGGCCATGCCGATGTGGCCGGCCAGGACGATGCCGATGGTGAGGGCCAGCCAGTCGTGGACGAAGGTCGCGCTGGTGCGCCAGACGAGGGGGGTGAGGTGGGTGAACCACATCATGAGGCCGGTGGCGAGCATGACGACGGTGGCGCCGGCGATCCAGGCCGCATAGATCTTCTGGCCGGCGTTGAACTTGCCGGCCGGGCGGGACTCGTGGCGCTTGTCGCGGTGCAGGGCGGCCCGCAGCCAGGTGCGGTCGTGCGGGCCGAAGCGGTTGAGGCGGCCGAGGTCAGCACGGAAGGCGCGGGAGGCGAGGCCTGCCAGGACGGGGACGGGCAGTGCGAGGCCGGACCACTGGTGCAGGGTGACGACCAGGGCGCGGCGGCCGGCGAGTTCGGCGAGCGGGGGGACGTAGAGACAGGCCGCGGTGAGCACGCAGACGCCCATCAGGGCGGCTGTCGTGCGGTGCACCCAGCGCTCGGTCCGGCTGAAGCGCCTGACACCGGACGTGGTGTCAGCTCGTGGGCTCATCGTCGCGTCCGTTCGAGCGGCCGACCCAGGCGTCGATGTCGTAGCCGCGCTCCTCCCAGTAGCCCGGCCGTACCTCGTCGGTGACGGTGATGCCGGAGAGCCACTTGGCGGACTTGTAGAAGTACATGGGCGCCACGTAGAGGCGGACCGGGCCGCCGTGGGAGTGGCCGAGGTCCTTGTCCTGCATGCGCAGGGCGACCAGGACGTCCGCGCGGCGGGCCTGACGAAGGGTGAGGCTTTCGGTGTACGTGCCGTCGAAGCAGGTGAAGCGGATGGCCCTGGCGGTGGGGCGGACCCCTGCCGCGTCCAGCAGGCGGGAGAGGCGTACGCCCTCGAAGGGGGTGTCGGGGACGCGCCAGCCGGTGACGCACTGGACGTCGCGGACCATGCGGGTCTGCGGGAGGGCCTCGAGGTCGGCCAGGGTGTAGGTGGTGGGGTGGTCGACCAGGCCGTCGACCTTCAGGCGGTAGGTGTCGGCGTTCTTGCGCGGGACGGACGAGGCCACGGAGTAGTAGCGGAAGCCGCCGCCGTTGGGAAGCAGTCCGGTGAGGCCGGTGGGGTCCTTGTCGGCGGCGCCGCCGAGGAATCCCTCCAGGCCGCGTTGCAGCGTGGGCGCGGCGACCACGCCGAGGGCGCCCAGACCGAGCGTGCCGAGGAAGACGCGGCGGCCGACCGGGGTGCCCCGCTGTTCGGGGTGGGCGTCGTTCACACCCTTGTATACGTCCTCGTCCACGTTCTCATTCGAACACCCGCGACCCCCGTGCGACAGGGATCGCGGGTGCTCGTCAGACTTCCGTAACCACTTCTTGCGCCGGCCGCCTCAGGACGAGGCCGCCTTGTCCAGCTGGAACGCCTCGTTGCCGAGGCCGATGCGGGCGTGCTTCTCGGGGGCGCGGGCGCGCAGCACCAGGCCGAGGACCAGGCCGGCGACCAGGGCGAGCCCGATGGTGCCGGGCAGCACCCAGCTCAGGGCGGAGCCGGGGCCGGCGCCGACGAGCACCTCGAAGTCCTTCACCGTGTATCCGGCGATCACGACCAGGGCGAGGCCCGCCAGCGCGGAGGTGACCAGCCGCCAGGCCTGGGCGCCGGCGGCGCCGCGGCGGACGAAGAAGACGACGACCGACAGGGAGGCCGCCGCCATCAGCACGATCACGCCGAGGGCGCCGATGTTGCCGAACCAGGTGAACAGGTGCAGGACGGGCGCGGTCGGGTCGCCGACCGGCTTGTCGTCGGCGATCGCGAAGGCGACGACGATCACCACGGACACCACGCTCTGGAGCAGCGAGCCGGTGCCTGGGGCGCCGCTGCTGCCGCTGGTACGGCCGAAGGCGGCGGGCAGCAGGCCCTCGCGGCCCATGGCGAAGGCGTACCGGGCGACGACGTTGTGGAAGCTGAGCAGGGCGGCGAACATGCCGGTGACGAACAGGACGTGCAGGACGTCGGTGAAGGTGCCGCCGAGGCGGGACTCCGTGAGGAAGAACAGCAGTCCGGCGCTCTGCTTCTGGGCCGTGCCGACGATCGCGGAGGGGCCGGTGGCGACGGTGAGGGCCCAGCTGCTCAGGGCGAAGAACACGGCGACGCCGCCGACGGCGAGGAACATCACGCGCGGCACCAGGACATGCGGGCGGCTGGTCTCCTCGGCGTAGACGGGGGCCTGCTCGAAGCCGAGGAAGGCGGCGATGCAGAAGCACAGCGCGGTGCCGACGCCCGCGCCGGTGAGGGTGTCGGGGTTGAAGGCGTGCAGCGACAGGCCCTCCTTGGCGGGGTCGGCGAGGGCGGCGATGTCGAAGATCACGACGAGGAGCACCTCGATGACGAGCAGTACGCCGAGCACCCGTGCGTTGACGTCGATCTTCAGCCAGCCCAGCAGGCCGACGCCGAGCGCGGCGACGAGGGCCGGTATCCACCAGGCGACCTCGATGTCGGCGTAGGTGGCGAAGAGCCCGGAGACCTCGAAGCCGAAGATCCCGTAGATGCCGACCTGGAGCGCGTTGTAGGCGACGAGGGCGACCAGGGCGGCGCCCGCGCCGGCGGTGCCGCCGAGGCCGCGGGAGATGTACGCGTAGAAGGCGCCCGCGTTGTGGACGTGGCGGCTCATCTCGGCGTAGCCGACGCTGAAGAGGATCAGGACGACACCGAGGACGACGAAGAGCAGCGGCTGGCCGACGATGCCCATCACCGCGAAGGTGGTGGGCATGACACCCGCGACCACCATGAGCGGGGCGGTCGCGGCGAGGACGGAGAGCAGGAGTCCCCCGGTGCCGAGGCGGTCGGCGCGCAGGGCTCGCTCCTGCCCCTTGAACGTACTGATGCCGCCGCCGGCGGCGGACGTGCTCGTGCTCGGACTGTCCGTGGTCATCGGGAGAGCGTCCTCATCTCTGGGATACGGGGGTGTCAGGCGGTGCCGAGCGCGCCGGCCCGGGCGGCGGCGAAGGCGGTGTGCGGGTCGCGGTCCGGGTACGACCAGGGCGCCGGGGTGGCGTGCCGGCCGATCCGGTGGAACAGGGCGGCGGCCTCGGCGCCCCGCCCCTCGCAGTACTTGGCGTGGGCGAGGAAGTTGAGGTCGATCAGCCGGCGCGGATGGCCTTCGAGCTCCCACTCCAGCCACCAGTCGAAGGCGGCCTTCATCACCTGCCGGGCACGGCGGCCGGTCCAGTGGCCGGAGGCGGACGGATCGGCGGGTTCGTGCCCGGCGGCGGCCAGGACGCGATAGCGCTCGGCGTGGGCGATGACCGGCAGGATGGCGAGCGGGGAGTCGGCCGGTGCCTGTTCGGCGGCCCAGGCGGCGAAGTCGTAGACCTCGTGGAGCGGGTCCGGGCCGGCCTCGGGGCGGCGTCCGGCGAGCCGGGCGACCATCAGGTGATGGGCATGATGGTGGTCGGCGTACCGCGCGCGGACCTGCTCGAACGTCCGGACCACGTCCTGGTCGGTGCCGACCGCGCACTCCAGCATGAGCAGGCCGAGCCAGGGTGTGGGGTCGGCGGGGAGGCGCGCGGCGGCCGTCATGCAGGCCTCGCGGGCGCCGGCCGGCTTGCCCTTGCCGTGCAGCACGCGCCGGACCAGGGCGAGGGCCAGCAGGACGGAGGCGTCGGCGGACTCGGGTTCGGCGAGCAGCCACTCGCGGGCCCACGCGGCGCAGTAGGACTCCCGCGCGAGGACCGTGACGCGGTGGCAGCGCCGGTCCCAGTCGTCTCCGGTGTGCACGAGCAGCGAACGGGCGTTCTGCCAGCGGCCCTGCGCCAGTGCGGCGCGCGCGGCGGCGAGGTCGGCGTCGTCGAGGGCCTCGTCGAAGGCCTGTGACGCACGTCTGCGGCCACGGCCGAGGGGAGGCGGGGGTGGGGGCACCGCGGACTTCCTCACGCGCTCTTCTGGTGTTTCGGCTCACGGCGGTCGATGGAGCGCGGTGTGCGCAATGCCATGAACTGATCACACACAGCCAACCCTCAGCCAACGGTTGGCGTCAAGGGCCGCCAGGGCGTTACACGCGTCAACTGCTGCCACTTGTGAGGTTCCCGTGATCAGCGGGGGCCAGGAGAGCACGGTGACGTCCATCCGATTTTTCCTTTTCGCCCTTTGTGACGTACGTCATAGTGCAGGGTGGCAACCGCCCCGCACGATGGCCTGACGTACGGGCGCGCCGGGCGGAGCCGGCCGGTACAGTCGGCCCTTACGCAACCGTGACCCGACCTGATTCATCGAGGTACACCGCGTGTCGGTTCTAGTCCTGGTGCTCGCCGTGAGTGCTGCCTGCTGTCTGGGCTTCGGCTTCGTCCTGCAGCAGAACGCGGCCCAGCGCGCCCCGCTCAACGACTTCCTGTCCTTCCGGCTGCTCGTCGACCTGGTGAAGGTGCCGCGCTGGCTCGCCGGTATCGCGCTGATGGTGGCGGGCATGGCGCTGGGCGCCGCCGCACTGGGGCAGGGCGAGCTGTCGCTGGTGGAGCCGCTCCTGGCGACGAACCTGCTCTTCGCGCTCGCGCTGTCCCGCAGGCAGACCCGGCAGCCGCTGGGCCGCCAGGGCTGGGCGGGCCTGCTTCTGCTGGCGGGCGGGGTGACCGCGTTCATCGTGGCGGGCCAGCCGCAGGGCGGCACCGCGACAGCCGATCCCACGCGGCAATGGGTGATCATCGGCGCCATGACCGGACTCGCCCTGCTGCTCACGACGCACGCGAAGCGCTCCCGCCTGAGCTCCGGACCCGTGCTGCTGGCGCTGGCCGCCGGGCTGCTGTACGGCGTGCAGGACGCGCTGACCCGGGTGAGCGGCCAGAAGTTCTCCGAGGGCGGCTTCGCCGAACTGTTCACCGGCTGGCAGCCCTACGCGGTCATCGCACTGGGCATCACCGGCCTGCTCCTCGTGCAGAGCGCCTTCGAGACCGCGTCCCTGCGCAAGTCGCTGCCCGCGCTGACCGCGGCCCAGCCGCTCGCCGGGATCATCTGCGGCGTCGGCTTCCTCGGCGACCGGCTGCGGACCGACGCGGTGGCCCTGTCCTGGGAGGCGGGCGGCCTCCTGGCCGTGGTGGCCGGGATCATGATGCTGGGCATGCACCCGGCCATGCCGACGGGATCGGCGGAGCCGGCACACGTGGGACGACTGCAGCCGCAGCCCCAGTCGTCGTGAGGCCTCCTCCCGCCCGCGAGAGCGCCCTGCTTGGATGACGGCATGAGCGCTGACGAGATCCTCGACATCGTCGACGAGCACGACCAGGTCATCGGGCAGTCTCCCCGGGGCGAGGCCTACGCCGGGGGCCTGCGCCACCGCTGTGTGTTCATCCTGGCCAGGGACGCCGAGGGCCGGATCTTCGTGCACCGGCGGACGCCGACCAAGCTGGTCTTTCCCTCCCTCTACGACATGTTCGTCGGCGGAGTGGTCGGCGCGGGCGAGACCTACGAGTCGGCGGCGCTGCGCGAGGCCGAGGAGGAACTCGGCGTGACCGGACTGCCACGCCCCCGGTACCTCTTCAAGTTCCTCTACGACGACGGCGCGGGCCGGAGCTGGTGGTCGGCGGTGTACGAGGTCACCTGCGAGCTTCCGGTCCGGCCGCAGTCCGAGGAGATCGCCTGGCACGACTTCCTGTCCGAGGACGAGGTGCGGCGGCGGCTGCGGGACTGGGAGTGGGTGCCGGACGGACTGGCGGCGTACGAGCGGCTCACGGCGCTCCGGCCGATGGACTGAGCGGCCGGCGCCGGGGCCGCGGACGGCGTGCCGGTAGGGTCGCGCACGTGATCGAGTTCGTACGGAACGTCCGGTTGTGGTTCGCGCCCGCCGAGATCCGGCGGGACGGCGAGACGCCCGACTACCGGTTCTCACTGGCGAACGAGCGCACCTTCCTCGCCTGGCTGCGCACCGCGCTCGCGCTGATCGGCGGCGGTTTCGCGGTGGACCAGTTCCTGCCGGACCTGCGCTGGGGCTGGCGGGTGGGGCTGGCTCTCGCGCTGCTGGCCGCGGGCGTGCTCTGCTCACTGCGGGCGGTCAACCACTGGGTGCGCTGCGAACGGGCCATGCGCCGGGGCGAGGATCTGCCGGTGTCCCGGTTCCCCGCGGTACTGAGCCTCGTCGTCGCGGTCGTGGCTCTCGCCATGGTCGTCGTGGTGCTCGTGGGGTGGGAGGGGTGAGCGCACGGGAGAGCGTGCCGCGGGACCCCGACCGCGACCCCGGGCTCCAGCCCGAGCGGACCCGCCTCGCGTGGCGGCGTACGACACTCTCCAGCACGGTGGCCGCCGTGCTCGCCGTGAGGGCCGCGTTGCACGGCGGGGCGTCGGCGCCAGGGATCGTGGCGTGCGCCCTGTGCTGCGCGCTGTGGCTGGGCTTCCTGAGCGTCGCCCACCGTCGAATCCGCACCCTCTCCGCCTCCGCCAGCCCGGCGGCGTTCTCACCCCGGCACGCCACGGCCGCGGTGCTGTGCACGGTGGCCATGGCGGCGTGCGGGGCAGCGCTGGTTCTCTAGGGCAGACCGCGCTGCGGGGCCGGGCAGCCGGCTCACGGCTCCCGGGCAGGCGGCCCGAAGCAGGCCACGCGGTCCGGTGGCGGCGGCCACGGTCGGTCCAGGGCCGGCGGCCACACGGTCAATCCGGGGGCGGCGGCCACACGGCCAGTACAGGGGCGGCGGCCTCCACCAGTCCGGCATCGTGCTCACCCGGCACGCCACGGCCGCGGTGCTGGGCACGGTGGCCATGGCGGCGTGCGAGGCCACACTGGCCCTCCAGGCAGACCGCGCTGCGGGGCCGGGCAGCCGGCTCACGGCTCCCGGGCAGGCGGCCCGAAGCAGGCCACACGGCCCGGTGGCGGCGGCCACACGGTCACCGTCGGCGGCGCTACGCGCTCTCCGCCTCCCAGTCCACCGTCACGACGATCTTGCCGCGGGTCCGCCCCTCCTGGTTCAGCCGGTGCGCGTCCGCAGCCCGCTCCAGGGGGAACGTCTCGGAGACGTGCACGCTCACGACGCCTTGCTCGGCCAGTTCGGACAAGTGCTGCAGATCCTCGGGGTCGGGGCGGACGAAGTAGTAGCGGCCGCCGTAGGTCACGACATCGCCGTCGGCGATCGACACCAGGCGGCCCTCGGGGGCCAGCAGGTTCGCCGAGACCTTCAGCGCGTCCCCACCGACCGTGTCGAACACCGCGTTCACGCCCTCCGACGCCAGCCCCCGCACCCGATCGCCCAAGCCGTCGCCGTACGTCACCGGCTCCCCGCCGAGACTGCGCACGAAGTCGTGGTTGGACTCGCTCGCCGTGCCGATCACCCGGGCGCCGAGATGGACCCCGAGCTGCACGGCGAGCGAGCCGACGCCCCCGGCCGCGGCGTGCACCAGGATCGTCTCGCCCCGCCGCACCCGCAGCCTCTTGATCAGCACCTGGTAGGCGGTGAGCCCGGCCAGCGGCAGACCCGCCGCCTCCTCGAAGGAGAGGTTGCGCGGTTTGCGCGCGAGGGTGCGCAGCGGCGCGGCCACGTACTCGGCGAAGGTGCCGCGGGAGAGGAAGTCCTCGCGCACGTACCCGATGACCTCGTCCCCGACGTCGAACTCCGAGACGGCCACGCCGGCTCGTACGACGACGCCCGAGACGTCCCAGCCGGGCACCACGGGAAAGGCGGCTTCGAAGAGGGGCTCGAGGTAGCCCTCACGGGCCTTCCAGTCGACGGGGTTCACGGCCGCGGCCCGCACCTTCACCAGCACCGAGTCGGGGCCGACCTTCGGGTCGCGGACCTCCCCGAAAGCCAGCACCTCTGGACCGCCGTACCGTGAGTAGCTGATGGCCTTCATGGGTCCGACCTTCCGGGCTCCCCGCGTGCCACGCAACCCGGAATGGCCTGAACGAACCGGCCGGACACTCCCCGGCGCCGCACCGCCGACGCCGTCGGCCTATCGTGGCTCCGATCACGTTCGTGTCCCACTCTGGACTACATACCGACCGGTCGGCATCATGAGTCGGGAACCGTTCACCTGCCTGTAGGAGTGACACATGAGCCCCGACCATCCGCCCGGACTCGATCTCGACCGGCTGCGCGGCCTGCTCGAACGGGAGCGGCCCGGCCTGGTGACCGGCCCGCTGTCCGGCCGGCTGATCGAGGGCGGACGGTCGAATCTCACCTACGCGGTCTCCGACGGCACCTCCCGGTGGGTCGTACGGCGGCCTCCGCTCGGTCATGTGCTGGCCACCGCGCACGACATGAAGCGCGAGCACCGGGTGATCAGCGCACTGCACCCGACGGCCGTGCCGGTACCGGAGCCGGTGCTGCTGTGCGAGGACGAGGAGGTGCTCGGGTCGCCGTTCTACGTCATGGAGTTCGTCGAGGGCACCCCCTACCGGACCGCCGACCAGCTCGCCCCGCTCGGCCCGGAGCGGACCCGGGGCGCGGTGCTGAACCTGGTGGACACGCTGGTGGAGCTGCACGCGGTGGACCCGGTCGAGGTGGGGCTCGCCGACTTCGGCCGGCCTGAGGGCTTCCTGGACCGGCAGCTGCGGCGCTGGGGCAAGCAGCTGGACGCCTCCCGCAACCGCGACCTGGACGGCATCGACGAACTGCACGCCGCGCTCGGCCGGGACCTGCCCCGCTCCCCCGCGCCGGCCGTCGTGCACGGCGACTACCGCCTGGACAACGTCCTCATCGGCGCCGACGACCGGATCAAGGCGATCCTCGACTGGGAGATGTCCACCCTCGGTGACCCGCTCACCGACCTCGGCCTGCTGGTGATGTACAGCATGCCGCTCGCCATGCCCGACTCCCCCGTCTCCACGACCGCCGAGGCCCCCGGGCATCCGGCGCCGTCCGAACTCATCGAGCGGTACGCCGCGCGCTCGGGGCGCGACGTCTCCGCGGTCTCCTGGTACACGGCGTTCGCCTGGTTCAAGCTCGCCGTGATCCTCGAGGGCATCCACTACCGCTACACGCTGGGCCAGACGGTCGGGCACGGCTTCGACCGCATCGGCGACCTCGTGCCCGTCTTCGTCCGGCACGGACTGACCACGCTCCACGAAGGCCTCCAGGAGGGCTGATCCACATGGACTTCGCTTTCGACGCGCGCACCGAAGAGCTGCGCGCCAAGCTCCTCGCCTTCATGGACGAGTACGTCTATCCGGCCGAGGCCGTCGCGCACGAGCAGCGCGAGCGGCTGGCCTCCCCGTGGGAGACGGTGCCCGTGGTGGAGGAGCTGAAGGCCGAGGCACGCAGGCAGGGCCTGTGGAACCTCTTCCTGCCGGACTCCGAGTACGGGGCGGGCCTGACGAACCTCCAGTACGCGCCGCTCGCCGAGATCATGGGCCGCTCCCCGCAGCTGGCGCCGACGGTGACGAACTGCGCGGCGCCCGACACCGGCAACATGGAGGTGCTGACGCAGTTCGGCGACGAGCAGCAGCGCAAGCAGTGGCTGGAGCCGCTGCTGGCTGGCGAGATCCGCTCGGCGTTCGCGATGACCGAGCCGGAGGTGGCCTCCTCGGACGCCACCAACATCACGACCCACATCGCGCGGGACGGCGACGAGTACGTCATCACCGGCCGCAAGTGGTACATCTCCGGGGCGATGCACCCCGACTGCAAGATCTTCATCGTGATGGGCAAGACGGACCCGGATGGGGAGGACATCCGCCGTCAGCAGTCCATGGTGCTGGTGCCGCGTGACACTCCCGGCGTCACCGTCAAGCGGGCGATGCAGGTGTTCGGCTACGAGGACCACTACCACGGCGGGCACGCCGAGGTGATCTTCGACGACGCGCGGGTGCCGGTGTCGAACCTGGTCGGTGAGGAGGGCGGCGGTTTCGCGATCGCGCAGGCGCGGCTCGGTCCCGGGCGCATCCACCACTGCATGCGGCTGATCGGCATGGCGGAGCGGGCGATCGAGCTGATGTGCCAACGGGCGGTGTCGCGGACGGCGTTCGGGAAGGCGCTGGCTCAGCAGGGGGTGGTGCACAACTGGATCGCGGACGCGCGGGTGACCGTGGAGCAGTTGCGGCTGCTGGTGCTGAAGACGGCCTGGCTGATGGACACGGTGGGGAACAAGGGGGCGCACACCGAGATCCAGGCCATCAAGATCGCGACGCCTCGGGCGGTGGTGGAGATTCTCGACCGGGCGATTCAGTTGCACGGTGCGGGCGGGGTGAGTCAGGACTTCCCGCTGGCGGAGCTGTACGCCGGGGCGCGCACTCTGATGATCGCGGACGGGCCCGATGAGGTGCATCAGCGGTCGCTGGCTCGGCGGGAGCTGAAGAAGTACCTGTGACCGGGGGCCGGCGGTGGGGGTTCTTCGCCCCCGCCGCCCCTTCCCGTCCCATCCCAGGGGCGCTGCCCCTCCGGCCCCGCTGGGGGGCTGCGCCCCCAGACCCCCCTTCGGCCTGAACGGCCTCGTCCTCAAGCGCCGGACGGGCTGGATGTGGCCCCAGGGGCGGAACCCCTTGGTTACGGGCGCAGGGCGCGCAGCAGGAGGTCGGCCAGGTGGTCGGCTACCTGCTGGGGGGTCAACGGCCCGTCCGGCCGGTACCACGTCGACAGGTGGTGGACCGAGCCGAAGTGGTAGTCCACGACCAGGTCCGCCGGGGTCGTCTTGGAGAAGACGCCCGACTCCTGGCCCTCCTCGACCAGCGCGCGGAAGCGTTCGTGGTAGCGGCGGCGCTCCGCGCGCACCTGCTTGTCCTTCTCGGGGCTGAGGTGGTGCATGGAGCGCCAGAAGATCATCGCGTCGTCGAGGTTGTCGATGGTCGTCACCACGACGTCCGCGGCGGCGGCCCGCAGGCGCTTCTCCACCGGCTCGTCGGCGTCCGCGACGGCGTCCAGTCTCTCCTGCTGGATGCGCAGCACGCGGGCGTACACCTCGTGCAGGAGGTCGTCCTTGGAGCCGAAGTAGTGGTAGAGCGCACCCTTGGTGACTCCGGCCGCCTCGACGATCTCCTGCACCGAGGTGCGGTCGTAGCCCTGCTCGGCGAAGAGCCGGGTGGCGGCGGCCAGGAGCCGCTGAGGCACGGGAGTGCCGTCCGAGTCCGTGGTCCTGGGCACTGCCGCCACCTGCCTTTCCGTTCTGCTGTCAGTTGTCTCGCGTCCGGGAACGCAGTTCCCGACGGAGGATCTTCCCACTGGCCGTCTTCGGCAAGTCGGGCAGGATCTCCACCTGGCGCGGGTATTTGTAGGCGGCCAGTCTCTCCTTGCAGTAGGCGGCGAGCGCATCCGGGTCCGTCTCGGTGTCCGGACGCAGGCTGATGTACGCCTTGACGGTCTCCCCGCGATACCCGTCCGGCACGCCGACGACCGCTGCCTCACGCACCGCCGGGTGCGTGTAGAGCACGTCCTCGACCTCACGCGGCCACACCTTGAAGCCGGACGCGTTGATCATGTCCTTCTTGCGGTCGACGACGTACAGCCAGCCCTGCTCGTCCATGAATCCGATGTCGCCGGTGCGCAGTTCCGCGCCGGGGAAGGTCTCGGCGGTGGCGTCGGGGCGGCGCCAGTAGCCGGGCACGACCTGCGGGCCCCGTACGACGATCTCGCCCTGCTCGCCGAACGGGACCTCGTCGCCGTTGTCGTCGACGATCCGTACGACCGTGTCGGGGCCGGGCACACCCACGGCGAGGGTGCCGGACACCGGGTCGACAGGCGCCTCCAGACCGGGTGGCACGGAGGCGCAGGGCGCGGTGCACTCGGTCAGCCCGTAGCCGTTGCGGATGTACGGCCCGAAACCCGCCCGGAACTTCTCGACCAGCGCCGGCGGAAGCGGGGCGCCGCCGGAGGAGATCACCCGGAAGGAGGAGAAGTGGTCGCGGGCGACGGAGGGGTGGGCGGCCAGGGCCATGAAGGCCGTGGACGGGCCGACGGTGTAGTGCGGACGGTGCTCGGCGAACGCGTCGAGCACCACGCCCGCCTCGAAGCGGTAGGCCAGCACGAGCGTGCCCCCGCTGTTCAGGCAGGCGGCGAGCTGGCAGACCATGCCGGTGATGTGGAACAGCGGCGCCAGCGCGAAGTACACCGGCCGCTCGGGCAGCCCGAGCCCCGTCCGCTGCCGTTCCGCGTTGTACATGATGTTGCCGTGCGTGTTGGTGGCGCCCTTGGGCGTGCCGCTCGTGCCCGAGGTGTAGCTGATCAGCGCGATGTCGGAGGGGCCGGGCTCGCGTCCCTCGGGCGGCTTGTTCCCGGCCCGCGCGACGGCCGCCAGGTCGTCTGCGTCGGAGGCCTGCGGCTGTCGCTCGCAGGTCAGCACGCGCGCGTCGTCCCGGCTCTGGAAGTCCCGTTCGCATCCGGTGAGCACGATCCGGACGGGCGAGTCCGCGGCCGTCTCGCGCAGATAGGACTCCCACGCCCGGTCCGAGCAGATCAGCGCGGTCACCTCGCCGTCCCGCAGGACGTGGGCCACCTCGCCCGACTTGTACATCGGGTTGACCGGCACGACGACCGCGCCCGCCTTCCAGGCGCCCAGCAGGGCGAGCACGAAGTGCGGGGAGTTCTGGAGGAGGACCGCGACCCGGTCGCCGGGCTCCAGCCCGCGCGCCGCGAGGTGCCCGGCGACGGAGTCGCTGAGCCGGTCCACGTCCCGGTAGGTCAGCCGGCCGTCGAAGTAGGCCAGGCACTCGGTGTCGGGCGCCTCGGCCATGACCCGGCGCAGGGCGTGCACGAGGGAACCGGCGGGGCTGATCGCGCTCTTCTGGGCGTCGCTCAGCAGGCCCAGCCAGGGCTTGGCCGCGTAACGGGACCCGGTCACCGGTTCTCCTCCCACTGCTGCTGGATACGGTTCATGCCGGTCAGCCACCGGTCGGGGTCACCTGCCCGGGCCTGGTAGTACGCGGCGACCTCCGGGTGCGGCAGGATCAGGAAACGGTCCTCCTCGATGCCCTTCAGCAGGGCTTCCGCCACGGCCTCCGGCTCGATCGCGGTCGGCTGGAGCACCAGGTCGCCCGCGCTGCCGGTGGCGGCGAGCATGTCGGTGCGGACGCCTTGCGGGCAGATGGCGTGGACCTTCACCCCCCGGTGCCGGTACGTCAGCGACAGCCACTCGGCGAAGGCGAGGGCGCCGTGCTTGGTGACGGCGTAGGGCGCGGCACCGATCATGGTCAGCAGCCCGGCGGCGGAGACGGTGGAGACGAACCGACCGCTCCCGCGCTCCAGCCAGGCGGGCAGCAGTGCGTGGGCGGCGCGGACATGCGCCATGACGTTGACCTCCCAGGAGGTCGCCCACCCCTTCTCGTCCAGCGGCGCGTCCGCGTCGCCGCCCCCGAAGGCGACTCCGGCGTTGGCGCAGTAGACATCGACGGCACCGCCGAGCGCGTCCCGGGCCTCGTCGACGATCGCCGAGGCATCGCCGGGCACGGCGATCCCTCCGATCTCCTCCGCGACGTGCTTGGCCCGCTCGGCGTCCAGGTCGTTGACGACGACCCGGGCGCCTTCGGCGGCGAAACGCCGGGCGAGCGCGGCCCCGATCCCACCGCCGGCCCCCGTGACAACGACCCCAGACCCCTGAAAGGCTCCCACCATCGGCTCCTTAGACGCGGCTTCGCAATGGCGTCAGACTAACCGGTCGGTATGTTTGAAGGAAGGGGGCGGCGCCGCACCGTAGGAGCGCGGGGATCTGCGCGACCAGCCACATCCGAAGCGGCACACACGGATCACGGAGGCCACCCCATGCACCTCTCCAGACGAGGCGTACTGGCAGCAGCCACAGCGGCCGTCTCCCTACCCGCGATCAGCTCAGCAACAGCTCATCATCACCCCCGACCACGCACCGGCTTCGAGAACCTCTCGGCATCCGGTTACGAACCCCTGCGCGGCCGGCGCACCGGCGTCGTCACCAACCCCACCGGCATCACCCGCGACGCACGCCACATCGTCGACGTCATGCACGCCGACGACCGCGTGAACCTCACCGCCGTCTTCGGCCCGGAACACGGCTTCCGCGGCACCGCCCAGGCCGGCGGCTCCGAGGGCCGCTACGACGACCCGGCGACCGGCCTGCCCGTCTACGACACGTACCTCAAGAGCGGCCGGGCGCTCGCCGACATCTTCACCGCGTCCGGCGTGGACACGGTCGTGTTCGACATCCAGGACGTCGGCGCCCGCTTCTACACGTACATCTGGACCCTGTACGACTGCATGGAGGCCGCCCAGCTCGCGGGCAAGCGCTTCGTGGTCCTGGACCGGCCCAACCCGGTGACCGGACGAGCCGCCCTGGGTCCGGTACTCCACAAGGAGTTCGCCACGTTCGTCGGGCGGCAGCCCATCTCCCAGGCGCACGGGATGACCGTCGCGGAGCTGGCGCGGCTGTTCAACGGCGAGTTCCTGACCGAGCCCGTGCCGCTGGAGACGGTGCCCATGTCGGGCTGGAGGCGGTCGGAGTTCTACGACGCCTCCGGACTGCCCTGGGTGCCGCCGAGCCCGAACATGCCGACACCGGAGACGGCCCTGGTGTACTCGGGAACGTGCCTGTTCGAGGGCACCAACCTGTCGGAGGGGCGCGGCACGACACGACCGTTCGAGCTGCTGGGCGCGGAGGGCGTCGACGGGCGCTGGGCCGCCGCCGCGAACGAACTCGACCTGCCCGGCGTGCGCTTCCGGGAGGCGTACTTCGCGCCCACCTTCTCCAAGTTCCAGGGCAGGACGATCGGCGGTGTGCAGCTTCATGTGCACGACCGGGACGCGTTCGACCCCGTGCGCACGGGCATCGCCCTGCTCGTGACCGCGAAGAAGGTCTGGAGCGGCTTCGCCTGGCGCCCCGACCACTGGATCGACAAGCTCACCGGCTCCACGCGCGTGCGCACGATGATCGACGCGGGCGCGGACACCGACGAGGTCGTCGCGGGGTGGCAGCAGGAGCTGGCCGTGTTCCGCAGGACGCGGCGGAAGTACCTGCTCTACCGCTGAGCGGAACGGCCTCGCGCGCCGAATACGCCCGTGACGTATGGCCATGTGCCTCCGTTGGCAGGACGATGCGCCCGTATCGCGGCGTCACCCGGGGGACGAGGGGGCCTGTCATGGTGGATCCGGCGATGAGTGTGACTCCCTACTGGGAGCTGACCTTCGACGCGGACGGGGACCCGGCGGGCCGAGAGCGCGACCGCCTGCTCGCCGGGGTGACCGAACGGAAGGTGCGCGATCTGATCGTCTTCGCGCACGGCTGGAACACCGACCGCTCGGGCGCGAACCGGCTCTACGACCGGTTCCTGGCACCCGTCCCGCGACTCGCCCCGGCGGCCCGGATCGGTTACGTCGGAGTGCTGTGGCCCGCGATGCGGTTCTCCGACGAACCGATCCCGGACCTGCCGCGGTCCGTGGCGGCCGAGGCACCCCGGCGGCCCGTGCTCGACAAGGACACGCGGCACGCGCTGCTGGAGACCTTCCCGGGCCGGACCGTCCTCGTCGACCAGATCGCGCGGCTGCTGGAGCAGCAACCGCCGGAGGAGGCCGAGCTGGAGGAGTTCGGGCGGCTGGTCCGGCTGCTGGTGGAGGTGGTGGCGCCCGGGCCGCAGGCGCTGTTCGCGGCGGACACCGTGGCGGAGGGGGTACCGCAGAGCGAGCCGGAGCTGGTCGCCGGTTCCGCGGCGAGGGCCTGCGAGGAGTTCACGCGGGCGCTGGCGAGCCTCGAAGTGTCCGGCGCACAGCGCGGGTTCAGACTCCCGAACCCCTGGGACGGGGCGCACGAACTGCTGCGGCAGGCGACGTACTACGCCATGAAACGGCGCGCGGGGACGGTCGGTGAGCGTGGTCTCGGCCGGGTGGTCGGGCAGCTCGCCAAGGCGGCGCCGGGCGTGCGTGTGCACCTCGTCGGGCACAGCTTCGGCGCGCGGCTGGTGTCGTTCGCGCTGCGCGGCCTGCCCGAGGGCGTCCGCACGGTGAAGTCCGTGACGCTCCTCCAAGGGGCGTTCTCGCACTACGCGTTCGCGGCGCGGCTGCCGCACGACGCGCGCGCCGGAGGAGTGCTCCAGGGACAGCAGAACCGCGTCGACGGTCCCCTGGTGTGCTGCCACTCCCGGCACGACTCGGCTCTGGGCACGATGTATCCGCTGGCCTCGCGCATGGCGGGCGACAGCCGGTCGGTCGCCGAACTCGACCTCGGGCGGGCCCTGGGCGCCAAATGGGGTGCGATGGGCTACGGCGGGATCCGGGCCGTCCCGGGCACGCGCGCGTACCTGCTCGCCGAAGCCCTGCGGGCGAAGCTGCCCGACTCGGGGTGTGTGAACGTCGACGCGGCGGCGGTGGTCAGACGCGGCGGCCCGCCGGCCGGCGCGCACAGCGACATCCTGCACGAGGAACTGGCCCGGCTGGTGCTGGCGGCGGGCCGCATCCGCTGACCCGCCGCCGGACGTGCGCCCCCCCGGACGACGTGTCACCGGTGCGAGGTGAACTCCACGACCTGCTGGTAGGTGGGCCGGTTCTGCCAGCTGATCTTGCCGTGCTTGATGCCGCCGAGAGTGCGGTGGTTGATGGAGTCGGCACACCACTGGTCGCCCGCCGCGCACACGTCGTCGCCGGGGTAGACCTGGGCCGCGGTCCTGCCGGCCGCCTCCTTCAGGGTGCGGATGAGGGTGTCGCGGCAGGCGCCGAGGCCGCCGTCGCCGCAGTAGGTCCGGGCCAGCGGGCCCTTCACCTGCTCGCCGAGCACGGCCCGGATGTCCTTGTCGACGTAACTCCACCAGCCGTACTGGAAGGAGCTTCCGGCGTGCGAGCCGGTCGGGCCGTGCGCGGCGGACGGGGACTCGTCGACGGGCAGGTTGGCGGTCATGGCCTCGAACAGCTCGCTGCCGAGGCCCGGTTCGAACTCGGCCTTGACCAGCAGCGGCCACCAGGCGTCGAGGATGCGGATCGCGTCGGCGTCGGCGTACTTCTTGGAGCCCGCGGAGGTCTCCGTGCGCTGGCCACCGGCGGCCACCCAGGCCTGGAGCTTGCTCACGGCGGCCGCCGCGGTGGAGTCGGTGACCGGCGAACTGCTGATCACTTTCAGCAGCTTGGGCAGGACGTCTTCCGCCCGCAGGTCGGCGAGCCCGGCGTCGGCCATGGCCTTGGTCAGGGAGGCCCGGGTCACCCCGCCCTGCTGGACCAGCTTCCGCACCCGGTCCTCGAGGAGGTTGCCGCGGTGCACGGAGCCGTTGCCCCAGGGCGCGGCCGTGTAGTCCTTGGCCTGCTTGTTGTTCCAGGAGACGTAGTAGTCCTGGTCGATGGAGTTGGGGTGGGCGGAGGGCGGCGTGTGGTCGGCCGTGTTGGTCGCCGGGTCCCAGCCCCGCCACTCGTACGACGGCCGCGCCCACACGGGGAACTCGGCGTCGACACCGCCCGCGCGCACCGGGTTGTCGCCGCTGTTGTAGTACGCGGTGTGCTCGGAGTCGGCGTAGAACCAGTTGAAGGTGTAGTTGATGTGCTGCACAGCCTTCTGGAAGGACTCCGGGCCCTTGACGTAGCCGGGGTCGTTCAGCATCTGGAAGCCGATGATGGAGTCGGCCTCGTGCATGAAGGAGGAGCGCAGGGTGGTGTAGGCGACCTTCTTGCCGCCGACCGTCGCGCGGTACTCGACGGGTCCGTACTTCGTGCGCCAGACGCGCATCGTGTACGAGCCGGCCGCGGTGCCGTCGGCGACCGTCGGCTTCCAGGCGTTCTTCCGCTCGACCCTCTCCATCGGCGTGCAGGTGCCGCGGTACAGGTAGTGGTAGTCGTCCTGGCAGAGCTCGACGGCGTAGGTGTCGATGATGTCCTGGCCGGAGGTCGTGGCGCTCCACGCGTAGTCCTGGCCGCGGCCGAGTTCCACGTACATGCTCAGGCCGGCGAAGGAGGCGCCGCGGGCGCTGATGCCCGGACCCTGGAGCTCCTGGAGCAGCAGCAACTGCGGGGCGAAGTAGCCGGTCTGCGGTCCGAACACGGCGACGGGGTGGCCGCTGGCGGTGTGCTTGCCGCTGACCACGAGGGCGTTGGACATGCCGCGCCTGGCGGACGACGAGGCCGCTTTGACCGCGTCGCTGGACGCGCCGGTGGCACTGGACGTGGCGGCGCTTCCGGTGCGGTCGTGGACGAGCGGCTCGGGCTTCACGGAGTCGGCGTCGGGCAGGGCGGCACCCCGTGGGTCGTCCGGCCTGGTCCCGTACGGGAAGCTGCCGTCGTGGACGGTGAGGACGGCCTCCGGGTCGTTGCGCATCCGGAAGGACTCCCAGACCTTGGTGCCCTCCGTCACGCCGTACTTCTCCTGTGCGGCGAGCAGCGACAACGCGTTGTTGACCTCGCCGCCCCCGCCGGAGCCGAACAGGGCGCCGATGACGGAGCCCAGCGCGACCATGTCGGTGATCTTGAAGTGCTCGATCGTTCCGGCGTTGGTGACGGAGTCCTTGTGCCCGGTGAGGACGTACTCGCCGGGGAAGTAACGGCCGCTGTCCGAGGCGTCGATGTAGGCGTTGATGCCGTCGAGATAGGCCTTGGCGTCGGCGAGGGCCTGCTTGCCGCGCTCGCCGTTGGTGGCGACGGCGTTGTCGATCTGTGCCTGCAGATCCGCCTCGGTGTACGGGGCGTGCCGCCAGAACTGCTGCTCCAGGCCCTGGTTGGAGGGCGCACCGCCGGCGAAGGAGGTCAGTTGGCCGCGCCCGACGTGCCGGAAGACGTCCATGAGCCACAGCCGGTCCTGGGCCGCCGCGTAGCCGGCACCGAACTCCGTGCCGTACCTGGTGGTACCGGTGATGTGCGGCACACCGGTCTTCTTGTCCCGGACGATCGTCACGTCACTGCGCCCGGCGGGCTTGAGGGTGGAGGCGACCTGGTCGGCGGGAACCCCGAACGACGCGTCGTTGAAGAAGGTGTTGATCTTGTCGTTGGTGAGGCCGGTGTATCCCTTTGCGAGGCCGGCGTAGGGCCCGAGCTGGTCCTCGGCGTGCTCGGGCTGGGTGCCGAACGCCTGGTTGAGGAGGATCTGGGCGAGGGTGGCGTTGCCGTTCTGGCCGGGCGGGAGGATGTCCGAGCACTGGTTCCCGCAGTAGTCGTTCGCCGCGGCGGAGGTCCGGGCGGTCTCAGTTTCCGAGGCGGAAGCCGGGGCAATCGGCGACAAGAGACCCGCAATCAGCGCGCATACCGATGCGGACTTCAGGAACCCGGGGATTCCGCCGGGAGTTCTCATTCTGTCGAGGACGGTGCGTGGGATACGCCGTGGCATGTGGGGGGCTCCTCGCGACTGGGGTGGCCGGGATGTTACCGCCGGTATCCCCGGCTTTGAAGATGAACAGACGTCAACTTTTGGAGTCAGCACAACAGGCACACGGACCACGGCAGTCGACTCGCGGGCCTCGTCGGACGGCTTATGGAGGCCATTTGAAATCGGATGGAGCCGATTCGCTTGTCGATACGTCTATTCGGCGACGTCCGTACGACGACGCCGAAGTGACCGGATTACAGGTGCAGGTGTGACGGAGGTGCAGGACGATGGCCGGTTTCCGGAGTCTGGCGAGACAGGTCCGCGATCCACGGTGCGATCTGGCCTTGCGGCGCTATTCGCTGCGCAAGTGCCTTGAGAGGTTCGCCCCTTACGGACACAGGGCGACCTGGGACCATTTGTGCTCCCGAGCAGGGTTCGGTCCCGAGGACCGGTCCCCCGATCCGGTGCGGCTCGTGGCCGCATTGGAGGAGCTGGAGGAGGCGCGGGCGGTCTGGCTGGCCTACGAGGTCGAGTTCGCCGAACGCCGCAAGAAGGAGAAGCACGACGGACTGCGCAGGCCGGGGAGTGTGGACGACTGGCACCGGCTGACCTGGGGCGGTTTCGGCGTGGCGTGGTGCGACGATCCGGCGGTCCATCCCCGTGAACCGCTGGCGGAGGTGCTGCGCCGGCTGATCGCCGCGCTGGAGCGCGAGCCGGGTTCGGCGTGCCCGGTGTGCGGCGGGGCCCGACTGGCCTGGAAGTACGGCTTGGACCACGAGCCTTCGGCGGGTCCGGTCTGCACCGACTGCGGGATCCTGGTACCGCGTCCGGTGCTCACGCCCGAGGCCCTGGCGGATGCCAGGCGGGCGAGGATGCTGGTGTCGGCTTGACGAACGCGGGTGCGCGGGGGGTGCGCCGGGGATGCCGCACCCCCACTGTCGTGGTGTGAGACGGCTGTCAGTGGTGACTGGCACCATCAGGGCATGGTGCAGGTGTGTCTGAACGGGCGTCGGGGCGCCACGGACGGTGCGGTGGTGCCGCTGACGCCCGAGGCGATGGCCGGCTCGGCCGCCGATGCCGTCGCGGCCGGAGCCACGGACATCCATGTCCACCCCAAGACGCCGTGCGGGCGGGACACGTTGTCGCCGCGGGTGCTCGCGATGACGCTGGAGGCGATACGGGCCCTGGTGCCGGAGTCGGTGCCGGTCGGTGTGACGACCGGAGCGTGGGCGGAGCCGGACCCTGCCGCGCGGCTGGACCGTGTGCGGAGTTGGGCCTCGCTGCCTGTTCTGCCCGACCACGCGTCGGTCAACTGGCATGAGGACGGCGCGGAGGAGGTGGCCACCGCGCTTCTCGATCTGGGCGTGGGGGTGGAGGCCGGCATCTGGTCGGGGACGGACGGGGCGGAGCGGTTCGCCGCGTCCCCGTCGGGGCCGAGGGTGCTGCGCGTGCTGGCCGAGGTGACGGACACGGACCCGGACACCGCCGTGGACTCCGCCGAGGCGCTGCTTTCCGAACTGGGCGCGGCTCATGGGCGTCCCGTGTTGCTGCACGGGGAGGACGGGGGTGCGTGGCCGGTGCTGCGGCTTGCGGGGCGGTTGGGGTTGGCGACGCGGGTCGGGGTGGAGGATGTGCTGGTGCTGCCGGATGGGAGGCCGGCCCGGTCCAACGCGGAGTTGGTGGCGGCGGGGTTGTCGGAGTACGCGCGCGCCGCGTTGTGAGGTGCCGGGCGTTGGTGCTGGGGCCGGGGCATTGCGCAGCCCGGCGTAGCGGGGTGCCGCTGCGCCCACCCTCCCCCAAGCTTTCGGCTTCGCTCGAGCAGGGGGGACCCCCATCGCCCCAGCGGCACGACTGCCCGCAGCTAAGCGGTCCCGCACCCGCGTACGCACGGAAGGGGACGTGTCGGGGGGTGTCCGCCCGCAGCTGGTTGGCGCCGAGGGACAGACAGCCGCAGCCGATACAGTCGGCGAGGTGATCGCGGAGGCGGTTCAGCTGCTTGATGCGTTCCTCCAGTTCCGAGCGCCAGACCTCGGAGAGGTGCGCCCAGTCCTCCCGCGTCGGCGTCCGCTCCTCGGGAAGTGCCGCCAGCGCCTCACGGATCGTCGCCAGCGGGATCCCGACCCGTTGCGCGGCCCGGATGAACGCGACCCGGCGCAGCGTGTCACGCGAGTACCGACGCTGGTTGCCCGAGGTGCGGCGGCTGCTGATCAGCCCCTTCGACTCGTAGAAGTGCAGCGCCGAGACGGCGGCCCCGCTGCGCGCCGCCAGTTGGCCGACCGTGAGCTCATGGATCTTCTCTGGAATCTGGGGCACCCTTCGAACCCTACCTTCGCCCGTTGACACGACCCCCGCGGCCGACCATGCTAAGCAGTCGCTTAGAGAAACACGACACGCACACCTTCTGACGCGAGAGGCCGGGCCATGGCAGAGCCGAGGATCTTCACATCCGTCGACGAACTGAAGTCGGCGGTGGGCGAGCAACTGGGGTACACCGACTGGCTCGACGTCGACCAGAAGCGGATCGACCTGTTCGCCGAGGCCACCGGCGACCACCAGTGGATCCACGTCGACCCGGAGAAGGCCGCCGCCGGCCCCTTCGGCACCACCATCGCCCACGGCTATCTGACCCTGTCGCTACTGCCCCTCTTCGGACCGCAGCTGATCGCCGTCGAAGGCGTGAAGATGGGTGTCAACTACGGCACCAACAAGGTGCGTTTCCCCGCCCCCGTCCCGGTCGGGTCGAGGCTGCGCGCCACCGCCACCATCACCGGCGTCGAGGACGTGACCGGCGGCGTCCAGGTCACCGTGGCCTTCACCGTGGAACGCGAGGGCGGCGACAAGCCGGTGTGCGTCGCCGAGTCCGTCGCCCGCTACTACCTCTGATCCCGGCGGGCTACTTCTCCCCCACCATCCGCAGCACGAGGTCGGCGTAGAGCGCGCCGACCTCGTCCGGCGTCCACGGCCCGTCGATGTTGAACCAGCGGGCCACGTCGATGCAGAGCGAGAGCACGGCCAGGGTCGTGCCCTTCACGTCCAGCACGTCGAACTCACCGGCCGCCACGCCGTCCTCGATGATCCGCCGCACCTCGTCGTCGCACTGCCGGCGCAACGCGAGGATCTCGGCGCGGGCGTCCGGACCGAGTGAGTCCAGTTCGTACTGCACGACCCGCGCGGTGGTGCGTCCGCCGGCGTGCCAGCGGACGAAGGAGCTGACCGCGTCGGCCAGGCGCTCACGGGCGGTGCCCTCCCGCCGGGACGCCGTCCGCAGGATCTCGACGGCCTTCTGGTGGCCGATCCTGCTGATGCGGTGCAGCAACTCTTCCTTGGTCTTGTAGTGGATGTAGAGCGCGGCCGGACTCATCCCGGCGCGGCCGGCGATGTCCCGGGTCGTCGTGGCGTGGTAGCCGCGCTCGGCGAAGGCCTCCACCGCGGCGATCAGCAGCCGCCGCGCCGCGTCGGGCGTGACCTCGCCCCACGCCTGCGCATCGCCGCCGGCCGTCTCCTCCGCCGTACTCATCACTCGCCCCTCTCCACTGGCAGGGCACCACCATACCGCCGAGGGTGAGCGGGCGCTTAGCAAGGCCGCTCAGGCAGGCCACTCAGATCGGCAGCCCAGGCAGGTCTCAGTGCTTCTCGAAGGGTGTGTACGAAGACCCCGCCGCCCCCTCCTGCCGGTCGCGGATCACCTTGGCCAGGGTGAAGGAGGAGGTGACCAGGTACAGCACGGCGATGGCGAGGAAACCCCGCACCCAGGCGTCGGCGCTCAACTGGTAGATGCCGATCGCGGTGGCCGCCATGGCGACCGCGAAGGAGGCGACGGCCTGGCCGTAGAAGGCGGCCGTGTTCTGCTGCTTGCCCGGTGTGTCACTCATGGCGGCAAGCTTCGGCCAACGTGGCCCGCGCCACATCCGCCGACATACTCAGAAGGTACTCAGAACGCCGAGACCCCCGTCAACGCCCGCCCGATGACCAGCTTCTGGATCTGACTGGTGCCCTCGTACAGGGTCATCACACGGGCGTCCCGCAGCAGCTTGCCCGCCGGGTACTCGTCGATGTAGCCGTAGCCGCCGAAGACCTGGAGCGCGTTGTTGGCGGCGCGGACCGCCGCCTCCGAGGCGAACAGCTTGGCCTTCGACGACTCGACGGCGAACGGCTGCCCCCGGTCGATCAGGTCGGCGACCCGCCAGGTCAGCAGCCGGGCGGCGTCGACGTCCACGGCGATGTCGCTGATCAGCTCCTGGACCAGCTGGTGCCGGGCGATGGTCTTCCCGAACTGCTCGCGTTCGCCCGCGTATCCCACGGCCGCGTCCAGGGCGGCCTGCGCTATGCCGACACACCCGGCCGCGACCGACATCCGCCCCTTGGCCAGAGCCGACATGGCGACGGAGAAACCCCTGCCCTCCTCCCCCAGCAGAGCCGAGGCCGGCACCCGCACGTCCTCCAGCACCAGCTCGGCGGTGGCCTGGCCGCGCAGCCCGAGCTTGCCGTGGATCGTCCGACGAGTCAGCCCCGGCGTGTCGGCGGGGACGAGGAAGGCGGAGACGCCCTTGTGGCCGGGTGCCTCCGTGGAGCGGGCGAAGAGCAGGACGACGTCGGCCCAGGTGCCGTTGGTGATGAACATCTTGGTGCCGTTGATGACGTAGTCGTCGCCGTCCCGCACCGCCCGCGTCGCGAGGCTGCCGGCGTCCGAGCCCGTGCCAGGCTCGGTCAGCCCGAAGCAGCCGACGAGCTCACCGGACGTCAGCCCCGGCAGCCACCGCCGCTTCTGCTCCTCGCTCCCCCACGCGGCGACGGTCTTGGCGACGAGCCCCAGCGAGACGGAGACGATCCCGCGCACGGACGAGTCCCCCCGGCCCAGCTCCTCCGTGACGAGGCAGTACGCGAGGTGGTCGCCGCCGGAGCCGCCGTATTGCTCGTCGATCGTCAGGCCCAGGAAGCCGACCTCGCCGAGCTTCTTCACGACCGACCGGTCGACCTCCTCGGCCCGGTCCCAGGCGACGGCGTGCGGGGCGATCTCGCGCGCCACGAAGTCCCGGGCGAGCTGCCGTACGGCGGTCTGCTCCTCGCTGAGCTCCAGGTTCACCACAGGCACCCCACTTGAAAACCGTACATTTAAATTAGCACTGCTAGTTTCTGTTGGCAGCCCTACTATGTGCGCCATGGCCCGACCGCGCAAGCCCTTGCTCAGCACCGACCGGATCGTCGAGACGGCCCGTGCGCTCGTGGACGCGGAGGGCCTCGCGGCCGTCTCCACGCGCCGGCTCGCCGCCGAGCTGGGGGTCAGCGGGCCCTCGCTCTACAACCACTTCCGCACCAAGGACGAGATCCTGGAGGCGGTCGCCGACTCGGTGAGCGGCCAGGTGGACCTCACGATGTTCCAGGACGGCCGGGACTGGCGGACCGCGCTGCACGACTGGGCCGTCTCCTACCGGGCCGCGCTGCGGGACCACCCCAACATCGTTCCCGTCCTGGCCCGCGGCCCCGGCCGCCGCCCGGCGGGGCTGCGCCTCGCGGACGCCGTCTACGGCGCGATGGTCGAGGCGGGCTGGCCACCGGCGCAGGCCACGTCCATCGGCGCGCTGATGCGGTACTTCGTCATGGGCTCCGCGCTCGGCTCCTTCGCCGGGGGCTTCGTGAACGACGCGAGCGCCTACGACCCCGCCGACTATCCGCATCTCCAGCAGGCGCATCTCCTCTCCGAGCGCCAGGAGAAGATCGACGAACGGGCCTTCGAGACGGGGCTGACGGCCCTGCTGGACGGACTGGCGAGGCAGTACGAGCAGGTGCGGCGGACCGCGTAGGAGCACGGCGGCGGAACACTTCGGCGACGACCGAAGGATCCGTGTCCCATGCTGGGGGCATGACCACGAGGGACCCCAAGGCCACCGGCCTGGCACGGCTCGCGGCGCTGTTCGCGGACGAGACCCGGGCCCTCTGCCTGCTGGCGCTGCTGGACGGGCGGGCGTGGACCGCGAGCGAGCTGGCACGGCACGCGGGTGTCGCCGCTTCGACGCTGAGCGAGCACCTGGGCCGGCTCGTCGCGGGTGGGCTGCTCGCCGAGGAGCGACAGGGCCGGCACCGGTACGTCCGGCTGGCCGACGCACGTGTCGCGCAGCTGGTGGAGGATCTCGCCGCACAGGTCGCGCCGGGAACCGCCGCACGGCCGCGGAGCCTGCGCGAGTCGAGCGCCGGTTCGGCGATGGCCCGGGGGCGCACCTGTTACGACCACCTCGCCGGGCGGCTCGGCATCGCGGTCACCGACGCGCTGACGGCGCGTGGGCTGCTCCAGCAGGAGACCGGGTTCGCGCTCACCGACGCGGGGCTCGCGTGGTTCGACTCCGCCGGGATCGGCCTCGGCCGGCGGGGTCGCCGCCCCCTGGCCCGCGCCTGCCTCGACTGGACCGAACGCCGCCCCCATCTCGCGGGCGTCGCCGGCGCGGCGCTGTGCCGGCACGCCCTGGACACGGGCTGGTGCGTGCGCATCGGCTCCGAGCGGGCCGTGAAGGTGACAGTGGCCGGTGAACGGGCCCTGCCGTGAAGGTGACAGTGGCCGGTGAACGGGCCCTGCACGACCTGCTGGGCGTGGATCCGACGGCCCTGCGCTGAGCCGACCCGCGGCGGCAGCGCCCCGCCCGAAATCCGCGAGCGCCCCTCCCCTTCCCCCTCCTAGTCTCTGGAGCATGATGAACACCTCCCCGTCCCGTCCCGCACGCCGGGCGGAGCTGCTGGCCGCCGGTGCGGCCGCGGTCACGGTCGTACTGTGGGCGTCCGCTTTCGTCTCGATCCGCAGCGCGGGGGACGCCTACTCACCGGGCGCGCTGGCGCTCGGGCGGCTGCTGGCCGGGGCGCTGACGCTGGGGGTGATCTGCCTGCTGCGGCGGGAGGGGTGGCCGCCGCGCGCGGCCTGGCGCGGTATCGCGATATCGGGGCTGTTGTGGTTCGGCTTCTACATGGTGGCCCTCAACTGGGGTGAGCAGCAGGTCGACGCGGGTACGGCCGCCCTGGTCGTGAACATCGGGCCGATCCTGATCGCGCTGCTCGGGGCGCGACTGCTCGGTGACGCGATGCCGCCACGGCTGCTGGCGGGGATGGCGGTGTCCTTCGCCGGTGCGGTGACCGTGGGGCTCTCGATGTCCGGCGAGGGCGGCTCCTCGGTGCTCGGAGTGGTGCTCTGTCTGCTGGCGGCGGTCGCCTACGCCGGTGGTGTGGTGGCGCAGAAGCCTGCGCTGGGCACGGCGAGTCCCCTGCAGGTGACGACGTTCGGTTGCCTGGTCGGCGCGCTGGTGTGCCTGCCGTTCGCCGGGCAGCTCGTCCGGGAGGCCGCCGACGCGCCGGCCTCCGCGACGCTCAACATGGTGTACCTGGGCGTCTTCCCGACCGCCCTCGCCTTCACGACGTGGGCCTACGCCCTGTCGCGGACCACGGCGAGCCGGATGGGCGCGACGACGTACGCGGCTCCCGCGCTGGTCGTGCTGATGTCCTGGCTGTTCCTCGGCGAGGTGCCGGGGCCGCTCACCCTGGTCGGCGGTGTGCTGTGCCTTGCGGGCGTGGCGGTGTCCCGGTCGCGGTCGCGGACGGCTGCTCGGGCCGAGGCTCCGGGAGCGGCACCGGAACCCCGGCCCGAGCGGGCCGCCCCGGACTCAGCCCGCTGACTCGGCCTCCGTCTTCGCCTCGGGCGCGGCCTCCGGCTCCGCCGCACGTGCCCGGCCCGCGAGGACCTTGATCGACACCAGCGCGATCACCGAGAGCGCGATGATGTAGCCGGAGACGGCCATCGAGGTGCCCGTCGCCTCCAGCAGCAGCACCATGACGAAGGGGGCGAGTCCGCCGCCGGCGACGGCCGCGATCTGGTACCCGAGGGAGGCGCCGGTGTAGCGCATCTCGGGCGTGAACAGCTCGGCGAACAGGGCGGCCTGGGGCCCGTACATGATGCTCAGGAAGCAGCTGGCGACGAACGTGCCGACCGCGAGCCACAGCAGCGAGCCGGTGTCGATCAGCAGGAAGAGCGGTACGGCCCACAGGGCGATGCCTACCGCGCCGAGCGCGTAGATGCGGATGCGGCCGATGCGGTCGGAGAGCGCGGCGGCGGCCGGGATCAGCACCAGCTGGGTGAGGCTGACGCAGAGCGAGACCATGAGCACCGGGCCCTTCTTCATGTCCAGTTCCCGGGTCGTGTAGTCGAGGACGCCGGTGATGAGGATGTAGAAGGTCGCGGTGTTCACGGCGAAGGAGCCGCCCGCGAGGAGCACCGTGCCCAGGTGGCCGCGCAGGATCGTGCGCAGCGGCGAGTTCTGCTCGGACTTCTCCTTCTCCGCGAGCGCGCGCTCGGCCTCCCGGAACGCCGGGGTCTCCTCGACGCGGGTGTGGATGTACCAGGCGAGGCCCAGTACCAGCAGGCCGACCAGGAACGGCACCCGCCAGCCCCAGGCGGCGAACGCCGAGTCGGTGGTGAGCGCGCCGGCCAGCAGGAAGACGGTGTTGGCGGTGACCACGCCGATGGGGACGCCGAGCTGGACGACGCTGCCGTAGACGCCGCGCTTGCCCTCCGGGGCGTACTCGGTGGCCAGGAGCATCGCGCCGCCCCACTGGGCGCCGACGGCGACGCCCTGTGCGACGCGAAGCAGGACCAGCAGGATCGGGGCGGCGACGCCGATGGTGTCGTAGGTCGGGAGCAGGCCGATACCGGTCGTGGCGACGCCCATGAGCGTGAGCGCGAGGACCAGCATCGGCTTGCGGCCGCGCTTGTCGCCGAGGTGGCCGGCGACGATGCCGCCGAGCGGGCGGGCGAGGAAGCCGACGGCGAAGGTGGCGAACGAGGCCAGGACGCCGGCGGTGGGGCTCCCGGCGGGGAAGTAGAGGTCGCCGAGGATGAGGGCGGCGGCGATGCCGAAGACGAAGTAGTCGTACCACTCGACGGCCGAGGCGAGCGCTGCCGCGGTGGCTACCCGGCGGCGGTTGTCGACGGCGGGCGTGGTGGTGACGGGCTGAGCGGAAGGTGCCGTGTCCATGCGGTGCACGCTCCGGTGGGTGCGGGGACGGAACAGGGGGGTGGCTCGGGTTCCGGGAACGTACTGACCGGACGGTATGGCCGTCAACGGGTCGTGCACCAGGACTTTTGCTTGTAGGTGGCACACATGTGCGGCCGGACATGCCGGAGCCCCCGGCCTCGCGTGGAGGCCGGGGTGGGGGCGGAGACCGTCAGAAGACGACCAGCGCGCGGCCGCCCCTGCCCGCCAGCATGTTCTCGAAGGCCGCCGGGATGCCGTCGAGGGAGATCCGTTCCGTCACCAGGGCGCTCAGGTCGAGGCGGCCCGCCCGGACGTGCTCGGCCAGCACCGGGAGGTCCTCGGCCGGGTCGGAGTTGCCGTAGACGCAGCCGGAGAGGGTGCGGCCCCAGTGGAAGATCTCCAGGGCGTTGAAGGTGACCTGTTGGTCCTTGCCGCCGATGCCGACGACCGTGGTGCGGCCGCCGCGGCGGGTGGAGTCCCAGGCCGTGCGGATGGTGACCGCGCGCCCGGCGCACTCCACGGCCACGTCGACGCCCTGCTTGCCGGTGAGGCCGCGGATCTCGCGGGCGGTGGTGTCGGAGGCTACGAGGTAGTCGGTGGCACCGGCCGTCCGGGCCAGTTCCTCCTTCTCGGCGGACACGTCCACCGCGATGATCTTCGAGGCGCCCGCGATCCGGGCCGCCTGGACGGCCGCGAGGCCCACTCCCCCGACGCCGAACACCGCGACCGTCTCGCCCTGCCGGACCCGGGCCGAGTGGTGGACGGCGCCGTAGCCGGTGAGGACGGCGCAGCCGAGGAGGGCCGCGTCGGTGAGCGGGACACCGTCCGGGACGGGCTGGACGCAGGACGCCTTGACGACCGTCTCCTCGGCGAACGCGGCGACGTTCAGCCCGGGGTGGAGGTCGGTGCCCTCGGTGGTGCGGGCGTAGACGTCGGCGGCGCCGTCGAGGGCACGGGCGCACAGCCAGACCTCGCCGAGCGAGCAGGCGTGGCAGGCGCCGCAGGACGGGGCCCAGTTGAGGACGACGCCGTCGCCGGGTGCGACACGGGTGACGCCCTCGCCGACGGCGACGACCGTGCCGGCGCCCTCGTGGCCGAGGACGGCGGGGACGGGCACGCGCATGGTGCCGTTGGACAGGGACAGGTCGGAGTGGCAGACCCCGGCGGCGGCGAGCCGGACGCGGACCTGTCCGGGTCCGGGGTCGGGCAGGTCGATGCCGGTGATCTCCAGCGGGGAGCCGACGGCGGGCAGGACGGCGGCGCGGACAGCCATGACGGAAGGGACTCCCCTGGGACTAGAACTGGAGGGACTTGGTCTGGAGGTACTCGGCCAGGCCGTGCACGCCGAGTTCGCGGCCCACGCCCGACTGCTTGTAGCCGCCGAAGGGGGCGAGCGGGTTGAAGCGGCCGCCGTTGATGTCGACCTGGCCGGTGTCCATGCGGCGGGCGAAGGCCACCGCCTCGGCCTCCTCCCCGGCCCACACGGCACCGGCCAGACCGTAGACGGTGCCGTTGGCGATCCGCAGGGCGTCCTCCTCGTCCTCGTAGCGGAGGACCGACAGGACCGGGCCGAAGATCTCCTCCTGCGCGATGGTCATGTCCGGGGTGACGTCGGCGAAGACGGTCGGGCTGACGAAGTAGCCGCTCTCGCGCGGGGCTTCGGGGCCGCCCGCGACCAGGCGGGCGCCTTCCGCGACGCCCTTCTCGATGTAGCCGCGCACCCGGGCCTGCTGCTTCGCGTTGACGACCGGACCGATGCGGTCGCCGTACTTGGCGGCGGCGGTGGCAGCGAGTTCGACGGCCTCGTCGTACTGGTCGCGGTGGATCAGCATCCGGGTCCAGGCGCTGCACGTCTGCCCGGAGTTGGACATGACGTTGGCGACGCCGACGTTGACGGCCTTGGCCAGGTCGGCGGTCGGGAGGATGACGTTGGCGGACTTGCCGCCGAGTTCGAGGGCGACCTTCTTGACCGCTCCGGCGGCGATCGCGGCGATCCGCCGGCCGACGGCGGTGGAGCCGGTGAAGGAGACCAGGTCGACGTCCGGGTGCTCGGCGAGGGCCTGGCCGGCGACCGGGCCGAGGCCCGTGACCAAGTTGAAGACGCCTGCCGGGATGCCGGCCTCGTGCACCGCGTCGGCGAAGAGACGGGCGACCAGCGGGGTGTCCTCGGCGGGCTTCACGACGATCGTGCAGCCCGCCGCGAGGGCCGGGGCGACCTTGGCGACGATCTGGTGCAGGGGGTAGTTCCAGGGCGTGATCGCGGCCACCACACCGACCGGCTCGTGGTGCACGACCGAGTTGCCGGTCTTCTCCTCGAAGGCGTACGTCGCCGCCAGCTCGGCGTACGAGCCCGCGACCGCGATCGGTACGGCGGCGTGGACGGCCTGTGAGAACTTCAGCGGCGAGCCGAGTTCGGCCGTGACGGTCTCGGCGATCTCGTCCGCCCGGGCCACGAGGACGTCCCGGAGGGCGGTGAGGCGGGCGGCCCGCTCGGCGGGAGGGGTCGCGGCCCAGGCCGGGAGGGCGGCGCGGGCGGCCCGTACGGCCGCGTCCACGTCTTCGGCGGTGCCCGCCGGGACCGTGCCGATGACCTGCTCATCGGCCGGGTTCACGACCTCGATCACGTCCTGGCCGGCGGCGGGGCGCCAGGCGCCCCCGATGTACATGCCGTCGTGTGCCTTCATCGTGCTTCCTCCGGGGCGGGGCGTCGTCGTCCGGCACATAAACTAGCGACGATAGTTTTCTGACGCCAGACACCCTGGGCTCGAACCGATCCCGGTCATCACAGCACGGAGCGGGCCCCGCCGAGGTGTGCGGCTCCTCACTCCCCCAGGTCGGGCTGGCGGTCCGGGTGCGGACAGACGCGGTCGCCGTGCTGGTCGAACACGAAGAGGTGGGCGAGGTCGACCAGGAGCGGCACCTGCATGCCGCGGCGGAGAGCAAGGTCCGGGGTGGTGCGGACGATGAGGTCGCCGGGCAGGCGGGGCTCGGCTGTCGCCAGGCCGGACCGCGCCTCCTCGGGAGGGTCCAGGGCCACCACCGGACCGGCCCGGCCGGCGGTGGACAGCTCCCGGAGACGGCCGATGACCGAGCCGTCGCGGCGGCGGCGCCGGGCGGGGCGAGCGAGGCCGGCGCGCGGGGCCTCCAGTTCCGGGACGAGCGCGAGGGTGGAACCGGTGTCGAAATGGACGAGGATCTCGTGCCCCTGGAACTCCACGTGCTCGACCAGGCCGGTGATCGGCACCTCGCCGGGCCGGGCGGAGGAGTGCCTGGCTATCCGGACGGCTTCCGAGCGCAACCCGACGATGACCTCCCGGCCCTGCTGGACCCGCAGCAACTGGTGATCCAGGGAGAGCGGCTCGGGCAGGCGCAGGAACTGCTTGCCCAGGCTGATGGTCATCGCCCCGTCCAGCGGGGCCCGCACCAGGCCGCGCAGGAGGTTGATGCGGGGCGTGCCGACGAAGGCCGCGACGAAGACGTTGCTGGGCAGGGCGTACACCACGCGCGGGCTGTCGACCTGCTGGAGCACCCCGCCGCGCAGCACGGCGACCCGGTCGCCGAGCGACATGGCCTCGGCCTGGTCGTGGGTGACATAGACGGTGGTGACGCCCAGCTCCCGGGTGAGCTGGGATATCTCGGCCCGCAGGTGGTTGCGGAGCTTGGCGTCGAGGTTGGACAGCGGCTCGTCCATGAGGAAGGCCGAGGGGCGGCGGGCGATGGCCCGGCCCATCGCCACGCGCTGGCGTTCGCCGCCGGAGAGGTGACCGGGCAGACGGTCCAGGAGGTCCTCGATGCCCAGCATGCGGGCGGTGGCGTCCACGCGCGGCGCGGGATCCGTGTTCGGGGCCTCGATGCGCAGCGGGAAGCCGATGTTGGCGCGGCTGGTCATGTTCGGGTAGAGGGCGAAGTTCTGGAAGACCATCGCCATGTCCCTCCCGGACGGCGGCAGGTCGTTGGCGTGTTCGCCGTCGAGCAGCAGTTCGCCTTCGTCGATCTCCTCCAGACCGGCGATCATCCTGAGCACGGTCGACTTGCCGCAGCCGGACGGGCCGAGCAGCACGAGGAACTCGCCCGGTGTGATGTCCAGCGACAGCCGGTCCACGACGCGGGCGCCCCGCGTGTAGGCCTTGCTCACGTCGTGCAGGGAGATGGCGCGTGTCATGAGTGCCCCCGAGGGGTCATCAGTCCGCTGGTGCTCCGCGGTCCGGAAACCCCGTACGGGTCGCACGGGGCTGTGGGTCACGGAAGTTAACGGAATGTGCGCGGCCGGGGGAAGACACCGGTCGGAAGCGGGGGCTTCCGTCCATCTGCTGAGAAGGCGGGCGGCCCGGTTCAGCGGATGCCGGTGAGGTGGGCGAAGACCACGAGGTTCCCGGAGTAGCCCTTCCTGCGGTCGTAGGTGCCGCTGCAGGTGATCAGGCGCAGCTCGGGGCGGCCTCGGGGGCCGTACACCTCCTGACTGGGGAAGTTCGCCTTCTCGTACGACCTGACCCTGTCGACGGTGTAGACGGCGATCCGCCCGTCGGCACGGCGGACCTCGACGACGCGGTCGGGTTTCATCTCGGTCAGCCCCGCGAAGACGGCGGGCCCGCTGTCGGTGTCGAGGTGCCCGACGGCCACGGCGGTGCCCTGTCCGCCGGGCGAGGCGCCGTGCTTGAACCAGCCGACCAGCTCGGCGTCGTCCTCCGGGGGCGTGGTGAGGCGGTGGTCACGGTCGAGGCCCAGGTGCATGACCGGGGCGTCGATACGAAGGTACGGGATCAGCAGGCGGGTGGCTCGGGAGGGGGGCAGCGGGCGGAGGGAGGCCGGGGG
>NZ_JOCT01000019.1 GCF_000717875.1 Streptomyces sp. NRRL S-455
GGTGTTGCGGGCGGATGTGTCGGGGGATCCGGTTTTCCGTGAGCTGGTGGGGCGGGTGCGGTCGGCGGATCTGGCGGCCTTCGCGCATCAGGATCTGCCGTTCGAGCAGGTGGTGGAGGCCCTCAACCCGGTCCGGTCGCCGGCCCGCCACCCCCTCTTCCAGGTCATGCTCACCCTGCAGAACACCACTCGTGACGCCCTCGAACTGCCCGGTCTGCGGGTCGAGCCGGTGGCACCCGGGGCGACCGCCGCGAAGTTCGACCTCTCCTTCGACTTCACCGAACGGTTCACGGCCGACGGCGCCCCGGCCGGTGTCGAGGGCGGTATCACCTACGCCGCCGATCTGGCCGAACGCGCGCGGCTGACGTGCGACGGCGACGGCGGAACCCTCCGGGCGCCGGCGGCCGACCGGGGCGTCGCGGAGCTGTTCGAGGAGCAAGCGGCCCGCACCCCACGGGCCGTCGCCGTCATCGACGAGCACATCACCTTGACCTACGCGCGGCTCAACGCCGAGGCCAACCGGCTCGCGCACCGCCTCATCGCCCACGGGACGGGGCCCGAGGACGTGGTGGCGGTGGTCATGGAGCGCTCGGCGGAGCTGATCGTCACGCTGCTCGGCGTGCTCAAGGCGGGCGCCGCGTTCCTCACCGTGGAGCCCCATCTGCCCGCCGAACGCGTCGCGTTCTTGTTCGCCGACGCCCGCCCGGCCTGCGTGGTGACCCGTCCTTCGGCGGCCGCGGCCGCAGCCGTGCCGGAGACGGGGCCGCCCCGCCTCGTCCTGGACGACCTGCAGCGCGGCGCGGACCAGGCCCCGGACGACACGGACCCGGCGCAGGAGCCGGGCGACCCCACCGACGCGGCGCGCGTGCGCCCGCTGCGTCCCGCCCATCCGGCATACGTGATCTACACCTCCGGCTCGACCGGCCGCCCCAAGGGCGTGCTGGTCCCGCAGCACGGCATCGTCAACCGCCTGCGCTGGATGCGCGAACGCGCCCCGCTGAACCACACCGACCGCGCGCTGGTGAAGACACCGGCGAGCTTCGACGCGTTCGTGCCGGAGTTCCTCGGGCCGCTGATCGACGGGGCCGCGCTCGTGGTGGCACGGCCGGAAGGGCACCGGGACCCGGAGTACCTGGCCCGGCTGACGCGCGACCGCGCGGTGACGACGGCGACCTTCGTGCCGTCGATGCTCCAGGCCTTCCTGGAGACGCGCGAGGCCGCCGAGTGCACCGCGCTGCGCCGGGTCCTCAGCGGCGGCGAACCTCTCACACGCCGGACCGTCACCGCGTTCACCGACACGCTCGACGCGACCCTGACCAACTGTTACGGGCCCGCCGAGACGACCGTGGACGTGGTGGTGGGGGACTGCCACGGAACGCCGCACCCGGAGCCCGGCGGTGTGCCCCTCGGGACCCCCGTGCCGCACACCCGGGTGTACGTCCTCGACCGGCGCCTCGGTCTCGTACCGCCCGGCGTGGTGGGCGAGCTGTACGTGGCGGGCGCGCAGCTCGCGCGCGGCTATGTGCGGCGACCGGGTATGACGGCGGAGCGTTTCGTGGCCGACCCGTACGCGGCGGCGTACGGAGCCGGGGGCGAGCGCATGTACCGCACCGGAGACCTGGCGCGCCGGCTGCCGGACGGGCGGCTGGAGTTCGCGGGCCGCGCCGACGACCAGGTGAAGGTGCGCGGCTTCCGCATCGAGCCGGGCGAGATCGAGGCGGCCCTGCTCGGCCATCCGGACGTGGCCCGCGCGGCGGTCGTCGTCCGCGAGGACACCCCGGGCGACACCCGGCTCGTGGGCTACGTCGTGCCCGTGCCCGGCGCGCGGTGCGAGGCCGCCGAGCTCAGGGAGCGGGTCCGGGCCACCCTCCCGGAGCACATGGTGCCCGGCGCCGTCGTCACCCTCGACGAACTGCCCCGCACGGACGGCGGGAAGCTCGACCGCCGCCGCCTGCCCGTGCCCGGCCACGCCGCGTCACCGGCGGGCCGCGGGCCGCGCACCGCACGTGAACAGGCGCTGTGTGGCCTCTTCGCCGAAACCCTCGGCCTGCCGAGTGTCACGATCGACGACAGCTTCTTCGACCTCGGCGGACACTCACTGCTGGCCGCACGGCTCGTCGGCCGCCTGCGCTCCGTCCTCGGAGCCGAGGCGGGCGTGCGGACCCTGTTCGAGGCACCCACGGTCGAAGGCCTCGCCCGCCGCCTCGCGGGCTCGCCTCCGGCCCGGGACGCCCTCGACGTGCTGCTGCCGCTGCGCGAACCGGAGGCCGGTACGCGAGCGGAGGGCGAGGCACCGCTGTTCTGCGTGCACCCCGGCGCCGGGCTCAGCTGGTGCTACGCGGGACTGTTGCGGCACCTCACGCCCGACATGCCCGTCTACGGACTGCAGGCCCGCCTGCTGTCGGAGGGCGGAGCGGCCCCGGCCTCGCTCGCGGACATGGCGGGCGACTACGTCCGGCGCATCCGCGACCTGCAGAAGTCGGGACCGTACCGGCTGCTCGGCTGGTCCATGGGCGGCACGCTAGCCCACGCCATGGCGACCCGGCTCCAGACGGACGGCGAGGAGGTGGAACTGCTCGCGCTGCTCGACGCCAGGCTCCCCGACGACGCACCCCGGCCGGCGGAACCCGGGCCGGTGGACGACATCCCGGCGGCACTGCGCGAGGGGCTGCGCGAACTCGGCCATGCCGTCGACGCGGAGACCCCCGAGGTCGCGGCCGCGGCCCAGGGCATCGCCGAGGCGGCCCGCTTCCTCATCCGCAACGACCCGGAGTTCGCCGGGATGCAGGAGAACACCGCCCGGGCGATGGTCGAGCTGACCCTCGCCGGGAAACGGCTCGCGCGCGAGCACCGGCCCGACGTGTTCCACGGCGACGCCCTCTTCTTCGAGCCCCTGGCCGACCTCGCCCAGAACCCCGCGCTGTCCCCGGCGCGGGCCTTCGCCCCCTACGTGGACGGGCGGATGACGACGTACCGAATCGACTGCGCCCACAAGGAGATGATGCAGCCCGAACCGCTGCGCGACATCGCGGCGAGAATCTCGCACCACCTGCGCGGCAGCGGCACACCCCCGCAAGACGGAGCCGCCAAGTGAAGGGACGGAACCACAAGTTGCTGTCTGACACGGCGGGTGCGCGGTGACGACCGCCGAAGCGCCCACAGGACTGCTGGCCGGAACCCGGCCCCGCATACTCGACCTGGCCACCGCCACACCACCCCTGTCCTACTCTCAGTCCGAGGTACTCGACCTCTACGGCATCTCGGACCCCCGGATCCGGTCGCTCTTCACCAACAGCGCGATAGACCGGCGCCACCTGACCCTGCCGCCGATCGACCCGGACACCGGCAGACCGCGCCCGGAGAGCCAGGGCGAACTCCTCGCCAAGCACCGGGAGACCGGCATCGCCATGGGCTCGGCGGCCCTGCAGGACTGCCTGAAGAAGCTCGGCGCGTCCGTCGACGACGTCGGCTATCTGATGTGCGTGACCAGCACCGGGCTCCTCACCCCGGGACTCTCCGCGCGGATCATCCGCGAGACGGGGCTGCCGAGGACCTGCGCGCGCGCCGACATCGTCGGCATGGGCTGCAACGCCGGACTCAACGCGCTGACCGCCGTGGCCGGCTGGGCCGCCACCCATCCCGGGCAGCTCGCCATCATGCTCTGCGTCGAGGCGTGCTCGGCCGCGTACGTCTTCGACGACACGATGCGCAGCGCCGTGGTCAACAGCCTGTTCGGCGACGGCGCGGCCGCCCTGGCGGTGCGGGCCGACGACGACGGAGGCCACCCGTCCGGCGAAGCCGGCGGTGGTGCGCAGATCCTGAAGTTCGCCGGACTGCTCATCACCGAGGCGTTGGAGGCGATGCGCTACGACTGGGACGAAGACCAGGGAAAGTTCAGCTTCTTCCTCGACCGCGATGTCCCGTACGTCGTCGGCGCCCACGCCGAACAGGCCGTCGACGCGCTGCTCGCGGGCACCGGAGTGCGGCGCACCGACATCGCCCACTGGGTCGTGCACTCCGGCGGAAAGAAGGTCATCGACTCCGTCATGGTGAACCTCGGCCTGACACGACACGATCTGCGGCACACCGTGAGCGTGCTGCGCGACCACGGAAATCTCTCCAGCGGTTCCTTTCTCTTCTCCTATCGGCGGCTCCTGGACGAGGGCGTGGTGCGCCCCGGCGACCTCGGCGTCCTGATGAGCATGGGGCCCGGCTCGACCATCGAAACCGCGCTGGTGCGGTGGTGACACGGATGGATGTGAACAGACGATGACGACGCTGCGCTTACGGCTCGATTCCGCGCCGGACATGGCACGGCTGACCAGGACGATCACCGCGTTCCGCGAGCGGGTCGAGGACGAGCGGGCCCAGGCGGCGGTGATCGGGCTCGGCCCCGGCCACACGGACTGGCCGGGCTCCGTCGACGTCCACACGGTGAACAAGTGGGAGCGGGCCCTGCGCCAGTGGGAACGCCTGGACGCCGTGACCCTCGTGACCGCCTCCGGGGCGTGCGGCGGGCCCGCGTTCGACCTGCTCATGGCCGCGGACATCCGGATCGCCGCGCCTGACCTGAGGATCGCCCTGCCCACCGCGGCCGGCGGCTTCTGGCCCGGCATGGCCGTCCACCGGCTCACCCACCGCATCGGCGTCTCGCGCGCCCGCAGGCTCACCCTGTGCATGGCGGGCACCGGAGTGCTGGAGTCCTACCAGGCGCTCGATCTCGGCATCGTCGACGAGATCACCGACGCGCCTGACGACCGCGTGGCCAAGGCCCTGTCGGGCATCCCTTCCGGCGCCGGGGCCCGACTGCTGCGCGGCCTGATCCTCGACGCCTCCGGCACGTCCTTCGAGGACGCCCTCGGCATCCATCTCGCCGCTTGTGACAGGGCGTTGCGCGCAGCGGCTCCGGCGACCGGGGACGAGCGATGACCGCCGCCCTGACCGCGGCCTGGCAGCGCCCCCGTGCCCTGGCCGTACGCGCCGAGGAAGTCCTGGCCCGTACCCCGCGCAAGGCCGATCGCACCCCCGAGCAGTGGGCACACCTGGACGCCGCGACGGACGACGCGCGGCGCGGGCGTACCACGTTCCTGGCCGAGCACGGGCAGGCCGTGTACGACGCACTGACCGGGAACCGCACCCGCTACCTCTGGCTGGACGAACTCCTCGACGCGGCAGCCGAGTTGCTCGGCGGGCTGGTGCCCACCCGCGAGCAGATGGTGGCCGAGGCCGGGCTCGCGCAGGCCGACAAGGAAGGACGGGAGATCGACCAGGCGGTCTTCTTCTCCGGTGTGCTGCGGCACGAACGGGCCGGCCTCCACCTGATGGAGTCGCTGCTGCGGCCCACCGACCGCGCTCTGGCGCTGCTGCCGGAGTTCACCGAGCGCGGCAGCGTCGATCTGGGCCGGCTGCACGTCGAGCGCGTCGGCGACGCGGCCCACCTGACCGTCACCAACCCGGACGCCCTCAACGCCGAGGACAACGACCTGATCGCCGCCATGGACGTCGGTGTGGACCTGGCGCTCCTCGACGACCGCGTCAAGGTCGGGGTGCTGCGCGGCGGCGAGATGACGCACCCGCGCTACCGGGGCCGCCGCGTCTTCAGCGCCGGCATCAACCTCCGCCACCTCGACGCGGGCCGGATCTCGTACACGGACTTCCTGCTGCGTCGCGAGCTGGGCTACCTCAGCAAGCTGCAGCGCGGCCTGCTCCCGGCCGACGCGAGCGGCAACCCCGTCATGAGCCGGAACGCGCCCTGGTCCACGACGACCGTGCAGAAACCGTGGATCGCCGCCGTCGACAGCTTCGCCATCGGCGGCGGCATGCAGCTCCTCTTCGCCTTCGACCGGGTGATCGCCGCGTCCGACGCCTACTTCAGCCTGCCCGCCGCCCAGGAAGGCATCATCCCGGGCGTGGCCAACCTGCGCCTGCCCCGTATCGCGGGCAGCCGCCTCGCGCGCCAGGTCATCCTCTCCGGGCGGCGCCTCCACGCCACCGAGCCGGAGGCCCGGCTGATCTGCGACACCATCGTCGACGCCGCCGACCCCGCCGCCCTCGACACGGCGGTCGCGGCCGCCGTCGAAGAGCTGGCGGCGCCCGCGGTAGTCGCGAACCGGCGGATGCTGGGCCTCGCCGAGGAGCCGCCGACCGTGCTGCGCGCCTACCTGGCGGAGTTCGCCCTCCACCAGGGCCTGCGCCTGTACGCGCCGGACGTCCTGGAGAAGACGACGAAGTTCGGCGGGACGACGTCCTGATGCCGTCGCCCCCCATCCCTGCCCACCGGCCGGCCTGCCTCGGAGACCGTCGACCGCGCTCACCTTCCACCGGTCCGCCGTGCGCGTCATCGTCATCCGCAGCCGGTTCAGGTCCAACCGGGGCCGCGACACCTGCGTGTCAGTGGTACGCCGTCGTCCGGGCCGGCGTCATCGCGACGACGACTTTGCCGGCCTTTGCCCGTCCCTTTTCGACGTATTCCATGGCCTGGAGGGTTTCTTCGAACGGGAAGACGCGGTCGATGACGGGGCGGATCTTTCCGGTGTCGATGAGGGGGGTGAGGTCGCGCAGTTGGTCGCCGCTGGCCCTCATGAACAGGAACGAGTACGTCACGCCGTGGCGCCTGGCGTTGCGCCGGGTCTTGAAGCTGAGGGCGGTCATGGCCAGGCGGAGGATCGGGTTCGCGCCCAGTTCGCGGGCGAAGGCCGGGTCGGGCGGGCCCGCGACGCCGATGACTGTGCCGCCGGGCTTGAGAACGCGCAGGGACTTGGCGAGGTTCTCGCCGCCGAGGCTGTCGAGGACGACGTCGTAGCCGTCGAGGACCTCTTCGAAGTCCTGGCTGCGGTAGTCGACGACGACGTCCGCGCCGAGGTCCTTGGCCAGGTCGACCTTGGCGGTGCTCACGGTGGTGGCCACGTGCGCGCCCAGCGCCTTGGCCAGCTGGACGGCGATGGAGCCGAGGCCGCCGGCGCCCGCGTGGATGAGGACCTTCTGGTCCGGCTGCACGCGGGCCCGCTCGACCAGTGCCTGCCATGCGGTCAGGGCGACCAGGGGGAGGGAGGCGGCCTCGGCCATGGTGAGGGTGGCCGGTTTGGGTGCCAGGTCGTCCTGGTGGACGGCGATGAGTTCGGCGAAGGTGCCGATGCGGTCCTTGTCGGGCCGGGCGTAGACCTCGTCGCCCACCGCGAAGCGGGTGACGGACGGGCCGACCCGGACGACCGTCCCTGCGAGGTCGTTGCCCAGAACGAGCGGGAGACGGTAGGGCATGAACGCCTTGAAGTCTCCGTTGCGGATCCTGAGGTCCAGCGGGTTGATGCCCGCCGCGTGGATCTTGACCAGGACGTCGTCGGCACCTACCTGGGGGTCGGGTATGTCGGCGGCGCGCATCCCGGCTTGGTCGCCGTAGTTCTCGACCATGAAGGCCTTCATCGTCGTCTCCGTTCCGTTTCCCGCCCGTGAAAGGCCGGGGTCTCCCTTCGCCCCGGGCCTTTCCAGTGCGAGGTAGGTTGTGTGGTCTTTCTGGTTGCGCGCGGGCGCACCGCGTCCTCAGCCGCGTTCACCCATCAGGCCACCGGCACGACCCGGGCGGTGACGCGGTCGGCGGCGCCTCCCTGGAGGCGGTCAAGGGAGGCGGCGATCCCCTCGTGGGGCGCGCCGGGCGGCACCGCGCTGACATCGGTCAGGCGGGTGTACTGCTCATCGGTCAGCTGGACGTCGAGGGCGCCGAGGTAGCTGTCGAGCTGGGAGAGATTGCGCGGGCCGATGATCGGGACGAGCGTGGCCACGGAACGGGCGCCGCGCTCGCGCACCCATGCCACCGCCACCTCGGCGGGCGTCAGGCCGGTCTCCTCGGCGATCGCCAGGACGGTGTCGACGACGGCGGTCTTCTGGCCGGTGCTCTCGGTGTGGATGACCATGCCCAGGTCGCTCAGGCGCCCCTCGGTGGAGTTGCGGTATTTGCCGGTGAGCAGTCCACCGCCGAGCGGGGACCACAGGGCGGCGCCGAGCCCGAGGCTCTCGGCCATGGGCAGGAGCTCACGGTCGGCGGTGCGCTCGACGAGGCTGTACTCGTGTTGGATGCCCACGATCGGCGCCCAGTTCTTCAGGTCCGCGAGGGTGACCGCGCGCGAGACGCGCCAGGCGGGGAAGTTGGACAGCGCGGCGTGGTGGATCTTGCCGGCGCTCACCAGGTCGTCGAGTCCGCGCAGGAGTTCCTCCATCGGAGTGAGCTCGTCGGGGAAGTGCACCCACAGCAGGTCGATGTAGTCGGTGCTCAGGCGCCTCAGGCTGGCCTCGACCGAGGCGACCATGTTCTTGCGGCTGTTGCCGGTCCTGGAGATGTCCGGCTGCGGGGCGGCGCCGAGGGTGAACTTCGTGGCCAGGACGAAGTGGTCGCGGTCGGCGGAGATCAGCTTTCCGGTCAGTTCCTCCGACTCGCCGAACTGGTAGCCGTCCGCGCTGTCGAGAAAGGTCCCGCCGGCCTCGGCGAACCGGTCGAAGATCCGGCGTGCCTCGTCCGGCTCGGCGCCCGCGCCCCAGCCGGTGCCGAAGTTCGCGGTGCCGAGCGCGTACTCGGAGACGCGCAGTCCGGTCCGGTGGCCGAAGGTCGTGTAACGCATGAGATGTCCTTGCACGAAGGGGTGTGGAGGTGGTCGCGCCGGGGTGTTGGGGGTGAGCGTCAGTCCGCGTTCGACTGGGGTGCCGCGGACAGGCTCTGCTTGACGTACCGGCTGGTCTCGTCGGCGAGGATCTCGGGCAGGCCGGTCTCGATGCCGTACAGGGCCTGGGTCGCGACGTCGGCGGCGGCGACCTTCTGATCGGCGGGCACGCCGGCGGCCATGTCGGTGTCCATGTAGCCGACGTGCAGCGCCGAGACGGCGATGCCGCGGGGTGCCAGCTCGTCGCGGATGGCACCGGTCAGCGCCCACGCGGCGGCCTTGGACGCGGCGTAGGAGCCGAGTCCTGCGGGGTGCAGCCAGGACAGGACGGACAGGACGTTGAGTACGCCGCCGCCGCCGTTGCCCTCGATGACGGGGGCGAAGGATCGGATCGTGGCGAGCGGGCCGAAGAAGTTGGTCTCCATCTCCCGGCGCACCTCAGCCACGTCGCCTCCGATCAGCGACGCGCCGGTGGAGATGCCCGCGTTGTTGATCAGCAGTGTCGCGTCGGACGCCACGCGCGCGGCCTCTCGTATCGACGCCTCGTCCGTGACGTCCACCCGCAGCGGGATGACGCCCGGCAGGTCGACCGTCTCGGGGCGTCGGGCCGCGCCGTACACCTTCGCGCCGCGCTCGACGAGCTGGGCGGCCAGGTGCCGCCCGAGACCCCGGTTGGCGCCGGTGACGACCGCGACCGCGTTCTTCAGTTCCAATGCTCGCTCCTGGTCGTGGCGGGCGGCGTCGGCCACCCGCAAGGGTTTAGATTACGAATCCAATCTAAACATGGGTCTATGATAGATGCCAGTCGACATCCAAACGGGAGGTGATCATGGGCCGCGTATCGCAGGCGCAGGCGGAGGAAAATCGCAGGCGAGTGGTGGACACCGCGTCCCGGCTGTTCCGGGAGCAGGGCATGCAGGTCAGCGTCGCCGACCTGATGAAGGCGGCCGGTCTGACTCACGGCGCCTTCTACAAGCAGTTCGCCTCCAAGGAGGCGCTCGTCGACGAGGCCACCGCCCACGCCTTCGCCGAGCTCGCCCAACGCCACAGCGCCGGGCTCGAGCGGCACGAAGGGCAGCGCGCCGCCGCCCAGCGGGCGCTGATCGACACCTACCTCTCCGTCGAGCACCGCGACGCCCCGGCGGACGGCTGCCCGGTCGCCGCGCTCGCCACCGACATCGCGCGCGAGGGCGGAGGGCGCGAGGCCCGTCGCGTCTACGCCGAGGGGGTGGCGGACTTCGCCGATTTCCTGGCCGATGACGACCAGGACGGCATCGTCCGGCTCTGCACCCTGTTCGGTGCGCTGGCCCTGTCCCGGGCCACCAAGGGCTCCCCGCTCTCCGGGGAGATCCTCGCCGCCGCGCACGCGGCCTTGACCGAAGCAGGCTGACCAGGGACTCGGTGCGGGTGCCCATCGACCGGGCTCGTGGGTGACGAGGGCATTCGTGGCCAGACGGAGGCGGTGGGAGAAGGCCGCCGGCGCCTGCGGGGCCGGCATCACCCTGCGCGAGTCAGTTCCGGGCCGGGGCGTCAGGTGGCCTCCGGGCGGTGCGGCGAGGTCATCGCAGGGTGAGGGGGGTCTCGCTCTCGGCGCGGGTCAGCTTCTCGGGGTTGCGGACGACGTAGAGGCCGGTGACCAGGACAAGGCCCTGTTCCGGGCCCGGCCCGCGCCGCTCCCGTTCCCGCCGAACCCGCTGACCTCACCGCGAACAGCAAGACGCTGCTGTACCGGCGCCTGGTGACGGCCACAGGAGGTGGCGACCACCGCCACCACCGCGCCGACCACGAGTTCGGCGTGGTGCGGCACCTTGAACTTCGGGTGCCCCGCGGCCAGGGCATGCGGCAGTCGACCACGCTCAGCGGCGGCGCGAGTTGAACGTGGCGACGTGGTCTGGAGCCGAGTGGCCGGCGTTACCTCGCCATCTTGATACCAGCCCGGTATCATGGCTGCATGGCGATGACACTCCGACTCCCCGACGACCTTGACGCGAAGCTCACCGAGCGTGCTCGTCGGGAAGGTCGCAGCAAGCAGGAACTCGCCATCGAGGCCATTCGTGAAGCCCAGGAGCGGGCTGAGCTGAAGGTCGAGGACGTTCTCACGGAACTCATGGACAGCGATGCAGAGATCTTGGACTACCTGAAGTGAGCACCGTGCGCTACGTCCAGATCGACGAGATCCTGGCCATCGCCCGCACGGTCAACGGTACCGAGCACAGCGTGCGTGACCTGGGGCTTCTGGTGTCAGCTGTCGAACGGCCCCGGACCAACGTGTTCGGGGCCGAGTTGTATCCCACGCTGCACGAGAAGGCGGCGGCGCTGCTGCACTCCGTGGCTCGCAATCACGCGCTGATCGACGGCAACAAGCGCACCGCCTGGCTCGCCATGCGTGTCTTCCTTCGGTTCAACGGCGTCAGCGCCGGTACCGTCCCGCCACCCGTCTCCGTTGCCGGCCCGTTCGTCGAGGAAGTCGCACAGGACAACATCGATGTACCGGTCATCGCCAAGCGCCTCTCGACCTGGTTCCCCATCTCCTGACGTTCGACGTCGTGCGGTGTAAGCGGTGCTGGCTCCGGGCAGCCTGATCTCGTTCTCCTGGGATCCGCTCGTTCAGCGGCTTGATTCGTATGCCCTGGAGAGACGGAGCAGCGAGTCCGCTCGGCTGGCTGTTGTCAGCGTCCGGGCGGCAAAAGGTTCCCGGCGCGGCCCGCGGCGTCGACGTCCGGCCAAGCTCCACGCCGACAAGGGCTACGACTGCGACCACCTGCGCCGCCGACTGCGCAAGCGCGGCGTGGTGCACACGGCCGGCCGCGCACGGAGGTGATGCTGCACGGCCTGGAGGAGATGCCGCGCAAGGAGCTGGAGTACCGCGGCGGCGTCTTCACCGAGATGGACGTCGACGCGGTCCTGGACCGCCGCCCGCAGGTCGCCCTGGTCGACGAGCTGGCCCACACCAACATCCCGGGCTCACGCAACACCAAGTCATATCCACGGTGAACATCCAGCACCTGGAGTCCCTCGGTGACGTCGTCGAGTCCATCACCGGCATCCGGCAGCGGGAGACCGGGCCCGACGAGGTGGTGCGCCGGGCCTCAGCCACGACCTGCGCACCCCGATCGCCGGCATCAAGGCATCGGTGTCCAGCCTGCGTTCGGACGACGTCGAGTGGTCGGAGGAGGACCGGGCCGATCTCCTGGAGGCGATCGAGGAAGGCGCGGACCGTCTCGACCACCTGGTCGGAAACCTGCTGGACATGTCACGCCTGCAGACCGGCACCCTCGCCCCGCTCATCCGCGAGATCGACCTGGACATCCCCGAGACCCTGCCCATGGTGGCCACCGACAAGGGTCTGCTGGAGCGCGTGGTCGCCAACATCGTGGAGAACGCGGTGAAGTACAGCCCCGAGGACGAGCCGGTCCTGGTGGCGGCCAGTGCCATCGCCGACCGGGTCGAACTCCGTGTCGTGGACCGCGGACCGGCCGTCCCCGACGAGGCCAAGGACCGCATCTTCGCGCCCTTCCAGTGCTACGGCGACGCCCCGCGCGGCAACGGCGTCGGTCTCGGTCTCGCGGTCGCCCGCGGCTTCGCCGAGGCCATGGGCGGCACCCTCCATGCCGAGGACACCCCCGGCGGCGGCTTGACCATGGTGCTCAGCCTGCCGACCGCCGCGGAGCGTCAGACGGTTCCCGCGCATCTTCCGGCGCCCGCCACCTCGTAGTCCACGCCGGGCCGCGGCGACGGTGACTGTCTCAGGCCGACGCGAATCGGTAGGACCCCGAGCCGACCTCGAACACTGCAGCGCCGTCCTCCATGCGGAGGAACCGGACGCCCTTGACGGTGTCCGCCGGACGGCCGCTCTCGGTGACCGCCCGGCGGCTCGTGGACGGCACGTGAACCTCCGCGACGGTGTTGACCGGCACTGTCACCTTCAGATCGAACGCGCCGTCGCGGGTGCTCCATCGTGACGACAGAAGGCCGTGGACGGTCTTGAGGCTTCCTGAGCCCTGCGTCAGGTTCCCTCCGGGCGCCGGTGCGATGCGGGACCGCTTGTAGCCGGGGTCGACCGCGGAGAGGCCGCCGATGTTCCGGAACATCCAGTCGCCCACGGCGCCGTACGCGTAGTGGTTGAAGGAGTTCATGTCGACCGGGCCGAAGCTGCCGTCGGGCATGATCGAGTTCCAGCGTTCCCACATGGTGGTGGCACCGTTGGCCACCTCGTAGCCCCAGGACGGGTAGTCCTTGTGCAGCAGCATCGTGTAGGCGAGGTCGTTCCGGCCGATCTTGCTCAACGCGGGCAGCAGCAGGGGTGTGCCGATGAAGCCGGTGCGCAGGTGGTGGTCGGTGAGCGCCAGTTTGGCCACGAACCTCTCGCCGGCCTTCTCGACCAGCGCCGGGTCCGAGATCAGGTCCATGCCGAGGGCCAGCGCGTACCCGGTCTGCGAGTTGCCCTTGACGGTGCCGTCGGCGTCGACGTAGGCCTTGGTGAAGGCGGAGCGGATGTCGGCGGAGAGTTCGCTGTAGTCGGCAGCCGCCGCCTCGTCGCCCAGCGCCTCGGCCACCTCCGCCATCATGCGGGCGTCCTCGGCGTAGTAGGCCGTGCCCAGGACGCCCTGCTCGGTCGGGTCGTCCAGATGCAGCCAGTCGTTGGTGAAGAACGTGGTGCGGCCGGGCTCGAGAAGGTCCGGTCCGGCGCTGTCGCGCACGAACTGGAAGAACTTCCGCATGGCGGTGTAGTTCTCCCGCAGGATGCGGGTGTCGCCGTAGGAGCGCCACACGTGGTACGGCACGGTGATCATCACGTCGGACCAGCCGACACCGCTGTCGCTGAACTGACCCTGCGGGGTCGGAACCACCGCAGGCAGATCACCGTTGGCGTACTGGGAGTTGCGCACGTCCGTCATCCAGTGGGACAGGAAGGCCCGGGTGTCGACCAGGTAGTTGGCCGTCGGCGCGAACAGGCTGATGTCTCCCGTCCAGCCCAGGCGCTCGTCACGGGCCGGGGTGTCGGTGGGAATGGACAGGAAGTTGCCCCGCTGGCTCCAGGAGATGTTGCTCACCAGTTGGTCGAGCATGCTGTCCGAGGTCTTCAGCGTGCCGGTCGAGGGGAGGTCGGATCCCCACACCACGCCCTTGACGTCGGCGAGGGCGGGGGGCTCGTCCACGCCGGTGATCTCGATGTAGCGGAACCCGTGCTGGGTGAAGGTGGGTTCATAGGTGACCGTTCCGGACTCGGCGAACGTGTAGCGGTCGGTGACCTTGGCACTGCGGAAGTTGTCGGTGTAGAGCGTGCCGTTCTTGTTGAGCACCTCCGCGTGGCGGATCCTGACCGTCTGGCCGGCGGTGCCGGTCAGGGTCAGCCGCGACACGCCCACCATGTTCTGGCCGAGGTCATAGACGTAGGAGCCGGCGGTGGGCTCGCTCATGGTCCGGGCCTCGAGCACCTGGGTCCGGCGCACCGGTTCGTCGCTCTGCGGGACCAGGAGGGCGGTGCGGGACTGAAGGCTCGCGGCGGGTTCCCACGTGGCGTCGTCGAATCCCGGGCGGCTCCAGCCCGACTGCTCCAGGCGGGCGTCGTAGGTCTCGCCGTCCTGCAGGTCGGCCTTGACGTAGGGGCCGTCCGCCGTCTTCCACGAACCGTCCGTCTCGATCCACTGGACCGACCCGTCGGTGTACGTGATGCGCATCCTCGCCACCAACGCGGGGGTGTCCCCGTACTGACCGCTCCAGCCGAGCCCGACCTTGCCGGCCCACCAGCCGTCCGCCAGGGACGCGCCGATGGCGTTGTCGCCGTCGGCGAGCAGCCTCGTCACGTCGTAGGTCTGGGACTGGATGCGCTTGTGGTAGTCGGTCCAGCCCGGCGCGAGCACCTGGTCGCCGACCCGCCTGCCGTTGATCTCCAGCTGGTAGAGGCCGAGTGCCGAGGCGTAGACCCGCGCGGAGGCGACCTCCTTGCCGGGCTCGGTGGCGAAGTCCTTGCGCAGCAGGGGCAGCGGCCGGCCCGCGGGGGCGTAGAGGGCGTCCGTGGTGCCGGACACCACGAGCGTGGAGTCGACGATGTCGCCGCCGGTGAAGGGGTTGCGTCCGGAGGCGAGGTCGGTGTCGAGCAGCGTGCTGCCGTCCGTGCCGGTCACGACGGCGTCGTAGACCGTTCCGCGTTCGCCGCAACAGGCGTGGGTGCGGAAACCGATGTAGCCCTTGGTGAACGTGGAGTCCGTGAAGGTGCTGACCGGCTTGCCGTCGAGGGTCGTCCTGATGGTGCTGCCCACGACGTCGTAGCGGACGGTGTGCCGGCCGGCGAGGAGATCCGCGTTGGTGAAGCCGTGGGGCGCGAGAGCGACCTCCTGCACCACGGAGTAGCTGCCCTTGACCTGCTTGTGCAGCCTCAGCACGGGGGCCGGTCCGGTGACGTTGAACTGCCACATGTACCCGTTGCTCGCGTCGGAGGCACGCAGGAACATGCCGAAGGCGGCGTTGTCGAGCCTGAAGTCGACGGTGGCGGTGTAGTCGGTCCACTTGTCCAGCTCACTCGCGGCCTTCGGACGCGTGATCCACTGGGCGTCCTTCCAGTCGCCGGCATTCAGCAGGCCGGTCTCGAAGGACGCGGGTGCGCTCCACCGGCTGGCCGCTCCCTCGTCGTCCCAGGCCCGGACGCGCCAGTAGTAGCGTGTGTTCGACTCCAGCTCAGCACCGCCGTACCTGATGCCGACCTGGCGATCGGAGGTCACCTTGCCGGACGCCCACACCCCGGCCGACCCCGGCGAGCGTCCGATCCGGATCTCATAGGCCTGCTGCGACGCCGCCCGCCTGTCCGACGCCAACTGCCAGCCGAAGACCGGGTCTTCATCACCGATGCCCAGCGGGTTCACCCGGCCGTTGGTGGTCAGGGCTTTCACGGCGAACCGTGCGTCCGACGCCGACGCCGCGGAGGAGACGGACGCCGGCATGATCGCCACGCTGCCGATCACGGCGAACACAATGCAGCCGCTGAGAATCACGGACGGGAACGAGCGTCTGTGGAGCATGGCATCTCCATCGTTTGAATCGTTTCAAAAGCCCGAATTGCCGGGACTCTACTGGCGTGACGATGACACGTCAAGAAGTGGAACGCGGACTCCGCCGGATCTTCGGCAGTCGCCGTCGGCGTGGGGGGCCGACAGGGTCAGGCGATCGGTGGCGAGGCGGCCAGGTCGTGGTCGGAGGCCCAGGAGGAGAGGATGCGCAGCCGCTCGTGGGTGGGAGAGCCGGGGGCCGCGGTCCAGACGGTCAGGTTCTGGTCCGGGTCGGTGTTGGCGGTGAGGGTGTCCCAGTCCAGGACGAGCTCGCCGACGACCGGATGATTCAGGGTCTTCGTGCCCACGGTGCGGGCGGCGACGTGGTGTTCGCCCCACCATCGGGCGAACTCCTGGTCACGCATGGACAGTTCACCGACCAGCTCGATCAGGCGGGGGTCCTCGGGGTACTTGGCGGCCTCCATCCGCAGCTGGGCCACGGAGATCCGCGCGGAGGTCCTCCAGTCGGCGTACAGGGTGCGCATGGCGGGATCGGTGAAGATGATCCGGGGATAGTTGCGGTGCTTCTCCGGGATACGCGAGAAGTCGGTGACCAGGGCGGCGGCCAGCGCGTTCCAGGCGAGGATGTCTCCGCGCCGGCCCTGCACGATGGCCGGGGTGGCGGTGAGGTCGTCCAGGACCCGCTGCAGCTGTGGCTGGACCTTCTGCCGGCCTCGGCGCCGGGTGCGGGTGGTGGTCTTGCCCGCGAGCTGGAAGAGGTAGCCGCGCTCGTCGTCGTCCAGGTGGAGCACGCGGGCGAGGGCGTCCAGTACGGGGGCAGACGCCTGCATGCGGCCCTGCTCGAGGCGGGTGTAGTAGTCCGTGCTGATGCTGGCGAGCTGGGCGACCTCCTCGCGGCGCAGCCCGTCGACCCGGCGGGGCCTGCCCGTCTCGGGCAGCCCGACCGTGCGCGGGCTCAGCTCCGAGCGGCGCTTCTTGAGGAATTCACCCAGCTCGTCGAGTGGAACATTGCTGGTCATGCTGCCCAGCATGACACCGATCCCACTCTGGGAAGGGGGGAGAATTTACTCCCAGGATGTTCCCGTCCCAGGATGGATTCCTCCTCTTTTCGCACCTTCCCTCGCGTGTGAGGCTCGATCTTGAGCAGCCGTTCCCCCGGCTGCGGCACCCCCGACCCTCGCAGTGAAGGAAGACCCTGGCATGCGCGGAGCAATGATCCACGCCCCCGGCGACGTGCGGATCGAGAACCTCGACGACCCGGAGATCGTCAAGCCGACGGACGCGGTGATCCGTACGGTCGCCACCTGTGTGTGCGGCTCGGACCTGTGGCCCTACCGCGGACTGGAGCCCATCGGCGACCCGCATCCGATGGGGCACGAGTACGTCGGCATCGTCGAGGAGGTCGGTGCCGAGGTCACCAACGTCAAGCCGGGACAGTTCGTGGTCGGCTCCTTCGCCACCTCGGACAACACCTGCGTGAACTGCCGCAACGGCTGGCAGTCCAACTGCCTGCACCGCGAGTTCATGAGCACCTGCCAGGCCGACTACGTCCGCATCCCCAACGCCCGCGGCACCCTCGTCGCCACCGACGAGCACCCGGACACCGAGTTCGTGCCCAGCCTGCTCGCCGTGTCCGACGTGCTGGGCACCGGCTGGTACGCCGCCCTCGCCGCCGAGGTCGAGCCCGGATCCACCGCCGTCGTGGTCGGTGACGGAGCGGTCGGCCTGTGCGGTGTCATCGCCGCCAGGGAACTCGGCGCCGAGCGGATCATCGCCATGAGCCGCCACGCGTCACGCCAGAAGCTGGCCGTGGAATTCGGCGCCACCGACATCGTCGGCGAACGCGGCGAGGAAGGCATCGCCCGCGTCAAGGAGTTGACGAACGGCGTCGGCGCCGACTCGGTACTGGAGTGCGTCGGCACCCCCGAGGCCATGCGGCAGGCCCTGCACTCCGCCCGGCCCGGTGGCAACGTCGGCTTCGTCGGCGTCCCGCACGAGGTGCGGGTGGACGGCGAGGAGCTGTTCTTCTCCCACGTCGGCCTGCGCGGCGGCCCCGCCCCCGTCCGCCGCTACCTGCCCGACCTGATCGACCGCGTCCTGACCGGCCGGATCAACCCGGGCAAGGTCTTCGACCTCACCCTGCCCCTGGACCAGGTCGCCGAGGGCTACCAGGCGATGGACGAGCGCCGCGCCATCAAGGCCCTCCTCAAGCCCTGACCGCGTCCGCGTCCCCACCCGCTCACACAAGGACCGACCATGACGACCTTCGCCCTCGTCGGCGCCGGACCCGGCCTCGGGCTCGCCACCGCCCGGCGCTTCGGAGCCGCCGGCCACACCGTCGCCCTGATCTCCCGCGACGCCGAGAAGCTGGACGGCCTGACCGCGGACCTCGCCCGTGACGGCATCCAGGCCCGCGGCTTCGCCGCCGACGTCCTCGACATCGAGTCCCTGACCACGGCTCTGCACGCCGCCGCGGCGGCCCTGGGGCCCATCGAGATCCTCCAGTACAGCCCCGTTCCTCGCGCCGATTTCATGAAGCCGGTCCTCGACACCAGCGCCGACGACCTCGACGCCCCGCTCGCCTTCTCCGTCAAGGGCCCTGTCACCTGCGTGAACGCGGTCCTGCCCGGCATGCGCGAACTCGGCCGCGGCACCCTGCTGTTCGTCAACGGCGGAAGTGCCGTACGACCCAACCCGAACGTCGCCGGCACCTCGATCGCCTTCGCCGGCGAAAGCGCCTACGCCCGCATGCTGCACGAGGTCCTCGCCCCGGAGAACATCCACGCCGCCCAGCTGATCATCCCCGGGGCCATCCGGCCCGACGCCGAGCACAGCAGCCCGGAGGTCCTGGCCCAGCGTCTCTACGGCATCCACCAGCAGCGGGACACCTTCCGGCACTACTCCGAGCCTCTGCCCGACTGACGCCCGGACGACACCATGAACCCGGCCACCCTCCGCACCCTCGTCCGCGCCGCCGCGGTCACCACGGTCCTGCTGGCCGCGGCGGCCTGCGGCGACACCTCGCCGACCTCCCCGCACCAGGCATCCTCCGCTGCCTCCGCCCGGCAGCAGACACCGACGGCCGAGGCACGCACCGCACCGTCCGACAGGAACACCGCCATGGACATCCGGGTCACCCTCGACGGCCGCCCCGTCGACGCCACCTTGAACGACAGTCCTGCCGCCCGTGACTTCGCCGAGCTGCTCCCGCTCACCCTGGACCTGGAGGACTTCCACCAGACGGAGCGGATCGCCGACCTGCCGCGCAGGCTGACCACCTCCGGCGCTCCCGAGCCGCGCGCGCCCCGGACCGGCGACCTGACCTACTACGCGCCCTGGGGCAACGTGGCCCTCTTCTACCGCGACGGCGACTCCGCCGACGCCGACCTGCTCATCCTCGGCCACCTCGACGCCGACACCGACCGGCTTGCCCGCGCCGACCGGATCACCATCGAAGCCGCGCCCTGACCCGCCCGACCCCACCGCCCTTCTCACCCGGACGCCCAATTGAAGTCCGCCCCGGCGGCCAAATTGTCTGACGGAGGCTCACCAAGCCGTACCGCAGAAGCTCATCAAGCAGCCCCGGTACCACTCGCCCCGCAGCACCTCAGCACTCGAAGGGACATCCCGAGATGAACCCCGCGTACGACTTCACCGGCCAGGTCGCTCTGGTCACCGGAGCCGGCGCCGGTATGGGCCTGGCGACCGCCCGCGCGTTCGCCGATTCCGGAGCCGCCGTCGCCCTCACCGACATCGACGAAGCAGCCCTGAACGCGGCCGCGAAGGAACTCACCGACGCCGGCCACCAGGCCCTCGCCCTCACCTGCGACGTCAGTGACGAGGACCAGGTCGCCGCCGCGGTCGACCGTACCGCCCGGACCTTCGGCCGCCTCGACATGGCCTACAACAACGCCGGCATCCAGATCCCGCCCAGCGACGCCGCCGACGAACCCGCCGAGCGGTTCGACCGCGTCAACGCCATCAACCTTCGCGGCGTGTGGGCCTGCATGAAGCACGAACTGCGGCACATGCGCGCCCAGGGAAGCGGCGCCATCGTCAACTGCTCGTCCCTCGGTGGCCTCGTCGGCCTCCCCGGCCGCGCCTCCTACCACGCCTCCAAGCACGGAGTCATCGGCCTGACCACCAGCGCCGCCCTCGAATACGCCCCCCGCGGCATCCGCGTCAACGCCATCTGCCCCGGCACCATCGACACCCCCATGGTCAGCGACATGATCGCCAAGGGGGAACTCGACCGCGCCGAGGCCGAAGCCAGCCAGCCCGTCAACCGCCTCGGCACCGCCGAGGAAATCGCCCAGGCCGTCCTGTGGCTGTGCAGCCCCGGAGCCGGCTTCGTCATCGGCGTCGCCCTCCCCGTCGACGGCGGCTACGTCGCCCGCTAGAGACGGCCCACACACGAAAGAGACCGGAGAGACACCATGGAATTCATCGAGCAGCAGCCCACCAGCAAGGCCCCGGCGGACTGGTTCACCGGAGACGTGTGGTGGGACGTCATCGTGGCCGGCCAGGAGCCGTCCCGGATGCGCGCCAACCTGGTCCGCTTCTCACCGGGCGCCCGCACCAACTGGCACTCGCACGCCCTGGGCCAGACCCTGCACGTCGTTTCCGGTATCGCCCTGATCGGCACCCGGGACGGCACCGTCTTCGAGGCCCACCCCGGCGAGACCGTCGCCTGCCCGCCGAACGAGGAGCACTGGCACGGCGCCGCGCCCGACCGGTTCATGGAGCACATCGCCATGTGGGAGGGCACCGGCGACGGCAGCCCCGAGACGAGCTGGGCCGAGCCGGTCACCGACGAGCAGTACAACGGCCCCCGCACCCGCAGCCAGTAGGCCCGGCGCACTGACCACGGGCGCGGCGGCGCGGCTCCGGCCTGCCCCTCCCCGCGCGAAAGTGCCCCCGATCGTGTCGGCAGATCGCTCCTGACAGCGGATGAAGGGGGGAGGAAAGTCTCCCTGTCACGAGCGTTGCCGGTGGTGCGAGACTCCCCATGCGATCAGGCGCCGCCGCCGAGGCCCGCGGTGGCCCGGTTCCCGCGATGACGACGATCCAGTCTCCCGTTCCGCTGCCGAGTACGGCCGATCCGTCCGCGATACGAAGGCGTACGTATGTCCACTGAACTCCCTGAGCCTGCCGCTCCGCCCCCCACCCAAGCCGACGACACCTCCCCGGCGCCCACTCGGCGCACCTTCATCGCCACCGGTACGGCGGTCGGTGGCGCGGTCGTCGCGGGCGGGGTGATCGGCGGATCGTTCCTCGCGTCCCCGGAGGAGGTGGCCGCCGCCGAGGCGCCGCCCTCCAGCCGCGTGTCCCTGACGGTCAACGGCACCCGCCGGACCGTGACGGTCGACAACCGCACCTCGCTTCTGGACCTGCTGCGCGAGCACCTCGGCCTCACCGGCTCCAAGAAGGGCTGCAACGCCGGGGCCTGCGGCGCGTGCACCGTGCTGGTCGACGGCGAGCGCAGCGAGATGGGGGTCCCCCCGGCCGGAGGCTGGCGGAGGGTCAACTCCTGTCTGACGCTCGCGGTGCGTCTCGAGGGCGCCGAGGTCACCACCATCGAGGGCCTGGCCGACGGCGACCGACTCCACCCGCTGCAGCAGGCGTTCATCGACGAGGACGCCTTCCAGTGCGGGTACTGCACACCCGGCCAGATCGTCTCCGGTGTCGGCTGCATCCAGGAGGGCCACACGGGCTCGCCGGAGGAGATCCGGGAATGGATGAGCGGCAACATCTGCCGCTGCGGCTGTTACGTCAAGATCGTGCGCGCGGTCGAGCAGACCGCGCGCCGGAAGTGAGGACCGGCCGCCATGCGTCCCTTCTCCTACACCCGCGTCTCCGACACCCGTGAGGCCGTCAACGCCGCTCGCCGCGGCGGGCGTTACATCGCCGGCGGCACCACGCTGGTCGACCTGATGCGGGAGACCGTCGAGCGCCCCGAGGCATTGGTCGACATCAGCGGCCTGCCGCTGGACGAGGTCACCGTCACCGAGCGCGGCGGGCTGCGCATCGGCGCGCTGGTGACCATGTCCGAAGCCGCCGCCCACCGCAAGGTGCGCACCCTGTTCCCGGTGGTCTCCGAGGCGCTGGAGCTGAGCGCGTCGGCCCAGCTGCGGAACATGGCCACCATCGGCGGCAACATCATGCAGCGCACCCGGTGCACGTACTTCCGGGATGTGACCGCCGACTGCAATCGGCGCGAGCCCGGTTCCGGCTGCGCGGCGCTGGAGGGCGTCAACCGTACGCACGCCATCCTGGGCACCTCCGACGCCTGCGTGGCCACCCACCCCTCCGACGTCGCCGTGGCCTTCGCGGCACTCGAGGCGCAGGTGCGCCTGATCGGCCCGGACGGGGAACGCCAGGTCCCCTTCGCCGACTTCCTGTTGCGGCCGGGCAGCACCCCCGACCGTGAACAGGCCCTCAGAAAAGGCGAGTTGATCACGGCGGTGGAGATCCCCGCGTCGCCGCGTCCGCTGAGGTCGGGCTACCTGAAGGTGCGTGACCGGCAGTCCTACGAGTTCGCCCTGACCTCGGCGGCCGTAGCGCTGCATGTGCGCGGCGGGGTGATCCGCGAGGCCAGGGTCGCCGCCGGGGGAGTGGGCACGGTGCCGTGGAAGCTGCCGGCCGTCGAGCGGCACCTCGTCGGCGAGCGCCCCTCGGACTCGCTGTGGACGGCTGCCGCCGCCAAGGCGGCGGAAGGCGCCCGACCCCTTCGACACAACCGGTTCAAGGTCGAGTTGCTCCGACGGACCGTCGAACGCCAGCTGCGCATCGTGGGAGGTACGAGGTGAGCCCCCAGCCGCAAGCAGCCGTGGGTGCGCCGCTGTCCCGGGTGGACGGCCGGCTGAAGGTCACGGGCAAGGCGCGGTACGCCGCCGAGTCCGACGTCGACGGGGCGGTGCACGCCGTCATCGTGGACGCGAGCATCGGCCGCGGCCGCATCACATCGATCGACACCGCTGACGCCGAACAGCAGGCAGGCGTGCTGCGGGTGATCCACCACGGCAACGCGCCGAAGCTGCCGTACCGCGACAACGCCGGGTCGAACAACCCGCCGGGCCGACGGCTGCGGGTCTTCCAGGACGACCGGGTGCTCTTCCACGGCCAGCCCGTCGCCGTCGTGGTCGCCACCACGCTGGAGGCCGCGCAGCACGGCGCGAGCCTGGTGAAGGTCCGGTACGACGCCGAACGGCCCTCCACCGACCTGCACGACGCGGAGCGGGACAAGCCGACGAACTACGCGCGCGGCGATGCGGACGCGGGCCTGCGCGACGCCGCCGTACGGCTGGATCTCACCTACCGACTGGCGCGCAATCACCACAATCCGATGGAGCCGCACGCCACCATCGCCCGCTGGGACGGCGACAAGCTGACCGTGTGGGACAAGACGCAGTGGGTGATGGGCACGCATGACGAGCTCGCGGCCGTGTTCGGCCTGCCCGCCGAGTCGGTGCGCGTCATCAACCCGTTCGTCGGCGGCGGTTTCGGCAGCGGGCTGCGCTGCTGGCCGCACAGCGTCGTCGCCGCCCTGGCGGCCCGTGAGACGAAGCGCCCGGTCAAGCTCGTCCTGAGCCGCAGGCAGATGTACTTCGGCACCGGCTTCCGGCCGTCGTACGAGTACCGGCTGCGCCTCGGCAGCGACCGGCGCGGCCGGCTGACCGCCGCCATCCACGACATCGACGCCGAGACCTCGTCGTACGAGACGTTCACCGAGGCCGTCATGGGCGCGGGGCAGATGCTCTACAGCATGCCGAACGTCAGCCAGGCGTACCGGACGGTCCCCCTGGACGTGAACACACCGATCTGGATGCGCGGCCCCGGCTTCGCCTCGGCGTCCTTCGTGATCGAGTCGGCCATGGACGAACTCGCGCACAAGCTGGGCATCGACCCGATCGAGCTGCGCCTGCGCAACGAACCGAACGAGGACGAGTCGAGCAACCTGCCGTTCTCCACCCGTCGGCTGCGCGAGTGTTACACCGTCGGCGCCCGCGAGTTCGGCTGGCAGCGCCGCTCCGCCCGGCCACGCTCGAGGCGCGAGGGCGACTGGCTGATCGGCCTGGGCATGGCCGCCGGTGTCTACGACCCCGGACGTTTCCCCGCACAGGCCCGGGCCCGCCTCGATGCCGACGGCACCGCCGTGGTCGAGGCGGCCACCAGTGACATGGGGCCGGGCACCTATACCTCCCAGACCCAGGTCGCGGCCGACGCCCTCGGGCTGACCATGCGCACGGTCACCTTCCGGCTCGGCGACTCCCGCTACCCGCCGACCTCGCCGCACGGCGGCTCGGCGACCATGGCCAGCGTCGGCACCGCCGTCCACGACGCCTGCGACCAGGTGCGGCAGCAGGCGATCGAACTGGCCGTCGAGGACCGCGAATCACCGCTGTACGGGGTGAAGGCCGACGACGTGGTCGTACGCGGCGGCCGGCTGCATGTGAAGGGCAACCCGGCCCGCGGCGAGACGTACCGGACGCTCCTGGCCCGCAACGACCGCACCTACCTCGAAGCGGGCGGCTCCTACACCGGACCGCCCACTCCCCAGCGGCGCTCCTACCACGCCTACAACGCCACCTTCGCCGAAGTCGCCGTCGACGCGACGCTGGGCCTCGTACGGGTCCGGCGCATGCTCGGCGTGTACGACGCGGGCCGCATCATCAGCCCCAAGCTCGCCGACAGCCAGGCCATCGGCGGCATCGTGGGCGGCATCGGCACGGCCCTGCTGGAACACACGGCCACCGACCACCGCGACGGCCGGATCGTCAACGCCAACCTCGCCGACTACCTCGTCCCCGTCAACGCCGACGTCCCCGAGGTCAGGGCGATCTACCTGGACGGCGAGGACAACGACGGCAACGCGCTCGGCGTCAAGGGGCTCGGCGAGGTCGTCCAGGTGGGTGTGGCGGCCGCGATCGGCAACGCGGTCTTCAACGCCACCGGCCGCCGCGTCCGCGAACTGCCCATCACCGCCGAGGCGTTGCTCTGACGCACTGCCTGTGCACTCCGGGTCGGCGGAGTGCGCACCCCTCGTCCGGCGTCCTGCCCCCGTCAGGCCGCCGGACCTCCCGATCGGTCCAGGGCCCTGCTGCGGGCCGGCCGCACCGCCCGCGTCGACATCGGCGGGCCAGGGGACGAATGCCCCGAACGACTGTCCGTCCTCGTCCACGTGCACGCGTCCCGGCCGCGCCTGCTGATCTTCGGCGCGGTCGACTTCGCCGCCGCCCTCAGCCAGGCCGGCCGCTTCCTCGGCTATCACGTCACCGTCTGCGACGCCCGCCCCGTCTTCGCCACGACCGCCCGCTTCCCCCACGCGGACGAGGTGGTTGCCGACTGGCCCCACCGCTACCTGGAACGCGCCGAGGTGGACGAACGCACCGCCGTATGCGTCCTCACCCACGACGCCAAGTTCGACATCCCCCTGCTGCGCCTGGCCCTCGAACTGCCCGTCGCCTACGTGGGGGCCATGGGTTCCCGGCGCACCCACGAGGAGCGACTGCACCTCCTGCGCGAGGAGGGCGTCACGGAGGACCGTCTGGCGCGGCTGCGTTCCCCCATCGGCCTCGACTTCGGAGCCCGCACGCCCGCACAGTCCCACAGCTCCCGGTCGAGGATGGGGACTCCGTGCACGAACAGGTCGATTGCACCGTCGATGTAGTCAGGGTCGTGTGGCGGCGTGGCCTTGGTGACGAGAGTGAAGCCTCTGCTCGGGTTCCCGAGGTAGGAGGCGATGCTGACGGCTGCGTAGTTGCTCATTGGTCGAGGGTTCCTGGGTACTGACCCGTCCCAGTACTGCGGGTGGTGGCGCTCGAGGACGTGTGAAGAAGCTTCGGCCCAGTCCGGCCTCGCTCCATTCTGCTGGCTGCGGAAGGCGAGGGGATCACTTCTTGGACTTCCGGAGTTTGGCGGCGGGGATGCGCTTCTTGCCCATCTCGATGATCAGGCCGGCGGCCTTGAACGTGAGGTTGAGGGCGACGGTCTCGGGAACCTGCCGGCCGGGGCTGAGGTGCCCCGTGATGTAGTCGCCCATCTGGACATCCGGGTCCAGGCGCTTGAGGACCATGTAGGCGATGGACTCGGCCTCGACCTCGTTGCGTGCATGGGCCTTCTGGGCTTCCTCGGGGGAGGAAGGGCACGCGCGCCGGTCGGGCCAAGTCTCTCCGGGGCCTGCCCCGAGGTGTCCGCAGAACAGGTGGCCCAGCTCGTGAGCGAGCGTGGCATAACGGTCCAGGAGAGGCAGGTTCCGGTTCACCTCGATCTCGAACAACGTCGGATACGACTCAGGTGGATCCCCGGCCCTGCTTCCGAGACGCTGGACCGAACCGCCGGACCTGCTGTGGTACGTGCGCCCGCAGGAGGAGGCTCCGTGGTCGACCAGGGTGAGCCGGATTCCCAGGGGCGCGAGGTTCGTCTCGGTGTGATGCCAGACCTTGGCGACTTCCTTCTCTCCGACGCGAGAGGACACCGAGACGGGGGCGGTTATCCCCTTGGGCAGAGGCAGGGCCCCGGGCAGCGCTTCGGTGTCCCCGACGTCGTACACGAGCATGTAGGGCCCACGGGGCTGGAAGATCAACAGCGGCTTGGCGCCGGGCTTGAGTATCCGGCGGTACGTCGACTCCCACTCCGAGGAGGAGAGAACGTAGCGTGCCCCCGGCTTCTGGATGTGAACCACCATGGCGTTGAACGGTGCGTACCGCTTGAACCGGCCGACGAACTCGAGCATTTGCAGGTAGTCCGAGGAGGAGCGATAGCGCTGGGCACCGCGGACGAGGTCGTCGATCGAGGCCTTGGCCAGGTCTGCCTGGCTGACCTCCATCTCCTCGTCCTGCCAGGGCAGATCGAGTCCGTGCTGCAGGACGGCCGGCTCTTCGTGCTCGAGAGGGATTTCGCGTAACCGTTTCCAGTCCGAGAGTTGTCCTTCGGCCCAGCCGGGCTCGACCATGTGCGCGAACGACAGCAGCCCGGTCACATGGGCGTCCAGATCGGCCAGGCTCTTGAACTCCTGGTGACGGCGGTGCTGTTCAATACCGAACGACACAGCCCCTCGCACATGCTTGGTGATGCGGCGCTTGTACTCGCGCGTCAGGCGAGGAGCGGGACCGTCGACGAGGATGCCCAGCACGCTGCGACGTGCACCGGGACGGGCCACGTACGTCTTCCTCGTGTTGAGCCTCATGCCCAGAGGCTCCAAAGCCCTCTTCACTCCGGCCACGAGACGGTCGACGTCGGCGTGACGCACATGCCGACGGCTCGAGAAAAACAGGTCGTCGCTGTAGCGGGTGTAGCGCAGGCCCAAGGACTCGGCCTGGTGGGTGACAACCTCGTCGACATCACGCATCACGATGTTCGACAGGTACCCGCTCGTAGGAGCGCCCTGCGGCAGGAATCCCTCGCGGGTGTGCTTGTAGACCAGGCCGGGCCGACGAACGTGGAAGTCCTGTCCGGTGGCCTCCAAGCGCACCTTGCGATGTCCGGTGCCACGGTTCGTCCAGGTCTGGTTCGGCCCTTGAGGCGACACGGTGACCAGCCGGGCCGTCGTATACGCACCCAGGGTGCGACCGGTGCGGCGCAGACCGATCCCCTGGTGGCCGTTGTCGTCCTCCACGAGAGCGATCCGGTACTCGGGCTCCGTCGGGCGCGTCCAGGCGTCTTTCAGCGCAGCGTGGATGTGCCGTTCCCGGATACTCCCGAAGAAGTCGGCGATGTCCAGGCGGATCACGGTATGAGCCCGCAGATGGACGGCGGCGCAGTCCACGACCGAGCGGCCCCGCCGGTAGGCGAACGCTGCCGGGTGGGGCTGGAACCTGGCCGGCAGAGTCTCCAGACGGGCAAGTATTTCCTGCTGCATCACTGACAACCGCGCAACCGGAGCGTGCAAGGTCCGCAGTCCGCCGCAGCGCTTGGGGATCCGGTGCTCTGTGTACGGGTAGATCGAACCGCTGACTACCGCCTCGAGAAACTGAGCTGGGGCAAGGTGCGCGAAATCGTCCGCCATCGTCACCGACCCCCCTGGCCCCTGCTGGCGAGACGCAGCCGGTGAGCCTCACCTTGAGTGTTCCACCGCCCCTTGACGGGCGGTCCGCTGCGTCCCTCCGCCACCCTGTGCAAGCACAGGGCCCGATCCCCGGCACCCGGTGTGATCAGCACCGAGGTGTGGTGGACCGGAGGGCCCATCGCAAGGGATGGGTTCCTGAGACTCGCCGACTGCGCTGGGTCGGATCGTAACCCCCTCACGAGTCGGACTCACAGGCGGGTCAGCCGGTGGCGGCGCTGTACGGCGACACGTTCGGCCTCACAGGCGCACGAGCCGGGCATCATGGCACTTCGCCGGAGCACTGGCGCACAGGGAGACGGAACACTGGTCCACTTCACCACCATCGCTCAACGGGTTCGCCGCTCGCATCCAGCCCAAACGGCCAGCGCTGCCGAGCTATTTCTGACGGCACCTCCCCGTAGTCAGCCGCTCGGCGGTAAAGACGCTCGGCTCCCTCACTGTCTCCGTCTGCCTCCTGAATCCGCGCCAGGCACCCCAGAGGCCAGGGGTCTCCATCGTCGACGAGCCTCCGGTACAGACGCAGAGCGCCTTCCCGGTCCCCGTCACCCTCACGACCCAGAGCCAGGAGATGCACGTCCCACCGGTAGCCACCTTCCGCCGCCTGGCCGTACAGTTCGTCGGCCGCATCACGGTCCCCGACCGCCTCACGCAGCCGGCCCAAGGCCAGGAGAGCCTGGACGTCGCCTCGATCCGCAGCCATCCGGTAGAGCCGCTCAGCGCCTTTTCCATCCCCGCTCTCCTCGCGCCGACTCGCCGTGCTCAGCAGGAGGGCCGTGTCGCCTCGGTCGGCTGCCTCGTGCGCCAGCCGCTCTGCATCCTTCTCGGCACCCGCCGCTTGTCGCAGTTGGAAGAGAAGTCGCAAGGCCTCGGGGTGACCTCGGCCGGCGGCTTGGAAGGCGTAGGCCTCGGCACCCTCGCGATCCCCGTCCCATTCACGCAGTCGCAGCAAGCCCAGCACTCCGCTGCGCTCTCCCCGGCTGATGAGCCAGCGGTACAAGCGTTCGGCGCCCTCCCGGTCCCCCATCCACTCACGTCGTTGGGCGAGATACCACAGAATCGTGGCATTCCCCTCGCGCGCACAGCGATAGGCATAGTCCTCGGCACCGCGGGCATCGCCGCCCATTTCCCGCTCCTGCACGAAGAGCCACACAGCCTCCGTGGCCCCTTGGCCGGCGGCTTCCCGGGCGCACCGTTCGGCCCCTTCCCGGTCCCCGGCCCTCTCCCGCCTCGATGCCAGAAGCCCCAGAGCCAGCATGTCCCCGTGCTCGGCAGCCCGGCGGTACATTCGATCCGCGGCCTGCGCGTCACCCGCCTCGTGGTACCTCAGTGCGAGCTTTCGCATGGCCTCGGTATCGCCGAGATCGGCAGCTTCGTGATACAGCTTCTGGGCACCGCCTCCGTCCCCGCTCTGCTGACGCATCGTGGCAAGGCGGCGCAGAGCCTCGCCATCTCCGCGGTCCCCAGCAGACCGGTACAGCCGCTCTGCCTGCTTCGGATCTGTCGTCTCGTGTTGTTGGGCGAGCGTTCTCAGGACGAGTGTGTCCCCCTGGTCGGCGGCCATCAACGCGAAGCGTTCAGCGCTGCCCAGGTCATCCGTCAGCGTGGCGAGTTCGAGCCATGCGCGGGTGTCACCCAGCGCGGCGGCCTGCTGGGCGTAGTGCTCAGCCTCGGCCCAGTCTCCTGCTTCCCGTCGCAACCGTGCCAGACAGCACAGAGCCCACGTGTCACCGACCTGAGCGGCCTTCACATAGAGCCGCTCGGCCCCTCTCCGGTCATCAGCGTCCTCCCGCATCTCAGCCACTTCGGACACGGCTCGCCCGCTGCCATGACGAACAGATCGCAGAGCAAAACCATCCGCGCCGCCGTGATCGCCAACCTCCTCCCGCAACAACGCCAAGTCGTGCAGCGCATCGTTGTGCCCGTACTCCACCGCCGCTTGATAGAGGCGGTCCGCAATCTGCAGTCGCTCGCGTTGATGGGCGGCACGGGCAAACGACATGAGAACAGCGGGCTCCGTAAGGTGCACAGCCGCGGCATCCCAGAAGCCGGTCGGCGGGCACTTACCGCCCCTCGTGCGCGCAGTGTGAGCCTGGAGGTAGTCAGCCAGCCGGTACAGAGGCTCGACGCAGTTCGGCTGACCGGGGGGAGCCACTTCCTGTGTGAGAGGGCCCGGGATTCCCCGGCACGCCTGGTCGGTGGCGTGCACGGCGCGTTCGAACCACGTCTGCCGCCATTGCGAGGTCTGGGTCCGCCAGTAGTCGCGGTGGAGGTACGAGCCGGCTGCCGCGCGGAGAAAGACTTCTGGAAGCAACTCGCCGTGTCCCAAGCGGCGGGCATCGGCCGCGGCGTCAAGTACAGCGCGGATGTGCGGTGATGCCTTTTCTTCGTACCGGGCTACCAGCTCGCGGGCTCCGGCGAGGTACTGCGTAATCCTGCTGTCGCCCTTGGCCAAGGCCTCGGCCAGCCGTGGATCGTCCGCAGCGAGGCCCTGCAGCGTGCTCAAGTCCTCGGGGGTGAAGCATTCAGCCACTGTGAGGGTGGAATCGTCGAGCAACGTGCGTGCTTGCTGGTGGGGGTCGTGCTGCTGGGAGCCGCTGGGGCGCTGAGTGAGCGTGGTGTGGTGCCTGTGCCACAGCGTGCCCAGGACCAGTACGGGTCCCCGGCCGGCGTCGTGCATCAACGACATCAAGGCACTGGCTGCCCGTCCGCCGGGGTCCGGTTGGCCATGGGGGAGAAGGTAGCGCTCGAGTTCATTGAGCCAGAGCACGGTGTGGGACAGCCGATGCTGACTCCGCAGCCCCTGCAAGAGATCGGTTCGGTCACTCGGCCGCCAGACCAGCCACCCCGCCGGCAATCGAGTGACGGCTTCCCACAAGGCTCGGGACTTGCCGGTCGATGAGTCCCCCACCAACACCACCAGACGGCTCTGGCCGGCCACCGCCAGAGCCACTTCGTCCTGAAGCCGACGGTCATGAGCCCGTCGTACGTACTGCGGGAGCTGCCCAAGCCCATCGGTGGACGGCGTACGGCGATCAACCTCAATGGCCCGGTGCACTTGCAGATGCCGAACCGGGTCGAGCTGATCGAGCGCACATCCCAGCCTGGCGGGCACCACCTCCGGTGTCAGGGACGGAGCCGAGTCCACCGTGGCCCTTTCCTCTTGAGCCCTCTGACGCAACTCGCGGCACCGGTCGATCGACAGGACGTGCGGGCCGACCCCCAGTGGAGAAAGCCCCCGCTCCCTGCGCGCCCTCACGGCCGTGTGAACGAGTGTGTCCACCACCCGCTGGTCGGGCACATGCTCGCGGGCGCACCATTCCCCGAGCCGCTCCTCGTTGAAGACCGGCACCCTCCCCGGCGGGTCGGGCAGTGTCCGCTCAACTTGTGCGGCGCGACTCGCGAACTCCCCACGCGTCAAGCCTGATGCCGTGATCAAGTCCTGCACACATTGCGCGAACTGCGCCCGGGCCGACGCCGGTTCCTGGTTCCGTAACAACCCCCACCTCCGGTCTTCTCCGGTCCGGATCCGCTCCGGAGATCCGACCATATCGGCCCTCGCCTTCAGCTTTGCCCCATATCTTGATATGGGCTGTCGCAGCATGCTCAACCGATCCGCAACCTCGTCGCCATGACGAACCCAAACCCGCACGACATGTCCGAGCAGTCCGGCCGGCGCTGAAACTCCCACCTGGGGAACGGTGTTGGGTCTCCGAGCGGATGCCGGGGTACGAGGCCCTCGAGCCTCTCGCGAGCCGGGCCGCTGCGCGGCGGCCTCGAAGTCGTCCGGGTCGACCGGCTCGGTGGCGGCGACCGGCCTGGTCACCTGATCGAGCACGTCCTCGTACGACGCTCCGTCGAACAACGCGAGCAGCACTTCGCCGGTGAGCTGCGGGGCGTACTCGACGAGTCCCAGCAGCTGGTCCTCGGTGGTGTTGGTGCGGATGACCGGGAGCAGGGGTTCGGCGACACCGAGGTCCGCCATCCGCCGGGGCCGGTCGGCGGCGCCACGCCTGCCCGTTCGTGGACCGGAGTGACCGGCTCGCCCGGGGCCGGGGCCCGGGACCGTCGGCCGCCGGGCCGGGACCAGTGGGCCCTGCCGGCAACGCCCCCGCGGACCGAAGACTTGACGCAGCCTGAAGGAGGTACCCATGACCCGCACCATCACCGCCGGACTGGACGGCTCGCCGCAGAGCCTGGCCGCCGCCGACTGGGCCGCAGGGGAAGCGCGGCTCCGTGACCTGCCCCTGCGGCTGGTGAGCGCCTGGGAATGGCAGCCCCCCGCCTACGCGCCGGCGGCCGGGCTCGGTGTGCCGGTGCCGCCGAGCGACCTTCAGCGCGCGGGGGCGCAGCGCCTGCTGGACGAGGCACGGACTGGTTTCGCCCGCCGCCTTCCCGGTCTGCGGATCGACGTGGAGGATGTCCCCGGTTCGCCCGTCCCGGCCTTGCTGAAATCCTCCGAGGACGCCGAGCTGCTGGTCTTGGGATCCCGCGGTCTGGGCCAGCTCACCGGCTTCCTGCTCGGCTCCGTCTCCCTCTCCGTCCTGGCCCGGTGCGAGCGGCCGGTGGTCCTCGTGCGGCCTGGCGGGCAGTGGGAGGAGGAACCGTCGCCGGGGCACTCGGCGTCCGGCCTTGCCGCCGCCCCCGGCCACCGCGACGTCGTCCTCGGCCTCGACCTGCACGAGCCCAGCAGCGCGGTGATCGACTTCGCGTTCGACGCGGCTTCGCGGCGGGCGGCGCGTCTGCGGATCATCCACGGCTGGACACTGCCGCCCTACCACTACGGCGGCGAGCTCATGCCCGACCTGAACGACGAGATGGCCACGCAGGTGCGGCGCGAACTGTCCGACGTGCTGCGCCCGTGGCAGGAGAAGTACCCCGCCGTGGAGATCAGCCCGCAGGCCACGGTCGGCGGCGCGGGCCGTCACCTGGTCGACGCCTCCCAGGATGCGGCGCTGGTGGTCGTGGGCCGCCGGATCCGTCGGACAGCGGTCGGCGCTCACATCGGGCCGGTGACCCAGGCTCTGCTGCACCATGCCGCCGCCCCGGTTGCGGTGATCCCGCACGACCCTCCCGCCGGCCCCTCGGCATCGGATCTCACCTCACCGGCGTGAAGTCCCGCGCCCCGATGAACTCCGGCCGCCGTACCGGTGCCGCGAACGGTTCCACCGCCGTGTTCTCCACGCTGTTGAACACGATGAAGACGTTGCTGCGCGGGAACGGCGTGATGTTGTCGCCGGAGCCGTGCATGTGTGCGGCCGGCGCAGCCGATGAACGTCCGGTGCGAGCCCGGCATGATCATGAGGCTGCCGTTGGTGTCGTGGTTCTCGGTCAGGGCGATCGACACGGAAACGGTCCGCATGCGCGGCAGGCCGTCCTCGGCGTGCCATGTCTCGAAGTCCGAGTGCCAGTAGAAGCCGGAGGCGCCGAAGCCCGGCTTGACGTTGATCCGGGACTGGTGGACGTACACGTCGGAGCCGAGGATGCGGCGGGCGGTGCCTGCCACGCGTTCGTCGCGTACCAGGTCGGCGAAGACATCGCTGATCTTGTGGACTTCGAACACCGACCGGACTTGCTGTGTCTTCGGTTCGATGATCCAGCGTTCATCGGTGCCGAGCGCCGGGTGGTGGATCAGCCGGTCGAGTTCGGCGCGGTAGGTATCGGTCTCGTCGTCGGAGAGCAGGTGACCGTCGGTCAGGAAGCCGTCGCGTTCGTACGACTTCAGGCCGGGGGAGGGCGGCCCCCAGACGACCGGGTCCCGGCGGCTTGTGACGACCTCGGCGGGGCCACGGGTCGGGTAGAAGTCCTGGACGGCCGTGGTGGTCGCGGTCATGGGCGGTCCCCTTCCGTCAGGGGTCAGGCGTCGGGCTCGGGGGCGGGTAGGAACCGTTCTCGTCGTGGTCCTCCCAGCCTGTGACAGGGGGGTTGAAGACGCACACGCAGCGGAAGTCCGTCTTGGGGCGGAGGGTGTGCCGCTCGTGGCCGTCGAGCAGGTACATCGTGCCGGGCTTGATCCAGTGGGTCTCGCCCGTCTCGTGGTCGGTGAGTTCGGCCTCGCCTTCGACGCACAGCACGGCCTCGACGTGATGCGCGTACCACATCGACGTCTCCGTGCCCGCGTAGAGCACGGTCTCGTGGAGTGAGAAACCGGCCTTCTCCCTGGCGAGCACGAGGCGTTTGCTCTCCCAGGTGCCGGAGGCGGCCCTGATGTGGCGCTCGGTGTTCTCGATCTCGCTCAGTGACCGGACTATCACGTGGTCTCCCGTACCGCTCGGGCGAGGATCCGCAGCCCCTCGTCCAGTTCCTCCGGGCTGGTGGTGAGGGCGGGCAGCAGCTTGACGACCTCGTCGCGGGGCCCGGACGTCTCGACCAGCAGCCCGAGTTCGAAGGCGCGGCGGGCCACTGCCGTTGCGCGCCACTCGTCCGGGAACGCCATGCCCCACACCAGCCCCCGTCCGCGCACGGCGGCGTGGAGGTGTGGGTGTTCGTCGCGGATCGTCTGCAGCGCCTGCTCGACCTGTTCCCCGCGGGCGATGGTCTGCTTCTCCATCCGGTTGTCGGTCCAGTACGTCCCGAGCGCGGCGGTCGCCGTGACGAAGGCGTGGTTGTTGCCGCGGAAGGTGCCGTTGTGCTCGCCCGGCTCCCACACGTCCAGGTCGTGCCGGAAGAGGCACAGCGACATCGGCAGTCCGTAGCCGCTGATGGACTTCGACAGCGTGACGATGTCGGGTGTGATGCCGGCCTCCTCGAAGGAGAAGAAGGCGCCGGTGCGTCCGCAGCCCATCTGGATGTCGTCCACGATCATCAGCATGTCGTGCCGGTGACAGAGCTCGGCCAGCTCCCGGAGCCACTCGCCGCGGGCCACGTTGACACCGCCCTCGCCCTGCACCGTCTCGACGATCACGGCGGCGGGCTTGTTCAGGCCCGAGCCCTGGTCGTCGAGCAGCCGCTCGAACCACAGGAAGTCGGGGACCCGGTCGTCGAGGTAGTGGTCGAACGGCATGGGTGTGCCGTGCACGAGGGGAATGCCGGCTCCGGCCCGCTTGACGACGTTGCCGGTGACGGCCAGCGCCCCGAGGGACATGCCGTGGAACGCGTTGGTGAAGGAGACGATCGCCTCGCGCCCCTTCACCTTGCGGGCCAGCTTGAGCGCGGCCTCGACGGCGTTGGTGCCCGCCGGGCCGGGGAACATCACCTTGTACGGCAGTTCACGCGGTCCCAGCACCAGGTTCTGGAAAGCCTCCAGAAACGCGCGCTTGGCGGTGGTGGCCATGTCGAGACCGTGGGTTATTCCATCGGTCTCGATGTAGTCGATGAGGGCCCGTTTCAGGGCGGGGTCGTTGTGGCCGTAGTTGAGCGAACCGGCGCCCGCGAAGAAATCGACGTAGGTGCGGCCGTTCTCGTCGCGGAGGTGGCTTCCCCGGGCGTGGACGAATACGGTGGGCCAGCCTCGGCAGTAGCTCCGTACGTCGGATTCGAGGGTTTCGAAAACGCTCAGATCCGGCTGCATTTTCGTCATGACACTCCTAGGTGCGGGAGGAGTCCGTGCGCCGGTGCACCCCACGGCCACACCGCGTTCTGTCTAACGCAGTGGTCCGATGCGGTACAGGTACTCGGGCTCGTGGGCATCCGGGAACAGCTCCGCGGGAAAGAGAAGTTCACGCTTCAACGGTGCCCTGTGTCGTTCGGCGAAGGAGAGAAACAGCTGGTGGGATGCGGTGTTGCCCGGGGTGACGGTGGTCTCGACCCGGTGCAGGACGCTCTGTGTGTGCAGTCGGCTGGTGAGGTGGTCGAGCATGGCGCCGGCGAGACCGCGTCCGCGGTTGCCTCCTGTCACGGCGATCTGCCAGATGACGAGTACGTCGGGCCGGTCGGGGCGGCGGTATCCGGTGGTGAAACCCGCCAGTGTGCCGTTGTCGCCGCGCGCCACCGCGGAGGTTTTCGCGAAATCGCGGAACCACAGGAGGTAACTGTAGGGGGAGTTCACGTCGAGTTCCCCGGATTCGCGGGCGATACGCCAGGCGGCGGGACCGTCCGCGATTGTTGGTTCCCCGATTTCTTCCGTGTATTCCGTCAGTGTCGTCATACGGAGCACCTTTGTTTCACGGTCACGGGAGTGATGCTGGTTCCCGGCGCGTGAGCCAATCGCTTCCTCATATTACGTCCGTGGTCTCCCGTCGGCCACGGGACCGGTCGCCGGGGCCTGGCGCGGAGGGCGCGTACCCGAGCGAGAGTGTGCTGGTCAGCGCCCAGTAGAGTGCGGCTCTGTTGCCCCCGAACGCCGAGGTATCGAGCAGTGACGCCCGCACTCCCCGCACCGACCGCCGCCGTGACCGTCGTCGGGATCGGGGCCGACGGCTGGGCAGGCCTGCCCGACGTCTCCCGTGCCGCACTGTCCGAGGCCGAGGTTCTGATCGGGGGAGCGCGCCAGCTGGACCTGCTGCCGCCCGAGTGCGCCGGGCAGCGCGTCGCCTGGCCCTCGCCGCTGCGCCCCGCCGTCCCCGGCCTGCTCGCCGCGCACGCCGGCCGCCGGATCGCCGTCCTGGCCAGCGGGGACCCCATGTTCTACGGCATCGGACGCGCCCTCGCCGAGGAGACCGACGCCCTGCGCGTCCTGCCGCACCCCTCCTCCGTCTCCTACGCCGCCGCCCGGCTCGGCTGGCCCCTGGAGGACGTGGAGGTGGTCACGCTCGTCGGCCGGCCCTCCGCCCGTCTGGCCGCCGCCCTGCACCACGGCCGGCGCCTCCTCGTCCTCAGCGCGGACGCCACCACCCCGGGCGAGGTCGCCGCGCTGCTGCGGGAGCGGGGCTTCGGGCCCAGCCGGATGCGCGTTCTCGAACAACTGGGCGGGGAGACGGAACGCGCCACCGCCGAGTCCACCGCCGACGCATGGCCGCATCCGCCCGGCGATCCCCTCAACATCGTCGCCGTCGAATGCCGCCGCGCCCCGGACGCCCTGCGCCTCGGCGCCGTGCCCGGACTGCCGGACGAGGCGTACGAGCACGACGGACAGCTCACCAAGCGGCACATCCGCGCCGCCACGCTGGGCGTGCTCGCGCCCGCGCCCGGTGAGCTGTTGTGGGACATCGGAGGCGGGTCCGGTTCGATCGCCGTCGAGTGGATGCGGACCCACCCGTCCTGCCGGGCGGTGAGCGTGGAGCGCGACCCGGTGCGGGCCGACCGGATCGGGCGCAACGCCGAGCGGCTGGGCGTGCCGGGGCTGCGTGTCGTCACCGGCGCCGCTCCCGCCGTGCTGGCCGAACTGCCTCCGCCGGACGCCGTGTTCATCGGCGGCGGGCTCACCGCGCCCGGTCTCCTGGACGCCTGCTGGGAGGCGTTGCCCGGCGGTGGACGTCTCGTCGCCAACACCGTCACGCTGGAGTCCGAGGCACTGCTCGCCGACGCCCGCCGCCGCCTCGGAGGGGAGCTGGTGCGGCTCGCCGTGGCCCACGCCGTCCCCGTGGGCGGCTTCACCGGGTGGCGGCAGGCGATGCCGGTGACCCAGTGGGCCGTTCAGAAAGACGCGTAGAGACGCGTGACGACACCCGGTAACGCGCGAAGACGCGCAGCGAACTCTCGACCCCTTTCCCAGGAGCAGACAGATGACCGTGTACTTCATCGGTGCGGGACCCGGTGCCGCCGACCTGATCACGGTGCGCGGTGCCCGCACGCTCGCCGCCTGCCGGGTCTGCCTGTACGCGGGCAGCCTGGTCCCGCGTGAACTGCTCGCCGAATGCCCGCCGGACGCCCGGCTGGTGGACACCGCGCAGCTCGACCTGGACCAGATCACGGCCGAGTTGGTGCGGGCCCACGAGGAGGGACACGACGTGGCCCGGCTGCACTCCGGGGACCCGTCCGTGTTCAGCGCGGTGGCCGAGCAGATGCGGCGGCTGGACGCGGCCGGGGTGCCGTACGAGGTCGTCCCCGGTGTACCGGCCTTCGCCGCCGCGGCGGCTTCGCTGAAGCGGGAGCTGACGGTGCCGACCGTCGGGCAGACCGTGATCCTCACCCGCGTCGCCAACCGGGCCACCGCCATGCCGGAGGGTGAGGACCTCGCCACCCTCGGCCGTAGCGGGGCGCTGATCGTGCTGCACCTGGCCGCCAAGTACGTGGACCGTGTCGTCGAGGAGCTGCTTCCGCACTACGGGGCCGACTGTCCCGCCGCGGTCGTCGCCTACGCGTCCCGCCCCGACGAGCTCGTCATCCGCGGCTCGCTGGAGGAGATCGCCGGGAAGGTGAAGGAGTCCGGTGTGCAGCGCACGGCGGTGATCATGGTGGGGCGGACGCTGGGAGCGGAGCAGTTCCGGGACAGCCACCTGTACTCGCCGGAGCGGGAACGCCACGTGTGCTGAGAACGGTGGGAACGCCACGTGTGCTGAGAGCAGGGGGAACCGCCCGTGCGCCGAGAACGGTGAGCGGCCGTCAGGCCACGGTGCTGCGTCCCACCACCGTCCCCGCCCGGTCGATGCAGATCACGTCGACCGCGACCGGCGCGCCGCGCAGCACGGCCAGGGCCTCGTCGCGGGCGGTCGTGGCGACCAGGTCGCCGAGCGGAACCCCGGCGGCGAGGCACGACTGGAGTGCGGCGAGGCCGGTGTTGGCCTCGGCCACCTGGCCGGCCAGGGCCTCGTCCGCGCCGCCGCGCCGGGCCAGTCCGGCGAGGAAGCCCTTGTCGACCTGGGAGCGGGCCGAGTGCAGGTCGAGGTGGCCGGCGGCGAGCTTGGAGAGCTTGGCGAAGCCGCCGCAGATGGTCAGGCGGTCGACGGGGTGGCGGCGGATGTACTTCAGCACCGCGCCCGCGAAGTCGCCCATGTCGAGCAGGGCGTCCTCGGGCAGGCCGTACTCGGCCACGACCGTCTTCTCCGACGTCGACCCGGTGCAGCCGGCGACATGCGTACGGCCCGCCGCCCGGGCCACGTCCACGCCCCGCCGGATGGAGTCGATCCACGCCGAGCAGGAGTACGGGACGACGATGCCGGTGGTGCCCAGGATGGACAGGCCGCCGAGGATGCCGAGCCGGGGGTTCCAGGTGGAGCGGGCGATCTCCTCGCCGTGGTCCACGGAGACGGTGATCTCGACGTCGCCCGAACCGCCGTGCCGGGCGGCGACCTCGGCGACGTGGTCGCCCATCATGCGGCGCGGGACGGGGTTGACGGCCGCCTCGCCGACGGGCAGGGGCAGGCCGGGCCGGGTGACCGTGCCGACCCCGGGACCTGCCCTGAAGACGACGCCGGCCCCGGCGGGCAGGTGCCGTACCGTGGCCCGGACCAGCGCCCCGTGGGTGACGTCCGGGTCGTCGCCGGCGTCCTTCACGATCCCCGCCATCGCGTACCCGTCGCCCAGCTCCTCGGCCGCCAGCGCGAACGACGGTGTCTGCCCCTTCGGCAGGGTGATGGTCACAGGGTCGGGAAACTCACCGGTCAGCAGGGCGGTGTACGCCGCTGTCGTGGCCGCCGTCGCACAGGCGCCGGTGGTCCAGCCTGGCCGCAGGCCGGTGTGCTCCAGCTGGGCCCTGCGGCCGCCCTTCACTTCGCTGCTCATGAACGGATCTGGACTTCCATGCACGTACTGATTCTCGGCGGGACCTCGGAAGCCCGGCGGCTCGCCGAACTGCTCCACGGGACACCCGGGCTGCGGCTGGCCAGCTCCCTCGCCGGGCGGGTGGCCAGCCCGCGGCTGCCGCCCGGTGAGGTGCGGGTCGGTGGCTTCGGCGGGGTGGAGGGGCTGGCCGCGTGGCTGCGGGAGCACCGGGTGGATGTGCTCATCGATGCCACCCACCCTTTCGCCGGGACGATCAGTTTCCACGCGGCGCGTGCCGCCGCCACCGCCCATGTTCCCCTGCTCGCCCTGCGGCGCCCCGGCTGGGTCCCCGTCGAGGGCGACGACTGGCACGACGCCGGTTCCCTGGAGGAGGCCGCGCGGCTGCTGCCCGCGCTGGGCCGGCGGGTGTTCCTCACCACCGGCCGGATGGGGCTGGCCGCGTTCGCCGAGCTGGACGAGCTGTGGTTCCTCGTACGGTCCGTGGACGCGCCCGAGCCTCCGCATCCGGCCCGCATGGAGGTGCTGCTCGACCGAGGTCCGTTCACCCTCGACGGCGAGCGCGAGCTGCTGCGCCGCCACCGTGTCGACGTCGTGGTGACCAAGGACAGCGGGGGGACGGCCACCGCGCCGAAGCTGACGGCGGCGCGGGAGGCCGGGCTGCCGGTGGTCGTGGTCCGCCGGCCGCCGGTACCGGAGGGCGTCCCGGTCGTGCCCGACCCGGAGGCGGCGGCCCGGTGGGTGGTGAACCGCCTCCCGCAGGGAGACTGACGAGGGCTCCGGGTGTTCAGGAGGCCCCGCCGGCCCTGTCCTCCGGGTAGCGACGCGGTGTCCAGGTGATCTCCTCGCCGTTCCCGCGTTGTACGACCCGCGTCTGTGACGAGCCGACCAGCAGGATCGTGCGCATGTCGACCTCGGCCGGATCCAGGTCGGACAGGCGTACGATCCGCACGCGTTCGCCGGTGCCGCCCACGTCCCGCGCGACCACCACCGGCGTGTCCGGAGCCCGGTGCTCCAGCAGCAGTTCGCGTGCCTTGCCCACCTGCCAGGTGCGGCTGCGCGAGCCCGGGTTGTACAGGGCCAGCACCAGGTCCGCCGAGGCCGCCGCGCGCAGCCGCTCGGCGATGACCTCCCAGGGCTTGAGCCGGTCGGAGAGGGAGAGGGTGGCGTAGTCGTGCCCGAGTGGGGCGCCCGCCTTGGCGGCTGCCGCGTTGGCGGCGGTCACGCCGGGCAGCACCCGCACCGGGACGTCCGTGTACTCCTTCTGGGAGGCGACCTCCAGGACGGCCGTCGCCATGGCGAAGACGCCCGGGTCGCCGCCGGAGACGACCGCGACCCGCCGGCCGCGCCGGGCCAGATCGAGGGCGAACTCGGCGCGCTCCGACTCGACCCGGTTGTCCGAGCCGTGCCGGATCTGGCCGGGCCGCTCCGGCACCCGGTCGAGGTAGGTCGTGTAGCCGACGAGGTCGTCGGCGGCGGCCAGGGCGCCCCGGGTCTCGGGCGTCAGCCACAGCGGGCCGGCCGGCCCGGTCCCGACCACGACGACCTCGCCCCGCTCCGGGGTCTGAGGCCGCTCGGCGTCGACCCGGCTGGGCAGCACCGCCACCGAGAAGTACGGCACCGACTCCGCGTCCACGTCGGCCAGTTCGCCGAGCCGCTCCCCGGTCATGGTGGCGCGTTCGACGTACCGGGCCTCGTCCAGCCGCCCCGCATCGGCGAAGGCGTTCCGCACCTTGGTGAAGGTGCGGCCCAGCTTCATCACCACCGCCGCGTCCGTCGCGGCGAGCCGCGCGGTCAGCTCCTCCTCGGGCAGCGTGCCCGGCAGGATGGTCAGCACCTCCTCGCCCTCGGCGAGCGGGGTGCCCAGCCGGGCGGCGGCGGCGGACACGGAGGTGACGCCGGGGATCACCTCGGTGTCGTAGCGGTCGGCCAGCCGCTTGTGCATGTGCATGTAGGAGCCGTAGAAGAGCGGGTCGCCCTCGGCGAGGACCGCGACCGTCCGCCCCGCGTCCAGGTGCGCGGCGAGCCGGGCCGACGCCTCGGCGTAGAACTCCTCGATCGCGCCCTTGTAGCCGCCGGGGTGGTCGGTGGTCTCCGTCGTGACCGGGTAGACGAGTCGCTCCTCGATGTGGTCGGCACGGATGTGCTTCGCCGCGATCGAGCGGGCGATGGAACGGCCGTGCCGGGCACTGTGGTACGCGATGACGTCGGCCTCGGCGATGACCTCGACGGCCCGTACGGTCATCAGGGACGGGTCGCCCGGGCCGAGCCCTACCCCGTACAGCCGCCCCGCGGTGGACTGCTTCCCGCTCACTCTTCCTCACTCGCGATCGCGTTGAGCGCGGCGGCCGCGATGGCGCTGCCCCCGCGACGGCCGCGCACGACCAGGTGTTCCAGGCCGGACGGGTGCGCGGCCAGGGCGTCCTTGGACTCGGCGGCCCCGACGAAGCCGACCGGGACGCCGATGACGGCGGCCGGGCGGGGAGCCCCCTCGTCGATCATCTCCAGCAGCCGGAACAGGGCGGTGGGCGCGTTGCCGACGGCGACCACCGAGCCTTCCAGCCGGTCCCGCCACAGCTCCAGCGCGGCGGCGCTGCGGGTGGTGCCGAGTTTCGCCGCGAGTTCGGGGACGGCCGGGTCGGAGAGGGTGCACAGCACGTCGTTGTCGGCGGGGAGCCGCTTGCGGGTCACGCCGCTGGCCACCATCCGCACGTCGGTGAAGATGGGCGCGCCGGCGCGCAGTGCCTCGCGGGCACGGGCCACCACGGCCGGTGTGTAGGCCAGGTCCCGCACGAGGTCGACCATCCCGCAGGCGTGGATCATCCGGACCGCGACCTGGCTGACGTCGGCGGGCAGGGCCGCCAGGTCCGCCTCCGCTCGGATGGTGGCGAAGGACTGGCGGTAGATGGCCGGGCCGTCCTTCTCGTAGTCGTACGTGGTCACGGTGGTGTTCACACTGCTCTCGGTCGTCTTGCGGCTCATGGGGTGATCGCCGCCAGGGCGGTGGCGAGTCGGGCGGGGTCGTCCAGTGAGGTGGTCCGGGGCTCCTGGCCGCTCACGGCGGTGGAGAGCCGGTAGCCGCCTCCCTCGGCGGCGACCACGTCGACGCGGTCGCCCCGGGGGTGCCCGCAGCGGCGTTCGCACCCGGACCAGTACAGAGGGAGGCCACGCGGCTCGATCGTGCCGAGGGCCCCCGCCGCGTCGGTCCGTACGTCGGCACGCGACTTGGCGCATCCGGGCCTGCCGACGCAGGCGCCGACGCGGAGCCAGGGGGAGCCGGGGTCGGTGACGAGGCCGGCGGCGGCGAGGCGGGCGAGGGACTCGTCCGTGGGAACCCCCTGTGTGGGAAGAACCACACCTCGCCATGGGGTCAGACGCAGTTCATCGGGGGCGATATGTGTCAGTTCGCGCCACTGGTGCGCCGACAGCCGTCCCAGCGGCACGTGCACGGAGAGGCCGGTGCCGATGACTCCCGGGGACGGGCCGTCCGTGCGGCCGGTGTCCCGGGTCCGTCGCTCGTGGCGGATGCCCACGGCCGTGAGGTGTCGGCCCAGCAGGTCGAGCAACTCGCCACCTTCAAGGCCCAGTTCGTCCACTCGCCAGACCCGCGCGCCGCTCGTCCGAGCTGCCTCCAGGAAGGTTTCCGCGGCCACCAGCGCGGCCCGGGCCGCATCCTCGGCGGAGACGTGCAGCGCGTCTCCGGCGGCACCGAGGCCGAGTTGCGCGCCGCCGTCCGCCGCCGCCCGTACCGTCACGTCGGCACCGAGCCCGGCCACGTCGCCGCGTCCGTCGTCGAGCGCGAACAGGAAACGCCCCGACAGGGCCCGCGCCGCCTCGCTCGCGCACAGCGCCGCGTCGAGAGCCGTCAGCCAGGGGCGTACGTCCAGCACGCCCCGCCCGTCGAGGCCGGACAGCGGTGAGGCCACGACGTTGCGCACCCGCTCGTGGCCGTGCGAGGGCAGCAGCCCGGCCGCCTCCAGCAGCCCGGCCAACTCCCCGCCGCAGCCACCGTCCAGACCCCGCAGCTGCACGTTTCCGCGCGAGGTCAGATGCAGCTCCCCGTCACCCAGCCGCTCCGCCGCGTCGACCAGCGTCTCCGCCTGCCGGACGGTCAGGACGCCGCCGGGAATCCGGACCCGGGCCAGCGCGCCGTCGTCCGCCGCGTGCAGCCGCAGCGTCCCCGGGCAGGCGTCACCGCGGTCCCGGGAGACCACTGTGGCCTGGGGCGTTGAACGAAGGGCAGGCGTGGGCATGGCGGCGAGCATACCTACCATCACACCAGGTGTACTCCCTGCCCTTTTCCCCTGCCCCTTACTATGATCCGCGGCGGATCATCCGGTCCGCCGACGCCATGACGGCGACAGGGGAGGAAGCCCGGTGCGAGTCCGGCGCGGTCCCGCCACTGTGAGCCCGGCCCGTACGGGGCAGGGTGAGCCAGGAACTCCCGCCGTCCTACCACCGCCCGGGGCGCGGACACCCCGAGGAAGGCCAGACGCCGCATGATCCTGCTCCTGTCGACGTCCGACACCGACCTGCTCAGCGCACGCGCGGCGGCCGGGCCGGTCCCGTACCGCTTCGCCAACCCCGCCCGCCTCGCCCTCGACGACCTGTCCGGCCTCCTCGACGGTGTCCAGCTGGTCGTCGTCCGCCTCCTCGGCGGTATCCGGGCCTGGCAGGAGGGCCTCGACCTGCTCCTCGCCGACGGCCGCCCGGTCGTCGTCCTCACCGGCGAACAGGCCCCGGACGCCCAGCTGATGGCCGCCTCCACCGTCCCGGTCGGCATCGCAGCCGAGGCGCACGCCTACCTCGCCCATGGCGGCCCGGCCAACCTGGAGCAGCTCGCCCGTTTCCTCTCCGACACGGTCCTGCTGACCGGCCACGGCTTCGAGGCACCGGCCCCCGCCCCGACCTGGGGCCCGCTGGAGCGCACGCCCCGCGACGGCGCCGACGGCCCGACCGTCGCCGTGCTCTACTACCGCGCCCACCACATGAGCGGCAACACCGCCTTCGTGGGCGCCCTGTGCGACGCGATCGAGGACGCGGGCGGCCGGCCGATGCCGCTGTACGTGGCCTCCCTGCGCGCCCCCGAGCCCGAGCTGATCGAGGAACTGCGCGGCGCCGACGCCATCGTCACCACCGTCCTCGCCGCCGGTGGCACCAAGCCCGCCGAGGCATCGGCCGGCGGCGACGACGAGTCCTGGGACGCGGGCGCGCTCACCGCACTGGACGTCCCGATCCTCCAGGCCCTGTGCCTCACGGGCTCGCGCGCCGACTGGGAGGAGAACGACGAGGGCGTCTCCCCGCTCGACGCGGCCAGCCAGATCGCCGTCCCCGAGTTCGACGGGCGCCTCATCACCGTCCCGTTCTCCTTCAAGGAGATCGACGAGGACGGCCTCCCGGCCTACGTCGCCGACCCCGAGCGCGCGGCCCGGGTCGCCGGAACCGCCGTACGCCACGCACGCCTGAAGCACATCCGGCCCGCCGACAAGCGCCTCGCGCTGGTCCTCTCGGCGTACCCGACCAAGCACTCCCGCATCGGCAACGCGGTCGGCCTGGACACCCCCGCGAGCGCGGTGGCCCTGCTCCGCCGGCTCCGCGAGGAGGGCTACGACTTCGGGACGGACACGGAGGTGCCGGGACTGGCCTCCGGCGACGGCGACGAGCTGATCCGCGCGCTGATCGAGGCGGGCGGCCACGACCAGGACTGGCTCACCGAGGAGCAGCTCGCCCGCAACCCGGTCCGCATCCCGGCGGCCGACTACCGCCGCTGGTTCGCCACGCTCCCCGAGGAGCTGCGGACGGCGGTGGAGGAGCACTGGGGCCCGGCCCCCGGCGAGATGTTCGTCGACCGCAGCCGCAACCCGGAGGGCGACATCGTCCTCGCGGCCCTGCGCTTCGGCAACCTGCTGATCCTCATCCAGCCGCCGCGCGGCTTCGGCGAGAACCCGATCGCGATCTACCACGACCCGGACCTGCCGCCCTCCCACCACTACCTGGCCGCCTACCGCTGGATCGCCGCCCGCGCCGAGGACGGCGGCTTCGGCGCGGACGCGATGATCCACTTGGGCAAGCACGGCAACCTGGAGTGGCTGCCCGGCAAGAACGCCGGCCTGTCCGCCGCCTGCGGCCCCGACGCCGCCCTCGGCGACCTCCCCCTGATCTACCCCTTCCTGGTCAACGACCCGGGCGAGGGCACCCAGGCCAAGCGCCGCGTCCACGCCACCCTCGTCGACCACCTCGTCCCGCCGATGGCCCGCGCCGACTCCTACGGCGACATCGCCCGCCTGGAGCAACTCCTCGACGAGTACGCCCAGATCTCCTCCATGGACCCCGCCAAGCTCCCGGCGATCCGCGCCCAGATCTGGACCCTCATCCAGGCCGCCCGGCTCGACCACGACCTCGGCCTGGAGGACCGCCCGGACGACGACGGCTTCGACGACTTCCTCCTGCACGTCGACGGCTGGCTCTGCGAGGTCAAGGACGCCCAGATCCGCGACGGCCTGCACGTCCTCGGCAACCCACCGCGGGGCGCCGACCGCGTCAACCTCGTCCTCGCCATCCTCCGCGCCCGCCAGATCTGGGGCGGCGCCACGGCCCTGCCCGGCCTCCGGGAAGCCCTCGGCCTGGACGAGTCCGCGGCGACCCGTACGACCGCCGACGAAGCGGAGGACAAGGCCCGCACGCTCGTCCAGGCGATGGAGGACGCGGGCTGGGACCCGGCCGCCGTCCCCACCGAGCACGGCGAACAGGTCGCCGCCATCCTGGAGTTCGCGGCCCGCGAGGTCGTGCCGCGCCTGTCGGCGACGACGGCCGAGATCGACCACGCCGTCCACGCGCTGGCCGGCGGCTTCGTCCCGGCCGGCCCCTCCGGATCCCCGCTCCGCGGCCTGGTGAACGTCCTGCCGACCGGCCGCAACTTCTACTCCGTCGACCCCAAGGCCGTCCCCTCCCGCCTCGCCTGGGAGACCGGCCAGGCACTCGCGGACTCCCTGCTGGAGCGCTACCGCACCGACAACGGCGACTGGCCCACCTCCGTCGGCCTCTCCCTGTGGGGCACCAGCGCGATGCGCACGGCCGGCGACGACGTGGCCGAAGCCCTCGCGCTGCTCGGCGTCCGCCCGGTCTGGGACGACGCCTCGCGCCGCGTGACCGGCCTGGAGGCCATCCCGTACGAGGAACTGGGCCGCCCCCGCATCGACGTCACCCTGCGCATCTCGGGCTTCTTCCGGGACGCCTTCCCGCACACCATCGGCCTGCTGGACGACGCCGTACGCCTCGCCGCCTCGCTGGACGAACCGGCCGAGGCCAACCACGTACGGGCCCACGTCCAGGCGGACCTGGCCGCGCACGGCGACGAACGCCGCGCCACCACCCGCATCTTCGGCTCCCGCCCCGGCACCTACGGCGCAGGCCTGCTCCAGCTCATCGATTCCCGCGACTGGCGCACCGACGCCGATCTCGCCGAGGTCTACACCGTCTGGGGCGGCTACGCCTACGGCCGGGAACTCGAGGGCCGCCCGGCCCGGGAGGAGATGGAGACGGCGTACAAGCGGATCGCGGTCGCCGCGAAGAACACGGACACCCGCGAGCACGACATCGCCGACTCCGACGACTACTTCCAGTACCACGGCGGCATGGTCGCCACCGTCCGCGCCCTGCGCGGCACCGCCCCCGAGGCGTACATCGGCGACTCCACCCGCCCCGAGACGGTCCGCACCCGCACCCTCGTCGAGGAGACGTCCCGGGTCTTCCGCGCCCGCGTCGTCAACCCCAAGTGGATCGAGGCGATGCGCCGCCACGGCTACAAGGGCGCCTTCGAACTCGCCGCCACGGTCGACTACCTGTTCGGCTACGACGCCACCACCGGCGTGGTCGCCGACTGGATGTACGACAAGCTCACCGAGACCTACGTCCTGGACCCCGCCAACCGCGAGTTCCTCCAGCAGGCCAACCCCTGGGCCCTGCACGGCATCGCCGAGCGGCTGCTGGAGGCGGAGTCCCGCGGCATGTGGGAGAAGCCCGACCCGGCGGTGCTGGAGGGCCTGCGGCAGGCCTACCTGGAGACGGAGGGGGACCTGGAGGGCGACGGGTCGTAGGCCCGGCGGCGCCTCACCACCCGGTGAGCAGCAGGTGGTTGAGGAGCAGGGCGAGCAGCGCCTGGGCGGTGAGCCAGGCGCGGGGGCGGGGAAGGAGCGCGCAGGCCGGGAGCAGCCACACCGCGAACGGCAGCCAGATGCGCTCCGTCTCCGCCTTGCTCATGCCGGACAGATCGGCGACCAGCAGGGCGAGGAGCGCGGCGGACACCAGGAGCGCGAGGCGTAGGTCAGCGCGGGACCCGGTGCGGTGCCGGAGCAGCACGGCACCCGTCCGCCGCAGCCCCGCCGCTGTCGCAAGGCCCGTGATGAACACCGTGCAGGCCAGGTTGGCCCACACCCAGTAACCGTAGGGACGGGTACCGCCCGCGCCTTGGTAGTACCGGGTGACCAGCAGGCGGTACGCCTCCCACCAGTCGAACCCGGCGAGCGTGAACGCCGTCGGCACCACCGCCAGTCCGGCGAGCAGCGGCACCAGCAGGGCGGGGCGCTCCCGGACCCCGCGCCGGCCGAGCAGCAGCACCGCCGCCGCGATCAGCGCGACGAGCGTGAGGCCGTACGACAGGTAACAGGTCAGACCGAACAGCAGCCCGGACGCCCCCGCCCTCCCCCACTCTCGGCTTCGCTCGAGCGGGGGGACCCCCATCGTGGACCGGCGGGTGACCGCCAGCGCCAGCAGCGCCACCGCCCACGCCGCCACCGCGGCGAAGTACGCGTCGGCCGAGGTGCCCATCCACACGGCGGCCGGGGCCAGGACCAGGACGGGCGCCGCCCTGCGCGCGAGTGCCTCACCGGCCAGGGCGCGGACCGCGACCAGCACCGCCACGCAGGCCGTCGCCCCCACGGCGATGCACCACACGCCCGCCCAGCCCCCACCGCGCAGTCCGATCCGGTCGAGCAGGACGAAGGTGAGGGTGGCGGCGGGCGGGTGGCCGGCGATGTGGGCGGGCCAGTTGTCGGGGGAGTCGAGCAGGATGTGGTCGGTGAAGGTCCCCAGGGCCGCCGGGATGTCGTGGAAGCGGTCGATGACCTGGAGGTATTCGTGGCGGGTGGTGAGCCTGCGCGCGATGCCGCGGTCCCAGCCGTCGATCAGGGCCAGGGAGAAGATCCACGCCGTCGCCGTGCCCCAGGCCGTCGGCAGCAGGACCCGCCAGGGAAGACGGGCCGCCAGGGTGGGGCCGTAGGCCACGGCGGCGATCGCGACCACGAGGGCCGCGGGAGTGCCGGGGCCCAGGTGGGGTCCCCAGGACCCCAGCACCGGCGGCCAGTTGACGAACAGCGTGTGGTGGGTGAACTGGATGTGGCGGCCGACCAGCACGGCGACCGTCACCAGAACGGTGGCGGCCCCGGCGGCGTACAGGTCACGGCGGAGGGAGCGGGTCACAGCCGGAACGCTAGGCCGACAGGGCGGGCACGGACCGCCGTCCGGGCCGGACGTCAGCGTTTCGTCATCGGTTGAGCGCCCTTTCCGGGGGTGGTCCGGGCCTACGGTCGGGCCATGCGAGACGACCCACGGCTTCCCTCCTCGTCCGGCTTCTGGCGCAGCCCCCTGCGCGGCCCCCGGTTCACCTCGGTGCTGGGCCTCGTCCTCCTCTTCGGCATCACCGTGCTGTTCGTGACGGGCCTGGTGTCCTACGCCGCCTACAACCCGGACCTGTCGCCGGTGAACGACCAGACCCCGGAAAAGGGGATCCTCGGCTTCTACCTCTTCGACTGGCCGACCGGCCCGCACTGGCTGTACCGCCTCAACCAGGGCGTCCACGTCACCCTCGGCATCACCCTGATCCCCGTCCTGCTCGCCAAACTCTGGTCCGTGATCCCGAGGCTGTTCGCACTGCCGCCGGCCCGCTCGCTCGCACACGCCCTGGAGCGGATCTCACTGCTGCTCCTGGTGGGCGGCGCGCTGTTCGAGTTCGTGACCGGTGTGCTCAACGTCCAGCTCGACTACGTCTTCCCGGGTTCCTTCTACCCGCTGCACTTCTACGGCGCGTGGGTGTTCTTCGCCGCGTTCGTCGCCCACGTGGTGCTGAAGATGCCCATCGCCCTGAGCAATCTGCGACACCTGCGGGAGGAGAAGGAGGTGACGGAGGAGGAGAAGAACGACCTGGTGACACCGCGTCCCGCCGAGCCGACCGTCTCCCGCCGGGGCGCCCTGTGGTTCGTCGGGGGCGGCTCGCTGCTGCTGTTCGCGACGACGGTCGGGCAGAACGTCGACGGCCTGCGGCGCACCGCCCTCCTCGCACCGCACGGCGGCGGCGACCCCGGCAGCGGCCCGAACGGGTTCCAGATCAACAAGACCGCCGCGTACGCCCGGATCGACGCGGCGGAGACGGGCGAGGACGCCTGGCGGCTCGTCGTCACGGGCCGCACGGGCACCGTCCGCCTCAGCCGCGCCGATCTCGCCGGACTCACGCTGCACAGCGCGGCGTTGCCCATCGCCTGTGTGGAGGGCTGGTCGACGTCGGACCAGTGGTGGCGCGGCGTGCGGCTGCGTGATCTCGCGGCGCTCGTCGGGTACGACGGCGACCCGCCGGACCTGTTCGTCGAGTCCCTGCAGCGACGCGGCGCCTTCCGGAGAGCCGCCCTGCGCGCCAACCAGGTGGCCGACCCGCGTTCCCTGCTCGCCCTGTACGTCAACGGCGAGGAGCTGTCCCCCGATCACGGCTTCCCGGCGCGGATCATCGTGCCCGCGGCGCCCGGTGTGCTCAACACCAAGTGGGTGGCCCGGATGACGTTCGGAGACCTGTGATGCGCCGGCCGCGGATTCCCGTCGGGAGCCCCTTCCAGCTTCTGCTGCTCGCCTGCTCCTTCGCGCTCGCCGCGTACGCCGGGGTGCGGTTGCTCGCGGACGACTGGTGGGGCGTGGTCCTGTGGTTCGTGGGGGCGGCCCTGCTGCACGACCTGGTGCTGCTGCCGTTGTACGCGGCGGCGGACCGCACGCTGGTACGAGGGCTGGGGACGCGCCGGGAGTGGGTGCCGTACGTGCGCGTGCCGGCGGCCCTGTCCGGGCTGCTGCTGCTCGTGTGGTTCCCGCTGATCAGCGGCATGGTGGAGCGGCGCTACCGGCTCGGCACCGGACTGTCGCCGGACGGCTTCCTCGCCCGCTGGCTGCTGATCACCGCCGTCCTCTTCGGGGGCTCGGCGCTGCTGCTGGCGCTGCGGCTGCGCAGGGCGGCGAAGCGGCGCCCGCCGGCCGTCCACTGACCGGACCGCTCCCACCCCCGTGCGTACCGGAGGAGCGCCGGCGTGCCGATCCGGGCCCAGGGGAAGGCGGCGCCGGCGGCCGCCGTGTGCGCGTCGGTGATGCGGACGTGGACGCGTTCGTCGATGTCCACCGGGGCGGTCTCGGCGATGAGCAGGCCGCCGGGGCGCAGGAGTTCGGCCGCCCGGTCCAGCAGGGCACTCGGGTCGCCGCCGATGCCGACGTTGCCGTCCATGAGCAGGACGGTGCCCCAGCGGCCCTCGCCGGGCAGGGGTTCGAACACCGAGCGCCGCAGTGCCTGCCCGCCGAGCCGCACGGTGTGGTCGACGGCGGCCCCGCTGACGTCGATGCCGAGGACGGTCCGGCCCTGCCCGGCGAGTTCGGCCACCAGCCGCCCGGGCCCGCAGCCCACGTCCAGCACGGTCCCCTCGCACCGGTCCAGCACGTCCCGGTCGACCGCGTCGGCTCGGGCGCACCAGCGCTCCACCTCCAGCGGCAGCAGCCAGCCGTCGGAGCGCCGCAGGAACAGCGGTCCGCGGCCGGCGCGCAGGGCGGCGGCGTAGGGGTCGGCGCTCGCCCAGGCGAGGGCGGTGGCGGGCGGGGCGCTCATCGCGCGGTGACCGAGGTGAACGAGGCCAGCCGGGCGGCGAACCGGCCGTGCGGGGCGAGAGCGGCGACGGCGTGGGCGTCGGCGGCGGTGTCGACGTCCCGGAGCCGGGGCAGGTCCCGTACCCGCAGCCCGGCCGCGACGAGCCGTTCCCGCTGGACGGCCCCGGTCACCGGTGTGGACATGGGCACGCCCCGCAGCAGGGCCGGGTCGGGATCGGCGAGGCCGAGGGCCCAGAAGCCGCCGTCCTCCGCCGGGCCGAAGTACGCGGCACCGTCAGCGAGGTCCGTCGTGAGCAGCTCCGGTGTCACCTGCGGGGTGTCCATGCCGATCAGCAGGGCCGGGCCGTCGCAGCGTGCGAAGGCGTCCGCCAGCCGCTCGTCCAGACCGCCCGCGCACTGCCGTACGACGTCGAAGCCGGGCGGCAGCCAGGGGCCGGGATCCCCGTCGAGGACGAGGATCCGGCGGGTGGCCGGGGTCGCCGCGACCACGTCCAGGGTGTCCGCGAGGGACGCCTCGGCGAGCGACGCGGCCTCCTGAGGCGTGAACGGTGGGGTGAGCCGCGTCTTGACCCGCCCCGGCCGGGGCTCCTTGGCGATGACGAGAAGTGTGGTCATCGTCCGGCCCTCCCGTCGGCCAGGACCCGGCTCATGTCCCGGACGGCCTGCCAGGTGCCGAGCCAGGTGCCCGTCACCTTGGAGGTCCCGGTGCGCGGCAGGTACGGCACGTCGTACTCGGCGATCCGCCAGCCCGCGTCGGCCGCGCGGACCACCATCTGCAGCGGATAGCCGCTGCGCCGGTCGGTGAGACCGAGGGCGAGCAGCGGCTCGCGGCGGGCGGCGCGCAGCGGACCGAGGTCGTGCAGACGCAGCCCGGTGCGGCGGCGCAGCATCCGCGCCAGGGCGAGGTTGCCGGCGCGGGCGTGCGCGGGCCACGCGCCCCGCCCCCGCGGACGCCGCCGCCCGAGGACCAGGTCGGCGCCGCCCTCGCGCACCTCGCGCACGAAGGGCACGAGGAGCGACGGGTCGAGGGAGGCGTCGCAGTCGCAGAAGCACACCACGTCGGCGGTGGACGCGGTCAGTCCGGCGTGGCAGGCCGCGCCGAAGCCCCGGCGGGGCTCGCGTACGACGGTCGCGCCGTACGCGCGGGCGACCTCGGCCGAGCCGTCGGTGGAACCGTTGTCGACGACGAGTGCGCGCCAGCCCGGCGGGATCCGCTCGAGGACCCAGGGCAGGGCCCCGGCCTCGTTCAGGCAGGGCAGCACCACGTCGACGTCCGAAGGAGTCGTCTTCACGGCTCTCACCCTACGAACACGAATCGCCGCATAACGGACATCCGCTCCTTACGAAACGCGGACGTCGGCGGCCCGGAGGCGCCCGGGCGCGGTGGCGAAGCCGGTCTGGTGCCAGTCTGGAGGCATGCAGCCGCCTCATCAGCACGAGGAGACCCCCGACGCCTCCCCGCGGATCCTGGTCGTCGACGACGACCCGACCGTCGCCGAGGTCGTCACCGGGTATCTGGACCGCGCCGGTTACGTCGTCGACCGGGCCGACGACGGCCCGACGGCCCTCACCCGGGTCGCCGCGCACTGGCCGGACCTGGTCGTGCTCGACCTGATGCTGCCCGGCATGGACGGCCTCGAGGTCTGCCGGCGGATGCGGGGGCAGGGGCCGGTCCCGGTCATCATGCTCACCGCCCGCGGCGACGAGGACGACCGCATCCTGGGCCTGGAGGTCGGCGCCGACGACTACGTCACCAAGCCGTTCAGCCCGCGCGAGCTGGTGCTGCGCGTGGAGTCGGTGCTGCGCCGCAGCAGGCCCGCCGCCACGGGGCACCGGCTCGGGGCCGCCGGCTTGACTATCGACCCTCAGGCCCGCCGGGCGACCAAGAACGGCACCGAACTCGCCCTCACCCTGAGGGAGTTCGACCTGCTCTCCTACTTCCTGCGCCACCCGGGACGGGCCTTCAGCCGCGAGGACCTGATGCGCGAGGTGTGGGGCTGGGACTTCGGCGACCTGTCGACCGTCACGGTCCATGTCCGCCGCCTGCGCGGCAAGGTCGAGGACGATCCGGCCCGGCCCCGCCTGATCCAGACCGTGTGGGGCGTCGGCTACCGCTTCGACGCCACCGGAGCCGGAGGGGAGGAGAACGGATCGTGAACGACACGCTCCTCATCGCCCTGTACGCCTTCGCGGGTGCCGCGGCCACCGGTCTGGCCGGGGCGGGCGCGCTGCGTCTGATCCGGCGCCGCTCGCTCACCGCCTCCCTCGCCGTGGTCGCCGCCGTCGGGGTCGTCGCGATGCTCGCCGGCACGCTCGCCGTCGCCTGGGCGATGTTCCTGTCCCCGCACGACCTGTCCGTGGTCACGACCGTCGTCGCCATGGCGGCCGTCGTGTCGCTGGCCACCGCGCTGCTGCTGGGCCGCTGGGTCGTCGCCCGCAGCCGGGAACTCGCCGTGGCCGCCCGCTCCTTCGGCGACGGCGGGGACTTCGCCGCCCCCGACGGCCCGGCCACCGCGGAACTGGAGCACCTGAGCCGCGAGCTGGCCGCCACCAGCGCCAGACTCGCCGAGTCCCGGGAGCGGGAACGCGCCCTGGAGACCTCGCGACGCGAACTCGTCGCCTGGATCTCGCACGACCTGCGCACCCCGCTGGCCGGTCTGCGCGCCATGTCGGAGGCCCTGGAGGACGGCGTCGCCGCCGACCCCGGCCGCTATCTGCGGCAGATCCGCACCGAGGTCGAACGCCTCAACGACATGGTCGGCGACCTCTTCGAACTCTCCCGCATCCACGCGGGCACCTTGCCGCTGTCCTGCGCCCGGATCTCGCTCTACGACCTGATCGGTGACGCGCTGGCGGGAGCCGACCCGCTCGCCCGGGAGCACGGGGTGCGGCTGGTGGGCGGCCGGATCGAGCCGGTGCCGGTGGAGGTGGACGGCAAGGAGATGAGCCGGGTGCTGGGCAACCTGCTGGTCAACGCCATCCGCCGAACCCCGGCCGACGGCACGGTCGCCATCGCCGCGGAGCGGACCGCCGAGGGCGTGGTGCTGTCCGTGACCGACGCCTGCGGCGGCATTCCCGAGGAGGATCTGCCGCGCGTCTTCGACACCGGCTGGCGCGGCACGCACGCCCGGACACCCCCGGCCGGCGCGGGCCTCGGCCTCGCCATCGTCCGGGGGATCGTGGAGGCGCACCAGGGCCGGGCCACCGTACGCAACATCCCCGGCGGCTGCCGTTTCGAGGTGGTGCTGCCCGCCGCCGCTTCGTGAACACGGGCAGCACCACCGGCTCTATGCCCCCCGCAGCCCGGCCCGCGCGAACTCCGCCATGCCCTCTTCGAACCCGACCTCCGGCTTCCACCCCAGCCCGTCGCGCAGTCGCGACGAGTCCGCGGTGATGTGCCGTACGTCCCCGAGCCGGTACTCGCCGGTGACGACCGGCTCCGGCCCGCCGTACGCGGCGGCCAGCGCCCGCGCCATCTCGCCGACGGTGCGCGGGTCACCGCTGCCGGTGTTGTACGCGGTGAGCGTCCCCTCGGGTGACGAGGCCTCCAGGGCGGCCACGTTGGCCGCCGCGACGTCCCGCACGTGCACGAAGTCCCGTCGCTGCCGTCCGTCCTCGAACACCCGCGGGGCCTCGCCCCGGGCGAGCGCCGAGCGGAAGAAGGAGGCGACCCCGGCGTACGGGGTGTCGCGCGGCATGCCGGGACCGTACACGTTGTGGTAGCGCAGCGACACCGCCGACCCGCCCGTGCAGCGGGCCCAGGCGGCGGCCAGGTGCTCCTGGGCCAGCTTGGTCGTCGCGTACACGTTCCGTGGATCGGCCGGGGCGTCCTCGCCGACCAGCCCGGGGACGAGGGCCGCCCCGCACACCGGACACGGCGGCTCGAACCGCCCCGCGTCGAGGTCGGTGACGGTCCGCGGCCCGGGCCGTACGACCCCGTGGCGGCGGCACTCGTACCGCCCCTCCCCGTAGACGACCATCGACCCGGCCAGCACGAGACGCCGTACACCTGACTCGGCCATGGCGGCGAGCAGTACGGCGGTTCCGAGATCGTTGTGCGAGACGTACTCCGCCGCGTCGGAGACCCCGTCGCCGAGCCCGACCATCGCGGCCTGGTGGCAGACGGCGTCGACACCGGCCAGGGCGTGACGGACCGCCGCCCGGTCCCGTACGTCGGCGCCGGGATCCTCCCGCACGTCGAACACGACCGCCTCGTGCCCGTGCTCGCCGAGCGCGGAGACGACATGGGACCCGATGAATCCGGCACCGCCGGTGACCAGTACGCGCATACGGCCACGCTAGGCCCGCACCGGCGCCGCACCACGGGACCGCGCCCGCACGTCATGACTCCGTAAGGACGCGCCCGGTGCGTCGAACCGGGACAAACGGGACTTCGCGCGCGACGCTGCCTCCATGACGACAGCCGCATCCTCCGGTGACTCCGTGCACCGCTACGACGATCTGACCGCCCTCTACGTCAACTGCACCCTCAAACCGTCCCCCGGGCTCAGCCACACGCAGGGCCTGATCGACAAGAGCCGGGCCATCATGGACGCCGCCGGTGTGACCACCGACGTGATCCGCGCGGTCGACCACGACATCGCCCCCGGCGTCTACCCCGACATGACCGAGCACGGCTTCGCCACCGACGCCTGGCCCGGCCTGTACGAGAGGGTGATGGCGGCGGACATCCTGGTCCTGGCCGGCCCGATCTGGCTGGGCGACAACGCCTCGGTCACCAAGCAGATCGTCGAGCGTCTCTACGCCTGCTCCTCGCTGCTCAACTCCCAGGGGCAGTACGCCTACTACGGCCGGGTCGGCGGCTGCCTCATCACCGGCAACGAGGACGGCGTGAAGCACTGCGCCATGAACCTGCTCTACAGCCTCCAGCACCTCGGCTACACGATCCCGCCCCAGGCGGACGCCGGCTGGGTCGGTGCGGCCGGCCCGGGGCCGTCGTACCTCGACCCGGGTTCGGGCGGTCCGGAGAACGACTTCACCAACCGCAACACCAGCTTCATGACCTGGAACCTGATGCATCTGGCCGCCCTGCTGAAGCGCGCCGGAGGTATTCCCGCCTACGGCAACCAGCGTTCACAGTGGGATGCCGGCTGCCGCCCGGGGGCGGACAACCCGGAGCACCGCTGAACAATCGCGGAGACTCCCGGAAAACGGCCGACCGGGGCACACTACTCCGATAGCATGTTCGATCACTCCACTATCGTCACACAAACCGAATAAAACAATTGATACCTATAACAACGCGAATATCCTCGCGCATAAGACGCAGGGGCACGCTGTGGGCCGCAGCGGGTGTCGTGATCCTCGGCTTCCTCATCGCCCTGGAGATGGCCGCGCGTCACTACGGCGTGCAGGGGCCGATCACCACCCAGGTGCGGGAGCTGGTCGTCGCCCCCAAGTCGGGCGCCCTGCTGTATGCCGGGCTGGCGTTGATGATGGTGGTGCTCACCAAGCGGGAACGGTTCCTCGCGCTCGGCACCGCGATCGGGATCGACGTCGTCTTCCTGCTGGTGCGGTGGGCGGCCGGTATCAAGGTGACCGAGGGACATCACTTCGGCAACGGGGCGTGGTGGGTGCTGCTGGGCTGCGGGGTCGTCGCCCTCACGCGCCGCACCGGCGCGGAACGCGTCCTGCTGCTGAAGGGCGTCGGGCTGGGCCTGCTGCTGGTCGCCGGCCGAAAGGCCGGCGACACCTGGCTGCACATCACGTCGAAGGCCCATCCGACGGTGCTCGACCCGTACGTGGCGACCGCCGACCACGCGCTGGGCAACCCCTCGTGGCTGGCGGGCCGGATCGTCACCGCCACCGGCGTGGTCGGCTACAACGTCCTCGACTTCGTCTACGGCCAGCTCGCGGTGGCCGCGGTCCTCGTCGCGCTGTACCAGCTGCGCAACGTGGCGGCCGAGCGCCGCTTCCCGCGCCACTACCTGGTGCGCACCTTCCTGGTCATAGGTCTCCTCGGGCCGGGCATCTACATGATCTTCCCGGTGGTCGGGCCGATCTACGCCTACGGCACCGGCACCGAGCACTGGGACGACATCAGCCTGTGGTGGTCGGACGCGCCGCGCACCGAGCACTGGGCGCTGGCCAACCTGTGGCCGGACATACCGCCGCCGCTCGACCCCCCGCAGTCGATGCCGTTCGACGGGATCACCCCACGCAACTGCATGCCCAGCCTGCACACGGCCTGGGCCGTCGCGATCTTCATCCACACCCGCAAGGGCCCGCGCGCACTGCGGTTCGCGGGCACGTTCTGGCTGATCGCCACGCTCACCGCGACGCTGGGATTCGGCTACCACTACGGCGTGGACCTCGTGGCCGGCGTGGTGTTCACGCTCACGATCGAGGCCGCGCTGCGTGCGCTCGAGCGCGGCTGGGACCGCTCGGGGGCCCTGCTGGTGGCCTACGGGACCACGGTCTTCGCCCTGCTTCTGGTCTCCTACCGCTACCTGCCGGTGGAGATGGCCCGGCATCCGTGGGTGGCCGGGCCGCTGGTCATTCTGGCGATGGTCTCCGTGATCTACGGCTACCTACGGACCGTCAACCGGTGGGAGCCGAAGTCCGTGCCCGCACCGCGGGCGGAACCGCAACCGGAGATGGTCTAGCGACGGCCGGGTGAGCCCGCCCGTCGACCAGAGCGCGCGTATCGCCGCCGGGGATAGCGCGACGGAGGCGGGGTACCCGGCGCGCGGCGGGCGCTCACTCCGGCGTGCGGCCTGTTCCCGCCCCGCATGGTTGCGCTGCCCGCTCTTCGGACACGACGACCGCGCCGACTTTCATACCGCACCCGGCGCTCCACGCCCGCCGGCCCCAGGGGCCACTCACAGCGCCCTGCCCGGTGGGCAGGGCGCGTCGTTATCGCGCCTAATTTGCGAATGTGGGCAGGGCGAGGTGAGCGACGAGACGAGCGGCGGAAGAATACGGATACCTGGCGAGGTTCGCGTGGCAGGCACCGTGGACGAACCGCCCGGACACACTCAGTGGACCGACCCGCTCCCAGGCCAGGGCTCCCCAGTTGCGATCGCATCGTGCATCGCACCGTCTTCAGACCGGCACGCTCGCGCGCCGGAACGGAGGACTGACTCATGGCCACTCCGCTCACCGCCACCCGGCTCGTCGCCGCGCTGAAGGCCGAGGGCTGCGCCGTCCACGAGGTCGGCGGCTGGCGCACCAACAACCGTAACCACAAGGGCCCGTGGGGCCCCGTGCACGGTGTGATGATCCATCACACCGTCACCGGCCCCGGCACGGACGTCGTCGATCTCATCTACCACGGCCACAGCGCCCTGCCCGGTCCGCTCGCCACCGGCTGCATCACCAAGGACGGCGTCGTCCACCTGACCGGGAACGGCCGGGCCAACCACGCCGGCGGCGGCGACGGCGACGTGCTCGACGCGGTCATCGGCGAGTCGTACGGCACGTACCCGCCCCCCACGCACGAACACGACGGCTCGGCCGGCGCGGTCGACGGCAACGCCCGTTTCTACGGCTGGGAGTGCGAGAACAAGGGCGACGGCAGGGACCCGTGGCCGCAGGTCCAGTACGACGCCATCGTCAAGGCCACCGTCGCCGTCTGCCGCGCGCACGGCTGGGGCCACAAGAGCACCATCGGCCACCTGGAGTGGAGCGACTGGAAGCCCGATCCCCGTGGATTCGACATGGCCGGCTTCCGCCGTGACGTCGCCGACGCCCTGGCCCTCCCAGCGGGCCGGTGGAGAGGAGAGGACCCCATGCCCCAGTACGTCAACCTCGGTATCGCCCAGCCGTACCGGCTCGCGCCCGGTGCCTGGAACTCGATCGAGTTCACCTCCGAGTGGGCCGACGAGACCGGCGACCACGCCAGTGGCGGGAGCGTCTTCGCCCGTGGCCCGGCCCGGTTCAGCGGGAGCCTCGGCCTGCGCATCGACGGTCTGCCGGCGGGTGCGGTGGTCCAGGCGCGCATGTCCGAGTACCAGGGCGACCAGCACCGCGCGGAGCACCCGATCCACGAGATCATCGGGACCGGCGGCGGCACCTTCGCGGTCGTCCCCCTGACCAAGCGGCTCCCCTCGGGCCGGAGCATGCGCATCAGGCTGCTGAACCAGTCCGCCGTCCCGGTCACCGTGGCGAGCGCGGTGCTGACCGTGCTGGTCTGGAAGGAGACCTGAGCCGACGTCAGGTGATCAATCGGGCAGACCCGGGCCCGCGCACCGCACGTCCGCCGCGGGAACCGTGCCGCCCACCAGGTAGGCCGCCACGGTCTCGTCCACGCACGCGTTGCCACGGCTCGCGAACACGCCGTGCGAGTAGTCGTCGTCGAGGGTGACCAGGCGTGAGCCGGGCAGCAGACGCCGCAGGCCGCGGGCGCCCTCGACGGGTGTGACGGGGTCGTGCGCGGAGGCGACGAGCAGGACCGGTGGGGCGTCCGGGCTGCCGAGCGCGGTGCGGTGGGCGGGCCGGTGGTGCCAGTAGGCGCAGGTGTTCGCCTCCATGCCCGTCAGCACCGGCCGCGGGTCGAGGCGACGGGTGCGGCGGAGGTCCGTGACGATCTCGCGGGGGCGGGGGGGCCGGACCGTCGGCGCACTTGACGACGCGGTTGGCGGCCTCGTAGTTACGGGAGTCCGGGCTGTCGAAGGGGGTGGCCGGGCGCAGACCGTCCGGGTCGCCGTCGGCCAAGTGGCCGCGCAGGCCGTCGGCGAGGCCCGCCCAGCGTTCGGTGCGGCCCAGGGCGCGGTACACGGCGCGGTCGAACTCCGCCGGGCCGAAGCCCGCCACCGGCCGTGCGGCGAGCTCCCGCCGTACCCGGAGGTACGCGTCCCGTACCGCGGCCGGCGTCCCGCCCAGGCCGAAGCGCCGGGCACGGGCGGCCGTCCAGGCGAAGAAGACGTCGCGCTGGCGCAGCAGGGCCCGGCTCTGCAGCACGTCGAAGTCGTACCAGTCCCACGGGCCGACCACGCTGTCCAGCACCATCCGGCCGACGCGGTGCGGGAAACGGGCGGTGTAGGCCGCGCCGAGGTAACTGCCGTACGAGACACCGAGGAAGCTCGTCCGCGGTTCGCCGAGGGCCGCGCGGATCGCGTCCATGTCGTACGCCGTCTGCTCGGTGGACAGGTACGGCAGCAGACGGCCCGCGTGCCGGGCGCAGTCGCCGGCCATGGCGCGCAGGGAGGCCAGGTACACGCGCTCCGCCCGGGCACCCGTCGGTACCGGGTCGCTTCCCGGGCTGTCGAAGAGGCCGCCCATCGGACCGCAGTCGACGGGAGTGCTCTGTCCGACGCCGCGCGGGTCGAAGCCCACGACGTCGTACGCACGCCGCACGCTCTCGGGGAGTCTGGCGCGCTTGGTGACCGCGTAGGGGAGCCCCGAGCCACCCGGGCCGCCCGGGTTGACCAGGAGGAGGCCGCGCCGTTCGGGGGGTGTGCCCGAGGCGCGTATCCGTGAGACCGCCACCTCGATGCGCGGGCCCGAGGGCCGGTGCCAGTCGAGCGGCACGCTGATCCGCCCGCACTCGACACGCTCCGGCGCGGCCGGCCGGGGGACGGAACCGGGGCAGGTGGCGAAGCGGAGCCGGGAGGACGGCGGGGCCGCCGGGGCCGGAGTCGCGGGGAGCAGGGCGGCGGCGGCCGTCAGGGCGCAGAGCAGCGCGGTGCGGCGTAGGGGAGGGGGCAACAGGTTCTCCGGAAGATCTTTCGCTCAATCAGATGACAATGAAAATGATTATCGATAACGTCGTCGGCGGCAACACCCGGCGCCCTCGCCCCGAGGGATCGCCGGGCTGCCCGCACGCCCCGAACCCACCGCAAGAAAGGGGGAGTTGTGGCTCATCTGTTGGTGGTCGAGAGCTGGGTCGGCTCCATGAGCAGACTGCTGCCGCGGGCGATCCGGGAGAACGGACACGCGTTCACGTTCCTCACCCGCGACCTGCACCACTACCTGCGCTCCGCGCCCGAGGGGACGGCCCACCCCCTGCTCGGGGCCCGCAACGTCATCACCGCCGACACCAACGACGTCGAGGCACTGCTGTCCGAGGCCGAGCGGCTGCACGGGGTGCTCGGCTTCGACGGGGTCGTCACGTCCTGCGACTACTACCTGCCGGCGGTGGCGCGCATCGCGGACCGCCTCGGTCTGCCCGGCCCGGGGGCGGAAGCGGTCCAGAACGCCTGCCGCAAGGACGCCACCCGCCATGTCCTCGCCGACGCCGGGGTGCCGGGACCGCGCTTCGCCGTCCGCGAGGAGTGGGCCGAGATCGCGCGGGCCGCGCGGGAGATCGGCTACCCGCTCGTCGTCAAGCCCGTGGACCTGTGTGCCGGCATGTACGTCCGCCGGGTGGACGACGAAGCCCAGCTCGCCGACGCCTGCCGGGCCCTGGCCGGCTTCCCCGTCAACGCCCGCGGACAGCGACGCACCCCCGTGGTCCTGCTCGAGGAACTGCTGGACGGCCCGGAGGTGAGCGTCGAGACGGTCTCGTACGCGGGCGCGGTCCAGGTGGTCGGCGTGACCGACAAGAGCGTCGGCGGGGCGCCCGCCTTCGTCGAGACCGGCCACATGTTCCCCGCCGCCCTGACCCTCGCCGACACCGAGGCCGCCGAGCAGACCGCCCTGGCCGCGCTCAAGGCCCTCGGCCTGACCGAGGGGGTCGTGGCGCACACGGAGATCAAGCTGACCTCCGCCGGGCCGCGGGTCGTCGAGGTCAACCCCCGGCCCGCCGGGAACCGCATCACCGAGCTCATACGCCACGTCACCGGCATCGACCTCGCCGCCGCGTTCGTCGACGTCGCCCTGGGCCGCGCACCCGACCTGCGGCGCGTCGACACCGGGCTGCGCAGCGCCGCCGTCGGCTTCCTGGTGCCCGGAGCCTCGGGGACCCTTGAGGCGCTGGACGGCGGCGGGCTGCGGGAGCTGTCCGATGTGCTGGAGGTCCAACTCGCCGAGCCCGGAAGGGCGGTGCGGGCGGCGGGCAGCAACAACGAGTACCTGGGGCACGTGATGGCCGGCGACCCCGGCGGACTCGGGGCCCGCGAGCGGGTCGAGAGCCTGCTGGACGGGTTGCGGGCCGGGCTGGTGATCCGGTGAACGCGCTCATCCGCACGGCATCAGGCACCGCGGCCGAGGCGTGGACCACTCCCGCGGCCCTCGCCGCGCCGCCGACGTGCGGCTCGTACGACGACCTCGTGCGCCGCGTACGCGTGGGCGAACTCGGGCCGGACCCGGGCACGTTCCGCGTCGCCGTCGCCTTCACCACCCGGCAGGCCGTCCGGCACGACGGGCGCGGCACCGGCTACCGCAACGAGGTGCTCAGCCTGCGCCTCGCCGAGGCCGTCGGCTCCTGCGCGGTCGAGCCCGGGGCGCTGCCGGACAGCGCGGTCGAGGAATGCGTGGGCGCGGACGTGGCCCGACTGCTGGAGCACCCGCTGCCACCGGTACGCGTGGCGGCCCTGGACGCCTACCTGATGCACGTCCTGCCGCACACCCCGGCCCACGGAGCCGTGCCGGTACCGCTGCCCGCCGGTACGTCCCTCGAGAAGTCCCGCGCCCGGGCCACGGCCGTCGTCGGCCTGCTCGACCTGCCCCCGGGCACCACCGTGCTCGTCGTGGGCGTGGTCAACTCCCTTCTGGAGGAGCTCCGTTCACGCGATCTGCGCTACGTCCCCTGCGATCTCAAGGGAGGCGAGACCGAGTGGGGCGAGCCGGTCGTCGCCGACGCGCTCGCCGCGGCCGGCCGCTGTGACGCGCTGCTCGTCTCCGGCATGACCCTGGGCAACGGCACCTTCGAACCCCTGCGACGGCACGCCCTCACGCACGGCAAGCGGCTGGTGATGTTCGCCCAGACCGGAAGCGCCGTCCTGCCGCGCTTCCTCGGGCAGGGCGTCAGCGCGGTGTGCGCGGAGCCGTACCCGTTCTTCTGGCTCGACGGCGGGCCCGGCGTCGTCCACCGGTACGACGGCTCCGGTCCGGGAGGCGAGCGATGACCGCGACCGCGCTCCGGCCGGCCGCACGACGGGAACTGCTCTCCCTGGTCGGCCGTACCCCACTGGCCCGGATCACCGCGGACCTGCCCGGCCCGCACCCCGGCTTCTGGGCCAAGCTCGAAGGGCTCGCGGCCGGCGGGATGAAGGCCCGGGCCGCCGTGTCCATGCTGCTCGGCGCCCGCGAGCGCGGCGAACTGCTGCCCGGCGCCCCCGTGGTGGAGTCCACCTCCGGCACCCTCGGCATCGGCCTCGCCTTCGCCGGACAGGCCCTCGGCCACCCGATCGTGCTGGTCGGCGACAGCGAACTGGAACCGTCCATGCGGCAGTTGCTGCGCGCGCACGGAGTCAGGCTGGAGATCGTCGACCGGCCGGCCCAGCCCGGTGGCTGGCAGGCCGCCCGCCTCGCCCGGCTGCGGGAGCTGCTCGCCGAACTGCCTGGCGCCTACTGGCCCGACCAGTACAACAACCCCGACAACACCGCCGGTTACGCCTCCCTGGCCGCCGAACTCGCCGTCCAGCTCGACCACCTCGACATCCTGGTGTGCAGCGTCGGCACCGGCGGGCACAGTGCGGGCATCATCGGTCCGCTGCGGCGGCACTGGCCGGCCCTGCGGCTCATCGGCGTCGACGCCACCGGCTCCACCATCTTCGGCCAGCCCGCCCGGCCCCGCCTGATGCGCGGCCTGGGCAGCAGCATCCACCCGCGCAACGTCGCCTACGACGCCTTCGACGAGGTCCACTGGGTCGGCCCCGCGGAGGCCGTGGACAGCTGCCGCGCCCTGGCTCGCGGCGCCTTCGTCAGCGGCGGCTGGAGCACCGGAGCCGCCGCCCGGGTCGCCGCCTGGGCGTCCCGCGTCCATCCCGGAGCGGTCGTCGCCACCGTCTTCCCCGACGGCCCGCACCGCTACCTCGGCACGGTCTACGACGACGACTTCACCACCGCCCACGGCCTCGACCCGTCCACCGCGGCCTCCCGGCCCGTCGAGATACCGCACCCGCACGCGGCGGAAGCCGCCGGCTGGGCCCGCTGCACCCGGGTCGGCGACCCGCTCGCCGCCCCCGCCCCCCAGGAAGAGAGCTCGTGAAGTCCACCCTGCGCACCGTACGACTCGAACTCGCCGAGCCGCTGCGCATCTCCCGTTCCACCATGGCCGCACGCGACGCCGTGTGGCTGACCGTCGAACACGACGGGCTGCGCGGCCACGGCGAAGCCGTCACTAGCGTGTACCAGAAACTCGGCACCGAGACGCTGCTGCGGCTCCTCACCGCCGTCGACCTGGGCCGCTTCGCCGCTCCGGAGAGCGCCCTGGAGGCCCTGCGGGCGGAGGAGAAGCCCTTCGGCGACGTGCCGCCCGCGGTCACCGCCACCGTCGAGGCGGCGCTGCTCGACCTGACCGGCAAGCGCGCGGGCGTCCCCGTGCACCGTCTCCTCGGAGCCACCGTGCCGCCCGTCGCCGCCACCGCCCGCACCATCGGCATCACCGCCCTGAGCCGCGCGGCGGCCGAGGCCCGCCGGCTCGCCGCGAGCGGTTTTCAGGTCATCAAGGTCAAGGCGGGCGCCCCCGACCCCGAGGAGGACGTCGAGCGCGTCCGCGTCATCCGGGACGCCGCCCCCCGCGCCCGGCTCCTCCTCGACCCCAACGGCGCCTGGACCCCGGCTCAGGCGGACGCCCTGCTGCCGCGTTTCGCCGGCCTCGGCGTGGAAGCCGTCGAGCAGCCCGTCGCCCCCGGGGACCCGGAGGCGCTGGCCGCCCTCGCGGAGCGCGCACCGCTGCCCGTCATCGCCGACGAGGACGCCGTCGGGCTGGACGACGTCCGCCGCCTCGCCGGACGCGTCCACGGCGTCAACGTCAAGCTCGCCAAGTGCGGCGGAGTGCACGCCGCCCTGCGCATCGCCGAGTCCGTCGAGGGCAGCGGCACCGAGCTGATGCTCGGCTGCCTGACCGCCAGCAGCCTCGGACTCGCCCCCGCCGTCCACCTGGCCGACCGGGCCCGCTGGACCGACCTCGACGGGCACCTGCTGCTCGCCCACGACCCGTGGACCGGGATCGGCGGCACCGACGGCGTCGTACGGACGACCGGCCGTCCCGGCCTGGGTGTCGAGGAGGTGGTGGTCCGTGAGGACGTGGCATGAGATGCGGCGCTTCCCGCTCGCCGTGCGGCTGCTGCTGGTCAACCAGCTCGGGGTCAACACCGGCTTTTACCTGCTCATCCCCTACCTCGCCACCCACCTCACCGAGAACCTGGGCCTCTCGGCCGCGGTCGTCGGCATCGTGCTCGGCGTCCGCAACCTCAGCCAGCAGGGCCTGTTCATCATCGGCGGCTCCGCCTCCGACCGGCTCGGCGCGCGGGGCGTCATCATCGCCGGATGCGCCCTGCGCACCCTCGGCTTCGCGCTGTTCGCGCTCGGCGACGGACTGGCGGTGCTGCTCGCGGCCTCCGTGCTCAGCGGCGTGGCCGGGGCCCTGTTCAACCCGGCCGTGCGGGCGTACCTCGCCCAGGAGGCGGGGGAGAACAGGGCCGAGGCGTTCGCCCTGTTCAACGTGTTCGCCACGACCGGCGCGCTGCTCGGACCGCTGCTCGGCAGCGTTCTGCTCCTCGTCGACTTCCGTACGTCCGCGCTGACCGCCGCCGGGATCTTCGCGGTGCTCACCGTGGCGCAGGCCCTCGTCCTGCCCGCGCGGAAGGCCGCGCCGAGCGGCGGAGGCGTCCTCGGGGACTGGCGTGAGGTGCTCGGCAACCGGGCGTTCCTGGCCTTCGCGCTCGCCATGGTCGGCATGTTCACCCTGGAGAACCAGCTGTATCTGCTCCTGCCGACCGGGGCGAGGGAGGCCACCGGCTGGGACGGGGCGGCGGGCCTCGTCTTCCTCGTCGGTACGGTGGCCAACCTGACGCTGCAGCTGCGGATCACCAGGAGCCTCAAGACCCGTGGCAGCAGGGGGCGTTGGATCGCCGTCGGGCTCGTGGTGATGGGGCTGGCCTTCCTGCCGCCGGCCTTCGATCCGGGCGCGGTGCCCGTCCTGGCCGGTGCCCTGCTGCTCTACGTCGGCATCATGGTCGCCCAGCCGTTCGTGATGGAGCTGATCCCCGGCTTCGGCCGCCCCGAGCTGACCGGCACCTACTTCGGGATCTTCTACGTCGTCTCGGGTATCGCCGCGGCCCTCGGCAACACCGCCGTCGGCTGGGCCATGGACGCCGGGCAGCACGGCACCGCATGGCTGCCCTGGGTGTGCTGCGCCCTCTTCGGCCTTTCCTCCGCGCTCGGTGTGGCCTGGCTGCACCGGCTCGGCGCCCTGCCCGTGAGCCCCGCTCCCGACGCCACCGCCCCGGCGGGGGAGAGGAGCAAGGTGTGACCAGCGGCAACCTGCTCACCGACCACCCGGAGCTGTACGAGGCCCGCTTCCCCGACGCCGAGCGGCTGGCCGCGCGGTGGGCGGAGGACTGCCTGCGCCGCCACGGGGCCGGGCCGCGCGTGCTGGACATGGGCTGCGGCACCGGCCGCGACGCCGCCGCCCTGCACGCGGCCGGCCGGACCGTGACCGGCGCCGACCTGTCCGAGACGATGCTCGCCCACGCCCGCACCCACCACCCCGGCCCGCGGTACGCCCGCGCAGACCTGCACGCCTTCGATCTGGGCCGCGACGCCTTCGACGCGGTCGTCTGCCTGGACAGCTCCCTGCTGTACTGCCACACCAACGACCAGCTCGACGGCTTCCTCGCCTCCTGCCGCCACGCCCTCGCGCCGGGCGGTCTGCTGGTCGCCGAGATGCGCAACGGCGCGTACTTCCTGGGGCGTACGGATCTGCTCGACCGGCCCGCCGTGGACGAGTTCACCTGGCGGGGCACGGCCTACAGGTCCCGGACGACCCTCGCCGTGGACCGCACCGACCAGCTCCTGCGCCGTACCCGCGTCTGGACCACGGACGACGAAGCCCCGCCCGTCGAACAGCACTCCGCCTGGCGGCTGCTGTTTCCCCACGAGCTGCGGCACTTCCTCACCGGCCACGGCTTCGAGCCGCTCGAACTCCACGACGGCCCCGGCCCCCGCACCGAACCGCCCTGGCAGGAGGACCGGTTGCCCGGCCGGACGACCGACGGCGACCGGCTGCACCTCGTCGCGCGCCTCCCGCACACCCACTGACACCCGAAGGACCAGCCATGCACCACGAACTCCTTCCCGGCCTGCGCCGCCGGGGTTTCCTCACCGCCACCACCGGCGCTGCCGCCCTCGCCCTCGTCGGCTGCGGCACCGGCACCGACGACAAGGCGGACAGCGGCAGCGGAAAGCCGAAGCGCGGCGGACGGCTGCGCGCCGCCTTCGCCGGAGGCGGCGCGAGCGAGACCCTCGACCCGCACCTGGCCAACCTCTTCGCCGACGTCGCCCGCGCCAAGGCCCTCTACGACAAACTCGCCGACTACGACGCCGACCTCTCCGCCCGGCCCCGCCTCGCCGAGAAGTGGGAGCCGAACAAGACCCTCGACCGCTGGCGGGTCACCCTGCGCCGGGCCACCTTCCACGACGGCAGGCCGGTCACCGCGAAGGACGTCCTCCACAGCTACCGCCGCATCGCCGACCCGAAGCGGGCCTTCCGCGCCAAGGCGTCCCTGGAACCCATCGACCTCGACGCCAGCCGTGCCACCGGCGAACGGAGCATCGAGTTCGTCCTCAAGCGCCCCACGGCCGAATTCCCCAACGTCCTGGCGGCGTTCGGCGCGTACATCGTCCCCGAGGACGCGGCCGACTTCGACCGCAAGCCGATCGGCTCCGGCCCCTTCCGCCTCACCTCCTTCGCGCCCGGCCGCTCCGCCGTCTTCCGCCGCTACGAGGACTACTGGGACGGCGCCCCGCACCTCGACGAGCTCGAACTCGTCGTCGCCAACGAGGAGTCCGCCCGCGTCAACGCCCTCCTCGCCGGCCAGGTCGAGTACGCGCACGAACTCAACCCCACCACCGCCCGCGCCCACGAGGGCCGGGGCCAGATCGAGATCGTGCGGCTGCGGAACAGCGCCATGCAGGCGTTCTGCATGAAGACCGACCGGCCGCCCTTCGACGACAAACGGGTCCGCGAGGCGTTCTTCCTCATCGCCGACCGCCGCGAACTCGTCGACGGTGCCCTCTCCGGCGCGGGCGAGATCGGCAACGACCTGTTCGGCAAGGGCTACGAGTACTACGCCGACGGACTGCCCCAGCGCGAACAGGACCTCGACCGCGCCCGTGCCCTGCTGCGGCGGGCCGGCGCGGAGAAACTGAAGGTCACCCTGGACACCTCGGCCGTCGCCGCCGGCTTCACGGAGGCCGCGAGCATCTTCCGCGACCAAGCCGCCAAGGCCGGCGTCACGATCGACGTGAAGACGGGCAGCAAGGACTCGTACTGGAGCGACGTCCTCGACGGCGGCACCCTGTGCTGCTACCGCTCCGGCGCCATGCCCATCGAGGCCCACATCTCGCAGCGGCTGCTCACCGACTCCACCACCAACGCCACCCACTGGCGGCACAAGGACTTCGACGCCCTCTACCAGCAGGCGCAGTCCACCCGCGACAGGACCGAGCGGGCCGCCGTCTACGAGCGGATGCAGCGCCGCCTGCACACCGAGGGCGGCTTCCTGGTCTGGGGCTTCGCCGACTGGATCCTCGGAACGGCCCGCAACGTCAGGGGAGTCGAGACCAAGGCCCCCGCCAACACCCTCGACTGGGCACGCTTCGACAAGGTGTGGCTCACGTGAGACGGTTCGTCGTCCGGCGGCTGCTCCTCGGTCTCGCCCAGACCGTGGCCGTGGTCCTGCTGGTCTTCGCGCTCACCGAGGCGCTGCCGGGCGATGCCGCCGTGGCCCTCGCCGGTGACCAGCCCGACCCCGCGCGCATCGCGGCGATCCGCGAAACCCTGGGCCTGGACCGGCCGGCGTACGAACGCCTGGCGGAGTGGGCCGCGGGCCTGCCGCACGGCGACTTCGGCACCTCGCTCACCTCCGGCCGCCCGGTGGCCCGGTACATCACCGACGGCTTCGGCCCGAGCCTGCTGCTGGCCGCGCTCACCCTGGCCCTGCTCGTCCCGCTCGGCTTCGGACTCGGCGTGCTCGCCGCCCGCCACGAAGGGCGGCCGGTCGACCGGCTGGTCAGCGCCGTGACGCTCGCCGTGTACGCCGTCCCCGAGTTCGCCCTCGGGGTGCTGCTGGTGACGGTGTTCGCCCTGAAGCTGGCCTGGCTGCCGCCGACAGCGGTCGGCTACGGGACGGACCTGCTCTCCCACCCGGCCGTGCTGGTCCTGCCGGTGCTGCTCCTGCTGTCCCGACCGGTGTGCTCCCTGTCCCGGCTGGTCCGGGCCGGCATGGTCGAGGCGCTCGCCTCGCCCTACGCGGCCCACGCCCGCCGCTACGGCGTCCCCGGCGCCCGCGTCCGCTACGCCCACGCGCTGCCGGCCGCCCTCGCCCCGGCCGTCCAGCAACTCGCCCGGACCATCGACTGGCTGCTGTGCGGGGTCATCGTCGTGGAGGCGCTCTTCGTGATCCCCGGCCTCGGGACGGTCCTCCTCAACGCGGTCGCCGAGCGGGACGTGCCGGTGGTGCAGGGGCTGGCCGTGGTCTTCGGCGTGCTGACCGTCGTCCTCAACCTGGGCGCGGACGTGGTGGCGTACCGGCTGACGCCGAGGGCGGGGGTGGCGGCATGACACCCCCACTCGTGTCGGCGCGCCCTGCCGGCCGTCACCTGCTCGGCCTCGCCATGGTCGCCGTGCCCTTGGCCATCGCTCTCCTCGGACCGCTCCTCGCCGGCGCCCCGGGCCCCCGCGGTGCCTCCTTCACCCTCGGCGACGGCCACTGGCTCGGCACCGACTTCGTGGGCCGGGACGTCTGGCAGCAGGTGCTGCGCGGCGGTCGTACCGTCGTACTGACCGCGCTCGCCGCGACGGCCCTCGCCTACCTCGTGGCCCTGCCCGCCGGACTCGTCGGGGCGCTCACCCACCGGCGTCCGCTGGAGGAACTGCTGATGCGGCCCCTTGACGTGCTGCTGGCCGTACCGTCGCTGCTGCTGATCCTGCTGGTGGCGTCCGTGTTCCCGCCGGGTGCCACCGGCCTCGCGCTGCTGGTGGCGCTGGTGAACGTGCCCGACGCCGCCCGGATCGTACGGGCCGCGGCGGCCGAGGCGGCGGCCCGGCCCGCGGTGGAGGCGCTGCGCATGCAGGGCGAGTCGTGGTGGCGCGTCGCCGTCGGTTACGTCGGCCGCTCGGCGCTGCGCACCCTGGCCGCCGACGCAGGTGTCCGGCTGACCGGCGTGCTGTACCTGGTGTCGACGGCCGCGTTCCTGGGCGTGGGCGTCGCCCCGGACGCCGCCGACTGGGCGGTCATGATCGACCGCAACCGCACGGGCCTGTTCGTACAGCCCTGGGCCGTGGTGGTACCCGCGCTGCTGATCGTCGCCCTGACGACGGGCACGAACCTGCTCTTCGACGCCGCGTTGGAGAAGAGCCCGAGAAGGAAGGGACGGCGACTGTGAACGACGAGACGGACGCGACCCCGGAGCCCCTCGCCGAACTCCGTGACCTCCGAGTGGAGGTCAACGCGCACGCCATCGTCGACGGCGTCAGCCTCCGTGTACTCCCCGGCCACGTCACCGCCCTCGTCGGCACCTCCGGCAGCGGCAAGACCACCACCGGCCTCGCTCTGCTGGGCGAGTACCCGCGCGGGGCCCGGGTCACGGGCGGGATACGCAGGCCGCCCGGGACCGGCCCGGTCGGATACGTGCCGCAGCATCCCGCCGCCGTCCTCAACCCCGCCCGCCGCGTCAGCGCCCTGCTCACCGACCTCGCACGCCCTCAGGTTCGCCACCTGCCCCGCCGCGAACGCCGCGGGGCGGCCCGCGCACTGGTCCTACGGGCCCTGTCCGACGCCCAGCTCCCGGACGCCGAACCCCTGTTGCGCCGCTACCCGCACCAACTCTCCGGCGGCCAGCAGCAACGCGTCGTCCTCGCCCAGGCCCTGCTCCACGGCGCCCGCGTCATCGTCGCCGACGAACCCACCACCGGACAGGACGCGCTCACCAAGAGCCGTATCGTCGACCAGCTCGCGGCGGTCGCGGCGCGCGGCATCGCGATCGTCCTGCTCAGTCACGATCTCGACGTCGTCCGCGCCCTGGCCGACGAGGTCCTCGTCCTGCGCGCCGGCCGGGTCGTCGAGTCGGGCCCCGCCGGCCGGCTGTGGCTCGCCCCCCGCCACGAGTGGACCCGCCGGCTCCTCGACGCACAGCACACCACTCGCGCGTTTCACGATCACGATCAGGAACAGGAACAGGGAGAGGAAGCGGACCCCACCCGTACCGGCCGCCATCCCGCCCTGCGCGTACGCGACCTCACCGCCCGGCACCGTGACGGCACCCGGCGCGGCACCACCGTCCTGCGCACCCCGCACCTCGCCCTGCACCCCGGCGAGTGCCTGGCCGTGGTCGGCCGCTCCGGCAGCGGAAAGACCACCCTGGCCCGCTGTCTCGCCGGACTGCACCGGGACCACGACGGCGAGATCCTGCTGGACGGCACCCCGCTGCCCCGAAGCCTCCGGCAGCGCAGCCGGGCCCAGCTGGCTGCCGTGCAGTACGTCTTCCAGGACGCCAGAGCCGCCTTCGACGAGCACCGGCCGGTCCTCGCCCAAGTGGCCCGCACCGCCGTCCGGCTGCGGGGCACCGGCCAGGAGGCGGCCACCGGCGAGGCCCTCACCACCCTCGCGAGCCTCGGGCTCCCGGAGGAACTCGCCCACCGCCGCCCCGGCGAGCTCTCCGGCGGCGAACTCCAGCGCGCCGCCCTGGCCCGCGCCCTCCTCGCCCGCCCCCGGGTCCTGATCTGTGACGAGATCACCTCGGGCCTCGACACCGTCACCCGCCGGGGCATCCTCGACCTGCTCGCCGCACTGGTCCGCGACCGCGACGACCTCGCCGTCGTCCTCATCACCCACGACCTGGACAGCGCGGCCCTCGCTCACCGCGTCGCCGTACTGGACGCGGGCGAAATCGTCGAAGCGGGCCCGGCCCGGCGGATCCTGACCGAGCCGCGGCATCCCCTCACCATCGCCCTCCGGGAGACGAACGCCCGTCTGGACACGTATACGAGGGCATGAACCCAAGCGAGCCGCTCCCGTTACGAGTTGAACAAAGGCACGGCCCTGTGATTAAGGTGCGGGCGATGTTCTGCGCAGACGCCACTCCCTTTCCCTTAATCCGAGCAAGACGAGGCACGGCCGCTTCGAGTTGCTTCGGGAGGGCTCGTGAGTGACACCGTGAGCACGGCCCGCCCGGCGGCCGGAACAGCCCGGGAGCCCCGGAGTACGGAACCGGCCGGGGCGGTCCGCCCCGCCAGGCAGCGGGACGCGTTCTTCGACAACGCCAAGTACTTGGCGATCGTGCTGGTGGCCGTCGGACACGCCTGGGAGCCGCTGCGGCAGGGCAGCAGAGCCGTCACCGCCCTCTACATGCTCGTGTACGCCTTCCACATGCCGGCGTTCATCATCATCTCCGGCTACTTCTCGCGCACCTTCGACGGGAGTCCGGGGCGCCTCAAGCGCCTGGTCACCGGCGTCGTCGTCCCGTACGTGGTCTTCGAGACGGCCTACACCCTGTTCACCCGGTGGACCAGCCAGGCCCCCGGCCGCCCCGTCAGTCTGCTGGACCCCCTGTACCTGACCTGGTTCCTCGCGGCGCTGTTCGTCTGGCGGCTGACCACGCCGGTCTGGCGGCGGGTGCGGTGGCCGCTGCCGGTCGCCCTGGCCCTCGCGATGCTGGCGACGCTCTCGCCGGACATCGGGCACGACCTCGACCTCCAGCGCACCCTGCAGTTCCTGCCGTACTTCGTGTTCGGCCTGCTGCTGCGGCCGGAGCACTTCAGGCTGGTGCGCCGCCGCGAGGCGCGGATCCTGGCCGTTCCGGTGGCCGTGTGCGCCCTGGGGGTGGCGTACTGGGCGGTGCCGCGGATGAACTACGCCTGGTTCTTCCACGCCGACAGCGCCCGTGAACTGGGCGCCCCCCTCTGGTACGGGCCCGTGATGACGCTGGCCGCCTTCGGCTGCTCGGTCGTCCTGGTGGCCTGTTTCCTGGCCTGGGTGCCCGGGCGCCGGACGTGGTTCACCGTACTGGGCGCGGGCACGCTGTGCGGCTATCTGCTGCACGGCTTCCTCGCGCAGGCCGCCAAGTACTGGGGGTGGTACGAGCCGGCCTGGGTCCAGGGACCGGCCGGCCTGGTCGTCGTCACGGCCGTCGCGGCGGCGGTCATGACCGGGTTGTGCACGCCGTCCGTGCGGCGTCTGTTCCGCTGTGTGACGGAACCCGGGATGGAGTGGGCCTTCCGCCGCGCCGCGGGTGACCGGCGGGCCGCGGGGTGACCGCCGTGAGCGGACCCGTGGCAGCGGGCCGCACGACTACCGGCACGGCACCCGGAGGCGCCACTCACTCATGAACTGGGCGCACGGTCCACTGGCGCGACACCGTTCAGCGCCTGCGTCACCTGGTCGTGCGTCTCCTCGGACACCACGCGGGCCTCCTCCACGACGTCACCGCGTTCGCGCACGAGGCTCTCGTAGATCGGCAGTTCTTCATTTCGGGTCGAGTCGGGTTTCACAGGCTTGTCCTATCGCTTTACGGGAGGGGTCTGCGGGGCCCGTGTAAGTCTGCGTCATGCCGTTCTGCGGTGTTACCCACCCCCGTCGTGTCCATATTTCCGTCACGTGCTTCGCGAATTCCCCAACTTTGCGACCGTTCGGCAGGGGCGGGGAGCGGAAAAGGGCCCCGGGAACAGCGTCCCGGGGCCCTTCGCGCGGCTGTTGTCAGAGCGACGTCGTCTGGACGTTCAGGCTCCCGCTCCCGGCGCCACCCTCCGGCGACAGGGCCGCCTGAAGGTTCCCGCAGACCTCGCCGGCCAGCGGTCCGACCACGCCGGAGAGGCTGCCCGCGAGGCCCGCGGAGGCGCCGCCCGCCATGCCGCCGGACACGTTCTCCAGGTCGGCGTCGGAGAGCTCGGCCATGTCGACCTGAGGAGTGAGGTTCATGGGGGTGTTTCCCTTCGCGTGAATGTCTCGCCATGGCGGTGAGCGCAAGTATCGGCGGATTCCCGAAATCCGGTGTTCCGCCGGCGTCCGATCCGCCGTGCGCAGGATCAAAGCACCCCCGGCGGGAGACGGCCAACCGCTCGCCACCGGTTACCCGATGTCATTCGGCGACCGTCTTCACCATCATGACCACGGGGCACAGAAATGCGCCCACTCCTTCACACAGCCCGTCGCCGAGTCACACACGGGAGGTGTTGCGCCCCGTTTTCCGAAGCGGGCACATCGGCGCCAAGTTCCCATGCCGTGACCCGTACCCGGCGCCCGGGCACCAGTACGGCGGGGTCCCGGCACACCGTGTGCAGATGTGCTGGAGGTTGCGAACCCGCGCGTCCCGTCAGGCCGCAGCCGGCTGCGGCAGCCCGGCCGGCAGGAGTTCGACGTGGACCGGGGAGCATGCGGCATGGGCCGGAACCAGCCGGCCACGATCCGCGGCCGGACGACCGCCACCGCCGCCCTCCGCCACGTCCGGACCCCGGGCTGGCGACCCGTCAGCAAGGCTCAGTACACGTCCCGCACGTACCGCTTGTCCGCCGCGAGCTGCTTCACGTACGCGGCGGCCTCCGCCTCACCCAGCCCGCCGTGCGTCACCGCGATGTCCCGCAGCGCCCGGTCCACGTCCTTGGCCATGCGCGAGGCGTCACCGCACACGTAGAAGCGCGCACCGTCCCGCAGCCAGTGCCACAGCTCCGGCCCGTGCTCGCGCATCCGGTCCTGCACGTACACCTTGTTGCGCTGGTCCCGGGAGAAGGCGGTGTCCAGGCGGGTGAGCGTGCCCTCGTCGAGCAGAGCCGTCAGCTCGTCCTCGTAGTAGAAGTCCGTCGACCGGTGCTGCTCGCCGAAGAACAGCCAGTTGGGGCCCTGGTGCCCGAGGGCCTGCCGTTCCTGCAGGAAACCGACGAACGGCGCGACGCCGGTCCCGGGGCCGACCATGACCATCGGCGTCGACGCGTCGGCCGGGGGCCGGAAGTGCGGCGAATGCTGAACGAACACCGGCACCTCGGTGTCCGGCGCGGCATCGGCGAGGAACGGCGAGCACACCCCGCCGCGCGCCCGGCCGTGCAGGTTCTCGTACCGCACCACGGACACCGTCAGCGACACCCGCCGCGGGTCGACGAGTGGGCTGGACGATATGGAGTACAGCCGCGGCTGGAGCCTGCGCAGCACCCCGGCCCACTCCTCGGCGCTCGCCCGGACCGCGTACTCGGCGACGACGTCCACGGCCTGCCGCCCCCAGCTCCACTGCGCCAGACCGTCCTTGTTGTCGGGTCGCAGGAGCCTGCGCAACTCGTGGTCGTCCCCGGCCCGTTCGGCGACGAAGCGCAGCAGGTCGGGGGTGATCCTCGTGATGTCCAGGTGCCGGCGCAGCGCCTCGGCGAACGGCACCTCGCCCACACCGTCCACCTCGACGGCCGCCCCGGCGTCCAGCCCGGTCACCGCCAGCCACTCCTCGACGAGCGCGGGCGCGTTGACCGGCCGCACGCCGAGCGCGTCCCCGGCCTCGTACGTCAGGTCCGTCCCGCTCGTGTCGAAGGTGAACCGCCGGACCTCCTTGCCCGCGCCGGGCCGGCTGAGCAGCCGGTTGCCGACGAGCCGGGCGGTCGTGGCCGGGGGCTTCGGCCTGGGCTCGGGCGCCGGCTTCGGTTCCTCCGTGACGGTGCCGCCCAGCGCCGAGACCACCTGGTCGAGCCACGCCCCGGCGGAGGTGCCGTAGTCCGGCTCGCAGTCCGTACGCGGGGCCAGCCGCACCCCGCCCAGCTCGTCGAGCCGCGCGTCCAGCCGCCGCCCGTGCCCGCAGAAGTCGTCGTACGAGGAGTCTCCGAAGGCGAGCACGGCGTACCGCACCCCGTCCAGCCGCGGGGCCCGTTCGCCGGTGAGCGCGTCCCAGAAGCCGGTGCCGTTGTCGGGTGCGTCGCCGTCCCCGAAGGTGCTGGTGATGAAGAGCAGATCCGCCGTGCGGGCGAGTGTCCCGACGTCGGCCTCGTCCATGCCGACCAGGGTCGTGCGGTGTCCGGTCGAGGTCAGCCGCTCCGCGGTGGCGGCGGCGAACTCCTCGGCGTTCCCCGTCTGCGAGGCCCACAGCACGATCACCTCACGGCCGGCCGGCTCGCGCTCCCGCGGCGGCGCTGCGGTCGCCGTCCGCGAGTACATGCCCGCGAGGACGCCGTTGACCCACAGGGCGTGCTCGGGGGAGAAGGGCGCGTCGGGCGGGAGCACGGGCACGCCGGGGGCGCCCGAGCCGAGCCCGGCCAGGAAGCCGGTGAGGTACTGGCGTTCCTGGGAGGAGAGCACCGGCGGAGGGGAGGGCTCCAGACCGAACGGGTCGGCGCCGCCCGGCGTCACGGTCGTGGGCGTCAGCGCCGGGACGGGGTCCTCCCGCACGGGCGTCGCCACCTTCGCCAGCGACACCGCGCACACCTTGAACTCCGGCTGGAACGACAGCGGATCCACCGCGTCGCTCGTCACCGCGTTGATGCTCAGGTACTCACCGAACAGGTCGTTCCAGTGGAACGGCGCGAAGCAGCACCCCGGCCGCACGCGGTCCGTCACGACGGCCGGCAGCACGGCCCGCCCACGCCGCGAGGCGACCTCGACCAGATCGCCCTCCGCGACGCCGAGCGTGTCCGCGTCCCGCGGGTGGACCTCCACGAAGGGCCCGGAGTTCAGCTTGTTGAGCTTGGCGACCTTCCCGGTCTTGGTGAGCGTGTGCCACTGGTGCTGCACCCGCCCCGTGTTGAGCACGAACGGATAGTCGTCGTCGGGCATCTCGGCGGCGGGCAGGTGCGGCCGGGCGAAGAACACGGCACGACCGCCGGCCGTCGGGAAGCGCAACTCACCGTCCCCGACGTACCGGACGGGGTTGCGCGCCGGCCCGTCCTCCCGCGCGGCCGGCCATTGCACGGGCGTCTCACGCAGCCGCTCGTAGGACACCCCGCGCAGGTCCCACCCGGTCTTCGGGTTCCAGAACCGCCGGATCTCCTCGAAGACCTGCTCGGCGCTGTCGTACGAGAACCCCTTCTCGTACCCCATCGCGCACGCCACCTCTGCGATGATCCGCCAGTCGGCCATCGCCTCCCCGGGCGGGTCCGCGGCCTGCCGGGTCAGTGTGAGATTGCGCTCGCTGTTGACGAAGACGCCGTCCGCCTCGGTCCACATCGCGCCCGGCAGGACGACATCGGCGTACGCGTTCGTCTCGGTGTCCGTGAACACGTCCTGCGTGACGACGAACTCGGCGGCCTCCAGCCCCTCGATGACCGTACGGCGGTTGGCGACCGAGGCGACCGGGTTGGTGCAGATGACCCAGCAGGCCTTGATCTCCCCGTCGGCCATCCGCCGGAACAGGTCGACCGTGCCCTGCCCGGCGCCGTCCGCGCGCAGCGTCCCGGGCGGCAGCTCCCACAGCTCCTCGGTGAACGCCCGCTCCTCGGCGACCAGCACCGACCGCTGGCCCGGCAGCCCCGGCCCCATGTAGCCCATCTCGCGTCCGCCCATCGCGTTGGGCTGGCCGGTGAGGGAGAACGGCCCGGCGCCCGGACGGCAGATCGCTCCCGTCGCCAGATGCAGATTGACCAGGGCGTTGGTGTTCCAGGTGCCGTGCGTGGACTGGTTGAGCCCCATCGTCCAGCAGCTCATCCACCGCTTGCCCGCCGCGCCGATCAACCGGGCGGCCTCGCGCAGGTCGTCCTCGGCGAGCCCCGTGATCTCCGCGACCGCCGCCGGGGCGTAGTCGGCGAGGAACCCGGGCATCGCCTCCCAGCCCTCGGTGTGGGCCGCGACGAACTCCGGGTCGGTGTGCCCGTCCTCGTGCAGCAGGTGCAGCAGGCCGTTCAGCAAGGCGAGGTCGGTGCCCGGCCTGACCTGGAGGAACAAGTCGGCCTTGGCGGCGGTGGCGGTCCGGCGCGGATCGACGACGATCAGTTTGGCGCCGGCCTTGACCCGCTCCATCATCCGCAGGAAGAGGATCGGGTGACAGTCGGCCATGTTCGACCCGATGACGAGAAAGGCGTCCGCCCGGTCGAAGTCCTCGTACGACCCGGGCGGCCCGTCCGCGCCGAGCGACAGTTTGTAGCCGGTGCCGGCGCTCGCCATGCACAGCCGCGAGTTCGACTCGATCTGGTTCGTCCGCACGAACCCCTTGGCCAGTTTGTTCGCCAGGTACTGGGCTTCCAGGCTCATCTGCCCGGACACGTAGAAGGCGACCGCGTCCGGCCCGTGCGCGTCGACGATCCCGCGCAGGCGCCGGGCGGTCTCGGCGATCGCGTCACCCACCGGAGCGGGAACCGGCTCCTCGCCCCGGTCGTCCCGGACCAGCGCGGTGGTCAGCCGGCCGGGCGCGGCGAGCATCTGGGCCGTGGTCGCGCCCTTGGTGCACAGCCGGCCGGCGTTCGCCGGGTGCGCCTTGTCGCCGGACGCCTTCAGAACCGTGCGCCGCCCGTCCGGCCCCATCGCGACATCGAGGAGGAGGCCGCAGCCCACACCGCAGTACGAGCAGACGGTGCGCACCTGCCGCGTCTCCTGCTGAGGTCCGGGGGTCGTGGTCATGCCCTCAAGGGTACGAATCGCCCGTTACACCTCTGTCACATTGCTTGATCACCGGGAGTTACGCCCGTCACACAGGCGCCTTCCGGCCGTTGTGAGGTGTGTCGGGATCGCGGAGCGTGTCGCTGGTGGGCCGAACGGGTGACCGTACGCAACAATTGAACGATGCAGACAGCCAGTGCGAGCCAGGACGGAGCATGCCGGTGAACAGCCACGATGTCACCGACGAACAGTGGGAGGGGCTCGCCCAGGTCGTGCCGCTGCGGGGCCGGGACGCCTGGCCGTCCTCCGTCGGCCACCGCTCCATACCCGAGGCCGAGACCGAGACCCGACGCCGCTTCGTCGTCCTGCGCGTCAACGTCTTCGCCGACGCGCGTGACGTCGCCGAGAGGCTCATGGCGGGCGTGCCGGTGCTGCTCGACCTGACCGGCGCGGAGACGGACGTCGCCAAACGTGTCCTCGACTTCAGTACGGGCGTTGTCTTCGGCCTGGCCAGCGGCATGCACCGCGTCGACCGCAACGTGTTCCTGCTGACCCCGGCGGGGACCGAGGTGACGGGGCTGATGGAGGGGGTCGGCATTCCGGGCGTGTGAGTCCCCTGCCCGAAAGCGGGGTCGCCCGATCGTAGGAAGGCCCCGCAGGCGGAACGGTTCGTCCTGCCGGTGAAGGCCGGCGAAGTCCTACCGTGTCCCGATATGACTCAGCCCCCCGCTCCCGCCGCCTCCCTCGTGCAGCCCGGCCCTCCGGCGGCCGGCGCCGCGCACACCGGCCGCCCCCGCATCACCGAGCTGCGGCTGTCCGCCTTCGGCACCCACCGCCGCGCCGTACTGCCGCTGGGGCCGCTCACCCTGCTCGCCGGCCCCAGCGGCTGCGGCAAGTCCAGCGCGCTGCGGGCGTACGAGGCGCTCGCCCGGCTCGGCGGCGGCGCCGGGCTCGGCGAGGTGTTCCCGGACCCCGCCGCCTGCGTGCCGGAACGGGCCCGGCCCGACGCGCAGTTCCGGCGCGGCTTCCGGATCGGGTGCACGGCAGACGGCCCGGCCGGTCCCGTCCGGCTCGACGTCGCCGTGCAGGCGGAGCCCGAACTGCGCGTCGTGGGCGAGCGGTTGACCGCCGGCGCACTGGTCCTGCTGGAGACCGCCCTGCGCGACCCCGGGAAACGCGCCGTACAGGCCGCCTGGCACACGGCCGGGCCGACACCGGTGACCCGTGGCCCGCTGCCGGACGACCGGCTCGGCACCGCCCTGCTGCCGCTGCGCGTGGCCGGCAAGACACCCGGGCAGCGCAGGGTGCTGGCCGCCGCCGAGCAGATGGTGGTCGCCCTGCGCTCCGTCTTCGCCTGCGACCCCGATCCCGCCCCTATGCGCGGCCCCGTACCGGCCGGTCCCGGCCGGCTGCACGGCCACTGCGGCAACCTCGCCGACGTCCTGCGGCGCACCCGCGCCGAATGCGGCCGGCGGCACACGCAGTTCGTCGCGGCGGTACGCGCCGGCTGCGCCGGACCGGTCGCGGACGTGCTCGCCGGCCCGGTCGCCGACCTGCCCGCCGGACCGATGCCCGAAGAGGCCGGAGCGTCCCTCCGCGCGAGTCTGGACCGGGGCGACGGCACCACCACCGACCTGCGGCGGCTCGGCGACGGCGAACTGCGCTATCTCGCCCTCGCGCTGGTCCTGTTCACCGGCCCCGGCGTACTGGAGGTCGACCCGGCCGGCGAGGTTCCCGCCGCCCTCCAGACGCTCACGATCCTCGCCGACGGCTTCGACCGGTGCCTCGACGTACGGCAGCGGCACGAACTGCTGCGGCTGGCGGCCCGGATGTGCGAGCGGGGGCACATCCGCCTCGTCGGCGCGGTCAGCGACGCCTCGTGGGCCGACGGGGCGGAGGGAGTCACGGTGGTACACCTGAACCGTGACTGACGAACCCCTGGATGTGGCGAGACTGCAACGCCGGCTGGCCGAGTTCGCGTCCGCGCGGAACTGGCAGCCGTACCACACCCCCAAGAACCTGGTCGCCGCGCTCAGCGTCGAGGCGTCCGAACTGGTCGAGATCTTCCAGTGGTTGACGCCCGAGGAGTCGGCCCGGGTCATGACCGAACCGGACACCGCGCACCGCGTCACCGACGAGATCGCCGACGTGCTGGCGTACCTGCTCCAGCTGTGCGAGGTGCTCGGCGTCGACCCGCTGGCCGCGTTGGACGCGAAGATCGACCGGAACGAGCGGAGGTTCCCGATCTAGGAGCCACACAGTCCACTTGTACAGTGAGTAATCAAAACGCGGCCCGAATCCGAATCGTTGTCCGTTAATTTCCGTCTTCCTCTGGCTTTCCGTCTCAAGTCCCCTCACTCTGGGTAGTGAACAGGGGAGTTCGGGCGGACGGGCGCGCGGAGCGCGTCGGGACAGGACGGGGGCAGTGCATGGACGCGGTGCGGCTCATCGTGACGAGCAGGCGGTCCCTGGCCGCGGGCAGTGACGTGCCGGAGATCCTGGCCGAAGTGTGGCAGGCGCAGGCACTGGCGCAGGCCATAGGGAGTCGGCTGGCGGTCGCCGGTCCACCCGAACTGCGCGGTGAGGCACTGGGGTTGACCGAGCTGGCGGGCCGTGGCTGCGGCGTCCTCGACCCGCCCGAACTGGCCCCCGGTGAGCTGCGGGCGGGCCAGCTCACCGAGTTGGGCGACGCCCGCCACACCCTGATGTACCTCGGCGGCCTCCTCGGCGAGGTCGGCATAGCCCTGGTCGGCCTCGCCTGTGCCGCGGACGACGAGGGCACGTACTGGCAGTGCATGGAGGCCATCGACGCGGCGGACGAGTCCCGCGACCGCGTCCTGGAGATGCTCCGCAGACTCGCGGACCGGGAGCAGGTGCTGCCGGAGAGGGAAGCGGGGTAGGAGGAAGTCCGTCAGCGTCCGCCCGGCTCGCCCGTGACGGCTTGAGGGGCGGGCTGCCGGGTTCCCGGCACGGGTGGAGAAAACCGGCGGCCGCACCCGCTCCGGCTCGGGTTCAGACGACCGGTCCCTCCTCGGCCGGCCCCCGCCCGGCGTGGCCCGCCGCCTGAAGATCCGCGTCCAGCGCCGACAGGTCCGCGTTCAACGCCGCCATCAGCTCCTCCATCTGCTGCAACAGCCCTTTCGGCTGTCCGGTCCCGTCCTGCTGCGGCACGGTCTCTTCGGACATGACGGCCTCCTCGGCCCCTGGCCCCCGGGGAGGCCGACGCGGGTGACGCCCCGGCGGTCACCGGCCGGTGCGGAAGCCGGGGTCCAGCTCCGCCCGAGCCAACGATCATCACCGGGGCCGGTCACTGGCCCGGTCACGGGGCACACGCGGTATGGATGTAATTTCACCCGACCGGGGACCGTGCGGCACGGAGGGACCGGCCTCCTCGGCGCGCGGCCCGGAGTGCAGGATGGAAACATGGATCTCCGCATCTTCACCGAGCCCCAGCAGGGGGCGACCTACGACACTCTCCTCACCGTGGCCAAGGCCACGGAAGATCTCGGATTCGACGCGTTTTTCCGTTCCGACCATTACCTCCGCATGGGTTCCGTCGACGGCCTGCCGGGCCCCACCGACGCCTGGATCACGCTGGCCGGACTCGCCCGCGAGACCAAGCGCATCCGGCTCGGCACCCTGATGACCGCCGGTACCTTCCGGCTGCCCGGCGTGCTCGCCATCCAGGTCGCCCAGGTCGACCAGATGTCCGGCGGCCGGGTCGAGCTCGGCCTCGGTGCCGGCTGGTTCGAGGAGGAGCACAAGGCCTACGGCATCCCGTTCCCCAAGGAGAAGTTCGCCCGCCTCGAGGAGCAGCTGGAGATCGTCACCGGCCTGTGGGGGACGGACCTGGGCAAGACCTACGACTTCCACGGCACCTACTACGACCTCACCGACTCTCCCGCGCTGCCCAAGCCCGCGCAGGCGAAGATCCCCGTGCTCGTCGGCGGCCACGGCGCCACCCGTACTCCGCGGCTGGCCGCGAAGTACGCCGACGAGTTCAACATCCCCTTCGCCTCGATCGAGGACACCGAGCGCCAGTTCGGCCGGGTGCGCGCCGCCGCCGAGGAGGCCGGCCGCAGCGGTGACGACCTGATCTACTCCAACGCGCTGGTCGTCTGCGTCGGCCGGGACGACGCGGAGGTCGCCCGCCGGGCCGCCGCGATCGGCCGCGAGGCCGACGAGCTGAAGCTCAACGGCCTGGCCGGCTCCCCGGCCGAGGTCGTCGACAAGATCGGCCGGTACGCCGAGACCGGCGCGAGCCGGATCTACCTCCAGATCCTCGACCTGGACGACCTCGACCACCTGGAGCTGATCTCCTCGCAGGTGCAGTCGCAGCTGTCCTAGGGCGGTACGGCAGGGCGGTCGTCACGGCTTGCGGGCGACCGCCACGTAGAGGGGTATCTCCTCACCCCCGCGTCGGTCCTGGCCGGGCGCACCCGGTTCGGGGTGCCACCGAGCGGCCAGGACCAGTCCGGGGTCCACCGGTTCGAGCCCCGTGAAGAACTCCGCGAACTCCGCGCGGGTGCGCACCTGGGCCGCCGTTCCGCCCTTGCGGTACACCTCGACGACCCGCTCCCAGGTCTCCGGATCGAAGTCGCCCGTGGCGTGGGACAGCGTCAGGTAGCTGCCGGGCGCGAGCGGTTCGAGGAGTTCGCGCACGATCCGGCGGGGCTCGTCCTCGTCCGCCACCAGGTGCAGCAGAGCCACCAGGGACAGTGCGACCGGCCGGCTGAAGTCAAGGGTCTCCCGCGCCGCCGCGACGATCTTCCCCGGTTCCCGTACGTCGCCCGCGACGTAGGCCGTCCTCCCCTCGGCCGTGCTGTGCAGCAGCGCCTCGGCGTGCCGCAGGACGATCGGGTCGTTGTCCGCGTAGACCACCCGGGCGTGCGGGACGACGTCCTGCACGATCTGGTGCAGGTTCGGCTCGGTGGGAATGCCGGTTCCGATATCGAGGAACTGTTCGACGCCCCGCGCGGCCAGCAGCCGGGAGGCGCGATGCATGAACGAGCGGTTGGTCCGCGCCATGTCCCGGACGGCGGGGAAGAGGGAGATCACTTGGTCTGCCGCTTCCGCGTCGACCGGATAGTTGTCCTTCCCGCCGAGGAAGTAGTCGTACATGCGCGCCGAGTGGGGCTTGCCGGTGTCGAGGTGGTCAGTGCTCCGCCTGGCGTCTGTCACTTGAGGCTCCCGCATCTGTGCGTACAGGGGCGCCCGTCCCCGAATCCCGCTCGAACGCCCGGTCGACCGGGAGGCTAGCGAAAATTCTCGGGTGCTGCCGGTGCCGACTCGGTACGGTGGGCGTATCCGCAGTTCAGACCACTGATCGAGGTCGACCCACCGTGTTCCTGACCATCACCACCTCCGGCACTCCGGAGCGTCCAGCCACCGATCTCGGCTTCCTGCTGCACAAGCACCCCGAGAAGGCACAGGCGTTCTCCACCTCCTACGGCACGGCCCACGTCCTCTACCCCGAGGCGGACGCCGAGCGCTGCACGGCGGCGCTGCTGCTGGAGGTGGACGCGGTGGCGCTGGTCCGGCGCGGCAAGGGCAAGGGCCGGGGCGGCGCCCCGCACGCGGCACTCGCGCAGTACGTCAACGACCGCCCGTACGCGGCCTCCTCCCTCCTCGCCGTGGCGCTGAGCAGCGTCTTCTCCAGCGCGATGCGCGGCGTCTGCAACGCCCGGCCCGAACTGCCCGCCGCACCGCGGCCGTTGCGCATCGAGGTGCCCGCGCTGCCCGCACGTGGCGGCCCCGGCCTCGTACGACGGCTCTTCGAGCCGCTCGGCTGGACGGTCACCGCCGAACCCGTGCCGCTGGACACCGAGTTCCCCGAGTGGGGAGACTCCCGGTACGTCCGGCTCGAACTGGAGTCCACAGGCCGCACCCTCGCCGAGGCCCTGCGGCACCTCTACGTCCTCCTCCCGGTCCTGGACGACGCCAAGCACTACTGGGTGTCCTCCGAGGAGGTCGACAAGCTGCTGCGCGCCGGTGAGGGCTGGCTGGCCGGTCACCCGGAGCAGAAACTGATCACCAGCCGCTACCTCTCGCGCCGCTGGTCGCTGACCCGGCAGGCCACCGAGCGGCTGGAGCTGGTGCGGCTCGCGGAGACGGACGACAGCGAGATCGAGGAGATCGACAACGCGGTCGAGGCGGAGACCGAGGCCGAGGAGCGGCCGACCCCACTGGCCGTACAGCGCCGGGAGGCGATCACCGCCGCACTCAAGGCGTCCGGGGCCGCCCGGGTGCTCGATCTCGGCTGCGGCCAGGGCCAGTTGGTGCAGGCCCTGCTCAAGGATCCGGCGTTCAGCGAGATCGTGGGGCTGGACGTCTCGATGCGTGCGCTCACCATCGCCTCCCGGCGGCTGAAGCTGGACCGCATGGGGGAGCGGCAGGCCTCGCGCGTCAAGCTCCTCCAGGGCTCGCTCGCGTACACCGACCGCCGGATCAAGGGGTACGACGCCGCCGTGCTCAGCGAGGTCATCGAGCACCTCGACCTGCCCAGGCTGCCCGCCCTGGAGTACGCCGTGTTCGGCTCTGCCCGGCCGCGCACGGTCCTCGTGACGACCCCGAACGTCGAGTACAACGTGCGCTGGGAGAGCCTCCCGGCCGGTCACGTCCGGCACGGCGACCACCGCTTCGAGTGGACCCGCGCGGAGTTCCGGTCCTGGGCCGACGCGGTCGCCGAACGGCACGGCTACGGCGTGGAGTTCGTACCCGTCGGCCCCGACGACCCGGAGGTGGGGCCACCCACCCAGATGGCCGTGTTCACCCTGACCACCCCGAAGGAGGCGAAGGCGGCATGACCGTGGTACCGAACGTGAACGACGCACGGAACGGGCGCGTGCTGCCCGTCACCGACCTCTCCCTGGTGGTGCTCGTCGGCGCCTCCGGCTCCGGCAAGTCCACCTTCGCCCGCCGGCACTTCAAGCCGACCGAGATCATCTCGTCCGACTTCTGCCGCGGCCTCGTCTCGGACGACGAGAACGACCAGAGCGCCACCAAGGACGCCTTCGACGTCCTGCACTACATCGCCGGCAAGCGCCTCGCCGCGGGCCGTCGCACCGTCGTGGACGCGACCAGCGTGCAGCCCGACGCACGGCGGCAGTTGGTCGACCTGGCCAAGCGCTACGACGTACTCCCCATAGCCATCGTGCTCGACGTGCCCGAGGCGGTGTGCGCCGAGCGCAACGCGGCCCGCAGCGACCGCGCGGACATGCCCCGCCGGGTCATCCAGCGCCACACCCGCGAACTCCGCCGTTCCCTCAGGCACCTGGAGCGCGAGGGCTTCCGCAAGGTGCACGTCCTGCGGGGCGTCGAGGACGTCGAGAACGCCACGGTCGTCACCGAGAAGCGCTTCAACGACCTGACCCACCTCACCGGCCCCTTCGACATCATCGGCGACATCCACGGCTGCTCCGCCGAACTGGAGTCGCTGCTCGGCAAGCTGGGCTACACCGACGGGGTCCACCCGGAGGGCCGCACGGCCGTCTTCGTCGGCGACCTGGTCGACCGCGGCCCCGACAGCCCGGGCGTGCTGCGCCGCGTCATGACGATGGTGAAGTCGGGCAACGCGCTGTGCGTGCCCGGCAACCACGAGAACAAGTACGGCCGCTACCTCAAGGGCCGCAAGGTCCAGCACACCCACGGCCTCGCCGAGACCGTCGAGCAGATGGCGGGCCAGAGCGAGGAGTTCGTCTCCGAGGTACGGGAGTTCATCGACGGCCTCGTCAGCCACTACGTCCTCGACGGCGGCCGGCTGGTCGTCTGTCACGCCGGTCTGCCCGAGAGGTACCACGGCCGCACCTCCGGCCGGGTCCGCAGCCACGCCCTGTACGGCGACACCACCGGGGAGACCGACGAGTTCGGCCTGCCGGTGCGCTACCCGTGGGCGGAGGAGTACCGCGGCCGGGCGGCGGTGGTCTACGGGCACACCCCGGTCCCGGAGGCCACCTGGCTGAACAACACCATCTGCCTCGACACCGGCGCGGTGTTCGGCGGCAAGCTCACCGCGCTGCGCTGGCCGGAGCGTGAGCTGGTCGACGTCCCGGCGGAGCGGGTCTGGTACGAGCCGGCCAAGCCGCTGCGCGCCGAAGCGCCCGGCGGACACGACGGCCGCCCGCTCGACCTGGCGGACGTGCACGGCCGCCGGGTCGTGGAGACCCGGCACCAGGGCCGGATCTCGATCCGCGAGGAGAACGCGGCGGCGGCCCTGGAGGTCATGAGCCGCTTCGCGGTGGACCCCCGGCTGCTGCCGTACCTCCCGCCGACGATGGCCCCGACGGCCACGAGTCACATCGACGGCTACCTGGAGCACCCTGCCGAGGCCTTCGCGCAGTACGAGGCGGACGGTGTCGCCCGGGTCGTGTGCGAGGAGAAGCACATGGGCTCGCGTGCGGTGGTCCTGGTGTGCCGGGACGCGGAGACGGCCCGCAAGCGCTTCGGGGATGGGGGCACCTCCCGCTCGAGCGCAGCCGAGAGTGGGGGAGGCCCCACCGGGTCCCTCTACACCCGCACCGGACGCCCGTTCCTCGACGACGACGCCCTCAGCGAGCAGATACTCGACCGGGTGCGCACGGCGATCGGCGAGGCCGGTCTGTGGGACGACCTCGAGACGGACTGGCTGCTGCTGGACGCGGAGTTGATGCCGTGGTCGCTGAAGGCGTCCGGGCTGCTGCGGTCGCAGTACGCCGCCGTCGGTGCCGCGTCCGGCGCGGTGTTCCCGGGCGCGCTGGCCGCGCTGCGGGGCGCGGCGGCGCGGGGCGTCGACGTGACCGGCCTGCTGTCCCGCACCAGCGAACGGTCCGCCGACGCCGCCGCGTTCACGGACGCCTACCGCCGCTACTGCTGGACCACCGACGGCCTGGACGGCGTCCGCCTGGCCCCCTTCCAGATCCTCGCCGTCCAGGGCCGCAGCCTGGCCGCCCTGCCGCACGACGAGCAGCTCACCCTGCTCGACCGGCTCGTCGAACACGACGGCAGCGGCCTGCTCCAGACCACCCGGCGGCTCTACGTGGACACCGCCGACCCGGAGTCCGTCCAGGCCGGTGTCGACTGGTGGCTGGAGATGACCGGCCGCGGCGGCGAGGGCATGGTGGTGAAGCCGGTCGGGGCGCTGGTCCGCGACAGCCAGGGCCGTCTGGTGCAGCCCGGCATCAAGTGCCGCGGCCGCGAGTACCTGCGGATCATCTACGGCCCGGAGTACACGCGCCCGGAGAACCTGGCCCGTCTGCGTTCGCGGTTCCTGAACCACAAGCGGTCGCTGGCGATCCGCGAGTACGCCCTGGGCCTGGAGGCCCTGGACCGGCTGGCCGAGGGCGAGCCGCTGTGGCGGGTGCACGAGGCGGTGTTCGGGGTGCTGGCGCTGGAGTCGGAGCCGGTGGACCCGCGGCTGTAGCGATTCGGCCGAGTGTTCCAACCTGGTGTCACTCGGCCGGACTTCACTCCTCCTGACCTCACTTGTCCCTGGTTAACCGTCAGGTGCCGTGCTAACTTCGCAGGTCGGTCAGGCAGGCATACCGGCTCATGGGGGAAAGTCGGTGGAGACAGGTGTGAAGTTCGGCGGCTCCGACGTCGGTTCCGGGGCCGAGCGGGGTCTGTTACTGCTGTCCAGGCTGACCGACGCACTCTGCGAGCTGAGCTGCATGGAGGACCCGCCGGGCCGGGTGCAGTTCGCCGCGGTGCTCGGGGAGCAGCTCGGCCGGGACGTCGACGTGCGGGGCGTTCGACTGCGCGAGGACGCGGTGACGCTGGTGCGCACCGCGCTGAACGTGGCAGGCGGGGAACACGTACTGGTCGGGGTGGTCCGCATCCTCGAGGGCACCCTGGCTGGTGACGAACTGGACCGGCTGATCGCCCCCGCCCCTCCCGCCGTGCCCGAGCTGCCCGGCCCGCTGAACCGGAAGGACGAATACAGCGCGCGTGCCGTCCTCACCAGGGGCGAGATTCCCGCGGTCCAGCTGCGGGACGACCTCGTGGAGGAGCTCAACAGCCTCTACCTCCCCACCGGGCTCTCTCCCGACCAGCTCTTCGCGCACGTCCTGGAGTGGAACGTGCAGCCGGACGGACTGCCGCCCGCCGTTCTCCTCCTCGACCAGGCCGCCCGGCTGGCCGTCACCCCCGCGCACCGCGCCGCCCTGTCCGGCTGGGTCGACGACTGGGCCCGCAGGGAGGGACTGGCCGAGGAGCTGGCTCGGCGCCGGGAGGCACGGGTCGAGAAGGTCTTCGATCCCGACATTCCGCGCTGTCTGATCGTCGCTGTCGAGCCGACCCGGGACGGCTCCGGCGAAGTCGTCGTACGGCCCTGGCTCAACACGGTGCCCGGCCACTGGGACCCCCAGCCCTGTGAACCGGCCATGACCACCCTGGACGCGCTCGGCACGGCCGTGGAACAGGCACTGAGGCAGGGCGCCCGCCTCTGGTCGGCGTCCCGCGAGCCGGAACCGAGCGGACGGCGGCAGCCACCGCCGTACATCGAGTTCGTGCTCCCGTACGACCTCCTCAACCACGACGTGGCGGGACTGACGTACCGGATCGGCGACGGTCTGCCTTTGCCGCTCGGCCTCAAGTACGGGGTGCACTTACGCAGTCTGGAGCGGATGCGCAGCGACGACGCCCTGGTGCGGCACCAGTGGCGGGAACGCTGGCACGCCCTGCGCCGGTACGGGGCCACGGTGCACGGCTGGCGTGGGACGGACCGCAGCAGGCTCGACGCCTGGCAGGCGGCGCTCGCCGGGGACAGCGGACACACGGCCGTGGTGCTGGACGCTCCGGACGACGTCGCCGCCATGGCGGCGCTCAAGGCGGCCATAGCGGAAGGCATAGGGCTGGCGATCTGGGACCGAAGAGGCGTCTTCCTGGAGGAGCGCCGGGAGGTCGTGACCGCGGTGTTCGCCGCCGTGCCCACGCCCGCGCAGATCCCCACGGCCATCCACCGCCTGCGGCAGAACGCCGAACTGCACACCGAGGGACCGGGCCGGTTCCTCGGCCGGCACATCGGCTTCTTCTGGGACGATCCCACTCGGCTTGTCGACATCCAGACCACCGACCCAGGCGACCCCGCCAGCGAGGAGGCACCGGCATGAGCGCGCAGGAGCAGACGGCCCTGAACGGCTGGCACGTGTTCCACGGCACCGGCCGGGAACCGGCCGTGCCGCCCCGGCTGCCGGCCCCGCCGCCCTGGCGGCGCTTCCGCGGCGGCCCGGCCCAGCCCCCGCCCCCGGACGACCCGGACGGCGCGCTGCGCCGCCTGGGCCCCGGCGAGGTCACGCCGCGGCTGTCCGCCGACGAGACGGACACCGTGAACGCCGCGCTACTGCTGCGCAGGCCGCTGCTGATCACCGGCCCGCCCGGGGTCGGCAAGTCCACCCTCGCCTACGTGATCTCCCGGGAACTGGGACTCGGCCGGGTGCTCGAATGGAACATCGTCAGCCGTACCACCTTGCGGGACGGCCTGTACGAGCACGATGCCATGGGGCGGGCCCAGGCCATCGCCGCCTGGCAGGCCGGGCTGCGGAGCTCGGCGCCCGCGCGCATCGAGGAAACACCCGAAGGTGCGACATCCGGCGCGGACGACAAGACCGCGGTCACATTACAAGCGCGTCAACTCCCGCCGCCTCTTGGTGACTTCATCGCTCTCGGCCCCCTCGGTACGGCTCTGCTGCCCTACGATCGTCCCCGTGTGCTCCTCGTCGACGAACTCGACAAGAGCGACATCGACCTGCCGAACGACCTGTTGCACGTCCTGGAGAACGGAAGCTATGACGTCCCGGAGCTGGTCCGCGACGCCGCCGAGGAGGCGCGTGTCCACACCAGTGATCCCGGGGGCCAGGCCGTGGTGCGCGGCGGACGCGTCGAATGCCGGGAGTTCCCGGTCGTGGTGATCACCAGCAACGGAGAGCGCCAGTTCCCCGCGGCCTTCCGGCGGCGCTGCCTGCCGCTGGAGATGCGCACGCCCACCCGCGAGCAGCTGCTGGCCCTGGTGGAGGGGCACCTGGGGGCCCGGCCGCGGGGCACCGAGGACCTGGTGGACCTGTTCGTGCAGCGGGTCCAGTCCGGCGGCACCCACTCACTGGACCAGCTACTCAACGCGGTCCAGATGACTACCGCGGGTGGTTTCCAGGCGGATGGTGACGGGCGTAAGCTCGTGGAAATGCTGCTCCGCGACCTCGCGAAGGGCCGCTGAATGAACGGCTTTCCCAGGGAGCGCGCATCCGGGCCCGGCGACGGGGACCCCGTATCGGGGACGTCGCCTCCGTCGGCGTTCCCGGAGTCCGTCGAACGCGCGAGTGAGCACGGAGCGGCGCTCACGGCTGCCCTGGGACAGGACTCCCGGCCACACCCGGGCCCCGGCGCCGAGGAGTCCTTCACGCCGCACTGGCAGGAGGTCGCGGACGCCGTCTGGCTCGCCGCGCACCGGTCCCGGTACGGCGACCCGGTCCCCGCGGGCCAGGCCCCGGCGCCGGCTCACGACACCACGGCGGCAAGCACCCGGGAGCCGGCGGATGCGCGGTCCCCGGCCGCGTCGTGCGACCCCGTCGAAGCGTCCGCCACCGACCCCGTAACCACCCCTCAGCCGCCCGAAGGCGACACCGGCATCCCCGACGTGCCTGCCCCGCCGCGGGACCGCCCCGGTCCACGGCCGTCGGCGCCCGTGCCGGCCCGGCTGTTACCCGACCCGGAGGGCACCGTCACGCTGCACGTCGGGCGGCCGCTGCTGGCCCCGGACGACCGTCCGCAGCACGCCCCGGGCCGGGCCACGGCCCTGCTCGCCCGCGCCCTGCACCGACTGGCCCGGCGCGTCCCCTCCCGCGACACCCTGGAGTTGGACGAGGAGATCACCGCCGAACAAGGGGTGGTGGACGGCCTGTGGCTGCCCTTCCTGCGGCCCGCCCGTGCCTCGGCCTTCGACCTGGTGCTGCTCGTCGACAACGCCCCCACCATGCGGATCTGGGAGGACACCACCGCGCGCCTCGCCCAGGCCGCCGAGCACAGCGGTTCCTTCCGGAGCGTGCGCACGGTCGGGGTACAGGTACCGCGCACCGGCGCCGCAACCCTGCGCTGGAGCTCCGCGGGCGCCGCCGCTGACCCCGCCGAACTCCTCGACGGGCGGGGCGGACGGGTCTTCCTCGTCGTCACCGACGGACTCGCGCACGGCTGGGCCGCCCCCGCCGCCGACGAACTGCTGGGCCGCCTGGCCCACGCCGGTCCCACGGCCCTCGTGCACCTGCTGCCCCCGCACCTGCGCCACCGCACCTCGCTCTACCCGTACCCCGCGGTCCTGGAGGCCGGTGGATTCGGCGCCACCAACGACGGCCTCGGACACTGGGCGCCGCCCGGCGGACCCGACCCCCTGCGGCCGTTGCCCGAGGCGGGCGACGACTCCGTGCCCGTCCCCGTGTTGTCGCTGAAGCCCGGCTCCCTCGCCGTCTGGGCCGACCTCGTCACCGGCGAACGCGGGGTACGCCGTTCCCTGCCCGTCGTCCTGGCCGGCGCCCTCGCCAAGGGGGCGCCCGCGCCCGGCCTGCGCGCCCCACGCTTCCCGCGCGCCGCCACCACCGCCGTCCGCCGCTTCTTCACCCTCGCCACCCCGGCCGCGCGCCGACTCGCCACCCAACTGGCCGCCGTTCCCTTCGACTTCGACCTCGTGGAACAGCTGCGACGGCGCACCATGCCGGAGACCGGTCCCGACCACCTCGCCGAGATCCTGATGGGTGGGCTGATCGACTGGGACCGTGGCGGCGAGGGGCGTCCCGAGTTCGCCGACGGAGTCCGTGAGGCACTGCTCGCCACCACGACCCGCAGCCAGCTCGCCCGCACCGTCAGTGTGGTGGGCGAGCTGCCCGCCGCCGGCGAGCGGGGTGTCGCGCTGCGGGCCGCCTTGCACGACCCGGTGGGCGCCGCGTTGCCCGACCCGTCGGAGCACGGCTGGGTGCGCAGCGAACTCGCCGTGATGCGCGCCCTCTCGGGGGCGTACTCGGACCGGGCCAGGCGCATCGAGCCACAACTCTCCACGCTGGTGCCGGCCGCTGCGGCCGAACGGGTGGACCCCGGTTTGCCCCCAGGTACACCCACTGAGGTGAACCACGCGGGCGACGGGGGATCACCCGGCGGCTCTGACGGGAGTGATCCCATATCGGGCATTCCTTACCGTGATGGAGAAAATGTGCAGAGCCTGGTAACCGACGCGAACCAACCCGAAGCCCCGGAGGCTGAGCCGCTCATGGAGAGCACCACGACCACTTCGCCCGCCCTTCTGGTGAACGTTCCGCTCAGGAACACCTCGTTCGTCGGCCGGCAGGCGCTGCTGAGGGCCGTGGAGGAGCAGCTTGACGCCCAGGACACGGCGGCGGTGCTGCCGCACGCGCTGCACGGACTGGGCGGCGTCGGCAAGTCGCAGCTCGCGCTGGAGTACATCTACACCCACCAGCACGACTACAAAGTGATCTGCTGGATCCCCGCCGAGCGGGAGAGCCTCATCCTCGCCGCGCTGGCCACCCTCGCGGGCCAGCTGGGCGTCGCCCCGACCGGACAGGACAGCCACGGCGCTCCCGCCGCCAACACGGCCGTGCCCGCGGTGCTGGAAGCGCTGCGCACAGGAGCGCCGTACGACGACTGGCTGCTCATCTTCGACAACGCCGAGGACGTCGAGGCGGTGCGCAAGTACTTCCCCGCCAACGGGCCGGGGAAGGTCATCGTCACCTCCCGGAACCGGGCCTGGGAGCGGGTGGCCACCCCCCTGCCGGTCAACGTGTTCGAGCGGGAGGAGTCCATCGAGCTGCTCCAGAAACGCTCGCCCGACCTGTCCACGGAGGACGCCGACCGGCTCGCCGAGGCCCTGGGGGACCTGCCGCTCGCTGTGGAGCAGGCGGGTGCCTGGCGAGCCGTCACCGGCATGCTCGTCGACGAGTACCTCGATCTGCTCGCCCAGCGCAGCCCCGAGATCCTCGAACTGGACCCGGCCCCCGACTACCCGGTCTCCGTCGCCGCGGCCTGGGACCTCTCGCTGGAGCGCATCCGGGAGAACAACCCCGGCGCCCGGCAACTCCTCGACATCTGCGCCAGCATGGCTCCCGAGCCGATCCCGCGTTCGATGCTGCGCGGCAGCCGGGGCGTCAGCATCACCCCCCAGATCGACCCGCTGCTGCGCGAGCCGATCCGGCTGAACCGCGCCGTGCGCGACCTGAGCCAGTTCTCCCTGGTCAAGGTGGATCCACGGTCCGACACGCTGCAGATGCACCGCCTGCTGCAGACCGTGCTCCTGGCCAAGCTGAGTTCCGAGGAACGGGAGCGGATGCGCGGTGCCGCGCACCAGCTGCTCTCGGCGGCCAAACCGGGCGCCTACTCCTCGTCGCTGGAGTGGCCCGCCTACCAGGCGCTGTTGCCGCACGTGCTCGCCTCGCAGGCGGTCACCAGCTCCGACGACTGGGTACGGGACCTGGTCTCCGACACCGTGTGGTTCCTGTACTACTGGGGAGACCACGCGGGCGCCGCGGACTACGCCCGGCAGGCGTGGAACGCCTGGCTCGCCACGTCGGGCGAGGACGACCTCCGCGTCATCCGTATGACCAAGAGCCTCTCGTTCCTGTTGCGGCAGGTCGGGCAGGTCCCCGAGTCGATCCCCCTCAGCGAGAAGGCGCTGGAGGCCTCGCGCCGCCAGGACCTCGAACCCGAGGAACTGATCGACTCCCTGTGCAAGACGGCCGACGCCCGCCGCTACCAGGGCCGGTTCCAGGAAGCGCGGGACCTCAGCCAGGAGGCCACCGAGCTGGCCCGGTCCCAGTTCGGCACGGACGATCCCGTCACGCTGAGCGCCGTCCACAGCTGGGTCGTCGACCTGAGACTCTGCGGGCAGTTCCGGGAAGCCCTGCCACTGGACCAGGAGAACGCCCGGCTGCGCGACCTGATGTTCGGCCCCGCCAACTTCTTCACCCTCAACACCCTCAACGGCCTGTCCATCGACATGCGCGAGAGTGGCGACTACCCCGGCGCGCGCGACTTCCAGGAGGACGTGTACCGCAGGGCGCACACCGCGCTCGGTGAGGAGCATCCGCTCACCCTGCGCATCGCCCGCAACCTCGCGGTGTGCCGGCGCCGGGACGGGGCGATCTCCGAGGGCGCCAAGCTGGCCGAAGAGACGCTGCGGCGCTTCGTCAACCGCTACGGGCCCGACCACTTCGACTCGCTGTCGACGGCGACCAACGTGTCCGTCGACCAGCGCCTGGCCGGGGACCTCGACAGCTCCCGGCGGCTGGCCGAGGAGACGGTGCGGCGCTACGGACAGCGCCTCGGTGGCGAACACGCGTACACCCTGCTGACCAAGGCCAACCTGGCCGCCACCCTCCGTGCCCTCGGGGACTTCGACAAAGCGCAGGAGCAGGAGGACGACGCGGCCCGTCTGCTGGGCGAGGTGCTGGGCCCGAACCACGTCACCACGCTGACCGTCGCCATCGGCCGGGCCAACACGGCGTACGGGCGCCTGGACTTCGACAGGGCGCGCGAGATCGACGAGGCCAATCTGCCGCTGCTGGCCGACATCGCCGGAGAGGAACACCCGCTCACCCTGTCGTGCACCGCCAACCTCGCCCTCGATCTGCGGGGCCTCGGCCGGGGCGCGGAGGCGGACGAACTGCAGCGCAAGGCCGTTGACCGCCTCGCGCGCGTGGTCCGCCCCGACCACCCCTGGCTCGATGCGGCCCGCCACCGCCGGCGCATCGAGTGCGACATCGCTCCTATGCCGCTGTAGGAAGCGGCGCCGGGTCACCCGGGTCGGGCGCGGCCACGCAGGCAGCGCCCGGCCACGCGGGCAGTGCCCCCGGCCGGGGACACCCGAGGTCAGCTCACGTCTGCCGCGGGGGCCGCAGGTGTGCCGTCCGGAGGCTGGTGGAGCGGCGGCGTGACCGGTTCCCGGACAGCGGACCCGCGCCGGTCCCGTTCGGCCGGCCGGCGGACCAGCAGCAGCAACGGCTGAGTGAGGAGCGTCGTGGCGAGGGCCATGAAGACCAGGACCGTGTAGAGGGGTCTGCTCAGCAGGCCCGCCTGGAAGCCCGCGTTGAGAGCGATCAGCTCGGTGAGACCACGTGTGCTCATCAGGACACCCACGGTCCGCGCGTCATGCCGGTCCAGACCGCCGAGCCGGCCGGCCACCGTGCCGCTGCCGGTCTTGGTGATGACCGCCAGCGCCGTCACCACCACCAGCGTGATCCAGCCCGTGGCATCCATGCTGTTCAGCGCCACGGACTGCCCCGAAACCACGAAGAAGAACGGCAGCAGCAGCGAGCCGACGTCATGAAGGGGCCGCAGCAGATCCGGGTCGAGCGTCCCGTCCTTCTCCCGCGGCGCCACGACCCCGGCCAGCAACGCACCGAAGATCACATGCAGCCCGAGGGAGTGCGTCACCCAGGCCGAGCCGAGGGCGAAACCGATGAGCAGCGCCAGCCGCAGCGAGGGTTCCATCCGCGTGCCCCACAGCAGCCCGCGCAGTACCGGCCGGGCCGCGAGCGCCATCACGGTGATGAAGCCGACCGCGAGCGCCACCCGCCACGGCCAGCCGAGCGCCGTCTCGCCGCCCCCCTCCATCAGCGCCCCGGCCAGCACCGTCCAGCCGATCACGTCCAGCAGCCCGGCGGCGGACAGGGCCACCACACCCGGTGCCGAACTGGACAGGCCGTTCTCCCGCACGATGGCCGCCAGCACGGGCACCGCCGTTATCGACAGGGCGACCCCGGCGAACACCACCGTGCCCGGGCTGAGGTCCCGCGGCATGCCCAGGTCACGCAGCTGATCCCGGAACAGCAGCGCGCAGCCGCTGCCCACCGCCATCGGCACGACGAACGTGGCCGCCGCCACCGTCACCGAGGCGCGCGCCCGGTGGCCCAGGATCTTCAGGTCCAGCTCGTAGCCCACCGCGAACAGGAACACCACCAGCGCGAACTGCGCGAACGCGGTCAGCGCCGGGGAGATCCCCGCCGGGAACAGCGTCTCGTACGACCCCGGAGCCACGCTTCCCAGCAACGAGGGGCCGAGCGCGATACCCGCCGTCAGCTGTCCCACGATGTACGGCTGTTTCAGCCGCCGGGCCAGCCAGCCGCCCGCGTGCGCGGCCACCAGGATCAGGGCCGAGGCACCCACGACATGCATGATCAACGCATCAGGGCTCACCATATCCCCCTGTTGTCCGGTTTTCCGGTTGTCCGGCCGGCCCTTCAGCCGCAGGTGGGTCCCGCACCTTGGCGCGAGCTCAACCTACCCAGGATACTGATAAGTTGACGGCGCATCGGGAGTCGTACACACGCTGCACCAGTGTCACGGGGGGCACATTGACGGCGGTCGTCTTCATCCATGGGACCGGGGTGCGTGAGCCCGGTTTCTCCGCGCTCGCCGGGCGTGTCGCGGCCGGTCTGAACGCTCTGCGCGGGGGACTGCGCGTCGCGCCGTACTACTGGGGCGGCGCGCACGGCGCCACGCTGGCCGCCGGCGGGGCGAGTCTCCCCCCGGCTGCGGGCACATCCCGCGGCCCGGCCGAGACCCCGGCCGATCAGGGCGACGACGACACGGCCGCCGCCTGGGCCGCCCTCTACGCCGACCCGTATGCCGAACTCGCCCTCGCCGCCGCCGGGTCGGGGCCTCCGACCGAGCGTCCGCCGGGTTCCGTGCCGCAGGAGCAGAAACTCCAGGCACAGCTCGCCGCGCTCGCCGCCCAAGGGGACGCTCCCGCCGCCGAGCTCGGTCCCGGTCTGTCCCGCGCCGCCACCGACCTGGCCGCCCACCCACTGCTCGGGCCCGCCGCCCAGGCCCTCGACCCGGACGCCCTCGCGGCCCTCGCCGCCCGCTCCCTGACCGCCCGGATCATCGCCGACGCCCTCGACGCCGACGCCCCGATGGTCCCGGTCGGCGACGTCCGGGACGCCGTCACCGACCGGCTCGCCGGGGCACTCGGCGTCCCGCCCCGAGGCACGGAACGCGGACTGCGCTCCCTGTTGCTGCGGGCCGCGGGCTCGGCCGCCTCCCGTGCCGCCGTACGCCGTCGGCGCGCCCTCACCGAGGCCGCCCACCCCGCCGCCGGGGACGTCCTGCGCTACCTCAGCCGCGGTGAGGCGGTACGCGCGGGGCTGCGCGAGCTGCTCGCCGGCCTGGAGCCCCCCGTCGCGATCGTCGCCCACAGTCTCGGCGGCATCATCGCCCTGGACACGCTGATCCTCACCCCGCTGCCCCAGGTCCGGCTCCTGGTCACCGCCGGCTCGCAGGGGCCCTTCCTGTACGAGTCGGGCTCCCTGCCCTCTCTGGAACACCCCGCCGCGCTGCCGCCGCACGTCCCCGACTGGCTCAACCTGTACGATCCCCGCGATCTGCTCGGCTACCTGGGCGCGGGCCTCTTCCCGGGACGCGTCACCGACATCGCCGTGGACAGCCGCCAGCCGTTCCCCGCGGCGCACAGTGCCTACTGGACCAACCCGGCGGTGTACCGCCACATCGTGGACCGCCTCCCGTGACCGGCCCGGACCCGTCCGTCCCGCCGCGACGTGTGGACCCCGCCCGTGTACACGCGCTCATCGTCGGCATCGAGGCATTCGACGCCGGCTCCGGCTGGGATCTGCCCGGTCCCGCCCGGGACGCGGTCCGGTTCCACCGGCTGCTGCGGGAAGCGGGGGTTCCTGAAGACCAGCTCCGCCTCCATCTGTCCCCGTTGCCGCCCTACGTCCCCGAAGTCCCGTACCGGCCCGCCGACCAGGCCACGCTGCGTCGTGTCCTCGTCCGTGAACTGCCGGCGGCCCAGGGTGACGTCCTGTGGGTGTGGTGGGGCGGGCACGGCGTCCTGGACCGTTCAGGTCATCTGCGGCTGTTCTGCGCCGACGCCACCACCGGCGACAAGGTGGGCATCGACCTGGACTCCGCGCTCGACCGGTACGCCGGGGACGCGGTGCCGGGATTCGCCGAGCAGCTGTGGATCGTGGACGCGTGCGAGACCTTCGAGGAGGCCCTCGGCTTCCGGGACCAACTGCCGCCCGAGGCGCTGCCGGTGGGGCGGCGCGACCTCGTCCACCGGCAGACCGTGCTGCGCGCCGCGGGCCGCGGCCGGGCCGCCGCCAACGACCCCGTGGGCGCCACCGGGCTCTTCTCCGACATCCTGCTCGGTCTGCTGGGTGAGCGCGCCACCGCCCTGCCCGCGCCGCCCGATGCGCAGGAGCTGTTTCCGGCCGTACAGGCACGTATCGCGGCTCTCAGGGAAGCGGGACGTACTCTGCAGTATCCCGAGATCCGGCTGCAGACCCCGGGGCGCACCGAGAACCTGCCGTCGACGGGCCGGACCGCCGGGGAACGTCCGGCCTCGCCGATGCAGCGGGCGGTGCAGGCGCTGCTCGCCTATCCGCTGATGGGCGACCCCACCGAACGGCAGGCGGTGATCAGCTTGCTGGACCCGCGTGTCACGGCCATGCTGCCCCGTCACCCCAGGGCTCGTACGGACGCCACCGGCATCCTCAACGGGCTCCGCCGGCACCATCCCCGGGCGCTGTGGGAGCTGTTCGACGCCGTGGTGTCCATGGACGACGATCCGGAGCGCAAACGTGAACTCGCCGATGCGCTGCACGAGTTGGAACCAAGGATGTGACGCCCGCGCGATCCGGAATGATCGAGTGGCGTGATCGTACGGTTTTCGACTCGGGCTGAAATGGCCATGATGGAAAAGGACACGGGGCATCGCGTCCACCGTGCGAGAAGGGGGAGCATCTTGGACCAGCCGTCCGCTCTGCACCATGCCGAGGCCGCTGCCGGTGATCTGGTCGCCGCTGGGCGCACCGACGTCTGGGAGTCGGATCTGGCGGACGTCGCGGCGCTGCCCTTGACCGCCGTGGACGGTCTCCCGCCGCTGCACCGCAACGCCCGCCTTCTGGAAGAGGTTCTGCGCGCACGCAGCAGGGTCAGGGGTGGAGGCGAGGGCGTCGCCGCCGGCGCCCGGGCCGAATAGCCGCCACCCGTCCTGACGGCAGAGCCCGACCGGGCAAGGTGCCCGTCGGGGTTCCCGCATGCCCGCGCACCCAACCGGAGGTCCCCGCTCATGACCAGCGAGCCGCGCCCCGCCCCGTTCCGCATGCCCGACCGGCTCTTCGCGGAACTGGCCGCCGGAGCGGGCTCGGCGGAGGCCGTCGCCTTCCTCGAACGGGGGGAGCGGGCGCGACGCCTGCTCCTCCTGCGGACGCTGCTGGACCGCCTGGCCGCGCTGCCCACGCCCCTGACTCCGGCCGCCGAGGCCTGGGACGTCCTCAAGTCGGCCTCGGAGCGGGCCCCCGAGGCGGTCGAGCGACTGCTGCTCGCCCCGGCGACCGGCGGCTGGATCGCCCATATGCTGCGCCGGGTGCACGGCTCCGCGAGCGGGCCGCCGCTGTGGGCGGAGGCCGGACACCTGTGTGCCCTGGCGGTCACGGCGTCCCTGCACGCCGGCACGGAGACGGCCCTCCGGGTCCCTCTCACCGACGGCGGCCTGCACCTGCCGGGCCTGGGCCTGGCCCGGATACCGGACGCGGAAGACGGACTGACGGTCGGCCGGGCCAGAACGAGCCGGGGCGAACTGACCGTCACCGGCCCCGGCAGGAACGGAACCGCGGTATTCGTGACCTGCCGGCCGGCCACGGCCCCGCTGGGAGGGCGGGAACCGGCACCGGGCGCCGGGACGGCGCGGAAAACGCCGTGCGACGAGGCCCCCGGGGACACCGCTGTCCACTGGTTCCCCCTCCGCACGCTCACCCATACCGCCGCCAACAGCCCCGTCGCCATCCCCCTGGACGATCTCGACCCTTACCGCGACCTCGACGATCCGCTGCCTCCCGCCAGACTCGACGCCGAGGAGGCGGCGGAGTGGCAGCGGGTGTTCGACGAGGCCGTCGGGGTCCTCACCGGGCCGGGTGCGGCCGCCGACGGGCCCGGGCGGCTGGACCCGGCCCTGATCCGCTCGGTTGTGCCCTGGGGCAGGACCTCCGTGACGCCGCCCGCGCCGCCGACCGTGGGGTTGTCGGCGTCCGGCGGGGACTCCTACGGCGCCATGGTGATCTCCCGCCCCGCCGGCGGTGCGGCCCTCGCCGAAACCCTGGTTCACGAGTTCCAGCACAGCAAGCTCGGAGCGCTCCTCCACCTCTTCCCGCTCCTCGACGACGACGGCGAGGAGCGCTACTACGCGCCCTGGCGTGCCGACCCGCGGCACCTCACGGGTCTGCTGCACGGCGCGTACGCGTTCACCGGCGTCACCGGCTTCTGGCGGGACCGCATGGCCGAACCGCACCAACCCGACGCCGCCGCATACCACTTCGCGCTGCGCCGGCTGCAGACCCGGCTGGTCGTGCGTACCCTGCTGGCCAGTGGCCGGCTCACCGCCGCCGGGCGCAGACTCGTCACCGGCCTCGCGGCGACCGTCGACGCCTGGCTGCGCGAACCCGTCGACCCGGCCGCGCTCGCCCGGGCCCGTACGGCCGCCGCCCTGCACCGCACGGAATGGCGCCTGCGCAACGTCGTACCGGAAGCGTCCCCGTCCGCCTCCCCGCGCCTCCGTCCGGACCGGCCGATCTGGCCGGACCTGCGCACGCACGCCTTCGCCACCCGGCCCGCCGTCCCGCGTACCCCCGATGAGCACCTCGCCGCCGGGAACCCTTCCGCGGCATTGGACGGTTACGCCGAGAGCCTCGCCCGCGATCCGGCCGACCCGCACGTCCTGGCCGGCTGGATCGTCGCCCGCGCCGCCGTCGACCGGGGGCACGCCCCCCGGCGGTTGCTCGCCCGGCCCGAACTGCTCCAGCCGCTGCCCAGCGGATGACCCGGAAGCGGGCCGTTGTCGTCAGACAGACGCGAACAAGGGTGCGCGGAAACGCGCGAGCAGCGCGTCAACGGGCGCTCCGGTGGTCAGGATGGAGGCATGGCATACCACGTCCACTCCGAGGCCGGGCGGCTGCGCCGCGTCATCCTGCACCGGCCCGATCTCGAGCTCAAAAGGCTCACCCCGAGCAACAAGACCTCGCTGCTCTTCGACGACGTGCTGTGGGTGCGCAGGGCCCGCGCCGAGCACGACGGGTTCGCCGACGTGCTGCGCGACCGGGGCGTCACCGTCCACCTCTTCGGTGACCTGCTGGCCGAGACCCTGGAGGTCCCGGTGGCCAGAAGCCTCGTCCTGGACCGGGTCTTCGACGAGAAGGAGTACGGCCCGCTCGCCACCGACCACCTCAGAGCCGCCTTCGAGAACCTGCCCGGGCAGGAGCTCGCCGAGGTGCTGGTCGGCGGCATGACCAAGCGCGAGTTCCTCGACGTGCACCCGGAGCCGACCTCCGTGCGCTTCCACGTCATGGAACTGGACGACTTCCTGCTGGATCCGCTGCCCAACCACCTCTTCACGCGTGACACCTCCGCCTGGATCTACGACGGGGTGTCCATCAACGCCATGCGCTGGCCGGCCCGGCAGCGCGAGACCGTGCACTTCGAGGCGATCTACCGGCATCACCCGCTGTTCCGGGACGAGGCCTTCCACGTCTGGTCCGAGGGGCAGGCCGACTACCCGTCCACCATCGAGGGCGGGGACGTCCTGGTCATCGGCAACGGGGCGGTGCTCATCGGCATGAGCGAGCGCACCACGCCCCAGGCCGTGGAGATGCTCGCGCACAAGCTGTTCGCCGCCGGGTCCGCCGAGACGATCGTGGCGCTCGACATGCCCAAGCGGCGTGCCTTCATGCATCTCGACACCGTGATGACGATGGTCGACGGGGACACCTTCACCCAGTACGCGGGCCTCGGCATGCTCCGCTCGTACACCATCGAACCGGGTGTCGGTGAGAAGGAGCTGAAGGTCACCGACCACCCGCCGGAGCACATGCACCGAGCGATCGCCGCCGCGCTCGGGCTGAACGAGATCCGGGTGCTGACCGCCACCCAGGACGTGCACGCGGCCGAACGCGAGCAGTGGGACGACGGCTGCAACGTCCTCGCCGTCGAGCCCGGCGTGGTGGTCGCCTACGAACGGAACGCCACGACCAACACCCACCTGCGCAAACAGGGAATCGAGGTGATAGAGATCCCGGGGAGCGAGCTGGGGCGGGGGAGGGGCGGCCCGCGGTGCATGAGCTGCCCGGTCGAACGGGAGCCCGTGTAGGCCCCGTGCGCTCCCGGACAGGGTCTGTATAGGCATGCTGAGCTTCGTATAGTATTCCAGAGTCGTTGTTTCCCGTCCGCATCCCCTGGAGCGCCCCCATGGCGACAGTCCCGACCGCCCTCGCCGGCCGCCACTTCCTCAAGGAGGTGGACTTCACCGAGGAGGAGTTCCGCGGTCTCCTCGAGCTGGCCGCCGAGCTGAAGGCCGCCAAGAAGGCCGGGACCGAGACCCAGTACCTGCGGGGCCGGAACATCGCGCTGATCTTCGAGAAGACCTCGACCCGCACCCGCTGCGCGTTCGAGGTGGCGGCGGCCGACCAGGGCGCCTCGACGACGTACCTCGACCCGTCCGGCTCGCAGATCGGTCACAAGGAGTCCGTCAAGGACACCGCGCGGGTGCTGGGCCGGATGTACGACGGGATCGAGTACCGGGGCGACAGCCAGCGGAAGGTGGAGGAGCTGGCGGCCCACGCCGGTGTCCCCGTCTACAACGGGCTCACCGACGACTGGCACCCCACCCAGATGCTCGCCGACGTGCTGACCATGACCGAGCACTGCGCCAAGCCGCTGAACCGGATCGCCTTCGCCTACCTGGGTGACGCCCGCTTCAACATGGGCAACTCCTACCTGGTCACCGGCGCCCTGCTCGGCATGGACGTGCGTCTCGTCGCCCCGAAGGCGTACTGGCCGGCCGAGGAGGTCGTCGACCGGGCCCGCGCGCTCGCCGAGAGCAGCGGCGCCCGCGTCACGCTCACCGAGACCCTGGACGAAGGCGTCCGCGGCGCCGACTTCGTCGCCACGGACGTCTGGGTCTCCATGGGGGAGCCGAAGGAGGTCTGGGGCGAGCGGATCACCGCCCTCGCCCCGTACGCGGTGACCATGGACGTCCTGCGCGCCACCGGCAACCCGGACGTGAAGTTCCTGCACTGCCTGCCCGCCTTCCACGACCTCGGCACCAAGGTCGGCCAGGAGATCCACGAGGCCCACGGCCTGGAGTACCTGGAGGTGTCGGACGAGGTCTTCGAGTCGGCGCACTCCGTCGTCTTCGACGAGGCGGAGAACCGCCTGCACACCATCAAGGCGGTCCTGGTCGCGACGCTCGGCTGAACGCGGTCGTCCTCAGGCCGGAGACCGCCGCTGAGCCGGCACCACGGGCAGTCGGAACCACACCGCCTTGCCGGACTCGGTGGACCGGTGCCCGCACGAGGAGCTCAGGGCGCGGATCAGCAGCAGACCGCGCCCGTGCTCCTGCCACGGGTCGGGCATCTCGACGGCCGGACACGTGAGGTCGCCGGGCGGTGCCGGGTCGGTGTCGTGCACCTCGACCTGGCAGCCCGACGGCATCAGCTCCACCACGAGCTCTATCGGGGTCTCGCCGGAGGTGTGCTCCACGGCATTGGCCACCAGCTCCGCCGTGAGCAGCTCCGCGGTGTCGCGGTCGGCTCCGTGCTCATGCTCGGCCAGCGCCGTACGGACCAGGGCACGGGCCACGGGCACCGCCGCGACGGTGTGCGGCAGCGCGACGCGCCAGGAGGCGGGGGCTGAGGGCAGTTCGTACAAGGCGGGTCCGTTCATGGAGCAGGACATCCTGCTTTCAACCTTAGGAATGGTACGGCGCCGCTTTTCGGAGGCGACCGAGGGGCACCGCAGGAGGGGCTGTCGGCCCCCTTGCCGCACGGCTTACCCAGGTGAGCGCGGTGCCGCGCACAGCTGCCCCCACCGTTACGCCGGTGTGGATGATCTGTGACGGATGTAACCGGCCCGGAGTGCGCCCGGGCCCCTTGTGGATTCCCTACCCGAACGGTCTATCGCGCACTCATGACGACAGTCACGGATGAGTGATAACTTCGTGGGGTAGAGCTCAGTGAGGCAGTGCCCGCCCGAGGAGGCCGCCCGTCATGAGTCCCTTCACCGGCTCAGCCGCCCGCACCCCGGGCTGGGAGCACCTGCGCGTCGACGTCACCGACGGCGTCGCCACCGTCACCCTGGCCCGTCCCGCCAAGCTCAACGCGCTCACCTTCGGCGCCTACGCCGACCTGCGCGACCTGCTCGCCGAGCTGTCCCGGGAGCGGTCCGTACGGGCCCTGGTGCTGGCCGGTGAGGGGCGCGGCTTCTGCTCCGGCGGCGACGTCGACGAGATCATCGGCGCCACTCTGGGCATGGACACCGCCCAGCTCCTGGACTTCAACCGGATGACCGGGCAGGTGGTCCGCGCGATCCGGGAGTGCCCCTTCCCGGTGATCGCCGCCCTGCACGGCGTGGCGGCGGGCGCCGGAGCGGTGCTCGCGCTGGCCGCCGACTTCCGCGTGGCGGACCCCACGGCCCGCTTCGCCTTCCTCTTCACCCGGGTCGGCCTCTCCGGCGGCGACATGGGCGCGGCCTACCTCCTGCCCAGGGTCGTCGGCCTGGGCCACGCGACCCGCCTGCTCATGCTGGGCGACCCGGTCCGCGCCCCCGAGGCGGAGCGCATCGGCCTGATCAGCGAACTGACGGAGGACGGGCAGGCCGACGAGACGGCCCAGCACCTGGCCCGCCGCCTGGCCGACGGCCCGGCCCTGGCCTACGCCCAGACCAAGGCGCTGCTGACGGCGGAGCTGGACATGCCCCTTGCGACCGCGATCGAACTGGATGCCTCCACCCAGGCCCTCCTGATGACTGGAGAGGACTACGCAGAGTTCCACGCGGCATTCACGGAGAAGCGCCCTCCCAAATGGAGCGGACGGTGACCGCAACCCCTTCAGGGGCGCGGGGCCGTGTCGATCTGCGGCTTCGCCGCGGGGCGCGACAAGCCCCCACGCACCCGCAGCCACCCCACGACGCAAGCCACCCCCTACGCGTCGCGATCATCGGCGGCGGCCCAGGAGGGCTCTACGCCGCCGCCCTCCTCAAACGCCTCGACCCCACCCGCGACATCACCGTCTGGGAACGCAACGCCCCCGACGACACCTTCGGCTTCGGCGTCGTCCTCTCCGACGAGACCCTCGGCGGCATAGAACACGCCGACCCCCAGGTCTACGAGGCCCTCCAGAGGGACTTCATCCGCTGGGACGACATCGACATCGTCCACCGCGACACCCGCCACACCTCCGGAGGACACGGCTTCGCCGCACTCGGCAGAAAACGCCTCCTGGAAATCCTCCACACCCGCTGCCGGGAACTCGGCGTGGACCTCCGCTTCCGCACCGAGGCCCCGGAGGACCTCCCGCGGACCCACGACCTGGTCATCGCCGCCGACGGAGTCCACAGCACCACCCGCGAGACCTACGCCGACGCCTTCCGCCCGCACCTCACATCCCACCGCTGCCGCTACATCTGGCTCGCCGCGGACTTCCCCTTCGACTCCTTCCGCTTCGAGATCGCCGAGACCGAACACGGCGTGATGCAACTCCACGGCTACCCCTACGCGCCCCACGCCTCCACCGTGATCATCGAGATGCGCGAAGAGGTCTGGCACGCGGCCGGCTTCGACGAGCTCGACGAAGCCGAGTCGATCGAACGCTGCGCCAAGATCTTCGCGGAAGCACTCCGCGGCCACCCCCTGAGGTCGAACAACTCGACGTGGACGACCTTCCGCACGGTCGTCAACGAGCGCTGGTCGCACGGCAACGTCGTCCTCCTCGGCGACGCCGCCCACACCGCCCACTTCTCCATCGGCTCCGGCACCAAGCTCGCCGTCGAGGACGCACTGGCTCTGGCCGCCTGCCTGGAGGAGCAGGAGACACTGGACGAGGCCCTGACCGCCTACGAGGCGGAGCGGCGGCCCGTCGTCGCCTCCACGCAGCGCGCGGCCCGGGCCAGCCTGGAGTGGTTCGAGAACCTCGCCCTGTACCTGGACCAGCCGCCCCGCCAGTTCGCCTTCAACCTGCTCACCCGCAGCCGCCGCGTCACCCACGGCAACCTCCGGCTGCGCGACCCGCGCTTCACCGAGGCCGTGGAACGCGAGTTCGGCTGCCCGCCCGGCACGCCCCCGATGTTCACCCCGTTCCGGCTGCGCGGCCTGACCCTGCGCAACCGGGTCGTCGTCTCGCCCATGGACATGTACTCGGCGGTCGACGGAGTCCCCGGCGACTTCCACCTCGTCCATCTGGGCGCGCGGGCGCTGGGCGGGGCCGGGCTGGTGATGACCGAGATGGTGTGCGTCAGCGCGGAGGGCCGGATCACGCCCGGCTGCGCCGGCCTCTACACCGGCCGGCAGACCGAGGCGTGGCGGCGCGTCACCGACTTCGTGCACGCGCAGGCGCCCGGAGCCGCGATCGGCGTACAGCTCGGCCACAGCGGCCGCAAGGGCTCCACGAAGCTGATGTGGGAGGGCATGGACGAGCCGCTCCCGGACGGCAACTGGCCGCTCGTGGCCGCGTCCGCGCTCCCGTACAAGCGGTTCAGCCAGACCCCGCGGGAGCTGTCCCGCGCCGGGCTCACCGACATCCGTGAGCAGTTCGCCTCCGCTGCCTCCCGCGCCGCCCGGGCCGGCTTCGACCTGCTCGAACTGCACTGCGCTCACGGCTACCTGCTCTCCGGCTTCCTCTCCCCGCTCACCAACCGGCGCACCGACGCCTACGGGGGCTCCCCGGAGAAGCGGCTGCGCTTCCCGCTGGAGGTCTTCGACGCCGTACGGAACGTGTGGCCCGGGGAGCGCCCCATGACGGTCCGGATCTCCGCCACCGACTGGGCGGCGGGCGGCGTCACCGCCGAGGACGCCGTCGAGATCGCCCGGGCCTTCGCCGTGCATGGCGCCGACGCGATCGACGTGTCGACGGGGCAGGTCGTGGCGGAGGAGCGGCCGGAGTTCGGGCGGTCGTACCAGACGCCGTTCGCCGACCGGATCCGTCACGAGACCGGGGTCCCGGTGATCGCGGTCGGCGCGATCTCCTCCTGGGACGACGTCAACTCCCTGATCCTGGCAGGCCGTACCGACCTGTGTGCCCTGGCCCGCCCGCACCTGTACGACCCGCACTGGACGCTGCACGCGGCGGCCGAACAGGGCTACTCGGGCCAGGGCGCCGTCTGGCCGGCTCCCTACCGCGCGGGCAGCCGCCGCCCGCAGACGGGCCGTACGGACGCGCCCAAGCCGCGGCTCACCCTGGGGAGCTGAGCACACGGGCGGGGCGGCTCATTCGGCCGAGCCGGCCAGCCCCACGAAGTCGGCGCCCGCGTCCCGCAGCCGCTCGTGCAGGCCCCGGAACACCGCCGACGAGCGTGCCCCCGGCCAGTCGGCGGGGAGCAGTCGGGACGGCAGACCGGGGTCGGTGTAGGGGAGGTGGCGCCAGGAGTCCAGGGCGAGCAGATAGTCGCGGTAGGCCTCCTCGGGCGGGGTGTCCTCTCGCTTCTCCCAGTCCCGCAGCACGCGCTCGTGCCGGTCGAGGAACGCCTCGTGCTCCTTGGCGATGGCGGCCAGGTCCCACCAGCGGGCGACCGCGTCCGCGGTCGGCGCGAAGCCGAGGTGCTCGCCGCGGAAGAAGTCGACGTACGCGTCGAGCCGCAGCCGCTGGAGGGTGTGCCGGGTCTCCTCGTAGAGCCGGGCGGGCGCGATCCACACGCCCGGGGCGGCCGTGCCGAAACCGAGACCGGCCAGCCGGGAACGCAGCACGTGCCGCTTCTGCCGCTCGGACTCCGGCACGGAGAACACGGCGAGCACCCAGCCCTCGTCCTCGGGCGGGGCCGTGGCGTAGATGCGCCGGTCGCCGTCGTCGAGCAGCTCCCGGGCGTCCGGGGACAGCTCGTACCCGGCCGCGCCCTGCGAGGTACGGGCGGGCACGAGCAGTCCGCGTCTCTTCAGCCGCGACACCGAGGAGCGTACGGACGGGGAGTCCACCCCGACCGCGGCGAGCAGCCGGATCAGTTCGGCGACGGGCACGGGGCCCGGCACGAAGCGGCCGTACGCGCCGTAGAGCGTGACGATGAGAGACCGTGGTGCATGCTGGTCGGACACGTTGATCATCTTAGGTCTTACGGATCACTCCCGGTCGTTTTCGGTGCCGTCGGCCGGGATCCCCCCGGCGCGCAGCCGGAACCGCTGGAGTTTGCCGGTGGCGGTTCGCGGCAGCGCGTCCAGGAAGACGATCTCGCGCGGGCACTTGTACGGCGCCAGCTCCTCCTTCACGAAGGCGCTCAGCGCCGCGGCGTCCCGCTCGGCGCCCTCCTTGAGGACGGTGAAGGCCACCGCGACCTGCCCGCGAGCCTCGTCGGGCCGCCCCACGACCGCCGCCTCCACCACGTCCGGGTGCCGCAGCAGCGCGTCCTCGACCTCGGGCCCGGCGATGTTGTACCCGGCGGAGATGATCATGTCGTCGGCGCGGGCGACGTACCGGAACCAGCCGTCGGGTTCGCGGACGTAGGTGTCGCCCGTGATGTTCCAGCCGCCGCGCACGTACTCCCGTTGCCGCGGGTCGGCGAGGTACCGGCAGCCGACCGGCCCGCGCACGGCGAGCAGGCCCGGCTCCCCGTCGGGTACCGGCTCGCCGTGCTCGTCCTGCACCCGCGCCTGCCAGCCCGGCACGGGAACGCCCGTCGTCCCGGGCCTGATCCGCTCGTCGGCCGCGGAGATGAAGATGTGCAGCAGCTCGGTGGCCCCGATGCCGTTGATGACGCGCAGGCCCGTGCGCTCCCGCCAGGCCTGCCAGGTGGCCGCCGGGAGGTTCTCCCCGGCGGAGACGCAGCGGCGCAGGGACGACACGTCGTGCCCGTCGAGTTCGTCGAGCATCGCGCGGTACGCCGTCGGCGCGGTGAAGAGCACGGAGACCCGGTGCCGTGCGATGGCGGGCAGCAGGTGCCTGGGTCCGGCCTGTTCCAGGAGCAGGGCACTCGCGCCGGCCCGCAGCGGGAAGACCACCAGGCCGCCAAGCCCGAAGGTGAAGCCCAGCGGGGGACTGCCCGTGAACACGTCGTCGGTGCGCGGCTTCAGCACATGCCGGGAGAAGGTGTCGGCGATCGCCAGGACGTCCCGGTGGAAGTGCATACAGCCCTTGGGGCGGCCGGTGGTGCCGGAGGTGAAGGCGATCAGCGCCACGTCGTCGGCCGCCGTGTCGACGGCCGCGTACGCGGTCCCGGCTGCCGGGCGTTTCAGCAGGTCGTCCGGTGCGTCGCCGCCGTAGGTCGTGATCCGCAGGTCCGGGATCCCGGCCTTGACGAGGTCGTCGACGACGCGGACGTCGCACAGGGCGTGCCGGACCCGGGCGATCTCGCACATCGTGCTCAGCTCGTGGGGTCGCTGCTGGGCCAGCACGGTGACCGCCACCGCTCCCGCCTTGAGCACCGCCAGCCAGCAGGCCGCGAGCCAGGGGGTGGTGGGGCCGCGCAGCAGCACCCGGTTGCCGGGGACGACGCCGAGCTCGCCGGTGAGCAGATGCGCGATGCGGTCGACCCGGGCGCGCAGATCGGCGTACGTCCACGGCTCACCGGCCTCGGTGCGGAACACCGGGCGGTCGTCGGGCGGGCCGGTCAGCAGCTCGGCTGCGCAGTTGAGCCGTTCGGGGTAGTGCAGCTCCGGCAGGTCGAAGCGGAGCTCGGGCCATTGGTCCGGGGGTGGCAGATGGTCACGGGCGAAGGTGTCGACGTGAGCCGTACCCCGTGGATTCATACGATTCGCCCCCTTGGCGTGGTGGGCTCGCTCCTGGAGCGTATCGTGTTGGTGACGACAGTCAACGGTCCGCGATAGCCTCGGAGTGGCCCGGCCGGGGGCGGGGTGGCGGAGAAGGGACCGGCGATGACCGCATTCTCGCTCGAACCGGCACAACTCGCCTGGTGCGCCGAACTGCGCACCCTGGCCGCGGAACGGCTCCGCCCGCTGGCCGACAAGGGTGAGCCGGGCCGTGTGAACCGCGCCCTGGTCGCCGAACTCGGCAGCCTCGGACTGCTCGGACGGCTGTTCACCTCCGGCGCCCTCGACCTGTGCCTGATGCGCGAGTCCCTCGCCCACGGCTGTACGGAGGCCGAGACGGCCCTCGCCCTGCAGGGGCTCGGCGCGCACCCCGTGCACGCCCACGGCACCGACTCCCAACGCGCCCGCTGGCTGCCCCGGGTGGCCGACGGTACGGCGGTCGCGGCCTTCGCGCTGAGCGAGCCGGGCGCCGGATCGGACGCGGCGGCGCTGGCGCTGCGGGCGGAGCGGGACGGCCCCGCCCGCTGGCGGCTCACCGGGCGGAAGTGCTGGATCTCCAACGCCCCCGAGGCCGACTTCTACACCGTCTTCGCCCGGACCGCCCCCGGCGCGGGGGCCCGCGGCGTCACCGCCTTCCTCGTGCCCGCCGACCGCCCCGGCCTGACCGGAACCGGCCTCGACATGCTCTCCCCGCACCCCATCGGCGCGCTCGACTTCGACGCCGTACCGGTGACGGCCGACGACGTGCTCGGCGAGGTGGACCGGGGCTTCCGGGTCGCCATGGGCACCCTCAACCTGTTCCGCCCGAGCGTCGGCGCCTTCGCGGTCGGCATGGCCCGGGCGGCCCTCGACGCGACCCTCGGCCACACCGCCGGCCGGGACGCCTTCGGCGGCAAGCTGAGGGACCTTCAGGCGGTCGCTCACGCGGTGGCCGAGATGGCCCTGCGCACCGAGGCGGCCCGTCTGATGGTCTACTCGGCGGCGACCGCGTACGACGCGGGCGCCCCCGACGTGCCGCAGCGCGCCGCCATGGCGAAACTGCTCGCCACCGAGACCGCGCAGTACGTCGTCGACACGGCCGTCCAGCTGCACGGCGCCCGCGCGCTGCAACGCGGCCATCTGCTCGAACACCTCTACCGCGAGGTCCGCGCCCCGCGCATCTACGAGGGCGCCAGCGAGGTGCAACGCGGCATCATCGCCAAGGAGATGTACGCGGCCCACCAGGAGGCCCGGTGACCAGCGAGCGCGTCAACCCGCCCGGTCTGTCCCCGCCGGCCGGCTTCTCCCACGCCGTCGTGGCCACCGGCTCCCGCGTGGTGTTCCTGGCGGGCCAGACCGCGCTCGACGCCGACGGCAAAGTGGTCGGACAGACCCTGCCCGAGCAGTTCGAGAAGGCGCTGACGAACCTGCTGACCGCCCTCACGGCGGCCGGCGGCACACCGTCCGACCTGGCCCGCGTCACGGTCTACGCCACGGACGTCGCCGCGTACCGCACCCACGCCGCCGAACTGGGCCGCCTGTGGCGGAAACTGGCGGGCCGCGACTATCCCGCCATGGCGGTCGTCGAGGTCGTCCGGCTGTGGGACGTGGAAGCGCTGGTGGAACTGGACGGGTTCGCGGTGCTGCCGTGAAGCGATCCCCGGGTCAGGCCGCGGCGGCCGGCCGCCGCGCCGTCACCCGGTGCGGCCCCACCACGCGTCCGTCCCGGGGCGCAGGGGGTGGTGGGCACACATGGCGCACCTCCACGTCGACAGGGCCGTCCGGATGGTTCGAATGACTCGTACGGACAGACCATGCTCCCGTCCCGAACTCACCGGAATCGCGGGCCGGGAAGCGTGACACGCCCCGGACGTCCCCAGGGCGGTTCCACGACGGTCGGTTCGGGCTCGCCACCGAAGGAGTGACGTGTGCTTGCGCCGCCCAGGCAGCCCGGTACGAGTGGAAGGTGACATTTCACTACTTTCGGGAGGATCTCCCCGTGCGCGTACGTCCCCTCCTCGGCGCGGCGACCGGTGCCGCGCTGCTCCTGCTGACCGGTGCCGCCGCGGCACACTCGGCCACCGAGTCCGCCCCGGAAGAGACCGTGACGGTCGACGAGGTCGGCCGGATCGCCGCCGACGGCACCATCACCCTCTCCGGCACCTACAGCTGCCTGAACGCCACCGGCCCGGTCTATGTCGCCTCCTCCCTGAGTCAGGGCACCTCGACGACCGGCCAGGGCATCGGCGGCACCCAGGCCGTGTGCGACGGCAAGGAGCACACCTGGCGGAACACGGGCCGTCCCACGTCCCGTGCGGTCGTGCCCGGCGCGGCCCACGTCCAGGCCACGGTGGTCGAACTGCACCCGGTCCGCTCCGTGCCCCTGCCGGTGATCCACGCGGTGCGGGATCAGGACGTCACCCTGATCCGGAGCTGAGTGCGACTCCGTTCCGACCGCGGCCGTACGCCGACGCGGCGGTCTCCGGCTGGGCGTCGCGGTGGCGGGTGACCGCCGGCATGGTCACCTGCCACCACCCGCACGTACCGGAGGCCGTCCGTGCTCCGGTGGCCCGGGGCGTCTCCCCGCTTGGCGGGTTTACCGGACTCCCACGACCACGTAGCTGTCGCCGTACTGCCAGACCGGCCCCGCCTTGCTGAACCCCGCCTGGCGCAGGAGGCCCAGATGGGCGGAGAGGGGCAGATCTGCGGGGCGTCCGGTGTCCAGGAAGGGCACGCGGCGGCGGCGCTCGGTGAGGAGGTCGGCCAGCTCCGGCTCGTCGGCGACGGCGGCCCACCAGGACCCCCAGTCCTCCTGGGCGAACACCCGCTGCCGTTCGGACCGGCACCGCCCGACATGGGCGGCGATCCCGGCCGGGCCCGTGGCGTCCTGGGGGAGATGGTCGCCGTTGACGAGGACCCCGCCGGGTCGCAGCAGCGTGGCGAGCTGCCGATAGGTGCGCAGCAGGGTGTCGCGGTCGAGGTAGTGCAGGGCCGTCGTGGACACGGCCGCGTCCAGGGGCCGGTCCAGGCCCAGGGTCCAGGTCCAGCCGGGTGTGCCGATCTCCGCGTCGACGTAGCGGGCCGCGTCCGCGTGGTGGGTCCGGCCCAGCTCCAGCAGGAGCGGGTCCCGGTCCACGGCCACCACCTCCGCGTCCGGCAACCGCCGGACCAGCCGGGCCGCCAGGGAGCCGGGCCCGCAGCCCAGGTCGACCACGAGGGGCCGTGACGTGCGCCCCGCCGTGACGTGCTCGACGACATCGGCGATCACCGTGAACCGCTCCTCGCGGTCCACGGCGTACCGCTGCTGCTGGAGCTCCCAGCGCTCCACCCATCGCTCCGCCGTCGCCAGACTCAGCCCCATCCGGTCGCGCCACCTCGTCGTCTCGCACCTGACTCCTGAGGGCCCGAGCCTACAGGTGGAAACGGTTCTCATTACGCTTAGTCGGGGTTGTCAGGGAAGTGAAGCAAGAACCGACAGCAGCCGGTCGATCTCCTCGACGGTGTTGTACACATGCAGACTCACCCGCACCGAACCGGTCTTCTCGCCCGCGTCGCCCTGGCAGTGGTGGTCCGAGCGGACCATGAAGCCGTGGCTGAAGAGGATGAAGCCGAGATCCCCCGAGTCGATGGCGTGGTGCCGCAGGGTCACGATGCTCCGGCGCCGCTGCACGGTCGAGTCGGCGGCCAGGCTGAGCGGGCAGCCGAGGACCTCGTAGGCGTCCAGACGGCGCAGACCGTCCGTGAGCCGGGCCGCCAGAGCGGCCGTCCAGCGCTCGACGCGCTCCACCCCGGCGGCGTCCAGCCAGTCCAGGGCCGCCTCCAGGGAGGCGATGCCCACGGTGTTCGGGGTCCCGGCCCACCCGCCGGGCGCGAAGGCCGGGCCCCGCTCCTGCCGGGCCCACACCGCCCCGGTACCGGGCAGGGCCAGGGCCTTGTGCCCGGAGAAGACGACGAAGTCGACGTCCAGCTCGGCCACGGACACCGGCAGATGCCCGACGCTCTGCGCCGCGTCCAGGCAGATGACCGCGTCCGGGCCGACCGCCCCGCGGATGCGGTGCACGTTCATGTCACCGCCGTAGACGTGATGCACATGGGTCGTGGCGACGAACCGGGTACGCGGACCGGCCCGTTCGGCCAGCGCACGGTGGTCGTAGTCCCCGGAACCGCTCTGGTACGGCATCGGCACCACCCGGACGTGCACGCCCTCGCGGGCGAGCAGCCGCTGAACCTCCAGCCAGGGCACGATGTTGGCCTGGTGGTCGGCGACCGGGACGACGATCTCGTCGCCGTCCCGCAGGAACCCCGGCAGCCAGTCGCGGGCGATCGCGCGCAGCCCCTCGGTGGTGCCGCCGGTGAAGTGCACGGTGGAGCGCTCGGGCCGGCGGTCCCCGAGGAACCGGGCGACGCGCTCGCGGGTCCGCTCGACCAGCTCCGTGGTCCGGTTGGCCCAGGTGTAGGTGCCGCGCGCGGAGTTGGCGTTGCTGGTGGTGAGATACGACTGCACGGCGTCCAGCACGGCCTGCGGCTTCTGTGCCGTGGCCGCGCTGTCCAGATACGCCAGCTCCGGGTGCCCGGTGACGATGGGGAACTGGGCGCGCAGCGCCTGCTGCCACTGGTGCGGATCGTCGAGCGTGGCCGGTCCGGTCATGGCGCTCAGTCCCGCACCAGCGGGGCGCCCGCGTCCCGCCAGGCGATGATGCCGCCGGTCAGGCTGCGCGCGTCCGGGTGACCCATGCGGGTCAGCAGTGCCGCGTACCGGGCGGACTGCTGGCCCACCGGGCAGGCCAGCAGCACGGGCTGGCGTCGGCTGAACGGCAGCCCGCCGTGGAGGAGTTCGGCGAACAGCTCGTCGACGATGTTGACCGACCCGTCGATGTGCAGCGCCGCGTACGCGTAGGGGCTGCGCAGGTCGACCACGAGCGGCCGGGCGGACTCGATCCACCGCCGGGCTTCGGCCACGGTGACCGAGGGCGCTCCGCTCACCTCGGCGTCGGTCAGGTCGGCCGGCGAGTTCCTCCGGGCCGGCCGGCCCAGCAGATCGGGCCGCCGCTGCCGGACGTAGCTCAGATAGCTCTCCACGCGGTCGCAGACGATGAACACCGCGGTCCGGCGCTCCGTCAGTTCCTCGCCGCGCTCGGTCAACTCCTCGTCGAGCGGGCGCAGATGGCGGGCGGCCCCGAAGTAGGCGGCGCCCGAGGTGGGTCCGCCCAGGATGCCGCAGCGGCGGTTCAGGACCAGCATCCCCTCGATCGCCTCGTCGGCGCTCACCGACTCCAGCGTGTCGTACGTCCCGGGATCGAACAGGCCGACCTCCTGCACCTCGTCGATGGTGCGGATCCCCGGGATGAAGTCGGACTTGGCCGCGACCAGTCCGACCACCCGCACCGACGGGTCCTCCTGGCGCAGCGCGCGGGCCACGCCCGTGGAGGAACCGGCCGTGCCCACACACGCCACGAACCAGTCCGGCACCCGGCCGTCCAGGTCCTTGACGATCTCCGGGCCGGTGCCGGTGAGGTGCGCCTCGGTGTTGCGCGGGTTGAAGTACTGGTCGGTGTGCAGATGGGCGCTGCCGGAGGCGGACAGCGTCCGGTGGAAGAGGGTCAGCGGGTCGTCCGTCGCGGTCGGGTCCAGGCACTCGCTCTGCCCGGGCAGTTCTTCGATCTCCGCGCCGAGCAGCAGCAGCAGGTCCTTGATCTCCGGGACCCGCATCCGGTTGGTGACGCTCTTGAAGTCGAGACCGTGCATGCCCGCGACGACCGCCAGCGCCTTCGCCGTGTTGCCGCTCGACAACTCCACGACCTGACTGCCCTGTTCGACCGCGCCGGCCAGCAGGGGGCGCGCCATGCTCCAGGCCGCCCGGTCCTTCACCGACCCCCAGGGGTTGAGCATCTCCAGCTTGGCGAACAGGTCGATGTTCCGCAGCCCGTGCACGGCCGGGTCGATCCGCACCAGCGGGGTGTTGCCGATCGCATCGGTGATGCTGTCGTACCTCACTGGGATCCCCCCGAGGGCGTGGTCGGCCAGAACAGTTCGTCGAGGCACCAGCGCCACAGGTCGCCCTCCTGCCAGGCGGCGACCTTGCGGGCGGCGGGCTGGTGCTGGGCGCGGGTGGCGTGGAAGTCCATGACGTAACCGGCGGTGTTGGCGAAGGCCAGCAGGTCGCCCGGTTCCGGGCGGCGCGGCAGGAACACCGTACGGCGGGTGATCAGGTCCGTCTCCAGGCAGAGACTGCCGAGGAGATGCACGGCGACGGGACCGGAGCCGCTGAGCGACCCCGTCGGGCTTCTCGGTACGACGACCGGGTCCATGAGCACTCCGTGGTCCTCCAGGGCGATGTCGTCCGCCTTCGCCGCCAGCCGTACGAGGAGTTCACCGCCGGTCTCCTGGGCGCGGACCTCCAGCACTCTCGCCAGTGTCAGCCCGCACTGGTCCAGCAGTGCCCGGCCGGGTTCGGTGTGCAGGTCGTAGAGGTGCTCCAGCAGCAGCGCGGCCAGCGGCCGGCCGCCGAGGGAGGCGGCGGGACGGGACAGCAGCTCGTCCAGGTACGCCGCGCCCGCGAGGGGCCGGTGGGCGGGGTAGAGGCCCAGCGCGCCCCGCAGGGTGCCGGACTCCTCGCGCAGCCCGTAGCCGTGACCTCCCCACGTCAGCGGCGGACGCCGGCCCAGCACGGCCGACGTCAGCGCGGTCGTGTACGCCTCCCACTGCTCCCGCTCGGCCAGGTAGCTGACGCCGAACCCGCCGCCGATGTCCACCGCCCGGGGCCGTAACCCCCGGCTCCGGCACGCCTCCAGAGCGGCCAGACAGCCCTCGAGCGCGGTCGCCTTCTCCGCGACGCTGGTGGTGTCCAGGTGGTAGGCCACGCCGACCGGATCGACCGCGTCACCGTGCCGCTCGACCGCCTCCAGCAGGGCGTCCAACTCCCGTACGGGAGTGCCGAACCGGCTACGGCGGCTCAGCACGCGCACACCCGGCGTCTCGAACCCCGACAGACGCAGCAGCACTCGCACCGGGGCGAGCGCGTGCGCCCGCACCAGGGCGGCCAGCTGGTCCAGCTCGGCGGTCGTGTCCACGCTGACGGTCACGCCCGTACGGGCCGCGAGCCACAGGAACTCGGGGTTCTTCGGCCCTGTGGCCGTGATCCGGTCGCCGGTGAAACCGGCCCCCAGGGCGTGCTGCAACTCGCCCAGGGACGCGACGTCGACGCCCGCGTCCGTGGTGGCGAGGCGGCGCAGCAGCGCGCTGGACCGGTTGGCCTTGTGGGCGAAGAAGACCTGGCCGGACAGATGGTGCGTGCGATACACCGACCGGAACCCGTCCAGGTTCTCCGCGATCTGGTCCGGCACCACGACGTGCAGGGGTGAGCCGAGCGCGTCGCTGAGCGTGTGCAGCGTCCCGGTCGCCGCCAGGAGCGACCCGAGCCGGGGTGCCAGCCGGGGTTCCAGATACAAGGGCCGGCCGTCCATGCGCGCTCCCTCCCCTGAAGCCGCGCGCCCGGTGTCCGGGCACGTCCCGACACTCCCCGCGTTTCGCCGTATAGCCCCTATCCATTCTTCGGTCGCTTTACGCCCGGAACGGGCCGGTCCCGTCCCGTCGCACCAGCCCGTCGCTCACCGCGTACCGCACGCCGTCCCAGGAGTGGCCCCGTCGCCGAATCGAGATCGATCCGGAGCCCGATGCCCAGTTCGGCCCGCGGCCGCTCGACCCCGTCCGGGCTGCCGACTTCGTCACCGGCAACCGTCTTGGGCGCCCGTGGATCAGGGCGGACCCGGAAGGGGGGCGGCAGGGCGGTCCGGGGAGTTGAGGCGCAGGACGGCGCCCGGTGACATCGGGGCCCCTTCGACGCCTTCACCGGCCGGTCGGCCAGATTGCCGAGGGCCGGGGAGTACCGGCCAGAGCCGGGGGCGACTGCCGCCCGTAAGGCGCTCAAATGGTCGACGAGCACCCCGACCCTGGATACGGCATATGGCCGTATCCAGGGTCGCAGCGACTGGCACACGGGTCATGCTGGGCTCCATGGACGTCCGCCCCTTGAGTTCGCGGTCAGCGACGGAAGACAGCCCGGGCCTGGCCACTGCCGCCGGACGCGGTCAGCAGCCGCGAAAGCTGTCTCCGGGGGTGCGCCCGGTCACCCTCGACGCGAACGGCATCACCCTTTCCGGCTTGCTGAGTGAGCCGGCCCAGGATCCGCCGCGCGCTGTGATCGTCGCCCTGCACGGCGGTGGCGTGAATGCCGGGTACTTCGACGGCCAGGCGCACCCCGACGTGTCCCTGCTGACGCTGGGCGCGGGCCTGGGCTACACGGTGCTGGCTCTGGACCGCCCGGGTTACGGGGCCTCCGCCGCCGGCCTTCCGGGCGGGCAGAGACTCAGCGCGCAGGCCACCACCGTCCGTGCGGCGATCGCCGCCTTCACCGCTGCCCATGCCTCAGGGGCCGGCACGCTGGTGCTGGGCCACTCGTTCGGCGCCAAGGTCGCTTTCGCCGTGGCCGCCGACTGGCACGCGCCGGCGCTGCTGGGCGTGGATGTCTCCGGGTGCGGCCGCCGGCTGGCCGTACCCGCCGGCCGGCTCGACCCCGACCGGAGTGAGGGGCTGCGGCACCGGAACTGGGGACCCCTGAACCTGTATCCGCCCGACACGTTCCGGATGAGCCGGACGGTCGTGGCGACCATGCCGGCTCAGGAGTTCAGCACGGTGGCGGGCTGGATGCGGCTGTCGGCGGGGATCCTGCCGCGGGTCCGCGTCCCGGTCCGGCTCACCTTCGCGCAGCACGAGTCGTGGTGGGGCCGTGAGGACGATGACGTCGCCGACCTGATGGGACATCTGTCGGCGGCCCCCCGGATCGTCGTCGACCATCTCCCGCACGCCGGGCACAACATCAGCCTCGGCTGGGCTGCCCGCGCGTACCACCTCAAGGCGCTGGCATTCGCCGAGGAGTGCCTGACCGCTCGGGCTCACCAGGCGCGGCAAGACCGCTGAGCGGCACGCGTGGCCATGTTCTCAGCCGGTCCGCCAGGCGGCATCGAGCGCTGTCCGGTTGGCGCGGACCAGCTCGTGCAGATCCGTCTCGTACAGGGAGTCGGGCACCTGGTCGGAGAAGATCTCCAGCACACATGGCCCGCGGTACCCGGCACCGTGCACGGCGCGCAGCAGCGGACCCACGGGTATGTCACCGGTACCGACGGTGCGCCTGTCCATGGGGGAGCGGGGTGTGCGCCAGTCGCTGACCTGGAGCAGGAACAGACGGTCGGGGGCGGTGTCGAGCGTGGCCGTCAGCTCGCTGTCCTGCCACAGATTCCACAGGTCCAGGCAGACGCCCACGTTCTCCCGGTCGACCTCCTGGACGATGTCCAGCGCCTGCCGGTACGTCCAGATGGCGGTCTCCGTGTTGATGAGCACCGGGTTGAGCGGCTCCAGCGCGACCCGTACGCCATGCTCCGCGGCGATGCCGGCCAGTTCCCGATGATGGGCGATCACCCCATCCACGGCCCGGTGCAGGTTCCCGTCCGGCGCGGGACCGGTGTTGGTCACGAAGACCGCGTCCGGCGCCACGGGGGCGATCAGCTCCACGCTCCGGCGGAAGCGGGCCAGCCGGTCGCGCCTGTCGGTGGGCTCCGGCTGCGTCCGGCTGGGGAAGACGGTGCGTACGGCCGGCTGCACCGAACTGATCGGCAGGCCCGCGTCGGCGACCGCGGCGAGCTGCGCCCTGGCCAGGCCGGGGCTCTCGCCGCCGTCGCCCCGGGCGCCGAGTTTGGCCTCGCACAGCTCCATGGCCTCGACGCCGAGCCGTGCGTAGCGCTCCACGTCCTCCTCGAAGGACCACGGCATCGTGGTGAACTGGTTGACGCCGTACGCGAAGGGAAGGGCGGCGGTGTCGTTCATGTCAGGGTGTCCGTGTCCGTGTCCGTGTTCGTTTCCGTGTCGGTCTCGGTCTCGGCCTCGGTGAGGAACTCCGCGACCGTGCGGTTGAACTTCTCCGGTTCGTCGAAGAACAGCGCATGGCCGCCGTGGTCGAAGAAGACGGTCCTGGCGCCAGGGATCGCCTCGCCGACCCACGCCGGCCCCTGCCAGGGGAACACCTCGTCCCGGCGGGCCACGAGGACGAGGCTGGGCAGTCGGACGGTGGGCAGCAGATCACGCCAGTCGTACCGGGTGTGGTCCGCCATCAGCGCGCTGCGCGCCCACGGCGGTGACTTGGCCATCTCCCCGAGGAACAACTCCCTTTCCTCCCCGGTGGGTTCGGTGGCGAACACCGTGTCGATCTGGTCCCGGTCGAAGGCGGGCGGATCGCAGGTGAGCTGGGTCTGCAAGGCGGCCAGGGACGCGTCGTCGTAGCAGGTGGCGTGTGCGTGCTTCCAGTCCTGGGCGTAGTACTGGCGGGGCGCCTGCTCGACGAAGACCGCCCGCGCCAGCCGGTGCCGGCCGAAGAGTTCCAGATAGCTCCAGATGACGGGGCAGCCCAGTGACCAGCCCAGAACCGTCACCTCGCGCAGGTCGAGCGCTTCGAGAAGATCGAACAGGTCCCTGGCGAGCCGTGGGACGCGATAACCGTGGGGTGGTGTGCCGGAGTCGCCGTGCCCGCGCAGATCGACGGTGATGACCCGGGCGTGTTCCGCCAGAGCGTCCACATTGCGGGTGAAGAACCGGCCGCTGAAGCCCCAGCCGTGGATCAGGACCAGCGGCGGTCCGCTTCCGTGTTCCTCGTAGTGAAGGGTCACGCCGTCGTTGGTGGTGATGTCACCCATCCGTGGTGTGCGCCTTTCCCGTCGTTCTCTGCTGTCAGCCGGTCCCGTCGAGCCCTTCGCCGAGCGCGGCGACGGCGGCCTGCCCGTGCCCTGCCGCCAGCAGCGGCGAGCGGATGTCGTGCTCCAGGTCGGGCAGATACCCGGCGAGCACGTCGGCGGGCCCCTGGATCCGCACCCTGCCCAGCGCGGCGGGCAGCAGAAGAGTGCGGGCGCGGTCCAGCGGCACCCGCTGCCCGCCGGACTCCACCGTGACCGCCGCCCCGGCGTTGCTCAGCACCAGTGCGGTGGAGAAGTCGCGCACCAACGGCGCCGCGGTACCGACCCGCCACCGCTCCAGGGCGAAGTGCGGACCGGCGCACAGCACCGTGCGCTCCACCCCGTCGTCCACCGGGACGCACAGCCCCGGCTGGAAGTCGGGCCGCGACTCGGGGCGCCACTGCTCGAGCAGCCGCTCCAGATTGGCGTGCCGCTCCTCCTCGTCCAGGGCGGAGCCGTCCTCCATGCGCCACGCCATGGCGTGCTGCTGGATGTCGGAGGTCTGCTCGATCTCGTACACCAGGGTGCCGGGCCCGAAGCTGTGCAGTGTCCCGCCGGGGACGTACAGCGTCTGCCCCGCCCGTACCGGAAGCCGGCGCATGACCTCGTCGAAGTCCTGTGCCAGCAGGGCCCGGTGCAGCCGGTCCCGGTCGACGCCGGCCTTCACCCCGACCAGGGCGGTGGCGCCTGGTTCCGCGTCGAGGACGTGCCAGGCCTCGGTCTTGCCGTGCGGTTCGCCCTCCAGCCGGCGCGCGGTGGCGTCGTCGGCGTGGAGATGAACCGGAAGGGGGCCGGCCGCGTCGATGAACTTCGTCAGGACCGGGAAGTGCGGGCCGCGCCATCCGGGCCCGACGAGTTCGTCGGGGTGGTTCTCGGCGAGGCCGCGCAGCGAGTGTCCGGCCAGCGGGCCGTCCGCCACCCGCGCGCCCTCCCCGTCGACGTCGCTGACCTCCCAGGTCTCGGCCACCGGCCCGTCGGGCAGGCCGGTGCGCCCCCACCGTTCGGCGAGCGCCCGGCCACCGAACACGTGCTGCTTGACCGGTGTGGTCAGGCGCAGCGGGTACCAGTCCACGAGTGGCTCCTGCTCGTCGGAGGATCGGTCAGTGGATCGGTCAGAGGATCGGCTGGCCACCGGTGACCGGGACCCGGGCACCGGAGACGTACGAAGCCTCGTCCGAGGCGAGCAGGACGTAGACGGGGGCCACTTCGGCGGGCTGGCCGGCGCGGCCCAGCGGTGCCTGGTCGCTGCCGAAGTCCTCCACCTGCTCGGGCGGCATCGTGGCCGGGATCAGCGGTGTCCAGATCGGGCCGGGGGCGACGCTGTTGGCCCGGATGCCGCGGTCGGCGAGCAACTGGGCGAGCGAGCCGACCATGTTGGCGATGCCCGCCTTGGTCACGTTGTACGGCAGCAGGGCGGGCGGCGGCATGTCGGAGTTCACCGAACTCGAGGCGATGATCGACGAACCCGGCTTCATGTGCGGCACCGCCGCCTTGCACAGGTGGAACATGGCGCTCAGGTTCGTCGCCAGTGTGTGGTCCCACTCCTCGTCGGGGATCTCCTCCAGGGAGTCGCGGCTCATCTGGAAGGCCGCGTTGCTGACCAGTACGTCGATCCGTCCGAAGGAGTCCACGGCCCGGGCCACGACCTCCCGGCAGACGGCCGGGTCCGCCAGGTCACCGGGCACCAGCACCGCCTTGCGGCCGGCCTTCTCCACCCAGTGCGCGGTGTCTTGGGCGTCCTGCTCCTCCTCACCCAGGTACGAGATCAGCACATCGGCGCCTTCCCGGGCGTACGCGATGGCCACGGCCTTGCCGATGCCGCTGTCGCCACCGGTGATCACGGCCGCCTTCCCGGCCAGCCTGCCGGAGCCGCGGTAGCTGTGCTCGCCGTGGTCGGCCGAAGGCCGCAGTTCTGCCTCGCTGCCCGGCGGTTGCTGCTGCTGGGCGGGCAGACGCATGGGAATCCCTCACTCCTGCTGATCGGGTGTCACGTGCTGTGCGCGGCCGCTTCTTCTTCCGCGCGCTCCGGCGTCACATGCCGTGGGCGTCTCGAGACGCGCCGGAGGGCCGCGTTGCCCGGTCCGGGTTGCCCGGCACCGCACCGCCCAAACGAAGGCGGTGCCGGTCTCCGTCAGCCGCATCGGACGATGGACGTCCCACCCGATATGTTGATCCGGTCTTATGAAGAAACCGTGACGGCTCGGAGCGTGGATGCAGGACACACAGGAACGCTCCCCGGAAGCGCCCGTGGCTCCCGAGCCGGGTGCCCACGCCTGGCCGCGGCACTGGCTGCTCCTGCTGGGCGCCGCCGTGCTGCCCGGTCTGGTGCTCTACCTCGTCGGGAGGTGGGGTGACGCGCCGGCGGTACAGGCCTGGCGGACGGTCGCGCTCTCCGTGACGGTGCAGGCGGTGCCGTTCCTGCTGCTGGGCACCGCGCTGTCCGGGGCGATCAACGCGTTCGTACCGGCCTCGGTCTTCACCCGGCTGCTGCCGAAGCGGCCGGCCCTGGCGGTGCCGGTCGCCGGGGCCGCGGGGGTGGTGCTCCCGGGTTGTGAGTGCGCGTCCGTTCCGGTCGCGAACAGCCTGATCGCACGCGGGGTCACGCCCGCCGCCGCCTTCGCCTTCCTGCTGTCCGCCCCGGCCGTCAACCCGATCGTCCTGACCGCCACGGCCATCGCCTTCCCCGGTCGGCCCGAAATGGTGCTGGCACGGCTGCTCGCCTCGCTTCTGGCGGCCGCCGCGATGGGCTGGCTCTGGCTCTGGCTCGGCAAGGAGGAGTGGCTGCGACCGGCCGTACGGCACACCGGGCACCAGCCGGGGCACAGCCGCTGGACCGAGTTCCGCAGCGGCTTCCAGCACGACTTCCTCCACGCCGGCGGCTTCCTGGTGGTGGGGGCGCTGGCCGCGGCCACCTTCAACATCGCCGTGCCGCCCTCGGTGCTGGGTACGTTCGCCGACTCGGCCTGGCTGTCGGTGCTCTTCCTGGCCGCACTGGCCATCCTGCTCGCGGTCTGCTCGGAGGCGGACGCGTTCGTGGCGGCCTCGCTGTCCGGTTTCTCGCCAGTCGCACGGCTGACGTTCATGGTGGTCGGGCCGATGGTCGACGTAAAGCTGATCGCCTTGCAGGCGGGCACGTTCGGGCGGGCGTTCGCCGTCCGCTTCTCCGCCGCCACGACGGTGGTGGCGATCGTGTGCAGCGTGCTGATCGGAGGGGTGCTGTTGTGAAGCGGCCCGTACAGGCGGTCCTGCTCCTCCTCAGCGGTCTCGGCCTGCTGCGGGCGTCGCTCTTCACCGACATGTTCCTGCGGTACGTGAAGCCGGGCATGCGCCCGCTGCTGATCGTCTCCGGCGTCGTGCTGCTGACGCTGGGGCTGGCGGAGGCGTGGAGCGCGTACCGCACGGCGCGTCGCGAAGAAGGGCACCCCCCTCCCCACGTCGCGTGGCTCCTCTTCCTCCCCGCCCTGAGCCTCCTCTTCTACTCCCCACCCGCTCTCGGCTCCTACACCGCGGCCCGCGAGGCGCCCCGCGTCACCGAAACGCGGGACGCGGGGGGCGAGGACTTCGATCCGCTGCCCGCGACCTCACCCGTCCCGATCACCCTGGGCGACTTCACCAGGCGCGTGCGGCAGGACCGCACCGGGGCCATCAAGGAGCGCACCGTGCGGATGACGGGCTTCGTGACGCCCGCCGACGAAGACGACGGCTGGTACCTGACCCGCCTGCTGCTCAACTGCTGCGCCGCGGACGCCCAGTCGCTGAAGGTGCGGGTGCACGGCGTCGAGGCGCCGAAGGCCGACACCTGGGTGACGGTGATGGGCACCTGGCACCCCGGCGGCACCCTGGGCACCAACTCCGCCGAGGTCGCCCTCGACGTCCGCGAGGTGAAGAAGGTGCAGCGCCCCTCGAACAGCTACATGGACGCGCTCCCGCTCGACTGACCACTGCCGGCGGTCAGGGGGAGCGGCGGGGATGCCCACGCGCTCACCGGTCGGCACTGCCGGGTGGGACGACCCATTCGGTGGGCTGGCCGGTGAGGGAGGCGATCATGTCGAAGTCGCCGTCGTAGTGGAGGACCGTTCGCTGGTTCAGTTCCGCCGTGGCGGCGATCAGCAGGTCGGGAAGGGACAGGGCGCGGTGGAAGCCCGCGTTGAGGGCATGACGCTGGATCTCAAGAGCGCGGGTGAAGGCCTCGTCGTCGGTTCCGAGGTAGTCGAAGGCGTGGAGCCAGGTGCTGATGCGTGTCGCTTCCGAGCTGTCCCGTGCGGAGTGGATCATCTCGAACTCGGTGGGGCGGCATACGGCGAGGAGGTAGCGCTCGTGCAGAGGCTTGAGCACCTCCTTGACGCTCGGCTTCGTCCAACGGGCGAGCGCGGACTTGTCGATCAGGTAGCGGTCCTGCATCAGGCGGCTCTGCCTCCCCCGCGCTTGAGGGAGCCGTCTGCGTTGCGGGGGCCGGTGTTCTCGACGATCTCGCTGAAGTCGAACTCGCCGGCGTCCATGGCGTCGAAGCCCTCCTGTCGCAGGTGCCTCTTGACGGCGTCTTCCATGGCGAGGCGGACGGCCTTGGCCTTGGTTTTGGTCCCGAAGATGCGCATGGCCTCGGCGACCATGTCCTCGTCGAGGTCGATGACGGTTCTGGCCATGTGGACGATCCCTTCGGAGACGACTCTACCAGCGAAACGATACCATTCTGAACCTATAGAAGATATCGTTTGAAGTGTAAGTCCTCCCTTCACCTCGAGAGCACTGCCCGGACGGTCTTGCCGCTGGGTGGGTAGGGGACGCAGTCCCAGTGGTCGGCGAGGGCGGTGACGAGCGCCAGGCCGCGCCCGCCGAGGCGGAGTGCGTCGGGGTCGGCCGCACCCGTCGCGATCTGTGGACAGAGGTCACCGCGGGCATCGCTGACCTCCACGCGCAGGCGGCCGGCCGAAGGGTGGAAAACGAGCGTCAGCCGGAAGCAGCGGCCCGGCGCGCGGCCGTGGAAGACGGCGTTGGCGGCAAGCTCCGCGACGACGACCTCGGCACGCTCCGTGAGGTCCTGCGGTACGCCCCAGGATCGCAGCTCGGTGACACCGAGCAGCCGAGCCAGCCGGGCGCCGCGCCGGGTGGACGACAGCAGCTGCGTGAAACTGCGGGTGGGGGCGTCGAGTTGGGGGACGGGGTGGTTCATGACACCAGCGTGGCGGTCGGAGGCGGGTGTGCGCGAGCGCGGCCGCACGTACGCGGAGTGAGCGTACGGGCACATTGGGTGGACAGTACGCAAGGCGCTCCGTCACGCTGAGTGGCGTATGTGGAGCGGCGGCGCAAGGGCCTGTCGCGGTGCGGTACAGAACGAGGGGCGGCGGATGGACATCGTCGAAGCGGGTGCGGCCGGGGACGCTGGAGCGCGGGCGGTCCCCGCGGGGGATTGGGAGCGGGAACCCCACCCGTCGGACAGTCTGCGCACCTTCGGCGCGGTCGTCCAGGCGTTGCGCGAGCACGCGGGGCTCAGCAGGGTCGACCTCGGCGACCGGGTGCGGTACTCCAAACACACCGTGGAGTCGGTGGAGTTGGGCCGCCGGATGCCGGACAAGGCGTTCGTGGAACGCGCGGAGGAGGCGCTCGGCAACACCGGTGCGCTGCGCAAGGCCGCCCGCCATCTCACCCGCGGCGAGGCAGGTCTCGCCGCGTGGTTCCGGCAGTGGGCTCGGCTGGAGCGGGAGGCGGTGAGCCTGTGTACGTACGAATGCCGACTGGTGCCGGGGTTGTTGCAGTCGGAGGCGTACGCGCGGGCGGTGTTCGAGGGCACGATCCCGCTGCGGACGGATGAGGAGCTGGAGGCGCAGCTCGCGGCTCGGATGGAACGGCAGGCGATGATGCGGGAGCGGCCGACCGTGCCGTTCAGCTTCATCGTCGAGGAGCATGTGTTCCGGCGGCGGTTCGGTGATGCGGAGGCGATGCGCGGGCTGTTCGACCATGTCCTGGAGCTGAGTGCTCCGCGCAACGTGACGCTGCAAGTGGTACCGCTGGAGGCTGGGCTGCACCCGTGCCTGGATGGGCCCGTACGCATCTTGGAGACCCCTGCGGGGCAGCGGCTCGGCTACTCCGAAGGGCAGGAGAACGGGCGACTGATCTCGGACCGGAAAGAGGTGAGCCTGCTCTGCCAGCGCTATGAAACACTGCGCTCGCAGGCCCTGAGCCCTACGGAATCCCGGGCCCTGCTGGAGCGACTGCGAGGAGAGCTATGAGCAGCGGTACGACGGAACTCGCCTGGTTCAAGTCGAGCTACAGCGGTAGCCAGGGCGACGACTGCGTAGAGGTCGCGGTCGCCGAACAGGCCGTCCACGTACGGGACTCCAAGGACGTGACCCGGCCGGACTTCGCGGTGAGCCGTGAGGGCTGGGGGCGGTTCGTGCGGTTCGCGTCGGAGTGCTGAGCTCGAGGTGTGCTGTCCGCCGCGTCTGAGGCTGGAGCGACGGACAGCACACGTGCGCGGGAGCGTCAGGTGAGGGTGTTGCGCAGGTGCGGGCCCAGGTGGCCGACGTACACCTTCCCCGAGCGGGGACAGTCGTCGTAGAAGTGGAGGCGCGGGGCGATGGTGTTGCCCCCGCCGATCTTCAGGTGTGCCTGCATGAAGACCCGGCCGTCGGGGTTCACCGCCTTCGGAACCGGGAGCATGCGCTCAGCGCGCAGTTTCGGTTTGCGGGCGACGGTGTCCGACTCGCGCATGGCCACCTTGGCCGCCGGGAAGGGAAAGGCGCTGGAGGCGTCGGACTTGCACCAGCTCAGGAAATCGCCGGAGGTCGCGCCGTCGGCGGAGGACCTCGCGAAGTGATCCAGGGCCAGTAGCCCGTCCCAGGCGACGTACAGCCAGTTGTCCACCGACTGGCTGTCGAGGGACCGTGTGGTCTTGGGGTTCCCGGTGAACGAGATGCCGGACAGTTCGTCCAGGCGGTCCAGCAGCTCGGAGAAGGTCGTCGGGTAGGTGATGTCCGCAGCGACGGCGGCCGTGTGCGCGACGGCGAACCGCCCGGCCTCCTGCAGCTGTTCACGCAGGAACCGGATGAGCCGCTGGGACTCCTGGGCCTTGTCGTACAGTTCCTCGTTCTCGCCGCGCAGTTCGTTGCTGGCCTGATCGGCCTTCGCGAGCTCCGCGTACAGGTCGTTGATCTCGTTGACCCGGATCTGCTCCGCGCGCTCCGCCTCGTCCAGCAGGGCTGTCAGAGCCGTGTTGTCGGAGCGGAGTTCGGCGATGTCCGTGCCGTCCGAGGTCGAGCGGGGGCGAGTGCGCTGGCGCGGAATGCTGAGCAGAGCGGCGGGCAGCGGCTGCCGGGAGGACAGTCGCTGGGGGAGTGCCGCGAGTGTGGAGGCGGCGCGGCGGGGGTCGGCCTCGATGGTGCGGCGCGACATCACGGGGTGACGTTGTGCGTCGGGTTTCCACGCCGGGTCGAGTCCCGGCAGGTAGGTGCGGACGCCACCGCCGAACACGGGGTGGTACTCCAGCGCGGCGTTGAACTTGGCCTGCGCTTCCGGCGTGAGGACGTAGAGCACGGCCAGCCCGTGCAGACAGTAGAAGAGCGGTTCGACGACCGATCGGGACCAGTCGTCGGGATCCTTTCCGTACGGCACCGTGGCGATGACGACGGGCAGACGGCGGTTGCTGTCGCAGAGTTCCTCGATGGCGTCGTCGACGTCCTCGGCCTCGATGAAGACCGGCGCGGAGGCGACGTCGGCGAGCGCGTCACGTGCTTCGAGCGCGTCCAGGAGGGAACGGACGATGTTCGGTGTCTTGGCGCGTTTGGGTACGTCGCCTTCGCGGGCCGGCTGGTGCTCGATGTCGATCTGCACCCATGTACGGCCTTCGTCCTCCTCCAGGCCGGAGCGCACGATGAGTGTGGACTGCCAGGTGCCCGAGGTCGAGGAGGGTGTTTCCCGCATGCGCCACCGGCTGTACGCGCCCTTGCGACCGCCTTCCGAGTCACGGTCGAGGGTGGCGTGCGGGGCGATCTCGGTCCGTCCCTCGTCGAGCCCTGACGGGTCGTACCCCTTGCCGCGTATCCATTCGATCAGCTGCCGCTCCGCGATGCCGCAGGCCTTGACGTAGTTGAGTTCGGTCGAGACCACCATGCGGTAGCCGCGTGGTTCCATGGGCGCTCCTCGCTGCGGGGTGGGGCGGGGCGGTTCTCAGTTCGGGACAGGCGGCCTTGCCGCTGCCCCAGGCCTTGTCGGTCGGCTCCTGGCCGGGGGCCGCACGGTTGATGAAGCGGTCGCCGAGGTCGCGAGCAGGCGTGAGCCTCGGCTTCCGCGCCGTGGCGCTCGCCGTCGACTTCTTCGCGACAGAATTCTTACCGCCCGAGTGGGCGGATGGTGCCCGTTTCGGCTTCTTGCCCTGTATCGCGGCCGGCGGGTTGCGCGCGGTGTGCGGCATCAACGGATTACCCGCGAGTAGGTAACTTTCGGTCAACCTTTGACGGGTAATCTCCGGTACGCACACTCCTTCCTTACATCTCTCACACATGTGACTCCTGCTGTGAGCTCCGCATTTGCAGATGCCGCGCCGTGAGGGGCCACGCCCCACAACGCCGTGGAGTGGTCCGGACGCCTGGGGCAGTGCTTGCCCTGCCCGGTTGGCCTGTGGCTTAGTTGATCGCCGCGCAACGCGTCAGGGGCCTTGACCATCCCCTGTCGTGACGTGTGCTCGTCATTCGGCGGCGGGGACTGTGCCGCTACGGGGAGGAATGCTTCGTCATGCCGCGACACCGGCTCGTTGTGAACGCCCGCCTGGCCGCTGCTGCCTGCTGCCCCTGCTCCCTGGGCTGACCGACCCGCGCGTTTCGCAACCGCCTGTTCGGGCGGTCGCCCCCGCCTGCTCTCGTTCGCTTGCTACGAAGGATGCCCCCCTTTGCGATTCAGACCGGGGTTGTTGAACCCCAGATCACCCATGTCCGCGACGGTCACTTCGGCTGTCACGTCGGTGGCTGCATTGGCCGTGCTCGGTGGCCTGGTCGTCCAGCCAGGCCAGCTTGGTCGAGGCACCGGACAGACCATCGCGCCTGTCGCCGCGACGGGTGACTCGTACGACGGCTTCGACACCAAGGCGGCTGAGCAGCTGCGCGAGGACCAGTGCGTGGCCGTCGACGCCTTGCGCAAGGGCGGGCCCAACTTGTTCGCTCTGGCACAGGAAGCCCTCGGACTTCCACCTGGGCAACTTCATCAGAAGCTCCGCCGGGACTTCCTCGACAACAAGACCCCGCTGCACCAGGCCGAGGATGCGGACAGCGACAGCAGAAACCAGTGGGTCGAGAAGATTCAGAACCAGGAGTTGGCATTCGCCAGGACCACCACCGGTCTGAGCTCCTACCCGGGCGAACCGCCGGGCGAGTTCGAGATCTATGACAAGACCGGGCTGCTTCCTTGGCTGTGGCAGTCGTACAACGACTCGACGGAATTGGTGCTCTCCCCGTACTGGGATCCGTCGCCCACCGCCGACGACAAGACGAAGGCCGCCGCGCTCGCGATCGGTGACCCGCTGTACACCTCCGGGGGGACACCGCAGGAGCAGCAGGCGTGGAAGCTGTGGAAGAAGAACTCGGGGAAGATCGAGCCCAATGTGCTGTTCGTTCCCAGGGTGTTCGCCGATGATGCCCGTATCTTCCTGGCCTCCGGCGGCTTTCCCCGCACCGCCCCGGCCCCGGGGACCGCGGAGTACCGCATCGCGGTCGAGGATCTGAAGGCCCGCTTCGCCTCGTGCGCCTGGCACGCCCCGATCGACCCGAACCGGGTGCTGGGCAAGGAGGTGGCGCAGGCGTCCGCCGAGTGGCAGCAGGAGATCGCCTCGCAGGCCACGCAGCGCCAGCAGATCCTAACTGCCAGTGCCACCGCCACCAAGGCGTTGCAGGAGGGCACGTTCACCCTGGGGCTGGTCCTGGGCCAGTCCTGGCTCGCGGACTATTCCGCGCGCTGGCAGGACTACTACTCCGCCGGCGGGCTGGGCTGGATCGGCGACAGCCCGGTCACGATCGAGGTGCCGGGCGCGAAGGGCAACTGCCTGGACGTCGCGGGCGGGAAGGAGGCCAACGGCACGCCCGTGCAGATCTACACCTGCAACGGCAGTTCGGCCCAGCAGTGGACGTTGGAGGGCAGCGAGGGCAACCTCCACCTCCGCAACGTCAACTCCTTCAAGTGTCTGGACGTGGCCGGGAACAAGTCGGCGAACGGCACGAAGGTCCAGATCTATGACTGCTACAAGTCCGAGGGGCAGTCGTGGAAGGGTGATGTCCGTGCCACCTCGCCCTTGAAGAGCGTCAGCACGGGCAAGTGCCTGGACCTGAGCGCGTTCACCAAAAGCACGGATGCGCGGCTGTGGGACTGCAAGAACACCACTGCGCAGAAGTTCCTGATCAAGCCGTCCGGCCACCAGGGAACGGACAGCCCCTCCTACCCGGACAAGGCGGAGTTCGACAAGGCGAAGAAGGTCATCACCGACGCCCAGGCGGCGGCGAAGAAGCACCTGGTCACGCTCAAGACCCAGTTGGAGAACGCCAAGAAGGCAGCCACCGCCTCCGACAAGGCGGAGCAGGCCGCGTACGACATCGCGGACGCCGCTGGTGCGCCGCGGGGCCGCGGGCTCCTGGTCGGCCAGCAGAAGGCGCAGGTCACCAACGGGTCGGTGGCGGCGCTGACGGCGATGGTGAAGGCCGCTGAGACCGCCGAGGCCGCGACCAGGGCTTCCGCGGGCGACAGCCAGACCATCGCCCAGCGCGCTCTGGCGCAGGCGGCGCAGTCGAAGGCGGAGTTCCGCAAGGCCGCCGCGGCGATGGCCGAGTCCCAGGCCAAGGCCGCGGCCGACGCGGCGAAGGTGCACCGGGACAACGCCAAGAAGGACAAGGAGACCGCGCAGGCCAAGCTGGCCGAGGCGCTGAAGGCCGAAGGTGTCGCCAAGGCGGCCGCCGCCGACGCGCACGCCAAGCGGCTAGCCGCCGAGGCCGAGGAGAAGACGGCCAAGGCGGAGAAGGAGACCGCCGAGGCCAAGCAGACCGAAGCGGCTCGGCACAAGCAGAACGCCCAGGCCGAGGCGGCGAACGCCAAGGACGCCAAGGAGAAGGCCGAGGCCGCCGAGGCGACCGCGGTCGCGCGGAAGGACGACGCGGTCAAGGCCCGCGACAAGGCGCGTGACCTGCGTGACGACGCCTGGGACGCGGAGCAGAAGGCGGATGCCGCCCGCGCGAAGGCGGACGCGAAGGAGGCGTTCGCCCAGGCCCACGAGTCCGACAGCAACGCCCAGGAGTCCCGAGCGGCGGCAAACGCGGCTTCCGCGCACGCGGACGACGCCGAGGCAGCCGCGGGCCGGGCCCGGGCCTCCGCGAACGCGGCCACCGAGGCGGCGGCCGAGGCCGACGCCGCGGCCACCCGCGCCGAAGCCGCCGCCAAACGGGCCCGCTCCCACGCGGACGCCGCCCACGCCGCCAAACTGAAAGCGGACGCGGCGATGAAGACCGCCACCAGCGCGGCGGCCGACGCCATCGAGGCGTCCGAGCACGCCTCCTCCGAGGCCAAGACGGCCGTCGAGCTGGCGAACGAGGCGGAGAAGCTGGCCAAGACCGCCAAGTCCCAGGCGGACGAGGCGAACAAGGAAGCCGCCAAGGCCCTGGCCGCCTCCGCCAAAGCCGCCGGTTTCGCCCACGTCACCGCGCGAGCCGCCACCGACGCCGGCAACGCCGCCGTCCAGGTCGCCAAGCCCGCCAACGACGCGGTCGAACTCGGCTCCCCCTACGTGACCACCGACTCGGCCGCCGGCCTGGTCGTCCTGACCGGGCAGGCGTCGAAATCGATCGCCGAACAGCAACAAGCCGTCGCCGACGCCCACGCCAAGAACGCGCAGGCCGAGGCGGCCGCCGCCAAGAACCTCGCCGAACAGGCAACCGGCGACGCCAAGGCCGCCTACCAGCACGCCGCCAACGCCGCCGGACACGCGGCCACCGCCCGCACCTACTCCAAGGAGGCACTGGGCTACGCCGCCGACGCCGCCAAGGCCGCCTCGCAAGCATCGGCATCCCTGGCCCGCACCATCGACTACAACCGCCAGGCCACCGCCGACGCAGCCGCCGCCGACAAGGCGGCAGGCCGCGCCGAAGGCCACGCCAGGGACGCCCGCGCCTCGGCCGACCAGGCCGCTCTCGACGCCCAGGCCGCACGCGACGCCGCCTCACAGGCCGAACAGGCCGCCAAGGACGCCCGCGCCGCCGCCAACCGCGCCGATGCCGCAGCCACCGAAGCCGAACAAGCGGCCAAGGACGCACTGAAGTACGCCAAGGAGGCGCAGAAGGCAGCCGAGGAAGCGGCACGCAAGGCCGCGAACAAGCAGGTCTCGACCGGCGCGGGCACCGGAGTCGGCGGCACGTGGTACGTCGTCGACGAGGACAGCATCGAGATCACCGACGCCAAGCAGCACGACCCCTGCGTCATCGACATCGGCTTCGAAGGCTGCACCACCACGTTCACGGTCACCTTCAGCGCGGTGGTCGACTTCTTCCTCTGCACCAACCCCGACACAACGGCCAGCGCCGACCGCTGTCCGCCGGCGGACACGGTGCTCGTCGAGAGCAAGCGCATACCGGGTCTGAAAAAGGACATCACCCGTTACTTCTCCAAGCTGGAACTCATCCAGCAGACCCTCACCTACAAGCTCATCAAGGCGGTCCTGGTCCAGGACTTCGTCGACTGCTGGCACGGCAGCGCCAGCGGCTGCGCCTGGGCAGCGAGCAACTTCATTCCCGGCAAGGCGTTCGGCAAGGTCTTCGAAGGGATCCAGGCTCTGGACGCCGCCATGAAGACCGGCGTCGGGGTCCGTGACGCGTTCCATGCCCTCAAGGCCCTCGACCTGGACCCTGGGACCCTCGCCAAGCTCAACGCCATCGTCAACGCGCACGAGGACCTGTACACCGCCTGCAAGGTGAACAGCTTCCCTGGCACCACCAAGGTGCTGATGGCGGACGGCTCACGACGGCCCATCAGCCTGGTGGGCGTGGGGGATCTCGTCAAGGCCACGGATCCGGCTACCGGCCAGACGCGGGCCCGACAGGTCACCGACACCTTCAAGCACGACACTCAGCGGCTGGTGGGCATCACCGTGGCCGGCGGGGGGAGGCTGGACAGCACCGCCGGTCACAAGTTCTACGTGGTGGACCGTGGGTGGACGCTCGTCTCCGACCTGCGTGTCGGCGACCGTCTGCGTACTCCGGACGGCTCCGTCCGAACGGTGACCGGCCTCCACGACCGCTCGGGGCTGGCCCCGCGTACGGTCTACGACCTCACGGTGGACGACCTGCACACGTTCTTCGTGCTGGCGGGGGCTACTCCAGTGCTTGTTCACAATTGCAAAGTTGCGTTGGGGTGGCAGAATAACGGCAAGCTCGACAAGTGGGCCGGGGAGAACAAGCTCACCACCTTCTCCAACGCGTCCCCAAGGGACTTCGCCCGCATCGCGGAAATGGCCATCGCCGACCCGAACGTGACGCTGCACGTCAACATGACGGGACTGAACGAACTCGGAGGCTTCATGGCAGCTGCCCGGCGCGGCCTGAGGGCCGGCGAGGCCGGACATGCCACCGACTACGAGATGTCCATGATCGCGAGGGCCCTCGCCAATGGTCAACGCTCGTGGGATTCGATCAAGTTCTACTCCCCGTCAGGTCCAGACGGGGCCATGCGACTGGACTCCCCGACCGGCATGCCGGACCTGTCGGTGCTGGGAGAACTTCCCCCAGTGAAGGGTTCGGTCATCGGTTACTGTCACTGCTGAGGAATCGAATATGGGCACCCATCGGAAAGACCTGTACCCGGACGTGACCGCTGCGGGCGGCCTTGCGTCGGCAATGAAAGAGGCCGCCGAACTGCGCGAAGGTGAAATCTGGCCGGCGCCGTCGACCACCGGCGCCATCATCGTCGAGACGGCAAGGGGCCTCCTGTCGGTCGATCCAGCGACCGGGAAGCGTCTCTTCCGGCTGCGTGTCCATATTCCCGGGTTCACCTGGGACGCTTCCGGGTTGACCTGGGAGATCGGCTCGACGGACGATCTCGCGCTGCTCTCGGAGATGGTCGCCGCATGGCGGGAAGGCGTACCGTTCGACGAGTTGGCGGTGCGATTCCCGTTCCTGCAACTCGACGCTTTCGTCAAGGCCTTCGAGAGGGGAGAACCCACTTCTTCGCAGTGGGCCGAGCTTCTGTCGAGCGAGTTTCATCGGACGCAGTGGCACCTTCTCCGTCGCCTCCACGAGGACGAAGTGCTGCGGCACATGTTCCCGACGATCTCGCACGGTGCCATCCGTCTGCGCGTGGACGTGTTCGACGGAGCAAGCCGTCAGGTCCTGGTGCATGAGCTGCACGGAGAGCGTTATGAGGTCCGTACCGGAGCGCCCGGGGCCGCCTGGATCGAGGTGCCGGCGGATGAGCTGATCGCTCACCTTCGAGCCGCCTTGAACGAGCAGTAGGCTCGACAGATCCATGAAGTCGAAACCCCGCCAGGACATCCCTGGCGGGGTTTCTTCATGCCCAGATGGCCCTGATGCTCAGATGTCCCGGAACGTCTCGATCTGCGCCCCGACCGAGTTCAGCCGCTCCGCCAGGTCCTCGTAACCCCGGTTGATGACATACACGTTGCGCAGCACCGACGTGCCCTCCGCCGCCATCATCGCCAGCAGGACGACCACCGCGGGACGCAGCGCGGGCGGGCACATCATCTCGGCGGCGCGCCAGCGGGTCGGGCCCTCGACCAGGACCCGGTGGGGGTCCAGGAGCTGGAGCCGGCCGCCGAGGCGGTTCAGGTCGGTCAGGTAGATCGCGCGGTTGTCGTAGACCCAGTCGTGGATGAGGGTCTTGCCCTGGGCCGCCGCCGCGATGGCCGCGAAGAACGGGACGTTGTCGATGTTCAGGCCGGGGAACGGCATGGGGTGGATCTTGTCGATCGGCGCCTGCAGCTTGGAGGGCCGGACGGTGAGGTCCACCAGCCGGGTGCGGCCGTTGTCGGCGAAGTACTCGGGGGTGCGGTCGTGGTCGAGGCCCATCTCCTCGAGCACGGCCAGCTCGATCTCCAGGAACTCGATCGGGACCCGGCGCACGGTCAGTTCCGACTCGGTCATGACGGCGGCCGCCACCAGGCTCATCGCCTCGACCGGGTCCTCGGAGGGGGAGTAGTCGACGTCGACGTCGATGTCCGGAACGCCGTGCACGGTGAGCGTGGTCGTGCCGATGCCGTCGACCTTGACGCCCAGGGCCTCCAGGAAGAAGCACAGGTCCTGGACCATGTAGTTGGAGGAGGCGTTGCGGATGACCGTGATGCCGTCGTGCCGGGCGGCGGCGAGCAGCGCGTTCTCGGTCACGGTGTCGCCGCGCTCGGTCAGCACGATCGGACGGTCGGGGCGGACCGAGCGGTCCACCACCGCGTGGTACTGGCCCTCGGTCGCCGCGATGTCGAGCCCGAACCGGCGCAGCGCGATCATGTGCGGCTCGACCGTGCGCGTGCCGAGGTCGCAGCCGCCGGCGTACGGCAGTTTGAAATGGTCCATGCGGTGCAGCAGGGGACCGAGGAACATGATGATCGAGCGGGTGCGGCGGGCGGCGTCGGCGTCGATCGCCGCGAGGTCGAGTTCGGCGGGCGGCGCGATCTCCAGGTCGACGCCGTCGTTGATCCAGCGCGTGCGCACGCCGATGGAGCCCAGTACCTCCAGGAGGCGGTACACCTCCTCGATGCGCGCGACGCGGCGCAGCACTGTGCGCCCCTGGTTCAGCAGTGAGGCGCACAGTAGCGCCACGCACGCGTTCTTGCTCGTCTTCACGTCGATGGCGCCGGACAGCCGGCGCCCGCCGACCACCCGCAGATGCATCGGACCGGCGTAGCCGAGCGACACGATCTCGCTGTCGAGGGCCTCTCCGATGCGCGCGATCATCTCAAGGCTGATGTTCTGGTTGCCGCGCTCAATCCGGTTGACCGCGCTCTGGCTGGTTCCGAGCGCCTCGGCCAGCTGCGACTGTGTCCAGCCCCGGTGCTGCCGGGCGTCACGGATGAGCCTGCCGATGCGTACGAGGTAGTCGTCTCCCATGTGATTGAGGTTATCTCAGATATGAGATGGTGCACGATGAGGTGATCGTTCGGGTGACGGGGAGTCGATCCGCCCCGGCCGCCTCAGTGCCGCTTGGCGGTGTGCGTGCGCCGCCAGCCGAACGGCCCGGGCAGATCCATCGATGTCGTACGACGTCCCGTGCTGCTGCGGGTGTATCGGGGGCCGTTCTTTCCGCCGCCGGTGGTGATGGACCAGGAGCGCTTGTTGATGTTCAGACGCACCCCCGGCAGGATCCGGAAGCTCTTGCGGAACGTGAGCGGCATGCCTGTCTCCTCTCCGTTTGTGGCGTGGGTACCCGGTTCGGATACCCCGCGGAGAGGTGTGCATGACCGCATGGCGGACACCGGGGCATGACCAACCGGCCCGGGTGTACTAGAGTTATCTCGACATCGAGATATCTGCCGAGGAGCACCGCAGCCGCCACGCCCCGGTAAGGGCTACCTAACTTAGCCTTACCTTAGCGGATCGGTCGAGATGCCGTGGCGGCAGGATCGTGGTGGTACGCGCACATCAATGAAGGAGACTGTCGTGTCGGCGAACAGCTTCGACGCCCGCAGCACGCTGCAGGTGGGCGACGACTCGTACGAGATCTTCCGGCTGGACAAGGTGGAGGGCTCGGCTCGCCTTCCCTACAGCCTCAAGGTCCTGCTGGAGAACCTGCTCCGCACCGAGGACGGCGCGAACATCACCGCCGACCACATCCGCGCCCTCGGCGGCTGGGACTCGCAGGCCCAGCCGTCCCAGGAGATCCAGTTCACGCCGGCCCGCGTGATCATGCAGGACTTCACCGGCGTTCCCTGTGTCGTGGACCTCGCGACCATGCGTGAGGCCGTCAAGGAGCTCGGCGGCGACCCCGCGAAGGTCAACCCGCTCTCCCCGGCCGAGCTGGTCATCGACCACTCCGTCATCGCCGACAAGTTCGGCACGAACGACGCCTTCAAGCAGAACGTCGAGCTGGAGTACGGCCGCAACAAGGAGCGCTACCAGTTCCTGCGCTGGGGCCAGACCGCGTTCGACGACTTCAAGGTCGTCCCGCCCGGCACCGGCATCGTCCACCAGGTGAACATCGAGCACCTGGCGCGCACGGTCATGGTCCGTAACGGCCAGGCGTACCCCGACACCCTCGTCGGCACCGACTCGCACACCACGATGGTCAACGGCCTCGGCGTCCTCGGCTGGGGCGTCGGCGGCATCGAGGCCGAGGCCGCCATGCTCGGCCAGCCGGTCTCCATGCTCATCCCGCGCGTCGTCGGCTTCAAGCTCACCGGTGAGCTCACGCCCGGCACCACCGCCACCGACCTGGTGCTGACCATCACCGAGATGCTGCGCAAGCACGGTGTCGTCGGCAAGTTCGTCGAGTTCTACGGCGAGGGCGTCGCCGCCACCTCCCTGGCCAACCGTGCCACCATCGGCAACATGTCGCCGGAGTTCGGCTCCACCGCCGCGATCTTCCCGATCGACGACGAGACCCTGAACTACCTGCGCCTGACCGGTCGCTCCGAGCAGCAGGTCGCCCTCGTCGAGGCGTACGCCAAGGAGCAGGGCCTCTGGCTGGACCCGAAGGCCGAGCCGGACTTCTCCGAGAAGCTCGAGCTGGACCTGTCCACGGTCGTCCCGTCCATCGCCGGCCCGAAGCGCCCGCAGGACCGTATCGTCCTCGCCGAGGCGGCCCAGCAGTTCGCGAAGGACGTCCTCAACTACGTCGATGCGCCCGTCGCGCAGCAGCCCGCCGCCTCGGCCTCCCCGGTCGACGAGGCCAGCGCCGAGTCCTTCCCGGCTTCCGACGCCCCGGCCTACGGCAACCAGGAGAACGGCGCCGGCGCGCCGCAGCACGCCGACGGTACCGGTGCGGCCGTCCCGTCCAACCCGGTCACCGTGACCGCCCCCGACGGCACCTCGTACGAGCTCGACCACGGCGCGGTGACGGTCGCGGCCATCACCTCCTGCACCAACACCTCCAACCCGTACGTCATGGTCGCCGCCGCGCTGGTGGCCAAGAAGGCGGTGGAGAAGGGCCTGACCCGCAAGCCGTGGGTCAAGACCACCCTCGCCCCGGGCTCCAAGGTCGTCACCGACTACTTCGAGAAGTCGGGCCTGACCCCGTACCTCGACAAGGTCGGCTTCAACCTCGTCGGCTACGGCTGCACCACCTGCATCGGCAACTCCGGCCCGCTGCCGGAGGAGGTCTCCAAGGCCGTCAACGACCACGACCTCGCCGTCACCTCGGTCCTCTCCGGCAACCGGAACTTCGAGGGCCGTATCAACCCCGACGTCAAGATGAACTACCTGGCGTCCCCGCCGCTGGTCGTCGCCTACGCGATCGCCGGCTCCATGAAGGTGGACATCACCCGGGAGGCCCTGGGCACCGACCAGGACGGCAACCCGGTCTTCCTGAAGGACATCTGGCCCTCCGAGGCCGAGGTGAACGAGGTCGTCGCCAACGCCATCGGCGAGGACATGTTCTCCAAGTCCTACAGCGATGTCTTCGCCGGTGACGCCCAGTGGCAGGCGCTGCCCATCCCGACCGGCAACACCTTCGAGTGGGACCCGCAGTCCACCTACGTCCGCAAGCCCCCGTACTTCGAGGGCATGACGATGGAGACCACCCCGGTCTCCGACATCTCCGGCGCCCGCGTGCTCGCCAAGCTCGGGGACTCGGTCACCACCGACCACATCTCCCCGGCCGGTGCGATCAAGGCCGACACCCCGGCCGGCAAGTACCTCACGGAGCACGGCGTCGAGCGCCGCGACTTCAACAGCTACGGCTCGCGCCGAGGCAACCACGAGGTCATGATCCGCGGTACGTTCGCCAACATCCGCCTGCGCAACCAGATCGCGCCGGGCACCGAGGGCGGCTACACGCGTGACTTCACGCAGGACGGCGGCCCGGTCTCCTTCATCTACGACGCCTCGCAGAACTACCAGGCCGCCGGCATCCCGCTGGTCGTCCTGGCGGGCAAGGAGTACGGCTCCGGCTCGTCCCGCGACTGGGCGGCCAAGGGCACCGCGCTCCTCGGCGTCAAGGCCGTCATCGCCGAGTCGTACGAGCGCATCCACCGCTCGAACCTCATCGGCATGGGCGTCCTGCCGCTGCAGTTCCCGGAGGGCCAGTCCGCCGAGTCCCTCGGCCTCACCGGTGAGGAGACCTTCTCCATCTCCGGCGTCACCGAGCTGAACGACGGCACCACGCCGCGCACGGTGAAGGTCACCACCGACACCGGTGTCGAGTTCGACGCGGTCGTCCGCATCGACACCCCCGGTGAGGCGGACTACTACCGCAACGGCGGCATCATGCAGTACGTGCTGCGCAGCCTGATCCGCAAGTAAGCGGACCGGCGAGGCGGTTCACGGCGGTTCGAGGGCCGCGTTCCCGGGAGACCGGGGGCGCGGCCCGCGCTGTTCCCGGAACGGGCCCGCGCCGTTTCCCGGAGCCGCGCCGACCTGCCCGGCCGGAGTCGGCCGGCGCCCGCTCACTCGCCGCGGTACTTCGCCACCGCGGCCTGGGCGAGGTCCTGCGACTTCTCCAGAGCCGTGTCCACCGACTGCTGCCCGGCGATGGCCGCGGCGATCTGCTCGGAGACCGCGGTACCGAGCACGGCGAACTCGGGAATCCCCAGGAAGCCGATGCCGGTGTAGGGGCGGGGGCCGACGCCGGGGTTCTTCGGGTCGGCGGAGTCCGTCGCCGCCGTGTACTCCTGCCGGTACCAGGCGCCGGCCGCCTGCTGGTACTCGGGGTTGGCGTAGAGCGACTTGCGGTTCCCGGCGGGCGCCGCGGTCCAGCCCATCTCCTGGCCGACCAGCTCCTGGTACTCCTTGGAGGAGGCCCAGGAGATGAACTTCCAGGCGGCGTCCTTGTTGTCGCTGGCCTCCTGGATGCCCCACGCCCAGGTCCACAGCCAGCCGGCCTTCTCCGTCTTGTCATGCGGCGCCGGGACATAGCCGACCTTGCCCTTGACCGCCGAGCCGTCGGCCTCGACCGACGACGCCAGGACGGTGGCGTCGTACCACATGGCGCACTTGCCCGCCACGAAGGCGTCGAGGACTTCCAGGAAGCCCATGCGGTGGGCGTCGGGCTGACCGTGCTCGCGCACCAGATCGACGTAGAACCGCACCGCCTTGCGGAACTCCGGTGAGGTGAGCCGGGCGTTCCACTCCATGTCGTACCAGGAGCCGCCGAAGGTGTTCACGACCGTGTTGATCGGGGTCAGGTTCTGTCCCCATCCCGGCAGACCGCGCAAGCAGATGCCGCTCGTGCCGTCGGTGCCGTCGACCTTGGCCGCGAGCGAGGCGACCTGCTCCCAGGTCGGGTTCGCGGGCATGGACAGCCCGTCCTGGCGGAAGAGGTCCTTGCGATACGCCAGGAAGGAACCCTCCCCGTAGAACGGCTGGGCGTAGAGCTTGCCGTCGGCCCCGGTCAGCGATGTGACGAGGTTGGGGAAGATGTCGTCCTGGTCGAAGTCCTTGTCCGCCTTCACGTAGGAGTCCAGCGGGGCGAGCCAGCCGCGCTCCGAGTAGATCGGCACCTCGTACGCGCTGACGCTCGCCACGTCGTAGTGCCCGGCCTGGCGGGTGAACTCGCGGTCCATCCTCCTGCGGACGTCGTTCTCCGGCAGCAGCGTGTAATTGACCTCTATGCCGGTCTCCGCGGTGAAGTACTTCTTGGTGAGCTTCTTCAGGTCCTGCATCGGCGGGTTGCCCACGCTGAGTACGTTGATGCTGCCGTTCGATCCGCCGGGCGGCGGCGGGTCCGCATCCCCGCAGCCCGAGAGGATCAGGCCGGTGACGGCCATGGCAGCCACGGTCAGCCGGGCGAGGCGGCTACGTTTCATGACGCTCCGATGGACAGGATGTCGGTCCTTGGCCCTCGCGTGGCCCCCTACCCACCCCCGTCACCCATTTAGACATTTAACCAGAAGAAAGGTTTATCGTGCGTAAAGGGTGTTACGGACGGCCTCTTCGGGCCTCCGTCCGTCTGGTGAGCGCGTCCGCCGCGACGGCGGCCAGCAGTACCCCTCCGGTGATCATGAACTGCACGGCGTCCTCGACCCCGAGCAGCCCCATGCCCGAGGCGATCGACTGGATCACCAGCACGCCGAGCAACACGGACCAGGGCGAGCCGCGTCCGCCGAACAGACTCGTACCGCCGATGACGGCTGCCGCGATCGCGTTGATCAGCAGCATTCCGGAGCCGGCGGCACGGGCCGTCGTGGGGCTCGCCGAGGTGAGACCCGAGGCCACGAACAGGCCACCGAAGGCGGCCAGCGTTCCCGACACCATGAACATCGCGACCCGCACCCGCTCCACTCCGATTCCGGCGCGCCGCGCCGCCTCGACCCCGCCGCCGAGCGCGTACACGCGCCGCCCGTAGCGGGTGCGGCGCAGCACGTAGTCGGAGACGACAAGGACCGTCAGGAAGATCAGCAGGGCGAGCGGAAGCCCCTGGAACCGGTTGAGGGTGTAGGCGGCGGCGAAGGAGACCGCCGCGAGGACACCGGTGCGCACCAAGATCTCGGGCGTCTGCCGGTAGGGCATCCCGGCGGCCCGGTGGCGGATGCGCTTGCGGTGGGCGGCCAGGAAGTACCCGGCGGTGCCCAGCGCCGCCACCGCGTACGCGGCCAGGTCGTCGCCGAAGTGCCGACTGGTCAGGGAGGCGACCAGGCCGTCCTCGTCGATGTTGATCGTGCCGCTCGCGCCCAGCAGGTAGAGCGTCAGGCCGTTCCAGATCAGCAGCCCCGCCAGTGTCACGACGAACGCCGGCACACCGAGCCAGGCGAAGAAGAACCCGTGGAAGGCGCCCACGGCCATGCCGACGGCCACCGCCACGATCACCGCGAGCCACTCCGGCACCCCCTCGTTCACGTTCAGTACGGCGAACGCGGCCCCGGCCAGGCCGCTGACGGAACCGACCGACAGATCGATCTCCCGGATCAGCAGCACGAACACGATGCCGACGGCGACCAGGCCGGTGCCGACGATCTCCACGCTGAGGTTGGACAGGTTGCGGGGCGAGAGGAACTTGTCGTCCAGGGCCTGGAACACGATCCAGATCACGATCAGCCCGGCGATGACCAGCAGCGGGCCGCGCTCGCCGTCCCGGACGCTGCCGCGGACCTCCAGGGCGTAGTCGCGCAGGTTGCCCGACCAGCCGCGGGGGCGCGGCCGGCTGCCCGCCGTCACCGGCCCGGCGCCACCCGTCCCGGCCGGTCCGCCGTCCCGGTGCGGCCCGTCCCGGCTCACGGCCACGCCTCCTCGTCACCCTTCGTGCGATGCGCCACGGCGTTGTCCGCCGCCCCCGTGACGGCGGAGATGATCTGCTCCTGCGTCACGGTGCTCACGTCGAACAGGCCGTTGTTGCGTCCCAGCCGCAGCACCGCGACACGGTCGGCGACGGCCTTGATGTCGCCCATGTTGTGGCTGATGAGGATGATCGCCATACCGTGGTCGCGCACATCTTCGATGAGGTCGAGCAGATGGCTGGTCTGCTCGACGCCGAGGGCGGCGGTCGGCTCGTCCAGCAGCAGGACCTTGGGCGCGCCCATGAGCGAACGGGAGATCGCGACGGCCTGCCGCTGCCCGGCGGACAGTGCCGCGACCGGTATGCGCACGTCGGGGATGCTGATCGACAGCGCGCGCATCAGATCGCGGGCGCGGCGCTCCATCTCCACCTCGTCGAGGACGCCCACCCGGTCGATCTCGCGGCCGAGGAAGAGGTTGCCGACGACGTCCAGGTTGTCGCACATGGCGAGGTCCTGGTAGACGGTCGCGATGCCCAGGGCGTGCGCGTCGTGGGGGCGTTTGATCTGCACGAGCCGTCCCTCCCACTCGATGACCCCCCGGTCGGCGGGGCTGACACCCGAGATCGCCTTCACGAGCGTCGACTTGCCCGCGCCGTTGTCGCCCGCGAGGGCCACGACCTCACCGGCCCGGACCTGCAGGTCGACATCCACGAGCGCCTGTACGCCGCCGAACCGCTTGGAGATGCCGCGCAACGCCAGCACGGGCGGATGGGCCACCACCGGGAACCACCTCCTTCACCGGGTGAGTCCGATTTGGGCACAGTCCGACCGGAGCTTCGGGGGGCAGATCTGATCGATCGTGTAGACGCCGTCCCGGATCAGCGTCGGGCCGATGTTGTCCTGCGTCACGGACACCGGGTCGAGCAGCCGCGCCGGGACGTTCTCGGTGGTGGGACTGTCCACACGCGTCGTGACCAAGGCGCCGAGATCGTTGCCGCGGGCCAGGGCGACGGCCATCGCGGCGGCCGCTTCGGTCTCCTGGCGGAAGGGCTTGTAGACGGTCATGTACTGCTCGCCCTCGACGATGCGCCGCACGGCGCTGAGGTCGGCGTCCTGGCCGGTGACCGGGGGCAGCGGCGAGACGCGGGCGCTCTTGAGCGCCGCGATCACGCCCGCGGCGATGGAGTCGTTGGCCGCCAGCACCCCGTCGATCCGGTTCGGCCCGAGGTCGCTGATCGCGGCGGACATGTGGTCGTGCGCGTTCTCCGTGCGGTACCCCACGGTGTTGTACGACTTGAGGATCCGTACCTCGTCCCGGAGGACGGACCGGGCCCCGCCCTCGTACCAGGCGGAGTTGGGGCTGGACGGGTCGCCGTTCACCATGACGACGCCATCGCCTTCGGCCCTGGCTCTGATGCCCTTCAGCAGCGCCTCGCCCTGGAGCCGGCCCACCTGCCCGCCGTCGAAACTGACGAAACCCGAGATCGGGCCCTCGGCGAGCCGGTCGTAGGCGAGGACCGGGATGCCCTCCCGGTCCGCCGCCCGGACCGAGGAGCGCAGGGCCTTGGGGTCGACGACGTCCAGGATCAGGACCGAGGCGCCCCTGGTGATCATGGAGTTCATCTGCTGCCGCTGACTCGCCGCGTCGTTCTCGGCGTTGGCGTACATCAGCGTGCAGTCGGGGCACAGCTCCTTCACCCGCTTCTCGATCAGAGGCTTGTCGGACTGCTCCCAGCGGGGCACGGCACGGCTCGGCAGCAGCAGCCCGACGGTCAGGCCGTCCTCGCCCTCCCCGCCGTCCGTACACCCGGCCAGGGACACCGCCAGCACGCCCGCGAGCAGCCCGGCGGCCACCCGCCACCTACGACCCCTCATCCCGGCCCTCCCCACTCCGCCCGGCCCTGGCCCGCGGTCAGGTCCGGGCCCACACCTCGACCTCGTCCCCGCTCCCCGGCGAAACCGAGGCCCGGACCCTGGCTCCGGTCCCGGTGGCCGGTGTCGGCTGGAGCCGCGCCGCGGGTTCCGTCCCGGCGCCCGGTGAGGTCCGGGCTCGCGCCCCGGCTCTGGTCCTGGTCCTGGGTGCGGTCCGGGTCCCTGCCGCCTCGGTCCCGGCGCCCGGTGAGGTCCGGGTCCCTGCCCCGGCTCCGGTTCCGATCCTCGGTGAACTCCGGGCCCACGCCGCCTCGGTCCCGGCGCCCGGTGAAATTCTGGGCCGCGCCCTGGTTCCGGTCCTGGCCCCCGGTGAAGTCCCGGGCTGCTCCCTGGCTCCGGTCCTGGCCCCCGGTGAGGTCCGGGCCGCCTCGGTCCCGGTCCCCGCCTCTGCCCCGGTCCCGGTCCCGGTCCCGGTTTCTGCCCATACTCCAGCCGCGGTCCCGATTCCGGTCCCGGTCCGGATCCCGGTTTCGGTTCCGGTTGCGGCCGAGGCTCCAGCCCCGCTCCCTGCCAGGCTGCCGCTCCTTGCCCGCATCGATCCACGGCCCGGCCGCCGGCTCCGACTCGGCCGCCTCTGGTGTCTCCTCCGCTTCCGGGCGGGACACGACGATCTCGCTCCAGACCTGCTTGCCGCCGCCGACCGGGACCGAGCCCCACGCCGCCGACATCGCCTCGACGAGGAAGAGCCCCCGGCCGCCCGTCGACTCCCAGTCCACGACCACCGGCTTGGCCGGGGCCCGGGGCGAGGAGTCGCTCACCGTCACCCGCAGCCGGTCCGCGGCCAGGGTCAGGTCCAGACGGACCGCGCCCTGTGTGTGCACCAGCGCGTTGGTGACCAGCTCCGACACCACGAGCAGGACGGTGTCGGCCTCCTCCACGACGTCCCAGGAACGCAGCGTGCGCGCGCTGAACCGGCGGGCGTGCATGACCGCGTCCGGCAGCCGCCACACCACCCAGCCCGCCCGCACCGGCCGGATCCGCATCCCGTCGTAGCGCAGCAGCAGCAACGCCACGTCGTCCTCCCGGCGGCCCGCCTCGCCGAGCAGTCCGTCCGCCATCCGCCCCGGGTCGGCGGGATCCGCCGCGGCGAGTGCCTCGCGGACCAGCCGCATCCCCTCGTCCACCTGCAGATCCGCCGATTCGACCAGCCCGTCCGTCACCAGCGCGAGCACCGTGCCCGGGGCCAGCGCCAGCGCCGTCAGCGGGAACTCCGCGTCCGCGAGGACACCCAGCGGAAGCCCGCCCTCGACCGCGACCTCCTCCGTGCCGCCGTCGGGATGACGCACCAGCGGGGACAGATGCCCGGCCCGCACGAACAGCGCGTTGCCCTCCTCCATGTCCAGCTCGACGTAGCAGCACGTGGCGAACAGGTCGGTCTCCATGCCGACGAGCAGCCGGTTGGCGTGCCCGACGACCACGTCCGGCGGATGCCCCTCCACGGCGTAGGCCCGGACCGCGGTGCGCATCTGACCCATGATCGTCGCAGCCCCGGCGCTGTGCCCCTGCACATCACCGATGACCAGCGCGACCTTCGACTCCGACAGGGCGATCACGTCGTACCAGTCGCCGCCTACCTGGAGCCCGCGCCGGGCGGGCAGATAGCGGGCCACGGCGGTGCCCCCGGGCAGCCGGGGCAGGCGGCGCGGCAGCAGGCTGCGCTGGAGCATGGTCGCGAGCTCCTGCTCCGCGTCGTAGGCGTGCGCGCGTTTCAGGGCCTGCCCCACCAGTCCCGCGGTCGCCGTCAGCAGGGCCCGCTCCTCGGGAGTGAACTCGTGCGGCGCGTCCCAGCCGACCAGACACACCCCGGTCATCCTGTTCTTCGCCGGCAACGGCAGGACCGCGAGCCCGCCGGGTCCGATCCCCGCGAGTCCGGGTTCCAGCTCGGCACCCGCCGGCCACAGGCTCGTCCGCCCGTCCCGCAGTGCCGCCTGGAGTGTGGGCAGGTCGCTGACCGACGCGTCGGGCCACTCCGAACGCCACTCGGAACGCCACAGTTCCGGCCAGGCACCGGCGCCCGGCGGATCCAGCACGGTGACGGCCAGCCGGTCCTCCAGCAGCTCGGCCAACGCCACCCGGTCGGCGCTCAGCGGTTCGCGCAGTGCGGCGACCACCACACGGCTGACGTCCCGGACCGTCATCGCGTCGTCGAGCGCGGCCGTCAGCCACTGGATCCTGGCGACGTCACTGGCGCTCCGGCGCAGCACCGGGGCCGCGGTCACCACCCCCAGCACCCGCTCCGGAGCACCGTCGGGCCTCTTCAGCACGCGGCAGCTCAGGTGCAGCCAACACAGTTCGCCGGTGGGCCGGCGGATACGGAACTCCAGCTCCCGCCGCGCCGGGGACTGCGCGGACGGCTCGATGACCGCCATCAGGGCGGGGACGTCCTCCGGCACGCTGCAGGAGAGCAGCGTGTCGGTCTTGCCGTCGAAACCGCCCTCGACGCCGACGAGTTCGAGCAGGGCCGCGTCCGTCTCGACCAGTCCGCTGCCGGGCGTCAGGGCGAAGGAACCGACCCCCAGGGCGCGCAGGGCGGAGGCCAGCAGGGGAGAGGGGGCGCACCGGTCGGCCTCACCCCGCAGGCGCTCGGTGACGGCGTCGCCGTACCGCTCCAGGAACTCCCGCTGCTCGCCGCCGAACTGCTCCCCGGCCTCTCCCACCACGACGAGACACCCCAGCCAGCCACCCGCCGCCCCCAGCGGCAACGCCCCGAGCGGCAAACCGGCCGCGTCGGCTTCCGCACGGCCGGGAAGCACGGCACCCCGGAGCCACAGGGGCCGCCCCCTCCGGAAGGCGTCGGCCACAGCCGGTCCGCAGTCCCCGGCCCCAGGTGGGTCACCGGGGGAGGCTGCGGACGAGGTGTCCGGCGCCACAGGTACCGGTGCCGGCGAGGTGCTCGCCTCATGGGCCAGTGGTGCCGGCGAGGTGCTCGCCTCGTGGGCCGCCGGTGCCGGCGAGGTGCTCGGCTCGTGGATCTCCGGTCCCGGCGACGTGCTCGGCTCCGTGGCCGGGCCGGTCGGGCCGCCCACCACCGCCGGCCCCCCACCGGCCGCCACCGGTGCGCCCATGGCCACTGGGACACGGCCCGGCAACCCGTACGTGTCGGGCCCGGCCGCCCCGGCCGATTCCACCAGCCGCAGCTCCGCACCGTCCTCGTTCCGCACGTACACCGCTGCCAGCGCCACCCCGGCGAACGCCAGCACCCGCTCCCTCGCCGCGGCCTCCGGCGCGGGAGGACGAGACGGACCGGGGACGGACGCCCGGGCATCGCCGTAACGGGGCATCTCCCCATCCACCTCCCGTCCATGCCGCGGCCACCGGCAGGGGGAGTCCCCGGGACTCACACGACGACGACGCGGCAGGTCCACGCCGCAGCTGAGCGGCAGGGCACCCTCACCAACAGAATCGCATACATGGATAACCGCGACATATGAGGGTTAAAGGTCGACAGGATCGATGCGTCCGCCCGCTTGTGAACGCACGCCCGCCCACACGCGCCGCCACCCGGTTAGCGTGACGTCGCATGACCCACACGGAGATCGAGATCACGGCCTCACTGATCCGGGAACTGCTGCACGACCAACACCCCGACCTGGCCGACCGTCCGCTGCGGCTCGGCGCGCGCGGCTGGGACAACCAGCTCTGGCGCCTCGGTGACGACCTGGCCGTACGGCTGCCCTGGGCCACCCCGGACGCGGACGAACTGCTCCGCAAGGAGCACACCTGGGTGCCCGGCCTCGCTCGGCAGCTCCCTCTCGAGGTCCCCGTCCCGCAGCGCCTCGGTGAACCCTCCGAGCGCTTCCCGCGGCCCTGGATCGTCACCACCTGGGTGCCCGGCACGCCCGCCGACCGGGCCCCCGCCACCCGCGCCGCGGAGTCGGCCGACGCCCTGGCGCGATTCCTGACCGCGCTCCACCGCCCCGCTCCTGACGACGCTCCCGTCGGCCGGGGCCGCGGCGGCCCCCTGGCCGACAGTGCCGAGGGGTTCGCCAAGCACCTCGCCTCCGCCACCGAGGCGGGCCTCATCGAGGACCCGGACGGTGTCCGCGCGGTCTGGGAGGACGCCGTGACCGCGCCCGACTGGACGGGCCCGGCTCTGTGGCTCCACGGCGACCTGCACGCCGCGAACGTCCTCACCGCGGACGGCACCTTCTGTGGCGTGATCGACTTCGGCGACCTCTGCGCGGGTGACCCGGCGTGCGACCTCGCCGCCGCCTGGACGCTGCTCCCGGACGGTGCCGCCGACCGCTTCCACTCCGTCTACCAGCCGGCCGTCGACCCCGCGACCCGCCGTCGCGCCCGGGGCTGGGCACTGATGCGCGCCGTGGCCTGCATGCTCATCGGCCATGCCGGCGTCCACGGCCGCCCCGGCGGCAAACCCACCTGGGGCCCACCCGCCCAGGCGGCTCTCCACCGCCTCGTCGCCACGGCCGGACAGCCCGGCTGATCCTTCCAGCGACCGGCCGACGGCGAAGCAAGCGGGCCCGCAGGCCAGGACTCCCCGGTCGCGGGCCCGCCGACCAGAACTCCCGTGGCGGGCCCGCCCGGAACGACGGTTCAGCCCACCCGGCAGGGCAGGCTCGTCGTGCTGTCACCTCCGGAGCCGGACACGACGTAGCCGAACGTCGTGCTTCTGCCCGGGGCCAGCGAGCCGTTCCAGCCGACGTTGTGGACCATCACCGCCTGGCCGTTGTACGTCGCGTTGCCGCTCCACAGGCTCTCGACCTTCTGACCGGCCGGGAGCGTCCAGTCGACCATCCAGCCGAGCATCGGGACGGTGCCGGTGTTGGTGACCGTCACCTCGGACTGGTAGCCGCCGTTCCAGGTGCCGGTCGTCTTCCGGGTGGCCGTGCAGGTGCCGGGCACCGGCTCGGACGGGGTGCCCGGCTGCTTGATGCCGGTCACCTCGCCGTTGCCGCCGTCGAAGACGACGTCGGAGCAGGAGTAGAAGGTCTCCTGGCTGTCGGAGCGCTGCCAGACCATGTAGATGATGTGGCGGCCGTCCTTGCCGGAGGGGAGCTTGCCGGTCCAGGAGTAGTCGGCCTCGACCGTGCCCGGGGAGCCGTTCAGCGGCGGGTGGTCGACGCTCAGGAACGGCCGCTCCTCCATGTCGTTCCAGGTGAGCGGCTTGGCCGGGTCGAAGCCGTCCTTGGTGATGTAGACGTAGAACCAACCCGGGTGCGCGGCCCACGCGTTGTACGAGAAGTCGACCGTCGCCCCCGAGGTGAGGTGGGTGAGCGGCCAGTCCTTGCTGGGCGTGTTGAACCCGGTGAAGTTGGTGTTGCCGCCGCTGCACAGCTCGCCGTCCGGCACGAAGCCCCGGGTGCGGCCGGCTCCGTCCGAGCGGAGCACGGAGAACCAGTTGTAGAACGGCGTGGTACCGCTGACCTGCTGCGCGGCCTTGCATGCCGGGTTGACCGGCTTGATCTCACCGGTGTCGGTCAGGCCGTCCTGCCAGCACAGGAAGGTACGGCTGCCCGGCTTCATGGGCGTACCGTGCGCCTCCGCCTCACCCCCGGCCGTCATGACCAGGCCGAGGGCCGGGACGGTGACCAGGAGGGACAGCAGGACCAGGAAGAGGGCTCTGGCCCGGGTGACGAGCGCAGGCGGGGGCGTGAGGGGATTTCCCGCCCTTCTTGTCGTGATCATGACAGCATCATCCGTTTCCTTGGTATGCGGGCCTGCGGATGCGTGTGCGGGGACGAGTGGAGCGGGAGCGACTCGAGGGCGGGTTCCGGTCCACCCTTATGGGAGCGCTCCCACTCCACCTGTTGCGGAAGTTAGCGCCGGGCGGCGCAGATGTAAACGGCCAGGGCGGCGGGGTGGACGCTCAGGCTGGTCGGGCCCCGCCCGGGGGAGCCGGGAGGTGGGGGCGCTGTCGGCGCAGCGGCTCCCCGCGCGCTGGGGACGCACGCCCGTGCGCGTGCGGGCGCGACCAGCCACAGCGCGCACGTCCCGGCTCCGGGCGTCCCCGCTACCGGGCAAGCAACCCCGCCAACCAGTCCAGTTGACGCCGGACATGCACCGCGTCCCCGCCTTCATGCCCGTTGAACGGATACGCGTGGATCTCCTTGCCCCCGCCCACACCGGTCAACTCGCCGTAGCGGTTGAACGCCCCGTACGTCCCGCTCGGCGGGCACACCACATCCCGCAGCCCCACCCCGAAATGAGCCGGCGCCTGCGCGCGTCGAGCGAAGGAGACGCCCTCGACATAGGAGAGGGTGCGGTACGCGTCCCGCTCCGCCCCCCGATGGACGGACAGGTACGCGGCGATCTCCCCGTACGGCCCCGCGTCCGTGAGGTCGAGCGCCCGCCGGATCCCGCACAGCAACGGAGCCGTGACGAGCAGGGCCGCGAGGTCCGGGACGAGCCCCGCCACCGCCAGGGCGAGTCCACCCCCCTGACTGTTGCCGACGGCGACGGTCCGGCCGGGGTCCACGCCGGGCAGCCCCCGCACCGCCGCGACCGCACGCACCGCGTCGGTGATCAGACGCCGGTAGTGGTAGTCGCCGGGGGCGAGCAGGCCGCGCACGGCCGGCCCGGGGCCGCCAGGGGCGCCGGCGTGCGGGTCGGGGGTGTCGCCACCGCACCCGTACTGGTCGCCCTGGCCGCGGTTGTCCATGAGTAGATGTGCGTACCCGGCGTTGACCCAGGTCAGGCGCTCGTGGGGGAGACCCCGGCCGCGTCCGTAGCCGGCGAACTCGACGACCGCGGGAAGGAGTTCGCCGGCCCCCGCGGGCCTGCTGAACCAGGCGCGTACCGGGTCGCCCGCGAAGCCCCGGAAGGTCACGTCCCAGGTCCGCGTCAGCGTCAGGCCCGTCTCCACCGGCCGCACCGACACCAGCGGGTCGGTCCGGCCGTGCTCCTTCAGGGTGCTCAGCCAGAACCCGTCGAAGTCGGCGGGCTCCTCGATGTCCGGGCGATGGTGCTCCAGTCGGGTCAGCGGCAGGTCGAACGCGGGCACGGCGGCACCTCGCAGGAGTCGGTGATCATTCGGAAACTTGCGATGGGTGGTGGGGATGCGTCCCAGGGCTCTACCCAGCTTCGACAGGAATCCAACGCGGTCGCTGGCGCCCCGTATGACACCGCAGCACCCATTGACAGCGCTTTCCACGGGCCTTAGGTTGCCGCAAAGTTGCCGGTAAGAGCTCGAAAGTTTCGGTTCCCCATCCCATGCCCACGGGAGGCCCGAGCAATGAGCACGTCCACCACGTCGGCCCCGCCGGGCACCCAGGACCCGCCTCCGGCGAGAGCCGCACCCCGCCGCCGCAAGCGGGACCCCGCCCGGACCGGTTGGCGGCGGGCGCTGCGCCGCGACTGGCAGTTGTACTCGCTGGCGATCCTGCCGCTGCTGTTCTTCCTGGTCTTCCGCTATCTGCCGATGATCGGCAACGTGATCGCCTTCCGGCGCTTCGAGCCCGGGGGTTCGCTCTTCGGCGAGGACTGGGTGGGACTGCGCTATGTGCGGATGTTCCTCAGCGACCCCACCTTCTGGCAGGTGTTCCGCAACACCCTGTGGATCGGCGGACTCACCCTGCTGTTCTGCTTCCCGGTGCCGATCGTGCTGGCGCTGCTGCTCAACGAGGTGCGCCGGCGCTCGCTGAAGCGGTTCGTCCAGTCGGTGTCGTACCTGCCGCACTTCCTGTCCATCGTGATCGTCGCGGGCATCACCATGCAGATGCTGGCCAGTGACGGACCCGTCAACCACGTCCTCGGCTGGTTCGGCCACGAACCCGTCCGCTTCATCCAGGAACCCGAGTGGTTCCGCACGATCTACGTCGGCTCCGAGATCTGGCAGACCGCCGGCTGGGGCACGATCCTCTACCTCGCCGCGCTCACCACGATCGACGAGGACCTGTACGAGGCCGCCCGCATCGACGGCGCCAACCGCTGGCAGCAGATCTGGCACGTCACACTGCCCGGCATCCGGCCCACCATGGTCACGCTGCTGATCCTCAACATCGGCACGTTCATGGCGGTCGGCTTCGAGAAGGTGCTGCTGCTCTACAACCCGCTGACGTATCCGACCGCCGACGTGATCTCGACGTACGTCTACCGCTCCGGTGTGGAGTCCAACAGTTTCAGCTACGCCGCCGCCATCGGTCTCTTCGAGGCGATCATCGGCCTGGTCCTCATCACGTCCGCCAACCAGCTCTCGCGCCGCACAGTGGGGACGAGCCTGTGGTGAAGCCGAGTCGTTCCTACCGGGCCTTCCAGGGGGTCAACGGGGTGATCCTCACCCTGGTCGTGCTGGTGACCCTCTACCCCTTCGTCAACATCCTCGCGCGGTCCTTCAGCGGGGAGCGGCAGATCCGGGCGGGTGAGGTGACCCTGCTGCCCAAGGGGTTCAACCTCACCACATACGAGATCGTGTTCCAGGACTCGATGTTCTGGCGCAACTACGGCAATACCGTGCTGTACACGGTCGTGGCGACGGCCGTGGCCATGGTGCTGACGACCTGTTACGCCTACGTGCTCTCGAAGAAGAACCTCAAGGGGCGCGGCGCGCTGGTCGGCATCGCCGTGTTCACCATGTTCTTCACCGGCGGGCTGATCCCGAACTACATCCTGGTCACCAACCTGGGCCTGAAGAACAGCGTCTGGGCGATCGCCCTGCCGAACGCCATCAGCGTCTTCAACCTGCTGGTGATGAAGGCCTTCTTCGAGAACCTGCCGACCGAACTCGAGGAGGCCGCCCAGATCGACGGCCTGAGTGCCTACGGCACCCTGCTCAGGATCGTGCTGCCGCTGTCCAAGGCGGTCGTGGCGACGATGGTCCTCTTCTACTCGGTGTCCTTCTGGAACTCCTGGTTCAGCGCGTTCCTCTACATGGACCGAACCGACCTGATGCCGGTGACGGTCTACCTCCGCAACCTCATCCAGGGCGCCACCGGCGGCGGCAACGCGGGCGCCGACACCGAACAGCTCAGTCAGGTCGGCGCGAACATCCAGTCGGTCACCATCGTCCTCACCGCGCTGCCGATCCTCTGTGTGTACCCCTTCGTCCAGCGCTACTTCGTCTCGGGCGTGATGCTCGGCGCGGTCAAGGGCTGACGCCGCCTCCTCAACTCGCCTACGGAACAAAGGAGTCTCCGTGATGAACGCAGGGCAGCTCTCGCGGCGCCAGATCCTCGCCGCCGCCGGATTCGTCTCCCTCGCCACGGTCACCGGCTGCGGCAGCGGGGGCGACGGCGGGGGCAGCAAGGACCTGTCCAAGAAACAGAACGGTGCGATGAAGAACTACCGGGCCGGGCAGCGGTTCAAGGCCGCCAAGCCGCTGTCCTTCTCCGTGCTGCACAACAACAACCCGGTCTACCCCATGAAGGACTCCTGGCTGTTCTGGAAGGAACTCACCCAGCGCACCGGCGTCACCCTCAAGCCCGTCGACGTCCCGCTGGCCGACTACGAGAAGAAGCGCAGCGTCCTCATCGGCGCCGGAGACGCCCCGTTCCTCATCCCCAAGACGTACCACCCCTCGGAGGTCGCCTTCGTCTCCTCCGGCGCCATCCTCCCGGTCAGCGACTACGTGAAGCTGATGCCCAACTTCCGCGACAAGGTGCGCAAGTGGAAGCTGGAGCCCGAGCTCGACTCGATCCGCCAGTCCGACGGCAGGTACTACCTGCTGCCCGGCCTGCACGAGAAGGCCAAGGCCGGCTACTCCCTGTCCTTCCGCACCGACGTCCTCGACAAGCACGGCCTCAGCCTGCCGACCACCTGGGACGAGGTGTACGACGTCCTCAAGGCGCTCAAGGAGGAGTACCCCGGCAAGTACCCCTTCTCCGACCGCTGGAGCACCAACACCCCGTTCCCCTGCGGCGCCCTGTTCCTCTACCTCGGCCAGGCCTTCGGGGTCAGGGCCGGCTGGGGCTACGACAACATCAGCTTCGACCGGAAGGCGCGGAAGTTCGTCTTCACGGGAGCCCAGGACGCCTACCGCCAGATGGTCGAGTACCTGCGCAGACTCGTCGCCGAGAAGCTCATGGACCCGGAGAGCTTCAGCCAGACCGACGACCAGGCGCTGCAGAAGCTGCTCGCCGAGAAGTGCTACGCGATGAGCGCCAACCCCCAGGTGCTGGTGCAGGACTACCGCTACAACCTGCAGAAGCAGGTCAAGGGCGCGAAGATCGAGATGCTCCCGGTGCCCGTCGGCCCCGCGGGCCCCGTCGTCCTCGGCGGCAGCCGCCTGGAGAACGGCGTCATGGTCTCCAGCAAGGCCCTCAAGAGCGACAGCTTCGTCGCCATGATGCAGTTCCTCGACTGGCTCTGGTACTCCGACGAGGGCCAGAAGTTCTGCAAGTGGGGCGTCGAGGGCGTCACCTACACCGAGTCCGGCGGCCGGTACGAGCTGAAGCCCGGCATCTCCCTCATGGGCTCCGACCCGGACGCGGGGAAGGACCTCCAGAAGGACTACGGCTTCTTCAACGGCGTCTTCACCTACGGCGGCAGCTGGGACCTGGTCTCCTCCTCCTTCAGCCCGGACGAGAAGAAGTTCCAGGACGCCATGGCCCAGCGCGAGCAACTGCCCGTCGACCCGGCCCACCCCCTCCAGTCCTTCGAACAGGAACAGGCCACCCTCTGGGACACCCCCCTCAAGGACCACGTCATCCAGAACACCCTCAAGTTCGTCCTCGGCAAGCGGCCCCTGACCCAGTGGAACGCCTACCTCGCCGAGCTGAAATCGAAGAACATGCAGCAGCTCGTCGACCTGCACAACAAGGCGTACGAGCGGTTCAGGAAGGAGAACGGGTGATCCGCGTCCCCGGCTCCGGGACCGGAGCGCCCGTATGAGCACCGTAGGCACCTCCGGCTTCGGCACCGGCACCCTCTCCCGCGCCTCCGCCCTGATCCACACCCTCCTCACCGTCGAGGCGCTGCTGCTCCTCACCGCCGCCCCGGGCCTGGCCGGACTGCTCCTGCTCGGCCGGGACCCCGCCAACCTGCCCCTCGCGGCCCTGTGCCTGCTGCCCCTCGGCCCGGCCCTGTCCGCCGCGCTCTACGCCCTCCACCACCGCAGCCGCGACCTCACCGAACTCCACCCGGCCCGCGCCTTCCTGCGCGGCTGGCGGCTCAACGCCGTACCGGCGCTGAGACTGTGGACACCCCTGCTGGCCTGGCTGACGGTCATCGCCTTCACCCTCACCCACTTCTCCGCCAGCGGCCTGCCCGGCTGGTGGGCGCTGCTGCTCGGGGCGATCGGCGCCGGCTCCCTCCTCTGGGGCGCGCACGCCCTCGTCCTCACCGCACTGTTCGCTTTCCGCGCCCGCGACACCGCCCGCCTCGCCGGGTACTTCCTGTTCCGGCACGGCCGCGCCACCCTCGCCGCCGCCTCCCTGCTGATCCTCACGGCCGCACTCACCGCCCTGCTGACCGAGGCCCTGCCCGCCCTGCTGGCCGCCCCCCTGCTGCTGTCCCTGCTGCACGGCAGCCGCACGGTGATCACCGAGACCCAGGAGCACTTCACGGCATGACCGCGCCCCGCACCCCCAAGATCCCCTACGGCGGCGACTACAACCCCGAGCAGTGGCCCGAGGCGGTCCAGGACGACGACCACCGCCTGTTCACCCGGGCCGGCATCGACACGCTCACCGTCGGCGTCTTCACCTGGTCCCTCACCCAGCCGGCCCCGGACACCTACGACTTCACCGTCCTGGACCGGATCCTGGACCGGGCCGCCACCGAGGGCCGCCGGGTCTGCCTGGCCACCGGCACCGCCGCCCTCCCGCCCTGGCTGGCCAAGCGGCACCCCGAGGTCAACCGCACCGACTTCGAGGGCCGCCGCCACCGCTACGGCCAGCGCCACAACTTCTGCCCCAGCTCACCGGCGTACCGCGAGCACGCCACCGCGCTGGCCTCCCGCCTCGCCGAACGGTACGCGCACCACCCGGCCCTGCTCGCCTGGCACGTCAACAACGAGTACGGCGGCGCCTGTTACTGCGACCTGTGCGCCGAGGCGTTCCGGGTGTGGCTCCGGGACCGGCACGGCACCCTGGACGCCCTCAACGACGCCTGGTGCACGGCCTTCTGGTCGCACCGCTACACCGACTGGGACCAGATCGAGCCGCCCAACGCCCTCACCGAGCACTGGCGCGGCCCCGACCACACCGCCTTCCAGGGCATCACCCTCGACTACTTCCGCTTCACCACCGACGCCCTCCTCGGCTGCTTCCTGGCCGAGAAGGAGGTGATCCGCGCCCACGACCCGCACACGCCGGTCACCACCAACTTCATGGGCATCTTTCGCCCCCTCGACTACCACCGCTGGGCGCCCCACCTCGACTTCGCCTCCTGGGACAACTACCCGCCCCTCGACGCCCCGCCGACCCGACCCGCCCTCGCCCACGACCTGATGCGCGGCCTGAAGGACGGAGCCCCCTTCTGGCTGATGGAACAGACCCCGTCGACGACGGCCTGCCGGGACGTCAACCCGCTCCGCCGGCCCGGCGAACTCCGTCTCGCCACCTTCCAGGCGATCGCCCACGGCGCGGACGCCGCCCTCTACTTCCAGATGCGCGCCTCACGGGGCGCCTGCGAGAAGTACCACGGGGCGGTCATCGGCCACGCGGGCCGCGACGACACCCGGGTCTTCCGTGAAGCAGCCGAGCTGGGAAGGGAACTGGAGGCGCTCGGAGACCGCACACTCGGAGCCCGCACCCCGGCCCGCACCGCCCTCCTCTTCGACTGGGACAGCTGGTGGGCCCTGGAGATCTCCGACGGCCCGTCCCGGCTGGTGAAGTACCCGGACGTGGTCCACGCCTACTACCGGGCCGCCCGGGAGGCGGGCGCCGACGTCGACGTGATCCCGCGGACCGCCGACCTCGCCCCCTACGACGTGGTCCTCGCTCCCGCCCTCCACATGATCAAGGGGGACCTCGCGCCCCGTCTCGAAGCAGTGGCCGAACGCGGCGGCACAGTCCTGACCACCTTCCTCTCCGGCCGCGTCGACGAGCACGACCGTGCCTTCCTCACCGACGTGCCCGGCCCCCTCGCGCCCCTCATGGGTGTCCGCGTGGACGAGTGGGACTCCCGGCCGCCGGAGTTCGCCCGGCCCGTCCCCGAACTGGGCGCCGAGGCCCGGCTCGTCTTCGAGATCGTGCAGCCGCGCGGCGCCGAACCGGTCGCCACCTACGGCACCGACTTCTACGCGGGCACCCCCGCCGTCACCCGCAACCGGTTCGGTGAGGGCGAGGGCTGGTACGTCGCCACCGCCCTCGACCAGCCGGGCGTCGACGAGGTCGTCCGCCGCATCCTGACCCGCCACGACCTCATCGGCCCCTACGCGGACCACCCGGCGGTGGAGACCGCCACCCGGATCGCCCCCGACGGCACCCGTCTGCTCTTCCTCCTCAACCACGCCCCCGAACCGGCCCGCCTCACAGCCCACGCCACCGCCACCGACCTGCTCACCGGCAAGCGCGTGGACCAGGGCGAACCCCTGGTCCTGGACCCCTACGGCGTCGTGATCCTTCAGTAGACCCGCCGCCCCCGCGCGTCCGGCACCCCGGACTTGCGGAAGAAGTAGCTGTTGATCTGGTCGCGCCACTCGCGGGCGCCGCGGAGCTGCTCCTCGTACCGCTCCGCCACCCGCGCGTGACGCGCCGGATCCACCAGCCCGGCGAGCGAGGCCCACGTCCCCCGGGCCTCCTCGACCTCCGCCACACCCTCGAAGTGCGTGTCGTAGATGTGCTGGATCACGGTCTTCCCGCTCTTCAGCACATGCCCGTACGGCACATGGTGGAAGAACAGCAGCAGCTCGTCCGGGCAGGTGTCCGGCGACTCGTACAGCTCGGACCACGGCTTGCCGTACTGCCCGGCGTATCCCGTGCCGGTGGCCACGCTCCGGTCCACCCCGATTCCGTCCCGGTCGGCGAAGTGGTACGTCCCCCACGGGCTGTACTCGTACCCGTCGACACTCGGCCCGTAGTGGTGCCCCGGCTGCACCATGAAGCCCACGCCGAGGGGAGCGGTGTACTTCTCGTACGTCCGCCACGAGCCGTCGAGCACCGCGTGCAGTCCGTCGGCCAACCGGGCCGGGGCGTCCGGGAAGGTGAGCCCGATCCACTCGTCGAGCACCTCGCGCGGCTCGGCGTCCGGCCGCCAGGCCAGCCGCCCGAAGGTGTACAGGTTCGCCTGCGCCAGCGGATGCCCGGTCCAGAACGGGTCGTCACCGGCGTTGGACACGGCCACAAGCCCCCCTCGGGCCAACTCACCTACCGAGGATCCCTGTTCATGCCGGAACCGCAGCACCTCGCTCCACATCGGCCCCAGCCAGCACACATGCCGCTGCTGCCCGGTGTACTCCTGCGTGACCTGCAACTCCACCGCCAGTCGAGTGCGCGGCATCGCGCCGATCAACGGCGAGACCGGCTCGCGCACCTGGAAGTCCATCGGCCCGTGCTTCACCTGCAGCACGGCGTTGCCGGCGAACTCCCCGTCCAGCGGCACGAAATGGTCGTACGCGGCACGGGCCCGGTCCGTCGTCCGGTCCCGCCAGTCCTGGCGGTGGTTGTAGACGAACGCCCGCCAGTGCACCGTGCCGCCGAACGGATCCAGCGCCGCCGCCAGCAGGTTCGCTCCGTCCGCGTGACTGCGGCCGTAGGCGAACGGTCCCGGCTGCCCCTCCGAGTCGGCCTTCACCACGTACCCGCCGAAGTCGGGTATCGCCTCGTACACCCCTCGCGTCGCCCCGGCCCACCAGTCCCGCACCGTCTCGTCCAGCGGATCGGCCGTGGGCAGCCCGCCGAGCAGCATCGGCGCGGCGAAGGTGACCGACAGGTGCGTCCGGATGCCGTAGGGCCGGAACGCGTCGGCCAGCAAGGCCACTTCACCGATCCGGTCGGTCAGCAGACGTGCCTCGGTCTCGTGCACGTTGACGTTGTTGACGGCGACCGCGTTGATCCCGCAGGCCGCCAGCAGCCTGCCGTACGCCCGCACCCGCTCCAGGCCGCCGCGTGCCCGCCCGTCGTCCCAGAACAGCGAGCCGCCCGCGTACCCGCGCTCCACCTGGCCCATGACGGGATGCACGGCCACGTTGTCCCAGTGGTCGAGCATGCGCAGGGCGAGCGCGGGGCGGTGGACCTCGCGGGCCCGCTCACCGCGGAAGGCGTCCTCGCCGAGCCGTACGACATGGAACAGGCCGTACAGCAACCCCCGCCCACCGGAGGCCATGACGGTCGTCGTGCCGCCCTCGCGGGCGACCGTGAAGCCCTCGTCGCCGAGACCGTCGGCGCCGAGGCCGAGAACCAGGTCGTACGTGCCGCCCGGCGCGGCATCTCGTACCACCCGGCCCCCGGACCGACGGCAGGCCTCCGCCACCTCCCCGTGCACCGTCTCCACCAGCGGACCCGATCCACGGATCAGCGTCCGCCGGCCGCCGACCGCCCGGAAGGCGGCGGGCGGCAGCCAGGCCGGGTCGACACCCTTCGGCGGGACGGGCACGGGAAGCGGCATGAGACCCCCAACTCACTTGCTCAGGAGAGCAGTTCGACCTCCGCCAGGGTGCCCTCGCCGTCGAGGACCAGGCGGTACTTCTCGTACGTACCCGGGGCCCTCACGCTGAACGCGCGGGTCTGCCGGTCCCACGCGAAGGACTCCCCGGAGCGCCGGTCCAGGGTTTGCCAGGTGGTGCCGTCGGACGAGCCCTGGAGCGTCCAGCCGGCCGGTGCCCTCGTCCGGTCGGACGACGACGTCAGGGTGTACTGGACCGCCTCCGTCCGCTCAGCGGCCGGCAGGTCCACGGAGGTCACCGTCGCGTCCGTCGCCGACGTGTCGTCGAACAGGGCGCCCTCACCCTCCAGCACGTCCGCGCGGGGCGTCGGCACGTTGCCGTCCCGGGTGATCGACACGGGCGCGGCATGCTTGCCCGTGCCCCACGACGACGGCCGCGGACCCATGTCGAACTCCAGGACACCGCCCCTGGCGACCACCGAGTGCGGCAGTGAGGTCTTGGTCCACGTCCGGCCGTTGACCTTCAGCCCCTGCACGTACACGTTCCTCGCGCTGTTCCGCGGCGCCTTCACCACCAGCTCGCGCCCGTTCTCCAGGTGCACGGTCGCCTTCTCGAACAGCGGTGAGCCGATCGCGTACTCGCCGCTGCCCATCACCAGCGGGTAGAAGCCGAGCGCGGAGAACAGGAACCAGGCCGACTGCTCGCCGTTGTCCTCGTCGCCGTGGTATCCCTGGCCGATCTCGCTGCCGGTGTACAGCCGGGACAGCACCTCGCGGACGTTCTTCTGCGCCTTCCAGGGCTGTCCGGCCGCGTCGTACATGTAGATCGCGTGGTGGGCGACCTGGTTGGAGTGCCCGTACATGCCCATCCGCACGTCCCGCGCCTCCGTCATCTCGTGGATGACACCGCCGTAGGAGCCGACGAACTCGGGGGAGGCGGTCTCCGGCGTGGAGAAGTACGCGTCGAGCTTGTCGGCGAGGCCCTTCCGACCGCCGTACAGGTTGGCCAGGCCCCGGCTGTCGTGCGGGGCGGTGAAGGCGTACCCCCATCCGTTGGTCTCGGTGTAGTCGTGACCCCACACCCGTGGGTCGTACTTCGCGGACTCGACCCGCCAGTCGCCCTTCGCGTCCCGGCCCTGGAAGAAACCGGCCTTCGTGTCGAAGAGGTTCACATAGTCCTGGGCGCGGTCGAGGAAGTACTGCGCCTCCTCCTTGTAGCGCCGCTCGCCGGTCTCCTCGTACAGCTTCCGCCCCATGCGGGAGATGCCGTAGTCGTTGAGGTAGCCCTCCAGCGCCCAGGACAGGCCCTCGCGCGTCTCGGTGCTCGTGTAGCCGAGGAAGGGGGACGTGGCCATGCCCTTGCGGCCGACGCCCGGGTTCGGCGGTACGACCGTCGCGTTCTTCACGGCCGCTTCGTACGCCGCCTTCGCGTCGAAGCCGACGCCCTTGACGTACGCGTCCGCGAACGCCACGTCCGAGGACGTGCCGGTCATGAGGTCCGCGTAGCCCGGGGAGGACCAGCGGGAGGTCCAGCCGCCGTCCTTGTACTGCTGCACGAACCCGTCCACCAGTTCACCCGCCCGCGACGGGGTCAGGAACGAGTACGCCGGCCAGGTCGTCCGGTACGTGTCCCAGAAGCCGTTGTTCACGTACACCTTGCCGTCGACGATCTTCGCCCCGGTGTGGGTCGGGGTGTCCGGCTTCGGCATGGGGGAGAAGGGCGAGGCGTACCGGTGCTCCCCGCCGACCTTCTCGAAACCGGAGTTCGGGTACAGGTACAGCCGGTACAGGCTGGAGTACAGCGTGGTCAGCTGGTCGGGGGTCGCGCCCTCGACCTCGACCTTGCCGAGCAACCGGTCCCACTGCCGCTGGGCGCTCCGCTTGACCGCCTCGAAGGAGGTGCCGTCCGGGATCTCCTGGCGGAGGTTGTCCCTGGCCTGGTCGACGCTGATGAGCGAGGTCGCGAGGCGCAGGGTGACGGTCCGGTCGTCGGCCCTGAACCTGAGGTAGCCCTTCACACCGGACGACGAACCCTCGCTCACCGGCTTGTCGAACTCGCCGTAGACGAACAGCCGGGTCGCGCCCGTCGACAGCCCGGACTTCACGTCGGAGTAGCCGGTGACGGTCCCGTTCTCCTTGTCGAGCGTGAGCCCCGCCTGATCCGTCACGTTGTCGAAGAGGACGCTCGCGTCGTCGCCGGGGTAGGTGAAGCGCAGTGCCGCCGCGTGATCCGTCGGCGCCATCTCGGCCTTCAGCCCGTTCTCGAACCGCACCCCGTAGTAGTACGGCCGCGCGGTCTCGTTCTCGTGCCGGAAGGCCAGCTCCCGGGCCTCCCGGCCCAGGTCCGGGGTACCGGCCGCGACGGACGGCATCACCTGGAACGTCTGCCGGTCACCCATCCACGGACTCGGCTCGTGGCTCGCGCTGAACGCCTGGATCGTCGGCAGGTTGTCCGCGTTGTTCGCACGCGCGTAGTCGTACAGCCAGCTCAGCGATCCCGCGTTGGTCACCGGCGTCCAGAAGTTGAACCCGTGCGGCACCGCCGTCGCGGGGAAGTTGTTGCCCCGTGAGAAGCCGCCGCTGGAGTTGGTGCCGCGGGTCGTCACCGCGTAGTCGGACAGATGGGCGCTCGGGCGCTCGGGCACGACGGACTCGATGGTCACGTCGTCCAGCCAGCCCCGGAACCTCGCCGGGCCCTTGGGCGAGTCGTACGCCACCAGGATCCGGTCCACGGTCTTCCCGGCCGCGACCGACCCGATCCGCGAGACCACGTTGTTCCACTGGTTGACGTACAGGACCTTCGAAGCGCCCTGCCCCCGCGGCGTCAGCGGAAAGCCGTGCTGGTCGGTGGCCCGCAGGCCGCTCAGATGGGTGCCGTCGGTGAAGGCGAGGTCGACGGAGACGTTGGTCGCGTCGTAGTCGAGGTCGCCGTCCGCCATCGACGGGAAGATCCGGTACGACAGCCGGGTGTGCCGCCCGACGGCCACGTCGACGTCGAAGACCTTGTTGTACGAGTACGCCGGCCCGTCGGCGGTGTGCCGACCGGCGTAACGCAGGGCCCGCTTTCCCGTGAACCCGGCGCCCGCCTTGGCGGTGGGGGAGCCGCTCGGACCACGGTCCACGAGCGAGAGCATGTCCTGCGGGACGGGCCCGTCGCCGCCGCCCGTGGAGAACTGCACATCGGCGAGCTGGAGGATGTCACCGCCGTTGTTCCCGGTGACGTCGAGCCGGAAATGCCGGTACTCGGCAGGCTCCGCCGGCTCGTAGCTCTTCGTCTGGAACCGCTCGGAGAAGAACTCGCCGGTACGGCTGTCGAGCGTCTTCCAGTCCTTGCCGTCGGTGGAGCCCTTCAGCGTCCAGTCCCTGGGATCGCGCTCGTCGTGGTCGTTCGCCGACGTCAGTGCGTAACGCACCACTTTGACTGGTTTGTCCAGGTCGAACTCGGCCCACCCGGTGGGCTCGAACGCGAGCCACTTGGTGCTCGGCTCGCCGTCGACGAGGTTCTCCTTCACCTCCCCGCCGCCCGTGTTCTCGGCGCTGGCCCGGACATCCGTCACCTGGTCCGTCACATTGCCCGGGATCCCGCTGCTGTAGCCGCCGTCGACCCCCGAGGCGCGTTTGCCGCCGTCGGGGGCGGTGTCGACGGTGTTCAACCAGTCCGGAACCGGGTCGTCCGCCTCGAAGGAGGAGGCGAACCTCCGGTCGGCGGCCTCCGGAGCTTCAGGCAGTGCGACCGCAACGCCCTGCGAGCTCAGAGCCAAAGCGAAGGCGGTCGTCGACACGACCGCCGAACCCCATCTGTGCCGAGATTTCCGCTGCATCAACGGGTACCCTCCGTGCGCGGTGGACAACGTTGTCAACTTCGAGGCGCAAGGACCAGTAGTCGCTCAAGTGACGAAGGGTGTCAAGGGTGTTGGTTGTGGCATTCGCAGGCGATGACCGGGATTTCTCCACCGAGCAGCACACGGACCGCTCGTCTTTCCGCGAGGTCTCAACTCGGATAAGGCCGTGACCAACCCTGTGTTCGATCTTGATCCGCTGGCGGGAAGTGGACTATACCTGTCGGGCGCTTCACATAATCCGCACGTCACCACCCGCACTTTCCTGCACGACCCAGCTTGACCCGATCGCGGTGCCGGAAGGATCCGGTTCACCGCCTGAGTCCTGGAGAAGGCGAGGACTTGAGCATGGGATCCACTTCCGCCGAGAACCACGGCACCGAGGGTGTCGGCCGCCGTGATCTGATCAAGAGGTCCGCCGCGCTCGGGCTGATCTCCGTACCGACGATGAGCTTCCTCTCCGCCTGCGCCAGCAGTGGTGGCGACGACAGCGGCGACAAGGCCAAGGCCGGCAAGAAGACCGCGAAGAACCCGCTCGCCGTCAACGACACCGCGGGCATGGAATTCGTCCTGTTCGACGGCGGCTTCGGCAAGGAGTACGCCGAGGACGCGGTGAAGATCTACGAGAAGAACTTCCCGAAGGCACAGGTGAAGTTCTCCGCCACCCAGAAGATCCAGTCCACCCTCCAGCCCCGCTTCAACCAGGGCACCCCGCCGGACCTCATCGACAACTCCGGCGCCGAGCAGATGGACATGGGCGTCCTGGTCGGCAAGAACCAGCTCACCGACCTCACCCCGCTGCTGGACGCGCCGTCCTACGACGACCCGGCCAAGAAGGTCCGCGACACACTGCGCCCCGGCATCGTCGAGATGGGCCAGTTCGACGGCGCCCCGGTCTGGATCCTCTACTACGCCTACACGGTCTACGGCGTCTGGTACTCGCAGAAGGCCCTCGACTCGCTCGACGAGCAGTACCCCGAGACCTGGGACCAGATGCTCACGGTCTGCGAGAAGGCCAAGAAGAAAGGCATGGCGGGCTGGACGTACGCGGGCAAATACCCGTACTACCTCCCGTTCTCGCTCTACCCGATGATCGGCAAGGTGGGCGGCCGCGAGGTCCTCGACGCCATCGACAACCTGGAGCCGAACGCCTGGAAGCACCCGGCCGTCAAGGCATGCTTCGAGGCCTACTACGAGCTCTACAAGAAGGGCTACGTCCTCAAGGGCACCCCGGGCCTGGACCACATCCAGTCGCAGACCGCGTGGGCCCAGGGCAAGGCCCTCTTCATCCCGAACGGCTCCTGGGTGGAGAACGAGTCGGCCAACGTCATCCCGAAGGACTTCGACCTGGCCGTCTCCGCGCCCACCGGCCTCGACTCCTCCGACAAGCTGCCGTTCGGCACCATCTGGGCCTCCGGCGGCGAACCCTTCATCGTCCCCGCCAAGGCCAAGAACGCCGCCGGCGGTATGGAGCAGCTGCGCATCATGCTCAGCGAGGCGTCCTCGAAGAACTTCACCAGCAAGGTGAAGTCGCTGACCGCCTACAACGGCGGCACCGACGGCATCGCTCTCACCCCCGGCCTCAAGTCGGGCGTCGCGGCGCTGGACAAGGCCGGCGACAACGTGGTGAACCCCCGTATGCAGGACTGGTACGTCCAGTTGCAGAAGGAGAAGATCGGCGTCTCCGGTCTCGGCGAGATGATGGCCGGCCGCCTCACACCCGCCGAGGCCATCAAGAAGATCCAGGGCTTCGCCGACGAGACCGCCAAGGACGACTCCATCAAGCACTACAAGCACCAGTAACGGCACCGGAACCCCAATTTCCGCAACGGCACCGGAGTGGCGATGCAGCACGGCAAGTACCGGTTCATCGTGGGCTTCCTCGCGCTGCCCCTGGGACTGTACGCGCTTTTCGTGGTCTGGCCTTTCATCCAGTCCATCTACTACTCGTTCACGGACTGGACCGGCCTCAGCCCCGAATTCAAGATGGTCGGTTTCGGCAACTACAGCCGGATGCTCGACGACGAGATCTTCTGGAAGTCGTTGCAGCACAGCCTGCTGTTCGCCCTCCTGCTGCCGGTGGTGACGATCGGCCTCGCGCTGTTCTTCGCCTTCATGATCAACGTAGGCGGCAGAAAGCGAAAGAACGGCCCGGTGGTCACCGGCGTCCGCGGCTCGTCCTTCTACAAGATCGTCTACTTCTTCCCGCAGGTGCTCTCCATCGCCATCGTCGCGCTGCTGTTCGCGTTCGCGTACAACCCGGACAGCGGCGCGATCAACTCCATCCTGCGCGGGATCGGCCTCGACAACGTCCAGCCGCTCTGGCTGGGCGACCCCGACCTCGCACTGTGGGCCGTGATGGCGGTCCTCGTCTGGTCCACGGTGGGCTTCTTCGTGGTCCTCTTCTCCGCCGGAATGGCCTCCATCCCCGGAGAGATGTACGAGGCGGCCCTCCTGGACGGCGCGAACCGCGTCACCACCTTCTTCCGCATCACCCTGCCCCTGCTGTGGGACACCGTGCAGTCCGGCTGGGTCTACATGGGCATCCTCGCCCTGGGCGCCGAGTCGTTCGCGGTCGTGCAGATCATGACCACCGGTCCGGGCGGTCCCGACTACTCGACCACCGTCATGGTCCTGTACGTGTACCAGAAGGCGTTCCGTGACGGGCAGGCCGCCTACGCCACCACCATCGGTGTCGCCCTGCTCGTCGTCACGCTGGCCTTCGCCGCCGTGGTGATGCGGCTGGGCCGTCGCGAGCGGCTGGAGTACTGAACAAATGAAGACGACGGAGACCCCCGCGCCCCTGCCCGCCGAGTCCGGCGCCCCCCTCACCAAGTCCGACACCCCACCGGCCCCGCCCCCTGCGGAGAAGAAAGAGGGCACCGTCCTCAACGTCTTCTCCCACGGCGTCCTGGTCATCTGGGCGATCATGGTGGTCATGCCGCTGCTCTGGGCGGTCATGACGTCCTTCAAGGACGACAGGTCGATCTTCAGCTCGCCCTGGTCGCTCCCGGACTCACTGCACTTCGACAACTGGTCACGGGCCTGGACCGAGGCCAACATGAGCGACTACTTCCTCAACACCGTCCTGGTGGTGGGGGGTTCACTCATCGGCACCCTGGTCCTCGGCTCGATGGCGGCCTACGTCCTGGCCCGCTTCGACTTCCCGGGCAACCGCTTCATCTACTACCTGTTCATCGGCGGCATGAGCTTCCCGATCATGCTGGCGCTGGTCCCGCTGTTCTACGTCGTGAACAACATGGGCCTGCTGAACACCATCCACGGGCTGATCCTGGTCTACATCGCCTACTCGCTGCCGTTCACGGTGTTCTTCCTCACGGCGTTCTTCCGCACGCTGCCGACGTCGATCGCCGAGGCGGCCTTCGTCGACGGCGCCTCCCACAGCCGCACGTTCTTCCAGATCATGCTGCCGATGGCCAAGCCCGGCCTGGTCAGCGTCGGCATCTTCAACTTCCTGGGCCAGTGGAACCAGTACATGCTGCCCACGGTCCTGAACACCGACCCGGACAAGCGCGTCCTCACCCAGGGCCTCGTCCAGCTGGCCGTGAGCCAGGGCTACAAGGGTGACTGGTCGGGCCTCTTCGCGGGCCTGGTGATGGCGATGCTCCCGGTTCTGGCCGCGTACGTCATCTTCCAGCGGCAGGTGGTGCAGGGGCTGACGGCGGGGGCGCTGAAGTAACGCGGGCCGGCGGGTCCCACCGGCGTTTCGAGGTGCTCGGCGCCATTGCTGGGCGGGGCCTTGCGGAACCCGGCCGTAGGCAGGCGCTCGGCGTTGGTGCGGGGGCGGGGTGGGTGCGCAGCCCGGCGTGGCGGGGTGCCTCCCCCAAGTTCTCGGCTTCGCTCGAACAGGGGGGACCCCCACGCCCACCCGTGCCGCCCCAGCGGCACGACTCCCCATCGCGCCGTTCCGAGGACGGACACCCCCCGGCGCGGCCCCGACCCACCACGACCGCTGGCGCTACGCGCACCCCCCACCGAAGCCGCCACAGGCCGCCGCAGGCACCCGGCGACAGAAAGCGCGAACCACCACGTAGCCCTGCGCAACCACCCGCACACACCCCGGAATCAGTTCAACCTCTTGACGGGAGGCAACCCGAACGGCTCGACTTAGAGTTCACTAGTTGGACATGGACGGGGTCTCACCGAAGCGGCCCCGCGCGCAGGAGGTCGTCGTGGAGACTCCGGGGTCGCAGTCATCGCTGCACCGAGCCAACCTGGAGCGGGTCGTACGAGCCGTACGCCTGGCGGGCTCCCTCACCCAGGCCGAGATCGCGCGGACGACCGGTCTGTCCGCGGCGACGGTCTCCAACATCGTCCGGGAGTTGAAGGACAGCGGCACCGTCGAGGTCACACCCACCTCGGCCGGCGGACGCCGGGCCCGGAGCGTTTCGCTGAGCGGGGACGCCGGGATCGTCATCGGGGTCGACTTCGGGCACACCCACCTGCGCGTCGCGGTGGGGAACCTGGCCCACCAGGTGCTCGCCGAGGAGGCCGAGCCGCTGGACGTGGACGCCTCCTCGGCCCAGGGCTTCGACCGGGCGGAACAACTGGTCAGCCGGCTGATCGAGGCGACCGGTGTCGACCGGTCCAAGATCGCCGGCGTCGGCCTCGGCGTACCCGGCCCGATCGACGTCGAGTCCGGCACCCTCGGCTCGACCGCGATCCTGCCCGGCTGGACCGGCACCAGGCCCGCGGAAGAGCTCCGCGGCCGCCTCGGTGTCCCCGTGCACGTGGACAACGACGCCAACCTCGGCGCCCTGGGCGAGATGGTCTGGGGCAGCGGCCGGGGCGTGCGCGACCTGGCCTACATCAAGGTCGCCAGCGGTGTCGGCGCCGGCCTGGTGATCAACGGCAAGATCTACCGAGGCCCCGGCGGTACCGCAGGAGAAATCGGACATATTACACTCGACGAATCCGGCCCCGTCTGCCGCTGCGGAAACCGCGGCTGCCTGGAGACCTTCGCGGCCGCGCGCTACGTGCTCCCGCTCCTCCAGTCCAGCCACGGCACCGACCTGACCATGGAAGGCGTCGTACGACTGGCGCGGGACGGAGACCCGGGCTGCCGTCGGGTGATCGCCGACGTCGGCCGCCACATCGGAAGCGGAGTCGCCAACCTGTGCAACCTGCTGAACCCGAGCCGCGTGGTCCTCGGCGGTGATCTCGCCGAGGCCGGTGAGCTGGTCCTCGGGCCCATCCGGGAGTCCGTGAGCCGCTACGCCATCCCCAGTGCGGCCCGCCACCTGTCCGTTCTCCCCGGGGCGCTCGGCGGCCGTGCGGAGGTGCTCGGAGCGCTCGCCCTGGCCCTCAGTGAGATGGGCGATTCAACGCTTTTGGACGGAACTGCCGCCGGAGCGCTGCAGACGGCCGCGCCTGCCTTCACTTAGAGAACGGATGGCACCGTTGCCATCTCGTTAAGGATTTACTTCTTGACGTCGCACGTGTGGCCGAGTTGACTTCCAGCCACCTCGGCCGCAACGTCGCGGCCTCGTCAGGGAGGTTTCTGAAGTGAACACGCGTATGCGTCGCGCCGCCGTTGTTGTTGCCGCTGGTGCGATGGCTGTTTCGCTTGCTGCCTGTGGCAGCGCCAAGGAGTCCGGCGACAACGCCGACTCCTCCGGGTCCCCCAAGAAGGGCGACGACATCAAGGTCGGCCTGCTCCTTCCGGAGAACGCGACCGCGCGGTACGAGAAGTTCGACCGGGTGCTCATCGAGAAGAAGGTCAAGGAACTCACGGGCGGCAAGGGCGAGGTCGTCTACGCCAACGCCAAGCAGGACGCCAGCACGCAGAACCAGCAGGTCGACACGATGGTGACCAACAAGGTCGACGTGCTGATCATCGACGCCGTGGACTCCAAGGCCATCGCCGGCTCGGTGAAGAAGGCCAAGGACGCGGGCATCCCCGTCGTCGCCTACGACCGCCTGGCCGAGGGCCCGATCGACGCCTACACCTCGTTCGACAACGAGACCGTCGGCAAGACCCAGGGCGAGGCCCTGCTGAAGGCCCTGGGCGACAAGGCCAAGGACGGCCAGATCGTCATGATGAACGGGTCGTCCACCGACCCCAACGCCGCCCAGTTCAAGAAGGGTGCCCACTCCGTCCTCGACGGCAAGGTGAAGGTCGGCCGCGAGTACGACACCAAGGAGTGGAAGCCGGAGAACGCCAACTCCAACATGGAGGGCGCCATCTCCGCCCTCGGCAAGGACAAGATCGTCGGCGTCTACTCCGCCAACGACGGCATGGCGGGCGGCATCATCACGGCCCTCAAGGCCGCCGGCATCGCCGACATCCCCGTCACCGGCCAGGACGCCGAACTCGCGGGTGTGCAGCGTATCGTCACCGGTGAGCAGTACATGAGCGTCTACAAGCCCTACCCGCAGGAGGCGAACGTCGCGGCCGAGATGGCCGTCGCCCTCGCCCAGGGCAAGTCGCTCGACTCCATCGCCAAGGACAAGGTCGACAGCCCCACCACCAAGGCCATCCCGTCGGTCCTGGTCCCGGTCGTCTCCCTGACCAAGGACAACATCAACGACACCGTCATAAAGGACGGCATCTACACCGTCGCCGAGATCTGCACGGGCAAGTACAAGGCCGCCTGCGACAAGATCGGCCTCAAGTAAGCAGCCGTCAGGTCCTCCACCGGGACACGGGAGTCCGCCTCCGGACTCCCGTGACTCCGCTCCGGGGCCGGCTGCCCCGAGTTCCTCCGGCGCCCCGCCATACCAGCCCCGCAAGCTACGCGGGGCGCCGGAGTGATCACTCCCGCACTCTCTGTCAAACCTTCTGTACATACCTCCCGCCGGGTCAGGCGGCGAAGGAGATGGTTCACGTGTCCGCTACGCCCGTGCTGGCGTTGCGCGGGGTCTCCAAGCGTTTCGGTGCCGTCCAGGCGCTCACCGACGTAGAGCTTGAGGTCCACGCCGGTGAGGTGGTCGCCCTGGTCGGCGACAACGGCGCCGGAAAGTCCACGCTGGTCAAGACGATCGCCGGCGTGCACCCCATCGATGAGGGCGTCATCGAATGGGACGGCAGGTCCGTCCAGATCAACAAGCCGCACGACGCCCAGAACCTGGGCATCGCGACCGTCTACCAGGACCTCGCGCTGTGCGACAACATCGACGTCGTCGGCAACCTCTACCTGGGCCGGGAGATCCGCAAGCGCGGCGTCCTGGACGAGGTGGAGATGGAGCGCCGCTCCCGTGAGCTGCTCGACACGCTGTCGATCCGCATCCCCAGCGTGCGCATCCCGATCGCCTCGCTCTCCGGCGGCCAGCGCCAGACCGTGGCCATCGCCCGCTCCATGCTCGGCGAGCCCAAGCTGGTCATCCTCGACGAGCCCACCGCCGCCCTCGGCGTCGAGCAGACCGCGCAGGTCCTCGACCTCGTCGAGCGGCTGCGCGAGCGCGGCCACGCCGTGATCCTCATCAGCCACAACATGGCCGACGTCAAGGCCGTCGCGGACAAGGTCGCCGTGCTGCGGCTCGGCCGCAACAACGGTGTCTTCGAGGTCAAGTCGACCTCGCAGGAAGAGATCATCTCCGCCATCACCGGCGCCACCGACAACGCCGTGACCCGCCGTGCGGCGCGCACGAACGGGGAGGGTTCCAAGTGAGCATCGACAAGACCTCCGCGGCTCCGGGAGCACCCGAAGACCACATCGTGGAGAACCCCGAGGCGGCCAAGGCCGCCGTCACCGTCGTCGACCCCCGGCTGCTGGTGCGCGAGCAGGGTCTCGCCGGCTACATCACCGAGTTCAGGCGGAAGATGAAGTCCGGTGACCTGGGGTCCATCCCGGTCGTCATCGGCCTGGTGATCATCTGGGCCATCTTCACCAGCCTGAACTCCAACTTCCTCACCGCGGGCAACCTGTCCGACATGTCCGTCGCCATGGTCGGCACGGGCATGATCGCCGTCGGTATCGTGTTCGTGCTGCTGCTCGGCGAGATCGACCTGTCGGTCGGCTCGGTCTCCGGTGTCGCCGGTGCGAGCTTCGCCGTGCTGAACGTCACCAACGGCATGAACGAGTGGCTCGCCTTCGTGCTGGCCATCCTCACCGGCACCGTCGCCGGCGTGCTGCACGGCTTCTTCTTCGCGAAGGTCGGCGTTCCCGCGTTCGCCGTCACGCTGGCCGGCCTGCTGTTCTGGAACGGCTTCATGCTCCAGATCCTGGGCGACAACGGCACCATCAACCTCGACCCGGACGGGGTCGTGGCCCAGCTGACGAGCTACTACTTCTCCGACGTGGCCGCCGCGTACGGTCTGGCCGCGGTGGTGACCGCCGGGTACTTCCTCAGCTCCTTCCTCGGCAACCGGCGGCGCGAGGCCGCGGGAGTGCCGTCTAGGCCGCTGAGCGAGACCATCGTGCGGACGGTGCTGCTGGCGGTCCTCGCCTTCGCCGTCGCCATCGTCTTCAACCAGTACAAGGGCCTCCCGCTGGCCGTGGTGATCTTCATCGCGGTGCTGCTGGTCACGGACTTCGTACTGCGGCGGACGTCGTACGGCCGGAAGGTGTTCGCGCTCGGCGGCAGCGTCGAGGCGTCGCGGCGGGCCGGTATCAACGTGGAGCTGGTGCGGATCTCGGTGTTCGCGATCTCCGGCACCTTCGCGGCGGTGGGCGGTCTGTTCATCGCGTCGAAGATCGCCGCGGCGAACCAGGGCGCCGGTGGTGGTGACCTGCTGATGAACGCGATCGCCGCGGCGGTCATCGGCGGCACGTCGCTGTTCGGCGGTCGCGGGCGCACGTGGAACGCGCTGCTCGGTGTGCTGGTGATCGTGTCGATCCAGTACGGGCTCGCCCTCGAGGGCATCGCCTCGCCGGTGCAGTACATGATCACGGGTGGTGTGCTGTTGGCCACGGTGGTGATCGACGCCGTGACGCGCAAGACGCAGAAGACCGCGGGGCGCGCGTAGTACTTCGACCGCGGGCGTGTGGGGGGCTGGTCGCGCAGTTCCCCGCGCCCCTGGCGGCGATGCGGTTCCGCCCCTTTGGAAGAATCTGTGCCCGGTGCCTGGTGGTGCCGGGCACAGTTGTGTCGTAGGTGTGGCACAAGTTGGGTACAGCCGAATGCGTGACGTACGACCCACGGCCACGGCACGGTCCTCAAGGGCGGAACATTAGACTCGACACGCCCGGCAACAGCTCGATCAGCTCTACAGCAAGGAGGCACGGGTGCCGCTGCTGACCCGTATCAGGGGACCGCGCGATCTGGACCGGCTCAGCCCGGAGGAGCTGAACCAGCTGGCGGAGGAGATCCGGACCTTCCTTGTCGAAGCGGTCTCCAAGACCGGCGGTCACCTCGGTCCCAACCTCGGCGTGGTGGAGCTCACCATCGCGCTGCACCGGGTTTTCGACTCGCCCAAGGACAAGGTCCTCTGGGACACCGGCCACCAGTCCTACGTGCACAAGCTGCTCACCGGCCGTCAGGACTTCTCCAAACTGAAGATGAAGGGCGGCCTGTCCGGCTACCCCTCGCAGGCCGAGTCCGAGCACGACATCATCGAGAACTCGCACGCCTCGACCGTCCTCGGCTGGGCCGACGGCATCGCCAAGGCCAACCAGCTGATGAAGCGCGACAGCCACGTCGTGGCCGTCATCGGCGACGGGGCGCTGACCGGCGGCATGGCCTGGGAGGCGCTGAACAACATCGCCGACGCCAAGGACCGCCCGCTCGTCATCGTCGTCAACGACAACGAGCGGTCCTACGCGCCGACCATCGGCGGCCTCGCCAACCACCTGGCGACCCTGCGCACCACCGACGGCTACGAGCGGTTCCTCGCCCGCACCAAGGAGGTCCTGGAGCGCACGCCGGTCGTCGGCCAGGCCCTGTACGACACCCTGCACGGCGCCAAGAAGGGTCTGAAGGACTTCATCGCCCCGCAGGGCATGTTCGAGGACCTCGGCCTGAAGTACGTCGGCCCGATCGACGGCCACGACCTCGAGGCGCTGGAGTCCGCGCTCGCCCGGGCCAAGCGGTTCGGCGGGCCGGTCATCGTGCACTGCCTCACCGAGAAGGGCCGCGGCTACCAGCCCGCCCTCCAGGACGAGGCCGACCGCTTCCACGCCGTCGGCAAGATCCACCCCGACACCGGCCTGCCGATCGCCTCCTCCGGCGCCGACTGGACGTCCGTGTTCGGCGAGGAGATGGTCAAGCTCGGTGAGGAGCGCGAGGACATCGTCGCCATCACCGCCGCCATGCTCCAGCCGGTGGGCCTCGACAAGTTCGCCAAGCGGTTCCCCGAGCGGGTCTACGACGTCGGTATCGCCGAGCAGCACGGCGCGGTGTCCGCGGCGGGCCTCGCGACGGGCGGCGTCCACCCGGTGTTCGCCGTGTACGCCACCTTCCTCAACCGCGCCTTCGACCAGGTGCTGATGGACGTGGCCCTGCACAAGTGCGGTGTCACCTTCGTCCTGGACCGGGCCGGTGTCACCGGCACCGACGGGGCCTCACACAACGGCATGTGGGACATGTCGATCCTCCAGGTCGTCCCCGGGCTGCGGCTGGCCGCGCCGCGTGACGCGGACCAGGTCCGCGCGCAGCTGCGCGAGGCCGTCGCCGTCGACGACGCGCCGACCGTGGTCCGCTTCTCCAAGGGCGCCGTCGGCCCCGCCGTACCCGCGGTCGGCCGCGTCGGCGGCATGGACGTGCTGCGCGAGCCCGGCACCGACCGGCCGGACGTGCTGCTGGTCTCCGTCGGCGCCCTCGCGCCGATGTGTCTGGAGATCGCCGGCCTGCTCGACAGGCAGGGAATCTCCACCACCGTCGTCGACCCGCGCTGGGTCAAGCCCGTCGACGAGGCCATGGCCCCGCTCGCCGAGCGGCACCGCGTCGTCGTCACCGTCGAGGACAACAGCCGGGTCGGTGGCGTGGGCTCGGCGATCGCCCAGGCATTGCGGGACGGGGGCGTCGACGTGCCGCTGCGCGACTTCGGCATCCCGCCGCGCTTCCTCGACCACGCCTCCCGCGCCGAGGTCCTCGCCGAGATCGGCCTCACCGCGCCGGACATCGCCCGCCAGGTGACCGGGCTGGTCGCCAAGCTGGACGGGCGGTACGAGGGTGGTGCCGCGGACGCGGTGGAGTCCGTGGAGCCCGCGCGCGACTGACGTCCGCGACATACACGCCTGAATGGGCCGGTTTCTCCCCTGCGAAGGGTGGTGAAACCGGCCCATTGGCGTGAACGCATCGCCGCCGGGGCATACGGATGGGTGCCCCCTCTCGATCATGTCGAGGACGACAAGCGTGGGAGGTACCCCGTGAGCAGCACCCTCTTCCGGACGAAGAAGGTCGAGCAGTCCATCCTCGACACCGAGGAGCCAGAGCACGCGCTCAAGAAGTCCTTGTCCGCGCTGGATCTGACCGTCTTCGGCGTCGGCGTGATCATCGGCACCGGCATCTTCGTTCTCACCGGCACCGTCGCAAAGGACAACGCCGGGCCGGCGGTGGCCCTGGCGTTCATCGCGGCCGGCGTCGCCTGTGCGCTGGCCGCGCTCTGTTACGCGGAGTTCGCGTCCACCGTTCCGGTCGCCGGGTCCGCCTACACGTTCTCGTACGCCTCTCTGGGCGAACTGCCCGCCTGGATCATCGGCTGGGACCTGGTCCTGGAGTTCGCACTCGGGACGGCGGTGGTGGCCGTCGGCTGGTCGGGCTACGTCCAGTCGCTCATGGACAACGCGGGCTGGGCGATGCCCGCGGCTCTGGGCAGCCGCGAGGGCGCCTCCGACTTCGGCTTCGACATCCTCGCCGCCGCGCTCGTCCTGGTTCTCACCTTCATTCTCGTGCTCGGCATGAAGCTGTCGGCGCGGATCACGTCGCTCGTCGTCGCCATCAAGGTGACGGTCGTCCTCGTCGTGATCATCGCGGGTGCGTTCCTCATCAACGGCGACAACTACGACCCGTTCATCCCGAAGGAACAGCCCGTGGAGGCCGGGAGCAGTCTCGATGCCCCGCTCATCCAGTTGATGTTCGGCTGGGCGCCCTCCAACTTCGGCGTGATGGGCATCTTCACGGCCGCATCGGTGGTGTTCTTCGCCTTCATCGGCTTCGACGTCGTGGCCACGGCGGCGGAGGAGACCCGGAATCCGCAGCGGGACATGCCGCGGGGCATTCTGGGGTCGCTGCTGATCTGCACCACGCTGTACGTGCTCGTGTCGATCGTCGTCACCGGCATGCAGAACTACCGCGAGCTGTCCGTGGACGCGCCGTTGGCGGATGCGTTCAAGGCGACCGGGCATCCGTGGTTCGCGGGCTTCATCAGCTTCGGCGCCGCGGTCGGCTTGACGACGGTGTGCATGATCCTGCTGCTCGGCCAGACCCGGGTGTTCTTCGCGATGAGCCGTGACGGGCTGCTGCCGCGGTTCTTCTCGCGCGTCCACCCGCGGTTCAAGACGCCGCACCGGCCGACGATCCTGCTCGGTGTGATCATCGCGGTCCTGGCCGGCTTCACGCCGCTGACCGAGCTTGCCGCCCTGGTGAACATCGGCACGCTGTTCGCCTTCGTGGTCGTCGCCATCGGCGTGATCATCCTGCGCAGGACCCGCCCCGACCTGCACCGGGCGTTCCGCACCCCCTGGGTGCCGGTGATCCCGATCCTGTCGGTGTGCGCCTCGCTGTGGCTGATGATCAACCTTCCGGCCGAGACGTGGGTGCGGTTCGGCATCTGGATGGCCGCGGGCTTCGTCGTGTACTTCCTGTACGGCCGCACGCACAGCCTCCTCGGGCGTCGCGCAGCGGGGGAGGAGCAGCCGACCGCCGGCGGGGGCATGCCGTAGCCGGCGGAGTGCCTGCGGCGGCCTGTGGCTGCCTCGGTGGGGGTGCGCGTTGCGCGTGCCGCTGGGTGGTGGGTCGGGGCCGTGCCGGGGGGTGTCCGTCCTCGGAACGGCGCGATGGGGTCGAGGACCGATTGACTGTCCGTTGACGCGCCAACCAGCTGCGGGCGGACACCCCCCGACACGTCCCCTTCCGTGCGTGCGCGGGTGCGGGCGCGCTCCCGCTCAGCCG
>NZ_JOCT01000020.1 GCF_000717875.1 Streptomyces sp. NRRL S-455
CATGAACAGCGCCATCACGCCACCGATGACGAAGAACGCGAACGACGTCACCAGGTACAGCGTGCCGATCGTCTTGTGGTCCGTGGTCGTCAGCCACTTCAGGTGCCTCATGCCCCGCCTGTGTCCGCGCCCCGCCCGGACGTCACACTGCACCGATGCGACGAGCGTCACGAAACCGGATGTGACGATCGAGAAGGTGCCGGACACGAACGGGACATGAGCAACGACGAGATCTTCGCCGCTGCCTACCGCGAGCACTACTGGGCGGTCAGCCGCTATGTCGCACGGCGACTGGACGGGCGGGCCGGCGACGTGGAGGAAGTGGTGGCGGAGGTGTTCACGGTGGCCTGGCGGCGCCGGGCCGACCTGCCGTCCTCCCCGCTGCCCTGGCTGTACGGCGTGGCACGCAACTGCCTGGCCAACGCGGTGCGCGGCCACGGGCGCCGCCGCCGGCTCGTCGACCGGCTCGGCAACGACCACACCGCGCACGGACGGCACATCACGGCGGGCCCCGAGGCCGAGACCCCCGGCGCCTGGGTGCACGAGGCCCTCGCCCGGCTCTCCCCTGCCGACCAGGAGGTGCTGCGTCTGACGGTCTGGGAGGAACTCGGCGTGGACGAGGTCGCCGTCGCTCTCGGCTGCGGCAGGCGGGCCGCGGCCATGCGGCTGCACCGGGCCCGACGCCGCCTCAGGACCGAGATCGACCGCGTGCGTCCCGCGACCGTGGCGGACACTCACCGCGTGAAAGGGGTCGGCCATGGCTGACGAACTCGAACTGCTGCGCAGCGCCAACCCGGTGCCGCCCGACGGTCCCCACTTCGGCGACGGCCCGCTCGACCACGACGCCGAACGCTGGCTCGAGCGACTGCTGCGGGAGCGACCCCCCGGTCGTCCGGCGCGCCGGACGCCGCCCGTCCCCGGCCGGCCCCGCCTCGCCTGGGGGCTCGTCGCCACGGCGGTCGTCGCGGCCCTGGCGCTGACCCTCGTACTGAGCGGTCCGGACACCACGCCGGCGGTCGCCGCACCCCGTCCGCTGGTGGTGCAGACCGGAACCGCCCCTGTCCCCCTGGACCGATTGGCCGAACGCGCCGCACAGGCCGCTGCCGACGGCTCGCCACGGCTGCGCAAGGGCACGCATGTGCGGTCCTGGAGCATGGGTATGTCGGAGGACGAACCCCCCGTCACCGTGCCCGAGGAGCGCATCGTCCGCTGGCGGGCCGACGGCAGCCACACGGAACTCGTCGTGGCCACCGACCCGGAGCATCCGGGCCGCCCGGTCCTCTCCGACGAGGGAGGCGAGCCGCGCCTCGTCGACGACGGGCACGTCATCAGCGACCACACCTACCCGCCGAGCTGGAGCGACGCCCCGCCCCAGTCCCCGCCGCCGAACGACCCAACCCGCCTGCGTGCCTACCTGACGGAGGCTCAGTACACCGACATCCCGCTCACCACGCCCCAACTGCTCGACGCCGTGCGGGAACTCCTCGATCACTGGACCCTCGGCGCCCGGGAGAGCGCGACACTTGCCCGCCTCCTGGCCGGCACCGAGGGGCTGCGGCCCGTGGGCCGGGTGACCGACCGTCTCGGGCGCCACGGTCAGGCGTACGTGTGCGACGGTCCCGGCGCCCGCCGGATGCTGATCATGGACCCGGTCACCGGCGCCGTCCTCGGCCTGGAGACCACCTTCACCACCGCTGAACCCGAGTACGGCGTCAAGCAGGGCGACGTCATGTCGTACAGTGCCTGGCTGCGCTGATCACAGCGGGAGCCCTGACCGCCGGGCGGCGCCCTCCACGGTCCGCTCCAGCAGCGTGGCGATGGCCATCCGGCCGACGCCGCCCGGCACCGGCACCACGATGCCGGCCGTGCGGCTCCCCCTACTCGTCCCAGGCCTGCACCAGGGTCTGTTCGGTGATCTTGCCGTCGCTCAGGGAGAGCATCGACTCGGACAGCACGCGCACACCGTCGGCGTACTCGCAGCTCTCGCTGTAGGCGGCCGCGTCACCCTGGATGACGCACCGCTCCAGCTTGTGCGTCATGTCGCGGCTGTAGACGTCCTCCAGCATCCGGCCGATCTCCTCCCGGCCGTGCAGGACCTTGGGGTGGCTGGGCTGGGTCGTGTGGTCGACGATGCGGAACTCCGCGTCGTCCGCGTAGAGCGACAGCAGGATCTCCGGGTGCTCTTCCAGGCCCCGGCGGAGCGTCTCTCTGTCGAAGGCAGGGTCTGCCGCGGTTCCCATGATGACCTCCTCCGTACGAGCGCGACCCGGTCGGCAGCGGGCCGCGAGGAGCCTTACTCCTCGAGCCTCCTCCCACCCGGCGGGCACGGCAAGCGCAGCCGGAGTACCGAGTCCCGCCCGTGTCCTCACGCCGTGGTTCAGTCCGCCGCGGCCAGGAACTGGGTCGCCGCCAGTTCCGCGTAGAGCGGGTCGGAGGTCACGAGTTCCCGGTGGGTGCCGACCGCCCGGACGCGACCGGCGTCCATCACCACGATCCGGTCGGCCGTCGTCACCGTGGACAGCCGGTGCGCCACCACGAGGACCGTCGTCGTCCGCGCCACGTCCGCGACGGTGTCGCGCAGCGCCGCCTCGTTGACCGCGTCCAGCTGCGAGGTCGCCTCGTCGAGGAGCAGCAGCCGTGGCCGTCGCAGCAGGGCGCGGGCGATGGCGACGCGCTGCCGTTCCCCGCCCGACAGCTTGGTGCCGCGATGCCCGACGAGCGTGTCGAGGCCGCCGGGCAGGCGGGCGACCAGGCCGTCGAGCCGGGTCGTCTTCAGCACCCGCGCCACAGCGTCCTCGTCCGCCTCCGCGTTGCCCAGCAGCAGGTTGTCCCGCAGGGAACCCGACAGGACCGGCGCGTCCTGCTCCACGTAGCCGATCGCGGCCCGCAGCCGGGACAGCTCCCAGTCGGCCAGATCGATCCCGTCGAGCGTGATCACGCCGGAGTCGGGGTCGTAGAACCGCTCGATCAGCGAGAAGACGGTGGTCTTGCCCGCTCCGGACGGACCCACGAACGCCGTCATGCCCTGCGCGGGCACGGCGAACGTCACACCGTGGTGGACGTACGGTAGGTCGTCGGCGTAGCGGAAACGGACGTCGTCGAAAGCGACGGCGGCGGGCTGCGCGCCGGGGGAGGGGAGGGGGACCGACGTGGACACCGGTTCGGCGGGCAGGCGCAGCGCCTCCTGGATGCGGGTGAGGGCCGCGGCGCCCGTCTGGTACTGCGTGACGGCGCCGACGACCTGCTGTATCGGCGACATCAGGTAGAAGACGTACAGCAGGAACGCGACCAGCGTGCCCACGTCGACAGCGCCCGTCGCCACCCGTGCGCCGCCCACCGCGAGCACCGTGATGAAGGCGGTCTGCATGGCCAGCCCCGCCGTGTTGCCCGCGGCCGCCGACCACTTGGCGGCCCGCACGCTCTGCCGCCACGACTCCTTCGCCGCCTCGTGCAGCGTGCGCTCCTCCCGGTGCTCGGCACCGGAGGCCTTCACGGTGCGCAGGGCGCCGAGGATCCGCTCCAGAGAGGCCCCCATGGCGCCGACCGCGTCCTGCGCCTGCCGGCTCGCCCTGTTGATGCGCGGCACGATCACCCCCAGGATCACGCCCGCGCCCAGGACGACGGCCAGGGTGACACCCAGCAGCACGGCGTCCACCAGGCCCATCATCACCACGGTCGCGACGAGCGTGAGGCCGCCCGTGCCCAGACCGACCAGCGACTGGGTGGTGACCTGGCGCAGCAGGGTGGTGTCCGACGTGATGCGGGCCATCAGGTCCCCGGGTTCGCTGCGGTCCACGGCCGTGATCCGCAGCCGCAGCAGATACGACGACAGGGCGCGCCGCGCGCCGAGCACCACCGACTCGGCGGTGCGCTGCAGCACGAACGAACCCAGCGCGCCCACCGCCGCGTTGGCCATCACCAGCGCCGACATCGCCAGCAGCGCGCCGGTGATGGCCCGGTCGTGCGACAGATCGTCGATCAGGCCCCGCGCCACGAGCGGCAGCAGCAGCCCGGTCGCCCCGGTCACCAGCGAGAGCACGGCACCGGCGAGCAGCGACCAGCGGTGCGGCCGTACGTATCCGAGGAGCAGCCGCCAGGGGGGTGTGGCCGTCTCCGTCTCTGCGATGCTCACATGGCTCCTTCGGCGTCGGGCGGAAGGCTCAGGCTACGGGGGCCGCGGGGTGCGGCGCCCGTGCTTCTCTCCGGCGCGACCTGGTGAGACACGTGGCGCAGGTGCCCGAACCGTATCCCTCGCCGATCAGTCGCGCGTAGGGTCGGAAAGGACGGGATCCCCGCCGGACGAAGGAGTCAGCATGGCGCAGGAAGTACGTGGTGTGATCGCACCCGGCAAGGACGAGACGGTGCGGATCGAGACCATCGTCGTGCCCGACCCCGGTCCGGGGGAGGCGGTCGTGCGCGTCCAGGCCTGCGGGGTGTGCCACACGGACCTGCACTACAAGCAGGGCGGCATCAACGACGACTTCCCCTTCCTGCTCGGCCACGAGGCCGCGGGCGTCGTCGAGGCGGTCGGCGACGGCGTCACCGACGTCGGGCCCGGTGACTTCGTGATCCTCAACTGGCGTGCGGTGTGCGGCAAGTGCCGCGCCTGTCTGCGCGGGCGGCCCTGGTACTGCTTCGACACCCACAACGCGAAGCAGCGGATGACCCTCACCGACGGCACCGAGCTGTCCCCGGCCCTCGGTATCGGCGCCTTCGCCGAGAAGACGCTGGTCGCCGCCGGGCAGTGCACCAAGGTCGACCCGGCCGTGGCCCCGCAGGTGGCCGGGCTGCTCGGCTGCGGCGTCATGGCCGGCATCGGCGCCGCGATCAACACCGGCGACGTCGGCCGCGGCGACTCGGTCGCCGTCATCGGCTGCGGCGGTGTCGGCGACGCGGCCATCGCCGGATCGCGCCTGGCCGGGGCCGCGACGATCATCGCCGTCGACGTCGACGACCGCAAGCTCGAGAAGGCGCGCACCATGGGCGCCACCCACACCGTCAACTCGCGCGAGACCGACCCGGTCGAGGCGATCCGGGAACTGACCGGCGGATTCGGCGCCGACGTCGTCATCGAGGCCGTCGGCCGCCCGGAGACCTACCGGCAGGCCTTCTACGCCCGTGACCTGGCCGGCACGGTCGTCCTCGTCGGTGTGCCCACGCCCGAGATGAAGCTCGAACTGCCGCTGCTGGACGTCTTCGGCCGCGGCGGAGCCCTCAAGTCGAGCTGGTACGGCGACTGCCTGCCCTCCCGTGACTTCCCCATGCTGATCGACCTGCACCTGCAAGGGCGCCTGGACCTGGGCGCGTTCGTCACCGAGACCATCCAGCTCGACGAGGTGGAGAAGGCGTTCGAGCGCATGCACCACGGCGACGTCCTGCGCTCGGTGGTGGTGCTGTGATGGCCGCCCGCATCGAACACCTCGTCACCTCCGGCCAGTTCAGCCTCGACGGCGGCACCTGGGACGTCGAGAACAACGTGTGGATCGTCGGCGACGACCACGAGGCGATCGTCATCGACGCCGCCCACGACGCCGACGCCATCGCCGAGGCCCTCGGGGACCGCCGGCTGACGGCCATCGTGTGCACCCACGCCCACAACGACCACATCGACGCCGCCCCCGCCCTCGCCGAGCGCACCGGGGCCCCCGTCTGGCTCCACCACGACGACCTGCCGCTGTGGAAGCAGACCCACCCGGACCGGGAGCCCGACGCCTGGCTGGTCGACGGCCGGACGATCGAGGCCGGCGGCGCCGCCCTGCGGGTCCTGCACACCCCCGGGCACGCGCCCGGCGCGGTATGTCTGTACGACCCAGGCCTCGCCACCGTCTTCACCGGGGACACCCTCTTCCAGGGCGGCCCCGGCGCCACCGGCCGCTCTTTCTCGCACTTCCCCACCATCATCGACTCGATCCGCGACCGGCTGCTCACCCTGCCGCCGGAGACGAAGGTCCTCACCGGCCACGGGGACGCCACGACCATCGGCGCGGAGGCCCCGCAGCTGGAGGAATGGATCGCCCGGGGCCACTGACCGCGTGTCGCCGGAAAAAGGCGACAGGAGATGTCCGGCTTACCCGTGATCCTTGGGGCGACAAGCAGCCAACGGCACGGGAGGCCGGACATGTCAGCTCCACTGAAGGGCAAGGTCGCACTGGTCGCCGGAGCGACCCGGGGCGCCGGACGCGGGATCGCCGTCGAACTCGGCGCGGCCGGCGCCACGGTCTACGTCACCGGCCGCACCACACGCGCCCGCCGCTCGGAGTACGACCGGCCCGAGACCATCGAGGACACCGCCGACCTGGTCACCGAGGCAGGCGGCCGGGGCGTCGCGGTCCCCACCGACCACCTCGACCCGGCCCAGGTCCGCGCCCTCGTGAACCGCATCGCCGACGAACAGGGCCGCCTCGACGTCCTCGTCAACGACATCTGGGGCGGCGAGAAGCTCTTCGCGTGGGACACCCCGCTCTGGGAGCACGACCTGGACAACGGCCTGCGCCTGCTCAGGCTCGCGGTGGAGACGCACGCCATCACCAGCCACCACGCCCTGCCCCTGCTGCTGCGCACCCCCGGCGGCCTGGTCGTCGAGGTCACCGACGGCACCGCCGACTACAACGGCGGCAACTACCGCGTGAGCTTCTTCTACGACCTGGCCAAGGCCTCCGTCCTGCGCATGGCCTTCTCCCTCGGCCACGAACTCGGCCCGCGCGGCGCCACCGCCGTGGCCCTCACTCCGGGCTGGATGCGCTCGGAGATCATGCTGGACGCCTTCGGCGTACGCGAGGAGAACTGGCGCGACGCCCTCGACAAGGTGCCTCACTTCGCCATCTCGGAGACTCCGCGCTACGTCGGCCGGGCCGTGGCCGCGCTCGCCGGCGACCCGGACGTGGCGCGCTGGAACGGACAGTCCCTCTCCAGCGGCGGCCTCGCCCGGACGTACGGCTTCACCGACCTGGACGGCAGCCGCCCGGACGCCTGGCGGTACCTCGTCGAGGTCCAGGACGCCGGCAAGCCGGCCGACACGGCCGGCTACCGCTGAGAGGGAAGTGTCACCGTTTCGTCGCAGACAGCGACTTCGTACAACCAACCCCGGCGCTCGCCCGTCTAGCTGGCAGGGATCGCAGACCATGTGACCACTTCCGCGAAGGGGCATGACAGCCATGGGGGACGTACGCAGACGGGGCGCCGTCGCACTGGGGATCACCGGACTGGTGGCACCGCTCACCCTCGCGCTCGGCGCCTCGCCGGCGCAGGCCGCGAGCTGCACCACCCAGACCGGCCCGTACCAGAAGCAGGTGGAGAAGTTCCTGGGCCGTCCGGTCGACGGCAAGCAGTCCGCCGCGGACTGCAAGGTGATCCGCGCCTTCCAGACCAAGCACGGAATCTCCCCGAACGCCGGCTACGCCGGACCTGTCACCTGGGGCGTGATGGACCTGATGCAGAAGCAGAAGGCCGTCGGCAAGAACCCCAACAAGGACGGCAAGTGCCCGGTGAACAAGGGCCGGATCGCCTGCGTGAACCTGACCCTCCAGCTGAGCTGGATCCAGGACGGCGAGAAGCTCGTGTACGGTCCCGTCCCGGTCCGCACGGGCCGCGACGGCGACGAGACCCGCACCGGCCTGAAGAAGATCTACTGGCGCAACATCGACCACGTCTCGTCGATCTACGACGTGCCGATGCCCTACGCCCAGTTCTTCGACGGCGGCCAGGCCTTCCACCAGGCCGGCGTCAGCATGTGGAACCCGCCCGGCTCGCGCGGTTGCGTCAACATGACCAAGACCGACGCCAAGAAGTACTGGTCGCTGCTGAAGAAGGGCGACGACGTCTTCGTGTACGGCCGCAAGCCGGGCACCTGATCCCAGGTACCCGGCCCGCACCGGCCTTACAGGGGCGCGTCCCCGAAGTCCGGGATCTCCAGCCGCACCCCACCCTGCCGCGCGGACTCGTGCGCGATGATGCCCGGCAGGGTGTAGCGGGCGGCCACCCACGCGTTCACCGACGGCAGGGTGCGCGTGTTGACGGCGGTCACGAAGTCGTCCACCAGGAAGTGGTGGCTGCCCTCGTGGCCGTTGTGCAGGTTGTCGAACTCCCGCGGCAGCCGTGCCCGGTCGTGCACGGGAGCGGACCCGGAGGTGAACGCGGCCCGCAGCTCCGGCGCGATGTGTTGGAGCGACGGGTCGTCGGGAGCCATGGTGGGCTTGGGCTCCAGCAGTTCGCTGATGTCCTTCACACCCTGCCTGTCCTGCCACAGGGCGACCGTGGCGAGCTGCTCCATACTCGCCTCGGTCCCGAAGAAGCGGAAACGCGACTCCCGTATGTGCGAGGGGTAGCCGACCCGCCGGAACTCGTTGGTACGGAACGAACCGCCTCCCGCCACCTCGAACAGCGCGGTGGCGTTGGAGAAGTCGTTGCCGAACTGGCTGACCTCCTTGTCGAAGACCCCGTCGCCCCGGTCGTCGACGACACCGATCGCCGACACGCTGACGGCGTGCGTCCGCCAGGCGCCCAGCACCCCGCCGACCGCGTGCGTCGGGTACAGCAGCGGGGGATAGCTGGCGGTCGCCTTCCAGTTGTCGCCGCCGCTGTACTGGTACGCCTCGTAGAACCCGAGGTCCATGTCGTGGACGTAGTCGCCCTCGGCGTAGAACAGCCGCCCGAAGGCGCCCTCGGCGATCTGGTTGCGGGCGTGGACCGTGGCCGGGTTGTACTCGCTGGTCTCGCCCATCATGTACGTGAGACCCGTGGCCTTGACGGCGTCGATGATCGCCGCGATCTCCTCCGTGCTGATCGCCATCGGGACCGCGGAGTACACGTGCTTGCCGGCGTTGAGACCCTGGAGCACCAGCGGCCCGTGCGTCCAGCGCTGTGTGAAGATCGCGACCGCGTCGACCTCCTCCGACTCCAGCATGGCCTGGTACGACGGGAAGGTGCCCGCCAGCCCCTGGGAGGCGACGAGTTGTTCGGCCCTCTCGGGCAGCAGGTCGGTGACATGGACGTCGCTGACGCCGGGGTGGGCCTGGAACAGCGTGGCGAACTGGCCGGAGAACTGGCCGGCGCCGACGATGCCGAGCGAGAACGTCATGAAATGCGTGCCCTTCACTAATCGGGGGATCACTGAGAGAGGATCAGGTTGATCTGCTCGTTGGTCTGGTCGAGGCTGCTGACCGGCTTGCCGTTGCCGTAGATGTCCTCCATCGCCGGCTGCATGAGCGCCGTCATGTCCGCCGAGTAACTGGCGATCGGATACGAGAACGTCCGGAAGTTCTTCTTGTCGGCCACGGGATCGGTGAAGGACGAGACGTCGATGCTCTTCCTGCGGTAGGCGGCGACGGCGGCCTCGGTCCCGGCCTTCGTCGCGGGGAAGACGACGCCGTACCTGCCGACGACGGTCTGGCACTTGTCCGAGGCCAGGTACGCCACCCACTTCTTGGCGCCCGCCTTGTTCTTGGAGGCCTTGGTGACGGAGTCGGCGAGGCCGTTCATCATGGTGGCGCGCTTGCCGGTCGGGCCGGCCGGCGTCAGGGCGGTCTTGATGTCCTTGCCCTTGAAGCCCGTGTAGGTGGAGATCATCCAGGCCCCGTCGAACGCGGTGGCCGCCTTGCCCGCGGCGATCTGCGTGTTCTGCTGGTTGGACTGGATGTTGTAGTCGGACAGGGGCGGCATGTAGCCCTTCTCGGCCAGTCCGAAGTACCACTGGATGACCGACTGGAAGGTCTTGCTGTCGTACTGGTACTTCGTGCCCCAGCGGGGCTTGTCCAGGTAGTTCCACCCGGCGGAGGCGGCGAAGTTGCTCCACTGGGTCTGGCCGTCACCGAAGCCGCCGCCACCCGTGGCCAGGCCGTACACCTTGACGTTGTTCTTGTCGAAGCCCGGCTCGTCGCCCCGCTTGCCGTTCCGGTCGACGGTCAGGCGGGCGATGGCCTTCTCGAAGGTGCCGCCGTCCTCGGGATTCCAGGAGAGGTCGTTGAGCTGCTCGGCGCTGAGACCGGCCTCCTCGGCCATCTTCGAGTTGTAGAACAGCGCGACGGTGTCCCAGTCCTTCGGGGCGCCGTAGCGGTGGCCGTCCTTCCCGACCCAGTTGGCGGCGAGGCCCGGCTGGTAGTCCGAGTCCTTGATGCCGAGGTCGTCGAGCGGTTCGAGGACCTTCAGATCGGAGAACTGGCCGAAGTACTGGATGTGGTCGGTGAACACGTCCGGCTGGGTGCCCGCGATGAACCCGGCGGTGAGCTTGGTCCAGTAGTCGCTCCAGCCCAACTGCGTGATCCTGACCTTCAGCCCGGGGTTCTCCTTCTCGAACCCCTTGGCGCAGGCCTGGTAGGCGGGCAGCTGGTTGGCGTCCCACAGCCAGTACGTGACCGTGTTCGCGGAGGAGCCGGCGGCGCCTCCTTGGGCGCATCCGCTGACCAGGGACAGCGCCAGCGCTCCGGTCGCCGCGACGAGCGTACGAATTCGCATCACAGTCCCCTTACTTGATCCCGGTGAAGCCGATGGAGCTGACGATGCGGCGCGCGAAGCAGGCGAACAGCACCAGCATCGGCAGCGCGGCGATCAGCGTCGCCGCCATGAGCCCGGACCAGTCGACGCCGGTCGCCGGGGTCTGCGCCCGGAAGATCGCCAACGCCACGGTCAGCACCCGCGAGCTGTCGCTGTAGGAGACCATCAGCGGCCAGAAGTAGTCGTTCCAGGAGGTGATGTACGTCAGCACGCCCAGCGTGACGATCGGCGTCGACGCCATCGGGAGCACCACCCGGAAGAAGATCTTGGTCTTCCCGGCGCCGTCGAGCAGCGCGGCCTCCTCGACCTCCCGGGGGATGTTCATGAAGAACTGCCGCAGGAAGAACACCGCGAACGGGGTCATGAACAGGGTGGGCAGGGCGATGCCGAGGAGCGTGTCCACCAGGTGGAGCTGTTTGATGAGCACGAAGTTCGGCAGCAGTGTGAAGATGGCCGGCACCATCATCCCGGCGAGGAACAGGCCGAACACCTTGTCCCGCCCGCGCCAGCGCAGCCGGGAGAAGGCGTACGCGGCCATCGCGGAGAAGAAGAGCTGGCATCCGGTGATCAGGGTGGAGACCAGCACCGAGTTGAGCAGATAGCGCCAGAAGTCGAGCCCGCCGCCCGCGCCGCCCTGTGCGACGGCCTCCTCGGCCGACTGCAGGCCCAGGGCACGTTCGAAGCCGCTCGTGGTGAGGTCCACGGGCAGCGGGTTGGTCGGGTCGGCGTTCAGTCCCGCGTTGGTGGAGAGCGCGGTGCGCAGGATCCAGTAGAACGGCAGCAGGGTGATGAGGACGATCAGTCCCATCACGGTCCAGGCGGCGGCCCGTCCGAAGGGGAATCCGCGCCGCACCGGTCGTGCGGTCGTCGTGGTCGTCACGGTAGCCATGGCGGTGTCTCCCTTCCGTCAGCCGAGGTCGGTCCGGCCGGCCCTGGTGAGCCGGTACTGGAGGACGGTGATCGCGCTCAGCACGACCAGCAGGGCCACCGACATGGCCGAGGCGTAGCCGAACTGGAAGCGCCCGAAGGCCGAGCCGTAGATGTAGTACTGCAGCACGTTGGTGGCGTTGGCCGGACCGCCCGCGGTGGTCACGGCCACGGTGTCGAACACCTGGAACGACCCGATCACCGTCATGATCAGCACGACCGCCAGCACCGGCCGCAGCAGCGGCATGGTGATCCGCCAGAACATCCGCCACTCGCTCGCGCCGTCCACCCTGGCCGCCTCGTACATGTCGTTCGGGATCGCCTGGAGACCGGCGAACAGCAGCAGCGCGGTGTAGCCGACGTGGCGCCACACGTTGATGAGCGCGATCGTCGGAATCGCCCAGGTCTCGTCGGCGAGGAAGGGGATGCGGTCGGCGCCGAGGGCGCTGATGATCTCGTTGCCGATGCCGAGCTGGGTGTCGAGGACCCAGAGCCAGACGAGACCGGCCACGACGTTCGACATCAGGTACGGCGTGAGCACGATCCCGCGCAGCACGGCCGACTGGGTCAGCCGCTGCAGCAGCACGGCGATCGCGAGCGCCGAGACCGTCTGCACACCGATGTTGATGACGACGTACTCGACCGTGACCCACAGCGAGCCCCAGAAAATGGGGTCGTTGACCATGCGGACGTAGTTGTCCAGGCCCACCCACTCCGCCGGCGTCAGCAGGTTGAACCGGGTGAAGCTCAGGTAGATGCCCCGCAGGGTCGGCCAGAGCAGGAAGACCACGAAGCCGAGCAGCGCCGGCGCGATGAAGATCGCGGCAAGCCGCCCGTCCCCCTGGTTCTCACGCGTCTCGGTCCGTCCTGTCATGGGTTTGCTGAGTGCCTCCGCGGCGCCGCCCGCGGGCAGACGCGATGGAGGGCTGCTGGAGGCGATGGTCATCGGGAGACTCCCTCGCTGCGGCGGCTCGTCCTCTGGCGGGACTTACTTTTGGTGCGAAACAATTGCTGCGTCAAGAGGGGTGCAAACATCTTTTCGCGGCGACCATCATCGTCTTAGGGTGGTCATGTTGGTTTCAGTGCAAAAAAAAGGGCGAGGGGAGACCGCGCACATGACCGCAGGCATCGCCAGCTGGCTGCCGCTGAGCCCAGGGGAGCGCTCGGTGGCGATCGAGGTGCTCGTCCACGGTCCGTTGTCGCGCACCGAGCTCGCCCGCAGGCTGGGCCTGTCGGCCGGCAGCCTCACCCGGCTGACCAAGCCGCTGATCGAGTCGGGTCTGCTGGTCGAGGTGGCCGAGGCGGGGGTGTCGGCGGAGGCGCGCCAGGGTCGCCCCTCGACTCCGCTGGACGTCGTCGCCGACTCCCGGTACTTCCTCGGCTTCAAGATCACCGAGGACATGGTCTACGCCGTCGTCACCACACTCAGGAGCGACATCGTCGCCCGCCACGACCGTCCGCTCACCACTCATGACCCCGCCGAAGTAGCCGACGTACTGGGTGAGATGACCGCCGCGCTGGCCCGCGACCACCCCCGGCTCGCCGCGATCGGCATCGGGATCGGCGGGTTCGTCCAGGACCGGGCCGTCGTCGGCGAATCCCCTTTCCTGCTGTGGCAGGACGTCCCGCTGGCCGAACTCGTCGAGGAGCGCACCGGGCTTCCCGTGGTCGTCGAGAACGACGTCGCCGCCCTGGTCGAGTCGGAGACCTGGTTCGGGGCCGGGCGGGGCCTGGACCGCTTCGTCGTCCTCACCATCGGCGCCGGCGTGGGCTACGGACTCGTCCTGGGCGGCAAGCGGGTGCCCTTCGCCGAGGAGGACCGCGGCTTCGGACGCCACTGGATCATCGACCCGAACGGTCCGCTCACCCCGGAGGGGCGGCGCGGCAGTGCCGTCTCGCTGCTGAGCATCCCCAGCATCCGCTACCAGATCCGGGCCGCCACCGGCCGCGACCACACCTACGAGGAGATCCTCGCGCTGGCCGCGGCCGGGGATCCGATGCCCGCCCGGGTGGTGGACGAGGCCGCGCGCGCTCTGGGTGCGCTCCTCGCCCAGATCTCCAACTTCGTGATGCCGCAGAAGATCCTGCTCGCGGGGGAGGGGGTCGGGCTGATGGACGTGGCGGGCAAGACGGTCGAGGAGACCGTCCGCGACAACCGGCACCCCTTGGCGGCCTCGCTCGACCTGGAGACGAAAGTGTCCGACTTTCACGACTGGGCGCGTGGCGCGGCCGTTCTCGCCATCCAGGTGCTCGTGCTGGGATCGGCCGAAGCGTGAACAGGCTCACGTTTACCGGGAGATGGACGTGATCAGTAACACTGTCCGGAATGCCCCTTTGGCTCGTGATTACTCACATCGCCTTCACCTTCGGGGTCGTATGCTTCACAGCATGTCCACCACTGTTGAACCCTCTTCCGAGCGATCGGCTGACGAGGTCAACGAGGAGATCCGTGCCCTGTGGCGCCGGTCGGGCGGGACACTGAGCGTCGAGCAGCGTGAGGAGTACCAGCGGCTCGTCCTGGAGTGGGCCGCCGCGGTCCCGCAGCCGGCGCCTGCCGCCTGAGCGTCGCGCAGGTCCGCTGAGGCATCGGACCCTCGTCCCGGGGCACCCTTGATCCAATGGGTGCCCTTCTCGCACTTTCCTCGGCCGTCGTCTACGGCATCGTCGACTTCGCGGGCGGTCTCTTGTCCCGCCGCCTCCACCACACCGCGGTCACCTTCCTCGGCCAGCTGGGCGGGCTGCTGCTCGCCTGCGCCGCCGCGCTCCTGATGCCCACAGGCGCCGTCCGCTTCACCGACCTGCTGTGGGGGGCGCTGTCCGGCGTCGGCAGCGGCGTCGCCATGCGGTTCCTCAACCGTGGCCTGAGCCGTGGCGCGATGAGTGTCGTGGTGCCCGTGAGCGCCGTCACGGGCGTCGCCCTGTCGGTGCTGTGCGGCGTGCTCGTCCTCGGTGACCGTCCGGGGGCCGTCGCCTGGCTGGGCATCGCCGTCACGGTGCCCGCGCTGTGGTTCGTCTCCGGGGGCAGGACGGGTGCGGGCAGGGAGACGGCGGACGGACTGCTGGCCAGCGCGGGCGTGGCCGTGCAGTACCTCGCCCTCGGCCAGGCCGGGCCCGGGAGCGGGCTCTGGCCGGTCGCCGCGGGGCGCGCCGCCGCCGTCCTCGTCCTCCTGCCGGACGCCGTACGCCACGCCCGCCGGCTGCGGCTGCCGCCGGGCCGTTGCGTGCAGGCGCTCCTCATCGGGGCCGGGGCTGCCCTCGGACTCGTGCTGTACCTGCTCGCCGCGCAGCGGCAGTTGCTCGCCGTGGCCGTCGTCATCGCCTCGCTCTACCCGGCCCTTCCCGTCATCCTCGGCCTCGCGCTCCTGCACGAGCGGGTCAGCGGACGTCAGGCGCTGGGGCTGCTGGGGGCAGGGGTCGCGACGGTCCTGCTCACGCTCGGTTGAGGGCGCCGGTCCCGGGCGGGCCCTCATCCCCAAGTGGCCGAGTAATACTGCCGATAGGCCTTGCGGTCCTGCTCCGAGCGGATCCACCGGGTCGCCACCAGGGCCAGGAGGCTGCCGGCGATGACCAGCAGGCCGGGGCCGACGTTGCGTGGGTCGGTGAGGCGGGTCAGGAGGCTCGACACGTCCTCGCCCGTCACCGGTGCCGACGAGCCGGGTGACGCTTCCTGGGAGGCCGCCGGCGCGGGTGCGGTGCCACCGGCCTGCTTCGACACGATCAGCTTGACGTTCAGCTCGGTCAGCGCCTTCGTCACCGGCTGGAAGAACGTCGTACCGCCCGCCGAGCAGTCGCCACTGCCACCCGACGTCACACCGAGCGCGATGCCGTCGGCGAACATCGGGCCGCCGCTGTCACCGGGTTCGGCGCACACGTTCGTCTCGATGAGGCCGGTGACCGTGCCCTCGGGGTAGTTGACCGTCGCGTTCAGCGCGGTCACCTCACCCTCGCGCAGACCGGTGGTGCTGCCGCTGCGGAAGATCTTCTGCCCGACCTCCGGATCGGCCACGCCCGTGATCCGCACGCCCTCGCGGTCACCGATCGACACCACTTCCGCGCCCTTGCCCGCACGGCCGCTGTCGTACTTCACGAGGGAGTAGTCGTCGCCCGGGAAGCTTCCCCTGAGGGACGTACCGACCTGCTGCCGGCCCCGGTCGTCGGCGAACCAGACCGAACCGTCGGGCCCGCAGTGCCCGGCCGTGAGGATGTAGTCGGTCTTCCCGTCGGTCACGTTGAAGCCGGCCGAACAGCGCCCGGCGGTCGACAGGATCGGCTGCGCGCCGTTGAGGCGCGTCGTGAACGTGCCCTCGGTACGCTCCATGCGCACAAAGCCGCCTATGTCCTTCGCCGCTTCGGTCATCCGGGACCAGTCGGCGGCGGACACGGTGCTGTCCCCGCGGACGACGACCTGGTTGTTCTTGTAGTCCAGGGACCAGGACGTGCCGGACACCCTGGGTGCCGAACGCAGTGTGGCCGTGGCGGACTTGAGGTCGCTCATGCTGTGGCGCACCATCTTCGGCCGGGCACCGGCGCGCTTGACCTCGGCGGCGGCCTCGTCGTCCGTGACCGCGACGACCGGCCGGCCGGCGGAGTCGACCCAACTGCCCGCGGTGCGGGAACTGCCCAGCCGGGACACGAGGTCGGCACCCATGCTGGTGGCGGGCCGGGCGGAGTACGGGACGCCGATCGATGGGTCCGGGGGCTCGCTCGCCACGGCGGTGGTGACCATCGCTCCTCCGAGGAGGAGTCCGCCGACGGCCGCCAGCCGTGTCACTCGCCGGACGACCCGTCGTCGTGCGTGCCTCATGCATGGCTCCCGAACCCGAACATCACAGTGCGAACACCGCAGGGCCCTCCTTGAGTTGAGCGCCCGTCTTCCCATACGGGGCGGAGGCGTGCCGTGTTCAGCGTGCGCGTGATCTCTTCAGCACCGGCCGGACACCTGGACGGTGAGCAGGGTACGGCTGCGCACATCCCCCCACACCGAGGCGGGATCGACGTAGGGCCGCAGCAGGGCGGTGAGCGCCGGGTCCCCGCGCCCGTTCAGCTCGTCGGAGGCGATCTTGCGGGCGATTCCGGCGAGGAAATCCGCCACCTGCACCCGCGCGTCGTCACGCGCGACGACCAGCCGGACCCCGGCCAGTCCCACCCCTGCCTGCCGGGCCGCCTCCAGGATCCATGCGATGCGGTCCGGGGTGAGCATGTTCTGCCGGTCGTGCACCAGACGGACCGGGCGCCCGTCGCCGCCCCAGAGCGCGGCCGTCCGCACGATCGCCGGGAGCAGCGGGTTGAGTACGGGGATCAGAGGAGGCCCGTCCAGGAAACCCGTCCGGTAGGCCTCCGCACGGAACCGGGTCGCGGCCAGCCGCTCCAGGATCCGGGCCGCGTCCGTGCCCGGATGTGCGCCACACAGCGCGTCGACCGTGCCGTAGAAGGCCTCCACGGGATCCCCGTCGTGACGGACCCGCAGCAGGTGGTTGGCCGCTTCCAGGAACACCCGCCAGCCGTCCTCCCCGAACGTCCGGTGGCCCGCCCGGAACAGGGCGGCGGCCTCGGCCGGGTCACCCAGCAGCAGGCTCACTGCCCGGTCGACCACGAAGTACGTCTTCTCCATCAGATGCACCCGCGCCCGCCCGTGGATCGGCCCCTCCGGCGCGAGCAGCCACTCCAGCACCGCGCGGTGCTTCTCCCGCAGCAGGTGGTTCGCCTTGTACTCCTCGGCCGGAGAGCGGATCCGGTCGCGGATCTCCCGTACGGCAGACGCTGCCTCCGCCAACGGCAGCGACACACCGGCGTGCGCGAACACGTCGGTGTTCCCGCCGGTGAGGTTCTCGCCGTCCGACCCCGACTCGTCGCACGCGATCTCCAGGCACGGGCCCGCCGCGCCCCGCTCCCCGTCCTCACGATTCCCGCTCACTGCACGGCCCCCTATCGTGTGCTCATGACCAGGATCCCGCACGAGACGTCCGGTGAACCGAACCCTCTGCAAGCCCTCACGCTCGACCGTCTCCGCCGCCGTACGAGCATGAAGTGGCGCACCTACCCCGAGGACGTGCTGCCTGTGTGGGTGGCGGAGATGGACGTACCGCTCGCTGAGCCCGTCATACGCGCCGTCACCGACGCGCTCGAACTCGGGGACACCGGCTACCCGGTCGGCACGGCCTACGCGGAGGCGCTGGCCGCCTTCGCCGAGAAGCGGTGGAACTGGGACGGGCTCGCCGTGGAGCACACCGCGATCGTGCCCGACGTCATGCTGGGCGTCGTCGAGATGCTCAAGCTGGTCACCGGGTACGGGGACGCGGTGGTGGTGAACTCGCCGGTGTACCCGCCGTTCTACCACTTCGTCGCACACATGGACCGGCGGGTGGTGGAGGCTCCGCTGGGGGAGGGCGGGCGCATCGATCAGGGGGTGCTGGAGGAGACCTTCCGGCAGGCCGTCGCGGGCGGGAAGCGGGCCGCCTATCTCCTGTGCAGTCCGCACAACCCGACCGGCACCGTCCACACGGCCGAGGAGCTGTCAGCCGTCGCCGAGCTCGCCGAGCGGTACGGCGTGCGGGTCGTCGTCGACGAGATCCACGCGCCGCTCGCGATCGGCGCGGACTTCGTGCCGTACCTGAGCGTGCCGGGCGCCGAGCGGGGTCTGTCGCTGATGTCGGCCTCGAAGGCGTGGAACCTGGCCGGGCTCAAGGCCGCCCTGGCGATCGCCGGGCCCGGGGCCGCCGCGGACCTGGCCCGGATGCCCGAGGAGGTCGGGCACGGCCCGAGCCACGTCGGCATCCTCGCCCACACCGCCGCCCTGCGCGACGGCGGCCCATGGCTGGACGCCCTGCTGTCCGGCCTGGACGTCAACCGGCACCTGCTCGCGGACCTGCTGGCCGAGCACCTGCCCGCGGTCCGCTACCGCCCGGGCGACGCCACCTACCTCGCCTGGCTCGACTGCCGCGCGCTGGGACTCGGCGACGACCCGGCGGACGCCTTCCTGCACCGCGGACGCGTCGCCCTCAACTCGGGGATCCCCTTCGGCACCGGCGGTGCGGGCCACGCCCGCCTCAACCTGGCGGCCTCGCCCGAGGTGATCACGGAGGCGGTGCGGCGGATGGCGGCGGCGCTCGGCTGAACCGGAGGGCGCGCCGCACACGGCCCGCTCGTAGACTGCCCGCCATGGACGACAGGGCGCTGGACGAACTGGGTGCGGGCAAGTACCTGCTGATCACCAGCTACCGCAGGAACGGGACGCCGGTCGCCACCCCGGTCTGGGTGGTGCGCGACGGGGACGCGCTCGGCGTCTGGACGGCCGCCGACTCCTGGAAGGTGAAGCGGATCCGCAACCGCGCCGACGTCCTGGTCGGCCCGTGCGACCTGCGCGGCAACCCCACCGGCGAGCAGGTGCCCGCGACGGCGGAGATCTGCGACCCCGACACCACCGCCCGCTACCGGCGGCTGATCGCGCGCAAGTACGGCCTCATGGGCCGGCTCACGCTGCTGGGCAGCCGGCTGCGCCGGGGCCCGGACGGCACGGTGGGCCTGCGGATCCTTCTCGCTCCCTGAGCGAGATGTCCGAGGGAGAGGGCGCTCCCCAGCCCGACCCACCGCAACCAGCTGCCGGCCGACGCCGCCGGTGCGCACCGGCGAACCGATGGCGGGCCGGCGGACCACCTGAGAGGACGTCAGCTCCAGGCGCGGTACGGCTCGTCCAGCAGCTGGAAGACCGGCTCGCCCCGCACCGGGTCCTTGGCGGTGGACAGCCGCACCCGGTCCCCGCTGTGGATGCCGATCGGCGGTCCCATCACCCGGCCGCGCACGACGAACCCCTCGGACATCTCGATCAGGGACACGTTGCGCGCCGCCGGCGTGTTCCTGTGCACCACCGTCGAGTGGCGCACCGTGCCCGTGCCCTCGCTGCGCTCCGTGCGCAGCTCGCTGCCCCGGCAGACCGGACACAGCAGCCGGTGGTACATGGCGGTGCCGCACCAGGTGCAGCGCTGGAAGAGGATGGCGTCCGTGTCCGCGCCCTTTGGGTCGAGCAGACCCGTGGCGGAGCCGGCTGCCTGCTGAGTGACGCTTCCTGAGTGGTGGTACACGCTGGTCAACTCCCTGCCCTCGGCCGGAATCCGCGTACGCGGTCACCCGCGCACACGCGTGCCCGGTTCGCCGTGCCACCGCGCACGCAGCACAGAGTATGGCACTCAGTGCCACTCGTAAAGGCACTGCGTACCCTCGATGTGCGGGCCGATCAGGACCGCCCCAGCACCGACTCGATCTCCTGCACGACCCGCCACAGGGGCGCTCCGCGCCGCGAGACGACCACCACCACGTCCTCGGGCCGCTCGTGTGCCGGGGGCACCGGCGTGCCGCCGAACGCGGCCTGCACGTACGCCAGCGCGTGGTCCATCGTGGCGCTCGCCTCGCCCTGCCCGTCCGCACGCAGCCAGGAGCGCAGCGCGTTGTTGTGCGCCGCGACCACCGCCGCCGCGATCACGTCGGCCTGCAGGGTCCCGTCCCGGCGGGTCGCGAAACGGCGGCGCAGGTAGTCGGCGAGGGCCCGCTCGTAGCGCCACACCACGGACAGCTCGTAGGCGCGCAGCCCGGGCACCTTCCTGGTCAGGCGATAGCGCTGCACGGAGAACGTCGGGTTCTCGGCGTACATCCGCAGCACGAGCCGCGCCGCGTCGCAGACCCGCCGTACCGGCTCCTCGTCGCCGGTTCCCGCCGCCAGGAAGGCCGTCATGTCGGCCAGGCACCGTTCGTGGTCGGGGAAGACCACGTCCTCCTTGGACGGGAAGTAGCGGAAGAACGAGCGCCGACCGACCCCGGCGAGCGCCACGATGTCGTCGACGGTGGTCTGCTCGTAACCCCGCTCGAGGAACAGCTGGAAGGCCGCCGCCACCAGGGCGTCCCGCATCGGCGGCTTTCCATTCCCGGTCTCGGCTTTCTCGGAGCTCATGGGCTGGAACGTAGCACCCGGAGAGCGACTCATGGCACTGAGTGCACTCCTCGGGAGGTACCGAGTTCCCCCTGAACCTCCAGCGCGGCAGCCGCGTATGTAGCGGCAAGACGATCGCCGAAGACGGGCGCCCGAGCCCGGACGGAAGGAGAGCAGCGTGTCGACACCGTCCGAGCCCCGGCAGCCGCAGGAAGACCCGGCCCTCGAACCCATCCGGGTCCTGCGCCCCCGCCGCACCGACGCACTCGCAGAACTCATGCGGGAGTTCCGGGAGCAGACCGGCTCCGCACCGGACGGCTCCGCACCGGACGGCCCCGCGCCCGGCGGCTACGAGTCCGTCACACCGGGCAGGCCGCCGACCGGCTCCGAGGAACTGACGCAGGAGATCCCGCCGCTCACGCGCGAGACCCGTGACCGCCGTGGCCCCGGGGCCGGACTGCGCTGGGCGGCCGTCGCGCTGGCAGTGGTCGCGGCCGCGGTGCTCGGCTTCGGCGGCGCCCTCCTCCTCCCCGGCAAGAGCACCGGCGACAAAGCGATCCCCGCCCCCAGCCCCACGACGTCCACCTCGGCCCCTGCTCCTCGCCCCACGACATCCACCTCGGCCCCGGCTCCCCGCCCCACGACGTCCGCCCCTGCCCAGGCGGTGACACCCACCCCGCCCGCCGCCGACCCCGACGGCCCCGGCACCCTCCGCGAGGGAGCCAGTGGCCCCGAGGTGACCGAGCTCCAGGAACGCCTTCTGCGCATTCCGGACGTCTACCGGGACGGCTCCACCAGCGGCAGCTACGACCCCACGCTGACCGCGGCGGTCGCCCGGTTCCAGCTCTGGTACGGCATCCGGGGCGACGAGACCGGCGTCTACGGCAACGACACGCGCGCCGCACTGGAGTCCCGCACGGCTGCCGGCAACGGCTGAAGCGGTAGCGACCCGGACGGAGCACTCCCGTCCCCGGCACGGTGAGGCGAGGCCCAGGCGCGTCGGCCGCGAAAGGCGTGCGAGCGGGTGCGAGCATGGTGGGCATGGACACGTTCATCGACCGGCTGAATCCCGACATGTGCGTGGTCACGGCTGTCGCGGGCGGCGAACGGGCCGGCTGCCTGGTCGGGTTCGCCTCGCAGTGCTCGCTGCGGCCCGTGCGGTTCGTGGTGTGGCTGTCCGAGGTCAACCACACCTTCAGGGTGGCCCGCGGCGCCGAGGTGCTCGCCGTGCACCTGCTCGCCCGTCAACAGCAGGGTCTCGCCGAGCTGTTCGGCGGACGGACCGGCGACGAGACGGACAAGTTCCGGGGGCTGCGGCTGCGGGAGGCCTACGGCGGGGCCCTCGTCCTGGAGGACTCGCCGGCCTGGTTCGTCGGCCGGATCGTGACCCGTGTCGGCGGCGGCGACCACATCGGCTTTGTGCTCGACCCGGTCGAGTGGGGCGGAAGGGAGGCCTACGACGGGCCGCTGCTGCGCCTCTCCGACGCTCTCGCCATCGACCCCGGTCACCCGGTCGACTGAGGTTCCCCCGGCCCCGGCCGCCGCGAACCGAAAGCCCCGCCCGTGAACGGCTCCCCCCTCCCCGCGGTGACTCGTGAACGGTGACGTGGGGCTGCCCCTACCGCTCCCGAACCCCGGGAACCCGGACGTCCACCACGCACACGTCGTCCCGCCGCACCTCCGGCAGCATCTTGGCGAGCAACGAGCCCAGTGACCCCGGCCCGTCGGTGGGCGGGGCCGCCACCGCCTCGGCGAGACGCTCCAGACCCCGGTCGATGCTCTCCGGAGGGTGCTCCACCAGGCCGTCGGTGAACAGGATGAGCCGGTCGCCCGGGCCGAGCCGGCACTCCGCCTGCTCGTAGACCGGCGTGCTGGTCGCCCCGAGCAGCATGCCGCGGGGGCGGCGCAGGTACCGCACCTCCCCGTCCCGCAGCAGCAGGAGCGGAAGGTGCCCCGCCTGCGCCCACACCAGGCGGCGCTGCCGGGGGCTGTAGCGGGCCAGCACCATGGTGGCGGTCGACTGCGCGTCGCGTGAGTGCAGGAGCAGGGTGTTCAGCCGGGCGAGCGCACCGGTCAGCGACGATCCCGTGATGACCATGCCCTTCGCGGTGAACCGGAGCTGTGCCATCGTGGCGACGGCGTCGACACCGTGCCCCGCGACGTCGCCGACCACCAGCAGCGCGTCCCCGTCGGGCAGTTCGATGGCACTGAACCAGTCGCCTCCGACGTGGACACCCGACTGGGCGGGCAGATAGGCGACCTCCACACGCAGGCCGGCCAGGTGCACCGGCCGGTTGGCCATCGGGAGCAGTGCGTGCTGCAACCGGGAGGCCAGGGTCCGCTCGGCCCGCAGGACGTCGTGCTGGGTGAGGATCGCCCGCTCGCTCTCGACCAGGGCCAGCTCCGCCCGCCGCCGCGCGGTCATGTCCTGGATGAAGCCGTGCACCTCGACGGGTGCGCCGTGCCGGTCGGACACCGCCTCGGCCACGAGCCGCAGATGCCGGATCCCCCCGGTCGTCCTGATCCGGAACGGAACATCGAACGGCCGCCCCCGCTGGACGAGTTCGGTGACGGCGCGGGTCAGCGCCGGAGTGTCCTCGGGGAGCGCGAGGTGCGGCACCTCGTCGAGCGGCACCGCACCCCGCGCGGAATCCCGGCCGACGATGGTGAACACCTGGGTCGACCAGGAGGCCTCCCGCGTGACCAGGTTCCAGTTCGCCCAGCCCAGGTTGCCCAGCCGCTGGATGTCCGCCAGCCGCTGCTCCTGCCGGTCGGAGGAACCGTGCCGGATCCAGGAGACGACGAGGGTGTCGCCCAGCGGCGCCACCCGGGCCGCGTACGTGAACAGCTCGGCGACGCCGTCCACGACCTCCTCGTGCGCGAACGGCTCGCCCTCGTACGGCTCCCCGGTGGCCAGCACGTCCAGGAGGCCCCGCCACAGCGGCTCGCCCGCGAGGGCCGGCCGGAACTCCAGCAGACGCCGCCCGGCCGGTTCCTCTCCGGTCCGGCCCAGCAGCTCACCCACCTGGGCGGTCGCGGCCTCCACCAGGAAGTCCTCGGTCTCGCCCGACGCGGCCCGCAACGGGGTGAGCAGCATCGCCGCGACCGGCAGCGCCTCGAACAACGCCTGCACCGCGTTCGTGGCGGCGTCGGTGGACCGCTCGGCCGGGGTGTCGAAGGCGCGCAGCCGGCCGGCGCACAGCCCGGTGACGCCCCGCAGATGCGCGCGGTCACGCGGTGTGAACGCTCCGGCACGGCCGCGCAGCACGCCGATGCAGACCTCGGCCGAGTCCCCGACGAGCACGGGCAGCCAGGCACGCGACCGCCACCGCTCGGGCGGATCCCCGATCAGCAGGTAACGCTGCTCGTCCGCGGCGAAGTCCTCCAGCCAGCGCGGCTCGCCCGCCCGCAACGCGTCGAGCGCGGCGATTCCGCTCAGCGGCGGCACCTGACTCCACTGCGCGGCCAGCTTGTCGTCGATGCCGGCGTGCCCGGTCAGTTCCAGCCCGCCGTCGGGCCGGCGGGCGTAGATCATGACGGCGTCCGCAGCCATGTCCTGGGCGAGATGCCCCAGCAGACACCGGGCGAGGTCGTGCGGCGTCGTCACCCGGACGAGGGCCTGCCCGAGACGGGCCAGGGCGGCGGCGACGTCGTCCGGCGCCGAAGCATCCGCCAGGGCGCCGGACCGGGAACCCGGTGGGCAGGCGTCGGTGGCCTCGGCCGCCTGATCCGGGCCGGGCGCCGTGGGGGCCAGTGTGCCGAGCGTGATCCAGCACTCCTCCAGCAGGGTGTGCCGCGCCGTCTTGGCCCGCTCCCGCAGATGCTCTCCCGCCGCGTCCGCCGAACACCCGGTCAGCGCCATCACCGCGCCCTTGGCCCGCTCCACGACAGCCGACGTGGCCGCCTGGTCGCGCATCCGGTCCATCTCGGCGCGTTGCCGGGCGACGATCTTGGCCAGTTCGACCAGGTCCGGTGCGGCACCGGGCTGCGCCGGTGTCACGGGCTCGCTCGTCACGCGTCGAGCATTGCACACCTGGGCCGATTCGAAGAGCGCCTGGTGCGCACGGATCACTCCCGCATCACATGAGGCTCGCCGGTCACTTCCGTCCCACGGAAACCGGTCAGGGGACGTCGCGTGAATACAGCCACAGCCGCAACAGCCGGCTGAGCCGCGGCATCACCAGATACGTCAGCACCGGCAGCAGGACCAGCGGGAACACGGCGGCCCGCAGCGGCAGCGGCCAGCCGGTGGTGTGCGGGGTCACGAGCCACTGGATGAGCAGGACGAAGGGGTAGGCACCGAGGAACGTCGTGAGGACCATCTTCCAGCGGGGCGGGGCCTGGACCGCGGTGCCGGGCAGGCTGAACCACGTTTCCATCCCGGTCGTCGACTGGCGTTCGCTGCTGACCTCGGTGGCGATGTCCTCGATCCGCCGGTGCCAGTGCGCACGCTCCTCGGATTCCAGCCACGCGGCCAGCCGGTGCTGGTCGGACCAGCGCAGCACCGCGTGGTAGCGGTTGCCGTCCTCGGGGGTCAGCCAGGAGACGCCCTCGTTGCCGGGGAACTGCCGGGCGCAGCGGCTGATGCCGCGTGTCCACTCCTCGAACTGCTGCTCCCGGCCGGGGCGCACCTGCCAGGTCAGGACCGTGGTCACCGGCTCACGACGTCGGACTTCGGTGGTGCTCATTCACTCACGGGTGCCACGCGCGGCGCGGCTCATGCCCTGACCGGCCCGTTACGGCCGGTTCGCCTCGACCAGGGCCTGGGTGACGGCCCGGACGCTGCGCGCGATGTGCTGCAACTGCATGACCTCGGCCGCGTACAGCTTGATCGTGTGCTCGATGACCCCCTCGTGGAGGCCGAGCCCGGGCAGGTCCGCGCGGGCGGTCTGCAGCGCGGTGCGGGCCACCCGGATCTCCTGCTGGACCTGGATCTGCGCGTGCCGGGCGAGCAGGACGGGGTGGCGGATGAACACGGGGTAACCGGCGTAGCGCGCGGGCACCAGCTCGCGCAGCCACTTGGCCGCGGAGCGCTCCCAGTCGTAGCTCCCGGGGGGCTTGACCTGGCAGGGCCAGTCCGGGCTGATGCGCGTGGACGTCAGGGGCATGATCATCGCTTCCGGGGTGTGCGGCGTCGTGAGGGTGGACGACGGGTCGGGGCGGCCCCGGCCTAGGGGATGACCGGGGCCGCCACGGACACCCGGGACGCCGGAGCGGGTAGGACCCGGCCTCCACGGGGTGCGGAACGGATCCGGAAGGGCCGGGTCGCGATCCGTGAGCAGTATTTATATATGCCATCCGGTTTTCAAGCGGCATGAAAACATTCATGCGCGCTTTGTTGTGGAAGGCCCCGGTCTGCGGTTGTCACGCGGCCCGCTCAGTCCCTCAGGAAGAAATGGTGCTGGTCGGCGACGTGTTCGTACTCCTCCAGCCGGGCCTGCGTGCGCTCCGGGTCCGCGTCCGTCATGGCCTGGAGCAATGCCGAGCACACCACGCCCGGCGCGGCGTAGGAGTCGAAGACCAGGCGGGATCCGGTCCCGGTGGCGAAGACGGCGTCGGCCTCGTCCGCGAGGGGCCCGAGCGCCAGGTCGGTGATCAGGGCGACCTTGAGCCCGGCGCCGCGCGCGACCCGGACGGCCGTCAGGGTCTCCTGGGCGTGCCGGGGCATCGAGAACGCCAGCACCCAGGTGCCGCCCGCCTCACGCGACTGGAGCAGCGCGTCGTAGGCGACACTGCCGCCCCGCGTCACGAGACGCACGTCCGGATGGATACGGCGGGCGGCGTAGGCGAAGTACTCGGCCAGCGACACGGAGATCCGCAGCCCCAGGACCGTGAGCGGCGCCGACGACGACAGTCTGCGGCCGATGTCGATGACCCGGTCCGGGTCGGCGAAGTCCCGCCGCAGGTTCTCCAGGTTCTCGATCTCGGCGTCGACCGCCGCCTGCAGTTCGTTGCCCTGGTTCTCCTCGGCCGGGCCGCTCGCGAGCGTTCCGAGTGCGATCGACTGGAGCTTCTCCCGCAGCGCCGGGTAACCGCTGAAGCCGACCGCCGAGGCGAACCGTGTCACCGAGGGCTGGCTCACGCCGACCCGGTCGGCCAGATCCGTGATCGACAGGAAGGCCGCCTCGGTGATGTTCTCGATCAGGTACTGGGCGATGCGCCGCTGGCCCGGAGACAGGCGGGGCCGGTCGAAGAGCGTACGCAGCTGGGCGGACGGGGAGACCTCCGCTTCCGGGGCGGCCTTCCCCGAGGTGATCGCGGATGCCTGTGCGCGTGCCTGCTGCGGCGATGGCACCGGTGCGCCTCCTTCGTCTCCCACGGACGTTCAACATAGCTCACGCACTGTGGTGACCAGGGCTTCTGTGCACAGCACATGAGATCCCCCGCAGGGGGATACCCGTGCGCCGGGCGGGAACCCGCCGCGGCAGAAGATCCCGAACACTCGACTAGGAGGAGCCAACCTCATGACCGTCCCCGAGGAGAACCGGCCGAAGACCCAGACCACGGACGAGGTCCTGGAGCAGCCGGAAGAGAACCGGTCCCGGCCGTCGGGCGCGACCGGCCGCACGATGCGCGAGGCCCTGGAGGAGGCGGAGGTCAGGCCCGGCGACTACGACGAGCAGTAGCACACCCCCACGCCAGCCCGACCGAACCGACGACGCTTCCGGCAGGTGAGATCGATGGGCGCCCTGAGTGCGCTGGAAGAGACCCTGGAAAACCGATGGGAGGCCCTCTGGGCCCGAGTCCTCGACAAGGAGCCGGTCGAGGTCGTCGACGCATTGCGACGCGAGTGCGACGACAACGCCGTGGTGTGCCGGGCCGGCCGGGTCATGGTGCCCAACGCCTACGACGTGGAACTGGCCGACGAGGTGCACGAGCACCTGACGCGCCACGGCACCGACGTGGGCCAGGCCATCACCGACAGCCTGTCCCGGCACGCGGAACGCAGGGGCTACGAGTTCGCCGGCCCGCTCGCGGTGCACGTCGCGAGGTGCCCCGACGTTCCCAACGGCCGCTACCGCGTGGCCAGTCGTGTCATGGAGCACGTGAGCGTGGACGGGTTCTTCCACGCGGCCCATTGAAACCGGAACTCAACGGCGACAGACCGCGATCGAATGCCCGATGTCGTCAACGGGGCGGCTGCCGCCGATCGACTCGGCCGGCCGCCCCGTCGCTTGCGCGGCAGCTCGGGTCCGACACCGGGCGAAGGCCGTCCGCACGAGCGGCGGGACCACGAGGAGCGGCATCGGCCACCGTCTGCCGGAACGCCGCGCGACCCCGGCCGGTGACGGGGGCGGAGCGGCGCCGGCCGCGGGAGGGCGGGGGCGAACCGGAGGCCCCTCATGGAACCACTCCGTATCAGCCCCCGCCGCGCGGGGCGTTACCGCCGCACGAGTCGCACCGACAGACCGTCAGCGGTGTACACGGGTAGGGCCCGCAGCGTCTCGGAGTCCAGCTCGATCCGGTCGAACCGGCCGCGCAGTGCCGGGGCCGAGATGACGGGGACGGTCGTGCCGGCGACCGGCGGCCGCTCGGCGTCGAGCCGCAGCGACAGCACGCTGCCCCGCTCCAGCAGGACCCGTCGGCTCACCGTGAGGGCCGGGCCGTGGTTCTTGCGCAGCCCCAGCTCCAGCGTCGACTCGCTCTCCTGCGCGTAGGAGCCGCGCACCCGCAGGACCTTGTCCGCGCGCAGGGTGCCGCCCGTGACCCGGACATCGCCCTGTCCCAGGGCGTCCGGCGACGCGGCGACCAGCGTGCCGTCCGCTACGACCGTTCCGCCGTGGTAGCGGTTGTGGCCGGTGAGGGTGAGCGTGCCGGTGCCGCGCTTGGTCAGTCCGCCGTGGCCCTCGATGTCGTTGCGCCAGTTGTCGGCCGCGTGGAACCCGCCGGCCGCCGCGTCCAGCGTCACCGTGACGTCGGTGTCGAACGCGCCGTAGCCGTCCGCCGCCGCGAACAGGTTCAGCCGGCCCCACTGCTCGAACCCGTCCAGCAGGACGTACCCGGAAGGCAGCGCGGTGGTGCGCAGCACCTCCCGCCGCTGGGCCGCGCTCAGGTACGGCAGCCGCGTCTCCAGCAGCACCTCCGCCCCCTTGGGCACGGTGAGCGGCCGGTCGCGGCCCCGCCGGGGCAGGATGTACGTCAGCCGGGGCCGCGCCGCACGGGCGTTGGCGTCCCGGTCGGCGTAGGGGTCGGTGTCGGTGCCCGCGGAGTGCGCGTACGCGTACAGGGTGTCGGCCGTGGTGCCGGTCCGCTCGGTGAAGTAGGCCAGGGCCTGGGCGCGCGCAGCCGCCTTGAGCCCGGCGTTCGCCGGGTCCGCCAGGGTGGCGGCGGCCAGCGCGGTGGCCATGATCCGGCCGCCGACCACGTCGACGGGGGAGTGCATGCCGGCCACGATCCGGGTGTGGGCGAGCTCCAGGGCGCGCGCCACCAGCTCCTGGAAACGCTCGGGAACCGCGTACGCGTAAGCGAGCGACGCCAGGTGCAGGGCGTTGGTGTGGCCACTGGGGAAGCCGCCGTCGTCGGCCGGCTTGTCGCCGCGCTGGCGCAGCAGCTGCGGGGCGACGACGACCTTCGACTCGTACACCGGGAAACCGAACTCGTCCGTCCTTCCGGTGTCGACGACCTCGCTCTCCTCGTTCAGCCGCCACGGGCGCGGGTACTGGAAGGCGAACTTGGCCGGGTTGCTGGAGGCCCAGTTGCCGCGCACGGTGTCCACCAGCCGGGCCACCTGGGCGAGTTCGGAGTCGTACGAACCCGCGCCCAGCGCGGACCCGGCCGGGGCGTCGGCGGGCACGGCGTCGCTGATCTTGCCCGGCGGTGTGCCGTCCGGGGCGCTGGTGACGGACGTGACCGCCTTGGCGCCCTTCTTGTAGAGCGCGGCGAGCGGACCGAGGCCGTCGATCATCGCGTAGCTCTGGTGCTGGCGGTCGATGACGAAGGCTTCCTTCGCCTCCGCCTCGGTGCGCTCCGCCGTGATCTGCTCGCAGTAGCGGATGTTGGCGCGCAGCACCTCCGGCATGAGCGGCACGCCCGTGTTCCAGGCACCGCCGGTCTTCCACACCTGGGCGAAGCCACCCAGAACCCGGACGACGGCGTTGGTCTCGGGGGTCTGGTTCGTCGGGACGTTGGACTTGTAGTCGTCGACGAACGCGGCGGGCGCCGTGGCGGCCTTCGCGTCGGCGGCGGTGAGCCACGTGGCGAAGGTGGGCGCGGCGAGCAGCCCCGCCGACGCCCCGAGGGAGGTCTTGAGGAAGCCCCGCCTGTCGACGGGTGCGGTGGTGGGGTGCCCGGCTGATGACGGCATAGGGGGGTGGGCCTCTCTTGAGTTCTGTGACGAATGCTCCGGCCGTACGTACGGCAGGGGAGATGGTGCGCGTGCGAATCAGGGTGCTCTTGGGAACTTCTGTGGCACGTGGTGCGTTCGAGCGAAGATCTACGGCCGTGTTGTGACCCTTCGGGGAGGGTTCGGCCACGGGCCGGTGTCCCGGACGTGAACGGCGGTCGCCCGGCTCACAGAAGTGAACGGGCCAGCGCCAGCGCGCCTTCGACCGGCGGCACGCGCAGTGGCCGCGGCCGGGCTCCGGGCAGCGACTCGGCGAGCGCGGAGGTGAACGCCTGGTACAGCGCGGGCTGTGCGAGGACCGTGCCGCCCGCCACCACCACGTCGTCCACCGAGACGCCGCGTCCGGCCAGCCGGACGACGAGTGCGGCGAGCGCCCGGCCCCCGTCGGCGATCACGGCCCGGGCGAGTGGCGACCCCGCCTCGGCGGCGGCGAAGACCACCGGGGAGTGCCGGCCCCACTCGGCGGAGACGTCCGTGGCGGCCTCCAGTGCCGCACCGAGCGCGGGCACCTCGGCCACACCGAAGGCGGCCACCAGCCCGGTGGCCAGCGCGTCGGGCTCCTCGCCGCGATCGTGTGCCGCCCAGACGGCCCGCGCGGCCTCACGGACGAGTCCGGCGGCACCGCCCTCGTCGCCGAGTGCGGCGCCCCAGCCGCCGACCTGGACCGGACCGCCGTCGGGCAGCCGCCCCACCGCGACCGAACCGGTGCCGGCGACCAGACCGACGCCCTTCTCCAGACCAGCGGCGGGAACGAGCAGTGCGGCATCGCCCACGACCAGCGCCGGAGCCCCCAGCCGCTCCTGAAGCGCGGCCCGGATCCCCTCGCACTGGCGCGGTGTCTCACAGGCGTGACCGCCCACGGCGACGGCGGACGGGCGGGTCCCGGTCGGCAGGGCGTCGTGGACCAGAGCGGTCAGCCAGTCGGCGGCGGCCCCGGGATCGTGCGGCCGCCAGCCCGTACTGGCGCGGACGCGGTCGACGACGCGCCCGCCGCCCGCGAGGGCACGCAGATGCGTCTTGGTGCCGCCCACGTCGATACCGACCGCGTAAGGCGTGGAGTCCTGCACGGGTCCTCTTTCGTCATCGCGCGGTCACGACGAACGGCAGGCGAACCGACCGTCGGACCACGGCAGTTGAAGAGGTAGGGAAGCCCCGGGACGGGCTTCTGCGTGCCACGGCAGGCGAGTACCGTGAAGTTCGTTAGGAAGTTAACTAACGAAGTAGGGTGCGCGTCAAGAGGCACGGAATTCCCGATGCCGCGCGACTCTTGCGGCCCTCTGCACGGCCGCAGCACGACCTGGGGAGACCATGCACCTGAGTGAGAGTGCCCGTGTGGTGTTCGACGTACTGGCCGGGACGGGCACGGCCACCCGCCCCCAGCTGGCGGCCGGTGCGGGCCTTTCCAAGCCGACCGTCTCCATGGCCGTGGCCGAGCTCGAGGCCGTCGAGCTCGCCGCCCACTCCGGGCGGGCCTCCGGAGGCACCGGCCGCAGCGCCGCCGTCTACCGCCTCGGCCCGGCCGCCGGCGCCGTGCTCGCGGTCGATCTGGGGCCCAGCGTGACCCGGGTGCGCGGCTGCGCCCTGGACGGCACCCTGCTCGCCGAGGGCGCCGGCACCCGCCGGGAGGCGGCCGGCACCGTCCGCGAGGTCCTCGACGCGCTGCCCGCCGGCGCTCCGTTGCGGGCCGTCGTCGTGGCCGTCGGTGACGTCACCACGCGCGACGGGGAGGGCACCGGAGAACGCCCGGCGACCGCCAAGGCCGGCCCCGTCTACGACGCCATGGCCGTCGCGCTGCCCGAGGGCGTCCCCGTCCACCTGGAGAACAACGTCAACTGCGCCGCCCTCGCCGAACTGCACGAGGGCGCCGCCGTCGGCCGTGAGACATTCGGCTACCTGCGCATCGGCGTCGGCATCGGTCTGGCCGTCGTCATCGGCGGCCGGGTGCTGCGCGGAGCCAACGGCGCCGCCGGTGAGGTGGCCCGGCTGCCCTATCCCTGGGACGACGAACACGCCCCGCGCCACGAGGGTCTGGAGCGGCGCATGGGGTCGCGTACCCTGCTCCGCCGGGCGGCCGAGGCCTGGCGGGACGGCGACGGGCCGCGCCCGCGGACCGCGGAGCGGCTCCTCGCCCTCTCCGGGCAGGGGCATGCCACGGCCCGGGCCGTGATCGACTCGCACGCCGCGGACGTCGGCAGACTGGCCGCCGCCGTGGCCGCCGTACTGGACCCCGGACTGATCGTGCTGGGCGGGGGAACCGGCGCGGATCCGCAGCTCCTGCCCGGTGTGCGGGCCGAGCTGGCCCGGCTGAGCTGGCCCACCGAGGTCGTCAGCAGCGTGGTGGGCGACACCGGCACGGTGGCGGGCGCCAGCAGGCTCGCGGTCGCCCATGGAATCCAAACCGTGACCGGAGCCGTGCGGGCGAGGCATTGACGTCTGCGTAGCCGGTCTGCCAATGTCCGGACAAGCGCTTTCTAAGTCGGCCGGGACGCCGACTCCGGGTGAGCCTCCCGCCCGTACGCGAAGTACGGCAGCCGCACGAGGGCGTGCTTGTGCGACGTCGGCCGGCATGGCCGGGGACCCCACCCGTCAAGGCGACGCGGCCGGGCGAGGCCGTGCCCCGGAAAGCGGAATCTCCTGCAAAATGCACCCGTGCCGCCTCGGCTGGCGCCGTGCTTCTTCCGCTACGACGAAAAGGGACTGAAGATGACCAGTGTGGGTGTGCGGCGCTCCAGCCGACTCGGCCGCGGCGGCATACGCCGCGTTGTTCCCCTCGCTGCCGTGGCCACGGCAGGTGCCCTCCTGCTCTCCGCCTGCGGCGGGTCGGAATCCGGCTCGGGCGGGACCTCCAAGTCGCTGACGTTCTGGATCTCCACGGTTCCGGGGCAGGACGCGGGCTGGAAGAAGATGGTGGCGCAGTACAAGAAGGAAACCGGCGTCGCCGTCAAGCTCGTCAACATCCCCTACGACGGCTACGACGCGAAGCTGCGCAACGCCGCGCAGGCGAACTCCCTGCCCGACGTGGCGACCGTGCCGAAGCTGGACCCGATCTGGGCGAACAAGCTGATCGACCTCAGCCCCATCGCCAACAAGAAGAGCAACAAGATCAACCCCAACTTCGTCGCCAAGGACTCGTCCGGGAAGGTGCTGTCCATCCCCTCGGACATCACCGCGTCCGGCATGTTCATCAACAAGTCGCTCTTCGAGAAGGCCGGCGTCTCCTACCCGACCTCGCCCGAGAAGACCTGGACCTGGACCGAGTTCATCAAGGCGGCGGACGAGGTCCGGGAGAAGACCGACGCCAAGTACTCCCTGACGTTCGACCCGTCGCCGTCCCGGCTCCGCGCCATGGTGTACGAGATGGGCGGGAAGTACGTCCACGCCGACGACTCCGGCAAGTTCTCGGTGGACGCGGCGACCAAGAAGGCCGTGAACACCTTCGTCGGATGGAACGACGACAAGACCATGCCGAAGTCGGTGTGGACCAGCGAGGCCGACCCGTCGGCCATGTTCCAGAGCGGTGACGTCGTCGCCTACTGGTCCGGCGTGTGGCAGGTCGCCGCCTACGCGGAGAGCATCACGAAGTTCGAGTGGGCGAGCGTCCCGACTCCCGCCGAGCCGGTGCAGGCCAGTGACGTCAACAGCGGCGGCATGACGGTGGGCTTCAACAACAACGCCGACGCGGCCGCCGCCGCGGAGAAGTTCCTGTCCTGGCTGTACGAGCCGGCCCACTACCAGGCGCTGTGCGAGGCCTCCGGGTTCCTGCCCGTCGAGACCGGTCTGAACCCGAAGTACCCCTTCAAGTCCGAGGCGGCGCAGGCGGCGTTCAAGCTGTACAACGAGTCGATCCCGCTCTACGACCCGATCTCCGGCTACTTCAACCGCGCGCAGACGCAGTGGGCGCTGAAGGGCAAGAGCATCACCGAGGACCCGACCCCGACGGAGCTCGGCAAGGCGATCAACGGCCAGCAGTCGGCCGACAAGGCCCTGGAGAACATCGTGGCCGGCTACAACCAGCAGGTCGGCGGCTGATCGTAGGCCGGCGGGCCGGGCGGCGGGGTCGAGACACCGCCGCCCGGCCTCGGGACCCACGCGATGCCGGGCTCATGGCCTGAGCGCACAGGAACCCATTCCCCCAGCACGGAGTCAGGAAGATGACCCAACTCGCCCCGGACGTGTCCGCGAGCCCGCCCAGGAGACGCAGTAAGTACACCCTTGCGCCGCTCGTCCTCATCGCGGCCAACGTCGTGCTCTTCGCGCTGTTCTTCGTCTGGCCGGCGGTGATCGGGCTCGTCTACTCCTTCACCAACTACACGGGCGTGGGGGTGTTCCAGTTCGTCGGACTGGACAACTACAGCAATCTGGTCGGGGACTCCACCTTCTTCGACGCGCTGACCCGGACGCTGCTGTACACCGTGCTCTTCGTCCCGCTGAACTTCGTGTTCTCGCTGCTCATCGCCAACGTGCTGGTGAGCAAGCACGCCAAGGGCGCGTCGGTCGCCCGGGTCTTCTTCTTCATCCCGTGGCTGCTGTCGCCCATCGTCGTGGGTGTCCTGTGGCGGTGGCTGTTCGGTGAGAACTTCGGACTGGTCAACCACATCATCGAGAAGCTCGGCGGAAGTGCCGTCCCGTGGCAGTCGAACGCGGACCTGTCGCTGATCGTGGTGGTGGTGGCGGCATCCTGGGCCTGGACGGGCTTCTCGATGCTGCTGTTCATCGCGGCGATCAAGAACGTGCCGGCGTCGTACTACGAGGCCGCATCGCTCGACGGCGCCGGTCCGTGGCGCCAGTTCGTCAGCATCACGCTGCCGAGCATCGCGCCCACGTCCTTCATCGTCATCCTGCTCAACACGATCCACGCGATGAAGGAATACCCGCTGTTCGCCTCCCTCAACAACGGCGGACCCGGAACGTCGAACAACCTGCTTGTCCAGTACATCTACCAGACCGGCTTCAAATCGGGCCAGATCGGCTACGCGAGCGCCGCGTCGTTCGTGCTCATGCTCATCCTGATGGCCGTCGCGATCATCCAGCTGATCGTCAACCGGCGGGTGGAGAACCGATGACTACCACAGACATGCCACGCAAGGTCGACGCCGGGCCCGGACGGGCGGTTCCCAACAAGCGGGTGCGCGGCGCGGCGACCGGCGGGCTCCGGCGCGCGGTGCCCGCGACGACACTGCTGTGGGTCCTGGCGGCCCTCTACGGGTTTCCGGTCCTGTGGTTCGTCCTCAGTTCCTTCAAACCGGCGGGAGACCTGTTCTCCTCGCTGACGTTGTTTCCGGACGACCCCAGCCTGTCGGGCTACAAGGCGGCGTGGGAGGGAGCCAACTTCTCCCAGTACTTCATCAACACGACCATCGTGTGCGTGATCGCGACGATCCTCACGGTGGGAGTGAGCTGCTGCACCGGGTACGCGCTGGCCAAGTACGACAACAAGTGGCTCAAGGTCTTCTTCATCTGCATCCTGGCCACCACGATGCTGCCGTCCGAGGTCATGCTCGCCCCGCAGTTCCTGGTGGTCCGCGACCTCGGCCTCTACAACACGCTCGGCGGCATCATCCTCCCGGCGGTGCTCACCGCGACCGGGTGCTTCATGTTCCGCCAGTTCTTCCTGACGGTCCCCGACGAACTCATCGAGGCCGCCCGCATCGACGGCGCCCGCGAACTGTCGATCTTCCTGCGGATCATGCTGCCGATCTCCCGGCCCATCATGCTGACCCTCGCCATTCTGTCGTTCCAGTGGCGGTGGAACGACTACATCTGGCCGCTCCTGATGCTCAACGACCCCAGCAAGTTCACCGTGCAGATCGGCATCCAGAGCCTCGTCGGGGCGCAGAACATCAACTGGTCGGTGGTGCTCGGCGGATCGGTCATCTCCATGGTCCCTCTGATCGTCGTGTTCCTGGTGTTCCAGCGTTACGTCATGAACGCCGACATCAACGCCGGACTCAAGGACTGACCGGGCCCGCCTCCCCTCGTGTGATCCCGGCAACCCATGGCATGGCCACCTCAGGCTTGAAGGGCTGATCCACCCGTGCACCTCCCTCACCAGCGCGGCCCGTTGCACGACCTCCCCGACACCCCGGAGGCGTACGACGCCGTCCTCGCCGACGTCACCGAGCAGGCCCTGGCCCGCATGACGCCGGAGGGCAGCCTCGAACACCCCGACTGCGTCGACGACATCGGTGACACCTCCCTCGGCGTCACCTCCCTGCTGGCGCTGGCCTGGCAGCGGAACAAGGACCCGCGCCTGCCGGAGGCGGTCCGCCGCAGCCTCGCCTTCCACCTGGACGAGCGGGTGTACACCGAGGACAACCCCGGCTACCCCAACCTCCGGGTGCGTGACTCGGGCCTGCCGTACGCCCGGTACACCCTGGCGGCCGGCGCCCACCCCATCGGCGACTGGCCGAGCACGGTGTGGACGCTGCTCCAGGCCGTCAACGTGCTGGACACCGCCGACGGGCTGATCGACGACGAACAGCGCGCCGAACTCACCGAGGTCGCGCACGGATACTGGCGCTGGCTGACCGAGGCGACCTTCTTCAACCCGCAGGAGGCCGGCAACCAGGCCATCGGCTGTGTCGTGGGCGGTCTCATGCTGGCCCGCCACCTGCCGCCGGACGAGGGGGAGCGGGTCCGCTCCCGCGCCATGGGCCTGTACGTCGACGAGATCCGCGCCCACCGGGTCCGGGACCGCGGCGCGCTCCTGCCCCCCGAGCACGGCGGCGCCTACGACAACAACTACGGCCCGATCTCCCTGTCCTTCCTCGCCCAGGCCCACCGGGTCAGCGGCGAGGAGATCTTCGCCGAGGACGGAGACGCGCTCGCCCGCTACATCGACGCCCGCCTGACGAGCGGCGGCTTCGACAACGGCGGGCCGCGCTACAGCGAGCAGCACTCCGCCTTCGAGTCGGTGCTGGGCCTGCGTTACTTCGGCGCCCGCATCGGCTCCGACCTGGGCCGCTACCGCGGCGACAGCCGCTGGGCCCGGCACGCGGTCAAGGCGGACGGCGGTGTCGACGGCCACTTCGCCTGGATGCTGGTCTGGCAGATCCAGGACACCACCCGCTGGCACCGCACCCCGTCCACGGCCCCGGCCCGTCACCAGTTGCGCGCGGGCTCGGTGTCCGTGGCCTTCGACGACCGTATGACCCCGTCGCTGGTCGAGGCGGCCGGAACGTACTACCTTCCGGCCGCCGTGGGCCGCCAGCACGGCTTCGGCCCGGTGACCGACGGCTTCCTGCTGTGCCGCCCGATGGGCGAGGTCCGCGTCCGGGACGTCACCACCGACGGGCTGAAGGCCAAACTGGTCACCAAGCCGGTCGTCGGCCGCGACCACGTGCTGCGCCATGTGCAGTCCCTGTACGTCACCGACGGCACGAGCCTCTGGGTGACGGTCGCCGTGGAGCGGCTCCCGGGCACGCCGTACCTGCTCGCCGGCCTGCCGTACGCCACGGACGACGGCGACCGGGTCCGCAGGACCGCCGAACCGCGCGTCACATCGGCAGGCGAACTGCGCCTGACCCACCCGGCCCCCGACGACCCGCACCACTTCGACGCCCGCGCGGACACCACTCAGGAGCAGGCCGCCTTCGCCCTGGCCGCCGACCCCCGTGGCTACGGCAACCCGGACCAGGGCTGGAGCCACCTGGTCGCCTCGTCCGCCCTGGAAGCCGGACCCGCCCCCGGCGCCCCCGAGGACCTGCATGTCTTCGCCGTGCGCTACGGCCCGGACGACGGCGCGTTCACGCCCGCGTTCGAGCGGAGCGGAACGGCTTTGACCGTCCGCGCGGAGGCCTTCCGGGCAGTGATCGGCGACCCGGCGGGCGACGCGCACGCGGAGCCGGAGCTGACGCTGTCCGTGTGAGGCGGCCCGGGCTCACCTCGCAGGCTCTACCGGTCCCGCGCCAGCGCGCACCGGCGCCGGGCCCGAGGGCCGGACGCACGATGCACGTGCGGCCACGCCGTCGACCGGCCGCCCCCGCGGTGACCAGCCGGTCGACGAGGGCGAGGGCCTCGGAGACGGCCCGGACGCGGACGACCGGGACGAGCCCTGCGGCCGAATCCGGCGCGGACACGGCCTCGGCAGGGGCGGAGGCGGAGGCGGCAACGGGGGCGGCCGGAGGAGTTCGCCAGGCCGCGCGGATGGCCCTCGCCGGCCGAGGCGAGAGGAAGCGCGGCGGTGTTCACGGCCCCTGGCGGACCTGTTCCCGACCTGGACCCGGTTCAGCGGGGTCGCCCTCAGCCGGGAACTCGCGGCCGCGCTGGCGGGCGGCACCGCGCCGCTCGTCGCGGCCGCGCTGCTGGAGGCGACCGGCGGGAGGCCCTGGCCGGTGGTCCTGTACATGACCGTGCTGCTCCTGGTCAGCGCTCTGGCGGTAGCGCTGCTCCACGGTTTCGGAAGGCGTGACCAGCGAGGGGAGGACGGGGCACCGCCCTGAGGGACGCGCCGCCCGGGCGGCGCGCGTGATCGTGCGAGTGGTTCACACCTCCACCGGCCGCACCGCCGATTCCGGCACCACCAGATCGGCCCGCCCCCGGGTCGCCGCGACCAGCTCGGCGTTGGGCTCGTCCGAGCGGCGCACCCACACCACCGCCTCCTCATGGCTCTTGCCGAACCGCTCGTGCCGGGCGACCAGTCGCCGGATCCGCTCCGCCTCGGGCAGTTCGCAGAACCACACCTCGTCGAGTTCGCGGCGGACGCGGGCCCAGGCGCCGGTGTCCAGGAGCAGGTAGTTGCCCTCCGTCACGATGAGCCGGGCCGTCGCCGGGACCGGGATCGCCCCCGCGACCGGCTGCTCCAGGACACGTTCGAAGCCGGGCGCGTACACGACGTCATCGCCCGGCTCCTCGCGCAGGCGCCGCAGCAGGGCCGCGTACCCGGCCGCGTCGAACGTGTCGGGTGCGCCCTTGCGGTCCCGGCGGCCCAGCCGCTCCAGTTCGATGTCGGCGAGGTGGAAGCCGTCCATGGGGACGTGCGCGACCCACGGCACGCCGGGCCCGTTCAGCTCCCGCACCAGACGCTCGGCGAGCGTCGACTTGCCGGCGCCGGGGCTGCCGGCGATGCCGAGGACCGCGCGCCGGCCGCCCCGCGAGAGGGCACGGGCGCGCAGGACGAGGTCGTCGAAGGTGAGCGGCACACAGCAGAGTGTGTCACCCTGCGCCCAAGCCGTCCGACAGAGGGAGGGAGAAGGGAGCAGCACCGTGTCCGACGACGAAACACGGATCCGCGCACTGATCACCCACTGGGCCGAAGCCGTCCACCACGGTGACCTCGACGGCGTCCTCGCGGACCACGCCCAGGACATCGTCATGTACGACGTACCGCCGCCCCACGAAGGCATCCACGGACTGGCCGCCTACGGTGCGGCCTGGCCCCCGTTCTTCGACTGGCAGGCCCAGGGCGCGAGCTTCGAGATCGACACCCTGGACGTCACCGCCGGTGCCGACACCGCCTACGCACACGCCCTGCTGCGCTGCGGCACCCCCGAGGAACTGGCCCAATGCCCCAGCCTGCGGCTGCGGCTGACGTTCGGTCTGCGCAAGGAGCACGGGCGCTGGCTGGTGGCACACGAACACCACTCCTTCCCGCACGACTGACGCCGGTGTGGCGTGCGCCACTCAGTGGATGCCCCTCGGCCGGGGAACCGGTCCTGTATGACGCAGCTCGGTCTTCCCGACGACATCCACGCCTGCCTCTTCGACCTCGACGGCGTCGTCACCAAGACGGCCGTCGTCCACGCGGCCGCCTGGAAGGAGATGTTCGACGCCTACCTGCGCGAACGCGACGGCGAGGACTTCCGGCCGTTCACCGCGGCCGACTACGACGAGTACGTCGACGGCCGGCCACGCGCCGACGGCGTCCGCACCTTCCTCGCCTCCCGGGGCATCGACCTGCCCGACGGCGAACCCGGCGACCCACCCGGCGCGCAGACCGTCCACGGGCTCGGCAACCGCAAGAACGAGCTGGTCCTGGAGAAGATCCGCACCGAGGGCGTCGAGGCCTACGAGGGCACCCTGCGCTATCTGGAGGCGGTCCGCGCCCACGGACTGAGCACCGCCATCGTCTCGTCCAGCGCCAACTGCCGTGACGTGCTGCGCTCGATCGGCGCCGAGCACTTCTTCGACGTACGGATCGACGGTGTCGTCGCCGCCGAGCGGAAGCTGCCCGGCAAGCCGAACCCCGACACGTTCCTGGCCGCCGCCGAGGACCTCGGCGTCCAGCCGTCCGAAGCGGCCGTCTTCGAGGACGCCCTGGCCGGCATGGACGCGGGCCGCGCGGGCCGCTTCGGCTACGTCGTCGGCGTCGACCGCGTCGGACAGACGGACGCGCTGTACACGCACGGTGCCGACATCGTGGTGAAGGACCTGGCGGAACTGGGGGGCACGGAGTGATCGCACAGCGGGCGTACGACGTCGAGCCCTGGGCCGTGCGAGAGACCCGGCTCAACCTCGACGTCCTGGCACAGAGCGAGTCCGTGTTCGCCCTGTCCAACGGCCACATCGGCTGGCGCGGCAACCTCGACGAGGGCGAACCGCACGGCCTGCCGGGCTCCTACCTCAACGGAGTCCACGAACTGCACCCCCTGCCGTACGCCGAGGCCGGTTACGGCTACCCCGAGTCCGGCCAGACCTCCATCAACGTCACCAACGGCAAGGTGCTGCGCCTCCTGGTCGACGACGAGCCGTTCGACCTGCGCTACGGGCGGCTCGTCACCCACGAGCGGACCCTCGACCTGCGGCGCGGCGTGCTGGAACGGGTCTGCGAGTGGACCTCACCGGCAGGCTCGACCGTCCGGGTGCGCTCCACCCGGCTGGTCTCCCTCACCCAGCGGGCGATCGCCGCCGTGGCGTACGAGGTGGAGCCCGTCGACAGCCGGACCCGTGTGGTCGTCCAGTCGGAACTGGTCGCCAACGAGAGCCTGCCCGAGCCGGACGGCGACCCGCGCGCCGCCAAGGCGCTGAAGTCGCCGCTGGAACCGGAGGAGGACCTCGCCTCGGGCAGCCGGCTGCGCCTGGTCCACCGCACCCGTCGCAGCGGCATGAGGGTCGCGGTGGCCGCCGACCACCACGTCACCGGCCCCGAACGGACCACCACCAGCAGCGAGAGCAACGTGGACGTGGCCCGGCTGACCATCACCTCCGTCCTGGAGCCGGGGGAGCGGCTGCGGGTGGAGAAACTGGTCGCGCACGGCTGGTCCGGCGCCCGCTCCCGGCCCGCGATGAGCGACCAGGTCGAGGCGGCGCTGGCGGCGGCCGGGCACAGCGGCTGGAAGGGGCTCCTGGAGGACCAGCGGGCCTACCTCGACGACTTCTGGGCCCGCGCCGACGTGGAGATCGACGGCGACGAGGAGATCCAGCAGGCCGTCCGCTTCGCGCTGTTCCACGTCCTCCAGGCCGGTGCCCGCGCCGAGCAGCGCGCCATACCCGCCAAGGGGCTCACCGGCTCCGGTTACGACGGCCACGCCTTCTGGGACACCGAGGCGTTCGTCCTGCCCCTGCTGACCTACACCGCGCCGCAGGCCGCCGCCGAGGCCCTGCGCTGGCGTCTCGACACCCTGCCCGCCGCCCGGGAGCGCGCGACCCAGCTCGGGCTGCGCGGCGCCGCGTTCCCCTGGCGCACCATCGAGGGTTCGGAGGGCTCCGCGTACTGGCCGGCCGGCACCGCCGCCTTCCATGTCGGCGCCGACATCGCCGACGCCGTCGTCCGGTACGTCATGGCCACCGGCGACGAGGAGTTCGAACGAGAAGTCGGCGTGGAGCTGCTGGTGGAGACCGCCCGCCTGTGGCGCTCTCTGGGTCACCACGACGACCGGGGCGTCTTCCACATCGACGGCGTCACCGGACCCGACGAGTACAGCGCGGTCGCCGACGACAACACGTACACCAACCTCATGGCCCGGGCGAACCTGCTGGCCGCCGCCGACGCCTGCAAACGCCACCCCGACGAGGCGGCGCGGCTCGGTGCCGACGAGGAGGAGATGGCCGCCTGGCGGGACGCCGCCGAGGCCGTGCACGTCCCCTACAACGAGGAACTCGGCGTGCACGAACAGCACGCCGGCTTCACCCGCTACCAGCGCTGGGACTTCGCCCGCACCGGCCCGGACCAGTACCCGCTGATGCTGCACTTCCCCTACTTCGACCTGTACCGCAAGCAGGTGATCAAACAGGCGGACCTGGTGCTGGCGATGTACACCTGCGGCAGCTACTTCGAGGGGGACTTCGACCACGACGCCGAGGAGCAGATCGCCCGCAACTTCGCCTACTACGAGCCGCTGACCGTCCGGGACTCGTCCCTGTCCGCCTGCGTCCAGGCCGTCATGGCCGCCCGCACCGGCCATCTCGACCTGGCCTGCGCCTACACCGCCGAGGCCGCCCTGATGGACCTGGGGGACCTGGAGCACAACACCCGCGACGGGCTGCACATCGCCTCGCTGGCCGGCACCTGGATGGCCCTGGTCGCCGGGTTCGGCGGCATGCGGTGCGCGGACGGTGGCCTGCGGTTCGCGCCGCGCCTGCCCGAGCGGTACAGCCGCCTGGCGTTCACGCTGGGCTTCCTGGGGCGGCGCCTGCGCGTGGAGGTGACCGCGGACGAGGCCACGTACACCCTGCGGTCCGGCCCGCCTCTGACGATCCGTCACCACGGCACCGAGCTCACGGTGAGCGAGGACGCCACCGTCACCCGTCCCGTCCCACCGCTGAAACAGCGCCCGGCCCCCGAGCAGCCCCCGCACCGCGCCCCGAACACCCACTGAACCGATCGCGTCAGGCACTTGGCCGTATTCCACCCTGCGTCCCCCCACCCCGCGGGTTAGCTTGGCCGTGTTTCTGATCATCGGCTTCAGCCCTGCGGGTGGGAGGCCGGAGCGGCCTGCGGCGCAGGGGAAGGGTGGATGATGGCCGACGGCGCGAACGTCATCCTCGTCCGACGGCGAAGACGCGAACAGGTGACCGGGCCGGGCGTGATGGGCGGCCACCGTGGCGACCGGCCGCTCGCCGCGGTGGCCGCCGTCTTCACCCTCGCGCAGCTCGTCCTGGTCCGGCCCGTGCTGGGCCTCGGGTGGGACGAGATCGTCTATGTCAGCCAGGTCACCTCCCACCATCCGGCGGCCTTCTTCAGTGCGCCGCGTTCCCGGGGCGTCTCCCTGCTCGTGGCGCCCGTCGCGTCCTGGTCGTCGTCCGTACCGCTGCTGCGCGTCTACCTCGCCCTGCTGTCCGGACTCGCCCTCTATCTGGCCCTGCGTGCCTGGCGGGGTCTGTTCCCGACCCGCGTCCTGGCCGTCGGCGGCGCCCTCTTCGCTTCCCTGTGGGTGACCCTCTTCTACGGTCCGCAGGCCATGCCCAACTACTGGGTGGCGGTCGGTGCGCTGATCAGCGTGGGCTGCTTTCTGCGTGTCCCGGCGAAACGTTCCGCCGGGCGGGTCCTGTGGGGCGTCGCGGCCGGTACCGCGCTCATGGCGTGGATGCGCCCCACCGACGCCGTCCACGTGACCGTGCCCCTGCTCGTCCTCGCCCTGGTGCGCCGCCACCGGCACCTCCTCCTCGCCCTCGCGGTGGGTCTCGCGGCGGGCATCGTCCCGTGGGTGGTCGAGGCCTACGCCGGCTACGGCGGCCTCGGGCAGCGGCTGTCGGAGGCCTCCCGCATCCAGGGCGGGCTCGGCTGGCAGATCGCCGTCGACGACCAGCTGCGCAGCCTGGGCGGGCGGGCCCTGTGCCGGCCGTGCACCGGCTCGATGCCCAACCCCCTGGTCATGATCTGGTGGTTCGTCCTGCCCGTCCTGGCCGGACTCGGGCTGGTCGTCGCCGCCCGGGCCCGGCGCCTGGGCCCGACCCTGATCCCACTGGCCTGTGCCACTACCGCCGCTCTGCCGTACCTGTTCATGATCGGCTACGCGGCACCCCGCTTCCTCCAGCCGGTCTACGCCCTGCTCGCGATCCCCGTCGCCGACGCCCTGTGGCATCTGGTCAGGAACCCGGGCGGGAAGTGGCGGCCGGTCGCCGCCTCACTGGTGGCGCTCGGTCTGGCCGGGCATCTGGCGGTGCAGATCGCCGTCCTGGAGGGCGCCGTGTCCCGCAACACCGACAACCGCCGTGACTGGGACCGCACCGCCGACGCGCTGCACCGTCTCGGCGTCCGCCCGCCCTGCCTGCTCACCGGCCACCTGGCCATCCCGATCGGCTACTACACCGGCTGCACGTCGGGCGCGACCTCAGGCAACAACGAGAACACGACCCCGGCGGAGATCCTGCGCACGGCGGACCGTCTCCCGGTCGCCCACCTCGCCCCGGCCGGAGGCACTCCGCCGGGCTACGCCCGCACCTGGCACGTCCACCGGATCTCGGACCTGGACGTCCGCGTCGCACCGAGCCCCTGACACCTCAAGTCGCGTTTCCCGTCCGCCTGGTTCAGGTAGGAGTCGGTTGACGACCACGGACGAGGGGGAGACGAGATGGCGGCGAGGGACCACGAAGGCCGACTGGGGGAGGAGTTCTTCACACCGGGCTCCTCGTCCTTCACCGAGTTCCTGGCGGCCCACCGCCCCGAGCTGCTGAGCACCCGCCGTCTCCTCCCGGACGGCGTCCGCGCCGAGGGCGCCCCGCACGGCACCACGGTGCTGGCCCTCACCTGCCGCGACGGCGTGCTGATCGCGGGCGACCGGCGGGCGACGATGGGCAATCTCATCGCCCAGCGGGACCTGGAGAAGGTGCACCCCGTCGACGACCACACCGCGGTGGCCTTCGCCGGTACCGTCGGGCTGGCGGTGGACATGGTGAAGCTCTATCAGGTCGAGCTGGCGCACTTCGAGAAGATCGAGGGCATCCCCATGACCCTCGCGGCGAAGGCCACCCGGCTCGCCACCATGATCCGGAACAACCTGGGGCAGGCCATGCAGGGCCTCGCCGTCGTCCCGCTCCTCGTCGGCTACGACCTCGCGGCTCCCGCCGGCCGGCAGGGCCGCATCTTCGGTTTCGACGTCGTCGGCGGCCGCTACGAGAAATTCGGCTTCCATGCCGAGGGCTCCGGCTCGCCGTACGCACGGGGCGCGCTGAAGAAGCTGTACCGGCCCGGCATGTCCCGGCGCGAGGCGGCCCTGGCCGCGCTCCACGCGCTGTACGACGCGGCCGACGACGACTCCGCGACGGGCGGTCCGGACCTCACCCGCCGGATATACCCCATCGTGTCCATCATCACCGAGGACGGCTTCGAGCGGCTGCCGGAGGCGGAGACGGAGGAGCTCAGCCGCGAGACGGTCGAGCAGCGCCGCAGCCGGCCGGACGGGCCGAACGCCGCGGTGTGACACCCTCCGTGGCCCCTCGACAGTCGGTCACGCCATGTGTGCGAGTGATGACAACCCCACAAAGGCCGGCATCGGCCGAGGTTAGAGCCCGCGTAACGGGAAACGCGGATCGGGCACAGGAGACCGACGAGTCGACGCAGCGCGACAGGGAGGCAGAAGTGATGGGCACGGAACCGATGCGCTCCGAACCGATGGCGGACGACGCGTACCAGCCCACCGGGAGCAACGAGGAGCAGGAGGACGCCGCGCCGCTGGACCTTCAGGACGCCGTCGACGAACGGACCTACGACGACACCCTCGACGAGGGCTACTCCCCGCCGGAGAAGCCGCTCGGCGTCACCAAGCGCGGCACCACGGCCGCCGAGCAGCGTGAGGGCGAGACCCTCGACGAACGCCTGTCCCAGGAGAACCCCGACGTGTCGGCCGAACCCACCGGGGACGGTGTGGGTGACACGCCCGACAGCGACGGCGAACCGGTCGACCCCGAAGCGGGTACCGCCCGCGCCGGGCGTCTGGTCGCCCCGGACGAGGGGGCCCACCCCGACACGACGAGGGAGACCGTCGCGTCGGACGTGGGTATCGACGGGGGCGCGGCCGGTGCGGAGGAGGCGGCGGTCCACGTGGTGGAGGACGACGCACTGCCCGAGGAGGACGGCAGGGCTTAGTACGTGGTGCAAGGACCGCTGAGCCCGCCGGCACCCCCGCGCGCCCGCCCGGGCGCCTGTGGCATCGGGCGGGCGCGCACGGCTACGGCAGCAGCTTCTCCAGCGCGGCCGGGCCCTCCGCCGCCAGCTTGCGCCTGGCCCATTCGAGGTTGTGCGGCGTGAGGTCCTTCCCGGAGGCGAGGACGAGGTCCTCCGGGGACACGTCGGTGCCGGTACGGGCGTGGAGCAGGCGGTCCGGGGTGGCGCGCTCCTCGGGAGACGGGGACGCGTGGGACTGTGACGTCGACATGTTCTCTGCTCCCTAGGTCCGGCCGGATCGCTGGTGCGGCCCCGGTGCTGAAAAAAGGGTCCGATATCACCATTCAACGCGCGAGCCCGGCGTGCATCCCGGAGAGCCCGGCCCGCGGGCGCCTGCTCCGACGCCGTCGGGGTCGCCGGCGTCGGCCGCTGTCAGGAACCGCCCCTCGGACGGGGGGCGAGCACGAGCATCGTGACGTCGTCCCGGAGGTCCGGGCAGTGCCGCACCAGATCGGTCCACACCCGCTCGGCCAGCGTGGCCGGGTCCGCGTCGGCGAGATCCGGCAGCCGCTCGGTCAGCGGGTAGAACGCCCCGTCGGAGTCCCTGGCCTCGGTGACACCGTCGGACGCCAGGAAGAGGCGGTCACCGGCCCGCAGCCGCACCGAGACGACCCTCGGCGCAACGACCTCGGCGAGGCCCAGCCCGAGCGGCGTGCCCGGCTCGACGTCCAGCTCGACGGCCCGGCCCTCACGCAGCAGCAGCGGCCCTGACTGCCCGCACGCCACGATCCGCACCACATCCCCGTCGGCGGAGAAGTCCAGCAGCGCCGCCGTCGCGAACAACTCGGCATGCGGCTCGCCCGCGGAGTCCACGGCCAGCCGCCGGTCGAGCCGGGTGGCCACCGCCCGCGGATCCGGCTGGTCCAGCACCGCCTCCCGGAACGCCCCCAACAGCGATGCCACCGTGGCGACGGCCGACAGCCCGTGCCCCTGGACATCGCCCATGACCGCCCGTACGCCGTGAGGGCCCGCCCGCACGTCGAAGAAGTCACCTCCGACCAGCGTCCCGCTCTGCGCCGCCCGGTACAGCCCCGCGCACCGCACCGGTCCCACCCGCTCCGGCAGCGGCGGTACCACAGCCCGCTGTGCGGCTTCGGCGACGGCCCGTTCGAAGACCAGCTGGGCATCACGCCGGCTGCGGACGAACGACAGCAGCACGCTCAGCAGCGCGACGAAGCACACGGTCAGCACATCGGTGCTGCCCGGGTCGTCCAGACGGAAGAACGGAACCGTCAGCACGACCACCGAGAGAACGCCCAGCGTCGCCGTCGCGACCGGTCCGTGGGCCAGCACCGCCAGCGGGGGGATCGCGCCCAGCAGGAAGCCGATGTCGAGCGGCTCCGGACTGATCAGTTCCGCCGTGCACACGCCCACCAGCAGCGCCGTCGGCAGCACACGCGCCCACAGTGGCGGCGGTGCGCCGCGCAGCCAGCCGCGCCGGTCCAGGTCCCGGTCCCTGCCCCGGCGCGGCACCAGGCCGTGCGCACTGCTCACATCACCACGCTGCTACGCCCCACCCGGCGCCGCACGCCGGGCCCGGGCCGCCGGGAATCCCCGCCGGCTCAGAACGGTGTGAGTGTCAGCCGCAGCCCCGTGGGTGCCGGGTCCTGGATGTAGGAGGCGAAGTCGGCCACGTCGTCGAAGGCGAAGCCGTACGCCTTGCCGTCCTGCGTGGCCGCGTGCATGGCCTTGGCGTAGTGGTTGGTGAGGCTCATGCGGTAGAAGGACGCCGGGTCGGTCGTCGGCTGGACGGCGGAGGCCGTCAGCGTCGAGCGGTTGAAACCGGCGCCCAGTACGGCGGCGACCGGTCCCGTCGTGCCGTCGTTGGGAGCCGCGAGGGCACCGTCGCAGAACAGCACGTCCCGGGTCGACGGCCTGTGGAAGGAGACCTCGGCGGGCCCGGTGAAGGAGAACCGCTCGCCGCGCACCCGGCCGGTGAACGTACCGGCGTTGGTGGTCACCTTGAGGTCCCTGCCGGTGTACGTGCTCCACACCTCGTCGATGGAGGGCGCGAAGTAGTCCTTGTCGAAGAGACCGGCGTCCAGGCCGTGGCCGGGGGCGATGATCCGGGTGTCGTCCAGCACGAGCCGCGCGAACTCCGGCACCTGACGCACCGCGGCGAACGCGGCCGCCCTCCCTCCGTCGCGCAACGTGCCCGTCGTCTGGTCCTTCGCGCCGGTCAGCCGGATGCTCAGCGGCACGCTGAACATGTCGACCATGGTGGTGTTGCAGAACATCCCCGCGGAGTTGTACGTGAACTCGGCGCAGTCGTGCAGCACCCCGTAGTTGGGGTCGGACGCCACCCAGCCGGCCGGGTACTGCAGGGCCGGTTTGCCGGCTCCGTCCGTGACGACCTTGAACTTGAGCTTCGCGCCCAGCGCCACGTAGATCCGGCCCGACATGTGGGGCAGGGACAGCCGGGTGTCGCCGCTGCCCGCCAGCGCGATCGCGTAGTCGGTGAAGCCGTCGGGGCCGTTGTCCGACAGGGCCACCGGCGCCAGGGTGCCGTCGGGCTTGAGGCGTACCTGCTGACCGTCCACGTTGCCCACGACGTAGACGTGGACGCTGCCGTTGGCGAAGGAGCCGCTGTTGTTGACGAGCGTCAGGGGGAGGGCGGCCGCTGCTTCCGAGGCGTCCGCGGCCGTCCCGGCGAGGGCGTGGGGGGCCAGGGCGGTGACGGCCGGAGCGGCGATCAGCGCGCCGCCGAGTCCGGCGAGGAGCGTACGGCGGGCAGGAAGGCGTTGGTGACGAGAGGTCATGTGGGGGTCTCCTGGTGTAAACGGACATCTGCTTGAGAGCGCTCTCACGCAGGGGTGTGCCGCGGATGCTACGGACGGGCAGCGCCCCCGCCAACCCGTCCGCCACGTAGAAATCCCTTGCGGACAGCCCCACTTGGGGCGCATGACGGCCGCTTAACCGCCCCTTAAGGGCCACTTGAGCTCAGCAGCGAATTCGATGGACGGCCCACCGGTCGTCCCGTAACGTGTGGCGCGCCACGCCCGAGACCAGCGGAAGGAGGGCAGAGCCGTGCAGTTCACACCGTTCCCGCGCTCCCTCCCCGTTGTCCCGGCGTGTGTCTGCTGACCGACCGGGAGCGCACCGTGCCGCAAGCATCCCGGAGGAACTCCGTGACCGATGTGGTCATCCGCGCGCTCGACGAGAGCGACGCCGGTCTTTTCGACACCCTGCCCGACCCACTGGGCGCCCGCGAGGGCCACTGTCTGACCCGGCACCGCCCCGACTGGAAGAGGGTGGCGCTGCGCGATGGCCGTGTCGTCGCCCGCGGCGCCTGGTGGGGCGGCCCCGACGACGCCGAGCCCGTCAACCTCAACTGGTTCGACGTGGCGGAGGGCGAGGAGGAAGCGGGCGCCGCACTCCTGCGCTCCGCCCCCTGGCAGGTGGAGCTCGAGCTGAACCTGCCCGCCGGATGGCACGACGACCCGGCCCTGCGCAGCGCCGCCGACTCACGCTTCACCGCCGCCCGGAAGGCGGGCTACGACCTCCTGGTGGAACGCCTTCTGTACCGCTGGACTCCCGGCCACGGCCTGCCCGAGCGGCCCGGGCGCCTGCTGTTCCGCGCCGAACCGGACGACGCCGTGTTCTTCGACGCGCTGCGCCGGATCCACTCCGTCACCCTGGACGCGCACGCGCTGAAGGCCATCGAGCAGGGCGGACCCGACCAGGCGGCCCAGGAGGAACTCGACTTCTTCCACTGGTGCCCCTCACCCCGTCAGTGGTGGCAGGTCGCCCACACGCCGCGGGGCGAACCGGTCGGCATCCACATCCCGGCCCACAACCCGTCGGGGCCGTGCATCGGCTTCATCGGGGTCCTGCCCGAGCAGCGAGGCCACGGCTACGCGTACGACCTGCTCGCCGAGTGCACGCACTTCCTGACCGAACGCGGCGCCGAGTTCGTCGCCGCCGCCACGGACCGGGGCAATGTGCCCATGGCCAAGAACTTCGCCAAGGCCGGTTTCCCGGTGGTCAGGGAGCGGCTCAACTTCACGTCTCCGGCCACCCCCGGCTGAGCAGGCCCTGGGCCGCCGTGAGGATCTCCGTGACCCGCAGGCCGAAGGCGGCGTCGCACGCGTGCGGGCGGCCGCCCCGGGCCGCGGCGAGCAGGGCGTCCGCGGCTCGCGTCAGCGCGCGGACCGCTCCCTCGGAGCTCTCCGGCAGGACCGCGACCCCGGCCTCCCCGCGCAGTTCCACGGCGGCCCCGGCCGCGGCGGGCGGTGCCGTCAGGCTCAGGGTGAGAGTGCTCGACGCGCCGCCCGCGTGGTCGAGGACGACATGGGCCGTGTCCCCGGGGCCGTACGCGGCCGCCGTCACGCTCCGCACGTCGCCGAGCACCGGCAGCAGGACGGACAGGGCGTGCGGCCCGACGTCCCACAGGGCGCCCTTCTCCCGCCGCCACGGCGTCGCGAACGGGCTCTCGCTGGTGAACACCGCGCCGAGCCACTGCGCCCGGCCCGTGAACCATCCCGGCACCCCGGCCTGTTCGGTGATCCAGGCCTCCGGCTCCGGCTGGAAGCGGGTCGTGAAGAACACGACCGAGGCGACGCCCGCCTCCTCGACGGCCTCGACGACGGCCCGCCCCTGCTCCACCGTCGGTGCGAGGGGCTTGTCGAGCAGCAGGTGGCACCCGGCCCGGGCGGCACGCGCCGCGAGCCCGGCCTGCACGTCCGGCGGCAGTGCCACGGCGACCGCCTCCACGTCGCCGAACAGTTCGTCGACGTCGTCGTAGGCCCTGACCCCGTGCCGCTCGGCCAGTTCCTTCGCGGCCTCGGGGCGACGGCCCCACACGCCCACGAAGTCCAGCTCCGCATGCCCGCTCAACGCGGGTGCGTGGGCCATCTGCGCCCAGGGTCCGGTGCCGAGCAGTCCTATCCGCATGCCGCCGCCTCTCCACGTGCCGAAACCTGAGCGCGACCGGTTCCGCACCCGCCACTCGGCGTAGAGCGTGCCATACGGCACCGGCCGCCGGGCAGCCCGGACAGCGAGAATTCCTGCCCGTCAGGGACGGACGAGGCCGACGTCCGGGAGAGCGGATCCGGCCTCCGCGTCGGCCGGACCCGGCCTGCGGTACGGCCGCAGGTTCCACGCGCTGACGGCGCACGCGAAGCCGGGCCCGCCTCCTGCTCGGGCTGGGATCCGCCAGGGATCGCCGCCCGGGGGAGGGAAGCGCAGTGTCAGGGTCCGGCCCGCCGGCAGGCAGAGCTCGGCCAGGACCGGCCCACGCGAGCGACGGCACGATGCTGGGCAAGGCGACGGGCCGCGGTGCCGAGCAGTACCGCCGTGTCGTCTTGGACCTGTCCGAGCACATCGGTGAGCGGATCTACGTCGAGGTCGTCGACCGGGCGACGGGAGGCCGGGGCCGTCAACGTGGACGACGTCAGCCTTCCCGTACGGCGGTTGGCGAGGCCCCGCCCACAGCGTCGGAAAAGAAGAGGGCAAGGAGTCCTGTCTCCTTGCCACTTTCAACTTATAGCGCACAGGGGGCCTTGCGGCAAGGCCCCCGTCCTGCCGCAGAATGACCGGCCCAAGCCCCGGACCTGCGGAGATGCGAGTGCCTGACGTGAACCCCCTGACCACCAGCGCGTTCGATCTTCCCGACCGCCTGTCGGCCAAGGCCGACCCGGCGTCGATCGCCCGCGACGAGCGGCACTTCGCTGCCGTCGCCGAGTGTCTGGAGCAGTCGATCGCCGAGCTGTCGGGCCGTCTGGAGGCCGAACGGAAGGCACCCGGCGGCAAGGGACGGCAGGCGATGGACCGGGACGCGGAGATCCACCGGCTGACCTCCCGGCTGCGCGCCCTGCGCCGTTTCGGACTGGACCTGTGCCTCGGGCACATGGTCGGTGCGGACGACTCCGAGCCCGTGTACGTGGGACGGCTCGGTCTCACGGACAGCGAGGGACGCCGACTGCTGGTCGACTGGCGTTCCCCCGCCGCCGAGCCGTTCTTCGGAGCCACCCACGCCGACCCGATGGGCCTGGCGAGCCGCCGCAGATACCGCTGGACCGACGGCCGGATCAGCGACTACTGGGACGAGGTGTTCACCGCGGACGGCTTGGCCGGGCACGCCGCGCTGGACGACCAGTCCGCCTTCATCGCCAGCCTGGGCACCAACCGCTCGCCCCGGATGCGGGACGTGCTCGCCACCATCCAGGCCGACCAGGACGCCATCATCCGCGCCGGTTCCCGCGGCGCCCTCGTCGTCGACGGCGGCCCGGGCACCGGCAAGACCGTCGTCGCCCTGCACCGCTCCGCCTACCTGCTCCACTCCGACCCGCGCCTCGGGCAGCACCGCAGGGGAGGTGTGCTGTTCGTCGGCCCGCACCGGCCCTACCTGTCCTACGTCTCCGACGTCCTGCCCAGCCTCGGCGAGGAGGGCGTTCAGACCTGCGTCCTGCGGGACCTCGTCGACGAAGGGGCCACGGCCTCGGCCGAGACGGATCCGGAGGTGGCCCGCCTGAAGTCGTCCGTCGGCATGGTGAAGGCGATCGAGAAGGCCGTCCGGTTCTACGAGGAACCGCCCACCGAGGCGATGACCGTCACCACCCACTGGTCCGACATCCACCTGAGCGCCGGCGACTGGGCCGTGGCGTTCGACGCGGCGGAGCCCGGTACCCCGCACAACGAGGCCCGCGACCAGATCTGGGAGGAACTGCTCACCATCCTGGAGGACAAGCACGAAGCCGACGTACCGACCGACCTGTTCCGCCGGTCGATGGCGCGGAACCGGGAGCTGCTCACCGTCTTCGACCGGGCGTGGCCGCTGCTCGAGGCGACCGACCTCGTCGGAGACCTGTGGTCGGTTCCCGCGTACCTGCGGATGTGTGCCCCCTGGCTCGGCCGCGACGAGGTCCGCAGGCTCCAGCGCCCGGACGCCCACGCCTGGACCGTGTCCGACCTGCCACTGCTGGACGCGGCACGGCACCGGCTCGGCGACCCGGAGGCGTCCCGGCGCAAGCGGCGGCAGGAGGCCGCCGTCGCCGTCGAACGCGAGCGCATGGGCAGGGTCATCGACGACCTGCTGGCCGCCCACAGCTACGACGACGGTGAAGGCGTGCTCGTCATGCTGCACGGGCAGGACATGCGGAACTCCCTGGTCGACGAGACCGCCCTGCCCACCGCCGACCCGGACCGGCTCGCCGGACCGTTCGCGCACATCGTGGTGGACGAGGCGCAGGAACTGACGGACGCGGAGTGGCAGATGCTGCTGCTGCGCTGCCCGTCCCGCAGCTTCACCATCGTCGGGGACCGTGCCCAGGCGCGGCACGGGTTCACGGAGACCTGGCGGGAACGCCTCGAACGGGTCGGGTTCGACCGGATCGACCTGGCCTCACTGACCATCAACTACCGGACCCCTGAGGAGATCATGGCGGAGGCCGAACCGGTCATCCGCAGCGTGCTCCCGGACGCCAATGTGCCGGCCTCCGTCCGCGCCGGCGGCGTCCCCGTCGTGCACGGATCCGTCGCGGAGCTGGGCACGGTCCTCGACGCCTGGCTGGCCGCGCACGCCGAGGGAATCGCCTGTGTCATCGGCGATCCCACGTTCCGGCCGGTGTCGTCCCGGGTCCGGTCGCTGACTCCGGAACTGTCGAAGGGGCTGGAGTTCGACCTGGTCGTCCTCGTCGACCCGGAGGACTTCGGCACGGGCGTCGAAGGGGGCGTGGACCGCTATGTCGCGATGACCCGGGCGACCCGGCAGCTCGTCATCCTCACCAGCCCCTGACAAGGCCTAGGCGGCGAGCTCCTCGCGGATGCGGTCCAGCATGAACGCCGACGACTCCCGGGCCCGTTCCTCCCAGGCGAAGACGCAGGCCGTGGCGACCCCGTCGAAGCCCAGCTCGCGCAGCGTGCCGAAGAAGGCGTCCCAGTCGACCTCGCCCTGACCGATGTCGAGGTGCTGGTGGATACGGGCCGGCGTGCCCGGCGGGTTGAGGATGTAGCGCAGGCCGGACGAACCCTTGTGGTTGAAGGAGTCCGCGATGTGCACGTGCTGGAGTCTGTCGCCGGCGTAGCGCATCATCGCCGCGATGTCCGCGCCTGCTTCCGAGGCGCCCGAGAGGTGGAAGGAGTGCGGGGCGCAGTACAGGTAGTTCACCCACGGCTTGTTGATCGCGCGGACGAGATCGACGGCCGGGGTGTTCTCCTCGCAGAAGTCGTCCGGGTGCGCCTCCAGGTTCAGCGCGATGCCTTCGCGCTCGAACACCGGCAGCAGTTCCTCCAGCGAGCGCCAGAAGGCCGCCTCGCTCTGCGCCGCGTGCTCGGGCCGACCGTTGAACTCCGAGTTCATCAGCGGGCATTCCAGCTCCACGGTGATCTCGATCATCCGCTTCCAGTAGCGGACCGCTGCCTGCCGTTCCGTCTCGTCCGGCGAGGACCACTTGTACAGCGGCAGTACCGAGGACAACCGGACCCCGTGCCTGGCGAGCGACCGCTTCAGCTCCGCCACCCGCTCGTCGTCCGCACGCGGGTGCAGGAAGAACGGCATGAAGTCCCCGCGCGGCGACAACTCGATGTAGTCGTAGCCCAGTTCGGCGACGGTGCGCACCATCTCGTCGATCGGCAGGGCGCGGAACATGTAGGGGTCGAGGGCGATCTTCACGCGGTGCCTCCGTAGAAGGTGGGGCGGGGCTTCATGTCGACGGTGACGGTCTCGCCGCCGGACTCCAGGGAGCGGACGGCGGCATCGGTGATGACGGTGGCGGCGTAACCGTCCCAGGCGGACGGGCCGGTCGGTCCGGTGCCGGCCGCCACGCCGGCGACCCACTCGCGGAACTCGGTGTCGAAGGCCTCCGCGAACCGGTCCTTCCAGTCCTGCAGCACACCCGTGCCGTGCCGGGCGGCCGTACGGATCCCGACGGCGGCCGGGTCGGGCAGCCGGACCAGGCCGTCCTCACCGACCACCTCGCACTGGATGTCGTAGCCGTACTGGCAGTTGACGAAGACCTCCAGGTCGATCCGGACGCCCTCGGCGGTCTCGAAGACCATGATCTGAGGATCCTTCAGGTGCGCGAACCGCTTGCTCGTGGCGCGCGGGGTGACCACCTGGGCGGAGACGATCTCGTCGTCCAGCAGCCAGCGCAGCACGTCGATCTCGTGCACGGCCGTGTCCTGGGCGGCCATGGGGGAGTGGTACGACTCCGGGACGGTCGGGTTGCGGTGGGCGCAGTGCACGATCAGCGGAGCCCCGAGCGAACCGGTCGACAGCACCTCCCTCATCTGGCGGTAGCCGGCGTCGAAGCGGCGCATGAAGCCGACCTGCACCAGCCGGCGGCCGTGCGCCCGTTCGGCCTCGACGATCCGCAGACAGTCCTCGGCGGTGGTGGCCAGCGGTTTCTCGCAGAACACCGGCTTGCCGGCCGCGATCGCTTTCAGGACGTGCTCGGCGTGGGTCGGCCCCCAGGAGGTGACGAGGACGGCGTCCACGTCCGGGGAGGCGATCACGTCGGCACCCGTGGGCAGCGCGGTCGCACCGGCCCGGGCCGCCACTGCGGCGGCGCGTTCGGCGTCGATGTCGGTCACGGCCGTGACCGTGGCACCGGTGACGACCTCGGTGAGCCGCCGGGTGTGGTCCTGGCCGATCATTCCGGCGCCGATGACGCCTACGCGTACGGTCATGGTGAACTCCTCGAAAGGCGGTCAGGAGAAGCGCGTGCGGAGCTCGGCCTCGAGGGTCTCGAGGGTGCGGCCCTTGGTCTCGGGGACGTACAGCTTCACGAAGGTGAGGGACAGCACGCCCGCCACCACGAACAGGAAGAAGGTGTTGGAGATCCCGATCCCCGACACCAGGGACGGGAAGACCAGCCCGATCACGAAGTTGGTCAGCCACAGCACCACGGCCGCCACCCCCATGCCGAAGCCGCGCATCCGCATCGGGAAGATCTCCGACAGCATCAGCCAGGTCACCGGCGAGATCGCGCCCTGCTGGAAGGCGAGGAACGTGACCGTCATCGCCAGCACCGCGAACGCCCGCGGGTCGCCGGACGGCAGCACCAGGGAGAAGATCCCGATCAGCAACAGGGCGGCGGTCGTACCGATCTGACCGGTCATAAGCATCGGGCGGCGCGGTACGCGGCCCAGCAGCCAGATACCGACGAAGGTGGCCAGCACCGAGATCACACCGTTGGCGATGTTCGCCGTCAGCGCGCTGTCGGCGGCGAAACCGGCGTCGGTGAGGATCTGCGTGCCGTAGTACATGATCGTGTTGACGCCGGTGATCTGCTGCACGATCGCGATGCCGAACCCGACGAACATCAGCTTCCGCACCCACGGCGTGCTCTTGATGTCCTGCCAGCCGCCCAGCTTCTCCTGCTCGTCCTTGACGGCGAGGGCACTGACCTCCTTCAGCTCGGCCTCGGCCCGGGCCCGCGAGCGCACCTGCTTCAGTACTTCGAGGGCCTCACCGAAGCGGCTCCGGGAGGCCAGCCACCGCGGGCTCTCCGGCATCACCAGCATGCCGAACCACAGCACCACGGCCGGCAGCGTGGCGACGACCAGCATCCAGCGCCACACGCCACCGGACTCGCCGCCGACCCGGGCGATGATCGCGTTGGACGTGAACGCCAGCAACTGACCGGTGACGATCATCAGTTCGTTGCGGGTGACGAGGGCACCGCGCCGCTCGGCGGGCGACACCTCCGCGAGGTAGACCGGCACGGTCACCGAGGCGCCACCGACCGCGAGACCGAGCACGAAGCGCGCCACGATCATCACCTCGGTCGTCGGGGCGAGCGTGCAGCCGAGAGCGCCGGCGAAGAACAGCACGGCCAGCAGCAGGATGCTGCGCCGCCTGCCCCGCGCGTCCGACAACCGGCCGCCGGTCACCGCGCCCAGCGCGGCGCCCAGCAGCAGCGAGCTGGTGACCAACCCCTCGGTGACCGGGGTCAGGCCGAGGTCGTCGGTCATGTAGGGCAGGGCGCCGTTGATGACGCCCGTGTCGTAGCCGAAGAGCAGACCACCGAACGTGGCGATGATCGTGATCAGCCGCAGTCGCCGACTGACCGCCACAGGAGCGTCGTCCACGACGGCCGTGGCCGGGGAGGGGGTGGGGGCCGGTGTCGTGTCGTCCCTGACGTCCATGGGCGCTCCTTACCTGTCGAGAGTCGGGCGCCGGGTACCCGAAAGGCCGCAATCGGCCAGGGGATTCGGCACCGGCACCGGGCGTTCGTCCTCGGGGAACCAGACGCCCCGGCAGTCGGGGGCGGAGCCGGGACACAGGTTGCCGACGGTGGTGCGGAGAGGGGAAGGCGCCGTTGCCATGGTGGGTGTCCTTTGAGGGGAGGGACAAGCTCGATGGGCCTGACGCGCTCTACTAGCGCGCTCTAGTTCGAGTACGATGGCCCCTGTCCAAATGTCATGTCAATAGCTTGTTGCCGGGAGATTGCAGCAGCCCTGCGCGGAGGCACGGGACGGGGCGCCCCTTATGGTGGTCGGCGTCGGAGGGTGGGTTCACAGGTGGATGCATCGGGCAGGCAGCGGCCCACGATGGCGGATGTCGCCGAGAAGGCGGGCGTCTCCCGCGCGCTCGTCTCGATCGTCTTCCGCAACCAGGCGGGAGCGAGCCGGGAGACCCGGGAACGGGTCCTGCGGGTGGCCGACGAGATCGGCTACCGGCCCGACAGCGCCGCCCGGCTGCTGGCCCGCGGCCGCAGCCGTACGCTCGGCGTGATGTTCACCGTGCACCAGACCTTCCACACCGACCTCATCACAGCCATCTACCCCGAGGCCGAGCGGCTCGGCTACGACGTGCTGCTCTCCGGGGCCACATCCGGCCGCAGCGAGACGAAGGCGGTCGAGGCGCTGCTCAGCCACCGCTGTGAGGCGGTGATCCTCCTCGGACCGGACGCCGACCCCGCCTACCTGGACGCGCTCGGGCAGCGCACGGTCGCCGTCTCCGTCAGCCGCCGGGTGCCCCAGGCCCGGGTCGACTTCGTGCACACCGCCGAGGGCAAAGGCGTCCGGCAGGCCATGGACCACCTGGTGGAGCTGGGGCACCGCCGGATCGTGCACATCGACGGCGGACGCGGCCCCGGCTCGGCGGAGCGGCGGCGCGCCTACCGTGCGGCGATGCGCCGTCACGGGCTGGAGGCCGAGGCACGGGTGATCCCCGGTCACCACACCGAGGACTCCGGAATCGAGACGGGCCGGATGCTCCTGGCCGAACGCGACGGCGGGCGGCCGTTGCCGACGGCGGTGCTCGCCGGCAACGACCGCTGCGCGATGGGCCTGCTGATGGCCCTCACCCGGGCGGGCGTCGAGGTGCCGCGCGACCTGTCCGTCGTCGGCTACGACGACAGTCACCTCTCCCACCTGATGCCGATCGGCCTGACCACCGTCCGCCAGGACGCGGTCCTCATGGCCGAGCACGCCGTCCGCTTCGCCGTCGAACGGCTGGAGAACGAGGAACTGCAGCCGAGGGAGGCGGTGCTGGGCCCGAAGCTGGTGGTGCGGGGCACCAGCGGTCCGGCCCCGGAGGAACCGGGACAGGCCTGACCCGCTCGCCCGCGCGGCGCCGGGCCGCAGCAGGTCGGGCTAGCGCGTGCCCTTCTTGGCGAACTCGGCGACGGTGTCGACGTTGTCCTTGGTGACGAAGGCCGGTCCGGTGAGCACCGGAGCGGTGCCGCCGCCGCTGACGTTGCCGTTCGTCCGGTACAGCCACAGCGCGTCCACGGAGAGGTAGCCCTGGAGGTAGGGCTGCTGGTCGACGGCGAACTGGATGTCGCCGCCCTGGATGGCGCCGACGAGGTCCCTGTTGAGGTCGAAGGTGGCGACCTCGGCCTTGCTGCCCGCGTCCCTGACCGACTGCACGGCGGTCAGGGCGATCGGGGCGCCGAGCGTGACCACCCGGTCGATGGTCGAGTCCTTCTGCAGCTTGGCGGTCAGGGTCGACTTCACGGAGGGCATGTCGGTGCCGTTGACGTACACGTTCTCCGTGGTGCCCTTGAAGCCCTTCTTCAGGCCGGCGCAGCGCGCCTCCAGCGCGACCTGTCCCTGCTCCTGGATCACGCAGACGGCGTGCTTGGCGCCCTGCTGGTTGAGGCGCTCGCCGAAGGCCTGGCCGGCGATGTTCTCGTCCTGGCCGAAGTACTCGAGCATGCCGAGCTCCTTCCAGTCGTCCAGGCCGGAGTTGAAGCCGACGACGGGTATGCCGGCCGCCTTGGCCTGGGCCACCACCTCCTTCACGGCGTCGGGCTTGGCGGCGGTGAGAGCGATGCCGTCGACCTTCTGGTCGATGGCGTTCTGCACCAGGTTGGCCTGGTTTCCGGCCACGGGGTCGCTGGAGTAGACGAGCTTGATGTTGTCCTTGGCGGCGGCGGCCTGGGCGCCCTTGCGGATCAGGTCCCAGAAGGTGTCGCCGGGCGCCGCGTGGGTCACCATCGCCACGGTCATGCGCGGGGTGGTCGCCTTGCCCCCGGCGGCGTCGGTGCCGCCGCTCTCGGACTTCTTCCCGCCGGAGCCGCTGGAGCAGCCGGCGGCGAGCAGGACGCCGGCGAGGACGGCGGTGGTCAGGGCGGCGGATCTGTGGTGTCTGCGCATGTCGGGTGCACCTCACTGTGCTGGCAAAGAGGCGCTGGCAAAGGGGGGCCGCGTCTCCGGGAAGGTGACTGGAGCGCGGTACTAGCGCGCTCTAGTGGCAGGTACTATGCGGGCGCCCAAGGGGGATGTCAACAGGTTTGTCAGGACGTACCAACAAAACGGAGGCGGCGAGCGCGCGGGAATGTGCGCGGCCCCGGCACGGCGGAGCCGCCCGCACGCGCCGACGGTGAACGGCGGGTGCGGGCGGCTCGGGGTGGAGGGGACCCCGGGGCCGTCTCGGCGGTGACGCTCAGCCCGCCGGACTGCCGATGTTCACCATCCACGGGACGCCGAAGCGGTCCGTGCACATGCCGAACACGTCGCCCCACATCTGCGTCTCCAGCGGCACGGACACCGAGCCCCCCTCGGACAGCTTCTCCCAGTAGCCGCGCAGCTCGGCGTCGTCATCCCCGCTCAGGCTCACGGAGAAGGGCTGGCCGCCCTGCTCGGACTCCATCCCCGGCGGGTTGTCGGCGCCCATCAGGGTGAAGCCGCTGGTGGTCTCCAGCATGCCGTGCATGATCTTGTCGGCGTTCGGGGCGTCCGCCTGGCCGAAGTCGCCGTAGGTGTTGAGGCGCAGGGAACCGCCGAAGACCTCCTGGTAGAACTCCATCGCCTGCCGGGCGTCACCGTTGAAGGTGAGGTACGGGTTGAGACGCGAGACCATGAGAACCTCCGGAAAAAGGGGGGCAGGGGTCATGTGTGCGCAGCGTGACTCCGGGCGCTGACACCGGCTCGCCGGCGCGGACCGCGCTCGGGCGTGCGGCTCATGCCTCGTCGGACGCCCCGTCGTTCCAGTCGTAGGGTCCGCCGCCCTGCCACTCGATCAGCTCGGTGTCGTCGACGGCCGTGTCGGCGGTGGGCAGGCCCTCGCCGTGCAGGAGGTCCAGCACGTCGAACAGGCTGTAGGCGACACCCTTGCGCTCGCCGTGGATGGTCACCAGCCGTCCGCCGTCCGACGCGGGCGGCTCCACGACCACAGGGGGTTGACCGTCCATAGCCCCACCATGCGCCCGAAACCGCCGGTCCGCAGCTTGGCCACGACCAGAAGCGGGACGAGGCCCGGACCGGTCCGCCGGTCCCGCGCCCTGTGCGCCGGTGACGAGCCGCGTCCCGGAAGCTGAGTTCTCATCAGTACCCCCTGAGAACCCTTCCGCCTCCCCCTGGTCACCGACGGCTACCAGCACCTCGACGTGCTGACCGCCGGCACGCCCGGGGCCCGGGAGGTCTCCTCCCGGGCCCCTTCGTGCGCGCCTGCGGTCAGAGCCTGCCGGCGGCGAACGTGGCCGCCGCGTCGGCGTCGTCCCGGTAGCCGAGGTGCGCCCCGGCATCGCCTCCACCGCTCTCGCAGACGGGGTCGCCCTTGGCGCAGATGTCCAGGGTGCGGCTCTGGTAGGTGCCGGTGACGCTCTTGCCGATCGCCCGGATCGGGTTGCCGAACAGCAGCACCGCGGCGACCTTCGGCTCGACCGCGGCGGGCAGCGTCGCCACGATGGGGCTGCCGACCGCCGCGCCCGCGCTGCTGATGCCGATCGAGTTGTCGACGACGTTCGCGCCCTGCGAATAGCCGACGAGAACGAACTTCTGATCCGGGCAGGCGGCGGCCTGGCCCCGCACATGGTTCACGAGGTCCAGGTTGCCCTGTGCCGCGGACGTCGGAGAGAGGTCGGCGGGATAGTTCACCTTGTAGCTGGACAGGCTTTTGCCCGTCGCTTTCTTCTGCAGCGCGGAATACACCGGGTCGCCGACGATGAATCCGAGCCTGCCCGGCTCGAAGGTGCCGCGGGCCGAGACCAGTTCGACGTCCGAGCAGGCCGCGGCGGTGGCCTGGGGAGCCGAGAGGGTGGCAAGTCCGGCCCCGCCGACCAGCGAGAGCGCGGCGAGACACACACGGATACGCATGGGGGATCCTCCGCGGGAGAGGCGCATGTCAGCGCCTGCGAAAAAGGACGGCCCGAACGTATTCGCTGTGTCCCGCCCAGTGTTATGGACGGGATTATGGAATCGCCGCGGTTTTTTGTTGTCAGTTGAGTACCGGAAATCATTCCTGCTGCGTGTGCGGGGACTCCGCGCGCAACGCCAGAATGAGGTCGAGGCGGCTTTCCGGATCGTGCAGGGCGTCGCCGAACAGCTTCTCCAGCTGCCGCAGGCGGTAGCGGACCGTCTGCGGGTGGACGTGCAGCCGCACGGCGACGTCCGGCACGTGGCTGCCGCTGAGCAGCCACGCGAGCAGCGTCTCGGCCAGCCGCTCGCGCTGCCCCGCCGAGACCGCGTCGAGCGGCGCGAGGACCCGCGTCCGGAGCTGTCCGAGCAGTGGCTCGTCGCCGTACAGCAGCAGGGTCGACAGATGGTCGGAGCACCGCACGACGCCCTGCCGGGGCAGGATGCCACGCCCCATCAGCCCGAGCGCCCGGGTGGCGAGACGCAGTGACTGCGCGGCCTCGGTGACCGCGACCGCCGGGCCGATCGCGGCCGGCCGGCCGCGCAGAGCGAGCGTGAACGCCCGGCCGCCGAAGCTCCCGGAGCCGTCCGGGTCGGGCACCAGCATGCGGGGCGGCCGCGACTCCATGTCCACCAGCGCGCCCGCCGCCGCCAGCGGCCGGTCCTCCTCCCGCCGGTCCGGCGTCGCGGCCAGCGCCACCACGGCGACCGTACGGGGCACCGGCCAGCGCGCGCTGTGCGCCAGGTCCTGGACTGCCTCCAGCGCCACCGGGCCGTCCTCCAGGAGCAGGTCGAGCAGCCGCCTGCGGCGCCGCTCCAGCTCGTCCGAGCTGCGCAGCCGGGCCTCCGCGTAGCCGGCCGCGGCCGCCTCGGCGACCTCGTGCACCGTACGGAACGCCAGCTCGCCCAGCGCCGCGACGACCGTGGAGTCAAGCCCGAGCTCCTCCGCCGTATGACCCATCAGCCGCCAGGCGTGCAGCCCGCCGACCCGCAGCGCGGACTGCAACGCGTCCAGGCTGCGGCCCTCAAGGGCCTCGCCGCGCCCGAGTTCGTAGTACGTGGCCGCGATAGCGCGTCCGTCGTCGCGCGGGTCGGCGATGTGGTCGACGAACAGGGTCAGCGCCTGCACCACCCCGGCCCGCAGGTTCCTGCGGTACGCCCCGTCGGCGGGCCGCGCGTAGTCGGGGACCTGACGCCGGACCTCCTCCTCCACGGCGTCGGCGACGGCCGCCAGCTGCGCGCGCAGCAGCTTCGCCAGTTCGGGCGGAACCGGCGGCAGGCCGGGGCGGTCCGGCACTCCGTGCGGGGCGGGCACAGCCATCACGGACACTCCTTTCGACCGGAAGCGGCTCACCCGAGCACCGTTGCCGGTGGGACGAGTGGGAAGTCCCGTGTTGGACGGACGTCCCTTCCGCTCCGTTCCGTGCCCCGACGGCACCCCCGTCACTCCGGCACGCCCAGCGCATGGGCGAGCACCGGCCAGGAGGCGGTGAACTCCCGCTCCCGGTAAGGCCAGTCGTGTCCTCCTCCTGGGTAGAGGTACGTCGTCGCTTCCCCCGGGCCGGATGCTGTCACCTCTGTGCTCACAACCACCTCCGAAGTGGTCCCCGACTATGGCAGTGAGACGGGGAAGCGCCGGGCGGATCGTCGTTCTGTGTGGGGGAGTTGAGTCCTCCGCCGCGGGGTTTCATCCCCGTGTGACAAGACAGCTCCGGTGCCGGGCGCATGGAGCTGCCCGAGTACGTGACCCGACCTGCCCCTTCGTCAGCAGGCGATCATTTCTCGTCAATTCCGCCACTGGTGAGAAAGACATGTGAATGTTTCCGCGTGGTTCGGGCATACGCAGCGAAAACACAGAGAGGGGCGCTACGTGCTCGTACCGGACCGGAAAGCCGTCAGAGAGCTGCTCACGCGGTACGCGTCGCTGAGGATCGCTCAGGCGGAGAGGCACATGCCGACGGCGGCACGCGAGCTGGAGGACGTCAGCTACACGCTGTGCGTGATGATGGGAACATCCGCCATCCATGAGGCGATCGCCAAGGCGGACGCGCTGTTGCTCACGAAGAGGGCCCCGGAGGGGGCGGACGCGGACGGGGAGAACGGTCTGACGTTGGTGGGCTGACATCGCAAGAGCCCGGCGTGACCGGGTGCGGCCTCGGTGGCCTAGGGACGGCCCGCCGAGGCCGCCGCCTTTCCGTGGAACGCCGTACGGTACGCGTACGGCGTGGTGCCCACCACCTTGCGGAACCGCTCCCGGAACGCCGTCGGTGAGCCGAATCCCGCCTGCCGCGCGATCCGTTCGACGGAGTGGTCGGTGTTCTCCAGCAGGTACTGAGCGCGCCGCACCCGCGCCAGCAGTAACCACTGCAGTGGCGTGGTGCCGGTCTGTTCGCGGAAGCGGCGGCTGAAGGTCCGCTCGCTCATTCCGGCGCGCTCCGCAAGCACGCCGAGCGTCACCTCGTGCGCCAGGTTGTCCTCGATCCACTCGAGCAACGGCTCGAGCGCCGACCCGCGGGGCACCGGCGGGTGCTCGTGCACGATGAACTGGGCCTGTCCGCCCTCGCGTTCCAGGGGCACGACCGACATCCGGGCGATGTTCGCCGCGACGGCCGATCCCAGATCCCGCCGGATCATGTGCAGGCACAGGTCCAGCGCGGCGGCCGCACCGGCCGAGGTGAGGATCTGCCCGTTGTCGACGTACAGCACGTCCGGCTGCACCTCGATCCGCGGGAAACGACGGGCCAGCTCGCCGGCCGCAACCCAGTGAGTGGTGGCGCGCAGCCCGTCCAGCAGCCCGGCTTCGGCCAGCACGAAGGCGCCCACACAGACGGACGCGATCCGGGTGCCGGCCTCCGCCGCCTGCCGCAGGGCCGCCAGTACCCGCGCGGACGGCGGTGCGGCCTCGGGGGAGCAGCCCGGCACGATGATCGTGTCGGCCTCCGCCAGTGCCTCGAGCCCCCGGTCCACGCGCAGGGTGAAACCGCCGTCCGCGCGCACCTCCGGCGACTCGGCGCACAACCGGACCCGGTAGGCGGGCCGCCCGTCCGGCAGATGGGTCCAGGCGAACGTCTGCTGGGGCGCCGCCATGTCGAACGGCACCACTTGATCGAGGACCAGGATCGCCACGGTGTGCATGAGCGCCACCCTAGGCCCGTTCCCGCCGGCGGGACGAGGCGGGGACGGGGCGGCCCGCGTGACGAGGGCGCAGGTCAGGGAGTTGGCGGGAATCCGTTGGAAGCTGTCGTTTCAGCCTCTGGGCGATCATTCCCCGGCTTCCTAACGTGAGTCCGGCAACGTCGATCGCATCACGGAAAGAGTCCGGTGACCAAAATCCTGCTGTCCCTCCACGTCCTGGCCGCCATCGTCGCCATCGGTCCCGTGACCGTCGCGGCCAGCATGTTCCCGCCGGCGGCGCGGCGCGCCGTCCCCGTGAGCGGCGATGCCCCCGACGCTTCGGCCGTCGGCACGGTCGCGCTGCTGCACCGCATCTGCCGCGTCTACGCCGGTGTCGGACTGACCGTCCCGGTCCTCGGGTTCGCCACCGCTGCCGCGATGGGTGTCCTGGGCAGCGGATGGCTCGTGACCTCCATCGCACTGACGGCGGCCGCCGCCGGCGTCCTGGTCGCCTTCGTCCTGCCGCGCCAGGAGGAACTCGTCGGCCAACTCGAGGGCGAACAGGCCGTCGACCACCGCGACACCGTGCAACTCGCCATGTTCACGGGCGTCTTCAATCTCCTGTGGGCGACGGTCACCGTTCTGATGATCGTCCGGCCGGGTTCCACGACCGGAGCCTGACCCCTCGCTCGTCCGCTTGCCACGGATGTCCGGTCTGGGTCAAGTCCCCCCAGGGAATTCACACTCCGGGGCACCGGGCCGCCTAGACTCGCACTCTCGCCCCCGAACGGGGTCGACGAGCAGAAAGGCACGTTGACGGGTGTTCCAGGATTCCCCCATCTACGACCGACTCATCGCGGAGTGCGGCGATGTGCCCGCACAGGTTCGCCGCGAGGCCGAACGCGTGAGCAGGGAACTGGAGCTGGCCATGCGGCCCGCGCAGTCCCCCGGCTACGACCGCCCGCACTCCCCGGGCACGGGCTGGCAGCGCACGGCCATGCTGCCCGGCCCGCAGGCGCAGTGAGCCTTTGCCTCTCAACGGACGCTCGTGTTCCAGCGCTTGACGTGCGCCTGCCCATCCGGAACGGGACGGGCTAACCACTCGGCGATGGTGCGTGCGATCGGCTGCCCCGTCTCCACCTCGACGAACCCGAACTGCCCGGACTGGTTGCACTCCAGGAACCACCAGGTCCCGTCGGCGTCCTCGACGAAGTCGAAGGCGCCGTACGCCAGTTCCGCCTCCCGCAGGTAGGCCTGGACACCTGGCGCGATGCGCGACGGCACGTCGGTGGGGCGCCACGGTGAACCGGGCGCCGCGAAGCGCACGTCGACCTCGTCGGCGTCCGTGTCCTCGGCGGTCGCCTTGCGGGCGGCCAGCATCCGCTCACCCACCACGGTGAGACGGATGTCGGCCCGCTTGGCGATCCGCCGCTGCAGCAGCGTCGGCCCGAACGCCACGGCGGAGAAGTCCGTGTCCGGCGCGACCCGGCTGGTCGGCACCGCCCTGGGCGGGTCCTGCGGATGCGCGCCCGACACCGGCTTGACCACCAGATCCGGGTAGCGCTCGGCGAATTCGCGGGCAGCCCGCGGGAAGGTCGTGATCAGCGTCGCCGGCACGGGCAGGCCGCACTGCTGGCCAAGACGCAACTGCCACGGCTTGTGCCGGGCACGGCGCGCGGCGTCCGGATGGTTCATCCACCGCGCGTCCGAGCCCCGCAGCATGCCGTAGAGCGCTTGGGCGGCCTCCTCCGTCAGCCACGCGGACGGCTGGGCCGCCCGGCCGGCCGGTGTGCCGGGCCGGCGCACCCAGACCGATCGCAGCCCGCCGATGCTCACCAGCCGCCCCCCGGCGGACAGATGGCCACGGAAACGGCCGTGGACGTACTCCCCGGACAGCGCGACACCGCCGGTCAGGTCGGCGGGGTCGACCCGGACCACCGGGATCCCGGAGGCGTTGAGGTGCACGACCACCATGTCCGCGGTCACGTCCTCCTCACAGGTGAGGATCAGTACGGTCATCTTCGGCGGCCGCGTTCAGTCGTCGAAGTGCGTCTTGGAGCCGGCGGTGGACGTCGTGGTGCCGACTTCTCGCAACAGGGCGAAGTCGCAGGCGGCGACCCGGCCGTCCAGGAGTACGTTCAGCTGCAGTCCGGCGTCGTACACGTACGGAATGACAGCTTCCAACTCCACTGCCGGGCGCGCGTAGTTGAGCGCGAACGGTTGCATCGTCTCTCCCTCGTCGGTGCTGCGCCGATCAAGCGGGGGTCCAGGGGCACGGCCACCCGGTCCGTCGGCTCGTTTCGGCTTCCAGAGACTTATACGAATCGAACGGGTGGTTGGTTTCCTTACTTTCCGTAGTCATCGCGCCGGTTGGTGGTCCGGCCGGCGTGTCGTACTGCGCTCCCGCTCGCCGAGGGAGCCGCGGACGGTGCGCAGAGCGAGCAGCAGAACGCCGATGTCGTCCAGGTACAGCGGGTCGGGCAGCAGGTCGGCGGGCAGCACGAAATAGAGGACCGCGCCCCAGAAGACCCAGCGCGGGCCGGTGGGCAGCCCCGCGCGCCGCAGGTCGCGCCGGGTCCGTACCAGCCGCACGAGAACGGTGACGGCGAGGACGAGGACGATGACCGCGAGAATCGCGGCCACGGTGATCACCGTTGTGGTCGTATCCACGGGCTGCCCTCCCTGGCGTGCCGCGACACGGGGTGTCACTACGTGGATTCCCGTTTCCGGCGGCTGTATTGCGGCTGGAGCCGGACATGTCGGCGAGTCGGCGGATTTTCCCGTGCGGGTGGTCACCCCGTGGGTTACCCGAGTGGCACGGTGTGACGCAGGCGACGACCAGTGGTCAGCGTAACGTCGCTCGTCCCCGACGGGGGTGCGGGAGCGGCCGTGTCCGCGCCTCCACACCGGCGAGGATGCAGGCGTACAGGAGTTCCTTTTCGCCATCATGCCTGGCGCCGGCGCCCGGGGCGCGCCGCACGGCGGAGGGACCGCTACGGGCGCGGCACCGGACCGGATCCGCTCACCGCTGTCCCGCTGGCGTGGTGGACGGCGTTGCCGATCGCCGCGGCTGTCCCGACGACGCCGATCTTCCCGATCCCCTTGCTGCCCATCGGGTTGATCCGTGCGGCGCGGCGCACGTGGCGCCCGTGAGGTCCGGGTCCTCCCGCAGGAGGTCCGGCAGGACCCGCCGGTGGTCGACGGTGGGTGACCGCGCAGGGCTTGCCGTTGAGCGGAGCGTCGTCTCCGAGTGCTGGTGGTTGCCCATGTCGGGGCGGACCTTCCCGGGCGGATCGTACTGCCGTACGGACCGCGAATCCGGAAGGGCACGGCTGACACGTGCGCCCCGACGGGCAGGCGCCTACTCCTTCTCCCCGGCGGGGGCAGTGGGACGCGTCGACTTGCCCTTGAAACGTTCGAACGTGCGTGTGATCTGCTGGAGCGGAGAAGCCGCGGACACACCGGAGGCCTGCCGCGGTGCCGGAGCGGCCCCGGCCGACTCCTGGTAAGCGACCAGGGCCTCGTGGGCGCGCTCGGCCGCCTCCCGGTAAAGGTCGCGGGACTTCGTCATGGCCTCGAGCGCCTCGGCGTACATGGCCACCAGACCGCGCTGCCGTTCCAGCTCCTCCTGAAGAGTCAGCAGATGCCAGTCCTCCCGCAGCGCCGTGAGGGCGTCCTGCGCGCCGTCGGGCAGGGGCCTCGGCAGCGCGGCGAACCGCGTCACCGCGGCGACGAGGTCGGTCGGCTCCGAACCGTCGAGGAAGACCGCGCGGACGGAGAAGTCCTCCACGTCGTAGCCATCCGGGGCCGGGCTGCCGGGCAGCACCACGGCACCGCCGCGCGGCACCTGGACGCCGGACTCCCGAAGGGCCCAGTTGACGCCCCGCAGTTGCTGCGGCGCCGCCCGGTGCTCCACCACACGGTCCCGCAGACCCGGCGGCAGCCACCGCGCCACGGGCATCCGGCCGCGCTCGTCCGGGGTCATCGCCTCATGGACGACGACATGGATGTGCCACCCGCCGCGCACGGCGCTCCGGAGCAGGCGCCGGGTCTCCCTGTCATCCCGGGGGAGCGGGTTGATCTCCCGCAGCGACAGATCGGCCGTGGCGACCCGGTCCCAGCCGGCGTCCGGCTCGTCCGGCCAGAACAGGCCGACGGGGGAGGGCCACTCCTGTCTCCACGGCTGCTCGGCCTCGGCGATCAGGACCCAGTCCTGCCCCTCGCCCGAACCGGACGTCAGGCTCAGCCGGGCGCGGACGGTCACCGTTTCGTCCACTCGCCAGCGCGCTTCGAAAACCCGCTCGGCGGGAGCGGCGTCGGCCTCGGGCAGTTCCAGGAAGTCGTCGATGTCCCGACTGCGCTTGCGCTGCTCCAGCGAGCGCCGGAGAACGTCTTCCGCGGCGCCTCGGGTGTGGCGGCCGCGAGCCGGCCACACCGTGGCGGGAGTCATGGGACGGGCGGTGGCGGAGGTCGGCATGAGTCCATTCACGAGCGGGAGCAGGGGCGCATGCCAGTATCGTCGCCGCAGGCCGGTGGGGATAACCCGGGGTCGCACCCGGAGGCGCCAGGGGAAGCGCTCAGAGCGCGGGAAGCGCCGCCCCGCACACGGGGTGTGCGCGCCGCGCGCGCATCGGCGAGTCTCACTCGTGGCCACAGCGGCGCCGAATTCCGACAATGGTCCGCGCGAGCAGGACCCGCCCACCATCCGCATCGGGGCGGGTCCTGCTCGCGTGCGCTGCTCCTCCGGTCCGAGGTGACCTTGGCGGGCGCCGGGTACCCGTCCGCAGCGGAAGCGGGCACGAGGTGCCCGGCTCGGGCAGATGCGAGGAGGTGCGGATGCGACTGCGGAACCATGTGGTGGTGGTGACCGGGGCGTCCAGTGGAATCGGACGGGCCACGGCCGAGGAGTTCGCTCGCAAGGGATGCGCCGTGGTGCTGGCCGCGCGACGCGAGGAGGCACTGGAGGCCACGGCACGGGAGTGCGCCAAGCACCGTGGGGCACGGACCCTGGTCGTGCCGACCGACACGACGGACGTCAAGGCGGTCGAGGACCTGGCGCGGCGTGCGGTGGAGGAGCTCGGCCGGATCGACGTCTGGGTCAACAACGCGGCCGTCAACGCCTTCGGCCGTTTCGAGGACGTACCGCTGGAGGACTTCCGCAAGGTCCTGGACGTCAACGTGATGGGTTACGTGTACGGGGCCCGGGCGGCACTGCCGGTGATGCGGGAGCAGGGCACCGGCACGTTGATCAACGTCTCGTCCATCGTCGGTGCCGTCGCTCAGCCGTACAGTCACCCGTACGGCATGTCCAAGTACGCGGTCAGGGGCCTCGGGTCGAGCCTCCGGCAGCAGCTGAGGGTCGAGGGCGTGAAGGACATCCACGTGTGCACGGTGCTGCCGGCGACCATCGACACACCGCACTTCCAGCAGGCGGCCAACTACACCGGACGCAAGGTGGTGGCCATGCCGCCCGTCTACACCCCCGAACGGGTGGCCCGGGCGATCGTGGGTCTCGTCCACCGCCCGCGCCGGGAAGTGGTCGTCGGCCCCGCCGGCCGGGCGCTGGTACGCCAGTCCCGGATGGCGCCGGCACTCGCGGAGCGGGCGATGGCCCGGCAGACCGACAAGAGTCACCTGTCGCACGACGAGGAGGCTCCGGCCACGCACGGAGCGCTGCACGTACCGGCTCAGGGAGAGGGTGCGGTGCACGGCGGCTGGGGCGGGCGACGGCGCACCGCGATGCGCAGGACAGCTGTCGCCGCCGCACTCGCGGGAGCGGCCGTGACCGCCGGGCGTCGCCTGGTGCGGAGTCCGGTGGGTTCCTGACGCCGGGGCGACGGCACCGTACACGGACGCCCCGCCCGCACACGGTGCCGTCGCCCCGCTGGCCCCGAGGGTTCAGCAGGGGTTCAGGACGCCGCCTGCCCCACCCTGGGGGCGGGCGCGGGAGCGCGGACGCCCTCGATGACGAATCCGCTGCGTACGCGTGTCGGCATGCGGTTCAGCGGGATCCGCAGGTCCTGCTCGGGCATGTCGTACTCCAGCCGGGCCAGCCGTGGCCCGAGGGCCCGCAGCAGCGCGATCGTCACGTCCTCGCCAGGACAGCGGTGACCGGCGGCGCGGTCGCCGCCGCCCTGCGGAATCAACTCGTCACGTGCGGGTGGCCGCTCAAGGAAACGACGCGGTTCGAAGGAGTACGGGTCGTCGTAGAGGGCGGGATCGTGGTTCTGTCCGAACACGTCGAGCAGCACCATCGTGCCGGACGGAATCGGCTCCCCCTGCCACTCGAGGTCGGTGACGGCCCGGCCGCCGACGAAGGGAGCGAACGGGTAGAAGCGCCGCAGTTCGTGCGCGAACGCCACGGCGTAGGAGAGGTCGTCACCCTTCAGGCGCTCCCGGATGCCGGGCCTCGAGCGCAACGCGTGGCCTGCGTAGCTGACGAACCAGGCGACCGCGACGGTCGGGCGGATGACGTTGATCAGTTCGACGGCGGCGGTGTGCGGGTCGAGGAGCCGGCTGTCGGCGTCCCGGTGCCGGACCACCGCGTCCAGTGCCGACCCGGCCGGCGCGGTGACGGATCCCGCCCGTACCTCCTCGACCAGCTGTCCCAGCCATGCCTCACTGCGCGCACGAGCGCGGCGGGCTCGCCAGTGGCGCGGCCCCGGGGTGGCGAAACCGTCGACCATGGCGACCATGTCCCGGGCCAGGGGGCCGGCGTCGTCGAGCGGGACGCCGGCCCAGTGGCACACGCCTCGGGTGAGCACCCGGCTCGCCTCGTCGAAGAGCACGATCCGGCGGCCGGACCACGACTGAACCGCCTCGTCCCAGACCAGGCCCACGCGGTCCACCAGACCGGCGACCGCCTCCGCACCGGTGAGCAGCGACAGGAACATCTCCTTGCGGACACGATGGTCCCGCCCGTCCAGGGTGTGCACGGCTCCGTGTCCGAACAGGGTGCTCAGCACCGGGCCGGGAAGCGCCGTTCCGCGCTCCACATGCCGCTCGTCGTAGAAGAACCGCACCGCCTCCGGGCCGTGCAGGGCGACGGCGTGCTGGCCCATGAGCCGGGCGCGCACGAGGGGGGCGGTGGTGCGGCGCCGCCGGTCGGGGAGCCAGGTGTACCCCTTGGTGAGCAGGGCGAGAGAGCTGTCGGCGATCGGTGGACGACGACTCTGATTCATGGCGCGGCGAGTGCCCGTCGGGCCGGATCGGAAACGCGGCCGGATGGGTGGCGTTCAGGGCCGCGGGTTCACGCGACGCCAGCGGGGACGCGTGTCATGATCACGGCGTCCGGCCACCGAGGCGCAGCGCGGGCACTGGCGCCGCACCCGGTCCGCCGCACCTCCGGACTCCCGGAAGGTGTCCGGCCATGCGACATGCGGGAAACGGACGAGCTCGGAGCGGCTGAGAGACAGCCCGCAGACGGTCTGGTTCAGGCCCGGCTCCCAGGCGTGCACCTCACCGGCGGGCAGACGGCGCCGGCCCTCCTCCTCGTCGGTCCACTGCGCCGACGCGGCGACGGCGTACTGCTTGACGCGTGCCATGGCGTACGGCCCCTGTCAGCCGGCCGCGTGGTCGACGCGCAGCCGCACCTGCTGCTCCAGGCGCCGGAGGCTGGTGTCCAAGGCGTCGCGCACCGTCGCCCCGCCCGGGTCGTGGCTGTCGTCGAAGAACGACAGGTGCACTGTCACCTCACTGGCTCCCCCGCCGATGCCGGCGACCTGGAGCCACCCCGTGTAGCTGCCCTGGTCGCGGGTGCCCCACTCGAGCCGCATCCGGTCGGGCCGGGCGCGCAGCAAGGCGGAGGTGTCCTCGTCGGTGCGGTCCTCGTGCACGGTGACGGCGGGCAGGCCCTCGGCCCGCACGTGCAGGGCCTCCGGCAGCCAGGTGTCCAGCTGACCCACGTTCGCCGCCTGATCGAAAACGTGCTCGGGCTGTGCGGGCATCGTGCGTGAGCGTTCGTACTCGGTCATCGCGCCACCGAATCTCGCCTGGGGTCGTGGACCGCACCGCGTTCCCAGCCTGCCCCGCGGTAACCCTCGCCGGCCCGCCGGAGCCGGCCATCGCAAGCGTCACGACGTCGGGCCCTGGCCGCTGACCAGGTCGGTGACCGCCCGGAGGCCACCCTCCGCGAAGGCGGCGCGTTGCCGGTCCGCGCCGGTTCCGCTCTGGAGGAGACGGTGGACCAAGGACGTCGCCTGACGGCTGTCGCCGGATGCCTCGAGCGCCGGCGAGACATGCCGCAGGAACTCGTACAGCACGTCACCGGCACGGTGCGCGGCGCCGCCCGGGCTGACCAGCGTGTCGTCGAGCCCATGGCGGGCGGCATGCCACATGGCCGCCTGGAGCAGCTCCGGGGCCGACTCGGGCACGGGCACCCCTGCGGCGGTCTCCGCCAGAGCGGTGTCCACAAGGGCCCGGGTGACGGCGGCGAGCATCACGGCCTCGTCGGCGCTCAACTGGACGTCGAGGCAGCGCACCTCGACGGTGGGGTAGCGGGAGGAGAGGCGCGCCTGCCAGTACAGCTGACCGATGTCGGAGATCAGACCCGCGTCCAGCAGCCGCTGCACCCGCCGGTCGTAGTCGGCGACATCGTGGAAGTGGGGTGGCATGCCGCTGACCGGCCAGCGGCCGAAGATCACCGTGCGCCAGCTCGCGAAGCCGGTGTCACCGCCGTCCCACATCGGGGAGTTCGCCGACATCGCCGTCAGCGTCGGCAACCAGGCCCGGATCCGGTTCAGGACCTGCACACCCGCCTCCCGGTCGGGCACTCCGACGTGCACGTGCGTGCCGTTGACCAGCTGTTCGGCGACCAGCTGCGGCGCCTGAGTCACCATGGCCCGGTACCGGGCCTGGTCGGTGACGGCCATCGGGCGGCCGTGCCGCAGCGGCGGCGTCCCGCAGGTCGCGATCCGGCAGCCGTACTCCTCGGCGGCCATGCCGATCGCGTGCCGCAGGCGCAGCAGATGTCCGCCGACCTCCTCCAGAGTGCGGCACACCGGGGTGGCCACCTCGACCTGCGCCTGAAGCAGCTCGTACTGCACCTCCTGATCGGCCACGAGACGCCCCAGGCCGGCCGCGGTCCGGACCTTGTCCGCATGAGGCACCGGCAGGCCGGTGACCGGGTCGAGCAGCAGGTACTCCTCTTCCACGCCCATAGTCGTCATCGGACACCTCTGTTCCGCCCGGCTGCCCGTGCCGGATCCCGGGTACCCGGGTTGCCGCCGTCACTTCAGGGCAAACCCAGACATAGTGAACTCGAAGACGACCTCGCCGATCGACCTCGCGGACATGGAATCGCTGCTGATCACCTTCGGACACGGCACCGCCGACCGAGCGCGGATCGCCCGGCTGCTGCGCGGCGCGGGCGTCACCGGCGTGGTCGACGTGCGCATCGCCCCGGGCAGCCGCCGCGATCCGGACCTGGCCCGGCAACGGCTGGGCGCATGGCTCCCGGCCGAAGGCATCACCTATCGGTGGGAGCCCGATCTGGGCGGGTACCGGAAGCCGCCTCCGGACAGTCCCGACGTCGTCTGGCGCAACACCTCGTTCCGCGGCTACGCCGCACACACCAGAACGCCCGGCTTCGTCGCCGCGATGGAACGGCTGCTGGCCGAGGCCGGCGCGGCCCGTCCTGCGGTGATGTGCAGTGAATCGGTCTGGTGGCGCTGCCACCGCCGCCTGATCGCCGACTTCGCCGTCCTCGCGCGAGGGGTATCGGTGCACCACCTGATGCACGACGGACGGCAGCATGCCCACGTCCCGACGCCGGGCGCCCGGCTTCGCGAGGACGGCCTGCTCGTCTACGACTACCTGACCGGGGCCCAGCAGCGTACGGCATGAAAGATGTGGTATGTGCCGTCGTGGTCAGGCCGGGCGTTCAGGGGGTGGACAGTTCGAACCGCGTCACGCGGACCGAGCCGCCCAGCGCCCGTGTCGCGTGGTTGAAGAGGGCGAACCGGTAGCCCATGAAGAACCGCCAGTCGTTGCCCATGGCGAAAGCGGGACCGAGGCGGGTGAAGTTGATCCCGTCGGCGCTGTAGGAGAAGGTGCCGGGCCGGGACGCTCCGGGACGGATGTCGGCGTTCGCCCGCAGCCAGAGCCGGCCGCCGCCCGGCAGGCTCGCGCTCGCCCGCTCCACCCCGGTGCCGGTGGTGTTCCAGCTGCCGTCCATGGTCAGCCCGTCGACCATGACCAGACGCGTCGTCCCGCCGTCACGCTTGAGCCCGATCCACGCGGAGGAGTCCCGCAGCAGCGCGAGCCCGGCCCGGTCGCCGTCCCGCATCGCGGAGTGGTCGAGCTGGACCGTCGCCGTGGAGGTCGGCCCCTGGATGCGGTGAGTGAGGGTGTTGCGGGCCCAGTAGAGGTCGTTGGTGACGGTCGCGGTGCGCAGGGTCAGTCCGTTGTTCACCGACCACTTGCCGTTGTCCGGGTTGTGGTTCCACTCCCACCTGGGCTTGAGGGCCGTACCGTCGAAGGTGTCGGCACCGGTCAGGGGAGTGACCTGCCGGGGCGGTGGGGGGACGACCGGGCTGGGATACGACCTGCCCCACGCGCCGTTGACGAGCTGGACGACCGGCCAGCCGTCCGAAGTCCAGCTGACGGGAGCCAGGGCGGGCATGCGGCCGCCCGGATAGGCGTCGACGAAGGCCATGTAGTACCAGGCCCCGCCCTGCGTCCGCACCAGCCCGCCCTGGTGCGGCACGCCTCCGCCGGAGATCGGTCCGGGCAGGTCGAGCAGGACCTGCCGCAGTGTGTAGGGGCCGAAGGGGCCGCTGGTCGACCTCAGGATGTACTGGCCGTTGGCCGGGCGGGTCAGGAAGATGTAGTAGCTTCCGTTGATCTTGTAGAAGCGGGAGCCCTCCAGGGTGCCGATGTTCGACGGGGTGCTGAACACCTGCTGCGTCCGCACCTGGCGGCGTCCGTCCGCGGACAGCTGGGCCACGTGGATCGTGCCGTTGCCGTACGCCACGTACAGGGTGTTGTCGTCGTCCACCAGCAGCCCCGCGTCGTAGTAGACGTGCGGCAGGGCCGCGTGTCTGGTCCAGGGCCCCTCGACGGACGTGGCCGTGTAGACGTAGGTCGCGGCGAAGTCGATCTGGCCGAGCCAGTAGAACGTCCTGTCGGCGGGACGGTAGGCGAGCGAGGACGCCCAGATGCCCCTGACGTAGCCACGCCCGCCGTTCAGGTCGTACTTGGAGCCGAAGTCGAGGACCGGCACCGAGTGGCCGGCGATCTCCCAGTTCACCAGGTCGTACGAGCGCAGGACAGGGGCGCCCGGCGAGTAGTGCATCGTCGAGGCGGAGCAGTAGTAGGTGTTCCCGACGCGGATGATGTCGATGTCCGCGAAGTCCTGCCAGACCACCGGGTTCGGGTACGTGGCGGCCGGCGTCGTGGCGGCCGCTCTCGCCGGATCGGCGGGCAGCAGGGCGCCGACGGCCAGACCGGTGGTGGTGGCCAGTGCCCTGCGACGGCTCAGATTATGACCTGTCCATGTCATGCGGGTGCCGCCCTTTCGGTGGGACTGCCGAGGGAGGAGGTGCGCGAATGGTGCGGGGCTGGGTCCGAACCTCGTGCGGGAGAAGGTGCGTTCAGTACCTCGAACGTCAACTGCCCTGTCGAACGTCTTGGATGATAGAAGCCCCTGACGAGGCGTCAATAGCCCTCGCAGCATTCGGCATCGGCGTCGAATTGTTTCGCTCCACCCCGTCATCATCCCGATGGCGTCACCGATGTGACCATCTCGGTCACTGGGCGCCGTACACCGGCTCCGGCGACGTCGCCTCCGCGAGGAGCTTCACCGCGGCCGCGCCGGCCTCGGCCGGGGACCAGCGGGCGCCCTTGTCCGCCGTGGGGCCGGGGCGCCAGCCCTCCATGACGGTGATGCGGCCGCCCTCCGCCTCGAAGACGCGCCCCGTCACCCCGGCGGAGGCGGCGGAGCCCAGCCACACGACGAGCGGGGACACGTTCTCCGGGGCCATGGCGTCGAAGCCTTCCGCGGGGACCGCCATGGCCCCGGCGAACGCCGCTTCGGTCATACGCGTACGCGCCGCCGGGGCGATGGCGTTGACCAGAACGCCGTAGCGGCGCAGTTCGGCGGCGGCGACCAGGGTCAGGCCGACGACCCCGGCCTTGGCCGCGGAGTAGTTGCCCTGGCCGACGCTGCCCAGCAGTCCCGCTCCGCTGCTGGTGTTGATGACGCGGGCCGCCGGAACCCGGCCGGCCTTGGCCTCGGCGCGCCAGTACGCCGCTGCGTGCCTCAGCGGAAGGAAGTGCCCTTTGAGGTGAACGCGCATGACGGCGTCCCAGTCGTCCTCGTCGAGGTTCACCAGCATGCGGTCGCGCAGGAAGCCGGCGTTGTTGACCAGGGTGTCGAGGCGCCCGTAGGTCTCGACGGCCGTGCGGACCAACGACGCCGCGCCCTCGGTCGTGGCGATGTCCCCGTCGTGGGCGACCGCCTGTCCGCCGCGTGCCCGGATCTCGTCGACGACGAGCCGGGCGGGCGCGGCCTCGACGCCGGTGCCGTCGAGGCCGGTGCCGAGGTCGTTGACGACGACCTTCGCCCCCTCGGCGGCGAGAGCGAGGGCGTGCGCCCGGCCGAGTCCGCGCCCCGCACCGGTGACGACGGCGACGCGTCCGCTGCACAGTCCGGCCATGATCGGGTCCTCTCGTGACGAAGCCTGGGAAGTCTGAAGCCTGGGAAGTCTGAAGCCTGGGGGAGTCTGAAGCCCGGGATGCCGCGGGTCAGTCGCCGGCCGTGGCCGCGTCGAGGAAGGCCGGGCGTTCGCCGCCCCCGTGGACGAGCAGACTCGCGCCGCTGATGTACGCCGCGCGGTCGGAGGCGAGGAAGACGCAGGCGTCGCCCACCTCCGCCGGGTCGGCGAGCCGGCCGAGCGGCACCGTGCGGCCGACGGCGGCGATGCCGTTCTCGTCGCCGTAGTGCAGATGCGACAGCTCGGTGCGGACCATGCCGAGGACCAGGGTGTTGACCCGCACCCGGGGCGCCCATTCCACCGCCATGCTGCGAGCGAGCTGCTCCAGCCCCGCCTTTGCCGCGCCGTAGGCCGCCGAGCCGGGCGACGGACGGCTGCCGCTGACACTGCCGATCATGACGATCGACCCGCCGCCCGGCTGAGAGCGCATCAGCTCGTAGGCGGCGAGGGATGCGCTCAGCGGGGCCAGCAGGTTCAACTGGACCACCCGGGCATGCCGACCGGCTCCGCCCTCCTCGAGCAGCCGGTACGGCGTGCCCCCGGCGTTGTTGACGAGGATGTCCAGCCTGCCGTACTCGGCGCGTAACCGCTCGAAGAAGGGGCCGACGGCGTCCGTGTCGCGCAGGTCGAGAGGGAGGAACCGGGCGGTGCGTCCGGCCGCTTCGGCGGGATTGCCGGCCGGGCGCCGGGCGCAGGTCACCACCTCGGCGCCGGCCTCCAGCAAGGCCCGGGTGATGCCCGCGCCCACGCCCCGGGTGCCGCCGGTGACCACCGCCACCCGTCCGGTCAGATCGGTGATCGTCGCCATGAGGGCCTCCCGGGGCGCGCGCTCCGCTGCTACCTTCGTGCCTAACAAACGTTTGGTGGAAAGGTAGCTGATCCGCTCATGGGTGTCTCCACCGCAAGGCCCCAGGAGGGCGTGGCCGTCGTCACCGTGGACTACCCACCGGTCAACGCCCTTCCCGTGCAGGGCTGGTACGACCTCGCCACCGCCGTGCACGCCGCGGGTTCCGATCCCGGCGTGCGCTGTGTCGTCCTCACCGCGACGGGCCGCGGATTCAACGCCGGCGTCGACATCAAGGAAGTGCGGCGATCGGCCGGCCATGATGCCCTGATCGGCGCCAATCGCGGCTGCTACGAGGCCTTCGCGGCGGTCTACGACTGCGAGGTCCCGGTCGTCGCCGCGGTACACGGCTTCTGCCTGGGCGGCGGCATCGGCCTCGTCGGCAACGCCGACGCGATCGTGGCCAGTGAGGACGCGACCTTCGGCCTGCCCGAGCTGGACCGGGGCGCGCTCGGCGCCGCCACCCACCTCGCCCGGCTGGTACCGCAGCACCTGATGCGAGCGCTCTACTACACCTCCCGTACCGCCGCCGCCGAGGAACTGCACCGTCACGGCTCGGTGTGGCGGGTCGTCCCGCGCGAGCGGCTGCGTGCGGCGGCGCTGGAGCTGGCCGGGGAGATCGCCGCCAAGGACAGCTCGCTGATCCGCCTCGCCAAGGCCGCGATCAACGGCATCGACCCGGTGGACGTCCGCCGCAGCTACCGCTTCGAGCAGGGATTCACCTTCGAGGCCAACCTCAGCGGCGTCGCCGACCGGGTCCGCGCCGCGTTCGGCACGGACCGGCCCGCCGGCCAGGGGCAGCACCCATGAGCAGGAACAAGGTGATGACAGCCGAGGAGGTCGTCGGCCGGCTCCGCTCCGGCATGACCCTCGGGATCGGCGGCTGGGGATCGCGCCGCAAGCCGATGGCGCTGATCCGCGCACTGCTGCGCTCCGGCATCACGGACCTCACCGTGGTGTCCTGCGGCGGCCCGGACGTCGGTCTCCTCGCCGCGGCGGGGCGGATCCGCGCTCTCGTCGCCCCCTTCGTCACCCTCGACTCCATTGCGCTGGAACCCCACTTCACCGCCGCTCGGCAGCGCGCCGGCTTCGAACTGGTCGAACTGGACGAGGCGATGTTCATGTGGGGCCTGACCGCCGCCGCCCAGCGACTGCCCTTCCTGCCGATCCGCGCCGGCCTCGGCTCGGACGTGCTGCGGGTCAATCCGCACCTGCGCACCGTCACCTCACCGTACGAGGACGGCGAGGAGCTCGTCGCGGTCCCAGCCCTGCGTCTGGACGCCGCGCTCGTCCACCTCAACCGGGCGGACGTGCACGGCAACGCCCAGTACCTCGGCCCCGACCCGTACTTCGACGACCTCTTCTGCCAGGCCGCCGACACGGCCTACGTCGCCTGCGAGCGGATCGTGGACACCGCCGACCTGCTCAAGACGGCGGGCCCGCAGACGCTGCTGGTCAAACGCGCCTTCGTGACCGGCGTCGTGCAGACCCCGAACGGCGCGCACTTCACCTCCTGCGTCCCGGACCACGACCGTGACGAGGAGTTCCAGCGTGCCTACGCCCGGGCCGCCCGCGACCCGGAGGCCTGGCGTGCGTTCAGCGAGCGGTTCCTGTCCGGCGACGAACAGGACTACCAGACCGCGGTGACGGCCTTTCACGAGGAGCGGCAGGAATGAGCAGGTGGACCGCGACGACCGAGGTGACACGAGCCGAGTACTGTGTGGTCGCCTGTGCGGAGGCCTGGCGCCATGCCGGGGAGGTTCTGGCCGGCCCCATGGGCACCGTCCCCACCATCGGCGCCCGGCTGGCGAAGCTCACCTTCGCACCCGACCTGCTGCTGACCGACGGCGAGGCGCTGCTGACCGGCGACGTCCCGGCGGTCGGTGAGCGCGCCGGGGTGGTGGAGGGCTGGCTGCCCTACCGCCAGCACCTCGCCCTGGTCGCCACGGGACGGCGGCACGTGATGATGGGCGCGGCCCAGATCGACCGCCACGGCAACCAGAACATCTCCTGCGTCGGTGACTGGGCCCGTCCCGCCCGGCAGCTCCTGGGCGTACGGGGCGCACCAGTCAACACCCTCAACAACCCCACGAGTTACTGGGTGCCGAGGCACTCCCCACGGGTCTTCGTCGAGCGGGTCGACATGGTGTGCGGAGTCGGCTACGACCGTGCCGCCGAGGCCGGCCCGTCGGCCACCCGCTTCCACGACATCCGGGAGGTCGTCAGCGACCTGGGCGTCTTCGACTTCGCCACCCCGGACCGCACCATGCGACTGCGCGCGCTGCACCCGGGCGTCACGGTCGAACAGGTCGCGGAGGCCACCGGCTTCGCGCTCACCGTCCCGGACGAGGTGCCCCGCACCCGGGAGCCCACCGCCGAGGAGCTGCGCCTGATCCGGGAGATCATCGATCCGAAGGGCGCCCGCGCCCGAGAGGTGCCCGCATGAGCGACACCACGATCGCCACCGCCCTCACCGCGCTGGTCGGAGTGCGGACCCCCCTCGTCCAGACCGGTATGGGCTGGGTGGCGGGCCCCCGACTGGTCTCCGCGGTCGCCGGCGCCGGCGCCCTGGGGATCCTCGCGTCCGCCACCATGACCCCGGACCAGCTCCGCTCGGCGGTGCGCGAGGTCAAGTCCCGCACGGACGCGCCCTTCGGCGTCAACCTGCGGGCCGACGCCTCGGACGCGGGGGAGCGGGTGCGGATCATCATCGACGAGGGTGTGCGAGTGGCCTCGTTCGCGCTCGCGCCACGGCGAGAACTGATGGACCGTCTGAAGGACGCCGGGGTCGTCGTGATTCCGTCCGTGGGTGCCCGGCGGCACGCGGAGAAGGTCGCGGCCTGGGGCGCCGACGCCGTACTCGTGCAGGGCGGAGAGGGCGGCGGCCACACCGGCAGCGTCGCCACGAGCGTCCTGCTGCCGCAGGTCGTGGACGCCGTGGACATCCCGGTGATCGCCGCCGGCGGATTCCGCGACGGACGCGGACTGGTGGCCGCACTGGCCTACGGCGCCGCCGGCATCGCCATGGGCACCCGCTTCCTGCTCACCTCCGACAGCACCGTCCCCGACGCCGTCAAGGCCCGCTACCTGGCAGCGGGCGTCCAGGACATCACCGTCACCACCAGGGTCGACGGCCTGCCGCACCGGATGCTGCGCACCGACCTCGTGGACACGCTGGAGCGCTCCGGCCGCGCGGCGTCCCTGCTGCGCGCGCTGCGGCACGTCTCCGCCTTCAAGCGGGAATCCGGCATGAGCTGGGCCGGTCTGGCGCGCGACGGCCTGGCCATGAAGCGGGGCCGGGAACTGACGTGGAGTCAGGTCCTGCTCGCGGCCGGCACCCCGATGTTCCTCAGGGCCGCGATGGTCGACGGCCGCACCGACCTGGGGGTGATGGCCTGCGGCCAGGTCGGCGGACTCATAGACGACCTGCCGTCCTGCGCCGAACTCGTCGACAGGATCATGACCGAGGCGTACGCCACCCTGGGGCGGCTGCGGACCACCCCGTGAGACCGCCAGGGCCGGCCGACGCCGCCGCGAGCACGCGGGCCCGGCACGCGGCCGGATCACCCCAGGCGGTGCGCAACGGGCGGGCCTTGCGGATCCACAGGGACAGATCCGGTTCATCGGTGTAGCCGAGGGCGCCGTGGAGCTGCAGGGCCGTACGCGCCGACGCGTGGGCCGCCTCACCGGCCGCCACTTTCGCCGCGGCGACCCCGCGAACGGACCCCGGATCGCCTGCCGCCAGGGCCAGGGCCGCCGCGTGAACCAGGGGCTGGGCGAACTCCAGGGCGATGAGGGTGTCGGCCAGACGGTGCTTGACCGCCTGGAACGAGCCGACGGCCACACCGAACTGGGTGCGCCGCCGGACGTACTCCACGGTGCGTTTAAGCAGCGCGCGTCCCAGCCCGAGGGCCTGGGCGGCCGTGGCCAGGGCCGCGACATCCGCGGCGTGCGCGGCGGCCGCCGCCACCTGCGGCCCCCGCGCCAGCACGGTTCCGCCGAGCGGACGGGCCAGCCTCCGCGCCGGGTCGGCCGACGGCTGCACCGGACCGTGCGATTCCGCGAGGCGTACGGTGTCGTGGTCCACGACGAACAGCGCGTCGGCGATGTCGGCGTCCAGGGCGTACGGGCTGCCTCCGGGCGACAGCACGCACAGGGACGCCACGGCCTTGCCCGACGCGATCCGGGGCAGCCAGAGGCGGGCCGGGTCACCCCCGAGCCGGCCGAGGAGAGCACCGGCGGCGGCCGTCTCCGCCACCGGACCGGGCACGGCATGGCGGCCCAGCACGCCGAAGGCGACGGTCAGTTCCACGGGGAGGAGCCCCAGACCCTCGTGCTCCTCGGGCACGGCGAGGGCGAAGACGCCGGCCTCGGCGAGTCGTGCCCACAGGGCGCGTCCGGGGCCGTGGTCGCCGGATGCCCAGGACCGTACGACGCCCGGTGTGCCGGCGGATCCCAGCATGCGGTCCAGCGTGCGGGCGAACTCCCGCTGCTCGTCGTCGGGGAGGAACCGCATCACCGGCGTCCCTTCGGCAGCCCGAGCAGCCGCTCGGCGATGATGTCGCGCTGGATCTCGTTGGTGCCGGCGTAGATGGGCCCGGCCAGCGAGAACGTGTACCCCTCCGCCCAACTTCCGTGTCCTGGTGCCTCCGTGGCCTCGTCGGACAGCTCGCCCGACGGACCGAGCAGATCGAGGGCGGTCTCGTGCAGGGCGATGTCGAACTCGGACCAGAAGACCTTGTTGAGGCTGGACTCGGCGCCGACCGACCCGCCGGCGGCGATCCGTGAGGCTTGGGCGTAGGTGAACAGCTGGTAGGCGCGGGCGCCGATCACCGCGTCGGCGACCCGGTCCCGCAGCGCGGTGCCGCCGGGCCCGCCGGCCGAGCACCACAGGGCGGCCAGCCGGTCGGCGGCGGCGGTGAAGCGGCCGGGGCTGCGCAGGGTCAGCCCGCGCTCGTTGCCGGTGGTGCTCATCGCGACCCGCCAGCCCTGTCCCGGCTCGCCGATGACGTCCTCGTCCGGCACGAAGACGTCGTCGAGGAAGAGCTCGGCGAAGGCGGGCTTGCCGTCCAGCCGCCCGATGGGCCGCACGGTCACCCCGTCCGCGTCCAGCGGGAACATCAGGTATGTCAGCCCCTTGTGCGGCCGGTCCGCGTCCGGATCGCTGCGGAACAGGCCGAACGCGCGGTCCGCGAAGGCCGCCCGGGACGACCAGGTCTTCTGGCCGCTGATGCGCCAGCCGCCCTCCGTCCGCACCGCGGTGGACCGCAGCGAGGCCAGATCGGAACCCGCCTCCGGTTCGGACCAGGCCTGCGCCCAGATCACCTCACCGCTCGCCATCGGCGGCAGCACCCGCGCACGCTGCTCCTCGGTGCCGTACTCGCAGAGGGTCGGGGCGAGGAGGCTGATGCCGTTCTGGGAGACCCGGCCGGGCGCCCCCGCCCTGTAGTACTCCTCCTCGAAGATCAGCCACTCCAGGAGGGTGGAGCCCCGGCCACCGTACTCCTCCGGCCAGGAGACCACCGACCAGCGTCCGGCGAACAGCACGCGCTCCCACTCCCGGTGGGCCGCGAAGCCCTCGGCGGTCTCCAGCGACGGCAGCGGGACCGACGGCACATGGGAGGCGAGCCAGCCCCGGGCCTCGGCGCGGAAGGCGTCCTCGGCGGCGGTGAAGTCGAGGTCCATCACCCTCCTTCCTAACAAGTGTTTGGTAGATTAACCTGCTCGGCGTCAGCCGTCGAGAACCGTCATCCACTGCCGACGCCGGCAGCGGCTGTAGCTCCACATGGAGGTACGCCCATGACCCCGGCTCCACCGCCGTACGTGCCCGGCCACGGCCTGCTGGCCGGCCGCAGTGCGGTCATCACCGCCGCCGCGGGCGCCGGGATCGGCGGCGCGACCGCCCGGCGGCTGCTGGAGGAGGGCGCCCGGATCGTGGTCTCCGACGCACACACCCGCCGCCTGAAGGAGTCCGAGGCGGAACTGGCCGCCGAGTTCGGCGCGGACCGCGTCACCGCGCTGCCTTGCGACGTCACGGACGAGTACCAGGTCAAAGCGCTGTTCGACCACGCCGAGAAACAGCACGGACGCCTGGACATCGTCGTCAACAACGCCGGCCTCGGCGGCACCGCCGACCTCGTCGACATGACCGACGAGCAGTGGAGCAAGGTCCTCGACGTCACCCTCAACGGCACCTTCCGCTGCACTCGCGCCGCACTGCGCCGCATGAAGGCCGCGGGCGCCGGTGGTGTCGTCGTCAACAACGCCTCGGTGATCGGCTGGCGCGCACAGCAGGGGCAGGCCCACTACGCCGCCGCGAAGGCCGGAGTCATGGCCCTCACCCGGTGCGCCGCAGTGGAGGCCGCCGCGTACGGCGTGCGAGTGAACGCCGTCTCCCCGAGCCTGGCCATGCACCCGCACCTCGCCAAGGTCACCACCCCCGAACTGCTGGAGGAACTGACCAGCCGTGAGGCCTTCGGGCGCCACGCCGAACCCTGGGAGGTGGCCAACGTGATCGTGTTCCTGGCCAGCGGCTACTCGTCGTACCTGACCGGCGAGGTCCTGTCGGTCAGCAGCCAGCACCCGTGAGGCGAGAATGGTCCGGTGCCGAAAAGCAGCAGCAGCGACCGCAAGAAGACCACGGTGAGCCCGCCCGAGCGGCGCGAGGAACTCCTGGCCATCGCCGCCCGGGTGTTCGCCGAGCAGGGCTACAGCGCCACCACCGTCCGCAAGATCGCGGACGCGGCGGGGATGCTGGCGGGCAGCCTCTACTACCACTTCGACTCCAAGGAGTCGATGCTGGACGAGATCCTCTCCACCTTCCTGGACGAACTCTGGGCCCGGTACGACGCCGTGCTCTCCGCCGGGCTGGGCCCCAGGGAGACGCTGGAGGCCCTGGTGACCGAGTCCTTCCGGGAGATCGACCGGCACCATGCCGCGGTGGCCATCTACCAGAAGGAGTCCAGACACCTCGGAACCCAGCCGCACTTCGCCTACCTCGTCGAGTCGCAGCAGAAGTTCGAGAAGGTGTGGCTGGGCACGCTGGAGCGCGGAGTGACCGCCAAGGTCTTCCGCGCCGATCTGGACCCACGGCTCACCTACCGCTTCCTGCGCGACACCGTCTGGGTCGCCGCGTCCTGGTACCGGCCCGGCGGCCGGCACAGCCCCGAGGAAATCGCCCGGCAGTACCTGTCGATGGTGCTGGAGGGCATCGCACCGCACGACTCATAGGCAGACCCGCAGAGCGCCGACACGCAGAAGGAGACGCCATGGCCGAGGCCTACATCGTCGAAGCGGTGCGCACCCCGGTCGGACGGCGTGGCGGCGGACTGTCCGCCGTCCACCCGGCCGACCTCGGCGCGCACGCGCTGACCGCGCTGATGGAGCGCTCCGGTGTCGACCCGGCCGCCGTCGAGGACGTCGTCCTCGGCTGCCTCGACACCGTCGGCCCGCAGGCCGGGGACATCGCCCGCACCTGCTGGCTGGCCGCCGGACTGCCCGAAGAGGTGCCCGGTGTGACGGTCGACCGCCAGTGCGGCTCCTCGCAGCAGGCCCTGCACTTCGCCGCGCAGGGCGTCCTCTCCGGCACCCAGGACCTGGTCGTGGCGGGCGGTGTGCAGAACATGTCGCAGGTGCCCATCGCCTTCGCCACCCGCCAGGCCGCCGAACCGCTGGGTCTGACCGAAGGCCCGTTCGCCGGCTCGGCGGGCTGGCGGGCCCGCTACGGCGACCGGCCGGTCAACCAGTTCCTCGGCGCCGAGGAGATCGCCCGGAAGTGGGACATCTCGCGGGAGGCCATGGAGGAGTTCGCGCTGCGCTCCCACCAGCGGGCGATCCGGGCCATCGACGAGGGCCGCTTCGACCGGGAGACCGTCGCGTACGGCGACGTGACCCACGACGAGGGACCGCGCCGCGACACCAGCAAGGAGAAGATGGCGGGACTGAAACCGCTCGTGGAGGGCGGCCGGCTGACCGCCGCGCTCTCCTCGCAGATCTCCGACGGTGCCTCGGCCGTGCTCGTGGCGTCCGAGCGGGCGGTGCGAGAGCACGGGCTGACCCCCAGGGCCCGCGTCCACCACCTCTCGGTGCGCGGTGAGGATCCGATCCGCATGCTCTCCGCCCCGATCCCCGCCACCGCGTACGCCCTGAAGAAGGCCGGGATGACGCTCGACGACATCGACCTGGTCGAGATCAACGAGGCCTTCGCCCCGGTGGTGCTGGCCTGGCTGAGGGAGACCGGCGCCGACCCCGGGAAGGTCAACGTCAACGGGGGCGCCATCGCCCTCGGCCACCCGCTCGGAGCCACCGGAACCCGGCTGATGATCACGCTCCTGCACGAGCTGGAACGCACCGGCGGCCGCTACGGCCTGCAGACCATGTGCGAGGGCGGCGGCCAGGCCAACGTCACCATCATCGAACGCCTTTGAGGGATGCCAGGGGGGCGGTTGCCCTGTCGAGGGCGACCCGCCCTGGCTGTTCGGTACGTTGTATCGTACGCTGACTCGCATGCCTCGCCACTCTCCCTCCCTGGATCGCGCGACCCCGGACCGCATCGCCGAAACGGCCCTCCTGCTGATCGACGAGGGCGGCCCCGAGGCTCTGACCTTCCGTGCCCTGGCGGCGCGGCTGGGGATCTCCCTCGCCTCGCTGCAGCGTCGGTGCGTCGACCTGGCCGGACTGCTGGACCTGTGCCTCGACCACCTGGCCGCCCAGTTGCCCGAAGCGGCGCCGCACGCCGACTGGGCCGCCGCCACCGAGGCCCGGTTCACCGCGCTCCACCGGCTGCTGGCGGACCGTCCGGGGCTGCTCGCCCTGCGCGGTACACGGCCCTGGCTCGGGCCACACCTGCTGGCCCGCCTGGTCGAGCCGCAGCTCGCCGACAGTCTCGCCGCGGGCATGACGCCCGAGGAGGCGATCACCGCCTACCGGCGGATGTACCTGCTCACCCTCGGCAGCGCCGGCTTCGTGGACCACCACGACGTCAAGGCCGCCCAGGGCGCCACCCGAGCCGCCCTCGCCGCGCTCGACCCGGAGGACTTCCCCACACTGACCGGCCACCTGGCCGCGATCGTGCCCGCCGTCACCGACGACGAGGTCTACTACGGCGCGCTGCGTCAGCTCATCGCCGCGGCGGACCCGGCACGGCCGCCCGCCCCACCGGCGGACGGCCGCGGCACCTGACCCGGCACGGCCGCCTGCCCCACCGGTGGACGGCCGCGGCATCTGTCCCGGCACGGCCGCCTGCCTCACCGGTGGACGGTCGCGGCACCTGTCCCGGCACGGTCGTCCGCCCCACCGGTGGACCGCCGCGGCACCTGTCCCGGCACTGCCGTCCGCCCCACCTGTGGACCGCCGCGGCACCTGATCCGGCAGCCCGGCGACCGCCAACCTCCACCGCCGCCAGACGGCCCGAACGAGATCGCTGAGGACCTTCACCATGAGCGCCACCACGACCACCCCGACGGCACGCATCTTCAGCAGCGACAACGTCGCCGGCGGCTCGCCGGAGATCGTCGAAGCGATGGCCGCGGTCGCCACCGGCCCGGCCCTGCCCTACGGGACGGACGACACCACGGCCGCGGTCGAGCGCAGGCTGAGCGAGATATTCGAGCGTGACGTCGATGTCCTGCTCGTCTCCACGGGGACCGCGGCGAACGCGCTGAGCCTGGCGGCGCTGACCCCGCCCTGGGGCAGCGTGCTGTGCCACCGCGACAGCCACGTCAACAACGACGAGTGCGGTGCGCCCGAGTTCTACACGGCCGGCGCGAAACTCGTCCCGCTCGGCGGCGACGACGCCAGGATCGACCCGGAGCAGTTGCGGACAGCCGCCCGGCACAAGGCCGGTGACGTGCACAGCGTGGAACCGTCCGTCGTGAGCGTCACCCAGGCCACCGAGACCGGAGCCGTCTACACCCTCGACGAGATCCGCACCCTCGGGTCCATCGCCGAGGAGGCCGGACTGCGCCTGCACATGGACGGTGCGCGTTTCGCGGGAGCCGTGGCCGCACTCGGCTGCACCCCCGCCGAGCTGACCTGGCGGGCGGGTGTGGACCTGCTGTCCTTCGGCGCCACCAAGAACGGCACGATGACAGCCGACGCGATCGTCGTCTTCGACCGCTCGCTCACGTCCGAACTCGCCTTCCGCGCCAAGCGGGCCGGTCAGCTCACGTCCAAAATGCGCTTCCAGGCCGCCCAGCTGGACGCCTACCTGCGCGACGATCTGTGGCTGCGCAACGCGGCCCACGCCAACGCCATGGCCGCTCGCCTCCAGGCGGGCCTCAAGGCGGTACCCGGGGTGGAACTGCTCGGCGCCGCCGACGCCAACATCCTCTTCTGCCGCCTCCCTCAGCAGATCACCGAGGGGCTGCTGGCCGAAAATTACGCCTTCTACCACGACCGCTGGGAGCCGGGAGTCGTCCGCTTCGTGACCTCCTTCGCCACCACGGAACACGACGTCGACCACCTGGTTCGGGCCGTCGTCCGCCACGCCGCCTGACACTGCTCGCTTTGGTCCGACCTCGTTCGCCCTACCACCCGTTTTTGCACAATGCCGTTGGAAAATGCCAAAGCGTTCACCTGGGCCGAGCACACACCGTAGTGTCGTGCTCACGTTCGCGGGAACGGCCGTGCAGGGGGAGGGGATCCGGCGTGCCCGGAATCGACGAGAGTCTGCTGGAAGCCATGCGGTTGCCCGGCGCGCGAGGGGCATCGGTGGTCGACTGGATCAGCGGTCTTGCCCTGGGCGCCGTGGGCGACGCACCGGGGGGAGACGTGGAGGCCGCGGCCGCGGAGGCCGCCGAACTCGCCCGTCTCGCCACCGAGAGCGGCGCCCTCGCCCCGGTCGGCGGCGACCCGGGCGGGCCGTCCGGCAAGGAACCACCCGTGCAGGACCTGATCATCACGAACGCCGACTCGTACCACCTGCTCAGGTTCGTCAGCACCACCTTCGACAGCACCGTGTTCGTGCACCTGTGGCTCGACCGCGCCGAGGGCAATCTCGCCCTGGCCCGCATCCGGCTGGCCGACATGGCGGACAGACTGGTGCTCGGATGATCACATCGGCTCTGACCCCACGCACGGACGAACCGGCCTCGTCCCTGCTCGGCACCCTGGCCGTGGAGCGCGCGAGCGGCGCCCTGTCCACCGAGTCGGGGATCGTCTACCTCGCGGCGGGACACGTCGTCCACGTCGAGTCCGCCCTCACTCCCGACCTCGGCGACCTGCTCACCCACAGCGGCGCGCTCGCCCCCGACGGCTGGTGGCAGGCGATCGACCAGGCCGGACGCGGCTGCCGCGTGGGCCGTCAACTGGTGGACAGCGGCCACCTCGCCGCCGGTGCGCTGGAGCTGTGCCACCTGGGCGCCCTCTTCGACGCGGCGTACTTCGTCCTCGCCCACGACGCGCCGGCCCTCCGCTTCCGCCCCGGAGTCGCGCACTGGCTGGGCGCGGTCCGCCCCGTAGCGGTGGACACGGTGCTGCGCGAGTCGAGACGCCGCCGTGAACTGCTGCACCGCATATGGCCGGACCCCGCCATCGACCTCGCCCCGCTCGCCCGGGTAGTGCAGGGAGGCACCGTGGACCTGCCGGCCCGCCGCAGTCGCACCCTCGCCCAGGTGGACGGTGTCCGGACCGCCGCCCAGATCGCAACGGCCCTCGCCTGCCGCACCTTCCACACCCTCGTCGAACTCCGCCGCCTGGCCGCCGCCGGGCTGGTCGTCCCCGTAACTCCCGCCCCTGCCCCCGCCCCCGCGTCCGCCGCACCGGGACCCGCCCCTCGTCCTGCCCCGTCGGACGAGCCCGACACCGCACTGCTGCGACGGCTCCTGCACGCCTTGGAGGCACTGTGATCCGCGCGCGACGACAGCGTGCCGAAAGGAGACAGCTCATGGCCGTCGAGACCGACGTCCTGGACGAACTGCGGCGGCTCCGCACCCGCGTACCCCGGCTGACGGGCTCCCTCGCGGCCACCGTCGACGGACTGGTCCTCGCCCACGACGTGCCGGAGACCGAACCGGAGGGACTCGCGGCCCTCACCGCCGCCGCCCTCGGCGTCGCCTACCGCATGACCGACGCCGCCGGCCGCGGCGAGTTCCGTGAACTGCTGGTGCGCGGCTCCCGGGGCTACGTCGCCACGTACGCGGCCGGAACGACCGCCGTCCTCACCCTCCTCGCCGAAGACCGGGTCAACGTCGGCCGCCTGCACCTGGAGGGCCGGCGCAGCGGCGCCCGGATCGCCGACCTGCTGGCCACCCGGGTAGGCCCAGGCACCGGCCGCCACGCCGACCGGCCCGCGCCCGCCGAACACCTCGCCACGGCGCCCCCGGCCACGGCCCGCCCCATCGGCACCCTCCCGGTACGCACCCCGCAGCGGCCCACTCACCAGCCGCGCCCGCAGACCGGGACCTGAGCCGCCGGAACCTCCGGACCGACCGACCGAACGAACACCGAACACCGAACACCGAACGAAGCAACAGCGAACGAAAGGAACCGACTGATGGCGAACACGGAGACCGCGCTGAAGGAATGCCTGAGCTCCATCGACGGAGCGACGGCCGCCGCCCTCGTCGACTACACCAGCGGCATGGCCCTCGGCACCCTCGGCGGCAGCAAGGACTTCGACCTGGAAGTCGCCGCGGCCGGCAACACCGACGTCGTACGGGCCAAGCTGCGCACCATGGAACACCTGGGTCTGAAGGAGGAGATCGAGGACATCCTGATCACCCTGAACACGCAGTACCACCTCATCCGCCTGCTCAAGGGGCGCGGCGGCAGCGGGCTGTTCCTCTACCTCGTGCTCGACGGAAGCCGGGCCAACCTGGCGATGGCCCGCCACCAGCTCCGCCGGATCGAGGCCGACCTGGAGGTCTGAGCCGGCTCCATCGTGCCGGCAGGACACCGTCGGGGCCCTTCGCGAGCGGCGCGGAGGGCCCCGGCCCGCGGTCAGGGAAGACCAGCGAGCCAGTCGATCAGGAGCCGGTTGGTCTCCGCCGCACGTTCCTGCTGGACGAAGTGCCCGCAGCCGTCGAGGATGTGAGAGGCCGTCAGTCCGGGGAGGGTGGCCGGGAACGACTCGATCGCCGCCGCCAGCCAGGTCGTGGAGGCGTCCAGGCCGCCGCCGATGAACAGCGAAGGCTGTCTGATCGGGGCCCCGGCGAAGTCCGCCAGGTCCTCCCAGTCCCGGTCCATGTTCCGGTACCGGTTCAGGGCGCCGGTCATCCCCGTCCGTTCGAACTCCCCGGCGAAGACGTCCAGGTCGGCCTCGCTCAGCCAGTGCGGCAGCCGGTCGGCGGGGAACCGGTCGCGCAGCCTCCCCCCGCGCGCCACGAAGTGCGGATCGGCCACGGGCGTCGTGTCGGCGGACAGGGCGGCGTAGAAGCCCGCGAGCCAGCCGCGTACGTCGGGTTCGACCTCCGCCTCGGCCCGCCCGGGCCGCTGGAAGTAGGAGACGTAGAACTCCTCCTCGCCGCCCATCCGCGCGAAGACCTCACTGGGCCTGGGGCCGCCGGGCGGTGTGTAGGGCACGCTCAGCAGCCCCACCGCGCGGAACACGTCGGGCCGGACCAGCGCGGAGGTCGCGGCGATCGTGGCACCCCAGTCGTGCCCGACGACGACCGCGGACCGTTCGCCCAGCGCCTCCACCACGGCGACGTTGTCCTCCACCAGCTCCAGCATCCGGTAGGCCTCCACGGCCGCGGGCCGGGAGGAGCGTCCGTAGCCGCGTACGTCGACGGCCACCGCGCGACAGCCGGCCGCGGCCAGGGCCGGCAACTGGTGCCGCCACGCGTACCAGGATTCGGGAAACCCGTGCAGAAGCAGTACCAGTGGCCCGTCACCCTGCTCGACGAGGTGGAGGCGGCCGGCCGGTGAAGGCACCAGGCGATGGGTGCGGTCGACGGCGGACATCTGCGGCATGGATCCTCCCGCGGTCAGGAATGAGGCGCTCGGTCCAGCGATCGTCCGACGCCCACGGCGACAAACGCCAAGCCTTTTGCCGCTTCGGCAAGCACGTCCCGTCTCAGTGCACGCCGTGCGGCCGGAACTGGACGCTGATCCGTGGGCCCGTGGCACGCGTGCTCTTGGGTATCGAGTGCTCCCAGGTGCGCTGGCAGGAGCCGCCCATCACAACGAGGTCGCCGTGGCCCAGCGGGCGGCGCACCGTGTCGCGACCGCCCCGCATCGGGCGCAGCAGCAGATCACGCGGCGCTCCGAGGGACAGGATCGCGACCATCGTGTCCTCGCGCGCACCGCGCCCGATCCGGTCGCCGTGCCAGGCCACACTGTCCCGGCCGTCCCGGTAGTAGCAGAGCCCGGCCGTGGTGAACGGCTCGCCCAGTTCCTCGCCGTAGTGCGCGCTCAGCGCGTCCCGCGCGTCGGTGAGCACCGGGTGCGGCAAACGGTCCTCGGCGCCGTAGAAGGCGAGCAGCCGGGGCACGTCGACGACCTGGTCGTACATCTTCCGCCGCTCCGCCCGCCACGGAACCTCGGCGGCCAGCTGTTCGAACAGTGCGTCGGAACCGTGGAGCCACCCGGGCAGGACGTCGAGCCAGGCGCCGAAACCCAGGTGGGTACGGCTGGTCTCGTCGAGAGGGCCGAGGCGCAGCTCGTCGGCCTGGTCGAAGAGGGAGCCCTGGAGGTGCATGCGTTCAGCGTACCCATTAATCGAAAACACGTTCCATGGAGAGGCGCGCTTTCGATGCATCGCTGTATCGAATACAGTCGTGTATCGAAAGGGGGTCGGACATGGCCGCGGAGGAAAGCACCGGGCGGGTGACCAGGCGCCGTGTCCACACCCGCGCCAAGCTCCTCCAGGCGGCGTTCTCCGTGTTCGCAGCCAAGGGCTTCGGGCGCGTCTCGATCGAAGAGGTCTGCGAGGCCGCCGGCTACAGCAGGGGCGCTTTCTACTCCAACTTCTCCAGCCTCGACGAGCTGTTCTTCGCTCTCTACCGCGAGCGTGCCGACCTGATCGCGGAGCAGGTCTCCGACGCCCTCTCCCTCGACGGGCCCGGCCTCGACGTGCCGGCCGCCGTCGACCGCGTCACGGAGGTGCTGCTCCTCGACCGTGACTGGCTCCTGGTGAAGACGGACTTCCTGGTGTACGCCGCCCGTGACCCGGAGGTGGCGCAGAGCCTGCTGGAACACCGCGCTCGGCTGCGGCAGGCCATCGCCGACCGGCTCGCCCGCGCCCGGGGACACACCGCGCTGCCCGCCGTGCTCGGTGACACCGACGCCGCTGCCCACGCCGTGGTCGCGGCCTACGACGGCGTCACCACCCAACTGCTGCTGGACCGGGACGTCCGTCGCGCCCGCTCCTGGCTGAAGCAACTCCTCACGGCCCTGCTGACCGACGGCAGCGGCACCCCCGATCACTCCGAGAACTGAAGAAGGGAACGGTCGCCATGGATGCCGACGTCATCGTCGTCGGAGCGGGCCTCGCCGGCCTGGTCGCGGCACACGAACTGACCAGCAGGGGCCGGAGGGTCGCCCTCGTCGACCAGGAGAACGCCGCCAACCTCGGCGGACAGGCCTTCTGGTCCTTCGGCGGGCTGTTCCTCGTCGACTCACCGGAGCAGCGCCGCCTGGGCATCACGGACTCCTTCGACCTCGCCTGGAGCGACTGGCGGGGCAGCGCGGGCTTCGACCGGCTCGACGACGAGGACACCTGGGCCGTGCGCTGGGCACGCGCCTATGTCGAGTTCGCGGCCGGGGAGAAGCGGTCCTGGCTGAACGGGCACGGCATCACGTTCCTGCCCACCGTCGGCTGGGCCGAGCGCGGCGACCTCACCGCCCACGGGCACGGCAACACCGTGCCCCGCTTCCACATCGCCTGGGGCACCGGCACCGGCGTCGTCGAACCCTTCGTCCGGTACGCCAGGCAGGCCGCGCGCGACGGCCTGCTCACCTTCCATCACCGCCACCGCGTCGACGCCCTGGTCGTCGACGACGGCACCGCCCGCGGCGTGCGCGGCACGGTCCTGGCCGAGGACCGCTCACCCCGCGGTGTCGCCTCCAACCGCGACCCCATCGGCGAGTTCGAGCTCACCGCCCAGGCCGTCATCGTCACCAGCGGCGGCATCGGCGCCAACCACGACATCGTCCGCCGCTACTGGCCCGAGCGCCTCGGCACCCCGCCGAAGGAGATGGTCACCGGCGTCCCCGCCTACGTCGACGGCCGGATGCTCGACATCAGCGCCGAGGCGGGTGTGCGGCTGGTCAACCGGGACCGCATGTGGCACTACACCGAGGGCCTGCAGAACTGGGACCCGATCTGGCCCGGTCACGGCATCCGCATCCTGCCCGGACCGTCCTCGATGTGGTTCGACGCCCTCGGCCGCCGCCTGCCCGGGCCGTACCTGCCCGGCTACGACACCCTCGGCACCCTGAAGCACCTGCGCACCACCGAGGACATCGCCGGGTACGACCACTCCTGGTTCATCCTCAGCCAGAAGATCATCGAGAAGGAGTTCGCGCTGTCGGGCTCGGAGCAGAACCCCGACATCACCGCCAAGGACCGGGCCGGGTTCCTCAAGGAACGCATCCTCGGCAAGGGCGCTCCGGGGCCGGTCGACGCGTTCCTGCGCAAGGGCGCCGACTTCGTGACCGCGCCCGGCGTCGAACAACTCGTCGCGAAGATGAACGAGCTCACCGACAAACCGCTCCTCGACGCGGCCGAGATCAAGCGCCAGATCGAGGCCCGCGACCTCCAGATCGCCAACCCCTACGCCAAGGACGCCCAGGTGCAGGGCATCCGCAACGCCCGCCGCTACATCGGCGACCGCCTCGGCCGGGTCGCCACCCCGCACCGCATCCTCGACCCGGCGGCCGGCCCCCTCATCGGCGTCAAGCTGCACATCCTCACCCGCAAGACGCTCGGCGGCATCCAGACCGACCTCGACTCCCGCGCCCTGGGAGCCGACGGCAAGCCGCTGGAGGGGTTGTACGCCGCAGGTGAGGTCGCCGGGTTCGGCGGCGGCGGTGTCCACGGCTACAACGCCCTGGAGGGCACCTTCCTCGGCGGCTGCCTCTTCTCGGGGCGGGCGGCGGGCCGCGCGGCGGCGAAGCAGACCGCCTGACGACCGTACGGGACGGCCCGTCTCACCCCTCGAGGAGGCGGGCCAGCACCGTGGCATGGCTCCGCTCCGGCGTCTTCGACGCGGTCAGCAGCGTCACCTCGCCCTCCCGGACCAGGTCACGCACCCGTCCGAGCGCCTCGGTCGCCTCGTCGGTGGCGAGCTCCGCCTCGTACCGCTCCGCGAACGTCTCGTACGAGGCCTCGCCGGAGTGGTACCAGCGGCGCAGTTCCGTCGACGGGGTGATCGCCTTCGGCCACTCGTCCACCCGCGCCGCGTCCTTGGCCAGTCCCCGCGGCCACAGCCGGTCGACCAGCACGCGCACCCCGTCCTCCGGCTCGGGCGGTTCATAGACGCGGCGCACGCGAACGCTCATGGTCGGCCCCTTCGGCGACGGACGGATTTGCCGCGACCTTAACCCCGGCCCGGCTCAACCCCGGCCCGGTGTCGTCGGCGCGCCGTGCCGAACGGCCGATTCCGCTCGCGCCGGGCGGGTACTCCGTCCGCCTGACAGCGCCGAGGGAGGAGGTCACGACATGAGTGGACCGGACGACCTGCCGGTCGTGCGCACACTCGACGAACTCACCGAGCTCGTCGAACGGCACCAGGGCCTGTACGTCCGCTGGTCGCGCGGCCCGGGGGCCGATCTCCGCGAAGTGTCCAGCACGGACGAGCTGACGGGCGTCGCCATGCCGGGCCTGTCCGCCAACCCGCTCGACGTCGAGGAGTGGTGGGAGGACCGGCCCGTCCGGGTGTGGGTGGCCCGCCGCCTGCACGACTACGCCCATCTGCCGCACGAGAAGGGGCCGGGCGTCCGGCCCTGGGTGCTCACGGGCCGGGAGACGGGCCGCGGACCCGACAACGAACCGCTGGTCACCGACGCCCGGCCGATGAGCTGGATCGACCAGCAGGTGATCGACGAGGCGCAGGCAGAGGTGTCCCGGCAGGAAAACCCCTGGGGGACGCTGCGCCGCAGCTGATCCCCCAGGGGATGTCGGACCTCAGCCGGAGCGGCGCCGGGCGGCCGCGCGCCGCTTCAGCGCACGCCGTTCCGTCTCGCTGGTGCCACCCCACACGCCGATGGACTGCCCCGTGTCCATGGCCCATTCCAGGCACTGGTCCTGGACGGGGCAGCGCCGGCACACCGCCTTGGCCTGCTCTGTCTGCAGCAGGGCCGGGCCCGAGGTGCCGATCGGGAAGAAGAGTTCGGGGTCCTCGTGCCGGCAGGCAGCGTGGTCTCGCCAGTTGTCCATCGAAGTCACCTGCATCACAGTAGAAACGTGCCCGTTGGGATGATTACTCCTCTTCGGGTCACCTGTCGATCCCTTGTGAAACAGCGGTTCCTCGGACATCCGGTCACTGCTCCCGCATGCCCCACGGGGAGCCGTAGGCCGCCAGCATGTCCAGGAACGGGCGGGCCGGGAACGCCTCCGGGCCGAGCACGCCCGCGCCGGACCACGCGCCGGCGGCGAGGAGTTCGAGCGCGACGACGGGGTTGACGGCGGTCTGCCACACCACGGCCTGTGAGCCGTACTCCGCCATCGACCACTGGTTGTCGACCACGTGGTAGAGGTACACCTCGCGCGGCGCCCCGTCCCTGACGCCCCGCACCCACGTGCCCGCGCAGGTCTTGCCGTGCATCCGCTCGCCCAGCGTCGCGGGGTCGGGCAGGCAGGAGGCGACCACGTCCCGCGGCGAGACGGCCACCGGGCCGTCCGGCCCCGGCACGGTGACCGGTTCCGTGCGGTCCAGGCCCAGCAGGCGCAGTGTCTTCAGCGTCTCGATGAACTCGCGCCCCAGGCCGTACTTGAAGGTGACCCGGCGCGCGTCGACCCAGCGCGGGACGAGAAGCACCTCCTCGTGCTCCACGTTCACGCACTCCACCGGGCCGATGCCCTCGGGGAAGTCGAAGACCTCGGGCTCGCTGAAGGGTTCGGTGGTGAACCAGCCCCGGCCGGTCTCGTAGACGACCGGAGGGTTGAGGCATTCCTCGATGGTGGTCCAGATGCTGAACGAGGGCGCGAAGTCGTAGCCGTCGACGGTGAGGTTCGCGCCGTCGCGGACGCCGATCTCCTCGATCTCGTCGAAGAGTTCATCGGCGGCGTACCGCGCGAAGACGTCCGACAGGCCCGGCTCCACGCCCATGCCGACGAGGGCCAGCACGCCCTCCTTCTCCCAGTCGGCCGCCTGGGCGAACTGCTCGTCGCCCAGCTTGACCCCGCACTCCCGGTACGGCCGCTCGGCATGCGGGCGGGACAGGGACACCGCCATGTCGACGTACGTGGTTCCCGCTGCGCGGGCCGCGCGGAACAGGGGCATCACGAAGCGAGGGTCGGTGGCGTTGAGGAGCACGTCGCAGCGGTGCCGCGCGAGCAGACGGGCCACCGCCGCCTCGTCGCCCGCGTCCACCCGCTCGGCGGTGAACCGCGCGTCACCGTCGAGCGCCGCGACCGCCGCCTCGGCCCGGACCGGGTCGTAGTCGGCCACCACCATCGCCTCGAAGAACCGTCGCCGAGCCGCGATCCGGGTGATCGCCCCGCCCACACCGCCGGCACCCACGAGCAGTACACGCATGACAGAAACTCCCTATTTGCGAAGAACGTGGCGCGCCCTTGGGGAGATACAACGCCGCGCCGTGTCTTAAGGTCAATGGCGTTGGCATAAGGAGGGAGCTGCCGTGCCGAAGCCCGTGGTGCCCGAGGAGAAACGCCGCCGGCGCAGGCCCACCAAGAGCGGCACCGTGCTGTCGGAGGAACTGATCGTCGAGACCGCGCTGCGCATGCTGGCCGAACACGGCAGTGCCGGCCTGTCCGCCCGCAGACTGGGCCTGGCCCTGGACGCCGATCCGAGCACGCTCTACCGGTATTTCCGGGGCATGGACGACCTCACGCTCGCCATCGGCGACGCGCTGATCGGGCAGGCGCTCGGCGGCTGGGCGCCGACGGGGGAGTGGCGGGCGGACCTGCGGTCCGTCGGGCTGCGCATCCACGCCGCCTACGTGGCCCATCCGCAGGCGGCGGTGCTCACCGCCAGCCGGGTCTCGGGCCGGGCCAACGAACTCGCGGCCGACGAGGCCGTCCTGGACATCCTGCGCACGGCGGGCTTCCCGCTGCCGGACGCGGTGCGCATCTACCACGCCTTCATCGACACCACTCTCGGCATCGCCGCTCTCGACGCCGCCTCGCTGGCCCTGCCGAGGCAATCACTCCAGGCCGACGAGGAGATGTGGCGTTCGGCGTACGCCCGCCTGCCCGCCACCACCCACCCCCGCATCGCGGAGGCGGCACCGCTGCTCGCCACCCGCATGGTCACCAGCGCTTACCCGACGGCGCTGGAGATGCTGCTGGACAGCGCGACGGCACGGCTGGACGGCACCAGGGAGCCGGTCTCAGACACGTAGTGCTTCCGCCGCTGTCGCCGTCACCGTCTCCGCCACCCGCGCCAGTGCGGGGGAGTCGAGCTTCCACTGCTGCCAGTACAGCGGCACGTCGGTGGCCCGTCCCTCGGCGAGTGGGACGAGCCGGCCGCTGCGCAGGCGGGGCTCCGCCTGGGCCTCGGGCACCAGGCCCCAGCCCAGTCCCGCGGCGACGGCATCGACGAAGCCCTCGGAGGTCGGCACATAGTGCCGCAGCGCGCTCGCGCCGCTCCGGCCCCGGGTGAGCCGGCGGACGAAGCCGTCCTGGAGGTCGTCCCGCCGGTCGAAGGTCACCACGGGCGCTTCGAGCAGCACCTGCTCCAAGGGGCCGTCCAGCCTGCGGGCGGCGAAGTCGGGCGCCGCCACCGGGAGGTAGCGCATCCGCCCCAGAGACCGTACGGAACAGCCCGGCACGGGATCCGGTGACGAGGTCACCGCGGCCATCACCACGCCCTCGCGCAGCAGCGCCGCCGTGTGGTCCTCGTCCTCGCGGCGCAGTTCGAAGCAGAGCCGCAACTCCTCCGGTACGCGCGTGAGCACCGGGAGGAACCAGGTGGCGAGCGAGTCGGCGTTCACGGCCACCGACACCCGGATCGGTTCCCCCGCCCCGCTCAGCCCGAGCTCCGCGTACGCGTCGTGCTCCAGCCGCGCCACCTGGCGGGCCAGCCGCACCAGCACCTCGCCCGACTCGGTCGGCCGCACCGGCTTGGTCCGCAGCAGCAGGACCCGTCCGGTGCGCTGCTCCAGCGCCTTCACCCGCTGGCTGATCGCCGACGGCGTCACGTGCAGCGCGGCCGCCGCCGCGTCGAACGTCCCCTCGTCCACGACCGCGAGGAGGGTCCGCACCTGGTCCAGGGGAAGATCGGTCATCATCATGTGAGCTAATGATAGGTAAGAATCTTTAGCTGGACCCGGATCGGGTCCCGTCCGTAGCGTCGACGCCATGACCAGCACCCTCACCGCCGCAGCCGCGGGATTCGGCACCGGCCTGTCACTCATCGTCGCCATCGGCGCCCAGAACGCCTTCGTCCTGCGTCAGGGGATCCGCCGCGACGCCGTCCTCGCCGTGGTCGGCATCTGCGCCCTGTCCGACGCCGCCCTCATCACGCTCGGGGTGGGCGGGGTGGGCGCGGTGGTGGTGATGTGGCCGGGCGCGCTGGCGGCCGTCGGCTGGATCGGCGGGGCGTTCCTGCTGTGCTACGGCGCCCTGGCCGCCCGCCGGGTGTTCCGGCCCGACGGTGGCGCGCTGCGGGCGGAGGGGGAAGCGGCCGGATCGCGCCGCCGGGCGGTGCTCACCTGCCTGGCGATGACGTGGCTCAATCCGCACGTCTACCTCGACACCGTCTTCCTGCTGGGCTCGGTCGCCGCCGACCACGGTCCGCTGCGCTGGACGTTCGGCCTCGGCGCGGTGCTGGCGAGCCTGTGCTGGTTCACCGCCCTCGGCTTCGGCGCCCGCATGCTCAGCCGCTTCCTCGCCAAGCCGGCCGCCTGGCGCGTGCTGGACGGCCTGGTCGCCGCCACCATGATCGTGCTCGGTGCCCTGCTCATCGCGGGAAGCTGAGACCCGGCCGCGAAGCACCCGGCGGCTGGGGCGGCGCTACCGCGTCCGACGTCTCACAGGGCCCCCCGCCGGTGCAGGGTGTACTGCTCCATCAGCTTGCCCCGGGTCATCTCCAGCCGGTGCGCGAGCACCTCGGCGACCGAGCGCACCAGGGTCATCCCGAGCTCGGGATCCTCCTCGCACAGCCGCAGCACGGCCCCGGCGTCGAACTCGTAGGCGCGTACGGGGCTGAACGCCACCGCCCCGAAGTCCCACGTGTGCGGAGGGAACAGCCAGGACCAGCCGAGCAGGTCGCCCGCGCCGAGGCTGGCCACCGTCACCCGCTGCAGGGAGTTCACCTGCTGGTCCAGGGAGACCGCGCCGGAGCGTATGACCCAGAAGCGGTCGGCCGTGCCGCCCGCCTCGAAGATCCGTGCGTCCTCGGGGAAGGACACCTCCCGCGCGAGCGTCATCAGACGCTGCCGCTGGGGCGGAGGCAGGGCGTTCAGCAGTTTGATCGCTTTGGTCATGCGGAGCTCCTCGCCGGCGGTCGACATCCGGTGCTGTTGCCTACGCCCATTTCAGCCGCTGGCGGGGCCCTGGGCACCTCGGCGTGCGGAACTTTCTCCGCGCATGAGAAAGCCCTGGCTGGACGGGGGAGACCAGCCAGGGCCGTAAGCGGTGGTGCACGGAGGACGGTGGGTCGACTCCGTCACCACGTATGAATGAACGATAAACCATCTACGGTGCCCGCGCGTCATCAGGACCGGGCCTCGTGACCCGTTTCACTTCACCGCGCGTCCTCGGCGAGGACCCGGACCGTCTCCAGCTCCGGATCCGTGGGGTCGGGCAGGTGCATACCCGCGGCCAGTCCCGTCCGCAGGTACGCCAGCACCGGCTCGGTGAGGAGCTCCCCCGGAAGGACGGCCGGGATGCCCGGCGGGTACGGAGTGATCATCTCGGCCGCGACCCGCCCGGCCGCCTCGGCCACAGGCACGTCCTCGGCCGGGCCGAAGAAGGCGTCGCGGGGCAGCACGGCCTGCTCCATCCGCAGCCCCGCGGGCGAGGGCACCTCCACGCGCGGCGCCCGGGGCAGGTCCCGCGCGGTCGCGGCGAGGTCACGCAGCGCGTCGAGCAGCTGCCCGGTCGTCTCACGGTCGTCGCCGTGAGTGATCTGCGCGCCGATACGCCGGTGGTCCACCAGGTGCGCGTCGATGTGCCGGTGCTCGCGCAGCCAGTCCGCCGCCTGGAAGCCCGTGATCCCGAGCCCGCCGAGATCGATGACCCCGGGCAGCGGGTCGAGGTCGTCGGACAGGCCGGGTCCGCAGAAGTCGTCCCGGCCGTTGACGTGCAGCCCGTCGATCTCCTCGATGGCGGCCCGGACCTCGGCCGCGAGGTCCAGCGCGCCGCCCATCAGCTCCTTGCCGTGCAGTGCCATCTGCCGCCGCCAGCCGTCGAGACCCGCGAAGATCAGCACCGATGGGCTGGTGGTGCCCAGCAGGTCCGCACGCATCCCCAGCAGCGCCGGCGGGACCAGGTCGCCCTGGAGATGGAAGACGGAACCCTGTTCCAGGCCGCTGCCCATCTTGTGGATGCTGGTCACGCAGATGTCCGCGCCCGCGTCCATCGCCCAGGACGGCAGCCCGGGATGGAACGGCAGATGCGCGCCCCAGGCCTCGTCCACGATCAGCGGTCGCGAACGCCGGTGGCACACGTCGGCGATCGCCCGCAGGTCCGCACAGCCGCCGTACGGCGTCGGGCTCGTGACCAGCGCGCCGCGGGCGTCCGGATGGGCGTCGAAGGCCCGGTCGAACTCCTCGGCGGACGGCGGATGGGCCAAGTGCCGCTCGGCGTCCCACCGGGGATCGACCCACACGGGCTCGATCCCGGAGATGATCAGCCCCGCCACCACCGACTTGTGGGCGTCCCGCCCGATCAGCAGCTTCTCGTGCGGCCCCGCGACCGACAGCATCGCCGCCTTCACCGACAGGGAGCTGCCGCACGTGCTGAAGAAGGTGTGCTCGGCGTGCACCGCGTCAGCCATCAGCTCCTGCGCCCGCTGGAGCACCCGGCCCCGGGTGAGCCGGTCGTCCAGACCGCCCGAGGCCAGCACGTCGCCATGGAAGACGGCGTCGCCGAGGATCTCCCGCGCCGCCGGGTCGGCACCGCGGGCCTGCTTGTGTCCCGGCGGCGTGAAGGACAGCCGCCCCTTACGGCGGTACTCGTCCAGGGCTTCCAGAACCGGTGCGCGGGAGTGGTCGACTGTCATGCGCACCGGGTTCCCGGCACCCGCCCCCGCAATCAGCCCGTGCCCGGCACCGGGCACGGGCTCACCCGGTCAGCCCCCGGCTGTGTGTTTGCCCGGTGTCAGGATCTCGTCGAGCACCCTGAGCACCGCCTCGTAGGACATCTGCCGTACGGTCGCGTCCCTGGCCTCCTGTGGGTCGGTCGCGCCCAGCTCCTCGCTCCTGTTCCGCCATGCCCGCTCCTCGCGCACCGCGCACGCCCTCGCACGCTGGATGCGCCGCAGGAGCTCATCAGAATCCACCACATCGGTCATGCGGAACGCGTACCCCCGCAACGCCCGGGGATGGCACCGACTCGCGATCGTCCGGGGCCTTCCGCCGCATTTCCGGGGGCTTTTCGGGCGAACCGAAGGTTTGCAGGTGCGGCGACAGGTGAGCCGAAGAGAAAGAACCCGCGGCGCTCGCGCGGTGTGCGCCCTCAACGCCGTGGGCGGTGGAAGGAAACAGCGGGTCCGTGAGCTGAGGTCTGCCCGTGCTGCGGCCACGGTACGCGTCGGACCCGGTTTCGTCCTGACCGACCAGGGAGCTGAAGGATGTGCGAGGAGCACATGATCGAATCGGTATTCGAGCCGCCCGGTGCGGGCCGTGTCCGGCCGCGCAAACCCGCCGAGGCGCGCCGGGCGGTGGAGCGGGTGGTCGCCGAACGCTGCCGGGCTACCCACACCCCGTGTGACGTGGACGCCCTGTCCGACGCGCTGCTGGTCGCGTCGGAGCTGACGACCAACGCGATCCTGCACGGCGGCGGCGTCACCGACTTCCAGGTCGACATCGACGGTCCCGGCGTGCGCGTCTCGGTGAGTGACGGCAGCGACGAGCTGCCCGTGACCGCGCCGCCCGCCGACCCGCACGGACGGATGCGGCACGGCGGTCACGGATGGCCCATCGTCTGCAGGCTGGCGCGCGACGTCCGCGTGTCCGACCTGCCCGCCGGCGGCAAGTGCATCACCGCCGTCGTCCCCCTCTCCTGAAGAGCGTGTGAGGGTTCCCGGCAGATTGCATTGCAAAGTGGAGTTTGTTCCACCGGGGCCAGGGCAGTCGCAGTTTCGTGCTTCGGACCGGAGGCGCGCCAGCGGGAGCGGTATGGCTGCCCCGGAGGCCCTCCAGGCGATCCGGGCGGCGACGTTCCCGCGGTAATCCCTGAAACCCCCGTTGTTCAGGAGCGAATCCGCATGCTCATCGATACGCCCACGAACCGTCCCGGCACGCCCGAAACGGCGACCACCGCCACCCGGCGGCGGCACGACGACGCTCCGGACACCGCCGAGCTCTTCGCCCGGATGGCGGAGCTGGAGGAAGGTCCCGAGCGGGAAGCCGTTCGCGACGAACTCGTCACGCTGTGGCTGCCCATGGCCCACCGCATCGCCGGCCGCTTCCGCGACCGCGGAGAGTCGATCGAGGACCTCCGGCAGGTGGCCGCCCTGGGCCTGGTCAAGGCCATCGACCGCTTCGACGTGAGCCGGGGCGCCTTCGAGAGCTACGCCGTCCCGACCATCACCGGCGAGGTCAAGCGGCACTTCCGGGACCGTATGTGGGCCCTGCGGGTCCCCCGTCGCGTGCAGGAACTGCGCAACAAGGTGCGGGTGGCCCGCCGTGAACTCACCCAGAACCCGGGCAGCCCCGAGCCCTCGGTGGCGGACATCGCCGCCCACACCGGCCTGACCGAGGAGGAGGTCGGTGCCGGTATCGAGGCCCTGGAAAGCTTCAGCACCCTGTCGCTGGACGCCGAGCTCTCGGCCGACGACGACGGCTACAGCCTCGCGGACACCCTCGGCGCGTCGGACTCGTCCTACGACGTCGTGGTCGACCGCGAGTCCGCCAAGGAAGGCCTGCGCCGACTGCCGGAACGCGAACGGGCCATCCTCTACATGCGGTTCTTCGAGGACATGACACAGAGCCGCATCGCCGACCGGCTGGGCATCTCCCAGATGCACGTCTCCCGCCTCATCAGCCGCAGCTGCGCCCGTGTGCGGGACGAAGTCCTCGGAGAGCGCGCGGCCGGCCGGGGCACCGGCGGCACCTCCACCACGGCCTGACCAACCGACCCACCAGGAGCGACCCAGACATGCTGAGGCCCAACCCCGCCGTGCTGCGCCGCCTCGTCGACGAGTACGAGGCCCTGTCGGCCGCCGAGGCCGCAGGCGGACCGGCCGGCCGGAGCGCACGGACCCGCGACCTGGCGTACACGCTGTGCGTGTCCACCGGCACCCGGGACGTCGAGGGCGCCCTCGAGCGCGCCCACCAGTGGCTCGCGAGCACCCCGGCAGCGGCCCGCGGGACCGCCCCGCTCACCGCCACCGAGAACCGCCTGGCGACCCCGGAGCCCGCGTGACGTACGTGTCGGGGTGACACGACGGGGAACGGGTGGCACATCAGGGCCCGGCCGACGGCGACAGCCGTGGCCGGGCCCTCTTGCGTGCCCGGAGCCTCCCCCCGGCTCCCTCAGCGTCGGCACCGGCATGGGCGACATCCAGCCGGCCGGCCCACCCCGGGCAGGGGGGCCGGCCGGGGTTCCGGCTTCCAGCCGTTCTGACCCCACACCGACCGGAAGGCGCCGGCCCGGCGGCTACACCGCGTATGCGGCGACGAACCCGGGGCATCCGGACTCCGGGAGGTCTACATGAACACGAGTGCGATAGCACGTACCGGACGATTCCAGGCCCGGCGGGCGGCGCGGGGCTCGGTGACCGAGGGGGCGGCACGGGCGGGGCTCGCCGCCCGAGGCGTGATCTACCTGCTCGTCGGTGCGCTGGCCCTGCAGATCGCCTTCGGCGACACGGGCGAGCAGGCCGACCGCGGCGGCGCACTCGCGGAGCTGTCGCAGAAGCCCTTCGGCGCGGTTCTGTTGTGGGTGCTGGGCATCGGGCTCGTCGGCATGGCCTTGTGGCGGCTTTCCGAGGCGCTCTTCGGCTCCGTCGGCCAGGACGGCCGTAGCGCCCGCAAGCGGCTGCTGGCGGCGGTTCGCTTCGCGTTCTACGTCTTCGTCGCCTACTCCGTGCTGTCGTTCGCGGCGAGCCGGGACCAGGGCGGCGGCGGATCCAGCGACCGGCAGTCCCGGGACGTCACCGCCAGGGCACTGGAGATACCCGCCGGTCAGTGGCTGGTCGGCGCGGCCGGGATCGCGATCGTCGCGGCCGGCGGCTGGATCGGGGTACGGGCGGTGCTGCGCAAGTACCACGACAAGCTGCGCATGGGGCAGATGAGCCCCCGGACCCGGCAGCTGGTGGACGTCACCGGCGTGGTCGGCGGCGCCGCCCGCGGGCTGGTGTTCGCCGTGGCCGGCGTCTTCGCCGTCCGCGCGGCGATCGACTACCAGCCCGACCGGGCCAAGGGCCTCGACGACACCCTGCGCACCTTCGCCGACACTCCGCTGGGCCCCTGGCTGCTGGTGTGCGTCGCGGCCGGGCTCGTGCTCTTCGGGGTCTTCTCGTTCGCCATGGCCCGCTGGCGACGGGTCTGATCGGCTCCGCGCGGGGAACACGAGACGAATGAGCGATTCCGAGATTCCGCAAGACGACGGCCGTCCCGTGGACGTGTACCTGGAGCTCCTGCGCATCCGGATGGACACGGAGGACTACCGCCTCCTGATGCGTGTGGTGGAACCGGTCCTCGAGGCGATCGACGAGGAGCGCCTGTCCAGCCTCGACTTCGCGCTCGACTCCGGGGCCAATGACGAGCTGCCCCAGGAGGTCCGTGATGAGGTGGCCCTCGTCATCGCCACCGCGGTCACCGGCCGCCTGGACAACGAAGTGATCGAACTCGACGTCGACGACACCGGCCCGGTCAGGATCGTCACGGACGCGACCACGGCGTCCGACCCGGTCCGCCTCGGTGAGATCGCCGACTACATCAAGGAGCGCAACAGGCAGACGGAAGAGCTGCGCGGCATCGCCGAGGTGAGCGGACTGCCCACGGACTTCTGAGGCGGCCCGTGCTCTCCGGACCCGCTCACCCCCGGGGCCCCGCCACCGGAACGCCCAGCGGCCGGGCGAGACCCACCACGGCCTCGTCCAGCCGCTCCAGGTGCCGCAGCACGCGGTCGGTGATCCGGCCGTAGCGCGGTGTGCCGGCGTCGGACCCCAGCAGCGAGGCGATGCTCGGCCCGGTCTCCACCCGCGCGGCGGCGTGCTGGTCCGCGACCCGGGCCGCGATGGTCTCGATGTTGCGCACGGTGCGAGCCGCGGCGCCGCGCAGCCGCGGGTCCGCCGCGATCGAGGGATGCGTGGGCAGCAGCTCCGCGGTCGCCGCCAGCGTCCGCGCGTGATACGCGCAGGTCTCCAGCAGCGCCACCACGTACCGGGCCGTGTTCCGCCGGGCCCGCAGCGGCGTGACCGGATGCGTCAGCGGCTGCGTCGCGGCCCGCAGATCGGCCAGCGCCTGGTCCAGATCGCGCGACTTGTCCAGCAGTTCGTCCGCCGGCCCGCCGCTGAGCTGTCCGACGGCGGCCTCGGTGACGTCGGCCAGACGGTCCAGCACGGTGCCCAGCAGCTCGTTCGTACGGCGGTCCGTCTGCACCGGCAGGACCAGCGCCGCCGCGACGACGCCGCAGGCCGCACCGAGCGCCGTCTCCTCCACCCGCAGCAGCAGCACCTCGAGGCTGTAGGTGTGCAACAGCGTGTACAGCAGCCCCAGCATCGCGGTGACGAAGAACGACATCAGCGTGTACGACAGCGGCGCCGTGTAGAACATCGCGAAGATCAGCACCAGAACCAGCGCGAACGCCGTCCAGGTGTGCTGCCCGACCAGGCCCGCCAGGATGATGCCGCCCACCACCCCGAACACCGTGCCCAGCAGCCGGCGATAGCCCTTGACCAGGATCTCGCCTGTCGACTCGGTGTTGAGGAAAACGATCCAGCACGTCAGCACCGCCCAGTACCAGCGCTGCGTGGACAGCAGCTCGCCACCCACGATGGCCAGCGTCGACCCGACCGCCACCTGCACCGCCGCGCGGGTGGTGGGCCGCCGCAGCCCCGTCTGCTCCTCCGGCTCCGACTCCTCGCCGCCGTCGATCGCGGCGTCCTCGGCGTCCAGTTCCTCGCGTGAGCGTGCCGTGGCGGGAGTGTCGTCCGACTCGTCCTGCGGACCGTCCAGCGCGATCCGCAGCCCCAGCACCGACCGCGCGGACTCGCCGATGCCGCGGAAGACGTCCTGGACGGCGGCTGGCGCGGACGGCAGGTTCTCCTCGTCCCGGTAGCCGAGGAGCCGGTTGCGCACGTGGGCCAGCGCGGTCCCCGCATCCCCGCTTCCGGCCCGCAGCACGAGGGTGCGCAGCGCCTGCAGATCACGGCGGAGCGTGGCGGTGGACTCGTCCGGCACCGCCGTCTGTCCCACCGACGGCGCCGGGGCGCCCGGCAGGTGCAGGGTGAGCGTGTCGGCCCGTTCGGCACTGCGGGCGGTCAGCAGCAGCAGACCGAGCCGCTCGGCGGCGATCTCGGCGTCCGCGATCCGGCGCTGCACGAGCCGCGCCGCCGACTCGTCCGGGGTGCCCTCCTCCAGCCGCCCCTGGATCATCATCGCCGTCTCGTGCAGCCGCGCGGTGCCCTCCCGCACGGCGTCGAGGGCCTTGTCCATCTCGTCCGGGCCGGCGTCGAGGAGGTCGAGCTGCGCGGACACCAGCTGGGCCAGCCGGGCGCGGAAGGCCAGCCGCAGCCTCATCAGGACGCGCGCGGGCGTCGCGGGCACGACCGCGAAGCGCAGCAGGGCACTGGAGCAGAACGCCAGGGCGATGGCCCCGCACAGTGCGGGCAGCGAGGAGACGGTGGCGCCGACGAACAGGGACAGGAAGTAGACCTGGAAGCCGATCATCCCCAGCGCGGTGCCGCGGTCGCCGAACCGGCGGCCGTAGACCGCGCAGAAGATCAGGACGACGAAGAAGACGTCCCCGGCGAGACGCGCGTTGAGCACCGCGCCCAGGGAGACGGAGACCAGCGCCACCGGCAGGCCCAGCGCCAGCGTCACGGCCTGGGCGCCGAGCTGCTTCTCCCGGATGGCGAAAGTGGCGACCATCGCCGCCATGGCCCCCGCCACCAACAGGTGCACATCCACCCGCAGCAGGGCGAGCACGGCCAGGGTGAGGGCGATGGCGCCCACCGTCCGCAGCCCGGCGGTCAGGCGCAGCAGCCCGGGGTCGGACGCCGCGATCCGGTCCCGCAGTCGTGTCCGCACCGAGCGTCCCGCTGCCCTCACGCCGCCGCACTCTCTCCCGACTCACACCAAGATCCGCGTCTCAGCATGTCATGCCGCCGGCGGAAGCTCCCGTCCGGCCCGGTCCTACTCCCGCCGGCCGGCTCCCTCGACGCGCTCCCGCACCTGTTCCGGCGTCAGGTAGGCGTCCGTGTACTCGAAGTCCTTCAGCGTGGCGGGCTTGCGGGCCTGGAAGCCGGTCCGCACGAAGTCGTCACCGGCCACGGCGTTGAGGAGCCAGTTCGTCATCACCCGCGTCTTGGCGACGTTGGTGCGCAGCGCCGACCAGTGGTAGCCACGGGCGACGGCCTGCGCGGGCAGCCCCCGCAGCTCGATGCCCAGCGGCTTGGAGACCGCGTCGGTCCCGCCGAGGTCGACGACGAGCCCGAGGTCCTTGTGGACGTACGGCTTCATCGCCGCGCCCCGCAGCGAGGCGATGACGTTGTCGGCGACGTGCCTGCCCTGCCGCAGCGCGTGCTGTGCCGTGGGCGGGCACATGGCCCCGTCTCCCTTGGCCAGGTCGGGCACGGCCGCCGAGTCGCCGAGCGCGAACACTCCGTCGTCGCCCGGCAGGTTCATCTCGGGGGCGACCGCGAGCCGGCCCTTGACCGTCTCCGCGCCGAGCGTGGCGATGAGGGGGCTGGCGACGACCCCGGCGGTCCAGATGAGCGTGCGGGTCGGCACCACCCGCCCGTCCGTGAAGGTGACCTCCTCGGGGCCCGCCTTGGCGATGGAGGTGCCCAGGGAGATCTCGATACCGCGCCGGCGCAGGATCTCCTGCGCGCTGCTGCCGAGCTTCTCGCCCAGCTCCGGCATCAGCTTCGGCGCGATGTCGATCAGATGCCACTTGATCAGCCCCGGGTCCAGCCGGGGGTAACGCTTGACGGCGGCATGCGTCAGCCGCTGCAGGCACGCCGCGGTCTCGGTGCCCGCGTAACCGCCGCCGACCACCACGAACTGCAGCCGCGAGGCCCGCTCGTCGGGGTCCTGGCTCGCGTCCGCCAGGTCGAGCTGCGAGATGACGTGGTCACGTATGTAGGCGGCCTCGGCGAGGGTCTTCATCCCGAACGCGTGGTCCGTCAGCCCCGGGATGTCGAAGGTGCGGGTGACGCTGCCGGGGGCCAGCACGATGTAGTCGTACGGCTCGTTGACGATCTGGTCGGTGATGGTGCGGATGACGCAGACCTTGGACTTCAGGTCGACGCCGATGGCACCGCCCGGAATGATGCGCGTGCGGTACTTCTTGCTGCGGCGCAGCGAGACGGCGATCGACTGCGGCGTCAGCACGCCGGAGGCGACCTGGGGGAGCAGCGGCAGGTAGAGCTGGTAGGCGAACGGCGTCACCAGCGTGACGTCGGCCTCGTCCGGGGAGAGTTTCCGTTCCAGACGGCGGACGCACTCCACGCCGGCGAAGCCTGCGCCAACCACCAGGATCCTGGGTCGTGTCACGGTGTTCATCCCTTTCTGCGGCTCCAGGCGGTCTGCCTCGAACGCCTTTCGACTGCCCCTGGATCGCGGGTTCGCACCCCCTCGATCCCACCGCGTCCCGGACCGGTACGCCAGTCGTGCGCGGACGGCAGACGAACACTCGATCACCACCATGCCCGCCACATGGCCGAAAAGCACCGGGCAGGAGTGAAGAACGCGTGCACAGATTCCGGCAGAGCGAATCCCGCCCTCAGGGCGCCGCGTCCCCCCGGAGGTGACACAGCAGCAGGCACACGTCGTCATCGCGCTCGGAATCGCTCAGCAGCGGATGCAGGATCCGGTCCGCCGAGCCCTCCAGATCCGCGTCCAGCTCCGCCGACCGGAAACCGCCGAGCGCCTGCGCCAGCCGCTCGATGCCCGGGTCTATGCCCTGCGCGCGCCGCTCGACCAGCCCGTCCGTGTACAGCGCGAGCGTCGAGCCCGGAGACAGCCGCACCGTGTGGTCGGAGATCTCCTGGGTGAGAGGGATGCCGAGCATGGCGCCCGGCTTGGCGTCCAGCGTCCGCACGGTCCCGTCGGCCAGGCGCAGCACCGGCGGCGGATGGCCCGCGGCGGCCCACGTCACCGTCGGCTCGTCCGGATGGAACCGCGCGATGACGGCGGTGGCGTACAGATCGGGCTGCAGATGGTGCAGGAACCGGTGCAGCCGGGTCAGCAGCCGGCCCGGGCTGTCGCCGTCGACCGCGTACGCCCGCAGCGCGGTGCGCAACTGGCTCATCATCACGGCCGCGTGCAGACCGTGCCCGGTCACGTCACCGATGACGGTGATGAGACCGCCGTCCCGCTGGGGGAACGCGTCGTACCAGTCACCTCCGATGTTCAGCCCGTGCGTGGCGGGCAGGTACCGCGCGGCCAGGCTGAGACCGGGCGTGGTCGGCAGGTCCGTGAGCAGAGCACGCTGCAGCGTCTCCGCGATGTCACGGTTGTGCTCGAAGCGCCGGGCGTTGTCGATCGCGATACTGGCCCGCCGGGTGAGCTCGATCAGCATCACGGCGTCGTCCGGGTCCCAGCGCCCACCCGGCGGCGACAGGGTCAGGACACCCAGCGGTGCCCGCCGCGTCGGCAGCGGAACGCACAGCAGCGGCCGCGAGGGGTCGAGCGCGGACGGCGGGTGGTCGTCCACACCGGGCAGGCCGCCGGGGTGATCGGCGGCGTACTGGGGCCGCCCGGTACGAGCCGCGACCACGGCGGCGGCCGGGTGCGGCGTCGACCGGCGCTTGTCGTCCTCGTGGTCGAACAGCCAGACGTCGACACTGTGCGCGTACTCCGGCACCAGCAGGTCCGGCAGCCGGCGCACGATCTCCTCGTGGTTGAGCGAGGCCGTCAGCACGGCGCTCGCGTCCGCGAGGAACGTCAGCCGGCGGCGGGCGCTCTCCGCCTCGTTGCGTGCGCTGCGCTCGGCGGCGAAGGCCTCGCGCTGGGCCCGCCCGGCCGCGTCCAGCTCGGCGTGCAGCGCCAGGACGCCCTGGTTGGTCTGGTGCAGCTCCTCGCGGTGGAAGGCGACCAGGTCCTCCTGCTCGGTGAGCTTGTCCAGCACCGCCGCGGTGTCCTCGTCGGCGCCGAGCAGCGCCTCCGCCAGGGCCGCGGGGTCGTCGGCGACGGTGTCGTCCTCCGCGGCCCGGGCCGCCTCGGGGCAGGGGACCGTGACCTCCCACGGCGGCTCCCCGGCGGCGCACGCGTCCGGCGACGGCGTCACCACGGCGTGCAGCAGGCCCTCCTCGGCGGGGTCTCCCGCCAGGTCGAGGGTGAGCAGCCAGGTGCCGCCCTTGGTGAGGCACTGCCGCAGATGGGCGCTGAGGGCGGCGGCCAGCCGGGTCCGCTCGACGGTGGGCACACCGTACGCGGCGGCCAGACGCGCGAGGGCGATACGGGCCCGTGCCGCGTCGGTGACGGTGGTGATCTGCCAAGTGCGCATCATGGGTGTTCCGGCGGGTTCGGAGTCAGCACGGCCACGGCGGTGTCGTCCCGCACCGGCCGGGCGGGACTGCTCGCGTCACGTATCGTCACGGCGGCCGTCACGGCCGGGTCGACCGCCCCCGGACCGGTGTCGGCGGGCGGCGTCCAGCGGCTGGGCAGACCATCGGTGTGCAGGATCAGCAGGCGGTCGGGCCCCCAGTCGGCCTCCTCCTCGCGGAGGGTCGCGGGCCGGTGCGCGCCCACTATGCCGGGCCGCGACAGCAGAGGACGCCAGGTGCCGTCCGCGCGCAGCCGCGCCCCCACGTTCCCGATGCCGGCGAACCGCAGCCGCCCGGATCGCAGGTCGAGCTGGGCCAGGGCGACGGCCGCGCCCCGGGTGCCCTTCAGCGCGTCGTGGAGCCGCCGCAGCGACTCGGCCGGGGTGAGGTGGGCCCAGCGGTGCAGCGCCGCGACCGCGGCGGACGAGGCCCGGGCCGCCTCCGGGCCGTGCCCCAGCCCGTCCGCCAGCATCAGCGTCACCCGGTCCCCGGATCGCACCCATGTCCAGGCGTCACCCGAGTACTCGGCTCCCGCGTACGGGATGTTCACGCCGCCCGCCCGCACGCCGGCGACCGGGACGGAACGATCCCGTGAACGATCCGTTCGCGCGACGCGTCCGGGAGCCCCACCCTCCGGCAGACCGTGGGGCGGGGCTCCTGGGAGGCCCGGCTCGTTCCGCTGCACGCCGCTGCCCTCGGGCCCCGCGGACCCCGCCGACCCCGCGGATTCGAGAGGTGGCAGGCCGTGGGTCGGCGTTCGAGGCGCTGGCTCATCGCTCCGCACACCACCGACCCCGGCACCGGGTCCCGGGGGGCCGGAGACCTGCGCTGTCCGGGAGCCCGACGCGTTCCCAGGCGTGCTGTCGCCGGGGAACCCGGCGTTCGGCAGTCCGTGTACGGGACCGCCTCGCAGACCCGGCTCGTTCGCCCACGCGGGGCTGCCCGCGGACGGGTCGCCCGGCAGGCCACCGTCGGCCACGGCTCCGACCGGGGACGCGATCGACGGTGAGGCACCGCCGGGTACGCCGGACGGCCACAGCCCGCTGCCGGAGGTCCTGCCGTCGGACCACACCGCGCCCGGGGCACCGGGCACGGGCCGGTCGCCCCAGGTGCCCGACATCCCGTCGGACCACACCGTCACGGCCGGGCGGGCGGGGACGCCGTCGCGACGCCGCGTGGTGCCGACCCGGGCCGCCGCGACAGTGCCGCGGCCAGGCGTGCTCTGCAGGTGGAAATCGTCGGCGAGCCGCAGACACGTACCGAGGCCCGCACCCAGCGAGCGGGTCGTGGAGAAACCGTCGCGCAGCGCCGCCGGCACGTCGGGAATACCCGGGCCGTGGTCGAACGCGACGATCTGCACGACCCGGGAGGCCTCACCGCCCTCGCGCAGCACGGGCGGGTCCACGACGTCGATGAGCACCTGACCGCCCTCGGCATGCTTGAGCAGATTCGTGGCGAGCTCGGTCGCGACCAGCGCGGCGGCGGCGGTGCGCCGCTCGTCGAGCCCGGCCAGCGCGGCCGCGCCCTCCGCGGCTACCCGCGTGTCGCGAACCCGGGTCGAGTCGCGCACCGGGACGTCCCACACCCGCGGCATCAGGCCTCCTCGCGCGGGCGCGGCGGCCGGCCCACCCAGCAGGTGACCCGCACGGTGGTGCCCGCGCCCGGCCTGCTGTCGATGTCGAAGTCGTGCACCAGGCGCCGCGCACCGCTCAGCCCCAACCCCAGCCCTCCGCCGGAGGTGTAGCCGTCGCTGAGCGCCTGTTCCAGGTCGGCGATGCCCGGCCCCTCGTCCGCGAAGGCCAGCCGGAGGCCCGGCACACCCCCGCCGCTGACGTGCGTCGCCTCCATCCGGCCGCCACCGCCGTGCACGAGGGTGTTGCGGGCCAGCTCACTGGCCGCCGTGACCAGCTTGGTCTGCTCCACCAGGCCGAAGCCGAGCCGGGCCGCGGCCTGCCGGACGTGCTGTCGCACCCACACCAGGTCCATGTCCGACCGGATGGGCAAGCAGGCCTCCACACCCGCGGCAGTGTGCATCACGGACTCTCCCGACGCGCGCGGCCGGCACGGGACACCGGGGCCTGTTGCGAGAGGAGTTCCATGCCCGCCTCGGTGCTGAGCGCGGTGCTCAGTCCGGGCAACGTCAGGCCCAGTTCCACCAGCGTGATGGCGACCGCCGGACGCATACCGGCCACCACGGTCCGCGCGGCCAGCAGCTCGGCCTGCGCGGCGATCTCCGCCAGCACCCGGCCGAGGAAGGAGTCGACGATCTCCACACCGGAGATGTCGATCAGGACACCGCGCACCCCGGTACGCACGATGGTGTCCGCGAGGTCCTGCTGGAGCTGCTGCGCCGTGCTGTCGTGCAGGTCCCCCTGGAGTGTGACCAGCAGGACGTCGCCGAGCCGCAGGACCGGCACGTGGCCCGTGACGGGACGGGAGTGGGCCTCGCTCACCGCTGACCCGCACCCGGGTTCACGATGTCCGCGCCGAGCTGGTGCAGCGCGTACCCCAGCGCGTCGGAGAGGCTCGCGCGGGTGATCACGTCCAGGTCCAGGCCCAGGTGGACGATGGTCTGCGCGATGGCGGGACGGATGCCCGAGACGATGCACTCGGCGCCCATCAGCCGCGCCGCGGCGACGGTCTTCATCAGGTGCTGGGCGACCAGCGAGTCGACCGTGGGCACCCCGGTGATGTCGAGGATCGCGAACCGGGCGTGCTGCTCGACGATGGAGTTCAGCAGCGTCTCCATCACGACCTGGCTGCGGGCGCTGTCCAGCGTCCCGATCAGCGGTACGGCCACGATGCCGTCCCACAGCCGGATGACCGGGGTGGCCACCTCCATCAGCTGCATCCGCTGCCGGTCGCTGAGCGCCTGCCACTCGCTCAGTGCCGTCTGCATCGCCACCAGCCGCAAGGTGCCCATCAGCACGGTGAGTGCCGTCGAACACGCCCGCAGATGCTCGGGCGGCGCCTGCTCCAGATCGGCGGCCAGCAGGTTCTCGACGGGCGGCCGCAGCGCGGCCAGCTCGCTGGAGACCTGGGTGTTGGACAGTCCGGCGCGGGAACGGGCCGCCCCCATCCGGGCCAGCTGCTCGCGCACTGCGCTGAACCCCGCCGAGTCCGGGTCCTCCACCTGCTCCGAGTCGGCCACCTGGGCCAGCGCGTCCACGATGGCCTTGCCCGCCTCCACCGCCTCGTCCCGCGAAACGGTGAACACGGTACGGAACAGCGCCTCGTCCGCCCACCGCTGGGCGATCTGCTCACGCCGGCGCTGCAGGAAGTCCCTCACTTCGTGCGTGGGCGTGGTGAGCTGTCCGTCCGCTTCGTGCTCCGGCACCTGGTTCTCTCCTCATCCGCGTTGCGTCGACCGAACCCGCTTCAGGCAACGAGACGGCTCTGTGACACTTGCCGGGCGACAACTCTAACCATGCGCCTACCTCGTACGACACCGGATCGGCTGGAAGCGATCCGGTTCAGGGCGACAGCGGCTGGCCACCGCCGTCACCGGCGCGCGCAGGGTGAACCGACGTCCGGGCAGGGCGGAGTGAGGCACCGGGCCGACGGCCCCGCCGGGGCCGCGCCCCCTGGGGCGCCCGGTTCGTCAGACGCCCTCTTCCCCCGGCCCGTCGGGTACGGCCGGCCCTTCGTCGACGCGGGCCAGGGCCTCGTCCAGAGTCTCCGATATCGGCACGGTGATGCTGACGCCGGTCAGGTCCAGGACGCGACGTACGGCCGGGGTCGGGTTGATGACGTGCACGCTGCCGGCGTCACCGCGGGTCTCCTGGTACACCCGCAGGATGATGTTCATCCCCGACGAGTCCATGAACGGGACGGACGAGAGGTCGAGCAGGAAGTGCCGTCGGCCGTGGTGGAGTTGGTTGGCCAGATGGGCCTGGAACTCGGTCGCGGTGTCGACGTCCAGGTAGCCGTCGACCGTGATCAGGGCCACGTCCTCCCGGGGCAGTTCGACTTCCACGGATAGCGGGTTCTGGGCGAGGGGCACGGGTACCTCCAACAAGTGCTACGGCCTGGGCAGGTCACCTCTGCGGATGACCGCGGTGCGGGGCGATGCCGGTCGTGGGGCGGGCTCTGACGCCGTTTCTCATGTGCCTCCCTTCGCTGCCGGGCTCCGATATCACCGCGCCCCGCGATTACCCCGGAAACCGCACACCATGCATCCGGACATGAAGCGGTTCGAGCCCCGGGTGCGGGTGTCCCCCCGATCGCACGGCCGTGCGCCGAATGCGCTTGCGGCAGGAGGGTAATTGGTGCTGTGGAGAGGGGCCGGCGGGAGCCGTCCGCCCGGCTCCGAGGGGATCCGCACACCGCCAGGGAGGATGGAACAGCGTGACCATCGACAGAATCTGGTCGTACGCGCCGGGAAGCGGTCATGCCGAGGGGGTGGACCTGACCGGGTTCACCGTCGCCGCGACCGACGGCACGATCGGGCACGTGGACCGGGAGGCGGCCCCGCACGGCATGCGGCACCTGGTCGTCGACACCGGTGTCTGGGTGTTCGGCCGCAGCGTCCTGGTGCCGGCCGGGGTGGTCACCGCCGTCGACGGACAGGCCCGGAAGATCACGCTGGCGTGCAGCAGGGGAGACGCCAAGGCGGCGCCCCGCTTCCAGACGGACAGTGAGACCAGGGACCGGGAGTACCTGACCGCCGTGGGCGACTACTACGACCGGCTGCCACCGCGCGAGACGGCCTCGGTCTGAGCGAACCCGGTGGAAGCGAACCCGGTCCGAGTGAACTCGGTCCGGGCGAACCGGTCACGGGCGCGCCGCGCCCGTGACACTCCCGGCTCACCAGGGCAGGAAGACGTGCACGTCCTTGCCGCGCTCGTCGGTCACCACGCTGACCTGGTCGCACAGCGTGTGGATCAGGTGCCAGCCGATACCGCCGCCACCACTGCGCGGATCGAAGGGACGGGGGGCGGGCTCCGTGGTGCTGGTGTCGTGCAGGACGACATGCACCCCGTCGAAGGTCCGGCGCATCCGCAGTGCGAACGGACCCGGCGCGTACTGGACCGCGTTGGCGGCCAGTTCCGTCACCACCAACAGGATGTCGTCCCAGTACTCGGGGGCAGAGGGCGGTGCGGAGCGTGCCAGATCACGCAGGAACTCCTCCGCGGCCAGCCGCGCACCCGTCACGTCGTGCGGCTCGCCCACGAAGCTGTTCGTGCGGCTCGGGATCTCCTCGGAGGTCAGTGCGTCATCCCCACGCGGCTCGGTTGACATATCGCCTTTCCGGCCCGGCGTCAGCGAGGGCTGTCGTCAGGGCTGTCGTCCTTTCTCTTGCGTCGCCACTGTTGCGTGTTCCCGTGCGGGCGGGGCCTACTCGTCCGGCTCGTGATCAGCGGAACACATTGTCGGATTCATCCCAGTTCGATGGTTCGTGTGCGACGCTCACCCGCCGGGGCCGCCTGCGCGACTCGTACATCGCGTCGATCTCGGACGCGTAGTGCCGCGCGATCTCGTCCCGGCGCAGCTTCATCGAGGGCGTCAGCATCCCGTTGGTCACGTCGAACGGCTCCGGCAGGACCCGGAACACCCGGATCGACTCCGACGGTGACACGGCGCTGTTGGCCGCAGCCACGGCGCGTGCGACCTCCTCGCGCAGCGCGTTCTCCTCCCGCGCCTCCCGCAGCTCGCCCTGGAGCGCCAGCGCCGCCCGCCAGTGCGCGAGGAAATCCGGGTCCAGCGTGATCAGGGCACCGACACACGGCCGGTTGTCACCCACGACCACCGCCTGATGGATGAGCGGGTGCATCCGCAGCCGCTGCTCCAGAGCGGCCGGGGCGACGCTCTTGCCGCTGCTGGTGATGATGATCTCCTTCTTGCGGCCGGTGATCGTCAGATAGCCCTCGGAATCCAGCTGCCCGAGATCCCCCGTGGCCAGCCAGCCGCCGTGCAGCGCGGCCCGGGTGGCGGCCTCGTCACCCAGGTATCCCTGGAACACCGACGGGCCGCGCACCAGGATCTCCCCGTCCTCGGCCACCTGGATCTCGGTGCCCGGCAGCGGTTGCCCGACGGTCCCGGACTTCTCCCGGCCCAGCGGCTGCATCGTCACCCCGCCGCCGGTCTCCGTCAGGCCGTACCCGTCGTGCACGTAGATGCCGATGCCCTCGTAGAACAGCGACAGGTCGCGGCTGAGGGGGGAGCCGCCGGACGTCGCCCGCCGCACCCGGCCGCCCAGCGCGGCCCGCAGCCTGCGGTACACCGTGCGCTCGTACAGGGCGTGCTGGAGCCGCAGGTCTAAGCCGGGGCCGCGGCCCCGGCCCAGCCGCTGGCGTTCCAGAGCCGCGGCGAAGTCCCGCGCCGTCTCGGCGGCCCGCTCGAACAGCCCGCCGTGGCCCCCCTGCTGGGCCGTGCGCAGGAAGTTCTTGTAGATCTTCTCGAAGACCGACGGGACCGCGTAGAAGTACGTGGGCCGGAAGGAACGCAGTGCCGAGGACAGCGCCTCCCCGCCCAGATCGGACTGGTGCCCCATCAGCAGGCCGCCGCGCAGGCAGAGGCCCTGGATCATCAGCCCGTACACGTGGGAGAAGGGCAGGAACGCCAGCACCGAGCCCTGCTCACCGGACGGGGCCGCGGTGTGGCCCCAGCCCGCCAGCAGCGTGTCGCAGGGTGCGGCCAGGTTGCGGTGGCTGAGGGCGCAGCCCATGGCGTGACCGGAGGTGCCGGAGGTGTAGGCGACGACGGCGGTGGAGTCCGGCAGCACGATGCGGCGCATCGAGTCGACCGTGGCGAGCGGGACGGCCTCCCCGCTCACCGCCAGGTCCTCCAGCGCGCCCGCGTCCACCTGCCAGACGTGGCGCAGCAGCGGCAGCGAGGCGCACACCGAGCCGACGGTCATGACGCCCTGTTCGTCCTCGACCACCACGGCCACACAGCCGGCGTCCCGCAGGATCCACTCCACCTGGTCGCGCGACGACGTCGGGTAGACCGGGACCACCTCGGCCCCCACGGCCCACAGCGCGTAGCACAGGACCGTCCACTCGTAGCGGGTGCTCGCCATGATCGCCACACGGTGGCCCGGCGCGATCCCGGAAGCGATCAGCCCCTTGGCGACGTCCACCACCTCGTCGCGCAGCTCGATCGCCGTCACCTCCTCCCAGACGGCGGAGGCGGGGTCGGTGCGGCGGGCCAGCAGCGGTCTGGTGGGTTCGCGGTCCGCCGTCTCGAAGACACTGTCGGCGAGCCCCCCGGTCAGGGGCGAGACGGCAGGTGGAGCGAGGGCGAGGTCGCGCATGCACTGCTCTCCTGACGTGTACGGGGCGTGACGTTGCCGACGGGTACCGTCATCGGCGGGGCTCGAATGTAGTCGAGGCGGGACCTGAAGGGGTCCGGAAATACGGAAGTGGTTCCCACTGATGATCTCGGCGTGACCGGGGGACCCGGGCGGTATGAGTCACTACAGTCCCGATCCCGAACCCGAACGCTCCACCGGTCTGGAGCCAGGCGGCGGCGTGCCGCCGGGCGAGACCCCGCCCGCGGAGAGCAGCATGCCCGAGGCGCTGCCCCAGGAGACGCACAACCCGCCCAAGGGCTGGGCCAAGGGGCCGCTGACCCTGATCATCGTCCTCGTGGTGCTGATCGCGGCGTTCTTCCTGGCCTACGCCCTCGTCCTGATCCTCTGAGTCCGTCCGAACGATGAGGCGGGACGCCTCACGCCTGCGTGTGGCGCACGCACTCGGTGACGACGTCCCGCAGGCTCCCCGTGCGCTCCATCAGCGCGCGCTGCACCTGGGCACCGTTTCCGTCCCGCAGCAGTTCGTCGCAGGCGTCCCGGGCCCGCTCGAGGTCACCGGTGTCCGCGAGGGCCTCCTCGACATGGTCCAGCAGGGCACGGACGACCGTCTTGGCGGGCATGCGCCGCATGGTCGCGGGGTGCAGCAGCTCGCCCGTCAGTCCGGAGCGGGCGGCCTGCCAGTCGGCGAGCTGCAGCAGGCTGACACTGTGGCCGAGCGGTTCACGCCCGGCCCGCCACTCTCGTGCGGCCGTCTCCACCAGCCCCCGGGCCAGAGTGGCGATCAGCACGGCCGTACTGGAATGCAGGCAGACGTCCGAGACCCGGATCTCCACGGTCGGGTACCGCTGGGACAGCCGGGCGTCGAAGTAGATCATGCCGTCGTCGAGGATGGCGCCGGTGGCCACCATGTCCGCGATCAGGCGGTGGTACCGTTCGGCCGAGCCGAAGATCTCGGTCGGGCCGGCCGACGGCCAGCGCAGCCACACCCGGCTGCGATAGCTGCTGTAGCCCGAGTCGCTGCCCTGCCAGAACGGCGAGTTCGCACTGAGCGCCTTGAGGACCTGGAGCCAGGGCCGCACCCGGTCGATGACCGCGACGCCCTCCTCCTCGGACTCGATCGACACATGCACGTGGCAGCCCAGGACGAGCTGCTCCCGGGTGGCGATGCCGTACTGGTCCGCCATCCACTGGTAGCGCCGGTTGACGCCGATCGCCGGGCTGACCGGCAGCGGGGAGGTGGCGAGCGCCGCCACGGTGCAGCCGATCTCCCCGGCGTGCCGGGCGGCCTCCTTGCGGCAGCGGACGATCTCCGCGTGCAGGCTCTCCATCGACGACTGCGGATGTGTGGCGAACTCCAGCATCTGCTCGTGGAGTTCCTTCTCGAAGACGTCCTGATCGGCGTCGTCCTGTTCGGCCCGGGCCAGCACCGCCGCGGACAGCGCCCGCGGTTCCCCGGTCTCCGGATCGACCAGGAGGAGTTCCTCCTCCACTCCGACGGTGCGCACGCTGAAGCCCGCCCTTCTGTGTCCTGCCGTCTCGGCCACCGGGAACCCGGTGGTACGACCCCCAGTGCCCCTCACAGCCGTTGGGACACCTGGTGAGGGGGCAGGACTTCACCCGGCGAACGGCGTCAGCCACACGGTGGCCAGCGGAGGCAGGGTGAGCCGGACCCAGCCGTCCTCCGGCTTGACGGGGCCGGGATTGGTCACGCCGCTGCCGCCGTAGCGTGTGTCGTCGGTGTTGAGAGTCTCCTGCCAGGCGACCACGTCGCCCGGGACCCGGAGGCCGTAGTCGTGCCGGACGACCGGGGAGAAGTTCGACACCGCCAGCAGCGGGTCGCCCTCCGCGTCGTACCTGAGGAAGGCGAAGACGTTGTCGTCGGCCGAGTCCACCGCCACCCACCGGAAGCCCTCCGGGCGGGCGTCGCACTGCCACAACGCCGGGGTCACCAGGTACACCGCGTTCAGGTCCCGGACCAGATCACGCACGCCCCGGTGGTCGCCCGCCGAGTGGTAACCCTCGTCCAGCAGCCACCACTCCGGCCCCTTCTCCACCGACCACTCGGCTCCCTGTGCGAACTCCTGCCCCATGAACAGCAACTGCTTCCCCGGGTGGCTCCACATGAAGCCGAGGTAGGCACGGACGGTGGCGCGCCGCTGCCACCAGTCGCCCGGCATCTTCGACACCAGCGCCTGCTTGCCGTGCACGACCTCGTCGTGGGAGATCGGCAGCACGTAGTTCTCGCTGTAGGCGTACACCATCGAGAAGGTCATCTCGTGGTGGTGGTACTTGCGGTGCACCGGCTCATGGGAGATGTACTCCAGCGAGTCGTGCATCCAGCCCATGTTCCACTTCAGCCCGAAGCCGAGTCCGCCGGTGTCGGTGGGCCGGGTCACCCCGCCCCAGGCGGTGGACTCCTCCGCGATCGTGACCACGCCGGGAGCACGCCGGTACACGGTCGCGTTCATCTCCTGCAGGAAGGCCATGGCCGCCAGGTCCTCCCGGCCGCCGTAGGCGTTGGGCTCCCACTGGCCGTCCTCGCGCGAGTAGTCCAGGTAGAGCATCGAGGCGACCGCGTCCACGCGCAGTCCGTCGATGTGGAACTCCTCGCACCAGTACACCGCGTTCGCGACGAGGAAGTTGCGCACCTCGGTGCGGGCGAAGTCGAACTCGTAGGTGCCCCAGTCCGGGTGCTCGGCGCGCCGGTCGTCCCCGGGCTCGTACAGCGGGTCGCCGTCGAAGCGGGCCAGCGCCCAGTCGTCCTTGGGGAAGTGGGCCGGCACCCAGTCCATGATCACGCCGATGCCGGCCCGGTGGCAGGAGTCGACGAAGTACCGGAAGTCGTCCGGGGAGCCCAGCCGCGCGGTCGGCGCGTAGAAGCCGGTGACCTGGTAACCCCAGGAGCCGTGGAAGGGGTGCTCGGCGACCGGCATCAGCTCGACGTGGGTGAAGCCGAGGTCCTTGACGTACGCGGGAAGCTCCTCGGCGAGCTGCCGGTAGTCCAACCCGGGGCGCCAGGACGGCAGATGCACCTCGTACACCGAGAACGGCGCCTCGTGCACGGGCGTGTCCGCGCGGTGCGCCATCCACTCGGCGTCGCCCCACTCGTAGTGCGAGGCCGTCACGATCGACGCCGTGTGGGGCGGTTCCTCGGCGCGGCGGGCCATCGGGTCCGCCTTGAGGAAGCGGTGACCGTACCGGGAGTGGATCTCGAACTTGTACGCGGTGCCCTCTCCGACGCCCGGCAGGAACAGCTCCCACACACCGGACGCGCCGAGCGAGCGCATCGGGAACTGCGTTCCGTCCCAGTGGGTGAAGTCGGTGGCGACCCGCACGCCCCGCGCGTTCGGCGCCCACACCGTGAACCGGGTGCCGGTCACTCCCTGGTGGCTCATGGGGTGCGCGCCGAGCGCCCGCCACAGCTGCTCGTGCCGGCCCTCACGGATCAGGTGCAGATCGAGCTCGCCGAGTGCGGGCAGGAAGCGGTACGGGTCGTGCGTCTCCAGCTCACCGCCGTCGTAGGCCACGTGCAGCGTGTACTCGGGGATCGCGTCCAGCGCCAGCACACCCGAGAAGAGGCCGTCGCCCTCCGAGACGAGGGCGGTGCGCCTGCCGCCGGTCACCACGCTCACCGCGCGGGCGAAGGGCCGCAGCGCCCGGAACACGACCCCGCCCGGCACCGGGTGGGCGCCCAGCAGCGCGTGCGGATCATGGTGGGCGCCCGCCAGCAGACGCCCGCGGTCCTCCGGGCTCAGGGCGGTCGCGGGCGTGCTGGGGACCGGGCCGGACGGCCCCGGGATTGAGGTGTCTCGCAGGGCCACGGCTCAGTCTCCTCTCACGGCGAGGCGCTCGATCGCCGCCATCGGAACAGGCAGCCAGTCGGGACGGTGCCGTGCCTCGTACAGCACCTCGTACACGGCCCGGTCCGTCTCGTAGGCGCGGAGCAGTCCGTGTTTCTTGCGCGGATCCCAGCCGGCCCGGGCGGCGTAGCCCGCGCAGTAGGCCTCGCGGCAGCGGCGGGCCCATTCCGGGCGCCAGGGGCGGCGCTGCCGGGCGGCGTAGTCGAAGGAACGGAGCATCCCGGCGATGTCCCGCACGGGGGAGTGGGCGCTGCGCCGTTCGGAGAGCGGCCGGGACGGCTCGCCCTCGAAGTCGATGACGAACCACTCGCGTCCGGCCCGCAGCACCTGACCCAGATGCAGGTCACCGTGGATGCGCTGGGCGGGCGGACCGGCGTCGCAGGTGGTGAGGGCGGCGAACGCGGTGCGCAGGCCCGGCACGAACGGCCGGAGCGCGGGCACGCAGTGCGCGGCGGCGTCCAGCCGCTCGGTCATCGCCGTCGCCGTACGCCGGTTCTCACCGGGCGTGCCGACCGGGAAGGCCGAGGCCAGCGCGAGATGAACGTCCGCCGTCGCCGCGCCCAGGGCCCGCGCCTGCGCCGTGAAGTCGTCGCCGGCGGCCAGGGCGTGCAGAGCCAGCGTCCAGCCGTCGGAGGCGTCCCGCAGATACGGCTGGAGCACGCCCAGCGTGGCCTTGAACGGATGCTTCGTCTGGAACCAGGCCACGGGCGCCGGAACGCGGTGGCAGCCCTGCATGGCCAGGGCGCCCGGCACCTCCAGGTCCGGGTTGACGCCCGGCTGGATGCGCCGGAAGACCTTGAGGATGTACTCGTCGCCGTAGACCAGCGAGGAGTTGGACTGCTCGGCGTCCAGCAGCCGCGGCGCCAGTCCGGCCGGCACCTCCTGGTCCGGGTCGCGGTCGAAGCGCAGGAAACCGTGGGTGCCGGGGTGCCTCAGGCGGTCCAGAAGCAGTTGGGCCGAACGGGGGTCGTGCAGTGCGTCGTAGAGCGTCAGACCGGCCAGCGGCCCGTCCTGCACCTGCCCGATGAGCGCCCGGCCGAGGCGCGGTGACGGTTGCTCCCGGACGCCGAGCAGCAGCTGGTAGCAGTCGCCGGCCAAGGGAGCCCCGCCGGGCGAGGGCACGCCCGTGTGACCGGCGTGTCCGGCGTGCACCAGCAGGTGCAGACACCCCGGGAAGAGCTCGGTCATCGACAGCAGTCCGAGCTCGGTGACGGGCCGGTCCTTGCCCGCGAACCAGCGCTGCCGCGGCAGCCAGTCGCGCAGCAGCCCGCCGAGCGACTCCATGGGCTCGGCCAGGCGGGTGAGGCCCGGGCGGAGGGACGCGGTCTTCGGCATGGTCACGCCTCCTTTCGTCGGCGCTTGCTCACAGTCGCCTGCCGATGCGGGAGGCGACTCGAGTGAGCCGGAACCAGTAGAAGCCGTGGCCCCCGAGAGTCAGCAGATAGGGCAGTTCGCCGATGGCCGGGAAGCGGACCCCGCCGAACAGTTCCACCGGGTGGCGGCCCTCGAAGGCGCTCAGGTCCAGCTCCGTGGGCTGGGCGAAACGCGCGAAGTTGTTGACGCAGAGCACCAGGTCGTCCTTGTACTCGCGCAGGAAGGCCAGCACCGCGGGGTTGGAGGAGGGCAGCTCGGTGTAGGAGCCGAGTCCGAAGGCCGGGTTCTGCTTGCGGATCTCGATCATGCGGCGGGTCCAGTGCAGCAGCGACGACGGCGAGGCCATGGACGCCTCGACGTTGGTGACCTGGTGGCCGTAGACCGGGTCCATGATCGCCGGCAGGAAGAGCCGGCCCGGGTCGCAGGCGGAGAACCCGGCGTTGCGGTCCGGGGTCCACTGCATCGGCGTGCGCACCGCGTCCCGGTCGCCGAGCCAGATGTTGTCGCCCATGCCGATCTCGTCGCCGTAGTACAGGATCGGTGAGCCGGGGAGAGCCAGCAGCAGCGCGGTGAACAGTTCGATGGTGTGCCGGTCGTTGTCCAGCAGCGGAGCGAGACGCCTGCGGATGCCGATGTTGGCGCGCATGCGTGGATCCTTGGCGTACTCGGCCCACATGTAGTCGCGCTCTTCGTCGGTGACCATCTCCAGGGTCAGTTCGTCGTGGTTGCGCAGGAACATGCCCCACTGGCAGCCCGAGGGGATGGCCGGGGTCTTGGCCAGGATTTCCGACACCGGGTAGCGGGACTCGCGGCGGACGGCCATGAAGATGCGCGGCATGACCGGGAAGTGGAACGCCATGTGGCACTCGTCGCCGCCGTTCTCGTAGTCGCCGAAGTAGTCGACGACGTCCTCGGGCCACTGGTTGGCCTCCGCCAGCAGCACCGTGTCCGGGTACTGCGCGTCGATCTCGCGACGGACGCGCTTGAGGAACGCGTGGGTGGCGGGCAGGTTCTCGCAGTTGGTGTCCTCGGCGGCGTAGAGGTACGGCACCGCGTCCAGCCGGAAGCCGTCGATGCCCAGGTCCAGCCAGAACTTCAGCGCGGCCAGGATCTCCTCCTGGACACGCGGGTTCTCGTAGTTGAGGTCGGGCTGGTGTGAGAAGAAACGGTGGAAGAAGTACTGGCCGCGCACCGGGTCGTGGGTCCAGTTCGACGTCTCCGTGTCCACGAAGATGATCCGCGCGTCCGGGTAGCCCTTGTCGTCGTCGGCCCACACGTAGTAGTCGCCGTAGGGCCCGTCGGGATCCTTCCTCGACTCCTGGAACCACGGGTGCTGGTCGCTGGTGTGGTTCAT
>NZ_JOCT01000021.1 GCF_000717875.1 Streptomyces sp. NRRL S-455
GTGCGGGGGGTCGTAGGGGGAGTAGGGAGCCGTTTGGTGCCGGGCATGAGGCTGTGGGTGCTCGGGCCGGCCGGGCGTGGGGGAGGACGTGACGGTGGCCTGGGGAGGAGGCAGGTGGAAACTTCCGGTGTCCGACATCGAGGACGGCTGAGCGGGAGTGGCCGGGGTGGCTGGCGGGGCGGTGTCCTGGCGCGGGTCGGGGCGTACGGCCGCTGCGCCCGGGGTGGACCCGGTGCGGTCGCTGCCGCCTGAGGGGGAGCCCGACGGGTCCGTGCCCGAGGACACCCGGGCGTCCTGCCGCAGTGGCCCCTCGCCCGTCCCCGGGCCGGATCTCTCGCCGCCCGTCCCCGTACCGGACGGCTTCTCTCCCCGGCCCAGCCCCCGCGCTCGCTCCAGCGGGCCATCGGGGGCGAACCCCTGGGGCAGCGGCCCGAGTTGATCGAAGATCTCGATCAGTTCGTCGTCCGGGCCGGGCTCGGGAAGGAGCTCCGCGGCGGCGGCGAGGGCCTTGCGCGCCCCCGTGGCCGTGCGGAACCGCGCCCGGGGGTCCGGCTGCAGCAGCGTGGCCACCACCTGCCACAGCGGGTCCGGGATGCCCTTGGGCGCACCGGGCGTCCCGTACTCGGCGAAGTACTGGATGAGCGCCTTGCTGTCCGGCTTGGCGCCCTCCAGCAGATACAGCGCGACCAGGCCCACGGCGAACAGGTCGGCGGGGAAGTCCGGCTCGGCGCCCATCATCTGCTCGGGGGCGAGGTAGCCGGGCGTCCCCACCACGAGGTTGGTCTCCGTCAGACGGGGCTCGCCCAGCCGCATCGCGATGCCGAAGTCGGACAGCCGCAGCCGGGGCCGGCCCGTGCCGGTGGCCTCCAGCAACACGTTGGCGGGCTTCACGTCACGGTGTACGACGTCCTCCGCGTGTACCGCCGCCAGTCCCGCGAGGAGCTGGTCGAGCAGCGTGCAGACGAAGGCCGGCGGGAGGGGGCCGTAGTCACCGACGAGATGGGCCAGGGAGCCGCCCGCCACCAGGTCCATGGTGAACAGGACCTTGTCGTCGTCGGCGGCCCAGCTGCTGGGAGCCAGCACATGGGGATGGTCGATCCGCAGCGCCTGTTCGCGGACGAAGCGCAGCAGCGAGTGCGCGTCGCTCTGGAGGAGGACCTTGGCGGCCACGTAGCGACGGCGGCGGTGGTCCCAGGCGCGCCAGACGGCGCCGACCCCTCCGCGTCCGATCGGGTCGACCAGTTCGTACCGGCCGGCGAACACCTCACCCATTGCTGTGCGTCGCTCCTCCCCCTGTGGTCTTCCCCCTTGCTTCCCCCTCGGCGAGCCATACGACTCCCCGACGAGCGAAACGGATCCCCCGATGGGTGATACGGGATCCCGCCACTCTGGTCACCCCCGTGCCCCCGTGACCCTCTGATCCTTATACCCCCGTGCCCCCGTGCCTCCCGTGCCCCCGTGACCCCCGTACCCCCGTGACCCCCGTGAACTCACCACCCGAGCCGGCTGCCGAACCCCCTTCGACTGCCGGGCCGGGGGCTCAGCTCTGGTGGGACTGGTAGTGCGCGACCGCGTCCGAGGTGCGGCCGGCGCCGTACACCCGGAGGAACTCCGCCAGCTCCGGGTGGCTCGGGGCGAGCGTGTCCGCGGCTTCGATGATGTCGCCCGCCGCCGCGACCGAGCGGAGCAGCGACTGGATCTCCCGGACGACGCGTTTGACCGTGGGCGCCCCCGAACTGCTCGTCGTCTGCGTGGTGTTGCTGAGCACCGAGCCCCCCTGCGACTTCTTGATCTCCTCCATGCGCTCGGTGGCCTCGGCCGCGCTCACACTGCCGTCCGCGACCTGCCCCGCCAGGTCCTGCAGCAGCTGCACCCGCTGCACCACGGCCGGGTTGCCGATCTTCGCTCGCTGGCCGCTCATCAGCTGCGACAACATCGGTGCGGACAGTCCCAGAACCCCCGCGAGACGAGCCTGGTTGAGACCAAGATCGTCGATGAGCCTACGGAAGAGCGCCCCCAACGGCTCCCCGTACCAGTTCCGCTGCAGCTCCCGCGCTCTTGCGGTGGCTTCCTGCTGTGCGGCGTCCATTGCGTCTCCCCATCGCTTCCCCTAATACGGCGGTTCGCGGTAGCGAACCACGCCGAGCATCTTACGGAGAGTGGTCGGTCACGGGGACCCCCAATCTTTTTGCAGAATCACGGGGGTGACCCGGTACTCTGGTCTCCGACGCCCGCCGAGACGTGGTTTCTCGGGTTGGGCGTTCCTCTCCCGGGGCCTTAGCTCAGTTGGTAGAGCGCTGTCTTTGCATGGCAGATGTCAGGGGTTCGACTCCCCTAGGCTCCACCCCGGATGCCCTCCGAACTGCGGAAACGCGGTACGGAGGGCATCGTTGTGCGATCGGGGTGCCGTCGGCGACGGGTGTTTCACGTGAAACACCACGGCGGGGCGGGAGACTCAAGGGCGAACCCCAAGTCTCCCGCCCCGCCGTGCTGTTGGAGCGGCGTCCGTCAGGAACGGTCGTCGCGCCGGGCGGCCTCCTCCTCGGCTTCCTTGGCCTCGACCTCAGGATCCAGGGCCGACTTGCCGCTGCCGTCCACGGAGGACAGGCGGCCCGACTCGGGGACCTCCGTCGCAGCGGGCGGCTCCACCAGCCAGTCCGGATTCGCCTGCTTGTCCCACCACTTCCAGGCGGCCACGGCACCGCCCACAAGGGCGCCCAGAATCACCAGCGACTTCATGGCCCGGCCGGCCTTCGCCCGGCGTTCCTGCCTGCGCACCAGCTTCTGGATCTCCTTCGCCGAGACCTGACCGCGCAGCGCGGCCATCGCGGCCATGCTCCGGGCGGCGGCCTCGGTCGTGACAGGCCCGGCAGCGGCCACCGCCTGCTCGATCTTCGGCCTGGAGTACTCAGCCGCCTGCCGGGCGGCCTTGCGGGTGCGGACGGCGGCCTCATGGGCGGCCTGGTCGACCTTCGGCGGCACATGCGAGCGGGCCTGCTCCAGATACGGTTGCACATGGGCGCCGTACTGGACACGTGCCTGCCCGGCGGCCTGCGTCACCTTGGGCGCCAGCCGTACGCGCGCCTCGTGTGCGTAGTGCGCGGCCCTGTCCTTGGCTGTGTCGGCGTAGGGCGCCACCACGTCCGCGGCGTGCAGCACGCTGTCCTTCGCCGAACCGGTCGCGGCGCGCACGCTGTCGATGCGGGTCACGGGTTCCTCCTCCTCGGTGGCGTACGGTATTTCGACTTTCCACCCTTTTACGGATCATGCCTGCCCGGACGCATCGCGCCATGTGAGACGGGCATACGGGTGCCGATGACGTTGATCGAGTACAAGTACGGATGAATAGGGGGCAACGTGAGCTTGTCGTCGACAATGCCACGGATCTCCGCCGCGCGCCCCCGCCCCGGGACCACTCGACCGGTTTTCTGCAACCGGTCCGCCTGCTTTCCCCCCGGTGAACGGAGGCCGGGCGACGCGGAGCCCCGTCCATGCGAGGATCAGGGAGTCACGGAAAGACAACGGAAGGCAGGATCGTGGCTGAGCAGCTCTACGCCACCCTGAAGACCAACCACGGCGACATCGAAGTCCGGCTTCTGCCGAACCACGCCCCCAAGACGGTCAAGAACTTCGTCGAGCTCGCCCAGGGCGAGCGGGAGTGGACTCACCCGGAGACGGGCCAGAAGTCCACGGACAGGCTCTACGACGGCACGGTCTTCCACCGGGTGATCAGTGGCTTCATGATCCAGGGCGGTGACCCGCTGGGCAACGGCACCGGCGGTCCCGGCTACCAGTTCGAGGACGAGTTCCACCCGGACCTGCGCTTCGACAAGCCCTACCTGCTGGCGATGGCCAACGCCGGCCCGGGCACCAACGGCTCGCAGTTCTTCATCACCGTCTCCCCGACGGCCTGGCTGAACCGCAAGCACACCATCTTCGGCGAGGTCACCGACACCGCCAGCCAGAAGGTCGTGGACACCATCGCCACGACCCAGACGAACCCGCGCACCGACCGCCCGGTCAAGGACGTGGTCATCGAGTCGGTCGTCATCGAGACCCGCTGAGCGCGAACCTGTCACAGGGAACCAATCGCCCTGCTCATCCGTAGGGATGAGCAGGGCGGGGCTTTTTCACCACGACCGAGGGGATCTCATGGACGACCAGGCTGCGGGCAGCCCGCAGGACGCCCACAGCGTCCCCATGTGCTACCGCCACCCGGGCCGCGAGACCGGCATTCGCTGCACCCGCTGCGAGCGCCCGATCTGTCCCGAGTGCATGGTCAACGCCTCCGTCGGCTTCCAGTGCCCCGAGTGCGTCCGCAGCGGCTCCGGCACCGGCCACGCGCCCTCGGCCGCCATGCCCCGCACCATCGCGGGCGGCAGCATCGCCGCCGACCCCCGCCTGCTGACCAAGATCCTCATCGGTATCAACCTGGCCGTGTTCATCGCCGTCCAGGTCCACGAGTCGCTCCTGACCGACATCGTCCTGCTCGGCGCCTGGCCGCCCGAGCCCTTCACGCCCACGCAGGGTGTGGCGGGCGGCGAGTGGTACCGCATGGTGACCTCGATCTTCACGCACCAGGAGCCCTGGCACATCGCGTTCAACATGCTCAGCCTGTGGTGGCTCGGCGGCCCCCTCGAAGCGGCACTCGGCCGCGTCCGCTATCTCACCCTCTACGTCGTCTCGGGACTCGCGGGCAGTGCCCTCGCCTACCTGCTGGCCTCCCCCAACACGGCCACCCTGGGCGCCTCGGGCGCGATCTTCGGACTGTTCGGTGCCACGGCGGTGCTGATGCGCCGGCTCAACTACGACATGCGGCCGATCATCGCGCTGCTGGCGATCAACCTGATCTTCACCTTCGCCCCGGGCTTCAACATCTCCTGGCAGGCCCACATCGGCGGACTCGTCGCCGGTGTCGTCATCGGATACGCCATGGTCCACGCACCGCGCGAGCGGCGTGCCCTGATCCAGTACGGCACGTGCGCGCTGGTCCTGGGAGCGGTCGTCCTGCTGACCCTGTTGAGGACGGCCCAGCTCAGCTGAGCGCGGGTGTTGTCCACAGTGGGTGCCGGATCTTGTGCATACGGTGCGGGAACACCTGTGCCCTCTGCGAGCGACCTATGTTTGCGCAGGTCAGGCAGGGGGCGAACGGGTTTTCGAATGCCGGTACTTCCGTCATACCGGCGTCAACGTCCGACGAGTTATCCACAGATCGTCTTTCTTTTTCCACCCGTGTGGATAACGGCTGTGGATAACTCAGCGAACAACCATGGGCAGAGCTGCGTTCACCTGCCGGTGACCGCTACTTCCACTGGGTCGAGACACCGAATCCGGCGGCGATGAAGCCGAAGCCCACCACGATGTTCCAGTTGCCCAGCGTGTCGATGGGCAGCGAGCCGTCGGTGACGTAGAAGACGACGATCCAGGCCAGGCCGATGAGGAACATGGCCAGCATGACGGGTGCGACCCAGGCACGGCTGTTCAGCTTGATGGCGGTCGTCTGCTTCGCAGGCGGCGGCGTGTAGTCGGCCTTCTTGCGGATACGTGACTTCGGCACGAGGGTCTCTCCTGTCGATGCGCTGCGTGGCCGCGCAGGTAACCGGGTCGGGGCCCGGGGGGCAGCGTGAGGGGACTCTGAGTGCTCCCCCGGTCGTCCGTTAGCGTAGTGCTTCCGTGGCGCCGAAGGAGATAAGGGTACGTTGAGCAATTCTGCCGACTCCCCCGGGACGGGATCCAGCCCTGAGCCCGCGCGCCGTTTCCGGCCCGTGCGGATCCTCACGGCGGCCGTCTTCGCTCTCGCGGGGCTCATTTTCTTCACCAGCTTCGACACCGCCAAGGGCACCAACATCCGGACGGACGCCTCCCTGCTGAAGCTGTCCGACCTGATCCATGAGCGAAGCCGTGAGAACGGCGAGCTGGACGAGACCAACGGGGCCCTGCGCAAGGACATAGAAGCGCTCGCCGAGCGCGACGACGGCAGTACCAAGGCGGAGGACGACAAGCTGACCGCCCTGGAGAAGCGGGCGGGCACGCAGAAGCTCGAGGGCGAGGGGCTCACCGTCACACTCAACGACGCCCCGCCGGACGCCACCGCCAAGCTCCCCGGCTATCCCGAGCCGCAGCCCGACTACCTGGTCATCCACCAGCAGGATCTCCAGGCCGTGGTGAACGCGCTGTGGCAGGGCGGCGCCAAGGGCATCAAGGTCATGGACCAGCGGCTGATCTCCACCAGTGCGGTGCGCTGTGTCGGCAACACCCTGATCCTCCAGGGCCGCGTCTACTCCCCGCCGTACAAGATCACGGCGGTCGGCGACCCGGGCAGGCTGCAGCAGGCGCTCGCGGCCTCACCGGCGATCCAGAACTACATGGTCTACGTCAACGTCTACGGGCTCGGCTGGAAGGTCGAGGAGAACGGCCCGGTGACTCTGCCCGGCTACTCGGGCACAGTGGACCTGCACTACGCGAAACCTGTGGAGCAGTAGCCAGGCCGGGGGGAGCCGCCGGTGCGCGTGATCGTCAGGACCGTCAGCGAACTGTGCGTCACCGCCGGCAGCCTGATCGTGCTGTTCGTCGTCTACGTGCTGTTCTGGACGGGCGTGCGGGCCGAGGGCGTCATGGACGACCAGATCGATCTGCTGCGGAAGGAGTGGGCGAAGCCCCGCCCGCCGGCCGGCTCCGTCGCGAGTCCGCCGAAACCGGCGCCGTACGCCAAGGGCAAGCCCTTCGCGATCATGTACATCCCGCGTCTTGGTTTCACGTGGAACAAGCCGGTCCTGGAAGGAACCGCCACCGGCACCCTGAAAAAGGGCCTCGGGCACTACGCGGAGACCGCACAGCTCGGTCGGCGGGGGAACTTCGCGGTCGCCGGGCACCGCCGCACCCACGGTGATCCCTTCAAGGACTTTCCCCAGCTCCGGCGGGGGGACGCCGTAGTCCTGACCGACGGCACGACCTGGTTCACGTATCGGATCGACAAAGGCCCGTACAAAACAGTGCCGACGGACATCGAGGTGATCGACGCTGTCCCACGTACATCCGGGTACACGCGTGCGGGCCGCTATCTGACGCTGACCACGTGCGAACCGGAGTGGGGGCACAGTCATCGGCTGATCGTCTGGGCGCACCTGGACTCCACACAGCCTGTGGAGGCCGGGAAACCTGAGGCGTTGCGCCGTTAGTCTGGTGGCTGTACGGCGTGGGTCTGGTGCCGTGGTACGACGGAAGGGACGGCATGTACGGCTGGATCTGGCGGCATCTGCCGGGGAGCACGTGGGTGAAGGCAGTGATCTCGCTCGCCCTGGTCGTGGCCGTGGTCTACGTCCTCTTCCAGTACGTGTTCCCGTGGGCGGAACCGCTGCTGCCCTTCAACGATGTGACGGTGGACAACCAGTGAGTGCGCGCATTCTCGTTGTCGACAACTACGACAGCTTCGTCTTCAATCTGGTCCAGTACCTGTACCAGCTGGGTGCCGAGTGTGAGGTCCTGCGCAACGACGAGGTGTCGACGGCGCATGCCCAGGACGGCTTCGACGGTGTCCTGCTCTCCCCGGGGCCGGGTACTCCGGAGCAGGCCGGCGTGTGCGTGGACATGGTCCGGCACTGCGCCGGTACGGGCGTTCCGGTCTTCGGCGTCTGCCTCGGTATGCAGTCGATGCAGGTGGCGTACGGCGGTGTGGTGGACCGGGCGCCCGAGCTGCTGCACGGCAAGACCTCCCTGGTGGAGCACAGTGGCGGAGGCGTCTTCGCGGGTCTGCCCTCGCCCTTCACGGCGACGAGGTACCACTCCCTGGCCGCCGAGCCGGCCACGGTCCCGGCTGACCTGGAGGTCACGGCCCGGACGCGGGACGGCATCGTCATGGGCCTGCGGCACCGTGAACTTCCAGTCGAGGGGGTGCAGTTCCACCCCGAGTCGGTGCTGACCGAGCACGGGCACCGGATGCTGGCCAACTGGCTGGTGGAGTGCGGCGACCAGGGCGCGGTGGCGAGGTCGGCCGGGCTCGCCCCGGTGGTGGGCAGGGCCACGGCGTGACGGCGCTGCGCCCCGAGCGCGAGTCCGACACCTCGTACGGGCAGCAGTCGTACGGGGTGCCGGGTGCGTTCGAGGAGTGGTCGGAGGGCGTGGCCTACGGGGCCTCTTCGCAGGCGGCAGCGCAGTCACAGCCAGGGGTGTACGCGCCGGAGCCGGGGTACGCGCCGGAGCTCGGGGTGTACCCGTCGGAGTCCGAGTCCTACGCGCCGGCCTCGGAGTCGCACCCGGGGGCATACCCGGCGTCGTACGAGCCCCTTTCGGAGGAGCCCTATCTGCCGCCCGTCGACGAGGAGACGGTGGCGCTGCGGATCCCGGATCCGCCGCCCGCGGGAGGTGACGCCCTGTCGGGCTCTCCGGCGTCTTCCGCCGCGCGGGGCGACGGACCGGCCCACGGGGGCCGGGCGGCCCGCAGGAAGGCCGCCAAACGCCGTCACGGGCGCCATGGTGGCGCTCCGGACACCCGCGCCCCCCAGGAGGAGCGGCGGGCGCCGCTGTCGCGGGTCGAGGCGCGGCGGCAGGCGCGGGCGCGCAGGCCGGGACCGGCGGTTGTCGCCAGCCGGGCGATCGGTGAGGTGTTCATCACCACCGGCGTGCTGATGCTGCTGTTCGTCACCTACCAGTTGTGGTGGACGAATATCCGGGCGCACGCGCAGGCCGGAAACGAGGCCAGCAGTCTCCAGAGCGACTGGGCGAGCGGCAAACGCAATCCGGGGGCCTTCGAGCCGGGGCAGGGCTTCGCCATCCTGCACATTCCGAAGCTGGACGTGGTCGTGCCGATCGCCGAGGGCACCAGCAAGGGAGTGCTCGACCGGGGCATGGTAGGCCACTACGCGGAGGGTGCGCTGAAGACCGCGATGCCGGGCGACAAGACCGGGAACTTCGGCGTCGCGGGTCACCGCAACACGCACGGCGAACCGTTCCGGTACATCAACAAGCTCTCCCCGGGCGATCCGATCGTCGTGGAGACGCAGGACGAGTACTACGTCTACAAGATGTCGTCGATCCTGCCTGTCACCCAGCCGAGCAACACGAGCGTCCTGAATCCGGTCCCCGCAGGATCGGGATTCACCAAGCCCGGCCGTTACATCACGCTGACCACGTGCACGCCGGAGTTCACCAGCAAGTACCGGATGATCGTCTGGGGCAAGATGGTCGAGGAACGGCCGCGCAGCAAGGGCAAGCCGGATGCGCTCGTCAGTTAAGGGCAGATGACCAGTGGCAGCGACCACCGACACGGAGCACGAAGAGCACACCGGCGCGAGGGCGTCCCGGTCGGCGGTGGCACGGCGCCGTCCCGGCCCGATCGGGATGGCGGTCAGTGTCTTCGGGGAACTCCTCATCACCGCGGGCCTGGTGCTGGGCCTGTTCGTCGTCTACTCGCTGTGGTGGACGAACGTGGTCGCGGACCGTGCGGCCGGGAAGCAGGCGGACAAGGTCCGTGACAACTGGCGGCAGGGCCGGGGTGGGCCTGGTGCGCTGGACACCAAGAACGGCATCGGTTTCCTGCATGTGCCGGCGATGAGCGGTAGTGAGGTCCTGGTCGAGAAGGGCACGTCGAACAAGATCCTCAACGACGGTGTCGCCGGGTACTACACGGACCCCGTCAAGTCGGCCCTCCCGATGTCGGGCAAGACCGGCAACTTCTCCCTCGCCGCCCACCGCGACGGTCACGGTGCCGCGTTCCACAACATCGACAAGATCGAGAAGGGCGACCCGATCGTCTTCGAGACGAAGGACAAGTGGTACGTCTACAAGGTCTACGACATCCTTCCCGAGACCTCGAAGTACAACGTCAAGGTCCTCTCGGCGGTCCCGGAGGAGTCCGGCAAGAAGAAGCCGGGCCACTACATCACGCTGACGACCTGCACGCCGGTGTACACGAGCACGTACCGGTACATCGTGTGGGGTGAGCTGGAGCGGGTCGAGAAGGTCGACGAGGACCGGACGCCGCCGAAGGAACTGCGTTGACCGGCCTCTTGTGAGGCGGTCGGTAGCATGACGAGGGCCCGAAGCCGCAAATTACCCTTGCGGCTTCGGGCCCTCGCATGTCGGCTGCTAGCGCAGCGTCTTGAGCCTGACACCGGCGCTCCACGCCTCCAGCTCGTCGCGGTTCACGGTGATGACGCCGCTCAGGTCGGCGATTGCCTGTGCCTCTCGGCTGAAGGTGCAGGTGGCCACGAACAGGGCGATGTCGACGCGATCGACGGCTCGTGCCGCACCGGCGAACTTCTGCATGTCGGCGCTGGGTACCGACGCGCGGCCGGCTCGGTTCTTGCACTGGACGGCGACGCTACGGCCGTCGGCCGTGCGCGCGGTGATGTCGATGCCTCGGTCGCTGCGGGCCTGTCGTACGACGACGTCCGTGCATCCGTCCCGGCGCAGCAGGTCGGCGACGTGACGCTCGAAGGCCTGCCAGGTCATGGCCTTGAGGGTGGCCCTGACGTTTTCTGCCGGTGTCTCGCTCGGTGTGCCCTGGGTTTTCCACAGGCTGTGAGCGTGCCAGGTATTCCATGTCGAGGAGGTAGATGCGCACCTGACGTGCGACTTCGCTGTCACGGAGCAGCATGGCGACGTTCAGGACGGCGCGTCGGGGGAAGAGAGCGAGGGATCGGGTGCGGGACTGGATGCCACTGAGTTGCTTGAAGTCACTCAGTTCTGTACCTGTCAGGACTCGATACTCGCTCGCTTCCAGCTCGTCACGGTGATCTTGCACGAGAGCGCGGATGGCCTCCACGGTGACGTTGAAGTACGCCGCCACCATCGCCGTCGTCACATGCATCCCGTCCGGCAGTAGCGACAGTGCCTTGACCCGGTCGAGTACGTCTGTGCGGTCGAGCACGCCGCTGCGCAGGGCCTGGGATTCCAGCAGCGCCTTTTCGTTGATCACGTCTTGCCCTTCGACTCGTGTGGCCGGGGCGGAGTCTTGAGTCCCCACCCCATCCGGTGAACGAGTCATGAAATGTGAAGACACGATCGATGGGTGTACGGGCTTGCGAGGTAGACCCGAAAGGCTTCACAAGGCGCTCGACGAGCTCGGAGTCGAGGAGGCCGTCCGTCGGCAAGGTCGGCCGGAGCGTCACCTTCGCGCCCCCCGGCACGGCAGGTCGGTCCCGTGGGTGGCTTCGCGAGCAACAAGGTGGTGCCGGACGAGTTGCCCATCGCCTGCAGCCTCATCTGCTACCGCAACCCACCAAATGAGACGACGTCTACGGGCACATCGCCTCCATCACTGTGACGCCCGTAGTTGCCCTGTGGGTAACATGTCCGACGCGTAGGTGGGTTGTCGGGTCTGCAGACCATCAGGCCTGACGGGACGCATCTACTCGTAACGTCCGCAAGTAAGGGCTTGCGGCAGAGGGGGAAGGCAATCAGTGATACGTCGGGTTCTTGCGGCGGGAGCCGCCGCCGCAGTGGCATCCGTGATGTTCAGCGCTCCTTCGGCGAGCGCGGCGAATACTTTCTGCGTCTACACAACAGATGCCTTCAAGGGTGGGCAGGCCTGTTGGACGCCCAACGGGGACAAGCTCGAGGGCTGCGACATCGAGGCGGACGGCCTTCGGCCGCGCGTGGAAATGACGTACTCGGGCGGCTCTGTGTCATTCCAGGTTTTCGGGGGCAACGGAAAGTGCAGGGACACGGTCAAGAACCTCCCTGAAGGAACCCGGGTCACGGTGAAGGTATGCCTGAAGAAGGGCGATGCCGGCCGAGAGGTGTACTGCAACTCGGAGAGTGGCACCGCGTAGGACGCCTCGCACCACAGAGCCCCCGGCTTGCGAAAGCCGGGGGCTCTGTGGTGCGAGGCGAGGGGGCGGGGTCAGTTGTCCTCGCCGCGGCCGGTGACGTCGCCGAAGAAGCCGCCGCCGCCGTTGTTGCCGCCGTTGTTGTTGCCGCCTCCGACGCCGATGGTCTGCAGGGTGATCGTCGTGGCCGCCGGGTCGTCGACCTCCTGGTTGGGCTGCGGGTCCTGGCCGACGACGATGGCGGTGTCGCTCTGGTCGCTGCCGTTCGCGAACTGGATGTTCGTGAAGCCGGCCTGCGCGAGGGTCTGCTTGGCCTGGCCGACCGTCTGGCGAACGACCTGGGGCACTCGGATCTTCTGCTGTTCCTTCTTCTTGCCGATCTGGATGTTGACCGACGAGTTCTTGTCGACCGAGGCACCGGCCTCCGGCGTGGTCGCGATGACCTTGCCGACCTGGTTGTCGTCGCCGGTTTCCACCTCGGTGCAGTTGCCCACCAGGTTGTTGGCCGTCATCTGGGCCTTGGCCTGGTCACAGCTCTGGCCGAGGACGTCCGGGACGGTGGACTTTTCCGCCGCCTTGGCGATGGTGAGGGTGATGGTGGAGCCCTTCTCCACCTCCTCGCCCAGCTTCGGGTTCTGATCGAGGACGGTGCCGGGGTCCTCCGGGGACTCCTTCGCCGTCGTCTCGACCCGGAACTCGTACTTGTCGGCCGTCAGGGTCGCCTTGGCGTCCTCCAGGCTGTCGCCGACGACGCTCGGCACCGCCACCTTGGGCGCCCCGGTCGACACCACGAGGTTGACGGTGGTGCCCTTCTTGACCTCAGTCGGGGCGACCGGGTCCTGCGAGCAGATGTTGCCCTTGGCCTGGTTCTCGCAGGGTTTGTTGGTGGTGCTCAGCTTGAGTTCGCTGTTCTTGGCCAGTTGCTTGGCGCGGTCCAGCTTTTCACCGACGAAGTTCGGCGTTTCGACCTTGTCGTTGGCGACCCCGTCGCCGCTGAACGCCCACCGCCCGATCAGGATCGCTCCGACCAGCACCAGGATGCCCGCCACCACCAGCAAGATCGTGGAGGTGTTGGACTTGCGCTGCTGGCCGCGGCGCCGGTCGGGGCGGTCGTCGTAGCCGAAGCCGCCGTCGTCCGGGTTCATGGGGGGCAGCATCGACGTGGCGCCCGCGCCGGAGTCCGCGCGCAGGGCCGTCGTCGGCTGGTCGTCTGGGTAGCCGCCGTAGCCCGCCACGCCCATCGCGGCCGTGGCCGCGACCGGCTGGCCGTCGAGGCAGGCCTCGATGTCGGCGCGCATCTCGTCGGCCGACTGGTAGCGGTAGTCCGGGTCCTTGACGAGCGCCTTCAGCACGATCGCGTCCATCTCGGGCGTGATCTCGGGGTCGAAGACGCTGGGCGACTGCGGCTCCTCCCGGACGTGCTGGTAGGCCACGGCCACCGGCGAGTCGCCGACGAAGGGCGGGCGGACGGTCAGCAGTTCGTACAGCAGACAGCCGGTGGAGTACAGGTCGGACCGGGCGTCGACCTGCTCACCCTTCGCCTGCTCCGGCGACAGGTACTGGGCCGTGCCGATGACGGCCGCGGTCTGGGTCATGGTCATGCCGGAGTCGCCCATGGCGCGGGCGATGCCGAAGTCCATCACCTTGACCTGGCCGTTGCGCGTCAGCATGACGTTCGCCGGCTTGATGTCGCGGTGGACGATGCCGTTGCGGTGGGCGTACTCCAGGCCCTGGAGGATGCCGATGGTCATCTCCATGGCCCGCTCCGGCAGCAGCTTGCGGCCGCTGTGGAGGAGCTCGCGGAGCGTGGAGCCGTCGACGTACTCCATCACGATGTACGGGATCGACACGTTGTCGATGTAGTCCTCGCCCGTGTCGTAGACCGCGACGATCGCGGGATGGTTGAGCGAGGCGGCCGACTGGGCCTCCCGGCGGAACCGGGCCTGGAAGGAAGGGTCACGCGCGAGATCTGCGCGCAGCGTCTTCACCGCCACGGTGCGGCCGAGGCGGGTGTCATGCGCGAGGTAGACCTCCGCCATGCCACCACGCCCGAGCACCTGGCCCAGTTCGTACCGGCCGCCGAGGCGACGCGGCTCTTCCATAGCTACCTACCAGCCCTCTCCGTCGGTCCCGACCACAAGCTTGTACGGTCGGAGGCTGCCGTCCGGGCCTACCGTACCCGGCTTGTTTTGTGTGACCTGGCCAAGCCCGTCAGCCGATACAGGACCGGTATCGCAACGTGCACCGATGTGAAGCAGACGTGAGCGGGGTCACTTCTTGCTGTCGATGACCGCCTCCATCACGTTCCTCGCGATCGGCGCCGCGAGGCCACCGCCGGAGATGTCGTCACGGACGGCGTTGTCGTCCTCGATCACGACCGCCACGGCGACCGGCGCGCCGCCGTCGCTGTCCTTGGCGTAGGAGATGAACCACGCGTAGGGGTTCTCGCTGTTGTTCTCACCGTGCTGGGCGGTACCGGTCTTGCCGCCCACCGTGACGCCCGGGATCTTGGCGTTGGAGCCGGTGCCCTCCTCGACGACCGTCTCCATCATCGACTGGAGCTTCTGGGCGTTCTCCGAGGACAGCGGCTGGCTGAGCTCCTCGGGGTCGGTCTTCTCGAGGGTGTCGACGCTGCGGGCCTGGAGCTCGTCGACCATGTACGGCTTCATCAGCTTGCCGTCGTTGGCGACGGCCGAGGCGACCATGGCCATCTGCAGCGGGGTCGCGGCGGTGTTGAACTGGCCGATGGAGGACAGCGCGGTCTGCGAGTCGTTCATGTCGTCGGAGAACACCGAGGCGTTGGCGCGGACCGGCGTGAACTGTTCCTCGGTGAAGCCGAACTTCTTGGCCATGTCCAGCATCTTGTCGTTGCCGAGGTCGGCGCCGATCTTGCCGAAGACGGTGTTGCAGGAGTACTGCAGGGCGACCCGGAGCGTCGCGTTCTTGCAGGGGATGTTGCCCTCGTTCTTCAGCGGCGTGGTGGTGCCGGGCATGATCCACGGCAGCGGTGTGTCCGTCTTCTGGTTCGGCTCCGCGTAGAGCCCGTCCTCCAGGGCGGCGGCCGCGGTGACCACCTTGAAGGTGGAGCCGGGCGGGTAGGTCTCGCGCAGTGCCCGGTTGAGCATCGGGTCGTCGGGGTTGTTCTTCTTCTGGAGCTTCGACCAGGCCTCGGTGTCCGTGGTCGTGGAGTTCCCGGCGAAGGACGACGGGTCGTACGACGGGTAGGAGGCCAGGGCCAGGATCTTGCCGGTGGACGGCTCGAGGGCGACGACGGCGCCCTTGCCGCCCTGCTTCTTCAGGCCGTTGTAGGCGGCCTTCTGCGCGGCGGCGTTCAGCGTCGTGACGACGTTGCCGCCCTGCTGCTTCTTGCCGGTCAGCATGTCGAGGGTGTTGCGGAAGAACAGCCGGTCGTCGTTGCCGGTGAGGATGCCGTCCTCGATGGACTCCAGCTGGGTGGCGCCGAAGGCCTGGGAGGCGTACCCGGTGACCGGCGACCACATCGCGCCGTCCTTGTAGGTCCGCTTGAACTTGAAGTCGCTGCCCGACGTCTCGGTGGAGCCGGTGATCGGCTGGCCGTCGACGATGATGTCGCCGCGCGGCGAGGCGTAGCGCTCGATGGTGACGCGGCGGTTGTTCTTGTCCGTCCTGAGCTCGTCGGCCTGGACGTACTGGATCCAGTTGTCGCGGATCAGCAGGGCCAGGACGAGCAGGCCGCAGAAGATCGCGATCCGGCGCAGGGGCTTGTTCATGACGGGCGGACCACCTGGGTCATCTCGGCGTCGGGGTTGGCGGCGGGGGCGGGGGCCGGGCGTCGGGCGGTGTCGCTGATGCGCAGCAGGATGCCGATGAGCGCCCAGTTGGCGATCACGGAGGAGCCGCCGTACGCCACGAACGGCAGCGTCATACCGGTCAGCGGGATGAGGCCCATGACACCGCCGGCCACGACGAAGACCTGGAGGCCGAAGGCGCCGGACAGGCCGACGGCCAGCAGCTTGCCGAAGGGGTCGCGGGCGGCGAGCGCGGTGCGGACGCCGCGCTCGATGATCAGGCCGTAGAGCAGCAGGATCGCCATGACACCGGCGAGGCCCAGTTCCTCGCCGAAGGTGGCGAGGATGAAGTCGGAGTTGGCGGCGAAGCCGATGAGGTCGGAGTGGCCCTGTCCGAGGCCGGTGCCGAGGGTGCCGCCGGAGCCGAAGGCCCACAGGGCCTGCATCGCCTGCTCGGAGTGGACGACGCCGTCCTGGACGCCGGCGCGGGAGAGTTCGAACTCGCGCATCGGGTCGAGCCAGGCCTGCACACGGGTCTGGATATGCGGCTCGAAGCTCGCCACGCCGACGGCGCCGACCGCGGACATCAGCAGACCGAAGACGATCCAGCTGGTCCGCTCGGTGGCGACGTACAGCATGATGACGAACATCCCGAAGAACAGCAGGGACGTACCGAGGTCGGTCTCGAAGACCAGGATGAGGATCGAGATGACCCAGACGACGAGGATCGGGCCGAGGTCACGGCCGCGCGGCAGGTACAGGCCCATGAAGCGGCGGCTGGCCAGGGCCAGGGCGTCTCTCTTGACCATGAGGTAGCCGGCGAAGAAGACCGCCAGGGCGATCTTCGCGAACTCACCGGGCTGCAGCGTGCCGAGGCCGGGGATCTTGATCCAGATCTTGGCGCCGTAGATGTTCGCGCCGAGTCCGGGCACGAGCGGCAGAACGAGCAGGAACAGCGCTCCGGCCATGGAGATGTAGGTGTAGCGCTGCAGGACGCGATGGTCCTTGAGGAAGATCAGCACGGCCACGAGCAGGGAGACGCCCATCGCGGAGTACAGCAGCTGACGGGGTGCCGCCTCGACGAAGGTCCTGCTCGCCTGGAGCTTCTCGGACTGGTCCAGGCGCCAGATGACGACCAGGCCGATGCCGTTCAGCAGCGTGGCCAGCGGCAGCATCAGCGGGTCCGCGTACGGTGCGAACTTCCGTACGACGAGATGGCCCACGCCCGCGAGCAGGCCGAGTCCGAGCCCGTAGCTCAGCAGGCCCGGGGGGACCGAGTCGTTGATGGCCAGTCCGACGTTGGCGTAGGCGAACACCGGGATGACCACGGCGAACGCCAGCAGCGCGAGTTCGGTGTTGCGGCGGCTGGGTGCGCCGATCGCGCCGATCGTGGACGTGTGGTGCGTCGGCGAGTGCGACGTATTCGTACTGCTCATCGTATGACGGGGCCTCTCACGGCTTGCCTACTGCTTACCGCACAGCGAGACGACCTTCTGCTCTTCCTCCGAGAGGCTGGGGCCGGGGCTGGGAGTGGGTGCGGTCGTGGTCGGGGGCGTGGACTGCTCAGGCGCCGACGGCGAGCCCGACGGGCTCGACGGGTTCGACGAGTTCGACGGGTTCGGCGTCGGTGTGGCCTTGGACGTGAAGGAGGCGGGAGTGGTTCCCGTGGTGCCCCCGGCCTCGCCTTCGCCGGTCTTGGCGTTGTCCCGGTTCTCGGCTTGGCGCCGCTGCTCCTGCTTCTTGCATGCGGATGCCTGCACGGACAGTTCCTGGATCTTCGCCTGGGCGTTCGTCAGCCCGCCCTCGGCGATGGTCGCCTTGACCAGCTTCTGCTGGTAGGGCGGCAGGTACTTGAGTTCGATCTCGGGGTGGTCCTTCTCGACTTTCGAGAGCGAGACCCAGGCCAGGTCCTGGCTGATGCCCCGGTACAGCGCGACGTGCTCGTCCTCGGCGCCGACGTAGTACTGGGTCTGCGTCCAGCGGTACCCGCCGTACAGACCGCCGCCGACGACGGCCAGCGCGAGGGCGCCGTAGAACGATCTCTTCAGCCACCGGCCCTTCTTGCGTGGCTTGGTGAAGTCGTCGCCGTAGTCGAAGCCGTCCGCGGGGATGAAGCCGGTGGTGTCGCCGGAGCCGGGCGGGCCGAACTCGCCGCCTCCGCCGTCGTGGCCGTGTCCCTGCCGGCCGAGGCCGGAGGCGCGGCCGGCGGGGGTCTGCATGATGCCGTTGTCGTGCAGCTGGTGCTGGTTCTCTGCTACGGCGCCGACCACGACCGGGGTGTCGGAGAGCTGGCCGGCGAGGGTGTCGCCGGTGTCGAGGTCGAGGACGTCGGCGACGATGACGGTGATGTTGTCCGGGCCGCCGCCGCGCAGCGCCAGCTCGATCAGGTTCTGGACGGTCTCATGGGGGCCCTGGTAGCTGGCGAGGGTGTCCTCGAGGGTCTGGTGGGACACCACGCCGGACAGGCCGTCGGAGCAGATCAGGTAGCGGTCGCCCGGGCGGACCTCGCGGATGGACAGGTCCGGCTCGACGTGGTCGCCGCTGCCGAGCGCGCGCATGAGGAGCGAGCGCTGGGGGTGGGTCGTGGCCTCTTCCTCGGTGATGCGGCCCTCGTCGACCAGGCGCTGCACCCAGGTGTGGTCCTGGGTGATCTGGGTCAGCACGCCGTCACGGAGGAGGTAGGCGCGGGAGTCGCCGACGTGGACCAGGCCGAGGCGCTGGCCGGTCCACAGCAGGGCGGTCAGGGTGGTGCCCATGCCCTCCAGCTGCGGGTCCTCCTCGACCATGGAGCGCAGCTGGTCGTTGGCGCGCTGGACGGCCGTGCCGAGGGAGGTGAGGACGTCGGAGCCGGGGACGTCGTCGTCGAGAGCGACGATGGTGGAGATGGCTTCGGAGGAGGCGACCTCTCCGGCCGCGGCGCCGCCCATGCCGTCGGCGATGGCGAGCAGGCGCGGGCCGGCGTATCCGGAGTCCTCGTTGCCCTCACGGATCATGCCCTTGTGCGATCCGGCGGCGAAGCGCAGTGACAGACTCATGCGCACCTCGCCTGTCGGCTCCGGGTACAGCCGGTCGTGTCGAGCCACACTGCCCACCCTCCGGTCGGGAGCGCGCCGGGGCCCGGGGTGGGGCCCGCCACTGCGTGCTCGCTCCGCTCGCGCCTATCCATGATGTAGCACTACTTCCGCAGCTCGATGACGGTCTTGCCGATGCGGATCGGCGCGCCCAGCGCAATCGGTGTGGGAGTCGTCAGCCGGTTCCGGTCCAGGTACGTGCCGTTGGTGGAGCCGAGGTCCTCGACGATCCACTGGCCGTCGCGGTCCGGGTAGATCCTGGCATGGCGGCTGGAGGCGTAGTCGTCGTCCAGCACGATCGTGGAGTCGTGCGCCCGGCCCAGGGTGATGGTCTGGCCCTGGAGCGCGACCGTGGTGCCGGTGAGGGTGCCTTCGGTGACGACCAGCTTGGTGGGGGTGTTACGGCCGCGTCGCCCGCCCGCGGGCTGCTGGCGCTGCTGCGGCGGTGCCTGGCGGGCCGCGGCCTGCTGCTGGCGGCCTGCCTCGCGGCGTGAACCGCGCTGGGTGACGCGCGTACCGAAAAGGTCGCTCCGGATGACCTGCACGGCCACGATCACGAACAGCCACAGTACGGCCAGGAAACCCAGCCGCATGACCGTGAGGGTCAGCTCTGACATTGCCCCCGCTTCACCCTTCGGCTTGCCGGTAAATGATGGTGGTGCTGCCCACGACGATCCGCGAGCCGTCGCGGAGCGTAGCGCGGGTGGTGTGCTGCCCGTCCACCACGATGCCGTTGGTGGATCCGAGATCCTGGATCGTCGAGGGCGTTCCGGTCCGGATCTCGCAGTGCCGGCGGGAGACGCCGGGGTCGTCGATCCGCACGTCGGCTTCGGTGCTGCGGCCCAGTACCAGCGTGGCGCGGGAGATCTGATGGCGGGTGCCGTTGATCTCGATCCAGTGGCGGGTGCGTCCGCCGGCGGCCGGGGCGGCCGGGGGCCGCTGGCCGCTCGCGGGCTGTGGGTAGCCGTATCCGCCGGGACGGCCGCCGGGCGGCGGCGCGGACGGCATGGGCGGGGCGCCGGCGGGCGCGGCGGCCGGCGGGTAGCCGTACCCGCCCGGGCGGCCGCCCTGCGGGGCCGCGGGCGCGGCGCCGCCGCCTCCCGGGCCGCTCTGCTGGCTGCTGGAGGAGGCGAGTGTGCGGCTGCGTACCCGGTACAGGCCGGTGTCGAGGTCCTCCGCCTTCTCCAGGTGCACCTTGATCGGGCCCATGAAGGTGTAGCGCTGCTGCTTGGCGTAGTCGCGCACCATGCCGGCGAGCTCGTCGCCGAGCTGGCCGGAGTAGGGGCTGAGCCGCTCGAAGTCGGGGGTGCTCAGCTCGACGATGAAGTCGTTGGGCACGACCGTCCGGTCACGGTTCCAGATGGTGGCGTTGTTGTCGCACTCGCGCTGGAGAGCTCCCGCGATCTCCACGGGCTGGACCTCGGACTTGAACACCTTGGCGAAGGTGCCGTTGACCAGACCTTCGAGACGCTGCTCGAATTTCTTCAGGACTCCCATGGGGCACCTCCTCCGTCGCTGCCGTCCTGTGTACTGCTCTGAGGGCCGCTTGCCTGGTACTGCTTACTGATCGTATCCACGCGCCGCTCGATCGGCTGGTTCCCCCTGTCAGGCCGGTCGACGGGTGTCGACGGATGACGAAGTTCCCTGTGGAGCTCGCCTTCGAACTCCTCCGGTGGTACTGCTGCGCGTAACCGCTTCGCGTACTCCTCGCAAGGATCGTAGAGGCGGCTGCAGACCAGTGTCCCGCACCGGGCTGTGGACGCGGACCGCCTCCTGGGGAGACAGCGGGTACCGGTACGAGGTTGATACGTGAAGCGGTACGCGTTGATACGTGGGCAGGCCACCGAAGGTTCGGAGGCCGGTCTGCCTGCGGGAAGAAGGGATGTGAACCCACCCCGTCCAGCGTGCTAATGTTCTGGGTGTCGGAAGGCGCCGGGCCCCAAGGGGCAGGAGCCCAGGACACACCCAATGCGCGGGTGGCGGAATAGGCAGACGCGCTGGATTCAGGTTCCAGTGCCCGCAAGGGCGTGGGGGTTCAACTCCCCCCTCGCGCACACCGCGAAAGGGCCCATCGTGATCACGATGGGCCCTTTCGGTATTTTCTGAGCCCGTCCGCTGCGGTGTGATGATGCTTACACGCATGACCGCCCGGTGGGCCCGGGTGCTTGTCGATCTTCGGTGAGGCGCCGGGGTGTGGTCGGTCTCACTCCTCCAGCGCCTCACTCTTCACAGGGCCTCACTCCTCACAGACCCTCACTCTGTACGGGGGTTCACTCCCGCACACCCGCCAGTTCCGCCGGGCGGCGCCGCAGGGCGAGGGCGGCCGGGATGGCTGCCGAGATCACTGCCAGGAGCCCACAGGCGGCCGTCGTCGTGCCGAGGGCCCGCCACGGGAAGGCGACCGTGACCGGGGCCGACTGCAGCGCGAGGGCGCTTCCCAGCGTGGCCAGGTTGGCGGCGGCGACCAGGAGGCCGAGGAGCGCGCCGGCCGTCACGACCGTGAGGGCCTCGGCGCCGGTCATCCGCAGCACCTGCCACCGGGTGGCTCCGGCCAGCCGTAGCACGGCCAGGTCGCGGACCCGGTCGGACGTGCCCATGACCATGGTGTTGGCCACGGAGATGCCGGTGTAGAGCAGGGCGATACCGAGAACCAGCAGGAGGCCGAGGCGGGTGGTGCGGTTGGTCTCGGGGTGGGTGGCCCGGATCCACTGGTCCCGGGTGAGGACCTGCCCGTTCCCGGCGCCGACCGCCGTGCGCAGCGCGGTGGCCACGGCTTTCGGATCCGTGCCGCGGGCCAGGGCCACGTCCACCCGGTCGACCGTGGCGCCCGGGGCGTTGCGCGGGGTGACGTAGACGCCGTTGTCGCCCGTGCCGGTGGTCATCACCGCGGCGATCCGCAGGACGCGCGGCGTCCCGTCGCCCAGCCACACGCGTACCCGTTCGCCGACCCGGTGCCGCTGCCACTCCTCGTTGACGATGATCGAGTCGTCGTCGAGGCCGCTCGGCTCGCCGGCGGCCAGCGGCAGTCGGGTGGTGGCCGCCAGGGGGCCGGGGGACGCGGCCCGGGCCTCGGAGCGGACGAGGGCCACGCCGTCCTCCAGGACGTGGACGGCCGTCGACGACGACGGGGACACCTCGGCGCCCGGTACCGCGCGCAGTCGGCGCAGAGTGGCGTCGTCGAAGCCGCTGCCGGCGGCGGGGGTCACGACGAAGGCGGCGGTGGAGGTGCGCTCGTCGGCCTCGGCGCTCTTCGCCCGGTTTAGGGTCGCGGTGGCGCCCAGCAGGGAACCCGCGAGGGCGACGGTGACCAGGACGGGAGCCGCGAGGGCGGCGGTGCGGCGTACTGAGGTGGCGGTGTTCTCCCGGACCAGCAGGGCGCAGACGCCCGGCAGCCGGGCGAGCAGCCTGACCAGGGGACGCAGAACGAGGGGGGACAGCAGGGCGGCCGCCGTGATCAGCAGCATGGGCCGGATGACATAGGACTTGCGGTGGAGCAGGTCGCCCGGGTCGCCGGTCAGGGCGAGGGCGAGCGTCACGGCGGCCGTCAGCAGCAGGGCCGTACCGCACAGCAGGCGGCCCGGGGTCACCGTCCTGCTGTCGGCGGACGCTTCGCGCAGCGCCTCGGCGGGGCCGGTGCGGCCGGCCCGCCAGGAGGCCGCGGTCGCTCCGCACAGTGCGACGAGCAGGCCGGTGAAGAAGGCCGTGTGGTACGGCCAGGTGTGGTCGCCGATGGCGAACCAGGCCGGGGCGAGGCCCTCGCCGACCACCCAGGAGGCCAGCGCGGGCGCGCCGTGAGAGCCGAGGACGCAGCCGGTGGCCGAGGCGAGCGCGCCGACGGCGAGGGCCTCGGCGAGGACGGTCCGGCGGATCTGGCCCGGGCTCGCCCCGGAGGTGCGCAGCAGCGCGAACTCACGGCGTCGCTGGGCGACCGCGAAGGCGAAGGTCGACGCCACGACGAAGACCGACACGAAGGCGGTGACACCGCCGGCCGTGCCGAACAGGGCGTTCATCGCGGTGAGCGCCTCGCTGTCCCGGTCCGGATCGGCGTCGGCGAGGCGGCGTGTGCCGCCGGTCAGGACCTGGGCGCTGTCGCCCACGGCCTCCCGTACGGCCGACGGCTCGCCGTCGACGGCCACCTGAGTGCTGACCGGCTGTATGCGGGCGGCGTGCGCGTCGGTGAAGAACACGGCGTTCTCGAAGCCGCGCGACGTGAGGGTGCCGACGACGCGCACCGGGCCCCGGTCGGTGTCGATCAGCCTGCCGGGGCGCGTCCAGTCGCCGGTGACGGCGACCTCGCCGTCCGTCCGGGGTGCCCGGCCGGTGGCGAGCTGGTACGGGGCGAACGCGGCGGTGGACCAGGGGTGACCGACCAGGTCGGCTGGGCCGCCCTCGGCGCGCACGGTGAACGACCGGTCCTCGACGACCGGCCCCAGCTCCTTCAGGCGCGTCACGGTGGTGGTGGGCACCGGCCGCGGGTGGGTGAGCCGGGCCGCGCGGTCGCCGGTCGGGGTCGGGACGCGCAGCGTGTCCTGCCCCATGACGACGACCGGCGCGGTGGCGAACCGCTCGGGCGCGCGGTCCGGTGCGGTGGCCGACGAGGCCAGGGCCAGGCCCATCACGGTGAGCAGGGCCACGCCCAGGGAGAGCGCGACGAAGCTGCCGGTGAAGGTGACCCAGCGGGCGCGCAGGGTGCGCAGGGCGACGCTCAGCACGGGACGGCCTCCAGCCGGGTCATGCGCGCGGCGACGGCGTCGGCGCTCGGACCGGCCAACTCCCCGTGCACGCGCCCGTCGACGAGGAAGACCACCCGGTCCGCGCAGGCGGCGGCGACCGGGTCGTGCGTGACCATGATGACCGTCTGGCCCTCGCGGTCGACCATGGCGCGCAGCAGCCCGAGCACCTCATGGCCGGTCCGCGTGTCCAGGGCCCCGGTCGGCTCGTCGCCGAACAGCACGTCGGGGCGGGTGATCAACGCCCGTGCCAGGGCGACGCGTTGCTGCTGGCCGCCGGAGAGCTGGGCCGGTCTGTGCCGGGCCCGGTCGGCGAGACCGACCTGCTGGAGCGCCTGGCGCACCCGGGCCCTGGGGACGCGCTTGCCGGCCAGGCGCAGGGGCAGGGCCACGTTCTGCTCGGCGGTCAGCGAGGGCAGCAGGTTGAACGCCTGGAAGACGAACCCGATGCGCTCGCGGCGCAGCAGGGTCAGCCGCCGCTCGCTCAGCCCGGTCAGTTCGGTGCCGCCCACGGTGACCGACCCGGAGGTGGGCCGGTCCAGACCGGCGGCGCACTGGAGCAGGGTGGACTTGCCGGAGCCGGAGGGGCCCATGACGGCGGTGAAGGTCCCGGCCGGGAAGGCGAGTGAGACCGCGTCGAGTGCGGTCACCGGTCCGTACGTCCTGGTGACCGAGTCCAGCCGGACGGCGTCGTGTGTCATGGGTTCCCCACCTCGTGTCGATGTCGCTTCCACGAAACAGGGCGGGGGCGGGGCGGCGCAGTGCGGCGGGGCCTAGACCTTGGGTAGGGCCAGGCATACCTCCGGTTCTCCCGCTGGGCCCATGGCCGGGGGCGGGGCCGGCTTCTACGGTGATCCTCATGCACCCTCGGAATGTGTGGCAGGCCATGGCCCGCCCCGGTTACCTGCTGTCGGCGTGGCCTTGGCGGTCGGCCGGCTACCTGCTCACCGGCGCGGTGACGGGTGCCGTCGTGCTCGTGGGGATCGTGGTCTCGGTGGTGGCCGGAGGGGTGCTCGCGGTGGCGCTGGTGGGGGTGCCGTTGTTGCTCGCCGTGGCGCTGGCGGGTCTGCCGGTGGCGGCGGTGGAGCGGTTCCGGCTGCGGCTGGTCGACGCGGAGCCGGCGTCGGGCCGGCACCGGCCACCGGGGGAGCCGGGGCTGTGGGCGTGGCTGTCGACCCGGTTGCGGGAGCGCTCCACCTGGCGGGAGTTGGGGCACACCCTGCTGTTCGCGGGGGTGTTGTGGCCGGTCGACGCGCTCGCGTTCGCCGTTTTCCTGCTGGGCCCGTTGTCCGTGCTCGCGACGCCGTTGCTCCTGGCCACGGTCGGCGAGGCGAAGGTGCTCAAGGTGTGGCTGGTCACCGGTTGGCCGGCGGCCTTCGGGTTCGCCGTACTCGGGCTGGTCCTCCTGGCCCTCGGCGCCTACCTGATGGGTGTCACCGCCGGTGCCCGGGCGGGGCTGGCCCGGCTGCTGATCGCGCCGGGCGAGGCCGACCTGGGGGCCAGGGTCGTCGAACTGGCCCGGTCCCGGGTGCGGTTGGTGGACGCGTTCGAGGCGGAGCGGCGGCGTATCGAGCGGGATCTGCACGACGGGGCCCAGCAGCGGCTCGTGGCCCTGACGATGACGCTCGGCCTGGCCCGTCTGGACGCCCCGCCCGGCCCGCTGGCCGACCAGCTCGCCAAGGCGCACCAGGAGGCGGGCACCGCTCTCGCGGAACTGCGTGAGCTCATCCACGGCATCCATCCCAAGGTCCTCGCCGACTACGGCCTCGAAGCCGCCGTGGCCGATGCCGCCGACCGCTCGGCCGTGCCCGTGGACGTCGACCTGGAGCTGCCCGGGCGGCTGTCCCAGGCCGTCGAGGCCGCCGCGTATTTCGTGGTGTGCGAGGCGCTCGCCAACGTGGGCCGGCACAGCGGGGCGAGCCGGGCCGAGGTGAGCGGCGGGTATCGCGAGGGCCGGCTGGTGCTGCGGATCCGTGACGACGGGCGCGGTGGGGCGCGGGCCGGGGAGGGCAGCGGACTGACCGGACTCGCCGACCGGGTGTCGGTCCTCGATGGCAGACTCTCCCTGTCCAGCCCGACCGGCGGGCCGACCCTGCTGTGTGTGGAGATCCCTTGTGACCCTGCGAGTTGAGCGACCGCTGCGCGTGGTCCTGGCCGAGGACAGCGTGCTGTTGCGGGACGGCCTCGTCGGGTTGCTCGGCCGCTGCGGACACGAGGTCGTCGCGGCCGTGGGGGACGCCGAGGCGCTGATCACGGCGGTCGGGGAGCACGACCCCGACATCGTCGTGACGGACGTGCGCATGCCGCCCGGATTCCAGGACGAGGGCCTGCACGCGGCCGTGCGGCTGCGCCAGGAGCGGCCCGCCCTGCCCGTCCTCGTCCTCAGCCAGTACGTGCAGCGCCGCTACGCCGCCGAACTGCTCGACTCCGGTGACGGCACGGGCGTCGGCTACCTGCTCAAGGACCGCGTCGGCCAGGTCGAGGAGTTCGTGGAGGCGCTCGGCGAGGTCGCCGACGGGGGCACGGTCGTCGACCCCGAGGTCGTACGGCAGCTGCTGCGCCGCCGGCGCGATCCGCTGGAGCGGCTCACCCCGCGCGAGCGGGAGGTGCTGGCGCTGATCGCCGAGGGGAAGTCCAACAGCGCCGTCGCCCGCGAACTGGTCGTCTCCGAGGCGGCCGTGGGCAAACACATCTCCGGGATCCTCGCCAAGCTGGACCTGCCACCGGCGGACGAGACCCACCGGCGGGTGCTGGCGGTGCTGGCGTACTTGCGGTCCTGAGGCGGGCCCAACGCGCCCCGCTCGCCGACGCGTTGTGCGAAAACCGTCGAGTTGGTTTCATTGCGTGGCCATCAGAGCCCTTGCAGGGGAGCCACGGGTGACCAAACAGTACCGGGCCGTCCGGACCCGTCTCGCGCTGATCCGGTCGGCGGCCGAGCAGTTCGAGGCACGGGGATACGTCCGGGCCAGCCTGGCGGAGATCAGTGCGGGAGCCGGCGTCAGCGTCGGCGCGCTGCACTTCCACTTCGCGAACAAGGCCGCCGTGGCGGAGGCCGTCGAGCAGGCCGCCGCTCGCGCCCTGCGCGCAGCCGCGGCCCGGGGCCGTGATGGCGACGGGTGCGCCCTGCAGCGCCTCGTGGACGCCACCCACCAGGTCGGCCGGCTGCTGCGCGCCGACACCGTGGTGCGAGCGGGGCTGCGGCTCAACACCGAGGCGGCCGCCGGGCGGGGCCGGGACCTGCGCCGGGAGTGGCGGGAGTGCGTGCACGAGCTGCTGGCCGAGGCGGAGCACAGGGGCGAACTCGCCGCCGGGGTGGCGCCGTACCGCGTCGTCGCCGTCGTCCTCGCCGCCACGACCGGCATCGAGGTGCTGGCCCGGGACGACCACGGCTGGCTCGGGCGCCATGCGCTGACCGACCTGTGGCGCATGCTCCTTCCGTGCGTGGCGGAACCGCGTGTGGCCGACTCCCTGGACCCGGCCGGGAGCCTGCCGCGCCTCGGGGAGCATGACGCCGACGTGCGCGCGGACGGGACGCCGGGCGAAGCCGGCCGGGCGGGGCTCGCGCTGCGGTAGCGGGGTCGCGCCACCTGGCCGGCTTCGGCTCACGCCGGCGCCGACAGCGGCTGAACGGTCGTCAAAACAAACCGGATGCCAAGTTTTTCGAGTTTTCGCGTCGTGCGCATCGCACGATGGTGTCCCAGCCCCTGGACCAAGGAGCGATGAGTCGTGGCACAGCAGGCATGCCCCTTCCTGACGATCGACCCGTCCGGCCAGGACCTGTACGGAGAGATATCCCGGATCCGCGACCAGGGTCCCGCCGTGGAGATCGAACTCCCCGGTGGGGTACGGGCGTGGTGGATCAACGGCCTGGAGCTCAACAAGCGGCTCCTGGCCGGCCCCGAGACGAGCAAGGACGCCTTCCAGCACTGGCCGGCCTGGATCAACGGGGACATCTCCCGCACCTGGCCGCTCGCGATCTGGGTCTCCGTGCGCAACATGGTCACCGCCTACGGCCCGGACCACAGCCGGCTGCGCAAGCCGATGGCCGCCGCCTTCACCAAACGCCGCGTCGACGCGCTCCTCCCCCGCGTCCAGGAGATCGTCGACCGGGCTCTGGACGGCCTGGAGCGGGTCCCCGCGGGTGAAGTCGTCGACCTGCGGGCCGCGTTCGCCGCCCCGGTGCCGCACGAGGTGGTGTGCGAACTCTTCGGTGTACCGCGTGGCGAGGACGGTCCGCGCGGGGCGCTCTACCGCATCATCAACCGCTTCTTCGACACGGCGATATCCCTGGAGGACGCCCAGGCCAACGCGGTCGAGCTGTACGGCACGCTGACCGCGTTCCTTCAGGACAAGCGCGAGCACCCGGCCGATGACCTGACGACGGCTCTCATCGCCGTCCGTGACGAAGGCGCCCTCAGTGAACAGGAGTTGATGGACAACCTGATCCTGCTGCTCACCGCCGGCTTCGAGACCACCGTCAATCTCATCGACAACACGGTGCACAGCCTGCTCGCCCACCCCGACCAGCTGGAACTCGTCCGCTCGGGGCAGGTGACCTGGGAGGACGCCATCGAGGAGTCGCTGCGTTTCGAGGCGCCCGGCGCCATGTCGGGCCTGCGCTACGCCGTGGAGGACATCGAGATCGAGCCGGGTCTGACCATCCCGAAGGGCGACCCGGTCGTGGTCTCCTTCGCCGGCGCCGGACGCGACCCCGAGCGGCACGGCCCGGACGCCGAACGGTTCGACGTCACCCGCACCACCAGCCGCGACCACGTCTCTTTCGGCCACGGCGTCCACCACTGCCTGGGCCGGCCGCTGGCCATGGCCGAGGCGACGGCGGCCCTCACGTCCCTGTTCGACCGTTTCCCGCGGCTGGCCCTTGCCGATCCGTCCCGGCCTCCGAAGCGGCTGCGGTCCATCATCTCGACGGGGCACCAGGAGCTGCCCGTGCTGCTGCACGGACGGGACCCGGGCCCCGTGCCGGGGCCTCGCCCGGGGGAGGCGGAGGCGATCAGGAAACTCGCCGGTCCCGGAGGAACGAGCGGTACCACGGGGCCGCGCGGGTGAATGCGGCGGCGAATCCCTCACCGGGTGAGCAGTCGAGGTCCTTCCAGAAGGCGTGGTCCGCGAACCAGTGGTCGACGGTGAGGATGCCGAGGTGATGCAGGGCGAGCGGATTTCCGGCGGCCCGGTCCAGGGCGGTGGCGACATCCACCGTCGCACCGCCGCCGGGCGCCTCGACCTGGGTACACACGGCTTCGATCAGGTCCGCGGCCGGCACCGGATCGGGGTGGTTGACGTGGTGCACACCGCTGTCGTGGGCCGGCGACAGGGCCGCGGCGACCACGGCACGCGCCAGGGTGTCGACGTCGATCATCGACTGGAGCGCCTCGCAGCCGGTCAGGGTCGCCGACAGCTCGCGCAGCAGGTGCGCCAGTCCGGGGACGACCCAGCGGTCGCCCTCGCCGTACACGAGGTGCGGGCGCAGCACCAGGCCGCCGGCGTCGAGGACGTGCCGTTCGGCGGTGGCCCGGCTGCGGCTGGTGGCCGACGCGGGCGCGATCGGCACTTCCCCGGGGAGTACGCCCCGGAAGGGGCCCCGGCCGTACACCGCGGCCGTGCTGACGTACACGATCCGGCGCACCCCGGCGCGCACGGCCTCGTCGACCAGGGCACGGGTGCCCAGGTCGTTGACGGCTTCGGCGGTCCCGGTATCGCCGCCGATCCGTGTGGCGCAGTGCACCAGGACGTCGGTGCCCGCGCACACTCCGCGCAGGGAGGACGGGTGGAGGAGGTCGCCGTGGACGAGTTCGCCGGGGCCCGCTTCCGGCCGCGCCCGGCGGGAGAGGTGCCGTACCCGGACGTCCGGCCGTTCCGCGGCGATGGCGGCGACGCGACTGCCGACGAAGCCGCTCCCGCCCGTGACCAGGAAGTCGACCGTCACGGCAGCGACCGTATTCGGGCCGGCTGTGCGCAGGTCAGTGTGGCGTCGAAGACGGACTCGCCGTCCTGCCGGCCGGAGACCCGCACGGTGACCTCCCCGGGGTCCCCGTCGCGCACGTCGGTCTCGATCCAGCAGGGGCTGTCCAGTTCGGCGTAGCGGGCGAAGGTGGCCGTCATCTCGCGGGGCAGGAACGGGTGCCGGCCGGACGCGGCGGTCGCGGCCTGGCGGGCCGCCTCGAACAGGACCATGCCGGGCACGTGGTCGTTGGGCCGGGGGAAGAGGACCGGGTGACCGGTGTCGACGCGCAGCCGCCAGACGCCCGGGCGGTCGGCGGGGGCGAGGACGACGTCCTCGGCGCGAGCGCGGCCGGCGACCCGGGGGGATATGCCCCGCAGCAGCGGCACCGGGGTGCCCAGAGCGGCCAGCTGCCGGGCCCGCAGGCGGCGGTAGGCGAGCGGGGAGGTGCAGCCGGTGCTGCCCGTGCCGCGTGCGACGAAGCGTCCTGCCCGGCGGAACTCCATGGTGGTCCGCATGCTGTGCAGGCCGCGACCGCGGCGGCGGATCTCGGAGCACACGACGTCGATCTCGACCGGTTCGTCGGCTTCCGCCAGCAGGAGCGCGGACGGTTCGGTGGAGACGGTCAGGTCGTACATGACGAAGTGGGTGTCGGCCGGCGCGCCGAACTCGGCGTGCGCGAGCACCATCGAGGCCTGCCGTAACGTTTCGCCCACCATCATCGGGTCCTGGTGGTGGTCGTCCACGGGGCTGAAGAAGTGGTGGGTGGCCGGCCAGTGAGCGGTGAAACGGAAGCGGGTGTCGGAGATTCGCCTCCAGCGGGTGGGGAAGACGTCCGTCTCGTTGGTGCGGTGGGCGAGTTCTTTGGTGACCGAAGTGGATTCCGCTCCGGTGACCGGGACGGATCCGGGGGGTTCGGTGGGTGGGACGACCGCGGGTTGTGGCGCGTTCTCGACGGCCGCGACAGTTCTGTTTGCCGGACGGGCCCCGTGTCCGGTCTGATCGTCAGCGGGCGCGCGCAAAGGACCTGACTGCGGCATGAGAACCCCCAAGGATCGACTGCCTGGCCTAGATCAGCATTTGACTAAGATACGAACTAGCCGGTTTTTTTCAAAGGGCGAGCCGCACCGCTGGGACGGGCTCCCGCGCCCCCGCTGCACAGCGATTTCACAGGGATCGACGGAGATTCAGGAGGCATGCGATGGCGCGACAGGAGCGCGCGATCCGCACCCGGCGGACCATCCTGGAGGCGGCCGCGGCCGTCTTCGACGAACGCGGCTACACCTCGGCGACCATCGGGGAGATCCTGGACCGGGCGGGGGTCACCAAGGGCGCGCTGTACTTCCATTTCGGCTCCAAGGAGGAGCTCGCGGTGGGGGTGTTCGAGGAACAGCTCGCGATCGCGCTCCCGCCGCAGTCCAGCAAGCTCCAGGAACTCGTCGACTCCGGGCTGGTGCTGGCCCGGCGGCTGCGGTCCGAACCGCTGGTGCGGGCCAGTGTGGGCCTCGCCCTGGACCAGGGGGCCATGGACCTCGACCGTATGGCGGCCTTCGGCATGTGGTTCGACCAGAACGTGCAGCGGCTGGCCGAGGCGAAGGCACAGGGCGAACTGCTGCCGCACGTCGACGTGGCGGAGACGGCGGAACTGCTGGTCGGTAGTTTCTCGGGCGTGCAGCTGCTGTCCCAGCTGCGCTGCCAGCGGCAGGACCTGGAGCGCCGTGCCGTCGTTCTGTTCGAACACTTCCTGCCGAGTATCGCCGTCCCCGCGGTGCTGGCCCGCCTCGACATCTCGGTGGAGCGGGCCGAGCGGGTGCTGGCGGAGGTGCGGGTCCGGACGGCGGGCGTGCCGGCGCAGGCTTCGCCGGGGGCGGTGCAGGCTTCGTCGGGGGCGGTGTCGGCCTCGCCCGGGGCGGTGCAGGCTTCGTAGCCGACGCCGGTGACCGGGGTGGTTGTCCACAGCCGTGGAGTTGTCCACAGGGTCTGACGCGTTCGCGCCGCCGGTTGTACGGTCGACACGAGTTGATGTTCGTGCGCGTGCGGGGGAGGCGGTCGATATGACCAAGGATGGAGCAGAGGCCGGAACCAGGACGGAGGACGGGGTTCCGCGTCGGCTGCCCCGGGTGCGGGGCTTCGCCGAGTGGCCGGCCGAGGGATCGCCCAGGGAGGAGGGCAAGGCCCTGCGCAAGCGCGTCCCGCGCAGCGCACACGCCACGCTCGATCTGGACGCGTCCCGGCCCGGCGCGGTCGACGCGGTGGAGGAGTCGAGCCGCGGCCGGCTGCCCGAACTCACCCCGCTCCGGGTGGGCCGCATGGCCGCCACACCGTTCGCCTTCCTGCGCGGCGCCGCGGGCCTCATGGCGTACGACCTGGCACGCACCCCCATGACCCGGATCCGGGCGCAGATCTGCGGTGACGCGCACGCGGCCAACTTCGGCCTGTACGGCGACGCGCGCGGCGGCCTCGTCATCGATCTGAACGACTTCGACGAGACGGTGCTCGGCCCCTGGGAGTGGGACCTCAAGCGCCTCACGACGTCCCTGGTGCTCGCGGGCCGTGCGGCGGGCGCCGACGAGGACCGGTGCCGCAAGGCGGCCTACGACGCGGTGGGGGCCTACCGGCGCACCATGCGGCTGCTGGCGAAGCTCCCGGTGCTGGACGCGTGGAACGCCATCGCGGACGAGGAGCTCGTCTCCCACACGGACGCCCATGATCTGCTCGGCACGCTGGAGCGGGTCTCCGAGAAGGCACGCCACAACACCAGCGGCCGTTTCGCGGCCAAGTCGACGCAGCCCACGGAGGACGGCGGGCGGCGCTTCGTCGACGCCCCGCCGGTGCTGCGGCGCGTCCCGGACGCGGAGGCCGCGGCGGTGGCGGCGTCCCTCGAGGAGTACGTCGGCACACTGCCGGAGGACCGCCTGCCGCTCCTCGCCCGGCACGCGGTGCACGACGTGGCGTTCCGCGTCGTCGGCACCGGCAGCGTCGGCACCCGGTCCTACGTCGTCCTGCTGCTGGACCACCGGGGTGAGCCACTGGTGCTGCAGGTGAAGGAGGCGCGGGCGTCGGCACTGGTGCCGCATCTGGTGACCGCCGGTTTCGAGGCGTCGGCGGCCGAGCACGAGGGCCGGCGTGTGGTGCGGGGCCAGAAGCGGATGCAGGTCGTCAGCGACACGCTGCTGGGCTGGACGACGGTCGACGGGCGCCCCTTCCAGGTCCGCCAGTTCCGCAACCGCAAGGGCAGCGTCGACCCGGCCGCCCTGGCGGCCGACCAGATGGACGACTACGGCCGGATGACCGGCGCGTTGCTGGCCCGCGCCCATTCCCACAGCGTCGACCCGCGGCTGATCGCGGGGTACTGCGGCAAGAGCGAGGAACTGGACGAGGCGATGGCGGCGTTCGCCGTAGCCTACGCGGATCGGACCGAGGCGGATCATTCTGACCTGGTGACGGCGGTTCGGGAGGGCCGGATCGCGGCGGAGACGGGCGTATGACGCAGCCGCGGGCAGTCGGAGAGCCCGGGGAGTGAATGCCGGGAGCTTGGGGGAGGCACGCCGCGGCGGCGGGCTGCGCAACGCCCCGCCCAGGACGCTCCCGGCCGTGGCCTAGGCTGGTCGGGTGACGATCCCGGAACCTGAAGAGGGCGGCGGCGCCGGTCCCGAAGAGGACGCCCCGCGTCCCGAGGCACGGCTCGAGCGGGCCGTACGGGCCGCCGAACAGGCCCTGATCGAGTACGAGATCGCCGTGGAGACCTTCCGCGTCGAGGTCGAGAACTTCTCCCGGCTGCACGAACAGAAACTCGGCCCGCTGTACGCCCGCCTCGAGGAGCTGGACGCCCGGATCCTGGAGGCGAGGGCCGCCCGCAGCGGCGACCCCGAGGACCGGCGCCGGGCCGAAGAGGCCCGGGCCCGCCTCGCACCGATCCCCGGCGTCGAGGAACTGCTGCACGGCTGGATGGACGACAACGGCCTGTTCCCGGAGGCCGTGTCGATGCTCACGGACCAGGCGGTCCGGCCGCCGCAGCGGGTCCGCCCCAGCGAGGAGGCCCGCAAGCTCTACCGCGACCTCGCCCGCAAGGCCCACCCGGACCTGGCCCAGGAGGAGACCGAACGAGCGCGGCGCGAGGAGTTCATCACCCGGGTGAACGCCGCCTACGCCCGGGGTGACGAGGCGGAGCTGCGCGAGCTCGCCGAGGAGTGGGCCAAGGGACCCGAGCTGAAGCGGGTCCCGAGCCGCGCCGAGGAGCTCTACGCCCGGCTCGAATGGCTCGCCCAGCGCAAGGAGCTGCTCGCCCTGCTCGCCAAGGAGCTGGAGGAGAGCGCCATCGGCCACATGCTCCAGCTGGCCCCGGACGACCCGGACGGTCTCCTGGAGCAGATCGGGCAGCAGCTGCTCACCCAGGTCACGGAACGGGAGACGGAGCTGGCCGAGCTGCTCGGCGAGGCCGGGGGCTGAGCCGTGCCCCGGCCGTCCCCCTGGCCGTTTCGGGTAGCGTCGGACGCATGAGTTTCGGAGCTGGTGTGCCCACGGTCGCGGTCGCGGACCTCAAGGACGGTGACTTCCTGCTGGACGTCCGCGAGGACGACGAGTGGAAGGCCGGTCACGCCGAAGGGGCACTGCACATTCCCATCAGCGAGTTCGTCGCCCGCTACGGCGAGCTGACCGAGGCCGCCCCGCAGGACGGCCGGATTCACGTCATCTGCCGCTCCGGCGGCCGTTCCGCCCAGGTCACGATGTACCTGGCCCAGCAGGGCATCGACGCCGTGAACGTCGACGGCGGCATGCAGGTGTGGGAGGCGGCGGGCCGTCCCGTGGTGAAGGACGACGGGCAGCAGGGGTTCGTCCTCTAGGCCCGGCAGGGTTCAGCGGGATTCAGCGCCCCCACGCGGGGCGTTCAGGCCAGGGGATGAGCCGCCAGCAAGTCTCCCAGGGCCTCCTCGTGCGCCGCCGCCGGGCCGAGCGACAGCTCCAGGTGCTTGGCCCAGGCGTGGTACCGGTGCAGGGGGTAGTCGACATCGGCGCCGAACCCGCCGTGCAGGTGCTGCGCGGTCTGCACGACGCGTCGCACGCCCTCGGCCGCCCAGATCTTGGCGACCGCGACATCACCGGTGGCGGGCAGTGCGCCCGGGGCTCCGGAGGCGAGCCGCCAGGCGGCCTGCCACAGGGTGGCCTCCATCGCGCGGAGGTCGATGTAGCGGTCGGCGGCCTGCACGGCGACGGCCTGGAAGGTCGCGATCGGGAAGCCGAACTGCTCCCGCTCACTCGTGTACGTTCCGGCCATCCGCAGCACCCGCTCCCCCAGTCCGAGCGCCAGCGCACACGTCCCGGTGGCCAGCAGGTCCCGCAGCCACTCCCACGCCCCATCGGCGTCGATCACGTCCCGGGCCGCCAGCCGCGCCGACTCCAGCCGCAGTTCGCCGAGGCGCTCGCCGCTGGTGGAGAACTGCTCGGCGAGGACGGCCCCGTCGTGACCGCGAGGCACCAGGGCGAGCACCGTCCGGCCGCTCCCCGTGTGCGCGGGGACGACCGTGACGTCCGCGTCGTACGCCCACGGCACCGCCGTCTGCACCCCGTCCAGCACCCACGCGTCGCCGTCCGGCCGTGCGGTCACGGCGAGCTCGGCCGGATCGTGGCCGGTGCGGCCATGGGCGGCGACGGTCAGCACCAGCTCGCCCCGGCCGGCCCGGGCCAGCAGAGCCGACTTCGCCTCCTCACCGCCGTAGGCCTGTACGGCCGCCGCCGCCGCACTGCTCTCCAGCAGCGGCACCCTGGCCAGTACCTTCGCCGACTCCCGCAGCACCAGGCAGAGCGCGATCGCGTCCAGGTTCACCCCGCCGTAGCGGGTGTCGAGCAGCAGGCTGAGCAGGTCCGCGTCGGCGAGCCGGGCCCACAGCGCGCGGTCGCAGGCGTCCGCGACGGCGCCCGGGGTGAGGGCCGGGCTGGGCACGGCGTCCGGCGCGACCCCGGCGAAGACGCCCTTCGCCGCCTCGGCCGCCGCCTGCTGCTCCTCGGTGAAGGTGAAGTCCACGGTGCCTGTCCTCCCGGCCGGTCCCGTTGAGCTGACGCGCGCAAGATAGAACAGGTTCTAGAAGAAGGGAATGGGCGTAGGGCGGGCGCCGTAAGGTGTCACTCCTGTGCCGCTGCCGGCGTGTCACTCCTGTGCCGCCGCCGGGTGTGGCGATGGCCACGGCCGGGACCGGTGGCCAGGGGCTGTGCCGGGGTGGACGGCCTGAGTACCGTGCCCGTGCCGACGCCGCGCGGCGGTGCGAGGGCGGACGACGACGCCCTCGCGGCCGGGCGGACGGAACGACGGACCGGGATCGTGGAACGGGGCGGAATGGACGCGTACGACGAAGGCGAACGGGGCCATCCGCGCGTTCTGAACCCGCATGCACCGGACCCGTCCGTGCCGGATCCGCATGCACCGGACCCCTCCGCACCGGCCCCATCCCTACCGGACCCGCACATCGAGCCCCGCACCGGCATAGCCGCGCTCTCCCTCGGCTACCAGATCGGCGTCGCGCTGGCGCTCGCGGTCGTCGCGGTCGGGGTCTGTGTGCACCTCGGCATGACGTTCCTGCACGTCGCACCGGCGAACACGGTCACGAGGGAACACGGCCAGGCCGTGGACGACTGGATATATCCCGAGTTCGAGCAGAACTGGAAGCTCTTCGCCCCGAACCCGCTCCAGCAGGACATCTCGATACAGGCGCGCGCCGAGGTCCGGGACGGGGAAGGCGGGACGGCGACCACCGGCTGGTACGACCTGTCCGCCGAGGACGGCCGGGCCATCGACGGCAACCTGCTGCCCAGCCACACCCAGCAGAACGAGCTGCGCCGTGCCTGGGACTTCCTCGTCGCCACGCACGACAGCGAGAACCGGCCGGTGGGCCTGCGCGGCTCGCTCTCCGAGTCGTACCTGCGCCGGATCGTGGTGCTGCGCCTCGGCCGCGACGACGCCGTGCGGGCCGCGACCGGGGGCGGTGGTGCGATCGAGCGGGTCCAGGTCCGCTCCCGCACCAGCAACGTGCCCCCGCCCGACTGGAGCCGGGAGAAGGTCTCGACGACGCCGTCCTACCGCGAGCTGCCGTGGTGGCCGGTGCCGCGGGCCGAGGCCGAGGGGGGCGTGCGGTGAACCGCTTCTCGCTGGCCCTCTCGCGGGGCATCGCCCGCGTCACCGAGGCCGCCCTCGGTCCGTACCAGACCGCCGTGATCCGCATCGGCTTCAGCGCCACCTGGCTGCTGTTCCTGCTGCGCGAGCTACCGCACCGACACGAGCTCTACGGCCCCGACGGCCCCTGGAGCTCGAATCTCGCCGAGCAGCTGATCGGGACCAACGGTGCCTTCACCGCCCTGATGTGGTCGGACGGCCTGATCTGGTTCGAGCTCGTCTACGCGGTCGCGATCCTCGCCGCCGCCCTGCTGATGCTGGGCTGGCGCACTCGCACCATGTCGGTGCTGTTCATGGTCGGCGTGCTGTCGCTGCAGAACCGCAGCGTCTTCATGGGCGACGGCGGCGACAACGTGCTGCACCTGATGTCGGTCTACCTGGTGTTCACACGCTGCGCCCAGGTGTGGTCGCTGGACGCCCGGCGGGCCTCGCGCGCCCGGGTGGCACAGGCACGGGGCGAGCGCGTCACGGACCGGACCGGCCCCGCCCTGTGGTGCGTGTTCGGGTTGGTGCTGGTCGCGGTGACCCTGGCCGGACGCATGGAGGGCGAGAAGCTGATACCCGCGCTGTTGTGGACGGTGTGGGTGGCGCAGGCCCTGTGGTGGCTGGCCGGGCGCCGGGCGAAGCCCGGTGAGCCGCGGATCCTGCTCGACGTCGTCGCCAACATCGTGCACAACGGCGCCCTGCTCGTGATCATGGCCGAGGCGTGCCTGATCTACGCCACGGCCGGCTGGTACAAGGTCCAGGGTTCCCGCTGGCAGGACGGCACCGCGGTCTACTACCCGCTCCACCTGGAGTACTTCTCGCCCTGGCCCGCGCTCGCCGACCTGCTGTCCGCCAGCGGCACCCTCGTGATGCTCGTGACCTACGGCACGGTCCTCGTGCAGGTCGCCTTTCCGTTCACGCTGTTCAACCGGCGGGTGAAGAACGTCCTGCTGGCGGCCATGATCACCGAGCACGCAGTGATCGCCGTCGTCCTCGGCCTGCCGTTCTTCTCGCTGGCGATGATCGCCGCGGACACGGTGTTCCTGCCGACGGCCTTCCTGCGCCGCCTGGGCGGCCGGGCGGCACGCGCGCGGGACCGACTGCTCCGGCGCGACGGGCGGCCGCCGGTCACCGAGCAGCACGCCGACGAGAACGCCGAGGCCACACACGTAGGCTTCGGCACATGACCGATCCCGTCACCGTCTGGCACCGGCTCGCCGGCGGCACCGTCCTGCTCGACGGCTTCCACGCCCTCAAGCACGCCGTGCGGTTCGGCGCCGAGGTACCGGTCGCGGTCACCGCCGACCGGGCGGCCACGCTCGCCCTCGCGGACGAACTGGCCCCCGACGTACGGGACGCGCTGGCCGTGCTGCTGACGGAGGTGCCGCACGAGACGTACACGTCGTTCGTGCCGCGCCCGCACCCCACCGCCGTGGCCGCCCTGGCGGTACGACCGTCCCGCGAGTCCAACCTCGAAAAGCTGGCCCACGCCCCCCGCACCGCCCCGGTCGTGGTCCTCGACAACCCCCGCAACCTCGGCAACGCGGGGGCGGTGATCCGCCTGGCGGCGGGTTTCGGAGCGACCGGCGTGGTGACGACGGGCACGGTCGACCCCTGGCATCCGACGGTCGTACGCGGCGGGGCGGGCCTGCACTTCGCGACCGCCGTGGAACGCCTCACGGTGGAGGAACTGCCCTCCGGCCCCCTGTTCGCCCTGGACCCGGAGGGCGACGACCTCCGGGGCGTCAAGCTCCCGGACGACGCCGTCCTCGCGTTCGGCTCGGAACGCACGGGCCTGTCGACGGACCTGCGCGCGCGTGCGGACCAATTGCTGTCCCTGCCGATGCGTCCGCAGGTCAGCAGTTACAACCTGGCGACGAGCGTGGCGATGACTCTCTACCACTGGAGTTACGGAGCGCCCCACCGAGGCGTGTGAGAGGGTTGCCGCCCCTACCGGCACAGCCGGGCTCAGAAGGTATGCCAGAGCCCCCAAAGCGTCCAACTGCTGAGGTTTTCGGCCCAGGGTGGGTGCGCGACTCCCGCATGGGCGAAGGGCGGCCACCACCGCCCCACGCCCCGCCGACGCTGTCGGCCCCGTCGGATTACGACTTCATAACGGCCCGGGACGGCGTGCCCGCTGACCGCTCGTTCGCCTTCGACAAGCGTTCCCGTCTGCCACCCCCAGGATGATTGTCATGCGCGACCGCACCTCCGGAGCCGCCGCTCCGGGAGCCGTCCTCAGCGACGCCGACCTGACCGCCTTCATACGCAGCGGCCCCCCGAATGCCGCCGACGAGGCGCTCGACGAGCTCTACCGGCGGCACCGCACTGCGGTCATCGCCTACGCCCGCACCTGCACACGAGACGCGTACACGGCGGAGGACCTGGCCTCGGAGGCGTTCACCCGCGCGCTGCGCGCCGTGCGCGGAGGTGCCGGTCCCGAGGGGGCCTGGCGGCCGTATCTGCTGACCACGGTCCGCCGCACGGCCGCGTCGTGGGCCGCCACCGCCGACCGGATCGAGCTGTCCCCCGATTTCGGGACCTGGCTCTCCGAGGCGCCGAGCGGTGAGGAACAGACGCTGCTACGGGAGGACGCCGACCTGATCCAGCGCGCGTTCCGCAGTCTTCCCGAGCGCTGGCAGACCGCGCTGTGGCACTCGGCTGTGGAGGAGGAACCAGCGAAGCGGATCGCGCCACTGCTCGGCATCAGTCCGAGCGGCGTCGCGTCCCTCACCGCCCGGGCGCGTGAGGGGCTGCGTGAGGCGTACCTGACCGAGTACGCGGCGGACCCGACGATGTCCGACGACTGCCGGCACTTCACGGGCCTGTTGGCCGCCTCGGTCCGCCGCGGCGGGCGGCACGGCGCGCACTCTGGTCTCACGCGCCATCTCTCGGGATGCCGCCGGTGTCGCCGTGCGAACCACCAACTGTGGGAGCTGAACAGCTCGCTCAAGGCCGTGCTCCCGGCGGGCGTTCTGCTGTGGGTAGGTGCCTCATACGGCACGAAGGCCGTGGGAGCGGCCGCGGTCGCCGGCTCCGCGGGCTCCGGCGGCACGGGGTCCGCGGCCACCACAGGGGCCACCTCGACCGTCAAGGTCGCCGGCATCGGCGCCGCCCTCCTCGCCTTGTCGATCGGCGGCTACGCGGCTCTGCCCGACGGCACCGACCCGCCGTCACCCCGGTCCGCCCCGGCGGCCACGCGACCCGCGCTTTCCTCGTCCCCCGCCCCCGCCCCCACCCGGAGCGAACGCCACGACCCGAAGCCCTCCTCCCGTGCACCGTCCGCACGCGCCTCCAAGAAGCCGGCTCCTCCCGCCAGGCAGCCGACTCCTCCCGCTTGGCGGCCGGCTGCTGACGACCGCGCCCCGCTGCCGATCGTGTCCACCGGCCGCTGCATGGACATCTCCACGGCCGAGGGCGCCGAGCCGTACGAGGCCAAGTGCGACGGCAGCCGTACGCAGCAGTGGGAGTTGCTCGTCGACCGTGCCGCACAGGAGGCCCGCATCCGGAACTACGCAACCGGCATGTGTCTCACCCACAGTGGCGCGTCGACGGACGGCGCCCCGGTCCGCCAGGAGCGCGCCTGCAACTCCACCGCGGCCACGGCCCGGTGGACCTACTTCTTCCGGGACTCCGGCACCGTCAACTTCGCTCAGAAGGGGAACACCACGTACTTCCTGGGCATCGACGAGTGGAACAAGGCCGACGGGCCTCACTCGCCTGCCATCGGCACGACGGCGAACTACTACGACACCGACTCCCTCCGGTTCCGTTACACAGGAGACGTCTTCAGCGGCTGACGAGGGCCACTCCTCGTGGGGCGTCCGGCGTTTCCGGGCACCTCCCTCCCGCGAGAGGTGCCCAGAACCGGTTCAGGAAGGCGGAGTCAGCGTGCGTGGCGAGCCATGGCCGCCCGCTTGCGGCGGAACTTCAGCAGGAACGCACCGCCGGCCGCGAGCAGCGCCGCGCCGCCCGCCGCCATGGGCAGGTAGTCGGTGGTGTCGGCGCCGGTCTCGGCGAGATTGGCGCCATCGCGGCCGCCGGCACCGCCCGTGCCTTCCGCACCGTCCTCGTCCCCGGAAGCGACCCGCTCACTGCTGCCGGTCTGCGGCGCCGCGCCGTCGCCGGACTCGCCATCGGCCTTCGCGGGGCTCGGTACCCCGTTCAGGCTGACTGCCACCGTCGCCGCACCGTCACCGGACTTCTCCACCTTGATCTCAACCTTGTGTGCCTTGTCGGTGAAGGCCGTGCCGGCCTTGAGAGTGTCATCGTCACCAGGCGTGGTGTCGATCAGGGTGGCGCCCCTGCCGAAGTCGCCGTTCTTCACGCGGTAGGCGTGCACGCCCGCGAGGCGATCGTCGAGTGTGCCGGACCCACCGCGCACCTCCACGACCAGGCTGTCCTGCCCGGCCGGAACGATCAGCGCGCGCACGCCGTCACCCGGTCCATGCAGAGAACGCATCGTGTACGTCCCGGATTTGGCGACCGTCACGGCTTCCTTGTCCGACAGCCACTTTGCGTGAATCAGCTCGGGCGCGGTCAGGCCCACCGCCACGCCCCCTCCCCCCATGGGGGTCTTGAAGCTGTGATCCGGCGTGTCCCGGCAGCTCGCCAGGTCCGAGTCCTCGCAGCGGATCCGCATCTGGTGGCCGTAGCCGAGGTTGTGGCCCAACTCGTGGGATATCACCGTCTGGTCGACTGTGCCGTCGCCGGACGGAAGCCAGGTCACGCCGCCGCCAAGAGAGCCGAGTCCCCCGAAGCTGCAGCCCGCCTTCTCGCCGGGGAAGACCAGCGACAGGTGATCGAAGTCGTCCACCCAGGTCAAGCCCTGTTCCTCCAGCGCCTTCTTCGTCAGCCCATAGATCGAGTCCTTGTCGCAGCCGGCGGCCGGTATGTCGAGATTGATCGGGCCGATCACTCCGTCCTCACCCCCCGCGGCCGGCTTGAACGTGGTGGCTTGCCGGGTCACCTCGTTGTAGTACGAGTTCAGGGACCGAGTCTTGCCGAAGTAGCTGTTCTGCGCGTTGCTCCTGGCCTTCGCGGGGTCAGCGAAGGAGCTGTCGCTGAAGTTGATCAGCGCGATCTGGATCCGCCGCGGGGCAGGGCCGTCCGCGGCAGCGGCGGGGGACGGTGCCGTCGCAGCCAGTGCGACGGACGTGCAGGCGGCGGACATGAGCAGGGCGCCGCGAGGCACACGCATGGAAAGGTCCTTCCGGTGGTTGAGCGGCTCGCGCGGTGCGAGCGAACTCGGAGCTTGCACGTGCTCCCGGACGACGCTCATCGCATGAGCGCCCCAAAGGAGCTGTCACCGGTTGAGGAGCGCGGCCGCCCTATACCGTCCTGGCGCGTTATCCGTTCGTTATGAGGGGGTGCGAACAGCGGAACCCGTCGCGGATGAGAGCCCACAGGACGTTCACGTCTCGGCGGGCCGGGGCGTAGGTGATGGCCTCATCAGGGGTGCCGGTTCCTCCCATGCCGGTCTGGCAGGGCGGACAGATGGATGAGCTCTCCAGCTCCCCCGGGCCGGGTGGTGGTGAGCTCGGCGACCGTCAAACAGGCCGTCATGGAGATGGAGGCCGGCACGGGACGCAGCCGTGAGGTCCTGGCTGCCGTGGCAGGCGATGGCGCCTCGTCGGCGGCGATCCCGGTACGTGGCCCGTCCGCACTGCCCGCACCGGTAGCAGTACGCCGTGAATCGCGTAGGCGTGCCCGGGAGCATGCCATGGTCCCCGGAGCCGAGTCCGCCCCGCAGTGGCATCTGGTCACCGCACAGGTCCGCTTCACGCACCTGCTGCGCGAAGCGGACCCGCGCGGTGGAGCCGACGGGCCGCCACCTCCTACGCCTCCCGCCGCACCTCCACAACCCGGAACCGGTTGGCCACGAACGCCCCGTCGCACAGCGCCGCACTCGCCGCCGGATTACCGCCCGACCCGTGGAAGTCCGAGAACGCGGCCGTCTGGTTCACATACACCCCACCCGTCAGATTCAGCGACAGCTGCGCCGCCTCCTCCAGGCAGGCCTCCCGCACGTCCTGCTCGACCTCCGGGTCGGTGGTGTACGCCCCGACGGTCATCGCGCCCTTCTCACGGACGGTCCGGCGCAGCAGCTCCACCGCGTCCGAGGCCGAGTCGACCGCGACCGCGAAGGACACCGGCCCGAAGCACTCGCTCATGTACGCGGCCTCCGCGTCCGGCTTGGCCCCGTCCAGCTTCACGATCACCGGCGTCCGGACGACCGCACCGGGGAAGTCCGGGTTGGCGATCTCCCGGGAGGCCAGCGCGACCTCGCCCAGCCCACCGGCCGCCTCCAGCCGCGCCTTCACGTCCGGGTTGACGATCGCCCCGAGCAGCGCGTTGGCCCGGGCGTCGTCGCCCAGCAGCCCGTCCACCGCCTTGGCGAGATCCGCCACGACCTCGTCGTAGGACTTGGGCCCCTGGTCCGTGGAAATGCCCTCGCGCGGGACGAGCAGGTTCTGCGGGGTCGTGCACATCTGGCCGCTGTACAGGGACAGCGAGAACGCCAGGTTGGAGAGCATCCCCTTGTAGTCGGACGTGGAGTGCACGATGACCGTGTTGACGCCGGCCTTCTCCGTGTAGACCTGCGCCTGGCGGGCGTTGGCCTCCAGCCAGTCGCCGAACTCGGTGGAGCCCGTGTAGTCGATGATCCGGACCTCGGGGCGCAGGGCGAGTGTCTTGGCGATGCCCTCGCCGGGGCGCTCGGCGGCCAGCGCGACCAGGTTCGGGTCGAAGCCCGCTTCGGCGAGCACCTCGCGGGCGACCTGCACGGTGAGGGCGAGCGGCAGCACCGCGCGCGGGTGGGGCTTGACCAGGACCGCGTTGCCGGTGGCGAGGGAGGCGAACAGGCCCGGGTAGCCGTTCCACGTCGGGAAGGTGTTGCAGCCGATCATCAGGGCGATGCCGCGCGGGACCGGCGTGAACTGCTTGGTCATGGCCAGCGGGTCGCGCTTGCCCTGGGGTTTGGTCCACTCCGCGGTGTCGGGCGTGCGCACCTGCTCCACGTAGGCGTAGGCCACCGCCTCGAGGCCGCGGTCCTGCGCGTGCGGCCCGCCCGCCTGGAACGCCATCATGAAGGCCTGGCCGGAGGTGTGCATGACCGCGTGCGCGAACTCGTGCGTCCGGTCGCTGATGCGCTTGAGGATCTCCAGGCAGACCACCGCGCGCTGCTCCGCGCCCGCGTCCCGCCAGGCGCGCTGGCCGGCCTTCATCGCGGGGAGCAGCACGTCGAGGTCCGCGTGCGGGTACGTGACGCCCAGGTCGACGCCGTACGGGGAGGTCTCGCCGCCCACCCAGTCGTCCGTGCCCGGCTGGCCGAGGTCGAGGCGGGTGCCGAGCAGGGCGTCGAAGGCGGCCTTGCCCGCCGCCGCGTCCAGGCTGCCGTTCTCCCCGTAGGCCTTGGGGTGCTCGGGGTGCGGGGACCAGTACGCGCGCGTGCGGATCGCTTCCAGCGCCTGGTCGAGGGTGGACCGGTGCCGGGCGATCAGCTCGTGCGCCGAGAGTGCGGCGGCGGTCATGGGGGACCAACTCCTCGTCTCAAGAACTCCTCGTCGAGTTCATGACCTGGGCAGAAACCTGGGCGGGAACACTCGGACACAGCTAGAGTAACCGAACGATCGGTCGGTTCAAGGGGGTCCACCGCATCTGTGGAAAACCCCGTGCGGGAGGATCGCGCACATGACAGCACTCGACCTCAGCAGCCCCGTGGCCGTCGTCGGCACCGGCACCATGGGCCAGGGCATCGCCCAGGTCGCGCTGGTCGCCGGCCATCCCGTACGGCTGTACGACGCACTCCCCGGGCGGGCGCGGCAGGCGGCCGACGCGATCGCGGCCCGCCTGGACCGGCTCGTCGAGAAGGAGCGGCTCACCGCCGCCGAGCGGGACGCCGCCCGCGCCCGGCTGCGGCCCGCCGAGACCCTCACCGAGCTCGCCGACTGCTCCCTGGTCGTCGAGGCGGTCCTGGAGCGGCTGGACGTCAAGCAGGAGCTGTTCCGCGAGCTGGAGGACATCGTCGACCGCGACTGCCTGCTCGCCACCAACACCTCGTCCCTCTCCGTCACCGCCATCGGCGGCGCCCTGCGTGCCCCCGGCCGCTTCGTCGGACTGCACTTCTTCAACCCGGCGCCGCTGCTGCCGCTGGTCGAGGTCGTCTCCGGGTTCGCCACGGACGTCACCTACGCCACGCGTGCGTACGAGACCGCCCGCGCCTGGGGCAAGACGCCGGTGGCCTGCGCGGACACCCCTGGCTTCATCGTCAACCGCATCGCCCGGCCCTTCTACGCCGAGGCCTTCGCGGTGTACGAGGCGCAGGGCGCCGACCCGGCCACCATCGACGCCGTGCTGCGCGAGTCGGGCGGCTTCCGGATGGGCGCGTTCGAGCTGACCGACCTGATCGGCCAGGACGTCAACGAGTCCGTCACGCGGTCGGTCTGGGAGTCCTTCTTCCAGGACGTGCGCTTCACCCCGTCCCTCGCCCAGCGCCGCCTGGTCGAGTCCGGCCGGCTGGGCCGCAAGACCGGCCAGGGCTGGTACGACCACCGAGGGGGCGCCGAACGCCCCGAGCCGGACACCGCCGAGCACCGGCGGCCGCCCGCGTACGTCGTCGCCGAGGGCGGCCTGGGACCGGCCTCCGAACTGCTCGCGATGATCCGCGAGGCGGGCATCCCGGTCCGTGACGAGGACGAGGACAACGGCAGCCGGCTGGTGCTGCCGAGCGGCGGTCAGCTGGTCCTCGCCGACGGGCAGACGTCCGTGGAGTTCCGGGACGTCGTCTACTTCGACCTGGCCCTGGACTACCGCAAGGCGACCCGGATCGCCCTGTCCGCCTCCCAGGACACCGCCCCGCAGACCCTCGCCGAGGCCACCGGCCTCTTCCAGGCGCTCGGCAAGCAGGTCAGCGTCATCGGGGACGTGCCCGGCATGATCGTCGCCCGCACGGTCGCGCGGATCATCGACCTGGCGCACGACGCCGTCGCCAAGGGCGTGGCCACCGAGGAGGACATCGACACCGCGATGCGCCTCGGTGTCAACTATCCCCTGGGCCCGTTCGAGTGGAGCCGCCGGCTCGGCCGCTACTGGGCCTACGCGCTCCTGGACGACTTGCACGTACGCGACCCCTCGGGGCGCTACGCGCCGTCCCTCGCGCTGTACCGCCACGCCCACGCCTCCGACAAGCGGGAGGGCACCGCCTCATGACCACCGCCAAGCGCGACACCTACACCCCGGACACCCTGCTGTCCGTCGCCGTCCGGGTGTTCAACGAGCGTGGCTACGACGGCACCTCCATGGAGCACCTCTCCAAGGCGGCCGGCATCTCCAAGTCGTCGATCTACCACCACGTATCCGGCAAGGAGGAGCTGCTGCGCCGGGCCGTGAGCCGGGCGCTCGACGGTCTCTTCGGGATCCTCGGGGAGGAGCACGCGCGCGTGGGGCGTGCCGCCGAGCGCCTGGAGTACGTCGTGCGGCGCATGGTCGAGGTGCTCATAGCCGAGCTGCCCTATGTGACGCTGCTGCTGCGGGTGCGCGGCAACACCGACACCGAGCGGTGGGCGCTGGAGCGGCGCCGCGACTTCGACCACCGGGTGGCCGATCTGCTGAGGGCCGCGGCGGCGGAAGGGGACGTGCGCGGCGACATCGACGGCCGGCTGGTGACCCGGCTGGTCTTCGGCATGATCAACTCGATTGTCGAGTGGTACCGGCCGGACGGGCGCGGCATGGGCGAGCGCGAGGTGGCCGACGCGGTGGTGCGACTGGCGTTCGGGGGGCTCCGGAAGGACGCCTGAGCGGCTCCGCTCAGCTCTGCGGCTCCAGGTCCTCCTCCTCGAAGACCAGCAGCGTGCGCGTGCTGAGCACCTGCGGGATGGCCTGGAGCCGGGTGAGCACCAGTTCGCGCAGGGCCCGGTTGTCGGACACGTGCACCAGCAGCAGCACGTCGAAGTCGCCGCCCACCAGGGCGATGTGAGAGGCCCCGGGCAGCTGTCTGAGCTCCTCGCGCACCGTCCGCCAGGAGTTCTGCACGATCTTCAGGGTGATGTACGCGGATGTGCCCTGACCTGCCCGTTCGTGATTGACGCGGGCGCCGAAGCCACGGATGACTCCGTCCTCGACGAGCCGGTTGATCCGGGCGTAGGCGTTGGCGCGCGAGACGTGGACCCGCTCGGCGACCGACCGTATCGAGGAGCGGCCGTCCGCCTGGAGCATGCGCAGGATGTCCTGGTCGATGGCGTCCAGGGGCCGCGGTGGCGGCAGCGCACCGCTGTCGTCCTGGCTCCCGGCCCTGCTCTCGGCCATTTGTTCAGATGCCACCTGCGCCACCCTCCCTGCCATGGACGTACTGCGTCCATCTCAGGCTGTGGAGAACCGTTTGTCCACAGCCTGATGCCACCCGTAGCCAAAATGTGCCGACGACCGAACAATCGGTAGGTGAGGCGGGTCACAGCCGACGCGTCTCCCGTAGCCGCTTCCACGAGGAGGTGCCGTCATGACGGTCATGGAGCAGCGGGGCGCGTACCGGCCGACCCCGCCGCCCGCCTGGCAGCCCCGTACGGACCCAGCGCCGCTGCTGCCCGACGCGGAGCCGTACCGCGTCCTCGGCACCGAGGCCGCGGCGAAGGCCGACCCGGAGCTGCTGCGGGCGCTGTACGCGCAGCTGGTCCGCGGCCGCCGCTACAACGCGCAGGCCACCGCCCTCACCAAGCAGGGCCGCCTCGCCGTCTATCCCTCCAGCACCGGGCAGGAGGCCTGCGAGGTCGCCGCCGCGATGGTGCTTCAGGAGCGCGACTGGCTCTTCCCGAGCTACCGCGACACGCTCGCCGTCGTCGCCCGCGGCGTGGACCCCGTCGAGGCGCTCACCCTGCTGCGCGGCGACTGGCACACCGGCTACGACCCCCATGAGCACCGGGTCGCCCCCCTGTGCACCCCGCTCGCCACCCAGCTGCCGCACGCCGTGGGCCTCGCGCACGCCGCCCGCCTCAAGGGCGACGACGTGGTCGCGCTCGCCATGGTCGGCGACGGCGGCACCAGCGAGGGCGACTTCCACGAGGCGCTGAACTTCGCCGCCGTCTGGCAGGCACCGGTCGTCTTCCTGGTGCAGAACAACGGCTTCGCGATCTCCGTTCCGCTCGCCAAGCAGACCGCGGCCCCGTCACTGGCCCACAAGGCCGTCGGCTACGGCATGCCCGGCCGCCTGGTCGACGGCAACGACGCCGCCGCCGTGCACGAGGTCCTCTCCGACGCCGTACGCCACGCCCGCGCGGGCGGCGGCCCCACCCTCGTCGAGGCGATCACCTACCGCGTCGACGCCCACACCAACGCCGACGACGCCACCCGCTACCGCGGCGACGCCGAGGTCGAGACCTGGCGCGAGCACGACCCGATCCAGCTGCTGGAGCGGGAGCTCACCGCGCGCGGCCTGCTCGACGAGGACGGGAAGCGGGCCGCGGCGGACGCTGCCGAGGCGATGGCCGCCTCCCTGCGCGAGCACATGAACCAGGACCCGGTGCTCGACCCCATGGACCTGTTCACCGACGTCTACGCCGAGCCCACGCCCCAGCTGCGCGAGCAGCGGGAGCAGCTGCGGGCCGAGCTGGAGGCCGAGGCCGGCGCCGAGCCCGAGGGGGGCACGCACCGATGACCACCGTCGCCGTCAAGCCGGCCACCATGGCGCAGGCCCTCACCCGCGCGCTGCGCGACGCGATGGCCGCCGACCCCGCCGTGCACGTCATGGGCGAGGACGTCGGCACCCTGGGCGGTGTCTTCCGCGTCACCGACGGCCTCGCCGAGGAGTTCGGCGAGGACCGCTGCACGGACACCCCGCTCGCCGAGGCGGGCATCCTCGGCACAGCGGTCGGCATGGCCATGTACGGCCTGCGCCCGGTCGTGGAGATGCAGTTCGACGCCTTCGCCTACCCGGCGTTCGAGCAGCTCATCTCGCACGTCTCCCGGATGCGCAACCGCACCCGCGGCGCCATGCCCCTGCCGATCACCATCCGGGTCCCCTACGGCGGCGGCATCGGCGGAGTCGAGCACCACAGCGACTCCTCCGAGGCGTACTACATGGCGACTCCGGGGCTCCATGTCGTCACGCCCGCGACCGTCGCCGACGCCTACGGACTGCTGCGCGCGTCCATCGCCTCCGACGACCCGGTCGTCTTCCTGGAGCCGAAGCGGCTGTACTGGTCGAAGGACTCCTGGAACCCCGAGGAACCCACGCCCGTTGAACCCGTCGGCCGCGCGGTGGTGCGGCGCTCGGGCCGGAGCGCCACGCTCATCACGTACGGGCCGTCCGTACCCGTCTGCATGGAGGCGGCCGAGGCGGCCCGGGCCGAGGGCTGGGACCTCGAAGTCGTCGACCTGCGCTCCCTGGTGCCGTTCGACGACGAGACGGTGTGCGCCTCGGTGCGGCGGACGGGACGCGCGGTCGTCGTCCACGAGTCGGGCTCCTTCGGGGGCCCGGGCGGGGAGATCGCGGCCCGGGTCACGGAGCGCTGCTTCCACCACCTGGAGGCGCCGGTGCTGCGGGTGGCCGGGTTCGACGTCCCGTATCCGCCGCCGATGCTGGAGCGCCACCACCTGCCCGGTGTGGACCGGATCCTGGACGCCGTGGGGCGTCTGCAGTGGGAGGCCGAGAGCTGATGGCACAGGTGCTGGAGTTCAAGCTGCCCGACCTCGGTGAGGGACTCACCGAGGCGGAGATCGTGCGCTGGCTGGTCGAGGTCGGTGACGTCGTCGCCATCGACCAGCCGGTCGTCGAGGTCGAGACGGCCAAGGCGATGGTCGAGGTGCCCTGCCCCTACGGCGGCGTGGTCACGGCCCGCTTCGGCGAGGAGGGCACGGAACTGCCGGTCGGGGCACCGCTGATCACAGTGGCCGTGGGGGAGCGGGCGCCCGCCGGGTCCGGTGAGCCGGAGGCCGGGGGATCGGGCAACGTTCTGGTCGGATACGGCACGTCCGAGGCACCCGCGCGGCGACGCCGGGTCCGGCGGGAGCGGCCGGTGTCCGGTACGTCCGCGGCGTCAGGCCAGGACAGTGCACGGGTGGCCGCAGCGGCACCCGCCGACGCCAGTGCCTCCACCACCCGGACCGTGAACGGACAGGACGGTGGCCCCGAGACCGACGACGGCCCCGTCCCCGTGATCTCGCCCCTGGTGCGCCGACTGGCCCGGCAGAACGGCCTGGACCTGCGGGAGCTGACCGGCTCCGGCCCGGACGGGCTGATCCTGCGGGCGGACGTGGAGTACGCCCTGCGTGCCGCTGCCCGTCCCACCGCGCCGACGGCACCCGAACCCCAGCCCTCCACCGCACCGGCGGCCCCCGGCGAGATCCGCACCCCCCTCAAGGGCGTCCGCGGCGCCGTCGCCGACAAGCTGGCGCGCAGTCGCCGCGAGATCCCGGACGCGACCTGCTGGGTGGACGCCGACGCCACCGAATTCATGCGGGCGCGCACGGCCATGAACGCGGCCGGCGGACCGAAGATCTCCGTCCTCGCCCTGCTGGCCCGGATCTGCACCGCGGCCCTCGCCCGCTTCCCCGAGCTCAACTCCACCGTGGACGCGGAGGCCAGGGAGGTCGTGCGGTTCGACCAGGTGCACCTGGGCTTCGCCGCGCAGACCGACCGGGGGCTCGTCGTCCCGGTCGTACGGGACGCGCACGCGCGCGACGCCGAGTCGCTGACCGCGGAGTTCGCCCGGCTGACCGAGGCGGGCCGGACCGGGACGCTGACGCCCGCGGAACTCACCGGCGGGACCTTCACGCTGAACAACTACGGAGTCTTCGGCGTCGACGGATCCACCCCGATCATCAACCACCCCGAGGCGGCGATGCTCGGCGTCGGCCGCATCGTCCCCAAGCCCTGGGTGCACGAGGGCGAGCTGGCGGTGCGGCAGGTCGTCCAGCTCTCCCTCACCTTCGACCACCGGGTGTGCGACGGCGGCACGGCGGGCGGCTTCCTCCGCTATGTGGCGGACTGCGTGGAACAGCCGGCGGTGCTGCTGCGGACTGTGTGATCCCCGTCCGGTCCGCGAGCCGGTGCTCGTGAGCGGGCCGGTTCCCCCGCGTTCCATGAGATCGCGGGGGCCCGCATACTCGAGGGGTGACCGCCTACGAGCCCCCCGACGCAGCAGGCACCGCCGGGTACGACGCGATCGTGCTCGCCGGCGGTGCCGCGCGCCGGCTGGGCGGTGTCGACAAGCCCGGTGTGCGCGTGGGCGGGCGGGCCCTGCTCGACCGGGTGCTCGCGGCCTGCGCCCGCGCCCGCACCACCGTCGTCGTGGCCGCGCCCCGCCCGACCGCACGGCCCGTGACCTGGGCCCGCGAGGATCCACCCGGCGGCGGCCCGCTAGCCGCGCTCGACGCGGGTCTCCGGCACACCACGGCGGAACACGTCCTGGTCCTCTCCGCCGACCTGCCGTTCCTCCAGGAGCGGACCGTCGACGAGCTGCTGGGCACCCTGCGGGACGGCGGCACCGACGGAGTGCTGCTGACCGACCCCGGCGGCCGTGACCAGCCGCTCGTCGCCGCCTACAGCGCGTCCCGGCTGCACACGGCGCTCGCCGCCCTCGCCGGCCGGCACGGCTCTCTCTCCGGTCTCCCCCTGCGGCGCCTCGTCGCCGAGCTGAACCTCACCCGTATCTCCGACCCCGTCGCGTCCTTCGACTGCGACACCTGGGACGACATCGCCACCGCCAGGGCACGTATCAGGGAGCATGGGCACGTGTTGGATGAATGGATTTCCGCCGTCAAGGACGAACTGGGGATCGACCTCGATGTCGACACCCGCGGCCTGCTCGACCTCGCCCGCGACGCCGCCCACGGTGTGGCCAGACCCGCGGCGCCGCTGACCACCTTCCTCGTCGGCTATGCCGCCGCGCGGGCCGGTGGCGGCCCCGAGGCGGTCGACGAGGCCTCCCGCAAGGCCGCGGCCCTCGCCGCCCGCTGGGCAGCGGAGGCCTCAGCCGGCAGCGAGGGGGACGTCGCCCCCGACGCCACCCCCGACACCCGCCCGGACGCCGGATGACCCCGCACGGCACCCGCGCCGGTGAGGACGCCGAGGACCTCGACGTCGAGGAGGTGCTCGCCCTCGTGAGGAACAGCAACGGCAACCAGCCGCCCGACCCCGCCGGACGAGGCGAGGCGGACAGCCCCCGCACCCCCTACCGGCCCGACGCCTCCCACCGGCCGGACGCCTCCCAGCGGCCGGAGGCCCGCCACCACGCCACCCCCTGGCCGGAGGCCCGGTCCATCGCGGCACGCACCGCCCGGAGCGCCGCCCGGGCCACCCGCCGCGCTCCCGTGTCCGCGCCACTCGAAGCCGCCCTCGGCCTCACCCTGGCCGCCCCCCTCGACGCGCTCACCGACCTGCCCTCCTTCGACACCTCCGCGATGGACGGCTGGGCGGTCGCCGGCCCCGCGCCCTGGGACGTACGGGACGAGGGCGTCCTGGCCGGACACGCCACGCAGACGCCGCTGACCGACGGCGAGGCCGTCCGGATCGCCACCGGCGCCCGCATCCCCCCGGACACCACCGCCGTGCTGCGCAGCGAGCACGGCCGCACCGACGCCAACGGCCGCCTGTACGCGACCAGGGAGATCGCCCCCGGCCAGGACATCCGCCCGCGCGGCCAGGAATGCCGCACCGGCGACCAGCTGCTCCCCGTCGGCACGCTCGTCACCCCGGCCGTCCTGGGGCTCGCCGCGGCCGCCGGATACGACACCGTCGACGCCGTCCCGCGTCCCCGCGCCGAGGTGCTGGTCCTCGGGGACGAGCTGCTCGGCGAGGGGCTGCCGCACGACGGTCTGATCCGGGACGCGCTCGGCCCGATGCTGCCGCCCTGGCTGCGGGCGCTCGGCGCCGAGGTCACCGCCGTACGACGCGTCCGCGACGACGCCGACGTCCTGCACCGGGCGATCACCACGTCCGACGCCGATGTCATCGTCACCACCGGCGGCACCGCCGCGGGCCCCGTCGACCACGTCCACCCCACCCTGCGCCGCATCGGCGCCGACCTCCTCGTGGACGGCGTCCAGGTGCGCCCCGGCCACCCCATGCTGCTGGCGCGCACCACGGAGAGCCAGCACCTCGTCGGACTGCCGGGCAACCCGCTCGCCGCCGTCTCCGCGCTGCTGACCCTCGCAGAGCCGCTGCTGCGGACCCTCGCGGCCCGCCCCGCCCCGGAGCCGTACACCTGGCCGCTCAGGGACGCCGTACAGGGGCACCCGTACGACACCCGGCTCGTCCCCGTGGCCCTGCGCGGCGACGAGGCCATCCCGCTGCACTACAACGGGCCGGCCATGCTGCGCGGCATCGCGGCCGCCGACGCGCTGGCCGTCGTACCACCGGGCGGTGCCCGGCCGGGGCAGGAGGCGGAACTGCTCGACCTGCCCTGGGCGTCCGCAGGAATCGGGGTGTGTTTCACGTGAAACTTCCGGGCCAGGACGCGATCGCCCGCCAGGCCGACGAGCACCTCGTGACCCATCGGGTGAAACTCCCGCGCAAAGTGGTGGAGCACCCGTTCCGCCAGGTCGCCAAACGGCTGTCCATCGCACTGCTGGTGCTCGTCCTGACCGCGCTGATCGTCTACGCCGACCGGGACGGCTACAACGACAACGCGGGCGGCGGCGTCGACCTTCTCGACGCCTTCTACTACGCGACCGTCACCCTCTCCACCACCGGCTACGGTGACATCGCCCCGGCCAGCGACGCCGCCCGGCTCACCAACATCCTCGTCATCACGCCCCTGCGCGTGCTGTTCCTGATCATCCTGGTCGGCACCACCCTCGAGGCACTCACCGAACGCACCCGGGAGGAGTGGCGGCTGACCCGCTGGAGGTCCACGTTGCGCGATCACACCGTCGTCATCGGTTTCGGCACGAAGGGCAGGTCGGCGATCCGCACCGTCTGCGCGACGGGCCTGAAGAAGGAACAGGTCGTCGTGGTCGACCCGAGTTCCAAGGTGATCGATGCCGCGGCCGCCGAGGGCTACGCGGGCATCGTCGGGGACGCGACGCGCAGCGAGGTGCTCAAGCGCGCCGAGGTGCACAAGGCGCGCCAGATCATCATCGCGACCCAGCGCGACGACACGGCGGTCCTGGTGACGCTGACGGCCCGGCAGCTCAACCGTGGCGCGAAGATCGTGGCCGCGGTGCGGGAGGAGGAGAACGCGCCGCTGCTCAAGCAGTCCGGGGCGGACGCGGTGATCACGAGCGCCAGCGCCGCCGGCCGTCTGCTCGGCCTCTCCGTGCTCAGCCCGTCGGCCGGCATGGTGATGGAGGACCTCATCCAGCAGGGCACCGGGCTGGACCTGGTGGAGCGGCCGGTGGTCAAGGCCGACGTGGGCAAGACCCCGCGCGAGGTCGACGACCTGGTCATCAGCGTCATACGCGGGCACCGGGTGCTGGGCTATGACGATCCGGCCGTCGGGCGGCTGGAGCTGACCGACCGGCTCATCACCATCGTGCGGAGGACACCGGGCGCCCAGGTCGCGCCCGACGTCCGCCCGATGCCACCCATGCCCCGCAACTGACCGGCAGGACAGAGGCCGGCCGCGGGCACCGCTCAGGTGCGCCACGGCCGGCCAGGATCGTTCCAGGGGCTACTTCCGGTTGTACAGCCGCATCGTGATCGGCCCGAAGACCAGCACGAACAGCCCGGCCCAGCCCAGCGACCAGGCGATCTCGTCGGCGGGCCAGTCGCCGTCCATCAGACCGCGCACCGCCGACGCGAGATGGGTGATGGGGCTGTTGTTGACGAACGCCTGCAGCCAGCCCGGCATGGTCCTCGGGTCGACGAAGACATTGGACAGGAAGGTGAGCGGGAAGATCACCATCATGCTGACGCCCATCACCGACTTCTCGGTGCGCAGCATCAGCCCGAACATCGTCCAGATCCACGAGAAGGCGAACGAGAACAGCACCAGCAGCGCGATCCCGGCGAGCACCCCGCCGACCCCGCCGTCCGGCCGGTAGCCGAGGATCATGCCGACGGTGAGCATGACGATCGACGCGATCGTGTACCGCAGGGCGTCGCCGAGCAGATAGCCGACCATCGTCGACGGCCGCCAGATCGGCAGGCTGCGGAACCGGTCGAAGACGCCCTTCTCGATGTCCGTGTTGACCGAGACCCCCGTGTACATCGTGATCATCACGACCGACATCACGAGGATGCCCGGCAGCAGGAACTGGATGTACTCCTCCGGCGAGCCGGCCAGCGCCCCGCCGAACAGGTACGTGTACATCAGCACCATCATGATCGGGAACGCCGTGACGTCGAAGAGCTGCTCCGGCACGTGCTTGATCTTGAGGATGGCCCGCCAGCCGAACGTCACCGAGGCGGACCAGGCGCTGGGCCGGGGCGGCCGCTCCCTGGCGACGAGCAGCGCGGCGAGGGACTCGGCGCTGACGGGGGCGAGTTCCTTGTTCTCCGTGGTCGTCGCGGTGCTCATGCCGCCACCTCGGCCTTCGGGTCGTCGGAGCGGTCGGCGGAGTCGTGCGTGTCGTGGCCGGTGAGCGCCAGAAACACCTCGTCCAGGCTGGGCTGGCCCAGCGAGAAGTTGTCGACGGTGATGCCGGCGGTGGCCAGCTCGTTCAGCGCGCGGGCGGCCTGCTGGGCGGCGCTGTCGTCGCCCGCAGCCGCGCTCAGACGGGCGGTCAGCGCCACCGGGTCTGGTTCCGGCTGCACCTGCGCGTCGAGGGCCCTGCGCAGCAGATCGGCCGCGAGGGCCCGCTGGTCCGGATCTCTCAGCCGTAGATGGACGGAACCGGCGCCGACGGACGACTTCAGCTCGCCCTTGGTGCCCTCGGCGATCACCCTGCCGCGGTCGATGACGGCGATCCGGGACGCCAGCTGGTCGGCCTCGTCCAGGTACTGCGTCGTCAGCAGCACGGTGGTGCCCTGGGAGACGACGGCCCGCACGATGTCCCACACCTGGTTGCGGCTGCGCGGGTCCAGGCCCGTCGTCGGCTCGTCGAGGAACAGCAGATCGGGGGTGTTGAGGATGGACGCGGCGATGTCGATGCGGCGCCGCATGCCGCCCGAGTAGTGCTTGACCTGCTTCGCGGCCGCCTCGTTGAGCCCGAAGGCCTCCAGGAGCTGGGCGGCACGGTCGCGGGCGGCCTTCTTGTGGTGTCCGAGCAGCCGGCCCAGCAGGACCAGGTTCTCGGTGCCGGTGAGGTCCTCGTCCACCGACGCGTACTGGCCGGTGAGGCTCACCCGGCCGCGTACCTCGTCGGCCTCGCGGACGATGTCGTGGCCGAAGACATGCGCCTCACCGCCGTCCGGCCGCAGGAGCGTGGCGAGCATCTTCACGGTGGTGGTCTTGCCGGCGCCGTTCGGGCCGAGGACGCCGTAGACCGTGCCCGCGGGCACGGACAGGTCGACTCCGTCGACGGCCCTGGTCTCGCCGAACGTCTTCACCAGGCCCGCGGTCTCGATCGCCAGGCCGGACGTCTGCGTGCTCATGCTTCGGGTCCTTCCGTGCACTTGGGTCACGCATGGAGAGACCTTCACCGTCCCGCAAACTCATCGGTCCCGCATAGGCTTTTTCGCCAGGATCGGGCGGACGACGTAGGCGGCGTGGCCCCGGGGACTGAGCGGACTCGTTCCGGGGGCGGAGGGGTACCGTCCCCTTCATGCATGCGATCACGATTCCCGAACCCGGTGGGCCCGAGGCGCTGGTCTGGGACGAGGTCCCGGATCCCGAGCCCGGCGAGGGCGAGGTCCTGGTCGAGGTGGCGGCCGGCGCCGTCAACCGGGCCGACCTCCTGCAGCGGCAGGGCTTCTACGACCCGCCGCCCGGCTCGTCCCCCTACCCCGGCCTTGAGTGCTCCGGGCGGATCGCCCGGATCGGCCCCGGGGTCTCCGGTTGGAGCGTCGGCGACGAGGTGTGCGCGCTGCTCTCCGGCGGCGGTTACGCCGAGAAGGTGGCCGTCCCCGCCGGACAGCTGCTGCCGGTGCCGGAGGGTGTCGACCTGAGGCAGGCCGCGGCCCTGCCCGAGGTGGCCTGCACCGTCTGGTCGAACGTGTTCATGATCGCCCACCTGCGTCCCGGCGAGACCCTGCTCGTGCACGGCGGCTCCAGCGGCATCGGCACCATGGCCATCCAGCTCGCCAAGGCCGTCGGTGCCCGGGTGGCGGTCACCGCGGGCACCGGCGAGAAGCTGGACCGGTGTGCCGAACTGGGCGCCGACATCCTGATCAACTACCGCGAGCAGGACTTCGTCGAAGAGGTCAGGAAGGCCACCGACGGCGCCGGTGCCGACGTCATCCTCGACAACATGGGCGCCAAGTACCTGGAGCGCAACGTCAGGGCCCTCGCCGTCAACGGCAGGCTGGCGATCATCGGCATGCAGGGCGGCGTGAAGGGCGAGCTGAACATCGGCGCGCTGCTCGCCAAGCGCGCGGCCATCAGCGCGACGTCCCTGCGCGCCCGGCCGCCGGCGGAGAAGACGGCCATCGTCGCAGCCGTTCGCGAACACGTCTGGCCGCTGTTCGCCAGTGGCCGTCTGCGCCCCGTCGTCGATCGCGAGCTCCCCATGCCGGACGCGGCCGCCGCCCACCGGGTCGTGGAGGAGAGCGGCCACATCGGCAAGGTGCTGCTCATCGCCCCGCGGGAGGAGTGACACGCGGGGCCTTCAGGGCGCTGCCGGCGGATCCCCTAGACCCGCCGCAGCCGCAGCGCGAAGAACGCGAGCCCCAGCCCGAGGCCGATCAGCACCAGGCCGCTGCCCAGCGGCAGGATCCGCAGCACCGGCCCGACGGAACGGTCGGCATGCGCGTGGGCGTCACGTACGGGCTCCTCCGTCGACGCGGAGGGCACGGGGGCGGTTTCCCGGGGTTCCTCGGTGACGGCGGTGGCGGCGTCACCGGTGTCCGGCTCGGCCACCTCCGGCCGCCCCGGCCGCTCCCGCCCCTCACCCGCCCGGCTCCCGGCCCGCGAGGGCTCGCCCGGGGCGGACGGGGTGGCGCGGGCACCGACCCACGTCCCGACGTCGTCGGCGAGTGCGTCGTGTGCACGGACTCCGTCCCCCTGAACAGATGAGACAGCTCCGTACGAGACGCCGGTCCCGTACGGTGCGACGACCGCACCCGCCCCCAGGGCGACCACCAGTCCCGTCGCCCGCAGTGCGCGTTGCCATGGAGTCACGTGGGTGACCCCCTCCCGCCGTGCCCGGTGGGGCAAGATCGGCAAGTTCGGTCATTACACGGCCATCAGCCTCACCCCGCCCGACCCGTCCGGCATGTCGGGTACGGCCATTGGGTGGAGCACCGGGGGATTCCCCCGTTCGGGAGGAACCCGGCGCCCGACCAACTCGTCTCCTCAAAGACGGTGGATCAGCCTCCCGTGGGGGCACCACGAAAATGACGTGCAGGCGTGCGAGAGAATGGCGGCATGGAGATGCCGAGAAACGAACGGTCGCCCGAGAACCCGCAGATCCTGGTCGTGGGCCAGGACGGCATGGCGCTCAGCGGCGGCGGCGGAGACGAGGACTCCCGCGAGACCCCGGTCACGGAACAGGTGGAGCAGCCCGCCAAGGTCATGCGGATCGGCAGCATGATCAAGCAGCTTCTCGAGGAAGTGCGCGTGGCTCCCCTGGACGAGGCCAGCCGGGCCCGGCTCAAGGAGATCCACGCCAGCTCGGTGAAGGAGCTGGAGGACGGTCTGGCGCCCGAGCTGGTCGAGGAGCTGGAGCGGCTCTCCCTGCCGTTCACGGACGAGGCGACGCCCAGTGACGCGGAGCTGCGCATCGCGCAGGCCCAGCTGGTCGGCTGGCTGGAAGGGCTCTTCCACGGGATCCAGACCACGCTGTTCGCCCAGCAGATGGCGGCCCGCGCCCAGCTGGAGCAGATGCGCCGGGCCCTCCCGCCGGGCGTCGGCCACGACGGCCACGAGGACCACCAGCCGGGCATCCGCTCCGGCGGGCCCTACCTGTAACGCGCCCGCGTACCGACCGACGCCAGGGCCCGGCGGCCGAAGCCGCCGGGCCCCTCGCTCGCACAGGCGGGGTCAGGACGGCGGGTTGCCCGTCGAGACGCTGAGTTCGATCTCGGGCATGTCCTCCGGATCGGCGTCGGTGCTCTGGGACGGGGACTGCTGCATGACGGTGCCGTCGCCGTAGGTGTTCTCGTCCACGTCGATGATCTTCGACTCCCAGCCGGCCGCCCGGAGGCACGCCTTGACCGAGGTGATGTCCTTGAACCTGAAGTCCGGGAGCCGGATCTTCTCGGGGTCGCTGTAGGACTCCCGCGGCTCCGTGCACTCATCGGTGTCGATCACCCGCGACGTGTCGGGGCCGCGGTAACCGGGCTTCTTGACTGCCGCCGAGACCGACGGACCCGGGCCGCCGCTGCCCCCGCCGCCCTGGTCGTCCTCGCCGCCGCGGTTCACCAGCAGGGCCCCGATCAGACCGGCGACCGCGACGACGGACACGATGACCGAGCCGATGATCACCGGCCTGTTGCCCTTGCCGCCGCCCGACGGGGCCGGCGCGTTCTGCGGTGTGAGGTGGTACGGCGGCGGGGTCGACGGGCCGGACTGCGGGGAGTACGCGCCCGGGGGCGGCGTCTGGTAGCCGCCCTGCTGCGGATAGCCGTACGTCGGGGCCGGTGCGGGCGTGCCGTACGGGTGGGGCGGCGGGGCCGGCTGGTACGGCGTCCCGACCTGGCCCGAGGGCGGCGGGGCCGCCTGGTCGACCGGCGGGAACACGGCCGAGGCGACGCCCGCGCCGCTCGGCGTCGGCGCGCCCGGGACGATGCTCGGCGGCGTGGCGTGGAGGGAGGCCGCCACCCGCAGGCACTCGTCGCGCATGGCCTCCGCGCTCGGGAAGCGTTCGTTCGGGTTCTTCCTCAGGGCACGGGCGATCAGCGCGTCCACGGCCGGGGGCAGCGCGCGGTTGACCGAGGACGCGGCCGGCGGCTCCTCCTGGACGTGCGCGTACGCGATGGCCAGCGGCGAGTCCGCCTCGAACGGCAGCCGCCCGGTGACCAGTTGGAACAGCATGATGCCGACCGAGTACAGGTCGGAGCGGGCGTCCACACCGCGCCCGAGGGCCTGTTCCGGCGAGAGGTACTGCGGGGTGCCGACGACCATGCCGGTCTGCGTCATCGACGTCACACCGGACTGCATGGCGCGGGCGATGCCGAAGTCCATGACCTTGACCACGCCGCGCTTGGTCATCATCACGTTGCCCGGCTTGATGTCCCGGTGGACCAGCCCCGTCTCGTGGCTGATCTCCAGCGCGGCCAGTACGTCCGCGGTGACCTTCAGTGCCTTGTCGGCGGGCATCGCGCCCTGCTGCCGCACGTCCTCGTCGAGGACCGAGCCGAGCGGGCGGCCCTCGACGTACTCCATGACGATGTAGGGAACCGTCATGCCGTCGAGGCTGTCCTCGCCGGTGTCGAAGACCGAGACGATGTTGGTGTGCGTGAGCTTGGCCACGGCCTGGGCCTCGCGGCGGAACCGCTCACGGAAGGCTTGTTCCCGACCGAGATCGGTGTGAAGTGTCTTGATCGCGACCTGCCGGTCGAGCACGCTGTCGTACGCGAGGTGCACGGAGGCCATGCCGCCCTGGCCGAGGAGATCACGCAGCTGGTAGCGGTTGTTGGCGAGCGCCCGCCCCGCGTACCGGCCCTGTGCGCCGTCCTGGCTCATGAGTCGTTTCCCCCCGTAGCCCTTGAGGCGCCGCCGACTTGTAGCTGATCCGTCGGTGATCCAAACCGCCATTCCCGGCCAAGTCTGCCCCAGGGCAGTGACACGTCAAGCGCGGTGCCCGTTCCGTGACCGTACGCGAAAGAAGCGCTGCGGAAGCGTTACAGGGGTCGTACGGCCGACACACAGAATTTGCACGAGAGTACGGAGTAAAGGTTTCATGGCGCGTCCGTCACGTGCCGGTCCCGCACCCGTCTCGGACCGGCGGCTTGCGCCGAGGCTGTAGCGTGGCCGACGGAGACCGTAACAACACCGCGCGCACCGCGGGCAGAAACGACGGCGAGGACTGATGGCACAGCAGCAGCGCGCTCAGGGCCCGTCCGACCCCGAGGCGAGTGGCGGCGGGATGTCGGAGGCGCCGGAGTCCTGGGGTAACGGCGGGTTGGTCGGGGACGGCCGGTACCGGCTGACCGGCAGACTCGGCCGGGGTGGCATGGCCGAGGTGTTCGCCGCCGAGGACGTCCGTCTCGGGCGCACCGTCGCTGTCAAGCTGCTCCGTTCCGACCTGGCCGAGGACCCGGTGTCCAAGGCGCGCTTCACGCGCGAGGCACAGTCGGTCGCCGGCCTCAACCACCACGCGATCGTCGCCGTGTACGACTCCGGCGAGGACTTCGTCGGCGGCCAGTCCGTGCCGTACATCGTCATGGAGCTGGTCGAGGGCCGCACCATCCGCGACCTGCTGCTGAACGCGGAGGCGCCGGGCCCCGAGCAGGCGCTGATCATCGTCTCCGGCGTCCTGGAGGCGCTGGCCTATTCGCACCAGCACGGCATCGTGCACCGCGACATCAAGCCCGCCAACGTCATCATCACCCACAACGGCGCCGTGAAGGTGATGGACTTCGGCATCGCCCGCGCCCTGCACGGCGCGTCCACGACGATGACGCAGACCGGCATGGTCATGGGCACCCCGCAGTACCTGTCCCCCGAGCAGGCGCTCGGCAAGGCCGTCGACCACCGCTCCGACCTGTACGCGACGGGCTGCCTGCTCTACGAACTCCTCGCGCTGCGGCCCCCCTTCACCGGCGAGACGCCGCTGTCGGTGGTCTACCAGCACGTCCAGGACATCCCGACGCCCCCGTCCGAGGCCTCCGACGCCTGCCCGCCGGAGTTGGACGGCCTGGTCATGCGCTCCCTCGCCAAGGAGCCCGACGACCGTTTCCAGACGGCCGAGGAGATGCGCGGACTGGTCCAGTACGGGCTCCAGATGCTTTACGACCAGGGCGGCCACACCGGCACCTGGAACACCGGCCCGGTCACCACGCACGAGGGCCGGAAGACCCCGGCGGGCGGCTTCGCCCAGACGGCCGTGATGGGCCACCCGGGGGACGCCTCCGGCACCGCGCAGATCCCGTCGCCGATCCTGCCCTCCGGCTACGGCGGCGGGGACGACGGCGGCTTCGAGGGCCACGGCAACAAGGGCAGCGGCCGCGGCAAGCTGTGGATCCTCGCCGTGCTCGCGGTGATCGCCGTCGCCGCGGGTGTCGCCCTGGCGCTGCAGAGCAAGGGCGGCGGCGAGGACAACAAGGACAAGAAGCCGTCGCCGACCGCCTCGCAGACGGCCGAGAAGAAGACGCCCAGCGAGACGCCGAGCGACGAGCCGACCGACGAGCCGACCGACACGACCACGGACGGCGGCACCGGCACCGGTACCGGCACCGGCGGCGGCGGGCAGTGGCCGCCGTCGTACACCCCGTCCTACACGCCGTCGCAGAGCGCTCCCGAGACACCCACCGGCCAGCCGTCGGACCCGCAGACCTCCGGTCCCGCCGAGCCGACCGGCGATCCGACGGGCGAGGAGCCCACGGACCCGGAGACGCCGCCGGACGACACGGGCGGCACCGACGCGGGCGGCGCGACCGGCGTCGTCGGCGGCGGCGCGGGCGGCGAGGGCTGACCCCGGCGGCAGCGGGAAAACGGACGATCCATGCGCGCGTGGAGCCCGGAAAACGGGCTCCACGCGCGCATGCGTTTCGCCGCGCCGACAAGTGAACTCTTCCCGTGACCTGGGTCACCGGGTTAACGTGCGGTAGCTCCGGCCTCCTGCAAGGCTGTGACCAGGGCCCCTTCGAAGCCTTCCCGATTTACTTGGAAATCCAAGCAAAATCGCAGGTCAGATGGGGTTTCACAGACATGTGGCGCACTGGGTAACGTGCCTTTTGCAGGGCGCTCGCCGGGGCACCTGTCACGCCTGTTCCCGGCCGAGTGGCACCCACCCCGTGCCCCGGTGGCCGAGAACAGGTGAGCCGCTCCCCCAAGCTCAAAAGAGCAGGGGGGACCCCCAGGCCTACCGGCAACCCCGTGGCCCGGACCGACGGAGGAGCACACGTGACCGTGGAGAGCACTGCCGCGCGCACACCGCGACGCAGCGCCGGAAGCAAGGCCGGCACCACCGGCACCAAGCGCACCACCCGCACCACCGCCAAGAAGGACGCCGGCGCGACGAAGGGCACCGAGCCCCAGCTCGTCCAGCTGCTGACGCCCGAAGGCAAGCGGGTCAAGAACGCCGAGTACGACAAGTACGTCGCCGGTGTCACCCCGGAAGAGCTCCGCGGCCTCTACCGCGACATGGTGCTCACCCGCCGCTTCGACGCCGAGGCCACCTCCCTGCAGCGCCAGGGCGAGCTGGGCCTCTGGGCCTCCCTGCTCGGCCAGGAGGCCGCCCAGATCGGCTCCGGCCGGGCCCTGCGTGACGACGACTACGTCTTCCCCACCTACCGCGAGCACGGCGTCGCCTGGTGCCGCGGGGTGAACCCGACCAACCTGCTCGGCATGTTCCGCGGGGTGAACAACGGCGGCTGGGACCCGAACAGCAACAACTTCCACCTGTACACCATCGTCATCGGCTCCCAGACGCTGCACGCCACCGGCTACGCCATGGGCGTCGCCAAGGACGGCACGGACAGCGCGGTGATCGCCTACTTCGGCGACGGCGCCTCCAGCCAGGGCGACGTGGCCGAGTCGTTCACCTTCTCCGCGGTCTACAACGCCCCCGTCGTGTTCTTCTGCCAGAACAACCAGTGGGCCATCTCCGAGCCCACCGAGAAGCAGTCCCGCGTCCCGATCTACCAGCGCGCCCAGGGCTTCGGCTTCCCGGGCGTCCGGGTCGACGGCAACGACGTGCTCGGCTGCCTCGCGGTCACCCGCTGGGCCCTGGAGCGGGCCCGCAGCGGCGAGGGCCCGACCCTCGTCGAGGCGTTCACCTACCGCATGGGCGCCCACACCACCTCCGACGACCCCACCCGCTACCGGGGCGACGAGGAGCGCCAGGCCTGGGAGGCCAAGGACCCGATCCTGCGCCTTCGCCGCTATCTGGAGGCGTCAAACCACGCGGACGAGGGATTCTTCGCGGAACTGGAGGCCGAGTCCGAGGCGTTGGGCAAACGAGTGCGCGAGGCGGTCCGTGCCATGCCGGACCCGGACCACTTCGCCATCTTCGAGAACGTCTACGCGGACGGGCACGCGCTGGTCGACGAGGAGCGCGCCCAGTTCGCCGCGTACCAGGCGGCGTTCGCCGACGAGGGGGACAACTGACATGGCTGAGAAGCTGGCTTTGGCCAAGGCGATCAACGAGTCGCTGCGCCGCGCCCTGGAGTCCGACGACAAGGTCCTGATCATGGGCGAGGACGTCGGCAAGCTCGGCGGCGTCTTCCGGGTGACGGACGGGCTGCAGAAGGACTTCGGCGAGAGCCGCGTCATCGACACCCCCCTCGCCGAGTCGGGCATCGTCGGCACGGCGATCGGCCTGGCCCTGCGCGGCTACCGCCCCGTGGTGGAGATCCAGTTCGACGGCTTCGTCTTCCCGGCCTACGACCAGATCGTCACACAGCTCGCGAAGATGCACGCCCGCTCGCTGGGCAAGGTCAAGATGCCGGTCGTCGTCCGTATCCCGTACGGCGGTGGCATCGGCGCGGTGGAGCACCACTCGGAGTCCCCCGAGTCCCTGTTCGCGCACGTTGCGGGCCTGAAGATCGTCAGCCCCTCGAACGCGTCGGACGCCTACTGGATGATGCAGCAGGCCATCCAGAGCGACGACCCGGTGATCTTCTTCGAGCCCAAGCGCCGCTACTGGGACAAGGGCGAGGTCAACACGGAGGCGATCCCGGACCCGCTGCACAAGGCGGCCGTGGTGCGCCCCGGCACCGACCTGACCCTCGCCGCCTACGGTCCGATGGTGAAGCTCTGTCAGGAGGTCGCGGACGCGGCCGCCGAGGAGGGCAAGAGCCTCGAGGTCCTGGACCTGCGCTCGGTCTCCCCGATCGACTTCGACTCGATCCAGGCGTCGGTGGAGAAGACGCGCCGTCTGGTCGTCGTGCACGAGGCCCCGGTGTTCTTCGGCTCCGGCGCGGAGATCGCCGCCCGGATCACGGAGCGCTGCTTCTACCACCTGGAGGCCCCCGTACTCCGGGTCGGCGGCTACCACGCGCCCTACCCGCCGGCCCGCCTGGAGGAGGAGTACCTGCCGAACCTGGACCGGGTACTGGATGCCGTCGACCGCTCGCTGGCGTACTGAGGAGAGGGTCGTGACGACGATGACGGAAGCGTCCGTACGCGAGTTCAAGATGCCCGACGTGGGCGAGGGACTCACCGAGGCCGAGATCCTCAAGTGGTACGTCCAGCCCGGTGACACCGTCACCGACGGCCAGGCGGTGTGCGAGGTCGAGACGGCGAAGGCGGCCGTCGAGCTGCCCATCCCCTACGACGGCGTGGTCCGGGAGCTGCACTTCCCGGAGGGCTCCACGGTCGACGTGGGCACGGCGATCATCGCGGTGGAGGTGGGCGGAGGGGCCGCGCCGGCCGAGCCGCAGCCGGAGCCCGCCAAGGCCCTCGAAGAGCCGAAGGCGGAAGGCTCCGGCCGACAGCCGGTCCTGGTGGGTTACGGGGTGGCGACCTCGTCCACCCGCCGCCGCCCCCGCAAGGGCCCGGAGGTCCCGGTCCAGCAGGCCTCGACAGCGATCCAGACGGAGCTGAACGGCCACACACCGACGGCTCCGGCCGCACCCGCCCCGGCCGGCGCGGACCGCCCGCTGGCCAAGCCCCCCGTCCGCAAGCTGGCCAAGGACCTCGGCGTCGACCTGACGACAGTCGTCCCGAGCGGCCCGGACGGCATCATCACGCGGGAGGACGTGCACGCGGCGGTGGCCGCAGCCGCCCCGGCGGCCCCCGAGCAGCCGTCGGAGCCCGCCCCGGCCGCCGCCCCGGCCCCGGCGTCGTACGACACCGCCCGCGAGACCCGCATCCCGATCAAGGGCGTCCGCAAGGCGACGGCGGCGGCGATGGTCGGCTCGGCGTTCACCGCGCCGCATGTCACGGAGTTCGTGACGGTCGACGTGACGCGCACGCTGAAGCTGGTCGAGGAGCTGAAGGAGGACAAGGAGTTCGCGGGCCTGCGCGTGAACCCCCTCCTGCTGATCGCCAAGGCGCTGCTCGTCGCGATCAGGCGTCACCCGGAGATCAACGCCTCCTGGGACGAGGCCGCCCAGGAGATCGTGGTCAAGCACTACGTGAACCTGGGCATCGCGGCGGCGACCCCGCGCGGACTGATCGTGCCGAACATCAAGGACGCGCACGCCAAGACGCTGCCGCAGCTGGCCGAGTCGCTGGGCGAGCTGGTGTCGACGGCGCGGGACGGCAAGACGTCCCCGGCGGCCATGCAGGGCGGCACGGTGACGATCACCAACGTCGGCGTCTTCGGTGTCGACACGGGCACGCCGATCCTCAACCCGGGCGAGTCCGCGATCCTCGCGGTCGGCGCGATCAAGCCGCAGCCGTGGGTCCACAAGGGCAAGGTGAAGCCCCGTCAGGTCACCACCCTGGCGCTCTCCTTCGACCACCGCCTGGTCGACGGCGAGCTGGGCTCGAAGGTCCTGGCCGACGTGGCGGCGATCCTGGAGCAGCCGAAGCGCCTGATCACCTGGGCGTGAGGGGCAGCGAAGGGGGGCTCGCCGCCGGCTGCGGCGAGCCCCCCTTCGTCGTGCCTGTCCTACCGTGCCTGTCCTACCTGGTGAAGCCGTAGTTGAGCAGCTTCGTCGCGTCCGACTTGCGCGTGGGCCCGTCGGTCGAGGCGAGAACCGTGCCGATGACCGTCTTGCCGTTCCGGGTGGCGGCGAAGACCAGGCAGTACCCCGCCTCCGGGCCGGAACCGGTCTTCACACCGATCGCGCCGCTGTAGCTGCTGAGCAGCGGGTTGGTGTTCTCCCACGGGGCCATCGTCCGCGTGCCGCCGGACTTCGTGGTCGTCTTCGCCGTGTACTTCTTCGTCTTGACGACCGTGCGGAACGTGGAGTTCTTCATCGCCGCGCTCGCGAGCTTCGTCAGGTCGCGCGGCGTGGAGTAGTTGCTGCCCCTGCCGATGCCGTCGAACGAGTCGAAGTTGGTGTTCTTCAGGCCCAGTTCCTTGGCGGTGGTGTTCATCTTGCCGATGAACGACTGCACGCGCTTCGCCCGCGTCGAGCCCGAGCCGAACTTGTCGGCGAGCGCGTACGCCGCGTCGCAGCCGGACGGCAGCATCAGCCCGTAGAGCAGCTGGCGGACGGTGACCTTGTCTCCGACGATCAGCTTGGCGTTGGACGCCCAGTTGTTGTCGACGATGTAGTCGCTGTACGCCTTCTGGATCGTGACCTTGCTGTCCAGGTTGAGGTTCGACTGCTTCAGCACCACCAGAGCGGTCATGATCTTGGTGGTCGAGCCGGTCGAGCGGCGCGTGTCGGCCGCCTTGGTGTAAAGCGACTTGCCGGTCGCGTTGTTCATCACGTAGCCGCCCTTGGCGGCGATGGAGGGCGCCGAGGCGGCAGCCTGCGCCGGCGCGACGGTGAGGGCTCCGGTCGTGAGCATGGCGCCGGTGGTCACGGCGACGGCCGCAGCTCTGCGGAGACGGGTGCCCTTAATGCCGGTTATCAAAGGAAATACCCCGATTGTCTGAATGCCCCTACGGTGCGGCCGGGTTGAGGACGAGGGGAAAGGGGGCCGCACGTGTCTGACTCGTAACTAGCACAGTTGGTGGTGCCCCGGTCCAGCAGGGCCACGAGTTTGCCGCAGATGTGTGACATTCGCGTCCGGATCCTGGACGGATCCCGTCATGTGTACCTGTTGTATCTATGCTGTCGGCATGACCCTGTCCGTGAAGCAGCCTCCCGCCGCCGACCGCGTCTACAGCCACGTCAAGCAGGGCGTCCTGGAGCGCCGTTACGAGGGCGGGACGCTCCTCACCGAGGGCGAGCTCGCCGAGGCCGTCGGGGTCTCGCGCACACCGGTGCGCGAGGCGCTGCTGCGGCTGGAGGTCGAGGGTCTGATCAGGCTCTACCCGAAGAAGGGCGCCCTCGTCCTGCCCGTCTCCGCCCAGGAGATCGCCGACGTCGTGGAGACGCGGCTGCTCGTCGAGGAGCACGCGGCCCGCAAGGCCGTACCCGCGCCCGCCGGGCTCATCGAGCGCCTCGAGGAACTCCTGGCCCGGCAGAAGAGGCAGGCCGCCGCCGGAGACCTGGCCGCCGCCGCCGTCACCGACCGCTGCTTCCACGCCGAGATCGTCCGCAGCGGCGGCAACGAGATCCTCTCCCGCCTCTACGACCAGCTGCGCGACCGTCAACTGCGCATGGGTGTCGCCGTCATGCACTCCCATCCCGACCGGATCGCCAAGACCCTCGCCGAGCACGAGGAGATCCTCGACGCGCTGCGCGCCGGGGACGCCGAGGCGGCCGTCGGGGTCGTCCACCGGCACGTCGGCTGGTTCTCGCACCTGGCCCGCGGGGAGGTCCGATGAGTTCCACGACGCTGCCGGGCGACCCTCCGGGCGGCCGGCGGGCCCTGGCCGTCTGGGGCATCGGCGTCTCGGTCTACTTCGTCGCGGTCATCTTCCGCACGTCCCTGGGCGTCGCCGGACTCGACGCCGCCGACCGCTTCCACGTCAACGCCTCCGCCCTCTCCACCTTCTCCATCCTCCAACTGCTGGTCTACGCGGGCATGCAGATCCCCGTCGGCCTGCTCGTCGACCGGCTCGGCACCAAGAAGGTGCTGGCGCTCGGCGCCGTGCTGTTCACGGCCGGGCAACTTGGCTTCGCGTTCTCCCCCTCGTACGGCATGGCGCTCGCCTCCAGGGCGCTGCTCGGCTGCGGTGACGCGCTGACGTTCATCAGCGTGCTGCGGCTGGGCACCCGGTGGTTCCCGGCCCGGCGCGGGCCGCTCGTCGCCCAGTTCGCCGGCCTGGTCGGCATGGCGGGCAACCTGGTCTCCACGCTGGTCCTGGCCCGGCTGCTGCACGGCATCGGCTGGACGGCGGCGTTCGCGGGCAGCGCGGCCGCCGGGGCCGTGGTGTTCGTGCTGGTCCTGCTGTTCCTGAAGGACCACCCGGAGGGCCACGAGCCGGAGCCGCTGCCACACCAGGGCGCGGCGTACGTACGACGCCAGATCGCCGCCTCCTGGCGGGAGCCCGGCACGCGTCTGGGCCTCTGGGTGCACTTCACGACCCAGTTCCCGGCGATGGTGTTCCTGCTGCTGTGGGGACTGCCGTTCCTCGTCGAGGCACAGGGGCTGTCCCGGGCAACGGCCGGCGAACTCCTCACCCTCGTCGTGCTCTCGAACATGGTCGTCGGTCTGGTCTACGGCCAGATCATCGCCCGCCACCACGAGGCGCGGCTGCCGCTCGCGCTCGGCACGGTCGGCACCACGGCGGCCCTGTGGGCGGCGACACTGGCCTACCCCGCCCCGCACGCCCCGATGTGGCTCTTGGTCGTACTGTGCACGGTGCTCGGGGCGTGCGGGCCCGCGTCGATGATCGGCTTCGACTTCGCCCGTCCGGCCAACCCGCCCGAGCGGCAGGGCACGGCCTCCGGCATCACCAACATGGGCGGCTTCATCGCCTCCATGACGACACTGTTCGCCGTCGGGGTCCTGCTGGACGCCACCGGCGACGACTACACCGTGGCCTTCTCCGCGGTGTTCGTGCTCCAGGCCCTCGGGGTCACGCAGATCCTGCGGCTGCGGAAGCGGGCGGCGCGCAGGGAGCGGGAACGGCTGGTGGCGAGCCGGGTGGAGACGGTGCACGTGCCGGTGTAGGTCACCGGGCCGCCCTCACCGGCACGAGGGTGAGGTACGCGAGTCCGAGGACGCCCCGGTAGGTCAGCCAGGCGGCTCGGTGGCGGTCGACGCGCCTCCGTGTCTCGGCTGCCAGGGGGTGGCCGGGGTGCTCGGCGAGCCAGACCTCGGCGTCCGCCTGGTACGCCGACTCGAACGCCTCCCATTCGTCGAGGCTCGCCGTCTCCGTCCACTCCGGCCTGAAACCCGCTTCGATCACCAGGTCCGTGAGGGTCGTGAGGTCGTGGTGGTCGGTGACGGCGGCGTCCGGCCACATGCGGGACAGTTCGGCTTCGGTCGGGGGGCGCTGCCAGAAGCCCTCGCCGAGCAGGACGCGGCCGTGGTCGGTGACCAGGCGGCGGAGTTCGGCGAGGGCCTTGGGGAGTTGGTCGCCGAGGGCTTGGCTCGCGCCGACGCACAGGACGAGGTCGGCGGGGCCGTGATGGGTGTTGGTGGCTGACTCCTCGAGGAAACGGGCCCGGTCGGTGAGGCCTCGTTGCTCTGCGGCGTTCCGGCCACGGGCCAGGTCATCGGCGTCGAGGTCGATACCGAGGCCGGTCGCCTCCGGGGTGGCTTCCAGGACGCGCAGCATCAGCTCGCCCCATCCGCAACCGATGTCCAGGACGGTTGTCGGGGTGTTGCGGGCGAGGCGAGCCACGAGCTGGTCGGCCCGGGCCTCGGAGAGGGGGCCGTGGAAAGTGAGGCGGCCGGAGCGGCGGGGTGGGGTCATGGCAGGAGACGCTACGGCGGGGGATGGGGCAGCGGCATGGGGTTTTCAGGCGATGGGGATGGTGCTCAGGCCGGGTCGGTCCGCATCCCGGCGTTGCGGGGTGCCGCTGCGCCCACCCTCCCCCAAGCTCTCGGCTTCGCTCGAGCAGGGGGGACCCCCATCGCCCCAGCGGCACGACTGCCCGCAGTCGAGTGAACTACTTCGTCACGGTGAAGTTCCTCAGGATCGCCGCGGTCAGGTCCTGGTCGCCCTCCGTCTTCACCCGGTCCGCCACCGCCTCCGGTGTCACACGGCCGCAGGCCAGGCGGACGTAGGTCTCCCAGTCGAGGGTGAGGGTCGCGGCGGGGCCGAGCGCGGGGGCCGTTTCGAGGGTGCCGCGGCCCTGGATGTCGACGCGGATCGTGCGCAGGAACTCGACGGGGCCGTGGACGTCGAAGACGACGGCCGAGCTGCGCGGTGCCTGGGCGTCCTCGGCGACGACACGCGGGAGTTCGGCGAGCAGCACGTCACGGGCGATGTGCGCGCCGGGGGAGTCGAGGTTGCCGGGCCGGCCGAGAGCCGTGCGCAGGTCCTGTTCGTGCACCCACACGTCGAAGGCGTGGCGGCGCATGGACTCCTCGAGGGTGAGCTCGGCCCCGAGCGGACCGCGCACCTTCGTGCCCGGGTCACGCGAGTCGTTCCGCAGCTGGCGGTTGCGGCGGATGATCACGTACTCCAGCTCGGCGGTCATCTCCGGCGCCGTGTGGTGACGGCGGACGTCGACCTGCATCTCCATGTAACGCTGGTGGTCGTTGGTGACGTGGAACAGGTCGCGCGGCAGCGTGTGGATCGGGCGCGGGTCGCCCAGCATCTCGCAGTCCAGTCCGATGACATGGGAGACCACGTCCCGCACCGACCACCCGGGGCACGGCGTCCGCCGGTTCCATTCGGCCTCCACGAGCGGCTGGACCAGCTCGGATATCGCTTCGATGGAGTGGGTCCAGGCGTCGGCGTAGGGCTGGAGGGTGGGATGCAGACTCACGGAACGGGACCCCTCGGCGGTCGGTGCACGGGCAGGTGGTGGCGGCGTTGCCAGTGGGAGGTGGCGGCTGTCGGCGGGCGTCTTGCGAGCTAAGTTACGCTGCTGTGAGGCGCCCCGGCAGTGCTTTCGTGTGACGATCGTAGGCCCGTGGGCAAGCCAGTGTGGACGGCCCGAATGCCAGGACGGTGGTAGTGTGCGCGCCTCTGTGATCCAGATCGCCGTAGACGAGGGCGAATCGGTCGAATCGCGCCGACGGCGGGCGGCCGGGCTCGTCCGGGAGCAGGCCGGAGCCGATCTCGTCGTCCTGCCCGAGCTGTGGACCATCGGTGCCTTCGCCTACGACGACTTCGGCCGGGAGGCCGAGCCGCTCGAAGGGCCCACGTACGAGGCGATGGCGAAGGCCGCGAGCGACGCGGGCGTGTGGCTGCACGCGGGGTCGATCCCCGAGCGCACGGCGATCGACAGCGGCTCCGCCGCGGGTGACGGCCCCCTCTACAACACCTCCCTCGTCTTCTCCCCCTCCGGCGACCTCGCCGCCGCCTACCGCAAGATCCACCGTTTCGGCTTCGACAAGGGCGAGGCCGTACTGATGGGCGCGGGTGCCGAGCTGGTGACGGTTCGTCTGCCGCAGACCACCCTCGGACTCAGCACCTGCTACGACCTCCGTTTCCCCGAGCTCTTCCGCGGTCTCGTCGACGCCGGTGCCGAGACGCTCGTGGTCTCGGCGGGCTGGCCGGAGCGCCGCGCGGCCCACTGGACGCTGCTGGCCCGGGCCCGGGCGGTCGAGAACCAGTCGTTCGTCATCGCGTGTGCGACGTCCGGAACGCACGCCGGAGTCCCCCAGTCCGGTCACTCGATCGTGGTCGACCCGTGGGGCGAGGTGCTGGCCGAGGCCGGCGCCGGCGAGGAGGTCCTGACGGTGGAGTTCGACCCGGGGAAGGTCGCGGCGACGCGGGAGCAGTTCCCCGCGCTGAAGGACCGGATGCTGGGGCTGGACGTGCCGCGCCGTCCGTGAAGGCCGCGGTCCGGCCCTCGGCCCGGGCCTCAGTCCTCCCGCTCCTTCTCCGCCAGGTGGATCACGCACACCGCCACCGCGATCAGCAGCGCCGGATCCGCGTCCTCCCGGACGACGTCCACGCCGTAGGTGTCCCGTACGGTCAGCCACCGCCGGGAGATCACCGCCAGCAGCTCACCCTCGTACTCGACGGCGAACTCCCGGTCGAGGATCTTGCCGCTGACGTCGAGTTCGTTGCCGTCGGCCAGGGACACCCGGTAGTGGTTGCGCAGCAGGGACAGCCGTTTCCGGCGGATCGTCGCCAGCGGCTGCCCGCCCCGCTGGAGCACCATCGTGTCGCGCAGGGCGAGCATCTTCTGGTGGATGTCGACGAGGACGCGCCCCTGGAGGTCCTTCAGCTCCCAGGTGTCCCGCAGCCGCAGGGCCTTGCCGTCGACGAGGAACACCTTGGTGCCGCGCTCGTCCTCGATCCAGTAGTCGTCGCCGATGCCGAGGAGCCGGTCGTACACGAGGAATCTCATGAGACCAGGGCTTCCCCGCCGCCCGCTCCGAAACGCCGCCGGTAGGCCGACGGGCTGAGCCCGGTCACCCGCCGCAGCGGGCCCTCAGGTACTGGAGCGGGGCTATGGCGAGCAGCGTCGAAGCTGCTGTCACGGCCGCGTTGCTGAGCAGGCACCCGGAGGTGGCGGCGCGATGGAAGAGCGGCGACGTTCCGCAGAGGCGGGCGCTGCTGTCCGAAGTTGTGGAGAGAGTCTGGGTAGCCAGGGCTGCCGGGAGAGGCCGACGGTTCGAGCCGGAGAAGCGGCTCCGGATCATCTGGGCCGACCAACGGCACACGGAAGGGCACGCCACGGGGTGTGATTGGCTGGAGGTATGGCGAAACGCGCACGTGTCCGGGCCCCGGAGCTCATCGGCAAAGGCGGCTGGATCAACACAGGGGACAAGGAACTCAGCCTGGCCGAGTTGCGGGGCCGGATCGTAATTGTTGATTTCTGGACATTTTGTTGCGTGAACTGCCTGCACGTCCTCGACGAGCTGCGCGAGCTGGAGGAGAAGCACCGGGACACGGTCGTGGTCATCGGGGTGCACTCGCCGAAGTTCGTGCACGAGGCCGAGCATCAGGCGGTCGTCGACGCCGTGGAGCGGTACGGGGTGGAGCATCCGGTGCTCGACGACCCGGAGCTCGCGACGTGGAAGCAGTACGCCGTACGGGCCTGGCCGACGCTCGTGGTGATCGACCCCGAGGGGTACGTGGTCGCGCAGCACGCCGGCGAGGGGCATGTGCACGCCATCGAGCGGCTGGTCGAGGAGCTGGAGGGCGAGCACGCGGCGAAGGGCACGCTGCGGCGCGGGGACGGGCCGTACGTGGCGCCGGAGCCGGAGCCGACGGTGCTGCGGTTCCCGGGCAAGGCGCTGCTGCTGCCGAGCGGGAACTTCCTGGTGAGTGACACGACCCGGCATCAGCTGGTGGAGCTGGCGGAGGACGGGGAGACCGTCGTCCGGCGGATCGGTTCCGGTGGCCGCGGGCTTGCCGACGGGCCGGCCGAGGAGGCCGTGTTCAACGAGCCACAGGGGCTGGCACTGCTCGACGACGGGTCGGTGGTCGTGGCCGACACCGTCAACCACGCCCTGCGGCGGCTGGATCTCGTAACCGGCGAAGTCACCACCCTCGCAGGCACGGGCCGGCAGTGGTGGCAGGGATCGCCCACCTCGGGCCCGGCCCGCGAGGTCGACCTCTCCTCCCCCTGGGACGTCGCGCATTGGCAGGGCAAGGTCTGGATCGCCATGGCCGGTGTCCACCAGCTGTGGACGTACGACCCGGAGGAGGGGACGGTCGCGGTCGCGGCCGGGACCACCAACGAGGGGCTCGTCGACGGGCCGGGGGCCGAGGCCTGGTTCGCGCAGCCGTCCGGGCTGGCCGCCACGCCCGAGCGGCTGTGGCTGGCGGACTCCGAGACGTCGGCGCTGCGCTGGGTCGAGCCGGACGGCTCCGTCCACACCGCCGTCGGCACCGGCCTGTTCGACTTCGGTCACCGGGACGGTGCCGCCGGACAGGCCCTGTTGCAGCACCCGCTGGGTGTCACCGCGCTGCCGGACGGATCCGTCGCCGTCGCCGACACCTACAACCACGCCCTGCGCCGCTACGACCCGGCGACCGGCGAGGTCACCACCCTGGCCACGGACCTGCGCGAGCCCAGCGACGCGGTGCTCGTCGGCGACGACATCGTGGTCGTGGAGTCCGCCCGGCACCGGCTGACCCGGCTGCGGCTGCCGGAGGAGGCGGTGCAGGTGCCGGAGGTCGCCCACCGTACGCAGCGGGAGGCCACCGAGGTCGCGCCCGGGCGGCTCCGGCTGGACGTGATCTTCCAGGCCCCGGCGGGCCAGAAGCTGGACACCCGTTACGGCCCCTCCACCCGCCTGCTGGTCTCGTCCACCCCGCCGGAGCTGCTGCGCAGCGGCGAGGGCGCGGGGACAGACCTCTCCCGCGCCCTCGAACTCGACCCCTCCGTACCGGAGGGCGTGCTGCACGTCTCCGCGATGGCCGCCTCCTGCGACGACGACCCGGACAACGAGTACCCCGCCTGTCACGTCCACCAGCAGGACTGGGGCGTCCCCGTCCGCCTCACGGAAGCGGGGGCGGACCGGCTTCCCCTGGTGCTGGCCGGGATGGACGCCTGATCGACCAGGGCGTCACACCCCGTACCCGTCGCTGTAGCCGTCACGGCGGTGGTGGTGCGCCGCCGGGTCCTCGACGACTGCGGACGTCGGCGGTGGCACCACCACGCGCCTGCGCCGGTAGATGCTGCTGAACGTGGTGACGCCGATCAGACCCACGATCATGAAGATGATGCCGACGAGGTCGAGGTTGACCCCCTGCATGTCCCAGTCGGTCGCAAACGTGAGGATGGCTCCCACGGCGATGAGGATGATGCATCCGCCGAGGCCCATGAGTGTTCGCCTCCCTGTACGGTCCGGTCGTTCCGGTCCGCACTCCGGGTACCCCGGAGGGGAACACCCATGCGGCGACGGTCTGTTCTACCTCTCCAGAAACGCCGTCAGCGCGTTCGCGAGGAGGAACGGGTCGTCGGCGCCGCAGAGTTCGCGGGCGCTGTGCATCGACAGGATGGCCACGCCGATGTCCACCGTCCTGATGCCGTGCCGGGCGGCGGTGATCGGGCCGATCGTGGTGCCGCAGGGCATGGAGTTGTTGGAGACGAAGGACTGGAAGGGCACCCCGGCCGCCTCGCAGGCCGCCGTGAACTCCGCGCGGCCCGAACCGTCGGTGGCGTAGCGGTTGTTGACGTTGACCTTGAGGATCGGGCCGCCGTTGACGCGCGGGTGGTGCGTCGGGTCGTGCCGCTCCGCGTAGTTGGGGTGGACGGCGTGGCCCGTGTCGGAGGACAGGCAGACCGTGCCGGCGAAGGCGCGGGCCCGGTCCTCGTAGGTGCCGCCGCGCGCGAACACCGAGCGCTCCAGCACGTTTCCGAGGAGCGGCCCGTCCGCGCCGGTGTCGGACTGGGAGCCGTTCTCCTCGTGGTCGAAGGCGGCCAGGACCGGGATGGAGGCCGGTGCGGACGCGCCGGAGGCGACGGCGGCCAGGGCCGCTGTGCCGGCGTGCACCGACAGCAGGTTGTCCATGCGCGGGCCGGCCAGCAGTTCGCGGTCGCGGCCGAGGTAGGCGGGCGGTTCCACGGAGTGCGTCATCAGGTCCCAGCCGGTGACCTCGCCCGCCGGGAGGCCGGCCGTCTCCTCCAGGAAGGCGATCAGGTCGCCGCCCCGGACGTCGTCGCCGAGGCCCCAGACCGGCTGCATGTGCCGCTGCTTGTCGAGCTTGAGGCCGTCGGCCGTGACCGAGCGGTCCAGGTGGATGGCGAGCTGCGGGACGCGCAGCAGCGGGCGGTCGACGTTGACCAGCCGGGTCGAGCCGTCGCGCAGGGTGAGGCGCCCGGCGAGGCCCAGGTCGCGGTCCAGCCACGAGTTGAGCAGGGGGCCGCCGTAGATCTCCACGGCCACCTGGCGCCAGCCGTGTGCCCCGCTGTCGGGGAGCGGCTTGACGCGCAGGTTGGGGGAGTCGGTGTGGGCGCCGATGATCCGGAACGGCGTGTGGGGCGCGGCGCCCTCCGGCACGTACCAGGCGACGATCGCGCCGCCGCGCAGCACGTACTTGCCGCCGCTCGTCCCCTCCCAGGCGTCCGTCTCCGCGACCTGCCTGAAGCCGGCCTTCTCCAGCCGCTCGGCGGCGTTCGCCACGGCGTGGTACGGCGACGGGCTCGCCGCCAGGAAGGTCATCAGGTCATCGGTGTGGCCGCGGTCGAAGCGCGCTGGTTCCGTCATGCATTCACCTTAACGACGGACGAGGGCCTGTTCCCGGGGTAGGGGAACAGGCCCTCGAACAGAGGACGTGAGGGGACTAGAACGCGGCCTCGTCCAGCTCCATCAGGTCCAGCTCGACGCCCTCGGCGACCTTGCGGGCCAGCGTGACGCCCGGCAGGACGTTGGCGGCGAAGAACTTCGCGGCGGCGATCTTGCCGGTGTAGAAGGCCTTGTCCTTGGCGGAGGCGGTCTCCAGCTTCTCGGCGGCGATCGCGGCGCCCTTGAGCAGCAGGTAGCCGACGACGACGTCACCGGAGGCCATCAGCAGGCGGGTGGTGTTCAGGCCCACCTTGTAGATGTTCTTGACGTCCTGCTCGGTGGCGGCGAGGTCGGTGAGCATCAGGCCGACGATGGCCTCCAGCTCGACGGCGGCCTTGGCGAGGTGCTCGCGGGCGCCGGCCAGTTCCTCGCCGCCCGTGCCGAGGGCGAGGAACTTCTTGATGTCCTCGGCGAGGGAGTTCAGCGCGGCGCCCTGGTTGCGGACGATCTTCCGGAAGAAGAAGTCCTGGCCCTGGATCGCGGTGGTGCCCTCGTAGAGGGTGTCGATCTTGGAGTCCCGGATGTACTGCTCGATCGGGTACTCCTGGAGGAAGCCGGAGCCGCCGAAGGTCTGCAGCGACTGGGCGAGCTGCTCGTAGCCCTTCTCGGAGCCGTAGCCCTTGACGATGGGCAGGAGCAGGTCGTTCAGCGCGTGCTCGGTGGAGGCGTCCTCGCCGGCGGCCTCCTTGATCTGGATGGCGTCCTGGATGGAGGCGGTGTACATCACCAGGGCGCGCATGCCCTCCGCGTACGCCTTCTGCGTCATGAGCGAGCGGCGCACGTCGGGGTGGTGGGTGACGGTGACCTTGGGCGCCGTCTTGTCCATGAAGTTCTTCAGGTCCGGGCCCTGGACGCGCTCCTTGGCGTACTCGAGGGCGTTGAGGTAGCCCGTGGAGAGCGTGGAGATCGCCTTCGTGCCGACCATCATGCGGGCGAACTCGATGATGCGGAACATCTGGCGGATGCCGTCGTGCTTGTCGCCGATCAGCCAGCCCTTGGCGGGGTGCTGGTCGCCGAAGGTCATCTCGCAGGTGTTGGAGGCCTTCAGGCCCATCTTGTGCTCGACGTTGGTGGCGTAGACGCCGTTGCGCTCGCCCAGCTCGCCGGTCTCGAAGTCGAAGAGGTACTTCGGGACGAGGAAGAGGGAGAGGCCCTTGGTGCCGGGGCCGGCGCCCTCGGGGCGGGCCAGCACGTAGTGGAGGATGTTCTCCGACATGTCGTGCTCACCGGACGTGATGAAGCGCTTCACGCCCTCGATGTGCCAGGAGCCGTCCTCCTGCTGCACGGCCTTGGTGCGGCCGGCGCCCACGTCGGAGCCCGCGTCGGGCTCGGTGAGCACCATCGTGGAGCCCCACTGCTTATCCACCGCGACCTTGGCTATGTGCTTCTGGACCTCGTTGCCCTCCTCGAAGAGGATGCCGGCGAACGCGGGGCCCGAGGAGTACATCCACACGGCCGGGTTGGCGCCCAGGATCAGCTCGGCGTAGGCCCAGATCAGGGAGCGGGGCGCGGTGGTGCCGCCGATCTCCTCGGGCAGGCCGAGGCGCCAGTACTCGGAGTCCATGAAGGCCTGGTAGCTCTTCTTGAAGGAGGCGGGGACCGGCGCGGTGTTGGTCTCCGGGTCGAAGACCGGCGGGTTGCGGTCGGCGTCGGCGAAGGACTCGGCCAGCTCGTTCTCCGAGAGGCGGGTGAGCTCCTCCAGGATGCTCTTCGCGGTCTCGACGTCCATCTCCTCGAACGGGCCGGTGCCGTACACCTTGTCGCGCCCGAGTACTTCGAAGAGGTTGAACTCGATGTCGCGGAGATTCGACTTGTAGTGCCCCATGGTGACGGCTCCCGGCTCCGTAGAGAGATCGGCGAGGCACTGGATCCTCGCGCTAGTTCACGTACCAACAAGTAGCAAGTGGCTCCGATGATGCTACCCGCCAGTAATAAGACGCAACCCCATACTGGCATCTGTGACAGGTCACACCGGAACGGTCAGTGCCGCGGTGTAGCCGCCCCCGGTGCTGCTCGGCCGTACCGGCCCTTCCGCCCGGCCGCTCTCGGTACTCTTGCGCTCATGTACGGCTACGACCAGACAGCGGGCCCGCAAGCGCAGTACGCCCCTCCGCAGCAGCCGATGTCCGGCGGATACGGGCAGCAGCCGCCGTTGTACCCCGAGCCGTCCCCGCCCTCCCTCACGGACGCGGTGCGCGCGTTCACCACCGGGCAGATGGCCGCCGAGGACTTCCAGCAGGTCTTCGCGACGTCGAAGGTCTACTGCCCGCGCGGCGACAACCCCGGCTTCCTCGCCCTGCACAACACCCAGCAGCCGGTGATCCCGATGTTCAGCACGCTCAAGGAGCTGCGCCGGTACGCGGGGAAGGAGTCCAAGTACTTCGTGATCACCGGCGCCGAGGTGCTGGACCTGCTGCCGACCGGCTACGGCTTCGTCCTCGACATGGAGGGCGAGCACCGGATGGTCTTCGACGCGAAGGCCGTGGAGCAGATGGTCGAGTTCGCGATGCGCCGGATGTATGGCTAGACGCCATTGCTTCGCAGACGGCTAGACGCCCCTCCTTCGCAGACGGCCTCCATCTGATGGTCGTGCACTCGTCCGGGTGAACGGAGGCCGTCCCCCCGCGGTGACCGGTCCCGCTCTCCCCGGGGCGTAGGCGGCCTCACCGCACGGCCAGGCCCATCCGGAGCCGCGCCGGACGCCGTCACCACGCCGTTACGATCTGCGCCGCTGAGGCCGATGCATCGATGCCTGCCGTCATGCACACAGCTGACCTGCTGGTATGCGCTATGCAGGCGCTGCGGAGGCCCGGCTGTCCAGCACGACGACGGGGAGACATCGACATGGCACAGGAGCGGAGCGCGGGGGTGGAGCTGGCGCGGTTACTGCGCCGCTGGTGGGAGGAGTCCGGGAGCGCGTCCGGCGGCACCCGGCCGACGCACCAGGCGCTGGCGGCGAGGCTGGGCGTGGACCAGACGACGCTGTCCCGCTACCTGAACCCGAAACACCTGTCGACCGCTCCTCCCCGGGTGGTGGACGCTTTGCACACCCAGTTGCGTGCCCCGGCGGCGGAACTCGAACAGGCACGCGCGCTGTGCCGCGCCGCGCTGCGGGAGAACGGCCGTCAGCGCGCCGCCGACGGAGAGGGGGAGCACGCCGCGCCCGCGGGCGCTGTGGACGGATCCGGCGAAAGGCCCGCACCCGATGCCTCCCCCGGGGAAGAGGGAGCCGATGCCACCACAGGCCCCGCCGCCGCACGCGGCGCGGGCGACCGTGGCACAACCGGCCGGCCCCGCCCGCCGTGGCTCCGCCCGGCCTTGGTCGCGGCGGCCGTGGTTCTGGCCTTCACCGCCGGAATGGTCGTCCACGATCGCCTCTCCGGCCAGGACAGCAGGGCGATGGCGGGCGGGGCGGCCGGTGCCGCCTCCCCGCGCGAGACGCCGCTCGCATGGCCGTTGCTGTACATGGGCCAGGAGGACCAGTTCAGCCGCGCCCGCGCCCTGCAGCACCTGCTGAACGCGCACGGCTACACGGTGCGGGCCGACGGCTTCCTCGGGGCGGACACCCGGGACGCGGTCATGGACTTCCAGCGCCGGAAGCACCTGCCGGCCGACGGCAAGGTGGGCCGCTTCACCTGGCCGGAGCTGGTGAAGGAGGTCGGGCCCGGATCGGGGCCCGACGAGGTACGGGCCGCGCAGGAACTCCTGAACAACGTGGGCCAGGGCGGCACGCCCGTGTCGGGGAGCTTCACCGCGGCGACCGCCGAGGACGTGAGGTACTTCCAGCGCACCCATGACCTGCCCGAGACAGGCCGGGTGGACGTGGACACCTGGCTGGCCCTGCTGGTGGAACAGCTCCCGCCGGTCAAGGCACCGGCCTACCAGAGGGCCACGAGCCCACTGCCCTCCGCCTCTGAGTGAGAAGGGCGGCTCGCGGGCCGGCCGGGCACGGCCTGCCTGGTCGGCACGAGCCTCTTGCATCGGGTCATAGTGCCAGGTCAGAGCCCTGCTATGCAGGGTGCATCGATGCGCCTCGGTAAGCAGCAGGGATCGTCTTCTCCCACCCGGTCGTCCGGGCAATGCTTCTTCCGCGACCGGCACTCCCGGCCTCCCCGCCCCGTCGGCGGGCGACAGGTCCAGGTCCCTGTACCGGTCCGCTTCCTGTCAGCACGCTGCCCGAAGGGGGCACTCATGTCCGCTGTCCGCAAGACCCTCTCGTCCGTTGTGTCGGCCGTCGTCCTCGCCGGTGGCCTGGCCGTCGGCGCCGCCGGCCCGGCGAGCGCGGCCACCTGCCCGTCCTCCGCGTCCCCGGTGATCGACGGGGCGGCGGCCAGCTGGAGCCTGCGCTGCTCGGGCGGCAACGTGACGGTGGCCGGATGGCTCCAGGACACCCGCATGGACGGCAAGTGCGCCCTGGTCCGCATCAACGCCGGCAACGGTGACTACCGCACGAAGTCCGCATGCAGCTCCGGGGTCCGGGAGCAGTTCTCCTTCACCTTCACCGGGACCAACTCGGCGCAGGTACGCCTGGCCATCGCCTGATCGCGCACCGGGCGGTCCACGCCGGCCCGCACACATCACGAGCCACCACACACGCCACACATGCGCGGCCGGGGGGGGAACCGAGCCGTGCGGGGAGAAAGAGGGAAACGCATGAGCAGCAACGGACGTCACCTGCGCGGCGCCGTGATCGCCGGAGCCGTGGCGACCACGCTGGCCCTGGCACCGGCCGCCGCCGCACAGGCGCCCGCAGGGGCGCCGACGGCGGCCGCGGCGACCACTCTGGTCTTCGACAAGAACCAGGGCCACCCCACCAACTCGCGGCTCTCCGTCTACCGGGGCGGGACGCTCTGGGCCACCTACCGGGCCGGATCGGGTCTCGGCATCAAGGACGACTGCGTGCGCGGCAGGGGCTGGATGCCGAACGGCAACTGGAAGATCAAGCTCAAGTCCCGTACCTACAACGGCAGGGTCATCAAGGGCCACGCCGTCCACCTGCAGGACATGAAGTGCTCCCAAGGCACGCTGACGCGTACGGAGATGTTCATCCACTCCGAGATGAACCGCGACGGCGGCCAGGGCGGCAGCGAACCCCGCCGCTGGGACGGCGCCGGAGACTACAGGTCCAACGGCTGCGTGAAGCTGAACCCCAACGACATCAAGAAGATGTTCCGGCTCCTCGACCGCATCGGCTGGCCGACCCACCTGCGCGTGGTGTCCTGACGCCGCGGCGAGAGGGGGAGCCACTCCGCCGCTGCTGTCGGCGGGGCCTGTGGGATATGTGATCCGCGCGGCCGCGGCAGCCCTGAGCGGGCCTGCCGCGGCCGCGCGGCCATGTGACGACAGGGCACTTCAGCGCTCCTCGCGCGGCAGCCGCAGCGCCAGGCCGTCCAGGACGACCTCCAGGCCGTAGGCGAACTTCATGTCGCGCAGAGCGGCGGGGTCGGTGGTCGCTTCCTCGACCTCCGCGTGCGGAAAGGCCAGGTGGGTGTGGTCTGCCGCGGCCCGCTGTGCCGCGGGCATCAGCCGGGCGACGAAGTCTGCCTCGGTCTCGCCGGACCGGGCGACCGTGGTGAGCCAGGCGGCCTCCGCGTTGCTCATGCCCATGACGTACGAGAAGACCGTCTCGATCGCCCGGCTCGGCTCGGGGAATCCCGCCGCGGTGAACAGGGCGGCGAGTCGCTCGGAGAAGTCCATGTAGTTGGGCCCCAGGTAGGCGAGCCCCGCCTGCCCCAGCACCAGGGTCAGCCAGGGATGCCGTAGCGCGGTCGTACGGAACGACCCGGCCGCCTCGGTCACCGCCGCGCGCCAGTCGGGGCTGTCGGCCGGCGGGACGTGGATCTCGGCGGCGACCTCGTCCACCGCGAGTTCCATCAGCTCGTCCTTGGTGGCGACGTGCCGGTACAGCGAGGTCGCCCCCGCGTTCAGGCGGGCGCCGAGCTTGCGCATGCTGAGCGCCTCGATCCCCTCGGCGTCGAGCATCGCGATCGCCTCGCGGACGATCGCGTCCCGGCTGAGCGCGGGCTGGTCCGTGCGGCGCTGCTCGCGGGCCCACACCGACGGGATCGGGTTCTTGTCCGTCGTCCTGCTCCTGCTCATCGGCGCTCCTCCAGGCCTCCGTGCGAACGGCGTGCGCAATCAGCGTACAGACATCAAGGCTTGCGCACACTGTTCCAGCTTGCGTACAGTGTTCGCATCGAAGGAACGGTGTTCGCAGGAGGGGAAGAGGAATGGACGCTCGCAATCCACGCCGCTGGTGGATCCTGATCGTGCTGTGCCTGAGCACACTCGTGCTGGTCGTCGACAACATGGCACTCACGGTCGCGGTGCCCGCGCTGACCGAGGACCTCGGGGCGAGCGCCCAGGACATGCAGTGGATCCTCGACTCCTACACCCTGGTCTTCGCCGGGCTGCTGCTGACCTCGGGAAGCCTCGGGGACCGGTTCGGGCGCCGCAAGGTGATGCTGATCGGGCTGCTGCTCTTCGGGGCGGCCTCGCTGGGGGCGGTGTTCTGCTCCACTCCGGGTGAGCTGATCGCGGTGCGGATCGCGATGGGTGTCGGCGGGGCGCTGATCATGCCGTCCACGCTGTCCATCCTCATCACCGTCTTCGACGAGGACGAGCGGCCCAAGGCGATGGCCGCGTGGGGCTCGGTGTCGATGCTGGGGCTGGTCGGCAGCCCGGTCCTCGGCGGGGTGCTGATCGACCACTTCGCCTGGCAGGCGATCTTCCTGATCAACGTGCCGATCGTCGGTCTCGCCCTGCTCGCCGGTGTGCTGCTGATGCCGGAGTCGAAGGCGCCGTGGCAGAAGCCGGACCCGCTGGGCGCGGTGCTGTCGGCGGTGGGCATGACGGCGCTGGTGTGGTGGATCATCGAGATCCCGCAGCACGGCGCGTTCGAAGGCCGCTCCCTCCTCGTCCTGGCCGTCGCGGTGGTCGCCCTGGCCGGCTTCGTGATCTGGCAGAACGTCACCCGCGCCCCGATGGTCCCGCTGGCCCTCTTCAAGCACCGCAACTTCAGCGGCGGCTCGCTCTCCCTGGCCCTCGTCCAGATCGGCAACGCCGGCCTGCTGCTGGTCCTGACCCAGTACCTCCAGTTCGTGCTCGGCTGGTCGGCCGTCAAGGCGGGCCTGGCCTTCCTGCCGCTGGCCGTGGCCGCGCTGGCCGGCAACGCGGCCGGGGCGCAGCTCGCCGTGAGGTTCGGCAACCGGTTCGTCATCCTCGGCGGAATGCTGCTGATGGCCGCCTCGTTCGGGCTGCTGACCACGCTCACCGCCGACAGCGGCTTCACCGTCCCGGCCGTGGCGCTGGGGATCCTGGGTCTGGGCGCCGGTCTGGCGATGCCGGCCGCGGTGGCCGCGCTGATGGGCACCATCCCGGAGGAGAAGGCGGGTGTCGGCTCCGCCCTCAACGACACCATCCAGCAGTCCGGCACCGCCCTCGGCATCGCGATCCTCGGCTCCCTGCTCTCCGGCGGCTACGCCGACGAGATGCCGGCCGGCACCCCCGAGCAGGCCAAGGAGTCCATCGGTGGCGCCCTGGCCGTCGCCGGCGGGGACACGGGCCTGGTGCGGGCGGCCCGCGAGGCCTTCACCGCCTCGATGTCGACGACCTTCACGATCAGCGCGGTCGGTGTCCTGGCGGCGGCGGTCGTCGCCACGCTGGTGATGCGGGACCGCAAGCCGGAGCCCGCCGGGACCGGGACCAGGACCGGGACCGGGGAGCGTGAACTGGTCGCCTGACCTGGACGTACCAAGGCCGGCACCCCGACGCGGGGTGTCGGCCTTCCGCCATGCCGGTGTCCCGTGGTTCGCCGCGCCGCCCCCTGGGAATGCCCTCACGGTTTTCTCTGTTACGAGGTGGCAGAAAGTTCAACGCTCAACTAAAGTGGTCGTACACGAGGAGGAACCGACATGCCTGCAGTGACCGTCGAGAACCCGTTGACGCTGCCCCGCGTGACCGCGTCGACCGACGCCGTGGCACGTCCCGTGCTCGCCGTCACGACCGCCCCGAGCGGTTTCGAAGGTGAGGGCTTCCCGGTGCGCCGGGCGTTCGCGGGGATCAACTACCGCCATCTCGACCCGTTCATCATGATGGACCAGATGGGCGAGGTGGAGTACGCGCCGGGCGAGCCCAAGGGCACTCCCTGGCACCCGCACCGCGGCTTCGAGACCGTCACGTACATCATCGACGGGATCTTCGACCACCAGGACAGCCAGGGTGGCGGTGGCACCATCACCAACGGCGACACTCAGTGGATGACGGCCGGCTCGGGCCTGCTGCACATCGAGGCGCCACCGGAGCATCTCGTCATGTCCGGCGGGCTCTTCCACGGCCTCCAGCTCTGGGTGAACCTCCCGGCCAAGGACAAGATGATGGCGCCGAGGTACCAGGACATCCGCGGCGGCTCGGTCCAGTTGCTCTCCACCCCCGACGGCGGCGCGCTCCTGCGGGTCATCGCCGGTGAGCTGGACGGGCACGCGGGCCCCGGCATCACGCACACCCCGATCACGATGATCCACGCGACGCTGGCACCGGGCGCGGAGCTCACCCTGCCGTGGCGCGAGGACTTCAACGGGCTGGCGTACGTTCTGGCCGGCCGGGGCAGCGTCGGCGTCGACCGCCGCCCGGTCCACACGGGCCAGACAGCCGTCTTCGGCGCGGGCTCGTCGCTGACCGTCCGCGCGGACGAGAAGCAGGACTCGAACACGCCGGACATGGAGGTCGTCCTGCTCGGCGGACAGCCGATCCGTGAGCCGATGGCGCACTACGGCCCGTTCGTGATGAACACCCGTGAGGAACTCCAGCAGGCGTTCGATGACTTCCAGAAGGGACGGCTGGGAACCATCCCGGCCGTGCATGGAATGTCCGAGGGCGGCTTGTAGAGCCGCTGGGACGGGTACGGTACGACGAGGCCCGAAGCCGCAAATTCGGGTTGCGGCTTCGGGCCTTTCCTATCCTCGGTGCCTGGCTACGGCAGCACGTAGAACGGAGCGCCGTTCGGGGCACGGCCCACCTGCCGTACGCATTCCTGCTCGGACAGCAGCTCCAGGCTGTCGTGGACACGGTCGGGCGACAGCCCGGTGCAGACGGAGATCTCCTCCACGCTGTATCCGGCGCCGCCGTGCAGCAGTGCCGGGGCCAGGTGTGCGGCCACCGCGTGGACGTCCTCGGTGACGACGAGGTTCCTGGCCTTCCAGTTGGCCAGAAGCTGCTGGGGCGTCAACTCGGGTGCCTGGACGGGGCGGGTGCGGTCGTCGGGGCGGCGCAGCGTCTTGGTGATGTCGCGGAGCATCTCGACGATCGTGTTCTGCTTGTCGTCGATCTGCCGCAGCGCCGCGTCTGTCCGGGTGCCGCGCTCCTCGAGCCGGACGAGGGCGTCGGCGAGCTGCGAGGGTACGGCGTAGGCGGTGGGGGTGGTGGGGGCGGCAGGCTGTACGGGGCCGGTTCCAGGGAGTAGGAGCCGTCGCGCTGGATGGTGGCGATGACTTCGGAGACCCAGGCCTTGAAGGGCTGCGCCTCCGGCTTCGAGCAGCCGTTGACCAAGCGGATCAGACCTTGGAGATCGATGACATTCATGTCTCGTCGCCACTCCCGACCTGCGGGAACGCTGAGAGAGTGACCTCCAGTCACTGTCTCAAGAATCTCTCGGTGCTTTTCGGGGACATGGTCGAGGAGCGCCTTTCGGGGAGTGGTGTACCCCAGCTCCTTGCAGACGTCGACGGCCGGAAACCAGTGCGTCCCGTCCGGCATCGTGAGCCTCCGCACCCGCGCCCCTGTGGCCGCGTACACGAAGTCGTTGATGTCGATCGCGTCTTTACGCGTGTTGTTCTGCTCGTTCATCGAGCATCACCTCCGCGTCGGAACGTAGACCTGCGGAGGTGCAACTCGCGTCGACAGCAAGGATGTTCACCCGGACGTGGACAGAAGCGTCGATTCTGTCGACCGCGTCAGCCCTTCACGCCTTCGATGAACGCCGACCACGCGGCGGTGCCGAAGAGCAGCGCCGGGCCGGTGGGGTTCTTGCTGTCGCGGACGGGGGTGAGGCCCGGGTGGCCGTCGGCCACCTCCAGGCAACTGCCGTTGTCGCCGCCGCTGTGGCTGGACTTGCGCCAGGCGATGAGGGCCGACGCGTCAGGAATGTGGTGGGCGCTCATGGTTGTCGTAGCCCTCCGCCACCGATTCGATCAGGTTGAGGGACGCCTCCGGTGGCAGCGCGGCGGCCCTGGTCAGATCGTATGCGTCGCGGTAACGGCGGACCAGGGACGGATCGTCGGTCAGCGAACCGGTGTGCAGCGCCTCCACATACGCCATGTCAGGCGCGTCGGCGAAACGCATGAGGCTCACCATGCCTTGCGGTGTTCCCGCACCACCGCCGCACCCGTGTCGCCGGCGGCCGCCGGAGCCGCGCTGCCGGGCGGGGAGGCGGATGGGGATGCGGGCGGGCCGGACGTGGCCGACGCCGGTGCGGTCGTGGTGCCCGTGGCCGCGGTCGCGGTGCTCGTGCCCGTTGGCGCGTCGGCACTCGACGTGACCTGCGTGCCCGGCCCGGCCCCCGTGCCGCCGGTGTCGCCCTGACCGCCGAGCCATTGGTAAGCGACCACGCCGCTCGCGGCCACCAGTGCGATGGCCACGGTGGCGGGGCCCTTGTACGAGAGGCGCCCCAGTTTGACCTGAGTGGAGGGGTCGCGTTGGCCGCCGCCTTCGTACGACACCGAGAAGGAGGACCTCTTGCCCCGGTCCTCCCGGGATGCGGACTTGCCCATGCGACTTCCCTAAGAATCTTGCCTGCGGCGGTCGGAATGCGGCCAGGGCACTCATCGTGCAGGCGGTGCGGTGGACGTCGCCGTCACTCACCCGGCGGTCACGCGAAAGGGTGCATTGGTGTCATCGGGTTGACGGTGGTGCGACCCAGGGGCGCGGGAAACTGCGCGACCGGCCCCGACGGAGCCGCACCCGGCGCAACACGGAGCCGCACCCGGCACAACACAGGCACCCACGCGGCGCGGAGCGGTGCCGCTACGGCGTCCAGGAGCCGTCGCCCGGGCCGTCCATGGACTCGTGGAGCTCGAACCAGATGCTCTTGCCCACGCCGCGCGGGTCGACGCCCCAGGCGTGCGCGAGCAGTTCGATCAGCACCAGGCCGCGGCCGGAGGAGGCCAGTTCCCCAGGCCGGCGCTTGTGGGGCAGGTCGTCACCGGCGTCGGTGACCTCGATCCGCAGCCGCCGCTCACCCACCCCGCCGGTGATCTCCGCGACGAGCAGCGCGTCGGAGTCGGTGTGCACGAGGACGTTCGTCAGCAGCTCGGACAGCAGCAGCACCGCCGAGTCGCACTGGTCCGGCGAGGACCAGTCGTGCAGCAGGTCGCGCAGTTGCTGCCGGGCCACCGCGACCCGCTCGGACTCGGCCTGCGCGACCGTCAGCACCGTGCGCCGCACCGGCGGCCGGACGGTCATGGTGTCGCCGCAGCCACAGCCCTCGCCCTCCCGGCTGAGCAGCAGCATGGCGATGTCGTCCTCGCGGCGGTCGGTCAGCGGGCCGGTGGTGTGGTGCGAGGACGGACCGTGCACGGCCTGCACCAGGGTGTCGGCCAGTTCCTCGAGATCGCCCTCGTGGTCCTCCAGGATCGCCCGCAGCCGGCGCCAGCCGGTGTCCAGGTCGTGCCCGCCGGTCTCGATCAGGCCGTCCGTGCAGATCAGCATGGTCTCGCCGGGCTCCAGGGCGAGGCGGGTCGTGGGGTAGTCGGCGTCCGGGTCGATGCCCAGCGGCAGGCCGCCGGACGTCGGCCGGGTCAGTACCGTGCCGTCGGACATCCGGAACGCCGGGTCCGGATGCCCGGCGCGGGCGATGTCCAGCACCCCGCTCGCCGGGTCGACCTCGACGTACACACAGGTCGCGAAGCGCGGGTCGGCGGGGTCCTCGTCGCTGATGCCGTGCAGGAAGCGGGAGGCGCGGGAGAGAACGGCGTCGGGGCGGTGGCCCTCGGAGGCATAGGCCCGCAGGGCGATGCGGAGCTGGCCCATCAGACCCGCGGCCCGTACGTCATGGCCCTGGACGTCGCCGATGACCAGCGCGAACCGTTCGCTCGGCAGCGGGATCACGTCGTACCAGTCGCCGCCGACCTGGAGCCCGCCGCCGGTCGGCACGTAGCGGGCGGCGACGCTCATGCCCGGGATGCGCTGCGGGCCGAGTCTCGGCAGCATGGTGCGCTGCAGCCCGTCGGTCAGCGCCCGCTCGCTCTCCGCCAGTCCCGCCCGGGTCAGGGCCTGCGCCAGCATCCGCGCCACGGTCGCCAGCACGGACCGCTCGTCCGGTGTGAACGCCACCGGGTAGGCGAACGCGGCCATCCACGCGCCCATCGTGCGGCCCGCCACGGTCAGCGGCAGGAACGCCCAGGAGTGGCGGCCGAAGCGCTCGGCGAGCGGCCAGGTCAGCGGGTAGCGGGCCTGGTACTGCTCGGGGGAGGACAGATACACCGCCCGGCCGGTCCGTACCACCTCGGCGGCCGGATAGTCGGTGTCCAGCGGCATGTCCGAGAACGGGCTCTCGTCGCTCTGCTGCTGTCCGTGGTGGCCGATGAGCGTCAGGCGGTCGCCCGAGACGCCGAAGACCGCCAGCCCGTCCGGCGAGAACCCGGGCATCGACAGATTGGCCGTGACCCGAAGGACCTCCTGCGTGGAGCGTGCCTCGGCCAGTGCCCGGCCCGCGTCCAGCAGGAACGCCTCCCGTGAGCGCCGCCAGTCGCCGGTGACCGCGCTGCGTCCGGCCGGGGTGCCCGGCGTCGGCTCGGTGACCTCCTGGAGGGTGCCGATCAGCCGGTACGACTTGTGGACCCGGTCGAAGGAAGGCTTGGAGCGGCTGCGGACCACCCGGACGATCCGGCCCTGGTCGTCCATGACCCGGACCCGCACCTCGGCGAGGGTCCCCTCGGCGACGGCGAGCTGGACCACGCCGGTGATCTCGTTCCAGTCGACCGGGTGCAGCCGGGCCCGGGCCTGGGCCTCCGTGAGGCTGACCTCCTCGGAGGGCAGCCCGAGCAGCCGTGCCGCCTCGGCGTCGACCGTGACCAGCCCTGTTGCGGTGTCCCAATGCCAGAGGCCGGTCGCGAGGGCGGCAAGAGCCTCCCCCACGGCGGGCAACGGCTCGCCAGTGCGCATTGCCCTACTTTAGGAAGACGCGCTCGAACAGTGCCACCGAGGGGCGACACGTGCGCGACCGGTGTCGTGGTGCGTGCGATCGCCGCCTGTGGAGAACTCAGGAGAGTCGATCTTCGCCTGCCCGGTACGCTGGGGACGAGTTTCACGTGAAACACAGACCCCGATCAGCGAAGACTGGATGAACGACGATGCATCGGTACAGGTCCCACACCTGCGGCGAGCTCCGCGCCTCTGACGTCGGCACCGACGTCCGGCTGAGTGGCTGGCTGCACAATCGGCGCGACCTGGGCGGCATCCTCTTCATCGATCTGCGCGATCACTACGGCATCACGCAGCTCGTGGCCCGTCCCGGCACCCCCGCCTACGAGGCCCTCGACAAGCTGTCCAAGGAGTCGACCGTCCGCGTCGACGGCAAGGTCGTCTCCCGCGGCGCCGAGAACATCAACCCCGAGCTGCCCACCGGTGAGGTCGAGGTCGAGGTCGGCGAGGTCGAACTGCTCGGCGCGGCCGCCCCGCTGCCCTTCACGATCAACGCCGAGGACGGCGTCAACGAGGAACGGCGCCTGGAGTACCGCTTCCTGGACCTGCGCCGCGAGCGCATGCACCGCAACATCATGCTGCGCACGGCGGTCATCTCGGCGATCCGGCACAAGATGACGGCGCTCGGCTTCAACGAGATGGCGACGCCCATCCTGTCCGCGACCTCCCCCGAGGGCGCCCGCGACTTCGTCGTGCCGTCCCGTCTGCACCCGGGCAAGTTCTACGCCCTGCCGCAGGCCCCCCAGCAGTTCAAGCAGCTGCTGATGATCTCCGGCTTCGACCGCTACTTCCAGATCGCGCCCTGCTTCCGTGACGAGGACGCGCGTGCGGACCGCTCGCCGGGCGAGTTCTACCAGCTCGACGTCGAGATGAGCTTCGTCGAGCAGGAGGACGTCTTCCAGCCCGTCGAGAAGCTGATGACCGAGCTGTTCGAGGAGTTCGGCAACGGGCGCCACGTCACCTCGCCGTTCCCGCGGATCCCGTTCCGCGAGGCGATGCTCAAGTACGGCTCGGACAAGCCGGACCTGCGCGCCCAGCTCGAACTCGTCGACATCACCGACATCTTCGAGGGCTCGGAGTTCAAGGCGTTCGCCGGCAAGCACGTCCGCGCCCTGCCGGTGCCGGACGTCTCCGCGCAGCCCCGCAAGTTCTTCGACCAGCTCGGCGACTACGCCGTCTCGCAGGGCGCCAAGGGCCTGGCCTGGGTCCGTGTCGCCGAGGACGGCTCGCTGTCCGGCCCGATCGCGAAGTTCCTCACCGAGGAGAACGTCGCCGAGCTGACCAAGCGCCTGTCCCTCGCCGCCGGCCACGCCGTGTTCTTCGGCGCGGGCGAGTTCGACGAGGTCTCCAAGATCATGGGCGCGGTGCGGGTCGAGGCCGCCAAGCGTGCCGGGCACTTCGAGGAGAACGTCTTCCGGTTCTGCTGGATCGTCGACTTCCCGATGTACGAGAAGGACGAGGAGACCGGCGCGATCGACTTCTCGCACAACCCGTTCTCCATGCCGCAGGGCGGCCTGGAGGCCCTGGAGACCCAGGACCCGCTGGACATCCTCGGCTGGCAGTACGACATCGTCTGCAACGGCGTCGAGCTGTCCTCCGGCGCGATCCGGAACCACGAGCCGGAGATCATGCTCAAGGCCTTCGAGATCGCCGGGTACGACCGCGACACCGTCGAGGAGAAGTTCGCCGGCATGCTGCGCGCCTTCCGCTTCGGCGCCCCGCCGCACGGCGGCATCGCCCCCGGCGTCGACCGCATCGTCATGCTCCTCGCCGACGAGCCGAACATCCGCGAGACCATCGCCTTCCCGCTCAACGGCAACGCCCAGGACCTGATGATGGGCGCGCCGACCGAGCTGGAGGAGGCGCGGCTGAAGGAGCTGCACCTGTCGGTGCGCAAGCCGCAGCCGAAGTAGGCGCGGACGTGAGAGTGGCCCGGAACCGGCGTCGGTTCCGGGCCACTGTCGTACGCGGGGCTACGCGGTGAGGTGGCGGTCCAGGTCGGCGACGACCTTCTCGGCCGCCATCACACCGAGGCCGAGGTACCAGGTCTCGTCCGGGACGTCGTGGGCGTGCCCGGACTTGACCGCCTTCAGGTTCTTCCACAGCGGATTGCCCTGGGCCTTGGACTTGTCGGTGGCCTTGGGGTCGCCGTAGACGCCGGTGAAGATGTAGTCGGCGTCCGCCTGGTCGATGTTCTCGGCGCTGACCTCGGCGGCGAGGTCGTCGATGTCCTGGTTCTTCGGGCGCGGGATGCCGGCGTCCTTCAGGATCGTGCCGATGAACGAGGCGTTGGCGTAGAGGCGGATCACGCCGTCCGGCATGAAGCGGACCATGGAGACGGACGGCTTCTTCGCGCCGAGCTTCTCGTCGAGGGCGTCGATCTTCTCGTCGTAGGCGGCGAGCTTCGCCTTGGCCTCGGCCGTCTTGTCCAGGGCGGCGGCGTTGAGGAGGTAGTTCTCCTTCCAGGTGAAGCCGGGGCGCAGGGAGAAGACGGTCGGGGCGATCTGCGACAGCTCGTCGTACTTGTCGGCGGCGCGCAGCTGGCTGCCGAGGATCAGGTCGGGCTTGAGCGCGGCGATGGCCTCGAGGTTGAGGTTGTTGATGGTGCCGACGTTCTCGGGCTTGCCCGCCTTGCTCTTCAGGTACGAGGGGAGTTCGGGGGAGCCCTCGGTCGGGGCGAGGCCGACCGGCTTGATGCCGAGGGAGACGACGTTGTCGAGCTCGCCGACGTCGAGGACGACGACGCGCTCGGGCCGGGCCTCGATCTCGGTCTCGCCCATGGCGTGCTTGACGGTGCGGGGCCACTGCCCGGGCTTGGCGTCCGTGCCCATGGCCGCGGTCTTCTTCGCGGCGTCGGCGAACTCCTTCCCGCCCTGGGCGACGGCCTTCTTGTCCCCGGCTCCGGCGGAGGCCTTCCCGGACGGTTCCTCGCCGGAGGAGCCGCCGCATGCCGTCAGGGACAGCGCGGCGGCCAGGGCGAGAGCGACAGCGGTGGCGCCGCGGCTGCTGACGGACATGGAGACTCCTGAACCTCGGTGGAACTTAGGCGAGCCTTACTTTAAGCGAATCCTGTAGGCCGGACGTATCCGGACTGTGTGGATCCGGTCACCTTTGAGCCCGGCTCCTAACAATCAGCCACATCAGGTAGGGAGCACCCACGACGGCGGTGAACACGCCGACCGGCAGTTCCAGCGGGGACAGGAGCCGACGGGCCATCAGGTCCGCCACGACGACGATCAGCGCGCCCGTGAGGGCCGAGCACACCGGCGGGATGTGCGGGGTGCGGGTGAGCCGGCGCGCGATCTGCGGGGCGAGCAGTGCCACGAAGTCCACCGGCCCGGCCGCGCCGGTGGCCGCGGAGGCGAGCACCACCCCGAGCACGCTGAGCCCGAGCCGGACCCGGCCGAGCCGGATCCCGAGGGCGACGGCCGTGTCGTCGCCGAAGTCCGCACCGCGCTGGGCCCGGGCCGCCCACACCAGGAAGGGCAGGAGCAGCAGCAGGATGGTCGCGAGCGGCGCGGCCTGGTCGTAGCCGCGGCCGTTGAGGGACCCGGTCAGCCACACCTTCGCCTGCTGGGCGACCAGGTAGTCCCCCTTGGTCACGAACAGCCGGGTCAGCGAGGCCAGCGCCACGGAGATGCCGATGCCGATGAGCACGAAACGGTTGGCGTGCAGGCCGCCGCGCCAGGCCAGGACATAGACCAGCAGGGCCGCGCCGAGCCCGCCGGCCACCGACACGTACGGCAGGGCCGCGTAGGAGGTGACGCCGAAGGTCATCGCGGCGACCGTGGCCGCGCCCGCCCCGTGCGTCACACCGATGACGTCGGGACTGGCCAGCGGATTGCGGGCCACGGTCTGGATCAGCCCGCCGGCCAGGCCGAACGCGGCGCCCACCAGCAGTCCGGTCACCAGCCGCGGCAGCCGCAGGGTGCCCACCACCAGCTCGTTGGGGCTGGGCAGCCCCAGCAGCACCCGGACGACCTCGCCCGGCGAGACGTACGCCTGGCCCAGGCACAGCGAGGCGACCACGGTGACCGCCAGCAGCACGGTCAGCACGGCCGCCACCACGGCGGCCCTGCGGTGCAGCAGCACACTGCACCGCCCGGCCCGCAGCACGGCGTACCCGGCGGGGCGGGCGGCCACCGGAGGCGGTGACTCCACGGTCCCGGTCATACGGCGGGCACCGCCTTCCGTCGCACCAGGAAGACCAGGAACGGCACACCGGCCAGCGCGGTCATCACGGCCACCGGCACCTCCGAGGGGCGTACGACGATCCGGCCGAGGACGTCCGCGAGCAGCAGCATCACCGGCCCGAGCAGGGCGGCGAGCGGCAGCAGCCAGCGGTGCGCGGGGCCGACCAGGGCGCGGGCGATGTGCGGGACGGCGAGGCCGGTGAAGGCGATGGGGCCCGCGGCGGCGACCGCGGCACCGGTCAGCAGGGTCGCGGACAGGGCGCCGGTCGCGCGCAGCAGCGGCACGTTGCGGCCGAGGCCGTGGGCGACGTCGTCGCCGAGGGCGAGCGCGTCGAGGCCCCGGGCCAGGGCGAACGCCAGCAGCAGCCCGACGGTGAGGAAGGGCCAGACCTGCCCCGCGATCGTCAGGTCCCGTCCGCTGATCGATCCGACGTCCCAGAACCGGAACTCGTCCAGGGCGCGGGCGTCGGTCGTGACGATGCCGGAGACGACGGAGGCGAGGAAGGCGTTCATCGCCGCGCCCGCCAGCGCCAGCTTCACGGGCGAGGCGCCGCCGCGTCCGCTGCCCGCGACGGCGTAGATGGCGACGGCCGCGAGTCCCGCGCCGGCGAAGGCGTACCAGACGTAGCCGCTGAGCGTGTGCACGCCGAAGAAGGTGATGGCGCAGACGACGCCGACCGAGGCGCCCTGGCTGATGCCGAGGATGCCGGGTTCGGCGATGGGGTTGCGGGTGATGCCCTGGAGAACCGTTCCGGCGATGGCGAGCGCGGCGCCCACCAGCACGCCGATGACCGTCCTCGGCACCCGCAGGGACCGTACGACCTGCGCGCTCTCGCTCTGCCCGCCGTGCACCAGCGCGTCCCACACGGCCCCCGGGGCGACCGGGCGGCTGCCGATGGCGAGGCTGAGCAGGACGGCGAGCAGCAACAGGAGCAGGGCGGCGGCCGTCCAGCCGACGCGTCGGCGAGTGACTGCTGACATGCACCTTCTCCGGGGGAACCACGCCTGGCGCGGGTTCGGCCGAGGCTGCACCAGCGTAAGCGGTGTCGTACTCACGACCGACCGGTCCTCTTTCGGCTACTTGCAGGACACGACGGGGAGCACGAACGGAGGGCTGTACACGCTGTCGGCGGCGTCGGTCCTGGCGGTGCTGGGGGTGGCGTTCGTACGGCACACCAAGAGGGGCGAGCGGGCCGGGTCCGGCGGGAAGGCGGCGATGGCAGGGGAACCGGTCGCGGGGGAGGCGCGCTGAACCGAGCGACTCGGGGCCCGAGTTCCGGTGAGGACTCGGGCCGTCGGCGAACAGGTCTCGCTCCGGTGCTTGCGCCTCGCCGGTGAGGAGCCTCTCAACCGCTCAGCTGCGCCTCCCCGGGAGTCGTGGGCCTCAGCGGACGGTAGCCCCCAGGTAGTCGAGGGCGGCGCGGGCGAACCCCGATGCGGTACGCGGGCACTGCCAGCGGGCGAGGATCTCGGGCCCGGAGAGGTTCGCGGGTTCGGCCTCCTGGTCTTCGATTTCATCCAGGTAGTCCTCGGGAAGCAGGTCCTCGGGAAGCAGGTCGTCGAGGGCCTGGTTCACCGGTGAACTCAGCACCTCAAGGTCGGCGGGAAGGCGCTCGAGCACATCGTCCACTTCGGCCTCGTACGGATGCCAGCCGTGCGCGCATGCCTTGCCGTCGTCACCGTGCGCGACCCGGCTCAGTACGGCGACGACCTTGTCCTCGACTCCCGGGCCGGGGTTGCCGAAGGCCACGTAGGGGGCGAGCGTGAGCAGACCCAGCGTCCAGAACAGCACGGGATCGCCCTCCGACCCCGGCAACGTCGCGTCGAGCCGGCGGGCGCAGCCTCGCACCGTCTCGTCCTTGTCCCCAGCGTGGTAGCCCTGCCGGAGTTCGTCCCAACTGTTGAAAAAGAGGCGCCAGTCGTCGGGCACAGGTATGACCGTCGACATGCCTTCGTGCTCCCCCCGCGAGGTGGTTCCGGCTCCGCGGCCATTGGATCACACGGGCATGCGCCGTCACCCCTCGCTCACGAAGCACCGGACCGAGCATCAGGGCCGCAGCAGTCCGCCCACCCACCAGTCGTGCGGCTTGCCATCGTTGGCGATGCCGCGACTGCGCAGTGTCCCTTCGACGGTGAAGCCGAGTTTCTCGGCGACGGCACGCGAGCCGGTGTTCCCGACCATGGCCCACCACTCGATGCGGTGGACGTCGAGCGTCTCCCAGCCCCAGTCACACAGGGCCCTGGCGGCCTCCACCGAGTACCCGTGTCCACGCTGTTCCTTGACCGCCCAGTAACCGAGCTCCCAGACGCCACGGCTGACGAGGGTCAGGCAGTACGAGCCGACCAGGGCGCCGGTGTCCTTGCGGAACGCGCCGAGGGTGTAGTCCTTGTCCTCAGCCCACTGAGCGGGCAGCTTCTCGCAGACGAGCTTCTCCGCGTCCGCACGCCGGTACGGCACCGGCACCGGGGTGTAGAACTGGATGTCCTCGTCCTGGCAGGCTTCGTACACCGCATCCACGTCGGCAGGTGTGAAGGCCCGCAGCACCAGACGGTCGGTATCGAGCGTCACTGGATCCATCACGGCAGTATGACCACCATCAACTAGCGGCGACCATCGAATATCCCGACCGAGCACCACCCACCTGACAGGTCCTCCGCCGTGGTGGCCATCAAGGAGCGGTCGAACCAGAGAGTGAGGGTGCCGGGGTCGGTGCAGGTGTTTCGAGGCCGGGAAAAACGGTCCGGGGCTACCCCGCCACGAACTGGGTCAGGATCGCCTGGACCTCGTAGATGTCGACGCCCTTGGTGAAGGTCTTCTCGATGGGGGTCGGGGTGCCGGAGATCCAGATCTTCAGCTCGGCGTCGAGGTCGAACGTGCCGGCCGTTTCCACCGCGAAGTGGGTGATGCTGCGGTAGGGGACGGAGTGGTACTCGGTCTTCTTGCCGGTGATGCCCTGCTCAGTTCCTCCGGTGTGTCCACCGTGATGGCCCGGTCGAGGCAGCGAGTGAGGATGTCCGGGTCCGGACACAGGTGGAGGGGGCGGAAGACCTCCTTGGGTACCGCTATGTCACGCACCTCCAAGAGCCGTAGGACCGCTGCGGCCCACGCCGCCGTTATCCGGCGGTGTACCCCCGGACCCATTCCTCGTCCTCGTGTTCGTCATCGGGCCGCTTGTCCACCTGGGCCCGGATGCGGGCCATGTCCCGAAGAGAGAGGGAGCCCTGTTGTCGCAGTTTCTCCAGCCCGGAACGGAAATCGCCGACTACTCGCTCCGGCGGAATGCCCAGGCCCATGCATGTCAGGGTGAACCGGAGTAGGTCGTGTAGTTCCGGTGTGGTGTCCAGATCGTCGTTCATGATCGCCCCGTGGGTCAGGTTTCGGCCCGGTCTTCGGCGGGCCCCGCGTCCTCGGCGAAGAGCTCGGCGACGCTCTCCACGTGGGGCGTCCGGTCCAGCCAGCGGTTGAGGAGGTCGAGGTCGGTGCAGTCGGCGATGCGGTCGCGGGCCTCCTGGGGGACGGAGACGCCCCGCGCTTCGAGGAAGCGGAGGATGGCCTTGGCTTCGCCCTTGGCTTCGCCCTCGAGGTAGGCCTTCTCCATCACTGTGCCACGGCCGGGGAAGTAGTTGACGAACGTCACGATGTCCCTCCATTTGTCTCCGGCGGGGGTGTCCCCCAACGCCGAGTCGAGAAACTGAAAGAAGTAGCTGGCGGCGTTCCAGTCCATCCCTGCGAGGGCACGGCCCAGTGCGTCCAGTATGGCGTCGATGTGGGGGCTGTTGGCGTGAGCCAGAGCTGAGAACACGGCCATCGCCGGCTTCTCCGCCGCGGTTCTCGGATCGGTGATCACCGGGAGGTCGTCCGGTCCGACGACCAAGGGGTACGTCATCTGGGCGGTCCAGCCACGCGTGCCACAGGAGAAGGGGCCGGTCGCCCACTTGGTCGTGGCCCGGTCGCGGCAGACGACGAGCAGGAGAACTGGCAGGCCGTACTTCGCCTGGAGGTAGGAGATGTAGTAGGGCCAGCTCGATTCCTTCTTGGTGTCCCTTCTCTCCTGCGCCTCGACGGCGAGGAGGAAGTCCTCCCCGTCGGACGGGCCGATACGCAGCACCGTGTCGATGTGGCGCACCAGAGGTCTGGCTTCCGTCACGTCGGTGCCGATCGCGTAGACGGCCGCCTTCTCGGGGAACGCGATGCCCAGCACCCCGAAGACCGGGGAAAGGATCTCAGGCCGCTCCTGGAAGATCCGGTGCATGCCTTCATGGGCTGATGTGACCATGTGGCTATGTAAGAGAGCAGAAGGCCGTACTCTCCGGCGGACGGGAAGGCGTTCACTCTTTCGAGGACGGAAGAAACGTTCGCGCCCTGCCCCCGGTGAGAATCGGGGGCAGGGCGCGTTGCCGTACGGGTCGAGGGTTACGCGGTCGGCTTCTCCTCCAGGCGTGGGAAGAGGACCGCGCCCTTGGTGACCGTCGTGCCGGCGGGGAGCCTGCCCCACTCGCCGGCCTCGCCGATCTTCTGGTCGGCGAGGGCGCCGAGGGAGTCCCCCGCGCCGAGGGAGTCCCAGAGCTTCTGGGACGTCTCCGGCATGACCGGGTTGAGGAGAACCGCGACCGCGCGGAGGGACTCGGCGGCCGTGTAGAGGATGGTGGCCAGGCGGGCCTTGCCCTCTTCGGACGTGTCCTTGGCCACCTTCCACGGCTCCTGCTCCGTGATGTAGCCGTTGACCTGCTTCACGAAGTCGAAGATCGCCAGGATGCCGCCCTGGAAGTCCAGGTCGTCGCCGATCCGGCGGTCCGCCTCCGTGACCGCCTTCGTCAGACCCTCGTGGATCGCCTTCTCGGCCTCGCCGTCGGCGGTGGACTGCGGGAGTTCGCCGCCGAAGTACTTGCCGACCATCGCGGCGACGCGGGACGCCAGGTTGCCGTAGTCGTTCGCCAGCTCGCTGGTGTAGCGGGCGGAGAAGTCCTCCCAGGAGAAGGAGCCGTCCTGGCCGAAGGCGATCGCGCGGAGGAAGTACCAGCGGTACGCGTCCACGCCGAAGTGCGAGGTCAGGTCCTGCGGCTTGATGCCGGTCAGGTTCGACTTGGACATCTTCTCGCCGCCGACCATCAGCCAGCCGTTGGCCGCGATCTTGCCGGGCAGGGGGAGACCCTGCGCCATCAGCATCGCCGGCCAGATCACCGCGTGGAAGCGGAGGATGTCCTTGCCGACCAGGTGGACGTCGGCCGGGAAGGTCTCCTCGAACTTGGCCTGGTTCTCGTTGTAGCCGACCGCCGTGGCGTAGTTCAGCAGCGCGTCGACCCACACGTAGATCACGTGCTTGTCGTCCCAGGGGACCGGGACGCCCCAGTCGAAGGTCGAGCGGGAGATGGAGAGGTCCTGCAGGCCCTGGCGTACGAAGTTCACGACCTCGTTGCGCGCGGACTCGGGCTGGATGAAGCCGGGGTTGGCCTCGTAGTGGGCGAGGAGCTTCTCGCCGTACTCGCTCAGCTTGAAGAAGTAGTTCTCCTCGCTGAGGATCTCGACCGGCTTCTTGTGGATCGGGCACAGCTTCTGACCTGCGAAGTCGCCCTCGCCGTCGAGGAGCTCGCCCGGGAGCTTGTACTCCTCGCAGCCGACGCAGTACGGGCCCTCGTAGCCGCCCTTGTAGATCTCGCCCTTGTCGTACAGGTCCTGGACGAACTCCTGGACGCGGTCCGTGTGCCGCTTCTGCGTGGTGCGGATGAAGTCGTCGTTCGCGATCTCCAGGTGCTCCCAGAGAGGCTTCCACGCTTCGGTGACGAGCTTGTCGGCCCACTGCTGCGGGCTGACGCCGTTCGCCTCCGCGGTGCGCATGATCTTCTGACCGTGCTCGTCCGTGCCGGTGAGGTACCACACCTTCTCGCCGCGCTGGCGGTGCCAGCGGGTGAGCACGTCGCCTGCGACGGTCGTGTAGGCGTGGCCCAGGTGAGGAGCGTCGTTTACGTAATAAATGGGGGTGGAGACGTAGTACGCCTTTCCACCCTGCTTCTCGGATCCAGTGGCCGCCATGGTCGAAATCCTACTGGTCCGTCGGAGATCGACTCACATCCGTTTCGGGGGGTGGACGGCGCGTGGTGCGCTGTCCACCCCCCGGGGCGACGCTGGTGGTGTTACGGGCTTACGGCCGCCAGTTCGCCAGTACGCCCTCGTAGAGCTCCTTGTCCGTGAACTCGCGGGGGGTTTCGCCGGCGAGGAAGTGGGACGTGTTGGGGGTCTTGAGCTTGCGGAGGTAGTCGAAGGCCTTGTTCTCCGGGTCGCCGAAGGCGACGAAGGAGAAGAAGACGGAGGGGTGGGTCCTGGCCGCGTCGGTGAGGGCCTGGGTGGCGGGGGTCTTGGCGTCGGGGGCGCCGTCGGTCTGGAAGATCACCAGGGCGGGGGTGCCGGTTGCTTCCTCGCTGTGGTGGGCGAGGACTGCTTCGACTGCTGCGTGGTAGCTGGTGCGGCCCATGCGTCCGAGGCCGGCGTGGAGATCGTCGATCTTGTTCTCGTGCTCGGTGAGGGTGATCTCGCCGGTGCCGTCCAGTTCGGTGGAGAAGAAGACGACCGGGACGGTGGCCTCGGGGTCGAGGTGGGCCGCGAGGGCGAGGGTCTGTTCGGCGAGGGCCTGGGCGGAGCCGTCCTTGTAGTACGGGCGCATGGAGGCGGAGCGGTCGAGGACGAGGTAGACCTTGGCGCGGGTGCCGGTGAGGTTGTGCTTCTTGAGGGCGGTGGCGGCGGCCTTGTACGCCGTGGCGAGGCCGGGGGCGTGCTTCTTGAGGGCGGTCAGGGGGAGGGCGGGTTCGGCCTCGCCTTCGGCTTCGGCCGTGTCGTTCCCGCCCGCACCACCCGTGCGGCTCTCGTTGTCGGGTGCGGGTGGCCCCTGGGGGGCCTGGGCACCGTCGGCGTCCGCGGCGGCGGGGGCCGGGGCAGCGACCTCCTCGTCCTTCGGCTCCGCCTTGGCCTTCGGCTTGCCTTCGGGCTTCGCTTCCCCATCGGCTTCAGGCTTCGCGTCGGCCGTCGGCGTGGGCTCGGGCGTTGCCTCTGCCTCGGGCTTCACGTCGGGCGTCGGCTCGGGCTCGGGCTCGGGCTTCGCGTCGGGTGTCGGCTCAGGCTTGGGCGCTTCTTCGGCGGCGGGCTCCGCGTCGGGCGTCGTCTCGCCCTCAGTCTTCACGTCGGCCGTCGGCGTGGGCTCGGGCGTCGTCTCTGCCTCGGGCTTCACGTCGGGCGTCGGCTCGGACTCCGGCTTCGTCGCCTCCGGCGCCTGCTGCTGCGCCGGCGTCGGCTGGGGCTCGGTTTCCGCGGGTGCCTCGGGCTCGGCGGTGGGCTGCGCCTCCGTCTTGGAGGTGGGCTCGGGCTGCGGCGTCTCGGTCTCCGGGCCGGCTTCAGGCGCCGACGGCTCCTCGGCAACCTCCGGCTTCTCCGTCTTTGGCTCCGGCTCCTCGGCCACGGGGCTCTCGGTGGTGGCTTCCGGCTTCTCCGCGGCCTTCGGCGCCTCCGCAGCCTTCGGCTCCTCGGCAACCTCCGGCTTTTCCTCAGCCGCTGCCTTCTCCTCGACCTCCGGCTTCTCCTCAGTCGCCGGCTTCTCCTCGACCTCCGGCTTCTCCTCAGTCGCCGGCTTCTCCTCAGCCGTCGGCTGCTCCCCAGCCGGCTCGCCCTCCGTCGACCGGGTCGGCCCCGGGACCGTGACCTTGTCGAAGGCCGCCGACACGAGGTCGTGTTCGTCGCGGGGCTCGGGGACGCTCGCCGTCGGAGTCGGTTCCGGTTCCGGGGAGGGGGACGGGACCTTCGGGGGCGCGGAGGGCGTCGAGGGCGCCGACTGTGCCGCCGGTGCTTCCTGGGAGGTCGTTTCCGCCGCCGTGGTCTGCGCCGCACCCTCCGCCTCGGCGGTTTGTGACTTGCGGGACCGTCCGAACGCGTTCCGCAACCGAGTGAGAATGCCCATGTGCGCGCAACCCTTCGCGTGAGTTGAAGCCGTCAATCCCTGGCCAGGACGGACACGTAAGGTTAGCGGCCCGCCTGGGTGATCTTGGGCAGGGGCGGATGTGGGTGGCCCGGGCTGTCAAGGGGGACATCCGGCCTGCGCGGGTGTCGCCCTGCTGAACGGCGGCAACACCCGGACGGCTGCTGGGGGTTCACTCGTTGTTCACCAGGGCGCCCGGCTCTCGCGCATATGTGCCCCTACGGTCACGCTGACACCAAGGGCATCCAAGGAGAGCAAAGTGCGCAAGCTGCTGCCGTTGATCGGAACGCCGTCCGGTTCGCACCCCGGCGGCCGGTCCGCCATGACCTGTCGTTTCCGGTGTGGAGACGCCTGCTTCCACGAGGTGCCCAACACCAGCTCCAACGAGTACGTCGGTGACGTGATCGCCGGTGCGCTCAGCCGCCGGTCGATGATGCGCGCCGCGGCCGTGGTGACCGTGGCCGCCGCCGGGGCGGGGGCCGTCGGGGTCGGGCAGGCGCCGTCCGCGGACGCCGCCCCGGCCGGTGGTGCCGCCGCCGAGGCCGCCGGCCGTAAGCGCACGGGCGCTCGCGGGCTGCGCTTCGCGCCCGTCGCGCCCAACACCGCGGACGCGGTGACCGTGCCGGACGGGTACCGGCAGAACGTCGTCATCCGCTGGGGCGAGCCCATCCTGCGCGGGGCGCCGGCCTTCGACCCGGAGAAGCAGACCGCCAAGGCGCAGGCCGGGCAGTTCGGGTACAACTGTGACTTTCTCGCGCTGCTGCCGTTGCCGGGGGAGCGCGGACGGCAGCTGCTCGTCGCCAATCACGAATACACCGACGAGATCCTGATGTTCCGCGGGTACGACCCCGCGAACCCGACCCGTGAGCAGGTCGAGATCGCCTGGGCCGCGCACGGCCTGTCCGCCGTCGTCGTGGAGGGGGACGGGAAGAGCGGGAAGCTCACCGCCGTTCCGCGGCATCGGCTCAACCGGCGCGTCACCGCCACCACCGAGTTCCGGCTGACGGGGCCGGTCGCGGGGTCCGACCTCGTCAGGACCTCCGCCGACCCGACCGGCACCAAGGTGCTCGGCACCCTCAACAACTGCTCGGGCGGTGTCACGCCGTGGGGTACGACCCTGCACGGCGAGGAGAACTTCAACCAGTACTTCGCCAACAGCAGCCGGGCGACGGACAAGCGGTACGGGATCGGGACCGGGGCCAGCGAGCGGAAGTGGGAGCGGTTCGACAAGCGGTTCGACGTCGCCCGGGAGCCGAACGAGGTGCACCGGTTCGGGTACGTCGTGGAGTTCGACCCGTACGACCCGGACTCGACACCGCGCAAGCACACGGCCCTCGGGCGGTTCAAGCACGAGGCCGCGAACATCCGGCTCACCTCGGACGGCCGCCCCGTCGTGTACACCGGTGACGACGAGCGTTTCGACTACTTCTACAAGTTCGTCAGCAGCAAGCGGATGAAGCACGGCACCTCCCGGGCCGTCCGCGAGCACAATCTCTCGCTGCTCGACGAGGGCACGCTGTACGTCGCCAAGGTCACCGGTGACTCCCCGGCGATCGAGATCGACGGCACGGGCAAGCTGCCGGCCGACGGCGAGTTCGACGGCAGCGGTGAGTGGATCCCGCTGGCCACCGCGACCGCGAAGGGCGCCGTCTCGCACGTGGACGGGATGACGGCCGAGGAGGTGTTCGTCTTCACCCGGCTCGCCGGTGACAAGGTGGGCGCGACCAAGATGGACCGGCCCGAGGACATCGAGCCGAACCCGGTGACCGGCAAGGTGTACGTCGCCCTCACCAACAACACCAACCGGGGTGTCGGCTCCAACGCCAAGGCGGACGAGGCCAACCCGCGCAACGCCAACAAGCACGGGCACGTACTGGAGCTGACCGAGCGGTGGAACCGGCCCGAGAGCACGAAGTTCGCCTGGTCGTTGTTCCTCGTGGCGGGTGACCCGGAGGACCCGGCGACCTACTTCGCAGGCTTCCCGAAGGACGGGGTCAGCCCCATCTCCTGCCCGGACAACGTCGCCTTCGACCCGTACGGCAACCTGTGGATCTCCACCGACGGCGCCCAGCTCGGTTCGCACGACGGTCTGTTCGGGGTGGCCACCCGGGGTGAGCGGCGCGGTGAGCTGAAGCAGTTCCTGACCGTGCCGAAGGGTGCCGAGACCTGCGGTCCGATCATCCAGGAGCGGCGCGTCCTCGTCGCCGTGCAGCATCCGGGCGAGATCGACGGCGCATCCGTGGAGAAGCCGGCCAGCACCTGGCCGGACGGGCCCGGGACGTACGTCCGGCCCGCGGTCGTGGCCGTGTGGCGGGCCGACGGGTGCGACATCGGCGTTTGATCGGAAGAGAAGAGAGTGAAGGGGGGCGTCCGTCGGCGCCCCCCTTTTCCTCACCCTGGAAGCCGGTCTCTTCGGGCATACCGAGTTGGCCCGGCGCAGGGCACTGTCCCTGGCTCGACGATCTGGCGTGGTTCACGCGGACACTGGCGGCCTTTCTTGGCTGACGGCGTCGAGCAGCAGTTTCGCGGCCACCGTCGCCCCGTCGGTGCGGAACGTGTCGGCCACGGCGGTCGCTCGTGCGCGGGTCTCGGGGGTCAGGGCCGTCTTGAGCGCGGCCGACAGGGACTCGACGGTTGGAGCCGGACCGTCGTGTGCCGCGCCGATGCCCAGGTCAGCGACCCGGCTGGCGAAATATGGCTGGTCCGCCCCCTGGGGTACCACCACCTGAGGCGCGCCGGCCCGGGTGGCCGTCGTCGTGGTGCCCGCGCCGCCGTGGTGCACGACGGCGGCCGCCCGGCGGAACAGTGCCTGATGGTTGACCTCGCCGACGACGAAGCAGTCGTCCTGGTCGTCGATCAGGGCCAGGTCGGCCCAGCCGCGGGAGACGACTGCGCGGCGGCTCTGCGCGCGGATCGCTTCGATGGCCACCCGAGCGACGTCCTCCGGATCGCGCAGGGGAATGCTGCCGAAGCCCACGTACACCGGTGGTGTGCCGGCGTCCAGGAACGCCACCAACTCGGCGGGGAGCGGGCGTTCGTCCGGCAGGATCCACGCGCCGGTCTGCACCACGCCGAGTTCCGCCGGCTGCAGCCACGGGGCCAGGACCGGGTCCGTGGCCAGCCACGGGTGGTCGGTGAAGACATGGTCGCGGACGTTGTCCACCGGCGGCAGGTCAATCGACGCCCGGTGGGTGTTGATCGCTTCGCCGAACACCGCCTGCGCGTCCTGGGCGTCCCGCTCCCACAGCACTCGATTGTCGGTCACATCCGAGGGGAGCGGCCGACCCGGCCGCGGCATCGGCGGGTGGTGCGGCGACGGCAGGCTGACCGGCTGGTAGCTCGCGTACACGTATCGGATGCCCAGTTTCTCGGCGACCGACTTCACGCCGGCCACGGCCGGCACGAGGCCGGACGCCACCAGCACATCACACCCCTCGGCTGCCACGGTGACCTTGTCATAAAACGCGGCGACCAACTCGGCCGCGCGCCGGGGCACTCCTGCCGCCGACGGCGGCGTCTTCCCGGTCACCAACTGGCGCACCGACTGGCCAGTCGGCACCATCTCCACACCGGCCCCGGCCAGCCGCTTCGCGAACTCCTCGTCCGGCGGCGCGCACACCCGCACCTCCGCGCCGAGTTCCCGTAACCGCACCGCGAGTCCCACCAGCGGTTCGATGCCCCCGCGCGAGTCATACCCCGACAACAGCACACGCATTTCGTGACTCCCATTTCCGCAGGTTCGGGCCGCGGTCGACGATTCTGTGGCACGACCCGCCCGCTATGGACGGCCCTCGTACAGTGTCAGGTCCGTGACCACCGCCCGGTGGTCCGTGTCGGACAGGTTCAGGATGCGGGTGCGGTCCGCCGCGAAGTCCTTCGACACCAGCACATGGTCGATCTGCGTGCCGAACGTCGCGGCCGTCCAGGCCGGCCAGGTGGCCGCGCGGGCGGCGTCGTCCAGGCGGGCGGCGTCGTACAGGCCGGTGCCGAGGATGCGGCGGAAGGCGGCGTGGTCCTGGGAGGCGTTGAAGTCGCCGGCCAGGACGAGGGGGGTGTCGCGGTCGGCGGTGGCCGCGGCGCGCAGGGCGGACAGCTCACGCTTCCAGAGGCCGACCTGGGCGGGCAGCGGGGGCATGGGGTGGGCGAGCTGGAGGCGTACGGCGTGCCCGTCCACGTCGGCGATCGCGCCGGGCATGCCCATCGTGGCGGTGACGCCGGCCGTGGGGCGGAGGGGGAAGCGGCTGAGGATGACGGAGCCCTCGGAGCCGCCGCCCTCGACGGCACGGCGGTGCGGGTAGTCCCGCGAGAGGTCGTCCTTCAGCTTCGCGTCGCACCCGTAGTCGCATTCCTGTACGAAGACGACGTCCGGTTTCTCGCGGCGGACGGTGGCGACCAGGCCGCCGGTGGCCTGCCCGAACTCGACGTTCGAGGTCAGCACGCGCAGTTCGGCGACCGGTCGGCCGACGGGGTCGCCGGTCTTGCCGTACGGCTCGATGAACCAGGCCAGCAGGCCGAGCAGGACCACGCCCCAGGCCGTTCCCAGCCACCAGCGGGACCGCAGCGAGAGCAGCAGCGCCAGACCGGTGGGGGCGAGCAGCCAGGGGAGGAAGGCGAGGAGCTGCGGGACGGGTGTGAGGCCGTCGCTGTCCGCGGTCCGGAAGGCGACGACCACGCTCACTCCGGCGAGCAGCAGTCCGGCGCACCAGGTGCCGAGCCGCCGTCGGGGCGGACGGTACCCGGGGGTGTCGTCGGTGGCGGTCCACTCGGCAGCCGCTGTGTCCAAGGGCCCGGCCTTCCGCTCGCTGGGTGGGATGCCCGTATCCTCCCTCAAAGACGGGGTGCGGCGCCGGAAGGTTCAGCCGCGTCGACGCGGGCCAGGAATTCCCGCAGTGCCCTGTCGAACTCCTCGGGGCGTTCCAGGTTGGGCATGTGGGCCGCGCCGTCGATCACGTGCAGCGCCGAGTCGGGGAGGGCCGCGTGCATGGCCCGGGCGTCGGAGACGGGTGTGTAGGTGTCGTCGGTGCCGACGACGACCAGGGCCGGGACCGGGACGCGGGTCAGGAGGTCCTGGTAGTCGGGGCGCCGGGCGCGGGCGCGCAGGGCGGCGGCGGCGCCCTCGGGGGAGGTGGCCGTCATCATGCGGTGGACGTGGGCCTTGACCTCGGCGGGGGCGTACGGTGCGACCATCCGTTCCAGGACCTCGTCGGCGTAGCCGCGCATGCCGTCGCGCAGGAGGCGGTCCGCCATGGCGTCGCGGGCGTGGACGCCCTGCGGGGTCTCCGCCGCCGGGAAGGTGTCCGCGAGGACCAGGCCGCGGACGCGCTCGGGGAACAGGCGGTAGCAGTCCATGACGATCTGGCCGCCCATCGACAGGCCCGCCAGGACGCAGGACGCGACCTTCAGTTCGTCCAGCAGGGCCTCGATGTCCCGGGCGAATCCGGAGAAGTCCGCGAGGGCCGGGGTCGTGGGGGAGGCGCCGTAGCCGCGCAGGTCGGGGGCGATGACGCGGCGGGCCGTGGAGAAGGTGTCCAGTTGTGGGGCCCACATCGTGCGGTCGAAGGGATGGCCGTGGACGAGGACCAGGGGAACCCGATGAGTGTCAGGGCCTTTGTCCTCGTATGCGAGGAAGGGTGCCATGGGGACGACCCTAGGCCGCTCAACTACTCGGTGCAATAAGATCTTTGCTCTCGGTGCAATCCGGAGCGCGGTCCCGTCCAGTCCGCATCGCGGTCCCGTCCGGTCCCGTCCAGTCCCGTCCAGTTCAGTCCATTCCATTCGAAGGGGAAGCCGATCGATGGGTGACTTCCGGCGTATCGCCGACCTGATCGCGGACGACATCGCCACCGGGCGGCTCAGGCCCGGCCAACGGTTGCCGCCGCAGCGGGCGTTCGCGCGGCGCCGGGGGATCGCGCCCTCCACGGCCGGGCGGGTGTACGGCGAACTCGTACGGCGCGGGCTGGTCGTCGGTGAGGTCGGGCGCGGCACCTTCGTGCGGGCCGCGCCGGCGGGGCCCGCGGGGCGGGCACTCGTCGAGCCGGGCCTGGCCGACGCCCCGGTCAACATGGAGCTCAACTACCCCAGCGCGCCTGGTCAGGCGGAGCTTCTCGCGCCCGTTCTCGCGCCGCTGCTGCGTCCCGACGTGCTGGCCGAGGCGCTGCTGCCGGCCGCCGCCACCGGTACCCCGTCCGCCCGGGAGGCCGCGGCCGCCCTCCTCACCACGCCCGGCTGGCGCCCCGACCCGGACCGGCTGCTGTTCACCGGCAACGCCCGTCAGGCCATCGCCGCCGCCCTGGCCTCCCTGGTCCGGCCGGGCGGCCGGGTCGGCGTGGAGCAGCTGACGTATCCGCTGGTCAAGGAGATCGCGGCGCGGCTGGGGATCACGCTGGTGCCGCTGGCCGGCGACCGGGACGGGCTGCTCCCGGAGGCCGTCGCCGCCGCGCACCGTACGGCCCCCTTGTCCGCCCTCTATCTGCAGCCGGCGCTGCACAACCCGACGTCCGTGACGACGAGCGGGCCGCGCTTGCTGCAACTCGCGCATCTGGTGCACGACGTGAACCTGCCGGTCGTGGAGGACCGTATCTGGTCCTTCCTGGTCGGGCCGGACGGCCGTCACGGGCGTGGGGAACGGGCCGGCGAGCGCCGCGGCCCGGTCGACCCCCTCGCCGCCCACGCCCCCGCCCTCACCCATGTCGTCGACGGCCTGTCCAAGCGGGTCGCGCCGGGGCTCACCGTCGGTTTTCTCGTCGTGCCACCGCACCGGGTCGGTGCGGTGGCCGAGGCGGTGCGGTCGGGTGGGTGGAGTGCGGGACGGTTCGCGCTGGAGGCGGCCGTGCGGTGGGCCGGGGAGGGGGTCGTGGCGAGGCTGACCGAGGCCAAGCGGGTGGACGCGACGCGACGCCAGCGGATCCTCACCCAGGAACTCGACGGTTTCGCCGTGCGGTCCGACCCGCGCGCCTACTTCGCCTGGTGGGAGCTGCCCGCCCCGTGGCGCGCGGACACCTTCACGGCGGCCGCCGCCGCGCACGGCATCGCCGTCACGCCCGGCCCCGCCTTCGCCGTCGCCCCGGGCCACACGCCCGACGCCGTCAGGCTCGGTCTCGCCTCGGCTCCGGAGCCGGATCTGCGGCGGGCGCTGCGGACGCTGGCGCACATCGCCGCGCGGCGGAGCGGGGGCCGTAGCGGCCGGTGAGCCAGGAGGCGAGCGCCACCGTCAGGCCGAGGGTGAGCAGCAGCCAGGACACCGTGCGCAGGCTGGCGGTCAGGGCGTCGTAGACCGCGCCCGCGGCCGGGCGGTGGAGGGGGTCGGACAGGTCCGCGAGGGTGAGGCGGCGGCCGATCGCGACAGCGAGGACGAGCAGCCCGCCGCCCAGCGCCGTACCGAGGCCGAGGGCGGTGACCGCGCGGCGACGGCACGCGGCGACGGTGATCCCGGCGACCGCGAACACGGCGGCGGCCGGCGGCAACCAGAAGGCGGCGGTGTCCAGCACCTGGTACCCCTTGCGCAGTCGGTCCACGTCCCCGGCCGGGAGCACCGGGACCCGGGTGTGCGTGACCGGGATGCGGTGGGCGAACGGCACCCGGTTGTCGGTGAGTTGGCGTTTGACACGGGCTACGACCGGGGCGAGGTCGACGGTGACCGCGGTCGCCCGGGTGTCGTCGTCGCGCAGGGCCCGCACCACGGCGGTGTGGACGGCCTGGTTCGCCGCCTCCCACGCCGTGCGGAACACGTCGGTCCGGGTGAACGACCGCACCGCGTCGTGCACGAAGGGCCCGGCCGCGCCGCGCAGCGGCCCGCTGTCGAGCTCGTGCCCGGCCTTCCGCATGATGCCGTCCCCGAGGGCGTCCGCCACCGCGCGCCGCACGTGCGGGTCGGCGGCGAGCGGCGCCACACTGCGCACGTAGCGGCCGGTGTCGGTCAGCCCGTGCGCCGCCCAGGACGCGAGCGCCCCGAACGGCAGCAGCAGGCACGCGAGGGCCAGCAGAACGGCCGACAGGGCGTTCCGCAGTCGTGTGGGCGCCTCCTCGGGTACGGGCGCCCGGCCGCGCTCGGTCACCACTCCAGACAAGGCGCCGCCGGTGCGGCCCGCGAGCGGCGGGACTGCATTCGGCCCCACACCTCGAGCCGAACGGGGCGCCCCACGTCCACGACAGGCCCGGTCCGGTCCGGCCCGGACGCGATCAGTCGACGCGGTGGCCGGCGGCGTCCTCGTGCGTGTAGTAGCGGTAGAACACCATCACGAAGACGCCCGCTCCGGCCGCCAGTCCCAGCCACATGGACCACAGCACGGACTCACCGGACTGGCTGATGAGGAAGCCGGTGGCGCAGCCGGTGAAGGCGAACCAGAGCAGGGCGCGCAGCTCGCGCCGGAGCCCCTGGCCGAGTTGCCACACGGCCGCGAAGAGCACGGCGAACACGAGCGCGGTGACGAAGCCGAACAGCAGGTTCCAGCCCGTGATGGGCCCGCCGTAGCGACGGTTGGCGGCGGCCCAGTAGCCGTAGACCAGCCCGAGGACGACGGGCAGCGCGACCCTGGCCATCGCGTGGGTCCGCGCGCTGAAGACGTCGGGTGCACGGCGCTGCGGGAGCTGCCTGGTCACCTTGGGTGAGGCGGGTGCCGCGTGAGCCATGAGAGCTCTCCTCTCTCCCTGCCCCTGCTCTCCAGGGCACACCGCCCGACTGCCGTCGGCAAGTCGGCGGGCCAAAACCCCCGAAGGCGGGCGTTTGCGGTCCTGAGGGCCCTCCTTTGCAGCCGCACCGGTTACCGTGCTGCGGTACGTGATCGACCGGGGGAGGGGACGAGATGTCCGGAACCGTGCTGCTGCTGGCGGCCTCGCCGGTGGGTAAGGGGCGTCTGGTGGACGCCGCCTCCGTGCTGCCCGTCCTGGCCGCCGTCCCACCCGCCGTGCTGTCCGGCACGGACACCGCGAACGTCGTCGAGCTCGCCGACCCGCTGGAGCCGCAGGCCGTGCTGACCCGGCTGCGCGCCGCCGCCGCGTCCCCGGGCCCGCTCACCGTGTTCGTCACGGGCCAGCTCGTCCTCGACCGCCGTCAGCGTCTGCCGCACCTCGCGCTGGCCCGCACCACCGCCTCCACCGCCCGCTACACCGCGTTCCCCTGGCACTGGTTCCGGGACGAACTGCGGCTGCGGCCGGCCGGGGCCACGACCTTCCTGCTCGACCTGCACGCCGACGCCGAGACCTGGGAGCTGCTGCGCGGCACCCCGCTGGACTCGGGCCGCGGCAGCGCCGTCCACGGCCGGATCGCGCCACCACCGTCCAGACGCACCGTCGCGGCACCGGCGTACATGAAGGCGGTCGCGACGATCCTGCGCAGCGGGTTCCGGCCGCCGGCGGATCAGCTGCACCAGCAGGCGCTGGCCCGTATCGCACCGGAGAGCGCGGCCACGGACATCGTGATCAGCACACCGGGCCCGGCGGCGGGCGATCCGCACGCCGCCATCACCGCCGCCGTCCAGTCCGGCCGCCACTCCGAGGCCGACGCGCTCGCCGCCCGGCACGAACGGGCCGCAGTCGCCGCGCACGGGCCCACCTCCGAGGAGGCCCTGCACTGGACCGAGGTCCGGGCGGACCTCGCGATGTTCGCCGGGGACGCGGGCCGCAGCTGCCACACCTGGCTGACCGTGGCCACCGTCCGCCTGAACGCCGGGCAGGCGCCGGACGCGCCCGCCGTCGAGGCCGCCGTGGACCGGGCCCACCACCAGTGGGGTCAGATCCGTGACACGGCCCGTGCCCGCGAACTGGGCGCCGCGCTCGCCGAGTTGCGGGGCCGGGTCCCCGGACGGCGCGAAGGGGCGCTCGACCATGTGCAGCGGCAGTTGCGGCAGTTGCAGACCCAGCCCTGACACGCCTGTGACATGTGTGACTGGCGTGAACGGAGAGGTGCAATCGCTGTCCCCGGTCGCGTCACAGGTCTGCCGCTGAGGCCTGACCCGGTGTCATGATGTCGGGTATGACAGAGGGGGGCCGAGTGGCTGTCTTAGGCGTACGCGTGCGGCTGGGCGCCGGCGCGACCGTGGACGATGTCAGAGCCCTGAAGACGTGGCTGGAGCGGGACGAGCCGCTGGAGCGACTGCTCGCCGACGGGGACCTGGAGATCGAGGTGCAGGCCGGCACGGACGGGCCCGAGGGACGGCTGGGGCCCGACCTGGAGCTCGTGCTGAAACTGCTCGGTGATGTCGTCACGGTCGTCGCACTGACCGAGTACACCACCCGCGCGGTGAAGACCTGGACGAACAACCGCCGCAGGCTCCAGGGCGGCGATCCTGGGCCCGAGATCCGCCCGCTGGACCCCCCACGGGGGTAGACCGGTGAGCCGCTTCGACGCGCGCGGCAGAGTGAACCGGGCGCTGCTGGTCGGTGTGTCCGAGTACGACCACACGGCGCCGGAGCATCCACAGGGTGTCAATGGCCAGCTCCCCGCCGTGCGGCGCAACCGGACGACACTCGAGGACGCGCTGAACCGGGGCCATGTGTTCGGCGCGGGCGAGGTGAAATCCCTGGCCTCGCCGACCCAGGACGACTTCACGGGCGCGCTGAGCCGCGCCTGCCGCGAAGCCAGAGGACTGCTGCTGCTCTACTTCGCCGGGCATGCCGTCACCTCGACCTCCGGCAGCGAGCTGCACCTCCAGATGCGCACCGCGCGGGTCCTCACGGGCAACGGGCTGCCCGGCTCCGTCAGTTTCAGCCAGGTGCTGGGCGAACTCGTCGAGAGCCACGCCGAGCAGGTGGTGGTGATCCTCGACTGCTGCTACGCGGGTAACGCCGCGGGAATCTGGCACCGCCTCGACGATCCGAGGCGGCACAAGATCCTCCTCCTGATGAGCGTGCAGCCCAACCGCTGCATCCTGGGCGGTACCGCCAAGGTGGCGACGCCGTTCACCCGTGAACTCGTGCACGTCCTCGACGAGGGCGGGGAGGTGTGGCTCTCCGAGCTGTACGACGCGGTGGAGCGGCGGATGGCCGAGGCGAGGTACAGGGCGGAGGACAACGACCTGCAGCGGCCGCAGGCGCTGGCCCGTCCCTGGAACGGGGACGACGTGCTGCTGGCGGCAGGACCGGTGGACCTGTCCGGTGGCGCCGGGGGCACGTCCGGTGGCTGGTTCGCCCGGCTCCGACGTCGGTTCGCGCCCGCCCGGCAGGGCACCGGCCCCCGACTCCGCCGCACCGCCCTGTCGGTTCTGCTGGCGCTGCTCGCCACCAGTGCGGGCGGCTACGGCTTGCTGGCCCTGACCGGCGACTCCGGCTCCTGCGAGCCGCCCCTGGAATTACGGGTCCTCACCGACCCCGACCTGGAGCCGGCGATGCGGGCGGCCGCGGACGCCTACCTCGCCTCGGCGGACAACACCACGGAGGACGGCTGTCTGCGCAGCGGCGTCACCGTCTACAGCGCCGGTGCCGCTCATGTGGTGACCGCGCTGGGCGAGCACTCCGACCCCTGGCAGCAGCCGCGTGAGGACGTCAACCCGCAGCGGGACGTCGGTCCGCAGCCTGACGTGTGGATCCCCGCGACCCGCGCGGACGTCGGCCGGGTCACGGAGGCGCAGGTGGACCGCGTCTTCGCCCGGCTGGAGCCGGACGCCGGTCCGTTCGCCTACTCACCGGTCGTGCTGGCCGTCCCCGAGAGCCTCGACGTCGGCGTCGCGCCCACCGGGCGGTCGCTGCCGGAGCTGATCAGGGTCCTGAAGGACGCCGACACGAAGGCACAAGTGCGCAGGCCCGACCCCGAGTTCAGCGACTCGGCACTGCTGGCGACGGTCGGACTGTACGGCGACGGGGGCGATGTGCGCCGCGCCGAGCGGCTGATCACCCAGGCAGGACGGCCCGAGCCCTCGGCCGTCAAGCTGCTGTGCACGCTGCCCGAGGACGACGCCGCGGACGACCGCAGCGCCGTCCTGGTCCCGGAGTTCCTGCTCAGGAGCGGCGTCGGCTGCCACTCGGTCACGCGGGCCGAGCGCACCGCCCTCTACCCCGACGACGTACCCGGTCTCGAACCGACGTTCGTGCGGGTGCGCTGGGAAGGCGGCGACCGGGACGCCCAGGCGCGGGACGAGGCGGTGAACCGCTTCCGCGACTGGCTGGCGGGGAAGGGCGGCCGGGAGGTGCTCGGCAAGCAGGGGTTCAGGTCCGCGAAGGACGAGCGAGGCCTGATCGCCGGTCAGGCGGCCGAACACGGGCTGACCGGTTCCGTGCCGTCGGCGGACCCCGCCGACGCGACGCAACTGGACAGGACGCTGGAGCGGTACGGCAACGCGCACGGACCCGGCCGGGTCCTGTTCCTCCTCGACAGCTCCGGCTCGATGGCCGGCCTGTGGGACGGCCCCAGCGGCGGCCCCGGCATCCTCAAACAGACCCTGACGGGTCTCGGCAAGGAGGACGAGTACGGGGTGTGGGCGGTGCACGGCGTCGGGCGCCCCACGCACACCGAACTGCTCGACTTCCGCACGCACTCCCGCGCGGAGGCGGAAGGGGCCCTCAAGACCGGCGGGGGAGGCGCCGAGGTACGGGACGCGGAAGCCGATCCGCACGCCGGCCTGCTGGACGCACTGGAGTTCATGCGGGAGCGCGGCGCCGGCGACGAGCGGCCGCAGCTGATCGTGTATCTGACCGACGGCGAGGACGACAACCGCCTGACCGGCGACCGCCTCCGCGAGGTGGAGGACCGGGCCGGTGAGTCGGGCGTGCCCGTGGTGATGGTGACGCTGAACAGCGGGGCCTGCGACCGTGACCGCCCTGGCACACGCATCGCGGAGGCAGCCCAGGGCCGCTGCCTGGACGCCGGGGACGACCTGGTGCCCGCGCTGCGCGACGAGGTCGCCCGCACCGGAACGGGGGAGGAATGATGGCCCGACGCCTGCCGGCCGCCGTACTGGCGTCGCTGTCCGTACTGACCCTGCTGTTCCTGGCTGCCTGCACCGCGGGTGAAGGGACGAAGCAGCCGCCGGACGCCGACAACAGCCGCCGGATCGTGGTCGCCAGCGGACAGGACGTGACCGGCAAGAACGGCATCCGTCAGCAGCTCATCGACATGTGGAACGCCGAGGAGGGCCCACAGGGCTTCGAGGCCCGGTTGGTGGAACTGCCCGGCTCCGCCGACCAGCAGCGCAGCCAGCTGCTCGGTGCCCTTCAGTCCGGCAGCGCCGAGTACGACGTGGTGAACCTGGACGTGACCTGGGTCCCGGAGTTCGCCGACGCGGGCCTGATCCGCCCGCTGACCGACGCGGCCGTCAAGTCCCCCGAAGACATCATCCCGTCCGTGGACAGAACGTCGTACTGGAAGGGCAAGCGGTACGCGGTCCCGTTCAACAGCGACGCCGGCCTGCTGTACTACCGCAAGGACCACCTGCGGGAGGCCGGTGTCTCCCGGACCGATCTCAGCGGTGGGGTCACCTGGGACGAACTGCGGGATCAGATCGACGCCGTCAAAGGGCACTTCGGCTCCCAGGGCACCGAGGGGTGGAGCACCCAGCTCGCCCCGTACGAGGGCCGTACCGTCAACGCGATCGAGGCGTTCACCTCGGCCGTGCCCGGACTCCGGCTGACCGACGGCGACGGCGAGTACGCGGCGACCGTGGAACAGCTCACCGCGGGCGTGGCAGAACTGCGTGAGCGCACGGCCCCGCCGTACACCCTCGACGAGGCCTCCGAGTCCCGCGAGGCCGAGTCGCTCAGTGCCTTCGCGGAGGGCCGCACCACGTTCCTGCGGCACTGGCCGTACGTCTACCCCACCCTGCACGAGACCTACGGGGAGGACTTGGGGGTGACCCGGCTGCCCGGCAAGGCGGTCCTCGGCGGGCAGAACCTGGCCGTCACCTCCTCCACGTCCGAGCAGCGGGCCGCGAAGGCGGCGGAACTGATCGCGTTCCTGACCGACCTGGACAGCGAACGCTGCCTGCTGCGTGCCGGTTTCGCCGCGACCCGCGTCTCCGCCTACCAGGAACCCGGCACCGCGCCCCGGTGCCGGCACGCCCCGGCGTACGCGGAGACCCCCTCGGCGTCTCCCACCGGCGAGGGCACCGTCCGTCTGCCCCCCGACCGGATCGCCGACGGTGTCAGCTTCTCCCGCGACATCCTGCTCCCGGCCCTCCGCGAGGGCGTGCACCGCCCACGCACCCCGCTGTACGGCGCCGTGACACACACCCTCATCACCGAACTCGACGCCCTGTACGGCCCGAGCCCGGGCGAGGGCCGGGCGGATGACACCGAGGTGGCGAAGCGACTTGACGAGGCGTTGAAAGAGGTCTTGCCCGGTTGAATCCCCTCCCGGTGATGTTCACGGTTCCTCCGGGCGTCGTCGTACGACGTGGTGAGCCTGTTGTGGATCACGTCTCGAACCGGCCTATGTCGCATTGGAGAACTGGGCGACGAGGGCTGGGTCAGGATGCCGGTTTCGATGAGACTGACAGGTGTTCGAATTTCGCGGACGGCGGCTCCGCCGCCTTCGCCGGTCCCGCGTTGGCCGCCAGCAGTAGGGTCGCGACAGCGACGACACCGGCGGTGAAACCTCTGGCGTACCGCTCGGCGGTGCGTGGGCGTTCGAGCACGGCGACCTCGCAACAGGGGCGGCGGCTACGACAGCAGCGAGTTAAGCACGTTTAACTCTCGGTTTAACCTAGGGCCTGTCCGAGCCGAACGGCAAGAGGGACAGGGGGAGTTGGCGTGGGGGAGCGGGACGATCCGGCGACCATCGGGCGCCGGGTGCAGCGGTTACGTGTCGAACGGGGATTGACGCAACGGCAGCTGGCGGAACCTGTGTACACGCCCGCCTACATCTCCACCCTGGAGTCGGGCCGGGTGCGGCCCTCCGACGACGCCCTGCGACATCTCGCCGGGCGGCTCGGCGTCGCCTTCGACGAGCTCGCCACCGGGCGTTCCGCCCGGCTCGTGACCGAGCTGCGACTGCGACTGACCGAGGCGCAGCGGACCTTCGCGGTGGGTGAGGCGGAGGCGGCCGCGGAGCAGTACGCCACGTTGTTGGTCGAGGCCGAGGAGCACGGGCTGGTGGCGGAACAGGCCGCCGCGCTGCTCGGGCTCGGTGAGTGCGCGCTGGAGACGGGCGAGCTGGTGGCGGGCCGGCGGTACTTCGAACGGGCGGAGGCGTGTCTCGCCGACGCCCCCTTGCCTGCTCGGGTCCCGGCACTGCGCGGCCGGGCCGTGGCGCACTACCTCGCCGGGGAACTCCGTTACGCCGTCTACCTGCTGGAGTCCACGCTCGACGAGTTGAATCGGGGTGGGCTGCACGACCCCGACGCCCTCCTGCTGCTCTACGCCAGCGCCATCGGGCCGTACATGGACATGGGCGCGCACGCCCGCGCCGCCCAGGCCGCCGAGTTCGCCCTGGCCCTCGCCCCGCGGTCCGGCGACCCGGCCCTGGTCGCCCGCATGCACCGCTCGGTCGCCCGCACCCTGGTCGCCGAGGGCCGCCTCGCCGAGGCCGACGCCTCACTGGCCAAGGCGGCCGAGCTGTACCGCGGCCTGCAGATCCGCACCGAACTCGCCAACTGCCACTGGATGCGAGGCTACGTCTACGCCCAGGACGGCCAACTGGGACGTGCGGAGGACGAATTGCGGGAGGCCCTCGGCATGCTGTCGGCCAGGCGCGCCGCCCTCTACAGCAGTCAGGTCGCCGTCGAGCTGGCCGACGTGCTGCACCGGCGCGGCAAGTCGGACGAGGCGGCGGCCCTGCTGCACGGAGTCCTCGACGACCTGTCCCCCGAACGCGGTGCCGTGCACTCCGCCGCCGCGCACCGGCTGCTCGGCATCATCGCCGAGGACGCCCGCCGGACCGAGGAGGCCGAGGAGCACTACGTCCGTGCCCTGAGTCTGCTGGAACGGGCGGGCGCGGCCGGTGACCTGGCCGACCTGTGCCGGCTGCTGGGCGACCTGCTGCGCCGCACCGGGCGCGTGGAGGCGGCCCTGGACGCCTACCGGACGGGGCTCGGCCACCGCACGGCGCCCGGCACCACCACGCTGGGCCCCGCCCCCGCACAGCCTCCTCTGTGAGCGGCGACGTGCCGACGCCACCACCGGGCCGGGCGGCAGTCGGCACACGGGTTTCGCCCCATCTGCGACGGGTAGTCGGGGCTCGATTCCGGGCGCGGCCCGTCGACGGTGCGGACCGGGACGGCGAAGGGAGGCGGTGGTCGTGCGGCCCAGGGACAACTTCCCGGGCGCCGGTGGCGACGGCCCCGATTCCCGCCGCGCAGGGGGCGGTGAGCCGGACCTCGACACGTTCCGGGCCGCCGACGCGATCGCCAGGCGGGTAAGCGGTGCCGAGCCCGAGGAGGTGCCGGGGCGGCTGTGCGAGGTGGCGGTGGAGCTGCTGCCGGTGACCGGCGCGAGCGTGTCGCTGCGCAGCGACGGCATGCCCGTCCAGGTGAGCGCGAGCAGCGAGCATGCCGCACATCTGGCCGAGATCCAGGCGACGCTGGGTGACGGCCCCTGCCAGACAGCGGTGGCGGACGGGGCGCCCGTGCTCGCCTGCGACCTGACGAGCGGCCGCGATGCCGGCCGCTGGCCGGTCTTCGCCCAGCAGGCGACGGCGGCCGGGGTGCGTGCCGTGTACGCGGTTCCGCTGGGCAGCGACGCGGTGTGCGTGGGCACCCTGGACCTGTACAGAGACAGCCCCGGCGGGCTCACCGACCGCCAGTTGCGCGTGGCACGCCTCGTGGCCGGTGTCATGACGGCGGCCCTGATGTCGCTGCCGCGCGGCGACGAGGCAGAGGCGCGCGACGGGGACGACGGGCTGGCCTGGCTCAGCGGCCTGGCCACCGGCCACGACGCGGTCTACCAGGCCGTCGGCATGATCATGGCGCAGCTCGGCGTCGGCGCCGACGACGCGCTGGCGCGGCTGCGGGGGAATGCCTTCGCGCACGGGTGCACGGTCCTCGAGGTGGCGCACGACGTGATCACCCGCCGCAGGTGCTTCGAGCGGGAGCAGGACCACTGAGGGGAGAGCGGGAGCAGGTCAGACCGCTGCTCGCCCCTGCTTCCTGATCTCGGTCAGGCGCTCCGCCCCGAGCCGCACCGCCTGCTGCGTGACCTCCTCGTACACCTCGTCGAGCCCGGCGTGGGTGACGGTGATCGCCTCCGCGCCGACTCGTACGGCGGCGACGTCGACCGTGAGGTACGTCAGCTTTCCGTCCTCCGTCTCGCCGGCCATGGTGACCCGCAGGGCCTGGCGGGCGTCCCCCACGGGAGGCAGCGGCATGTCGCTGACCTGGACGCCCTGGACGTGGCCGCGCGTGGTGGTGGCCGCGAACTGGCCGCACCTGTCCGGCAGCGACTTCAGCCAGGCCAGGGCGCGGTCGACGTCCGCCGGGGGATGGGCGGCGATCTGGTAGCGCAGCTGGGCGTCGGTGCCGGCGGCGTCGAGCGCGGTCGTCGCGCCCGGGCCGGCCGGTGCGCCGAAGAGTTCCTCCGTGTAGAGGGAGTCGAGCAGCCGCTGGCATTCAGGGTCCTCCGTGCGCGCCTTGAGCAGCCCGTCCCGCCAGGTCTTGGCACCGCGCGTCGGCACCCACGGCTCCCCCAGATCGGCCTCGGTGACCAGCGCCGCCTGGGCCTGGGCCTGGGTGAGGCCGGCTCCGGAGCCGGGGGGCCGCTCGCCGGCGGGCGAGGCGCTGGTGTCGGTGGCGGGGGCGGAGAACCACCGGGGCCGCGGTTCGTCCTGGAGGGAGCAGGAGGCCGTGGCCAGCAGGGCCGTCACGGACAGCGCTGAGGCGAGGAGGGCACGGGAGGTGGCCGGAGGACGGGGCATGGGGGTGCCTCCTGAGAGGGCGGGCCCGGGTGGGAGCGGGCACTCCAAGATCGGGTACGTGCTCTTACGGCACCACCGCGACGGACGGCACACCAGTGCGACGGGCTGTTCGGGTGAGACGGGGGCGGCGGGACACGCGCCCAGCCGTTCCCGTCTCGTACGACGACGCCGGAGAGTGTCCCGGCGCGCTGACAGCTGACGCAGATGTCCGAAGCCCCGGGGCGAGTGCCCCGGGGCTTCGTCGCGTGGTGCTCGCTCCCGATCCACAGGAGCCACCATGACCACCGTGCACGACCACCGCCGACTCGGCCGCGAGCTGGAGCTGTTCGACACCGACCCGCTGATGGGCGCCGGGCTGCCGTACTGGCTGCCCGACGGGGCGATCGTGCGGCACACCCTGGAGGAGTACGTCCGCGAGGCCGAACGCCGGGCCGGCTACCGGCACGTGTACTCGCCCGTCCTCGGCAAACGCGAGCTCTACGAGATCTCCGGGCACTGGGACCACTACAGCGAGGACATGTTCCCGCCGATGCAACTGGGCGCGGAAGAGGTCCTGCTGCGCCCCAGCCTGTGTCCCCACCACGCCCTGATCTACCGCTCCCGCTCCCACAGCTACCGAGAACTGCCGTTGCGCATGGCCGAGTTGGGCGGCATGTACCGTTCGGAGCTGTCGGGTGTCCTCGGCGGTCTGACCCGGGTGCGGGCCATCACCCTCAACGACGCGCACATCTTCTGCACCCTGGAGCAGGCCGTGGAGGAGGCGCGTTCCGCGCTGGAGCTGATCGGCCGTGCCTACGCCGACCTGGGTATCCGCGCGGCCCGCCACCGGCTCTCCCTCCCCGGCGAGGGCGGCAAGTACGTGGCCGACCCGGACCTGTGGCGCCGGGCCACCGCCCTGCTCCGCGAAGTCCTGGACGGCTCCGGCATCCCCTACGAGGCCGCCGAGGGCGAGGCGGCCTTCTACGGCCCGAAGATCGACGTGCAGATCGCGGATCCGGCGGGCCGGGAGGCCACCCTGTCCACCGTCCAGATCGACTTCCACCAGCCCGAGCGCTTCGACCTGCACTACATCGGCGCCGACGGGGCGAAACACCGGCCGGTCATGGTGCACCGCAGCGTCATCGGCAGCGTGGAACGCGCGGTCGCGCACCTCGTCGAGGCCCACGGCGGTGCCTTCCCGCCGTGGCTCGCCCCGGTGCAGCTGGTCATCCTGCCGGTGGCGGACGAGCAGGCGGAAGCCGCCCACGCCCTGGCCCGCCACGCCCGGGACCTCGGCCTGCGCGCGGAGGTCGCGGACCCGGCGGAGGGCACCCTCGCCGCCCGGGTCCGCGCGGCCCGGCTGGTGCCGTACCAGGCGGTGATCGGCGCGCGGGAGGCCGCCGCCGGCCTGGTGGCACCGCGCCTGCGCGACGGCCGCCGGCCCGGCCCCCTGCCCACCGCCGACCTGCTGCGGCGCATCGCGGACCGGGTGGCGTCCCGCGGCACCGGCCTGTGGGAACAGGCGTAGGGCCGCGAACCGCCCCGTGACCGGTTCAGGACGCCCAGGGGGTCGTGTGGCCGTTGACCCAGGTCGTAGGGTCGCTGGTACGGAGCCCCGTGGGACCAGTGGAAGGAGCCCCGCCGTGACGGACGGTCAGCGCATCCCGGTGATCATCGACTGCGACACCGGCGTCGACGACGCCCTGGCCCTGCTGTTCGCCGTACGGCACCCGGCGCTCGACGTCCGCGCGATCACCTGCGTCGCCGGGAACACGGACGTGGACGGCGTGGTCCGCAACACCCTGACCGTGCTGGAGCAGGCGGGCGCCGGGAACATTCCGGTCGCCCGGGGTGCCGAGCGCCCGCTGATCGAACCGGTGCGGACGGCGCGGCACGTGCACGGGCAGGACGGCATGGGTGACCTGGGGCTGCCCGCCCCGGCCCGCGTGCCGGTCGACGTGGACGCGGTGACGCTGCTGCGCCGCGAGATCCTCGCCTCGCCGAGGCCGGTCACCCTCATCCCCATGGCACCCCTGACGAACATCGCGCTGCTCCTGCGGACCCACCCCGAGGTGACGCACAACATCGAGCGGATCGTGTTCATGGGCGGCGCGGTGGCGGCCGGGAACGCCACGCCGGTCGCGGAGTTCAACGTCTGGCACGACCCGGAGGCCGCCGCGGTCCTGCTCACCGCGGGCGTGCCGATCACGATGTACGGCCTGGACGTGTTCAAGAAGGTCCTGGTGCCCGCCGGCGATGTGCAGCGGCTGCGGGCGAGCGCGGAACCGCACGTGCGGCTGGCCGGCGAACTGCTCGCCCACCGTGACCCGGCCACCTCCGGTGATCCCACCCCCATGGGCGGCCTCGGCGACGCGGGCGCGGTCTGCGCGGTCGTCGACCCGAAGGGCATCACCACCGAGCGGCTGCCGGTCGAGGTCGTCCTGGCCCCGGGTCCCGCCCGCGGCCAGACGATCGTCGACCGCCGCCCCCGGCCCGGCGAGTCCGAGATCCACCAGGGCACGCGGGAACAGCCCCTGGTGGACGTGGCTTTGGGCGTCGATGTCGAGCGGTACGTGCAGCTGTGGCTGAAGACGGTGGAGTAGGCGGGAGGCGGCTTCGGGGACCTCGCCCGCTTCGCCGCCCTCCGACAAGGGCCGGGTGCTGCCCGTCCGGCTCACGATTCGGCAGGTGCCTTTCCCCACCCCGCTGCCCGGCTCTCCGTGGCGGCCTCCCAGGGCCGGGGACCGGTGCCGTCCGTCCATGCCTGGAGGGATTCCCGGTCCACGCACACGATCCCGCACAGGTCGGCGTACTCCAGCGCCGGCGAGGTGAAGTCGCTTGTGGTGACCAGCGCGGCGACGTCGGCCTCGTGGACGGTGAAGCACGTGCCGCCGAAACGCTGGAGATCCTGGGAGCCGACCCGGTGTGAGTCGCCGTAGTGCTTGCACTGGATGACGATCCGGCGCCCGTCGGGCGTCACGGCCACGACATCGGCGCCCAAGTCACCGGCTCCTCCCACGAGTTCGACGGCGGAACAGCCGTCGCGTTCGCAGAGGGCGGCGATCGCCTCCTCGAACTCCTCGGGCGTCAGGTCGTCGTAACGGACGCCGGCTTCGGCTGCCGGGCGCTGAGGCGGAATCGCGAGAGCCTCCAGTTCGTCGGCCGTCTCTCTCGCCGCCTCGTCGAGCGCTGCCGCGGCTCGGCGGGCGGACCTCAGCACGTGCCACCGGCGCCGCAGGCCCACGAGACCGGCGACGCCCACGACGACCAGGACGGCCACCCAGGCGGGACGCCGCTCGACCGTGCCCGCCACCATGCGCGCCGCGAGGCCCAGGACACTCACCACCACAGCGAGGAAGACGAAGAAGAGGGTGGTCGAGCGCAGGTCGAACCTGTGCCGCCGGTTCGCCGGCGATTGACGAGACCCGGGTGCGGTCACGACGTGCCCTCCTCAGGAGACCGATAGAAGATCACTTCCAACGTCTTCCCAAGATCAGGATCTTCATCGCCCCGCGGTGAGGAGCCGGCTTCTGGCGGGCAGGGCCCGGAACTCGGAAGTACCGGGCCCGCACCGCGTCAGGAGCGCGCCGCGCGCTTCCTGCGGGTCACGACCAGCATGGCCGCGCCGCCCGCGAGGAGTGCGGCGGCACCGAGGGCGATCGGGCCGGTGCTGCTGCTCGCGCCGGTCTCGGCGAGGTCGCCGCCACCGCCGTTCGGCTTGGGGGCGGTGGGCGTCGACTCGGAGGCGGACGGGGTGGGCGTGTCCGTGTCCGTCGTGGGCGGGGACGTGGGCTCGGCGGGCTCCGAGGGCTCCGACGGCTCCGACGGCTCAGAGGGCGCCGGTGGCGTCGTCTGCTCGGCGGGCGGCTCCGAGGGGCTCGCGGGCGGGCTGGACGGGGGCTGGGACTCCGCCGGCGGGGGCGTCGTCGCGCAGTCCTTGGTGCCGCCGTTCCAGGCCGCGATCAACTTGTCCTTGATGACCGGGCGGTCCGGGCCCTTGGGCAGCTCGCCGTGCTCGAAGCCGTCCTTCGCGTCGAGTTCGCCGTCGAACCTCACCGTTCCCCGGTAGAGGTCGATCTGCCCGAAGCAGCCCTTGTCGGGGATGGCGATGTCGAGCGACTCGGTGCCGCCCGGCTTGACCGTCACCGTGTCGAAGTCGACGAACACCTGCTCCCCGGAGGTCGCGAAGGTCGCGCCGTGGGCGAGGTAGGAGGCGAGGGAGGCCGTGCAGGTGGCCGCGTCACCGGCGGTGCGCACCTTGATGTGCACCTTGCCGTCCTCGCTCGGCTTCAGGTTCTGGTCGTCGACCTTGACCGAGTCGTAGAAGTTCGTGCCGTCGAGCGAGAACTGGCAGCGGTCGGTCCCGGTCTCCTTGCCCGCGCCCGTCCCGGGCTGGTAGCTGCCGCCGGACGACCAGCCGTCGCCCCCGGGCGCATCGGAGGCGAACGCGGTGGTGGCGGAGGCGGCGCAGAGGGCGAGGGCCGCGGCGCCCGTCCCCAGCAGGCGTCGCGCGGTGACACGTCTCGCTATGGACATGCGGATCCCATTCTTGGCGTGTGCAGAAACCCGGATGACGGCATGCGGGCAGCGCGCGGCTGCCGGGGCCGTATCGGGGTGAGTGGTCGAAGAGGCACCGGGCCCATTGGTCACATGCGCCACAGTGCGTCCCCATCGTGGCCGGGCCGTCGCACCCTGTCAACCTGCGGTAATACAAAGGAAGTTGCTCTGCCATCACACTTTCATCACAGCGGGAATGGATCACTCCGATCACGGCGATGGTTCGCTTTCCCGGCGTTCTGGACAGGTGCACTGCTGTCGCCCGTATGCCCTGCGGAGGAGCGTCGGTCCGGTCTCCGCCACCCGCGCGGCCCACCAGCACGCGCCGTCTGTGGGGGCGCCCCCTGAGAATCGCTGGCAGAGTGCCCCGCCGACGTCCGCACAGGGCGCCCCGCCCGCGATGAACCCGATGAGCCGGACGAACGCGATGAACGCGAGGAACGCGATGAGCACGAGGAACGCGATGAACGCCAGGAACAGGTGCGGGAAGGCGGCAGCCGTCGTGGGGGCCGTCGTCGTGGGGGTGCTCGCGTTCCCGGGCGCGTCCACGGCGGCCCGGGACGGCGGGGTGTGGGGCGCCGCGACCATCGTTCCCGGCCGGGAGGGCGTCGTCGAGGTCGCGGGCCGACCGGGAACGCCGCCCGGCGCGGGCGCGACCGTGACCCTGACGGCGCCCCGGGGCGCCCGGGTGACGGCCACGCCGCTCGACGCGGCCGGCTACCGGGGCCGGGTCGCCCCCGGCGGACGTGGCGGGACGTACACCCTCACCGGCGAGGCGGCCGGGCGGCCGTGGCAGGACCGTACGTTCCCCTTCGTGCTGGCGGTGTCCGCCGACGCGGTGCCCGGTACCCGGCTGCGCGGCTGTTCCGTGCTGGTCACCGACGCGCGGGGCGTACGGCAGGCCGCCGGACGCTGCTCCGTGACCGTGGGCATGGCCGGGCCGACGCTGGACCGCCCGCTGTCCGGCGTGGCGCTGGACGGCCGGCCGCGGATCTCCGGTACGGCGCACCCGGGCGCCCGGATCACCGTCCGCGACAAGGACGACCAGGAGGCCTGTGCGGCGACCGCCGCTCCCGACGGCACCTGGTCCTGCACACCGCGCTCGGCCCTTCCGGCCGGGACCAACCGTCTCCAGGCCGTCGCCACCCTCAACGGGGTGAGCGCCGAGAGCGAGCAGATCGACATCTCGGTCGGGGACGCCGGCGCCGGTCAGTAGCGCACGGCCCGGGCCACCTCCGCCCGGACCTCATCGGACAGGTCGCGGGTGCTGTGGGCGGTGGCCGTGGCGGAATCGCCCGCCTGCACGCTGTTCACGGTGACGATGACCGTGTCGGTCAGCGCGCCCCCGGCGTCCGTGAAGTTCACCTGGACGGCGAAGGACCTGGCCGAGTCGTCGGTGTTGCGGACGGTGACCTCGGCCCGGGCCCGGCCGTCGGAGCCGACGGTGGGCGCGGCGACCCTGGCGTCGCCCTTGACGTCGACGCCGTCCTTGATGTCGTCCAGCCGGCGTCCGGCCTCCGCCGTGGCCGACTCCACCGCCTCGGAGGCCTGCGAGGCGATCGATCCGACCGCCGACTCCGCCTCACGGGCGGTGTCCGAGGGGCTGTCGCCGCCGCAGCCGGTGAGCACGGCCGCACCCAGGGCGAACGTCAGCACCGCGCCGAGCGCCGCCCGGCGCGTCCGGTGGCGTGCAGCCATGTCACCTCCCTGGGGAGCGGCGGGCCCCTGGTCTCAGGGCCTCACGTACGCCCGAGGCCGCCGCCGCCGAAGGATCCGCTGGATCCGGGCGACCAGCGGCGCGGTTTCTGGTCCTTGCCGGTCCGGGTGCTCGCATGGTGCAGCTCATGGGGCAGGATCCGCTTGCCATCGGGCGCCATGATCGGCACGTCGTCGGGCTCCCGCATCTCCCGCGTCTCGTGGACCGGCCCGCCGTCGGGGAGGTGCGGCTGCTCCTCGGGGCCGGGGTGGTGGGTGTCCTTGTCCATGACCCGCATCCCGACCCGCACGCCCCAGATCAGCGCGCAGGCCACGATGAGCCCGCCGACGAAGGCGATCGTCACGGCGACCGCGTGATCCGACGACGCCGCGAGAAGTTCGTACGTTGCCGTCTCCATGCTCCGATTATCGCCGACGTAATGCCATAAAGCGCCTGGAATGTCCGACTGTGTCGGCCGGCCGCCACGACCTCCGGGTCAGCGGGCGAGCAGGACCAGGGCCAGGGCTAGGAGCGCCGGGACGGTCTGGACGAAGAGGATCTTCCGGCTGGCGGTCGCGGCGCCGTAGAGCCCCGCGACCGCAACGCACACCAGGAAGAACACCGAGACCTGGAACCCCACCGGGTCGGCCGCCACCGCACCCCACAGCAGACCGGCGGCGAGGAAGCCGTTGTAGAGGCCCTGGTTCGCGGCCAGGGCCTTCGTCCCGGCCGCGAACTCGGCGGTGGTGCCGAACGCGGCGCGAGCCCGGGGGGTGGTCCACAGGAACATCTCCAGCACCAGGATGTAGGCGTGGAGCGCGGCGAGAGCCAGCACCGCGAGGGTGGCGAGAGTCGACATGCGCGCATCATCCCAGCCCCCACCCCGCTGCCCTCGTTCGGGCGTCCCGGGAGGCGGCGCGGCATGCCGGGTGGCAGATTGCGGACCGTGGAAGGCCGGTCCGGGCCGTCGCGTCCCCGCGTGTGCCGCTCGGGAGCCCGTTCCGGCCTTCCCGCCTTCCCGCAGCGGACGGCCTGGACCCGCCCCTGTCCGGCGCGGCCGTCTCCGGCGGCGAGTGGCAGCGCATCGCGCCGGCCCGGGCTCACCGGCACGCCGAGCGCCTCGGCCTGCGCGAGTACGTCCAGCGCCGGCTCCCGCTGCGCGTGCCGCCGTCCAGACGTGCGTCCGCGCCCGTGCGGAGACCGGCGCCGTCGTCACGATCGCCCACCGGCTGTCCACCGTGATCGACGCGGACACCCTCGTGGTGCTGGACGGGGGCCGGGTCCGCGCCCGGGGCAGCCACGGTGAGCTGCTCGCCACGGACGCGCTGTACCGGGAGCTGGTGGAGGCCCTGCGCATTTCGGCGGATCCGCAGCAGGTGTGACGGGGCGACAGGAACGCAACGCCGGCCGACAGACAAGTGATATGCCGTCAAATACTGCTCTGACGTCGGCATTTCGGCCGCCGAGCGGCCGGAAGACGATCATTCCCTGGAAGGATGCAAGAGGCATCGGCTTCGCCTGACGATGGCCCCGACCTGTTCGAACCCTGCCGACTCGAACACCAAGGAAGGGGCAAGCCGTTGCGCATCGTCCGGCTTCTCGGGACCGTCCTGGGCACCACGCTGCTGACGACCACCGCCGTACTGACCGCGCCCGCCCACGCCGGCCCGGCCACGCCGCCCGCCGTGTCCACGGACCGCACCTCACTGGACAGATCCGGACTGCGCGACAAGCTGGACGCCATCCACGAGGCGGGCATGTACGGCGTCTTCTCCGCCGTCCGGGACGGCGGCGAGCGGTGGACCGGCGCCTCCGGGGTCGCCGACGTGGACACGGGCCGCCCGGTCACGCCGGGCATGCGGCACCGGGTGGGCAGCATCAGCAAGACCTTCACCTCCGTCGCCGTGCTCCAGCAGGTGGAGCGGGGCCGCATCAGTCTCGACGCGCCCGTCGGCGACTACCTCCCGGACCTCATACCCGGGGAGCGCGGCCGGCAGATCACCGTCCGCATGCTCCTGAACCACACCAGCCACATCGGCGACTACATCGTGGGCGCCTTCCCTTCCTTCGCCGAGAATTCGACGGCCAGCATCGACGAGGAGCGCTTCCGCTCCATACGCCCCGAGGAACTGGTCCGGCTGGGCCTGGCGGCCCCCGCCACGGGAAGCCCCGGCGCCGTGCCGGGCTCCTACTCCAACAGCAACTACGTCATCGCCGGGCTGCTCCTGGAGAAGGTGACCGGCCAGGACGCCGAGGCCTACATCGAGCGCAACGTCATGGACCGGGCCGGGCTCCGCCACACCTACTTCCCGCGCACCCCGTACATCAAGGGCCCGCACCCGCGGATGTACGAGTCGTGGTTCGGCCTGATCAATCCGCCCCGCGACTACAGCGTCTACAACATGTCCTGGGCGTCGACGGCGGGCGCGGTCGTCTCGACCACCGACGACCTGAACCGCTTCTACCGCGCGCTGCTCGGCGGCAAGCTGATCGGCGAGGCCTCCCTCGACGAGATGACGCGCACGGTATCGGTGAATGGCATTGCCTACGGCCTCGGCATCTACGCGGTCGATCTGCCCTGTGGCCGCTTCTGGGGCCACGACGGCGCGGTGTTCGGCGCCGGCATGACCGCGCTGTCGAGCCGTGACGGCAAGCGCCAGCTCGCTCTCGCCCAGAACCTGATGAAGTACCAGAGCCTCGACGAGAACGGCCAACCGAAGGCGAACCCGATCGACGACGCCATGGCCACCTACATCCTCGGCGCGCTCTGCCCGGCCACCCCCAAGTCCGCTTCCACTCCTGCTCAGCTGTCCAAGACCCTCAAGTTTGATCAGCTGTCTCCCGGTCTTGTTCGATCCTGATCGGCATGGAGACTGCCCGCACCCGGCCACCGGGTGCGGGCAGTCTCCGTTTCGGCGGACGACGGCCCCGCACGGGTCACGCCGCTGACCATGACGCGGGCCGTACGACGGTCCATGACGTGAGACGGGGGCGTTTTGCGGAACCTTTGCCTGGGGTGTGGGCGTTGGACGGGTGTGCGCGCGTGAGCGGGTGCGTTGGTGATGCTGACGAGTACCGAGGTGACGTCAATGGCAGTGTGGGACCGGCTCAAGGACCAGGCCAAGGCTTTCCAGCAGTCGCAGGGCGGGCGCGGCGCGACCGGTGGGCACAGTGGCGGGTACGGGGGGCATGGCGGCCACAGCGGGGGTACGGGGTCCGGCGGTGGCAGCCGGGCCCAGCTGGTGGGTCTTCTGAAGACGCAGCTCGGTTCGCTGAAGACCGAGCTGAAGAGCGGGGCGTACCGGGACGCCAGCATGGCGATGTGCGCGCTGGTCGCGGCGGCCGACGGTCAGATCGACCCGGCCGAGCGGCAGCAGGTCGAGTCGATGATCCTCAGCAACGACGTGCTGCAGAACTTCCCGCCGGAGCAGCTGCGGCAGCGTTTCAACAAGCACGTCGACCAGCTGACCATGAACTTCCAGCACGGCAGGACCGAGGCGATGCAGGAGATCGCCAAGGCCGCCAAGAAGCCCACGGAGGCCAGGGCGGTGATCCAGACCGGCATGGTGATCGCCGGTGCCGACGGCCACTTCTCCCAGGCCGAGGCGACGGTCCTGCGCGAGGCCTGTGGGGTGCTGGGGGTGTCGCCCGCCGAGTTCCAGCTCTGACCGGGCGAACCGGCGCGGCTCTCTGCGGGAGACGACAGACCCTAGGTGCGGCGGCCGCCTCGGCGGTCGGAGGTGCGGCCTCCGGTGCCGGCGGCGCCGCCTGTGGCTCCGCCGGCCGTCGCCCGCCGGCCGGAGCCGCGGACAGCCTTGCCGGAGGCGGCACCGGTCGTCGCGCCGCCCGTGGACTGGCGGTCGGAACCGCGGCCGGAACCACGCCCCCCGGTCGCTGAGGTGCCACCGGAGGCTGTCCCTCCGGCCGCGGCCCGGCGGTCGGGGTTCCGGCTCCCGCCCCTGGAGGCAGCGCCTGGCGCCGCGGCGGCCCCGCCGCCGCTTCGGCGCCGGCGGCCGGATCGCCCGCCGGGCGTGGAGCCGGCCTTCCGGTCGGGGCGGGACGCCGTGGGTGCCGCCTGCTGGGGCGCCTCGATCGTGACGGCGACGCCGGACGGCTCGCGGGCGCCGGTGATGGTGGCCAGTTCCGCGTCGCTCGACGTGACGCGGGCCGCCCGGGGGCGGATGCCCGCGTCCGACAGGAGCCGGGTCACGTCCCGCTTCTGGTCGGGCAGGACCAGGGTGACCACACTGCCGGAGCCGCCGGCGCGGGCCGTGCGGCCGCCCCGGTGGAGGTAGTCCTTGTGGTCGGTGGGGGGATCGACGTTCACGACGAGGTCGAGGTCGTCGACGTGTATGCCCCGGGCCGCGACGTTCGTCGCCACCAGGGCGGTGACCTGGCCGTTCTTGAACTGTTCCAGGGTGCGGTTGCGCTGCGGCTGGGACCGGCCTCCGTGCAGTGCCGCCGCCCGGACACCGACGGCGAGGAGCCGCTTGGCGAGCCGGTCGGCGGACCTCTTGGTGTCGAGGAAGAGGATGACCCGGCCGTCCCGGGCCGCGATGCGCGTGGTGACGGCCTTCTTGTCGGTCTCGTCCTGGACGTGCAGCACGTGGTGCTCCATGGTGGTCACCGCTCCCGCCGACGGGTCCACGGAGTGCACCACGGGGTCGGTCAGGAACCGCTGCACCAGGCGGTCGATGTTGCGGTCCAGGGTGGCCGAGAAGAGCAGGCGCTGCCCGTCGGGCCGCACCTGCTGGATCAGCTTGGTGATCTGCGGCAGGAAGCCCATGTCGGTCATCTGGTCGGCTTCGTCCAGCACCGTGATCCGTACGTCGCCGAGCACGCAGTCCCCGCGTTCCACGAGGTCGTTGAGCCTGCCGGGGGTCGCCACGAGCACCTCGGCGCCGCGCCGGAGCGTTCCCGCCTGCTTGGTGATGGAGAGCCCGCCGACCACGGTGGCCAGCCGGAGGTTCACCGCCGTCGCGTAGGGGGTCAGCGCGTCGGTCACCTGCTGGGCGAGTTCACGGGTGGGCACCAGCACCAGGGCGAGGGGTGCCTTGGGCTCCGCGCGCAGTCCGGCCGTGCGGGCCAGGAGCGCCAGCCCGAACGCGAGGGTCTTGCCGGAGCCGGTGCGTCCCCGTCCCAGCAAATCCCGGCCGGCGAGCGAGTTGGGCAGCGTGGCGGCCTGGATGGGAAAGGGGGTGGTCACGCCCTGCGCGGTGAGGGTCTTCAGCAGCCCCGCGGGCATGTCGAGGGCGGCGAAGTCCTCGACTGCGGGAAGGGCGGGTGTGGTGCCTTCCGGCAGCCGGAATTCCCGCGGCGCCGACGCGGACGGTGAGGGTGACGAGGCGCGCCGGTTCGGCTTCTGGGGCCTGCGGGACATACCGTTATCTGCCTTCCTGGAAACAGCACAAACCGGGGTCCGCACCATGACGGTGCGGACCCCGGTGAGCGGAATACGCGTCCGGCGATCAGGCGGGGACGATGTTCTCCGCCTGCGGGCCCTTCTGGCCCTGCGTGACGTCGAAGGACACCCGCTGACCCTCCTGGAGCTCACGGAAGCCCTGGGTCGCGATGTTCGAGTAGTGGGCGAAGACGTCGGGGCCGCCGCCGTCCTGCTCGATGAAGCCGAAGCCCTTTTCAGAGTTGAACCACTTCACGGTTCCCTGTGCCATGACATTCTCCTTCTGTAGGCAGAGGCCCCATCCGGAGATGCCGGAAACCAAATAATGCGCCTGAAGGAGAAGCATTCCCGTCAGGCGCACATAAGTTCATGGGTACCACAACTGCAACACCGAGAGCGTAGCACGGCTCGGCGGCTCGTGGTGGGTCATGACTCGGCCCGGCGCCCCTGAGGACCCCTCGGCCGGTACACCGACACGGTGAACGAGGCGGTCACGCGCACGGGCGTCCCCAGCGCGCCGACACGGCGCCGCAGTTCCGCGGGGCCGACGTGGTGCGCGGCCGGACTCATGGCCACCAGGCCGGTGGCGTCCTCGGGTGTGAGGCTCATGGGGTACTCCAGCGACTCGGTGCGCGCGTGCCGGAAACGGGCCGCGAGGGTCCGGCGCAGGCGTTCCTCCTTCCTGGGGTCGACGGCCAGCAGGCCCAGCGGCGCCCGTAGTTCCCGCAGATGCCTGCTCGTCGGCGTGACGACGAGCAGGGCGCCGTCCGGCCGGAGGACGCGGTGGAACTCCGGTCCGTTGCGGGGCGCGAAGACGTTCAGCACGAGGTCGGCGCAGCCGGTGCGGACGGGCCACGGCCGCCAGACGTCCCAGCCGACGGCCTCCGCACGGGCGTGCGCGCGGGCGGCGGCGCGCAGGGCGTGGACGGAGCTGTCGAGCCCCAGGCCCAGGGCCCCGGGCAGGGCGTCCAGGACCGCCGCGAGGTAGTGGCCGGTGCCCGCGCCGGCGTCCAGCACGACGGCGTCGGGCGGGGCCAGTTCCGTCGCCAGCTCCACGAGGGTGCGGGCGAGCGGGTCGTAGTGCCCGGCGCGGAGGAAAGAACCGCGGCACCGGACCATGTCGGCGGAGTCGGCGCTCACGGCCCGCCGGTGGCCGGTCAGCAGACTGACGTAGCCGTGGCGGGCGATGTCGAACGTGTGCCGGTCGGCGCACCGCAGAGCGCCGTCGGTCCGTATGAGGCCGGACGGGCACAGGGGGCAGGTCAGGACGGTCAGAAGTCGGTCGGACGGCAGGCGTCGGCCCGGACCCGAAGGCATGGATGCTCCTTGACGACGCAGCACGGCGCGCTGGAGCGCCGGCTGTGTGTGCGGGGGACGGTGAAGTCGTCGGCGCCCGCCGGTGGCGGGCAGGCCGAGCTCGGTGATGTGAGGGGGACTCACATCACCGTGCTCACCGCGGTGTCAGAGGAAGCAGTGCGGGATGCCGGTGCATGCCAATGCCATACGGCAAGGCTACCGGCCGCCGCCGGACGGCTGGTCCGTGGCCGGGCGGGTTTTCGAGGCATCCGGGCGGATCGCGGTGGGGACGGCCGACGGGAGGTGGGGGGAGGGCGTCGGGGTCGTGGCGCCGCCGGTGTCCTGTGCGGTGGGTGTCGGAGCCTCGGACGCGGGAACGGGCGCGGAGGGGGACGGAGAAGGGGAGGGGGGCGGCGGGGCCGTTGTCCTGGACGGTGGAGCCATCGGGACCGTCGGGGAGGCAGGGGGCTCCGGGGCCGTGAGGCGCAGCGGGAGGGCGATGAGGGCGGCCGTGGCGCAGAGCAGACCCGTCCCGGCCGCGGTGCGCAGCAGGCGGCGGCGGGCCGACCTGCGGCGGATCGCCTCGTAGTGGCCGGGGGGCGCGCTCAGGTAGTCCGGCGAGGAGGGGCGCAGGATCACGGCGAGCGGGTCGTCGGGGCCGAACTCCGGCCCGTCGTCGTCAAGGCGTGTGGTCAAGGCTTCTCCTCAGATGGACGCGGAGCAGTTCCCGGGCCGCGTGCAGGTCGGCCTTGACGGTTCCTTCCTTGCGTCCGGTCAGTACCGACACCTCCCGGATCGGCATGTCAGCGTAGTAGTGCAGGAGGAGCGGGACGCGGAGTCGTTCGGGGAGCGACTGCACGAGCAGGCGCACCGACGGGTCGGCCTGTTCGGGGTGGGGGCGTATCGCGGCTTCCGAGGTGACGCGGTGCATGGCCCGGCGCTCGCGCTCCAGTTTGCGCCAGTGGTCGCGCACGAGGTTGGCCGCGGTGACGTAGAGGAAGCCGCGCGGCTCCGCCACGGACGTCCAGCGGGCCCAGAGCCGGGTGAACGCCTCCGAGGCGATCTCGTGGGCCGTCTCGTCGTCGTCGACGAGACGGCGGCACCAGCCGGCGAGGCGCGGGTAGAGGGCGGCGAACAGCTCGGACGCGGCCTTCTCGCGGGACCGTTTCAACGCTCTCCAGGGGTGGGGGACTCGGTGCCGCCCTGCGCGGCGAACACGATCACGTTGTCCGCGTATTCGTCGCCGGTCCGCACACCGCCGCAGGTGATCAACCGCAGCTCCGGGCGGTTCACGTTCCCGTAGACGTCGTCCGCCGGGAACTCGGTTTTCGGGACCGTGCGTACGGCCGTGACGGCGAACTCCGCCGCCGTGCCGTTCTCCAGGCGCGCCACGATCCGCTGGCCCCGGCGCAGCCGGGCGAGGTGCCGGAAGACACCGTCGCCGTACGGGCCGACCGTGACATGGCCGAGGATCACCGACGGGCCGGTCCGGCCGGGCGTCGGCGAGTGGTGGTACCAGCCCGCCCGGTCATGGGCCGTCACCGGCGGTACCTCCACCGTGCCGTCCGGCGCCAGGCCCAGCCGGATGACCGGGGTGTCGACGCCGATCGCGGGGATCAGCAGCCGGACCGGCACCGAACTCGCCGGGCGACGCCTCCGTCCGGCCGGGACCGGCGGCGGTGGGGTCCGGGAGGCGTGCTCGTCCGTCGTGCTCCCACCGCCGCAGGCCGCCAGCAGGGGCGTCAGGGCCGCGGCCGTGAACGCGCGCCTGGAGAACGCGGTCATGCCCCGGGCGCCCGGCGGCGGCGTACGACGAAGACCGTGCCGCCGCCGAGGGCGAGCACCGCGGCGGCGCCCGCGCCGATCGCCGTGCCGCTGGTGGCGGAGCCCGCGGACGCCGACGTCACGCCGGTGTCGGGCGCGCCGCTCGGCCGGACGGCGACCTGGTCCTCGGCCGGTGCCTTGGTCGGCTCGGCGCTCGGCACCGGAGTGGCGGGCTCGGCACTCGGCACCGGACTGGCCGCCTCGTCACCGGCCGTCGGTACGGCGCTCTCCGCCGGCTGGGCGGTGGGGGCGTCGGTCGCCGGGACCGGGGTCGGGGCCGTGGTGCCGCCGGCGAACGCGGGGCCCGCGCCCATCAGTACGGCGGTGCCCGCGAGGGCCAGGACACTGAGGACGGTTCGGCGCATGGGGTCGCTCTCCTTGGTCGGCCCCGCCTCGTGATCGGCGGGGTGCGGCGCCCGGTGCCGGCGGCCGGGCGGTGAGTTCGTGCGGAGAGACGAGGCGGCCACCCGGCAGGTTGTAAAGAGAAGGCAAAGTCCTCAGGGGCCTTCGGTGGGGGCCGGCCTGCGCAACAGCCCGCGTTCCATCGCCACCACCACGGCCCTCGTGCGGTCGTTGACGTCGAGCTTGGCGAACAGGCGGAGCAGGTGCGTCTTCACCGTGGCCTCGGCGATGACGAGGCGGCGGCCGATCTCGGCGTTGGTGAGGCCGTCCGCGACCGCGTTCAGGACATCCGCCTCGCGGGCCGTGAGCGGAATCCGCTCGGGCCGGCGCATCCGGGCGACGAGCCGCTCGGCCACCCGGGGCGCCAGTACCGTCTCCCCGCGGGCCGCGGCATGGATCGCGTCGGCGAGCTGCTCACGGGTGGTGTCCTTCAGGAGATAGCCGATCGCCCCGGCCTCCACCGCGCGCTCGATCTCCGCGTCCGTGTCGTACGTGGTGAGGATCAGCACCCGGGTGCGGGGGAAGCGGGTCACGATCTCGGTCGTCGTGGCCACTCCGTCCAGCACGGGCATCCGCAGGTCGACCAGGGCGACATCGGGCCGGTGACGCTCGACGAGGTCCAGGGCCGCGCGGCCGTCGCCGGCCTCGCCGACGATCTCGATGCCGGTGCCGGAGGCGAGGAGAGCCACCACTCCGGCCCGCATGACCGTGTGATCGTCCACGACGATGATGCGCAGGGGTCCCTTCGTCATGCCGCAGCCCCCAGGGGTACCAGCGCCAGCACCCGCGTCCCGTCGCCCAGCGAACTCGTCACCGTCAGCCTCCCGCCCAGCTCCGCGAGTCGTTTGCGCATGCCGTCCAGACCGAAGCCCGACGACTCCTCCACCAGGAAACCCGTCCCGTCATCGGTGATCTCGAGCTCCATCCCGTACGGCTGCCGGGCCAGGACCACGCCCACCGTGGAGGCACGGGCGTGCTTGCGGACGTTGGCGAGGGACTCCTGGGTGCAGCGCAGCAGCGCGATCCGGGTCTGCTGGTCGCACTCCAGGTCCTCCAGTTCGGCGTCGACGGTGAGGCCGGTGTCCTCGGCGAAACGGTCCAGGATGCGGCGGAGGGTCTGGGCCACCGAACCGGCCACGGCCTGGCCCGGACGCCGGCCCGAGCCGACCAGCTCCCGCGCCTCGGCGAGGTTCTCCCGTGCGGTGGACTCGATCGACCGCAACTGCTGGGCGCTGCGGGCCGGATCTGAGTCGAGCCCCGCCCGGGCCGCCTCGGCGAGCACGACGATCGAGGCGAAGCCCTGCGCGAGGGTGTCGTGGATGTCCCGCGCCATCCGCTCCCGCTCGTCCGCCGCGCCCTGACGCTGGTGCGCCTCGGTCAACTCGGCCTGGGTCTGCTCCAGTTCACTGATCAGCCGGGCCCGTTCGGCGCTCTGCGCGACCACCGAGTGCGTCCACAGGCCGATCAGCGCCCCCACGGCGACGACGAGCAGCGTGGACACGAGCGTCTCGGTGAAGAACTCCACCGTCCAGCCGTCCTCCCGCAGCACGCTCCCGGCCAGGGTCGCGGCCGTGGCGAGCCCCAGGAACACCAGCGAGGCCCTCGGCGTCCGCCCGAACATCCAGTAGTGCGGCAGCGTCACCATGAACAGGCCCGCGTAGTTGGCGCGCAGATACGCCAGCCCTCCCAGGGCCACCACCAGCACCGACAGGTAGACGTGCGGCCGTACGACGGGGTTGGCGGGGAAGCGGTCGAGGACCGCGTAGCACAGCACCACGCCGCCCAGCAGAACCAGCGCCGCGTACTTGCTCCCGCCGGGCCGGTCGATGGCGACCAGCCCGACGGCCATCACGGCGAACAGCAGCCAGCACACCGCGTTCCAGCGGCGCAGCGAGACGGCCCAGAAGGCGTCGGCGGTGGACCCGGCGAGAGCGGTCATAGCGGTCAACGTACGTCGACCGCCGGGCGGGAGGGGCTCCTTTTCCCGGGGTCGGCCGCCGTCGTCCGCCGCAGCGCTCGCGAGGGCCACCAACTCGCCTCGCCCAGCAGCAGCATCGCCGCCGGCAGCACCAGGGCCCGGACCACGAACGCGTCGATCAGCACGGCCGCCGCCAGGACGAAGCCGATCTGCTTCATCTCGATGATGTGCAGGAAGACGAAGCCGGCGAACACGGTCGTCATCACGACGGCGGCGCTGGTCACCACGCTCGCCGAGGACCGGATCCCGTCCAGCACGGCCTGCCGGGTGGGCACGCCCGCGAGCACCGCCTCCCGGATCCGGCTCACCACGAACACCTGGTAGTCCATCGACAGCCCGAAGAGGATCACGAAGAGGAACAGCGGCACCCGCGAACCGATCGACCCGGTGGAGTCGAAGCCCAGCAGGCCTTCGGCCCAGGTCCCCTGGAACACCAGCACCAGCAGCCCGAGTGCCGCCGCCGCGGACAGCAGGTTCAGCACGACGCCGAGCAGCCCGAGCACCACCGAACGGAAGGCGTACACCGTCATCCCGAACGTCACCAGCAGCAACGCCACGAGCACCAGCGGCAGTTTGGCGTTCTGATGGGCGGGATAGTCCGTGTAGCGGGCGACGTCACCGCTCACGCCGTACTCGGCACCGGCGATCCGGCCGACGGTGGCGGGCAGGAAGTCGTCCCGCAGCCGGTCCAGGGAGTCGTACGCCTCGTCGGAGTTGCCGAGGTGGGGCACCTTCAGTTCGAGAGTGCTGGTGCGGTCGTCGGCCGAGGTCCGCATCCGCGACGCCCCGGTGAACAGCGGATCGGCCTGCGCCCGCCGGACCACCTCCCGCAGCGCGGCGGTCACCTCCGCCGACCGTGAGGCGTCGGCCCGCACGACGACCTGGTGGGTCACCCGCTGCTCGGGGAACGCGTCGTTGAGCCGGTCGTACACCTGCATCGCGGGGATGTCGCGGGAGTGGGTGTCCCGGCTCATCTCGGTGATCTTCAGTCCGGCCAGCGGGACGACCAGTGCCAGCAGTGCCACGACCGACACGCACAGGGTGGCCAGGGGGTGCCGGGCGGCGGGCCGCAGCAGCGCGCTCCACACCCGGCTGCCGCCGCCCTCGCCGCGCACCCGGTGTGCGGGCTTCCCGCGCTCCGCCCGCCGCAGCGCCCGGCGTTCCGCCCGCTGCCCCAGCTTCACCAGCAGCGCCGGCAGCGCGGTCAGGGAACTGGCCACCGCGACCAGCACGACCACGATGGTGCCGGTCGCGAGGGAGGAGAAGATCACGTCGGAGGCGAGGTACAGCGTCGCCGTGGAGGCGACCACCGCGAGCCCGGAGACCACGACCGCCCGGCCCGAGGTCGCCGCGGCCAGCTCCACGAGGGCCTCGGAGGAGAGCCGGCCGCCGGAGCGGGCCCGTTCCTCCCGCTCACGCTTGAGGTAGAAGAGCGTGTAGTCGACGCCGACCGCGAGACCGATCATCAGGATGACGTTGGTGCCGACCCCGGCGTCGGGCGTCAGGTGCGAGACGACCATCGACAGCCCGACCGCGGCGGCGATCGACGACAGTGCCAGCAGCAACGGCACCGCGGCCATGGTCACCGAGCCGAACACCACCAGCAGCGTGAGCAGGGTGACGGGAAGGGTGATCGCTTCGGACAGCGCCAGGTCGTCACTGCGCTGCTTGTCGACTCCCTTGCTGACGGAAGGGCTTCCGGTCTCCTCCAGCAGCAGATCCGGGTGGCTCTTCTGTACCGCTGCGGTCTGTGCCAGCAGCGCGTCGACCTTGTCCTTGGCGTCCCGCTCCTCGCCCTTCAGCGCCACCTCGACCATCAGGATCCGCCGGTCCTCGGACAGCAACGGGTCGGCCACGCCCGCCACTTCAGGCAGGCGCCGCATCCGCTCGGTCAGCTCCTCGGCGGCAGCTCGGGCGGTGCCCTGGTCCAGGGCACCGCCCGAACGGGAGGAGATCAGCACCTGCTCGGCGGATCTGCGCTCCAGATTCCCCTCGGCCGCGAGGGCCTCGGCCCGGCCTGCCTCACCGACCCGGTAGTCCGCCGTCTTCGCACTGTTCACGCCGACAGCACTGCCGGCGCCCAGACACAGCACCACGAACACCAGCCAGCCGGCGATCGCCCGCCAGGGGTGCCGCGCGCTCTGGCGTGCCACCCGCACAGATAATGAAGTCATGCCCAAAAGCGTTGCTGAGCAGGGCAGTTGTCGGACAGAGGCACTCGGTTGAACCTGCCGTCCACCGTTCGGTGGACGGCAGCCCTGGGGAGAACCCCACGCCTGGCGGGTGGTTCAGCGCATGTCGCCGAGGCGTTCGAGGCGGTCGCTGACGCCGTGGCGGAGTTCGCCGAGCGTCGTGCCGGGCGGGGCCACCTTCGGCGTGACGGTCGGCGGCTGGGTCTCGTCCGCGCAGGTCGTGCCGCGTGCGGGCACCTTCAGGTCCACGAGGTAGCCCGTGACGGCGTCCGTCGCGCAGACGCTCCGCCCGAACGCGGTGTGTCCTTCGGCCTCGAAGGTGAGCAGCCGGCCGTTGTCCAGCTGCCGGGACAGGGCCACCGCGTCCCGGTACGGGGTGTCCGGGTCGCCGGTGGTGCCGAGGACCAGGATCGGCGCGGAGCCCTCGGCGCGGAAGGAGCCGTCGTAGCGGCTGGGCTTCTCGGCCGGCCACTGGGCGCAGGTGGTGGCGTGCTGGTGGTCGTAGAGCGGCGGACCGTAGGCGAGGGGCGGTCCGAGCAGCGGCGCCGCCTTGGCGAAGGAGGTCACCTTCCACTTCAGCAGGTGCGGGTTACGCGGGTAGTCCCGGTCGACGCACTCCACGACCACGTTCGGGTTGAGGAAGTCGTAGCTGGCGGCGGACGGCGGCCGGAGCAGGAAGGACGTGTTGTCGCGCTGCTGGGCCTTGTGCAGGGCCGCGCCGAGGGAGGGCCAGATGACCTTGCCCGCGTTGATGTTGAACAGGAGGCGGTAGACGAGGGTGTAGCCGTTCGCCTGACCGCCGTTCGCGGTCGGTACCGGGCCGGCGTCCAGGTCGGCCTTGAGCTTCTCGAACGCGCCCCGGGGGTCGCCGTCACCGAACCCGCAGGTGGCCTGGTCCGCCGCGCACCAGTCGAGGAACCGGCTCATCGCGCCGTCCAGCGCCAGGTACTGGGACCGGTCGTAGGCGTAGGGCCGGTTCGCGTAGCGCTCCGGGTCGTACGCGCCGTCGAGCACCAGGGCGCGCACCCGGTCGGGGAACAGGGCGGCGTAGACGGTGCCTATGTAGCTGCCGAACGACCGGCCGTAGTAGGTGAGTTGGTCCTCCCCCAGGGCCTGACGCAGCAGGTCGATGTCGCGGGCGACGTACTCGGTGCCCACGTACGGCAGCAGCTCGCCCGCCTTGTCCTGGCAGGCCTGGGCGAACGCGGCGGCCTGCCGCACGGCGGGCTCGTAGGCGTCCGGGCCGGGGACGCCCTTGGCGGCGGTGATGGCCTGGGTGTACGTCTGGTCGTCCCAGCACTCGACCTGCGAACTGCGCCCGACGCCGCGGACGTCGTACCCGAAGACGTCGAAGGAGTCGCGCACGGCGGCCGGCAGGCCGGCGTAGTTGCCGCGTACGAAGTCCACGCCGGAGTTGCCGGGCCCGCCGGGCTGGAGGAAGAGGGTGCCCTTCTTCTTCGCCTGGTCCGGGGCCTTCTTGCGGATCACCGCGAGGGTGATGGTCCTGCCCTGCGGATCACGGTAGTCCAGCGGCACCTGGGCGTCGGCGCACTCGAACCCGCCCTGGCAGTCGGACCAGGACAGGGACGGCACGGGCGGCTGCCCCGTCTTCCCGTCCGGCTGGGTGGCCACCGCCGGTGCGGCGGTGCCGGCGACGGCGAAGGAGACGGCGGCGGCGAGGGCGATCCTCAGACGGCGTCTGCCCGCCCAGCCGCCGGACCGGCCTGGTCTGTGCTCTGGTGTGGTCACTCGGGTTCCCCTCGGGCGCGTGCGCAGCGGCGCGTTGCCGGTGCGGACGAGTCGGTCGCTGACGCCGGCTCACTCGTGGAGAGAAGAGGGGAGGGGGTGGCCTTCCGGTTGCATCCCGGCTCAGTCGAGGCAGAACTCGTTGCCCTCGATGTCCTGCATCACGATGCACGACTCGTTGACGCCGTCGGCCAGCAGGGTGCGCACATGTGCCGCGCCGAGGGCGGCCAGTCGCGCGCGTTCGGCCTCCAGCGTGGCCAGGCGCTCCTCACCCACGAGTCCGGTGCCGGCCCGCACGCAGAGATGCACCCGGTTCTTGACGACCTTGCCTTCGGGGACGCGCTGGAACAGCAGCCGCGGTCCCGCACCTGAGGGATCGACGCAGGCGAACCACTTGCCCTGGTCCTCGGACGGCAGTGTGCGATCGAAATCGTCCCAGGAGCCGAACCCCTCCGGTGGCGGCGGTACGACGTACCCCAGCACCTCGCACCAGAAGCGAGCGAGGCGCTCGGGTTCCGCGCAGTCGAAGGTGACCTGGAACTGTTTGACCGATGCCATCGGGTCACCGTAGCAACGGGGTATTCGCTGCTCAATTCCCTTTTTACATGCACTGGTTGGAGAGAAAATGACCTTTGGGAGTCCTTGTCGGACTAGGGTCTGAGGGTGAGCAGACAAATACAGCAGCCGACCTTCGTACTGGTCCACGGCGCCTTCGCGAACTCCTTCTCCCTGGCGCCGCTCCAGGCGGAACTGGGTCTCCTCGGGCACCGTTCGGTCGCCGTCGACCTGCCCGGGCACGGATTCGGGGCGACGTTCACCCGCGCCTATCAGGCACCGCAGGACGCCGAGGGGCTCGCCTCCGCCCCGGGTTCGATCAAGGGCGTCACGCTCGCCGACAACGCCGCGCACCTCATCGGCATCCTGGAGCGGGCCAAGCGGAACGGCCCCGTGATCCTCGTCGCCCACAGCCGCGGCGGCGTCACGGCCACGGTGGCGGCCAACGCGCGGCCGGACCTGATCGACCGGATCGTCTACGTCGCCGCCTGGTGCCCGGTCGATCTCGACGTCGCCGCCTACTACGCCGAGCCGGAGATGGCCGGTGTCGACGCCGCGTCACTGGCCCTGGCGATGGTGGGCGACCCGGCGGAACTCGGCCTGCTCCGCGTCAACTTCCGCACCGCCGACCCGGACGCCCTCGCGGCACTCAAGGCGGCCTTCCTCGCCGACGGCACCGACGAGGAGTTCCTGACCTTCCTGAACACCTTCCAGCCCGACGAGAACCTGGACGCCGGTACCACCGACGACCGGGCGCGGGCCGACACCTGGGGTCGCATCCCGAAGACCTTCGTCCGGCTGTCCGACGACGCGAGCATGCCGCTCGCCATGCAGGACCGGCTGATCCGCGAGGGCGACGGGCTGACACCGGACAACCCGTTCGACGTCCGCACCCTCGAGAGCAGCCACCTGAAGTGGCTGGTCGATCCGGCACCGGCGGCCCGGGTGCTGGGGGAGCTCGCCGCGCTCGCGCCGGATACGGACTGAGTACAGCCGAGGCAGGTCAGGGAGGACGTCTCAGGTGGCCCAGTTCTACCCCGCCGGCATCGAGCCGTACGCACACGGCATGCTCGACGTCGGCGACGGCAACCGCGTGTACTGGGAGACGTGCGGGAACCCAGCCGGCAAGCCCGCCCTGGTCCTGCACGGAGGGCCGGGTTCCGGCGCGGGGCCGTCCTGGCGCCGGCTGTTCGACCCCGAGGCGTACCGCATCGTGCTCTTCGACCAGCGCGGGTGCGGCCGGAGCACACCGGACGCCGCCGATCCGCTGACCTCGCTCGACGCCAACACCACCGACCGTCTCATCGCCGACATCGAGCTGCTGCGGCAGCACCTCGGCATCGAGGAGTGGCTGGTCCTCGGCGGCTCCTGGGGTGTGACCCTGGCCCTGGCCTACGCCCAGCAGCACGCCGGACGCGTGTCCGAGCTGGTCCTCTTCAGCGTCACCAACACCACGCGCCGCGAGGTGGAGTGGGTCACCCGGGACATGGGCCGGATCTTCCCCGAGGAGTGGGCGCGGTTCCGCGACACCGTCCCCGAGCGGGAGCGGGACGGCAGCCTGGTCGACGCGTACGCCCGGATGCTGAACGACCCGGATCCGGTCGTGCGGGAGCGCGCCGCGCGGGCCTGGTGCCGGTGGGAGGACGTGCATGTGTCCACCCACCCCGGACATCGGCCCGATCCCCGCTTTCAGGACCCCCGCTTCCGGCTGCGCTTCGCCCGCCTGGTCACGCACTACTGGCGGCACGCCGGTTTCCTGGAGGACGGGGCGCTGCTGCGGGACGCCGGGAAGCTCGCCGGCATCCCCGGGGTGATGATCCACGGGCGGCTGGACATCAGCGGGCCTCCGGACGTCGCCTGGCAACTGGCCCAGGTGTGGCCGGACGCGGAGCTCGTGCTGATCGGCGCGGAGGGGCACGGGCTGTCGGGGGATGCCACGACGGAGGCACTGCTGGCGGCGACGGACCGGTTCCGTCCGACCGGGAACGCCTCAGCCGGGTGACGCTGACGGCGGGTTCAGGGTTGCGCGGTGCGGGGCCGGATGGCGCGGGATCGGTGCGGGGCCGGATGGCGCAGGTTGGTGCGGGACAGGCTGGTGCAGGATCACCCGGTGCCGGACCGGCCGGTCACAGCCCACCGGTGTTCCGCTGCGCACCGCACGTCGCCAGGCTGCACCACCTGCGCCGCCCGCTCTCGTCCAGGAACAGCCAGCCGCAGTCCCGGCTGGGGCAGCTGCGGATCGTGAAGCGGCGGGCGTCGGCCAGCAGTTCGGCCACGCTGTGGGCCACCGCGTGGACGGGGAGCGGCAATCCGGTGGAGGGTGACGGCCGCCAGCGTCCGAGGCCGTCCTCGCCGCGCGTGAAGACCGAGAGCCGTGCGGCCCGCTCCACCCTCGCGGCCACTGCCTTGAATGCCCGGCCGTCCTGCGGGTCCGTCAGGCAGGCGTACAGGTCCGTACGGAACCGCCTGGCCTCGTCTAGGACGAGCGCGGCCTCGTCCGGCTGCCGCCGGGCCTCTTCCCGCAGCCGGGTGACCTGCCGCTCCTCGATCAGGTCCAGGTGGCCGGCCCATACGGCGAGCGTGGCGTAGTCGCCCAGCCACTCCGACCCGGGCAGCCGGTCCCCGCCCCACCCGGCGTAGGTGTTGCAGAACTCCAGCGCGGGGTGTCCGCTCGTACTCCAAGGCAGCCACTGGTCGCCGACCCGCACGGCGTACACCGGCCCGGGCCGGTCCAGCCGGGCGTCGCCGCGCAGTACCCGCTCGTGCAGAGTGCGCAGCGCGGCGCCCGGCTCGATGCCGAGTTCCTTGACCAGCACCCTGCGCGTATCGAGGTACAACTGGAGCGCTTCGGCCCGGCGCCCCGCGCGGTACAGCGCGGTCATCCTGGCGGCGACCAGCCGTTCCCGCGTCGGGTGCTCCTCGATCAGCGGGGCCAAATCCGTCACGACACGGTGGTGCGCACCCGTACTGAGCTGGGCTTCCGCCAGCATCTCCAGGGCGGACAGCCGCAGTTCGCCGAGGCCGGCGCCGAGCCGGGCTCGCAGCCGGTCGTCGGCGACGTCCGCGAGCAGCGGGCCGTGCCAGAGCCGGAGGGCGCGGTCGTAGTGGCCGATCCGCTCCACCGGATCGCGGGCCTGAGCCGCCTGTCTCACCAGGGTGGTGAACTCCCGCGCGTCGATGACGTGGCCGTCCCCCTCGACGGCGTAGCCGTCGTGCCGGGTCTCGACGGACACCCCGTACGGCCGGAGCGCGGCCCGCAGCCGGCCGACGTACGTGTGGACGGTGCCGCGGGCGGAGGCGGGCGGGGCGTCGTCCCACAGCAGGTCGATGAGCCGTCCGGTCGTGACGACGCTGCCCGCGTGCAGCAGCAGGACCGCCAGCAGGCACCGCTCCTGGCGGCGACTGCCCACCAGCACCTGCCGCCCCTCGTGACGGGCGGCGAACGGACCGAGCAGCTGGAACTCCATGGTGTCCGGCAGCTTAGGGCCTGCCCGCCTCCTTCTGATCCGCGCGCCGAGGATGGTGAGGCTTTGGTCAGTGGGCGGGGAGAGGCTGGGGCACCGAGACCTCATACGACCCGCTCTCCAGGGAGAACCATGCGCCGAACCGCCCTTGCGACACTCGCACTTGCCGCCGTGCTCCTCGCGACGCAGGCCGCGTCCGCCGCCTCCGCCGGGACGGACACCGGGGTGGGCTGGGAACCGGCGCCTTCCGCGCCCTGGGACACCGCCTCCGGCGTCCGGTGCGACTTCCCCGTCCACGGTGAACCGGTCGTCGACGAGGTGGTGCGACGCGTGCTCAGCACCCATCCCGACGGATCCGTACGGCGGGTCGCCTACCAGGGCGACCTGGTCGTACGGGTGACGAATACCGACACCGGTGCCTCCTACGACGCCGACGCGAGTGGCTCGGCGGTCGTCGAGTACCGCCGCGACGGCTCACAGGCCTGGGCGGTGCACGGGCCGGTGCTCGTCGGTGTCGGGGAGGGCCAGGGCAGCCTCCCGCGCGGCCTGTACATCGTCGACGGCGTCTACACGATGGACATCAGCCCTGCCGGACACAAGACCGTACGTCTCCTCCACGGGACGACGGACGACCTGTGCGCCCGTATCGGCTGAAGCCCGCCGCTCTCCCACGGCGCTGTTCCGCTCCGTCCGGCGGCGTACGGTGGCAGCGTGGCAAACGAAGACCAGGGGCGGACTTTGCGCCGCCTGCGCCGTCTGGCCTCCTTGACGCAAGAAGAACTGGCCGAACGCTCCGATGTGTCGGTCGATGTGATCCGCCAGCTGGAACAGGGGCGGAAGCACTCGGCGCGCGCCTTCCGACTCTGCACGCGCTCGCGGGCGGCCTGGGTGTGGAGCTGACCACGCTGCTGGGCGATCCGCCTGCCGTCTCGTCCACAGGTGAGAACGACGGGCCCCGCTTCGTGGCCGTGCGTCGCGCAATCATGCCCGTGCTCTGGGGGCCGGAGCCGGAGCCACCGGGGCCGGACTTCTCGCCGGAGCGGTTGCGCGAGCAGATCGCGGACGGCTGGACGCATTACCACGCAGCCGAGTTCGACACGGTGATGAAGGCCCTGCCGGATCTCATTGCCGATGCGCGAACCGCCACGGCCGCGGAGAACGACGACGAAACCGAGTGCTGGTGCGGGTAAACCCCCCATGCCCGCGTGGAGGTTTCCCCACCTCGGGCCGGTGGTCCGCCGCATGGTCTTGATGATCGCGGGGCGAGAGCCTTGGATCATGACACGGCATCGGACCGCCAGCGCTCTGACCCTGCTCGTCACACTCGGCGTCGTCGCGGCCGGGACACCGGCCACCGCGACCGCCGCCGAGTCCACCTCCACCGTCGTAGACGCCCTCGATCGCACCTCCCACCGCCTGCGCACCGCCGAACCGGGTGGGGACACCCGGGACCTGCGCCCCCTCGACCGCATGATCGGTGACGCCCGGGTCGTCGGCCTGGGCGAGGCCACGCACAGCTCGCACGAGTTCTTCGCCCTCAAGCACCGAGTCTTCCGCCACCTCGTCGAGAAGCGGGGCTTCCGTACCTTCGCCCTGGAAGCCCCCTGGAGCACCGGCCTGCGCCTCAACGCCTACGTGTTGCGCGGCGAGGGGGACCCTCGGCGCATCATGCGGGAGGAGTTTCAGCGGGACTACCTGTGGTGGAACAACGCCGAGTATCTGGCGCTCGTGGAGTGGATGCGGGCGTACAACAGCCGGCACCCTGACGACCCGGTCCGGTTCATGGGCGACGACTTCGCCTGGGCCGGGCCCGAGCTGTACGACGAGGTGACCGGCTATGTGGCCCGCGCCCACCCCGCCCTGCTCGACCGCTTCACCGAGCTGTATCGGGGGCTGAGGCCCACGACGGCGGCGGGCGCGTACATCGAGCAGTACCTGAACAGGTCTTACGCGGAACGCGAGGAGAGGGCGGAGCGGACCGGTGAGGCGCTGGCGCTGTTGAAGCGGCAAGGGCCGGGTGCCGACCCGGCGGCGTACGACTGGGTGGTGCGGCAGGCCACAGCCATCGACCAGACCGCGCGCGGCTACGCCTTCGACTTCGGGGACGCGGAGCAGCTCCGGGCCGCCATGCGCTTCCGCGACTCGGTCATGGCCGACAACGTGGCCTGGTGGGCGCAGCACACGGGGGACAAGATCCTGCTGTCGGCGCACAACGCACACGTCTCCTACGTGCCGGACGACCCCTCCCACTATCCGAAGATGCAGGGCGCGTTCCTGCGCGACCGGCTCGGCGACGCGTACGTCAGCATCGGATTCACCTTCGCCCGGGGCTCGTTCAACGCGACCGGACCCGATGACGAGGTGCGGCGGTACACCCTCGGCCCGGCAGGGCCCGGCAGCAATGAGCGGACCCTCGACCGGGTGCGCCACCGCGACTACGTCGTCGACCTGCGGACCGCTCCGGGGCCGGCCCGGAAGTGGCTGCGGGGCGCCCGGCCGACCCGCAGCATCGGCACCGCGTATCCGCAGCCGGAGCACGACATAGCGCTCGCCCGCAGCCATGACGTGCTGATCCACCTGCACCGCGTGGAGGCGGCCCACCTGCGCGACCGGAAACCGGCGCCCGGCTCGGCCACCGAGTAGGAGTGGACTCGCCGCCTCCCAGGGCCGATCGTGGGCGACATGGGTGATCACAGCGATGTTCCCGCCGACCCGACAGGCACCGCCGGGCCCCCGCGTGCGGAGGCCGATGAGGTTCGCCGTTTCCGGGGTCGGCTGGGGCTTCCCGGGCTGGTGGACGTGCACACGCACTTCATGCCCGAGAGTGTGCTGCGCAAGGTCTGGGGCTACTTCGACGCGCTCGGTCCGCTGACCGGCGGGCTGGAGTGGCCGATCACCTATCGTCAGGAGGAGGCGGAACGGGCCGCCATCCTGCGGGAGTTCGGCGTGCGGGCCTTCACCTCGATGCTCTACTCGCACAAGCCGGGCATGGCCCGCTGGCTGAACGGCTGGGCGGCCGACTTCGCCCGCCGCACCCCCGACTGCCTGCACACCGCCACCCTCTTCCCCGAGCCGGGCGTCGAGGCGTATGTCCGGGAGGCCGTCGAGGCGGGCGCACGGGTGTTCAAGGCGCATGTGCAGGTGGGGGCGTACGACCCGGCCGACGAGCTTCTCGACCCGGCCTGGGGAGTGCTGGCCGAGGCGGGGGTTCCCGTGGTCATCCACTGCGGCTCCGGGCCCGCGCCCGGCGAGCACACCGGTCCCGGGCCGATCGCCCGGGTGCTGGCCCGGCACCCCCGGCTGCGGCTGGTCGTCGCACACATGGGGATGCCCGAGTACGAGGAGTTCCTCGACCTCGCCGAGTGGTACGGCGAGGTGCGGCTCGACACGACTATGGCGTTCACCGACTTCGCCGAGAAGCTCGCGCCGTTCCCGCCCGGCGCCCTGTCCCGGCTGGCCGACGCCGGCGACCGCATCCTGCTGGGCTCGGACTTCCCCAACATCCCGTATCCGTACGTGCATCAGCTGCACGCCCTGGAGCGGCTGGGGCTCGGGGAGGACTGGCTGCGGGCGGTGTGCCACGACAACGCGGCGGAGTTGTTCGGGGTGTGAGGGCCAGGGTTTGAAGGGCCGGTGTCACGAGGACAGCGCGGCCCGTTCCGACTCGGCCAGCAGCACGCAGAACTCGTTGCCCTCCGGGTCGGCGAGGACGACCCAGCCCCAGCCGTCGGGCTTGCGGCGGTCGTCGACCAGGGAGGCGCCCAGCCCGAGCAGGCGCTCGACCTCCTCCTCCCGCGAGGTGTCCGGGCGCAGGCAGAGGTGAAGCCTGTTCTTCACGGACTTCGGCTCCGGGACCTCGTTGAAGTACAGGGTCGGGCCGCCGGGCAGAGTGATCGCGGTCTCGGTGTCACCCGGCTGGTCCTCGGGATCCACCGGGTGTCCGGTGACTTCGCTCCAGAACTGGGCCAGTTGGTAGGCGTTCGCGCAGTCGATCGCCACGTTCGTCACGGTTGAGGCCATGCCCGCGATCATGCCCGAGCGGGGCCCGGCCTGCTACCGGAATACGACGGTACCTGCCGTTTGCCCGCAGGGCGACGCCCCCGGCCCTGCCGTCACCGTGCGGCGGCGGCAGGCGGGGGCGTCGGAAACGGCGTACGCCTCACGAAGGGCTAGCGGTTCGTCACGTCCGTGACCTTCCAGCGCTGGTTCGCCCCGGAGTTCGGCTGCCAGACGCCCACGCTCGCGCCCTCGTTCGTGGACTGGCCCGAGACGTCCGGGAGCTGGCCGGTGGCGGCGTTGACGAGGGTCCAGGTGCCGTCGCCGGTCGTGGACATGATCCATTCGGCGGCGGCGTCGCGGCGGCCCTCGTCCGGCTCGGCGACCAGCGCGCCGTCGCGGATGGCCAGGCGCTTGTCGGTGGCGGTCTCCGTGAAGACGTACCGCTTGCGGTTGTCCGTGCCGCGGACCTGCTCGACCCGCCACTGCTGACCGGCCGGGTCGGTCGCGTTCGCGCTCCTGATGACCAGGCCCGTGCCGTTGCCGGCGATGGTGAGGTCCTTGCCGCTCTGGGCGCCGGTCAGCCGGTAGGTGTGGTCCTTGCGCAGCTCCGCCGCGTCCTTCGCGACGCCCGACACGCCCTTGACGAGGAAGGACGTCACCGACTGGGCGGGCACGGTGAGGGTGGCCTGCTTGCCGGTGACGCGGACGGCCTTCTGCTTCTCCAGCTTGCCGTCGGCGCTGGTCACCACCGGCGTGACCGTGGCACGGGAGGAGACCCGGCCGAACTTGGACAGGTCGAGTGTGACCTCACGCGCCTCGGTGGCGCTGTTGACGTGGACGACGGTCGCCGCGTCGCCCTTGCGGGAGATCGCCGCGGTGCTGGACGTGTCGTTCGTCTTGATCAGCCGGTCGCCGGGCTTGATGAAGTGGGTGAAGTTGCGGGCCGTGTCGAACTTGGTGTTCGTGTAGACCGGGCAGGTCTCGAGGGTGTCCTTCGAGGTGCAGCTGAAGGGGAGCTGGATCGAGCCCCAGTTGCCGCCCTTCGCGGACTCGCCGCCCGGCTTCATGTTGTCGTAGTCCTCGACGGGCTGCCAGAACACCCAGGCCTTGGGCTCCAGTTCGCGCAGGTCGTCGACGATGCGCTGGGCCAGGCCCAGTCCGGGCCGCATGTCGGTGAAGCTCTGGCCGTCGCCCCAGTCGCCCTCGACCTCGCTCATCCACAGCGGCTTGTCGGCGGCCTTGGCCAGGTCGCGGACGGTGGTGCGCTGGCCGGTGCCGTAGGTGTGGACGTTCATCTGGGCGACGAGGTCGCGCACGTCCTGGGGGTAGGAGTTCCAGTTGGTGGCGAAGGTGCCGGGGTTGGTCTCGTCCATCGCCGAGATGTCGGCGTGGCTGCGGGACTTCTCCAGCACCGGGCCCAGTGCCTTGATCACCTTCTGCTGCATCTCGGGGCCGATGTGGGCGCCCTCCTGGCGCCCGCCGACCGGCTCGCCGTCCGGGCCGAGCTTGGTGCCCCAGTAGTCGGTGTTCGGCTCGTTGAACGGGTCCAGCGTGTCGACCTTGATGCCGTGCGCCTTCTCCAGCCGTTCGGTCGCGCCCACCAGGTACTTGGCGAAGTCCTCGACCGACCCGGGCTTGAGCTGGTCCTTGCCGGCGTCGAAGTTGCCGGAGACGTAGCCGCTCTCGGTCATGAACCAGGGCGGGGAGTTGCTGAAGGTCTCCCAGTGGGTGATGTCCTTCTTGATGCGGTCGACCCACCAGCGCTGCGTCCTGTCCGCGTTCTTGTTCCAGTCCCGGGGGTCGTCGGCGTCCCACCAGTCGACGTCCTCGCGGGTCGTGCCCGCCGGTGCCTTCCACCAGCCCTCGACGGCGCCGCCGGCCCGCAGGTAGTCCTTGACGTCCGGGGCGTTTCCGCCGCCGATGTTGTAGCGGGCGATGTTGAGGGCGAGCCCCTCGTCGCTGAAGAGGAGCTTGTAGAGCTTCTCGCGTATCGCGGGCGGGTAGTCGCCGGTGGCGTTGGCGAACCAGACCAGGCTGGTGCCCCAGCCCTCGAACTTCTCGTGCTGGTAGGAGGGGTCGGGCCGGACGGTGACCCCGGCGGCCGCCGCCTGGGTCGGCTCGGCGTGCGCGGCGGGCAGGGTCGTCGTGGCCAGGATGGTTCCGGTCGCCACGGCGGTGACGCCGATGGCCCCGAGGAGCCTTCTCTTACGGGTGCGGTGTGCCATCTCGAGTACTCCAGCTCTTCTGCGTGCCGCGCGTCCCGGCGGGGCAGAGATCGGGGCCTACGTGGTGCGACCGGTGCGGGTTTGCAACCTTTTCATGCGATTTCGGCTCAGCAATGTTTACGTAAACATCCGCTGGCGGGATGTCTACACTGTCCGAATCTCAGGGGTCAAGGAGTTCTTCCGGACCGGTTGGTGCGAGGGGCAGGCGGACGCGGTGGACGGCGAGAGCGAACCGAGCGGCACGAGCCGTACGAGAAGGCGTGCGGCCCGGCCCCGCCAGGGCGCCTCCATGGCCGACGTCGCCCGCCTCGCCGGCGTCTCCTCCCAGACGGTCTCCCGCGTCTCCAACGGCTTCCCCGGGGTCACGGAGGACACCCGCCGGCAGGTCCTGGATGCCATGCGTGAACTGGGATACCGCCCCAACAGCGCGGCACGGGCCCTCCGGCGGGGCGAATTCCGCACCCTCGGCGTGATCACCTTCTCCCTCTCCACCATGGGCAACATCCGCACCCTGGAGGCCATCGCCACCTCCGCGGCCCAGCACGGCTACGCCGTCACGCTGCTGCCCGTCGCCGTCCCCACCCAGGACGAGGTGAACGGCGCCTTCTCCCGCCTCGGCGAACTCGCCGTGGACGCCGTCATCGTCATCATGGAGATCCATCTGTTGGACGCCGCGACGGTCTCCCTCCCGCCCGGCGTGCAGGTCGTGGTCGCCGACTCCGATGCCGGCGACCGCTACACCGTCGTCGACACCGACCAGGCGGGCGGCGCCCGTGACGCCGTACGGCACCTGCTGGACCTCGGCCACGACACGGTGTGGCACCTGGCCGGGCCGGAGGGCTCCTTCGCCGCCCAGCGCCGCGCCAACGCCTGGCGCGACACGCTGACCCGGGCGGGCCGGGTCCCGCCGCCCCTGGTCCGGGGCGACTGGTCGGCCGAGTCCGGGTACCGAGCCGGTCTGCGGCTGGCCGACGAGCCGGGCTGCACGGCGGTGTTCGCGGCCAACGACCAGATGGCCCTGGGCCTGCTCCGGGCCCTGCACGAACGCGGCCTGCGCGTCCCCGGCGACATCAGCGTCATCGGCTTCGACGACATCCCCGAGTCGGCGTCCTTCCTCCCGCCGCTGACGACCATCCACCAGGACTTCGCGGAGGTGGGGCGGCTGTGCGTGGAAGGCGTCCTGAGCAAGATGCGGCTGCCCGGGGAGGACGGGGCGGAGCACGGGACGACGTTGGTGCCCACGCGGGTGGTGGTGCGGGAGAGCACGGGGGCGCCGCCGGGGCGGTGAGGGTGCGGGCCGGCGCGACGGCGGTGGCGGAACCGGGCGTGGTGGCGTACGCACTCCTCCTTGGAGCGGAAGTACCGCCACAGGGTGCGCGTCGAAGCGTCGCGGATTCAGGTCCGGTGGCGCCGGACACCGTCGTGGCACGGCGACCTTGGGTGGAATGTTGACCAGCAGGTGGACGTGGTTCAACCGGCCTTCACCCACCAGATCCCCGGCCTGGCCCCCCGCTTCGCCGGGCTCGCCGCCTCCCCGGACGGCTCCCTGCTCCTGTCGGCCAACGGGGAGGGGACGGTACTGCGGCTGTCGCCGCGACGATCCCCGGGGTAGTCCTCGCGGCGGACCGGCCTCCCGCCTCGTACTGCGTTCCGAGTACTCCGGATTGTCGGCAGCCGCACGACGACAGGACAGCCCCCTCGCGGAGAGCCTTGGCAGACGATCGACACCGGATGTGGAGACCTGCTGCCGTGGCTACTTTCCTGTATCGAGTGGGCCGTCTGGCCTTCCGGCGACGCTGGTACGTCGCCCTGGTCTGGGCGGCCGTCCTGGCCGCCGTGGGGTTGGGTGCCCTGAGGGCGCCGGGGGCCGCCGACGAGGAGTTCTCGATGCCCGGCATCGAGTCCCAGAAGGCGTTCGACCTGATGGAGGAGCGGTTCCCGGGTGCCACGGCCGACAGCGCGACCGCGCGGGTCGTGTTCATCGCGCCGGGCGGCGAGAAGGTCACCGCCGCCGAGAACAAGGAGGCCATCGAGAAGGCCGTGACCGGTCTCGGCGACGGCACGCAGGTCGCGAGCGCCGTCGACCCGTTCCAGGCGAAGACCATCAGCAAGGACGGCTCCACCGCCTTCGCGACCGTCACCTACAAGGTCGGCGCCGCCGACCTCACCGACGCCGGCCGCACCCATCTGGAGCGGACCATCGACCAGGCCCGGGACTCCGGACTGACCGTCGAGGCGGGCGGCACCGCGCTGGCCGACGAGGGCGGGCCGGGCGGCACGGCCGAGGTGATCGGCGTCGCCATCGCCGCCGTCGTCCTGCTCGTCACCTTCGGCTCCCTGGCCGCCGCCGGTCTGCCGCTGCTGACCGCCCTCATCGGCGTCGGCGTCAGCATGGCCACCATCCTCGCCCTGTCGTCCGCGCTCGGGCTCTCCACGACCACCGGCACCCTGGCCATGATGCTGGGCCTCGCCGTCGGCATCGACTACGCCCTGTTCGTCGTCTCCCGCTACCGGGAGGAGCGCGCCAAGGGGCGGACGCCGCAGGAGGCGACCGGCCTGGCCGTCGGCACGGCCGGGTCGGCTGTGGTGTTCGCCGGGCTCACCGTCGTCATCGCGCTGGCCGGGCTCGCCGTGGTCGGGATCCCGATGCTCACCAAGATGGGGCTGGCCGCCGCGGGCGCCGTCGTCGTGGCCGTGCTGATCGCGCTGACCCTCGTCCCGGCGTTCCTCGGCTTCTGGCCGAACGCCGTGCTCACCCGGAAGGCCCGCAGGAGCGGCCGGATCGAGGCGAGCGGCCAGACCAACGGCGGCACCCGCTGGGCCCGGTTCGTGCTGCGCCGCCCCCTGCCCGTCCTGCTCCTCGGCGTCGTCGGCCTCGGCGCCCTCGCCCTGCCCGCGGCCGACCTCCAGCTCGGCATGCCCGGCGACGAGGCCAAGCCGGTCTCCACCACCGAACGCCGGGCCTACGACGCGCTCGCCGAGGGCTTCGGGCCCGGCTTCAACGGGCCGCTCACCGTCGTCGTGGACGCCAAGGGCGACGCCGACCCCAAGGGCGCCGCGGACACCGTCGCCCAGGAGATCGGCTCCACCAAGGGCGTCGTCTCCGTCTCCCCGGCCCGCTTCAACGACGCCGGTGACACCGCCGTGTTCTCCGTCGTGCCGTCCACCGCGCCGACCGACGAGAAGACCAAGAACCTGGTGACGACCATCCGCGACGAGCGGCCCGGCATCGAGGCCGGCACGGGCGCGAGTTACGAGGTCACCGGCACCACCGCGATGAACATCGACATCGCCGACAAAGTCCAGGCCGCGCTCGTCCCGTACCTGATCCTGGTCGTCGGAATGGCGATCGTGCTGCTGCTGGTGGTGTTCCGGTCGCTGCTCGTGCCGCTCAAGGCGGCCCTCGGTTTCCTGCTGTCGGTGCTGGCCTCCCTCGGCGCGGTTGTCGTGGTCTTCCAGCAGGGCCACGGCGCGGAGCTCTTCGGCGTGGAGCAGACCGGCCCGATCATGAGCCTGATGCCGATCTTCCTGGTGGGGATCGTCTTCGGTCTGGCCATGGACTACGAGGTGTTCCTCGTCTCCCGGATGCGGGAGGCGTACGTGCACGGCGAGTCGCCCGCCGAGGCGGTCACGTCCGGCTTCCGGCACAGCGCCCGGGTCGTCGTGGCGGCGGCCCTGATCATGATCGCGGTGTTCGCCGGGTTCATCGGCGAGAGCGACTCCATGATCAAGATGATCGGCTTCGGACTCGCCTCCGCCGTCCTGTTCGACGCCTTCGTCGTCCGCATGGCGATCGTGCCCGCCGTCCTCGCCCTGCTGGGCCACAAGGCCTGGTGGCTGCCGAAGTGGCTGGACCGGATCCTGCCCCGCGTCGACGTGGAGGGCGAGGCACTCAGCCGCGGGCCGGAGACGGAGCCGGCCCCGCACACCGCACCCGACCTGGAACCGGCGCGCACCTGACCCCCGAACCCACCCCCGACCAGGGCCGCCCGTGGCGAAGGACACGGGCGGCCCCTCGGGCGTTCACGTCCCGAGTCGACCACGATGGGTCCCAGCCCCACCCCCCCGGAGAGCCCGATGAGCATCAGTCTGGAGCGGCGCTACGCGGCCCGCCTCGAGGACTTCTCGGCCCGCCACGCGTTCCTCGTCGACCTGGCGATGGTCCTGGCGCTGATGGGCTGTGCCCTCCTCGGCGGCTCGCTCACCATGCCCGGCGCCGCCCCGCCGGACCAGGACATGACCGCCACCACCCTCATGGGGGTGGCCTGCCTGGTCCTGCTCAAGCACCGCCTGCACCCACGCACCGTCGTCGTCGTGGCCGCGGGCTGCACGGTGACCGCGATCGCGCTGGGCTACCTCGTCACGCCCCTGCTGCTGGCCCCGCTCATGGCGGCGCTGTACTGGCTGTCCGCGCTCACCGACCGCAGATCCACCCGCGTCCTCGGCCTCATCACCCTGGTGGCGGTGACGCTCGCGGCCGTGGTCTCCGACTCCATGAACCACATCTCGCCGCTGCTCAGGACGATCGGCCCGGTCTTCTGGCTGATGCTGCCGCTCGCCGCCGGCAAGATGACCCAGCTGCGGCGCGCCTACCTCCAGTCGGTGCAGGCCCGCGCCGAGCACGCCGAGCGGACCCGCGAGGAGGAGGCCCGGCTGCGCGTCACCGAGGAGCGGATGCGCATCGCCCGGGAGCTCCACGACGTCGTCGCCCACCACATGGCCCTGGCCAACGCCCAGGCCGGTACGGCCGCGCACCTCGCCCTCACCCACCCCGAACAGACCCAGCGGATCCTCAAGGACCTGACCGGCACCACGTCCTCCGCGCTCCGGGAGCTGAAGGCCACGCTCGGCCTGTTGCGCCAGAACGACGACACCCCCGGCTCCGCGGGACTGGAACCGTCCCCCGGACTCGCCCGCCTGCCCGAGCTGGTCGCGGCGTGCGAGTCGGCGGGCCTGGGGGTCACCGTGACCACGGAAGGGGAGCCGCAGCCGCTCTCACCGGGTGTGGACCTCACGGCCTTCCGTATCGTCCAGGAGGCGCTCACCAACGTCACCAGGCACGCCGCCGCCGAGGCCGCCCACGTACGCCTCGAATACACCGGCTCCCGCCTGCTGATCACGGTCACGAACGACGGCCCGACCGACAACGGCACGACCGACGACGTCCCCACCGCCGACGGCCCGACCACCGCCGAGCCCGCGCAGAGCCGCGGCTTCGGCGTCATGGGCATGCGCGAGCGCGCCCGCTCCATCGGCGGCGAACTGTGCGCCGGCCCCCGCCCGCAGGGCGGCTTCGAGGTCAGCACCGCGCTGCCGCTGCAGCCCTCGCCCGCCACCCACCTCGCCGGAGGAACGACGCCGTGACCATCAGAGTGCTGCTCGCCGACGACCAGGCCCTGCTGCGGGCCACCTTCCGGATCCTCATCGACTCCTGCGCTGACCTGGAGGTGGTGGCCGAGGCCTCCGACGGCGCGGAGGCGGTGGAACTGACCCGCGTCCACCGCCCCGACATCGTCCTCATGGACATCCGCATGCCCGGCACCGACGGCCTCACCGCCACCGCCACGCTCTGCGCCGACCCGGAGCTGTCCGCCACCCGCGTCCTCATCCTGACCACCTTCGAGACCGAGGACTACGTGGCCCAGGCGCTGCGCGCCGGTGCCAGCGGCTTCCTCGGCAAGGACGTCACCGCCGACACGCTCCTGGCGGGCCTGCGCACGGTGGCCTCCGGCGAGGCCCTCCTCTCACCCGTCGCCACCCGCTCCCTCATCACCCGCTTCCTCCTGGCCCCCGCCCCCGACACCCATCTGGCAGCTCCGGAGCGCCTGGCCGACCTCACGGTCCGCGAACGCGAGGTGATGGCCCTGGCCGCGGAAGGCAGGTCCAACGCCGAGATCGCCGAGGACCTGACCCTCAGCCCGCTGACCGTCCGCACCCACATCCACCGGGCCATGACCAAACTGGACGCCCGCGACCGCGCCCAACTGGTCGTGATCGCCTACCAGACGGGCCTGGTGCGGGCCACGCCCCCGGCGTGACGCGGCGGGCCGCTACGGCATGCCGTACGCCGCCACCATGATGTTCTCCGCCACCTTGTTCATGTCCTGGCCCTTGGCGTCCGTGGAGTTGACGCTGTAGACGAGGGTGCGGGAGCCGTTACGGGTGGAGGCGATGGCCGCGTTGTAGCCCCAGCGCCCGCCCGTCTTGCCCCACACCTCGCGGCCCCCCAGCACCTTCATCGACAGGCCGACGGAGTACGCGGCCGGCTCCCCGCTCTTGAAGTCGGTCACCTCGGGCAGCGTGAACATCTCCTCCAGCAACGGCCCGCGCACCACCCGCCCCGCGAACAGCGCCTGCGTGAACCGCTCCAGGTCCGCCGTCGTCGACACGATGTCACCGGTCGCCCACCCGTCCGTCGTTCCCCACACGGTCACGTCCCGGAGCCCGGTCGTCCCGTCGTCCAGCCGCATCCTCTGGTAGCCGTGGTTGTGCGGCCCGGTGATGCGCGGGTTCGTCCCCGGGAAGTACGTGTCGCACAACCCCAGTGGCCCGAGCACGCGCCGGGCGACCTGGTCCTCGTACGAGTCACGCGTGACCCGCTCGATGATCAGACCGGCGATCGTGTACCCGATGTTGAGATAGTGCTGCCGCTTGCCGGGCCCGAACTCGGGCTTCTTCGAGGTCGCCGAGCGGACCATGTCCTCGGGGACGTGGACCTGGAAGCGGTTCGCGTACCACTCCTCGACGGTGGTGCCCGGGAAGTCCGGGGCCGGGATGCCGTGCGTGTGGTTGAGGAGCTGCCGGACGGTGACGCCTCCGTACGACGCCGGGATCAGGTCCGGCAGGTAGGAACGGGCGCTGCGGTCCAGGTCCAGTTCGCCCTCGGCGGCCAGTTGCAGGGCGACGGCGGCCGTGAAGACCTTGGTGACGGAACCGGCGCGGAAACGGGCGTCCGGGTCGGCCGGCCGGTGGCTCCGCAGATCGTGCACGCCGGAGCTGCCCCGCCAGACGCCCTCGCGGCCCCCGACCCGCACGAGTGCCGCGGTCGCGTCGGCGTCGGGCAGGCCGGCGATGGCGGCGGCCAGCCCGGAATCCTGGTGCCGGGCGGATATCTGGGCGGCGGCAGGGGCCGTCGGGCCCGGCGGGGCGGACGCGGCGGCCGGGTGGACGGACGGCCCCGCCACGAGTCCCACGAGGAGTGCGGCGGCCGACAGGGAAGCGGTACGGGACATGGTCAACTCCGTTGAGGTGAGCCGGGATCAGCGACGGCTCCATCCTCCGGAGAGGCAGCGGAAGACGGATCGCCCGCGCGGGCGGTCTCGCGGAGTCAGTTCCTCGCCGACGCGGGGGAGGAGCCGGCCCGGGGCGCTCCCCCGGGTGGGGGACCCCCGGCCGCGACGAGCCCCGTCTCGTACGCGCAGATCACGGCCTGGATCCGGTCCCGCAGCCCCAACTTCGCCAGCACGTTGCCGACATGCGTCTTGACCGTGTGGTCGCTGACCACCAGCTCGGCGGCGATCTCGGCGTTCGACAGGCCGCGCGCGAGCAGCAGCAGCGTCTCGCGCTCCCGCCCGGTCAGCACGTCGAGCCGGGGATCGGGCCGCCGGGGCCGGGCGGCGGCCGGCCGCGTGTACTGCTCCACCAGACGCCGGGCCACCGACGGAGCGAGCAGCGAGTCACCCCGGGCGACCACCCGTACCGCGTGCACGAGATCGTCCCGGCGGACGTCCTTGAGCAGGAAACCGCTCGCGCCCGCGTGCAGCGCGTCGTAGACGTACTCGTCGGAGTCGAACGTCGTCAGCATCACGCACCGGCAGCCGCCCGCCGCACCGATCGCACGGCAGGCCTCGATCCCGTCCACGCGTGGCATCCGGACGTCGAGCAGCGCCACGTCGGCCGCGTGCCGCCGCACCGCCGCCACGGCCTCCGCCCCGTCGCCCACCTCCGCGACGACCTCGATGTCCGGCTGGACGTCCAGGATCAGCGCGAAACCGCTGCGCACCAGCTCCTGGTCGTCGGCCACGACCACCCGGATCGTCACCGCGCCACCTCCACGGCGGCCGGCACCGGCAGCCGAACCACGACCTCGAACCCCCGGCCGTCAGCACCCCGCCCGGTCACCGCGCTCCCTCCGTGCGCCGCCGCCCGCTCCCGGATCCCGACGAGCCCGTGCCCGCCCCGGCCGGCACTCGGTTGCGGCCCCCGCCCGTCATCCTTCACCCGGACGCACAAGTCGCTGGCTCCGTAGGTCAGTTGCACGGACACGTTACGTGCTTCCGCATGTCTGACGGTATTGGTCAGGGCCTCCTGGACGACCCGGAAGACGGTCGCCGCGACCGACTCCGGCAACGGCCGGACGGCCCCGGCCGTCCCGTACGCCACGTCGAGCCCACTGGCCCGCACTCGTTCGAGCAGCTCGGGCAAGTCCGCGAGCCCGGGCTGCGGTTCGCGCGGGGCGTCGCCGCCGCCCTCGTCGTCGCCCTCGCGCAGCACCCCCAGCATCCGCCGCAGCTGTGCCATGGCGTCCCGCCCGGTGGCGGAGATGGCGTCGAAGGCGGCCTCGGCACGCTCCGGCGCGGCCCGCACCGCCACCGGCCCGGCCTCGGCCTGCACGATCATCAGGCTCACCGCGTGGGACAGGATGTCGTGCATCTCCCGGGCGATCCGGGCCCGTTCCCGCGCGGCGGCCCGCTCGGCCTCGATCCGGTTCGCCCGCTGCCGGGCGTCGGTGAGCCGGCCGAACACGTAGGCAGCCGCGAACACGAAGACCGAGAAGGTCAGTTCCCGGGCGGACCGGGTGTTGAGCCACACGCCCACCGGCACGGCGACGAGCAGTACTCCACCGGTAAGGAGCCGCTTCCGCGCCGACGACAGCGCGGCAATCGTGTACACGACCACGAGCCCGGTGTACGGCAGCGGCTGCCCGGGCCCGTCCACGGCCAGCCCGTACAGCCCGCTGGTGGCCAGCACCGCGAACAGCACGGCGACGGGGGCGCGCCGCCGCCAGACCAGGGGCAGCACGGTGAGCGTGCTCAGTCCGTACGCGGCCCAGGTCGCGGGCGGCGCCCCGGCCGCCCTCGGCACGACGAACGGCATGGTTGTCGCGCCCTGGACCAGCAGCGCGATGCCGATGTCGACCACCAGGGGATTGGCCGCCCCGAGTGCCCGAGCGCGCTCCCACCAGTCCTGTAAGTCCCCGCGTACGTCCCCCACGCCTCCACACGGTATCGGGCGTGGGGCCACCGGGGGTTCGTCATCGCGCCACGGCGGCCCGCCACGGCCTCGCCGTCCTCCATGACGATGCCGGACGAACTCACCCTGAGCGCTTGAGTCCTTCGTTGATGCGGGTGCCCACGGAGCGCAGCGCCTGCCTCAGTTCTGCCGGTTCGATGTCCGTGATGTCGGCGTCGAAAGTCAGGAGCAGCCCGGCCAGCCCTGCCCATGACCACGCGCCGAGCGTGAGCCGGCAGCTGGAGTCGGTGTGGTGCTCGACCGTCGATCCGCCAGGGGCGAACCGGGCGACGACGGGCGCGGGCAGTGCCATGAGCACCGACCCGCGGCATGGCCATTCCGCCGGGGTGTCGCCGCGGTCGTACGTGCTCATGACGAATGCGACCGGATCGCCGTGCGGGACGTCGCGACGATCGAAGGTTCTCCCCGTGGGCATGCGTGGTTCGAGGCGGTCGACTCGCATCGCGCGCCATCGGTCCGCGTCCGGTTGGAACGCGACCAGGTACCACCGTGCCGCCCACACGACGAGGTCGTGCGGTTCCAGCGTGAGCGTCGTGGGTTCGTCCTCGCCCGTGTAGTCCACCCGAACGACGTGCTGTCGGTTGATCGCGCCACCGATGACGCGGATGATCTCGGCGTCGATGGGCGCTGCGGGGAACTCCCAGTAGTTGCGCGCCGCGGAGACGGTGAACGCTTCGGCGTGGACACGGCTGCGGGCGGGCATCGCCTGCCGCAGCGTGGCGAGGGCGCGGGCCGAGTGCTCGCGAATGCCGGAAAGGATCGTGGGGACGGTCTGGAGCGCGACGGCTGCCGCGACAGCCTGCTCCTCGTCGAAGACGACCGGCGGCAACCGGGTGGCGCGGCCGAGCCGGTAACCTCCGCCCGCCCCGCGCACGGCCTCGATCTCGTATCCGAGTTCCCTGAGCGTGTCGATGTCGCGTCGCACGGTCCGCACCGACGTCCCCAGCCTGGTGGCCAGTTCCTCGGCGGTCAGGGTCGCGCCGATCCCGAAGATCGACAGCAGCTTGAGCGTCCGCGCGGAGGTGGCGGCCATGGCTCATCCCCTCACCCAAAGCGGTCACTCGGTGGCAACTATAGCTGCCATGGTGGCCCGCATGACCGCTTCACAGACTCCTCAGGAGGACACGCGCGCACCCGCCGCTTCCTCGGCACCCATCTCCGGCGCGGGCGCGAGCGTGGCGCTCCTGGTGGTGCTCTTCGGTTCCTTCATGGACCTTCTCGACGCGACGATCGTGACCGTCGCGGCCCCGGCGATAGCCCAGGACCTCGGGGCCGGCCACGCTCAGATCCAGTGGATGATCGCCGCCTACGTACTCGCCCTGGGTGCGGCCCTGATCACCGGCGGACGGCTCGGTGACCAATACGGCCGCAAGCGCCTCTTCATGGCCGGGCTGGCCGGGTTCATGCTCACGTCCGCCCTCTGCGCGCTGGCCGCGGATCCGGGGATGCTCATCGGCATGCGAGCCGCGCAGGGGCTGACCGCGGGAATCATGGTCCCGCAGGTGTTCGGGATCATCCGGGCATCGTTCGCTCCGGGCGAGCGTGCCAAGGCGTTCGGCGCCTACGGGGCGGTGCAGGGGCTGGCGTCGGTCGCCGGTCCCCTGCTGGGCGGGTTGCTCGTCGAGGGCAACCTGTTCGATCTGGGATGGCGCACGATCTTCTGGATCAACGTTCCCGTCTCGATCCTGGCGCTGATCATCGGAGCGAGGGTTCTTCCGGAGTCCCGTTCCGCCTCAACCGCGCGCCTGGACCTCCTGGGCGCGCTGCTCGCGGCCTCGGGCATCCTGCTCCTGCTCCTGCCGGTCATCCAGACGGAGACCTGGGGATGGACCTGGGCCAGTTACGTCCTCCTCGCCGCCGGAACCATCGTGCTGGCGGTCTTCCTCGCCCATGAGCGTCGCCTCACCGGACGCGGGGACGAACCCGTCTTCGATCCGGCACTGCTCCGGATCCGCGCCTTCGCGATCGGCCTGTGCGCGTCCGTTCTCTTCTTCGGCGGCCTCGGGCCGTACTTCCTCACCCTGTCGGTCTATCTCCAGAACGGCACCGACCGCACCGCGTGGGAGACCGGCCTGGTGATCCTGCCTTACGCGCTCGGCTCGATCATCACCTCAGGCCTCGGTGTCGCTCTCGCTGCCAGGGCCGGGAGAGCGCTGCTCATCACCGGCTCGCTCACCATCGCGGCATCCCACCTCGTCCTGTGGGCGATCGTCAGGGACGGCAACGACCCCGGGTACTGGCACCTTGCCCTGGCACTTTTCGTCGGCGGCCTAGGACTCGGTCTTGCGGCCCCCATCCTCGTCAACGTGGTCCTCGCCGGTGTCCCCGGACGCAGTGCGGGCGCGGCGGGCGGCGTGCTCGCCACCGTCAACCAGATCGGCGGCGCCATCGGCATCGCCGTTCTCGGCACGGCCTTCTTCACCGCCGTCACCGGATCGGCGGCCGGCACACCGGGGCCGGCCGACCACGGCCACGCGCTCGGCATCGTCCTCGCCGTCTCCGCGGTCCTCTACTCCGTGGCGGCACTCGTGATGCTCGCGCTCCCGAAGACCGCCGCCGAGCACGTCGACCAGTGAACCCGTGCGGGGAAGAAGAACCGCACCGCGCAACTTGCCGCTTCAGCCTTTCGGACAAGCCGGTACCGCCGGCAAGCGGCGGTGGTCGTCGAGGGTCGACGGGGGGAGGTCGCCTCGCCCACGGGCTGCGCCGCGTACGACGAGACCGTGAGGCCCGAGTGGGCCAGGCGGATCTCAGGTCAGATCCGTGCCGTACAACCTGGCCGACGCGTCGACGTGGGCGAGGCGGCGCAGGGCGCTGAACACCGCCTCACCCAGGACGGTCCCGATCACCACGCCCTCCACCATGTCCTCGACCGCCACCTGCCGGTCCACGTACCTGAGGTCGGCGCGGGCGACCTGCTCGGCGGCGTCGGCGTAGGTGTCGAGCAGGTCGGCGAACGCTCCGTGGCCCAGCCGGGCGAGCGCGGCCAGGGCTTCGGACAGGTCGGCGGCGGCGGGGTTGGACTCGTGGGTCCGCCAGCCGCGCCGGGAGATGAGGTCGGCCACGGCGGCACGGGCGGACGCGGACTCGGTGTCCTCCTGCGGCGCGGACGCCCTGCCCATGCGGTCCGCGGCCGCGCCGAGCACCTTGTGCACCGGGCGCTCCGGGTCGTCGACGGCGGTCAGCACGTCCGCGATCTCGGCCACCTTCATCCCGCCCACGTCGAGCAGGGCCCGGATCAGCCGGAGCCGGCGTTCGTGCGTCTCGTCGTAGGTCGCCTGGTTACGGCTGGTCAGCTCGCCCGCGGGCAGCAGACCCTCACGGACGTAGTACTTGATCGTCGGCACCGGCACTCCGGTCCTCCGGCTCAACTCTCCGATGCGCAACGCAGGTTCACTCCTCGGCTTCCGCCCGCCACCGCTTCGGACCTTGCCGGTCCGGCACCCATGATAGATAGTGGAGCTATCGGATAGCGGATAGTGTCGCTATCCATCTAGGAACATGGGGGTGCATGGTGCTCTTACGTACTTCTTGGCATCGACCGCTGGTGCTGTTCTCGGCCGCCATGGCGGTGATGGCGGTCGTGTCCGCGGTGGGGCTCCTGGTCGACGACCGCGTCCTCGTGGGGGCGCCGATCTGGGCCAAGCCGTTCAAGTTCGCGGTGTCGTTCGTGGCGTACTGCCTCTCCCTCGCCTGGATGCTGTCGCTCCTTCCCAGCGGCCGGCGGGTGGGCTGGTGGGCGGGGACCGTCGTCGCGCTGGCGAGTCTCGTCGAGATGGTGATCATCACCGGGCAGGTCGTCCGCGGTAAGCGCAGCCACTTCAACCACGAGACACCGTTCGACGAGGCGCTGTTCAACGCGATGGCCGTCACGGTCGTCATCCTGTGGACCGGCACGCTCGTCGTGGCCGTGCTGCTGCTGCGGGCCCGGATCGCCGACCGTGCCTCCGCCTGGGCGATGCGTTCCGGAATCCTCCTGGCGCTCGCCGGTGCCGCCGTCGGCTTCCTGATGACGCAGCCCGCGCCGGGTCAGCGGCGTGGTGTGTCCAAGGTGGTCGGCGCGCACAGCGTGGGCGTACCGGACGGGGGTCCCTCGATGGCGCTGACCGGCTGGTCCACGACCGGCGGCGATCTGCGGATCCCTCACTTCGTCGGCATGCACGCGCTGCAACTCCTGCCGCTGCTGGTCATGGTGCTGACCGTCCTCACCCCGCGGTTCGCCCGCCTCGCCGACGACCGGGTCCGGCTGCGCCTCGTGCTGGTCGCCTCGGGGGCCTACGCCGCCGTCTTCGCCCTGGTCCTGTGGCAGGCGCTGCGCGGCCAGCCGTTGACCAGGCCGGACGGGCTGACCCTGGGAGCGGCCGGTCTGCTCCTGGCCGCCGTCACCGCCGGTGCCCGCACCGCCTTGCGGCCCGCGGCCCGCAGGCCCGCCAGGGAGCTCGCGGCATGACCGGATTCCTCTTCGAACTCTCCTTCCTGCTGGCCGCGCCCGTCTGGCTGCTCATGATCTTCGCTCCGGCATGGGGGCCGACCGCTCGTATCGCCGGGTCACCGCTGACCGTGGTGCCGGTGCTCGTCGTGTATCTCGCCCTCGCCGTGCCGGTGTTCCCCGAGCTGTGGAGCGCGGTCAGCAGTCCGGACCTGGACACCTTCCGCGAGCTGACGGCCCTCCCGGACGGGGCTGGAGCCGTCTGGGCGCAGGTCATCGCCTGGGACCTGCTCATCGGGCAGTGGATGTACCGGGAGGGCAGGCGGCTCGCGATTCCCGCACTGGTGATGGGGCCCCTGCTGGTCCTCACGATCCTGCTGTCGCCGTTCGGGCTGCTGGTGTTCCTGGCGGTGCGTGCCGCGAAGTCGCGGCGGTCGGCCGTACGTCCGTGAACGGCAGGGAGGTTCAGGCCCGCAGATAGGCCAGTACCGCCAGCACCCGGCGGTGATCGTCGGGGGCCGACGGGGGGAGGTCGAGTTTCTGGAGGATGCTCGCGATGTGCTTGGCGACGGCGGCGTCCGTGACGACCAGGCGGCGGGCGATCGCCGCATTGGAGCGGCCTTCGGCCATGAGGGCGAGGACCTCGTGTTCGCGGGGTGTGAGGCGGTCCAGGGGGTCGCGGCGGCGGGCCAGGAGCTGGCGTACGACCTCGGGGTCGACGACCGTCGCGCCGGCGGCGACGCGGGTGACGGCGTCGGCGAACTCCTCCACGTCGCCGATGCGTTCCTTGAGGAGGTAGCCCGTTCCGACGCTGCCGCGACGGTCGTCGAGCAGCTCGTCGGCGAAGGTCTGCTCGACGTACTGGCTGAGGACGAGGACCGCGAGGCCGGGCTGCTCGGCCTGGAGCAGACGGGCCGTCCGCAGGCCTTCGTCCGCCTGGCCGGGCGGCATGCGGACGTCCGTGATCACCAGGTCCGGCCGGTGTTCCCGGGCAGCGGCGAGCAGGGCGGGACCGTCGCCGACGGAGGCGAGGACCCGGTGGCCGAAGCGCTCCAGCAGATGAACGAGACCTTCACGCAGGAGGACGGCGTCCTCCGCGAGCACTATGCGCACGGGATCTCCGCTCGCAACAGGGTGGGCCCGCCGGGCGGGCTGGACAGGAGCATTCTGCCGTCGGCGGCGGCGATCCGGTCGGCCAGGCCGGTGAGGCCCGTGCCGCGGGCGGGGTCGGCGCCGCCCGACCCGTTGTCCTGGATGTCGAGGCGGAGCACGCCGTCACGGCAGCGGGCGGTGACCCGGCACCGGGCCGCACCGCTGTGCCGGGCGACGTTGGTGAGGGCCTCGGAGGTCACGTAGTACGCCGTCTGCTCGACGGTGGCCGGGAGGCGGACGGGGAGGTCGAGGTCGAGGTCCGTGGGGACCGGGCAGCGTCCGGCGATGTCCCGGGCGGCGGCGGGCAGTCCGCGTTCCGTCAGGATCTGCGGGTGGATGCCGCGGATCAGTTCGCGCAGCTCGGTGAGCGCCTCCTTGGCGAGGGCGTGGGCCTCGCCCACCTCCTTCGCCGCCGCACTGCCGGGCGGCAGGTCGAGGGCGGCGAGACCCAGTTTCATGGTGAGGGCGACCAGCCGTTGCTGGGCCCCGTCGTGCAGGTCGCGCTCGATGCGGCGCCGCTCCGCCTCGAAGGCGTCGACGAGGCGGGCCCGGGACCGTACGACCTCACGCAGCTCGCGGTCCTTCGGAAAGAGCACCGCGCGGGCCACGGCGCCACGGACACCCGCCCACGCGGCCACGGGGTACGCCGCCACCGGCAGCAGCAGTGCGCCCGCGACCGGACCGGCCACGGACTGCCAGGGGGTGGCCGTGGGCTGGAGGGGCGTCAGCAGGAGGAAGCCCGGTATGCCGAGCGAGACGAGGACCACGGCCAGGTCCATCCAGCCGACGGCCAGCACGGACACGGCGCCGTAGCCGACAGTGCGCGCCCTCTGGCGCGGTTCCGGCCGGTGGCCGTCATCCCGGTCGACGAGAGCGAGGCGCCGGCGTTCCAGGGGGCCGGCGAGGGCGACCGTGAAGACCACCACCGCAGTCGCGCAGAGCACCCTGGTCAACGTGCCGATCGGCGCGCTGAACAGCCCGCCCACACCGAGGTACACGCCGATCGCGAACAACCCGCCCGACAGCAGGTACACCAGCGCGCGCCACGGCCAGGCGGTGCGCAGAAACCCCAGTGGCCTACGGGCGACGGCCTCCAGGACGGTTCGAGGGGTGGTCACGCGGTCGACCGTAGTCGTGCCGGGCGACGCGAGCAGTAGTGCCAGGTGGAGTATCGGCTGTCGCCCCAGCGGCAATGTGCCGGGCCGTGCCGCCGTCGTTGTCTTGACGGCATGATGACCACCAACGTCCGTCCCCAGCGGGGAACTTCGAGTCAACCGCCCGTCCGGCTCCGGGACGTCACCAAGCACTACGGCGCCGGTGAACGCACCGTCACCGCTCTCGACCGCCTGACCCTGGACTTCGCGGCCGGGACGATGACCGCCGTCATGGGCCCCTCCGGATCCGGCAAGTCCACGCTGCTGCACTGCGCGGCCGGCATCGACCGGCCCAGCTCGGGCGAGGTGCTGATCGACGGTACGGACCTGGCCGGCCTGGACGAGAACGCACTGACCGTACTGCGCCGCGAACGCGTCGGATTCGTCTTCCAGGCCTTCAACCTGGTGTCGGCCCTGACCGCCGCGCAGAACGTCGAACTGCCCCTGCGGCTGGCTGGATCACGCCCGGCGGCGGCGGAGGTGCGGGCCGCCCTCGACGCGGTCGGGCTCGCGGACCGGCAGGGACACCGGCCGAGCGAACTGTCCGGTGGCCAGCAGCAGCGCGTGGCGATCGCCCGGGCGATCATCGCCCGGCCCGCCGTGCTGTTCGCCGACGAGCCGACCGGCGCGCTGGACAGCATGGCCTCGCGGGTCGTGCTGCGCCTGTTGCGGGACCTGGTGGACAGCCGTGGACAGACGGTGGTGATGGTGACGCACGACCCGGCAGCGGCGGCGTACGCGGACCGAGTGCTGCTGCTGGCCGACGGCCGGCTCGCGGACGAACTGCCGGGCGGAGAGGGCGCCGAGGCGATCGCGGCGCGCACGGCCGCGCTGGAGGTGCGGGCGTGATCAGCCTGGCGACGGCGAGGGAGCGCTGGACCTCCTTCCTGGGGTCGTTCGGGGCCGTGGCGCTGGGCGTCGCGGTCGTCACCATGAGCGCCCTGGTGCTGCTGTCGGACGGCACGGGCGTGCCACGGCGGCTGGCGGGGGCGCCGGTGCTGGTGCAGAGCCCGGCGGGGGAGCGGACCGGTGGGGTGTTCACGGAGAACCCGCCCTGGGCACCGGAGCGCGCGGAGGAGCTGCGGCGAGCACTCGCCCGGCTTCCGGGAGTGGACGCGGCGGTGGCCGACCGGTCCTTCTACGCCCAGGTGCCGGGCCGTGAGCAGCGCCGGGGAGAGAGGCAGGGCCACCCCTGGTCGACCGCGCGACTCAGCACCTACGGACTGAGCGCGGGCCGGGCGCCGACCGCGGCGGGCGAGATCGTTCTGGACGAGTCCCTGGGGTACGGGCCGGGCGAGCACGTCACGGTGCTGACGGCACGCGGGCCGCAGCGCCTCACGGTGTCCGGTACGACCGACGGCCCCGGCTACTACGTCACCGACCGGCGGGCCGCCGAACTGGCGGGCGGGACGCGGGCCATCGGGCTCGTCCTCCGTCCGGGAGCCGACCCCGCCCGGGTCGCGGAGGCCGCGCGGCACGCCGTCGGGGACGACGGCACGGTCCTGACCGGCGCCGCCCGTGACGCGCTCGCGCCGAAGCAGGACGAGATGACCCGCTGGATCGGCGGCCAGGTGCTCACCGCCATGGCGTTGCTCTCCGCGTTCGTCACCGTCTTCAACGTGTCCTCCACGTTCGCGTTCGCCGTCGCCCAGCGGCGCCGCGAGTTCGGCCTGCTGCGCACCCTCGGCGCCACACCGCGGCAGGTGCGGCGGCTGGTCTACGGGGAGGCCCTGCTCGTGGGCGTCATCGGCGCCGCGGCCGGGGCGGTCGCGGGGGTGGCTCTCGCACCGACGATGACCGGTCTGCTGATCGACGCGGGCTTCCAGCCGGCGGGTTTCGAGGTGAGCATCCGGTGGTGGGTGCCGGCCGCCGCCTGGACCCTGGGCGTGGCGACGGCCGTCGCCGGGGCGGGAGTTGCCTCGCGGCGGGCCTCCCGGGTGAAGCCGCTGGAGGTGATGCGGGAGGCTGTGGTGGACAGCCGGCCGATGACGCGCCGCCGATGGGCCACGGGACTGGTGACGACGGGTCTGGGCACGGCCTGCTCGGTGGGTACGGCTTTCGCGGGGGCCGACGGCATGGTGCTGACGGCCCTGGGCGCGGCCATGTGCCTGACGGCCGGACTGACCCTCCTCCTGCCCGCGTTGACCGGGCCCGTGATCGGGGCGCTGACCCGGCCGCTCGCCCGGCGGCCCGGGGCGACGGCCGTACTCGTGCGCGAGAACATGATCACCGCGGTGCGCCGCACGTCCGCCACGATCGCCCCGGTGCTGGCGACCGTCGCCTTCGCCGTGCTGATCACCAGCGCGGTGCAGACCACCCAGAGCGCCGACACCAGCCGGCAGGCCGCCGCCGTACGGGCCGAGAGCGCGGTGGTGCCCCGGGGCACGCCGGGCCTGTCGGACGCCGCGGTCGCCCGGGCCGAGGGCACGGCCCTGCTGTCGACGACCGTCTACGGCGGCGAGCGCCAAGTCGCCCTGGCGGCAGCCGGAGTGACACCCGGTTTTGAGCGGACGTACGGGGTGCGGGCACCGCGGGGGAACGCCGTCGTGGTCACCGGCGCCGTGGCCGCCGCGCACGGCTGGCGGGAGGGCCGTACCGTCACCCTCACCTTCGAGGACGGCCGTACCGGGCGGCTGCGGGTGGCCGGCGTGGTGGACGACTCGATGCCGTACCAGGTGCTCCTGCCTCGCGAAGTGGTGCGCGCCCACGACCCGTCGGCCCTCGCGGACGTCGTCTACCGCACCGGCACCGGTATCGGCACCGCGGCGCTGCCCGCCCGGCTCGGCGCACAGGAAGTCTCCGTGGCGGCCTACGCGGCCTCGGACGACGCCGAGGAAGACCGGCTGGTGCGGGTGTTCACCCTGATCCTCGTCACCATCACGGCGGGCTACACGATGATCGCAGTCGCCTCCACGGTGCTGACGGCCACGGCGGGCCGGGTGCGCGACCTGCGCGTCCTGCGACTGTCCGGTGCGACACCGCGCCAGGTGCTGCTGACGCTCGCGGCCGAGACGTGCTGCGTCGTCGCCCTGGGCGCCGGCCTGGGACTGGCGGTGGCCGCCCCGACCCTGTTCGGCGTCGCCCACGGGCTGCGCCGGGAACTGGGCCTGCCGGTCGATCTGTCGGTGGCCTGGCCCTGGGTCGCGGGCGTGGTGGCCGGCTGCCTGCTGCTCGCCACGACCGCCACCGTCCTCCCGGCCCGGGCCGCGCTGCGGCGGATGCGGCGGGTGTGACGGGCCGGCTCGTGGCGGCTCCTCGTCAGCTCACCGCGTGTCCGGGGTCCACGCCGCCACCAGGTCCAGGAGGCCGGGGAAGCGGGCGTCGAGGTCGGCGACGCGGACCTGGCTGCGGCGCTCCAGGCCGTACTGGCGCTGGCGCGTGATACCGGCCTCGCGCAGGGCCTTGAAGTGGTGGGTGAGGGAGGACTTGGGCCGGTCCAGGCCGAACCAGCCGCAGGAGTGGTCGAACGCCTCCGACTCCAGCAGCAGTTTGCGCACGATCGTCAGGCGCAGCGGGTCGCTCAGCGCTCCCAGCACCGTCTCCAGGCGTAGTTCCTCGACGGACGGCTCGGGCAGCGGTTCCGGCAGGTTCTCCGGCTCCGTCGCGGACACGGGCAGCTCCTTGTCACCAGTCCTAGTACGAGTTTTATCGTACTGCATGCTAGGTTCGAAAAAACTCGTACTGAGCCCTCGGGAGGGAACACCCATGCCGGACAGTCAGACCGTGTCCGCCGAGCCCGCGGCCCCCGCGGAGCCGGAACGGAAGGCGGCCCGTACGCCCACCTGGTGGGTGTGGCTGGCGGCGTGGCCGGTCACCGCCGTCTTCGTGCTGTCCAACGCGGCGACGCCGCTGTATGTGCTGTGGCAGCGCGACATCGGCTTCTCCAAGGGCACCCTGACCGTCGTCTTCGCGTGCTACATCGTCGGCCTGCTCGGCTCACTGCTCGTCTCGGGTGTCGTCTCCGACCGGCTGGGACGAGGGCCCGTACTGCTTCCCGCGCTCGCCCTCGCCCTCGCCGCTTGCGCGATCTTCGCGACGGCCACGACGGTGGCGGCGCTGATCGTCGCCCGGCTGTTCGCCGGGATCGCCGTCGGCGCCGTCGTCTCCGCGGGCATGGCCGCCGTCACGGAGGTGGCGGGACCGGAGCGCAAGCGGCTGGCCGCGCTGCTCGCGTCGAGCGCGATGGTCCTCGGGGCGGGCCTGGGCCCGCTGCTCGCCGGCCTGCTGTCCGAGACGCTGCCGGCGCCCACCGTGACCGTCTTCGCCGTCGAGGCGGTCCTGCTGGCCACGGCCGTCCTCGTGGTGCTGCGCATGCCCGTGGGCCGCCCCGCCTCACCCGGGAAGGGCGCCTGGGTGCGCGTGCCCGGCGTACCGCGCGGCAACGGCATTCATCTCGCCCTGGGCATCGCGGTGTTCGCCCCCGGCATCACCGCCACGTCCTTCGTGCTGTCGCTCGGCCCCACCCTGCTGACCGAACTGCTCGGTACCACCAGCAGGATCGTCTCCGGAGGCATGGCGTTCGTCATGTTCCTCGCGGCCACCGGCGTCCAGTTCGCCGTGCGGAAGCTGTCCCGGCGCACCATCCTGACCACCGGTGCCAGCAGCACCACGCTCAGCATGGCCGCGCTGATCGCCGCCGTGCACGCCTCGTCGGCCGCCCTGCTCGTGGCCTCCGCCCTGCTCGCCGGGGCCGGCCAGGGCATGGGCCAGCTCGGCGGCCTCTCGCTGCTCAACTCCACGGTCCCGGCGCAGCGGCTGGCCGAAGCCAACGCGGCGCTGAACGCGGGCGGTTACCTCCCCGCGGGTCTCCTGCCGGTGTCCACGGGCTATGTCATGGACGCGGTGGGACTGCCCACCGGGGCGACCGCGTTCGGCGCCGTCCTGGCGGGTCTGGCCGTCGTCGGCGGCGTCGTCGTCCGGGTGCGCCGCGGCTGACCTGCGGCGAGCGCGGCACATCGGGAGCCGTCTTCGCCGCGGTGCTGTTCGCGACAGTAAGCGGCGCCGGCAATAAATGCATTGCTCCGCCATTTTCCAGTCGTGATCATGTGCCGAATGCGATTCTTCCCCGCTACCGCGGACTCCACCGCCCTGGACCGTGCCGCCGCGTACCCGGCCGACGGTCCCATCACCGCCCTGACCGCTGGGAGGATCCGCGAGGAGCTCGGTGCCAACCAGTTCCGCCCGGAATGGGTCTGGCTTGCCGAGGACGAGAACGGGCGCGTCCTGGCCCGTGCGCTGTGGTGGGGCCGTGCCGACAGCGAGCGCCCCATAGCGCTCGATTGCCTCCAGGTCCGCTCCACCGTCACCGATCCGGTCGCCGTCGCCACCAGGCTCCTTGACGCCGGGCATGCCGCCTTCGGCGCGCGGCCGCTGTACAACCTCTCCCTCCCGGCGGACTGGAGCAGCCGACCGGAAATGTGCGAGGCGGTGGCCTGGCGTCGCGAGGCGTGCCTGCGCACAGGGCTGAGCCGGGAGATTCAGCGCCTGCGATACGAGTGGACTCCGGCGGCGGGACTGCCCGGGGCCGACGGTCGGCTGACGTTCCGGGAGGGCAGCGACGAGGAGTTCCTGGACGCCTTCGTCCGGGTGTCGGGCGACAGTCTCGACGAGGCCACTCGTGACGAGTTGCGCACCAAGAGCGCCAGGCAGCTGGCCGAAGAGGACATGCAGTTCTACCTCGACTGCCCGGGTGAGCGCTCCTGGTGGAGGCTCGCGGAGCTGCCCGACGGCACTCTCGCCGGCCTGGCCATCCCGTCGGCGACCCCGTACCACCGCAACGTCGGGTATCTCGGTGTCGTACCCGAGCAGCGCGGCAAGGGACTGGTCGACGAGATCCTCGCCGAGATCACCCGCTTCCACGCGACCGAACGAGCCGAGCGCATCACCGCGACCACGGACACCACGAACATCCCGATGGCCGCCGCCTTCGACCGCGCCAACTACGAGGTGACGGAGATCCGTATGGTTCTGGAGGCTCCGGGGGTCGCGTGAGGTGCCGACGGGAATGGCGTTCTACCGGGGTCGCGACCGACAGGTAGTGCGACGGCCCCTGAACTTCCGCGATCCTGCCCGATGTCGGGCAAGAACTTGGAAGTTACGCGCTTCTCCGGCCTAGAGTCCCCGCATGAACTCACTGCTCACTGGTGCGGAGGCCGTGGTCTTCGACTGCGACGGTCTCCTGGTCAACACCGAGGACTGCTGGACCGTGGCGGAGTCGGCGGTCTTCGCGGCACACGGCCGGCCGTTCGGCCCGGCGGAGAAGGCTCTCGTCCTCGGCCGGACCCTGGAGGACGCCGGGGAGGTCATGGCCGGCCACTTCGGGCGACCCGGAGCCGGTGCGGAGATCGCCGCCGACCTTCTGGCCAGGGTGCGCGAGGAGTTGAAGCGGAGTGCCGAGGCCCTGCCCGGGGTGGTGGACCTGGTACACGCCTGCCGGGCGAACGTGCCGGTGGCCGTCGCCAGCAACAGTCCGCGAGAACTCCTGGACCTGGCACTGGAGTCGGCCGGCCTCATCGACTGCTTCCCCTTGTCGTTCGCGGCCGACGAGGTGCGCTCCCCCAAGCCGGCCCCGGACCTCTACCTCACGGCGTGCGCGGCACTCGGCGTCGCGCCGCGGCGCTCCGTCGCCTTCGAGGACTCGGCCACGGGTGCCGCCGCGGCACGTGCCGCCGGGCTCCACGTGGCGGTCGTGCCGTCCCTTCCCGGAGGCGACATCGACCACGACTGGCTGGGCACCAGCCTGGCCGAACCGGAACTGCTGGACTGGGCCAGGGGGCTGGGCCGCGTCGGCGACCGTCCTCAGTGACTGACGAGGGGCTCACGACTGACACTGCCTCACGACTGGCTCACGAGCCTCTCGAAGAAGAACTCGTGCTTGAGGAACGACGTCGTGTGCTCCGCACCCGGATACGGCGGCACGAGCTGGGCCGCCTGGAAGAGCCGCCAGCCGTCGGCCAGGGCGGCGACCCCCGTCTCGTACGGGGGTTCGTCGCTGTCGCCGGTCGTCGGGTGGGTCGTGCCCGTGCCGTCGTAGCGGGCCCAGCCGATGACCTTCGAGTCGAGACCCGAGGAGTCCAGGTAGAGGACGAGGACCTGCTGGCGGGTGGTGGTCATGAGGTGCTCCTCTGGCGTGCGGCCGGCCGGTTGGTGATGCGGGTGGCCCAGTGGTCGATGTCGAAGCCGGGATCGGCGGTCAGGGAGCGCCACAGCATGATCCGGTTGTGGATCTCCAGGCGGGCGGTGGCCTGCTCGTACCAGGGGAACGTGCGCCGCAACTCCTCGCGCACGGCGGAGGAGTTCACGTCCTCCGTGTCCCACGTCCGCACCTGCGGCACGGTCGGGTTGAAACGGATCTTGTACATGTGGCGGACGGTGCCGCTGTCGTTGCGCCGCCCGCCGTGCCAGATGCCGTGGTGCAGCAGCATGACGGTGCCGGCCGGGCAGGTCAGCCGGGTCTGGCCGCGCAGGTTCTGGTAGCGGCCGGTGTCGGACTCGTTGGTGCGGCGCAGATGGCTGCCCGGGACGACGAGCGTGCCGCCCATGTCGGCGGTGACCTCCTGCGGGTAGTACATGAGCTGCACGTCGAACGCGTCGGTCCGTACGTCGATGAGGGCGTCGGCGTGCAGCGGCTGCGCACTGCCCTCGTGCGGGTGACGGGTGTGGACGAAGTGGTGGTCGACCTCCGGGTCCCGTCCCACCAGGCTCCGCAACGCGCCCGCCACGGAGGGGAGTTCGACCAGCCTGCGGGACAGGGAGCCCTCGGGGAAGGCCACGGGGACCGGAGAGCCGTACGGAACGGAGGGCAGCCCGGCCGCGAAGACGGCCGGCGCCTCCTCGTTCATCTCCGGCGGCACGACGCCGTCGAGGCGCAGGAAACCGTGGGCCACGAAGCGCGCCACCTGGGCGGAGGTGAGGAGCTGATCAGTGGTTGACATGGAACGACCGTAGAAGCGCCAAGCCTGCCAGTCGTGGGCTGTAGTCGACAACCACTGGTAATTTTCCACCATGCCGTCAACCGTGGAACTGTCCCTCGAGCTACCCCCCGACCTGGTGCACGCGGGCGTGGGCGTGCACGGCTCCGCCGGACCGCACGAGGTCTTCCGCCTCCCGCACCTGTGGCAGCTCCACCTCTACGGCTACTCCGGCACCCTGGAGTTCGGCGGCTCACGGCACCCGATCCGGCCCGGGCACCTGAGCCTCGTACCGCCCGGCGCCGAGGTGCACTTCCACTACGGAGCCGCGCGCTGCGAGCACCTCTACGCCCACTTCCGGCTGCCCGGCGACGGTGAGCGGCACCGCCTGCCGGTGATGCGGGACGCCGGTGCGGACGCGGCCGTGCTGAGCGGGCTGCTGCGGCAGACGATCACGGCGAGCGCGCAGTCCCCGGCGCGGGCCTCCGCGGAGCTGTGGACGGTGCTGTGGCGCACGACCGGCCTGACCGACGCCGCCGAGGGCCCCGCGGGGGCGCGGCACCCCGCGCTGCGGACGGCCATGGCGCACATCGAGGAGCATCTGGCCGACCCCCTGAGCGTCCCGGTGATCGCCCGCGCCGCCGGCGTGTCGCACACGCACCTGACCCGGCTGTTCCGCGAGGAAACCGGGCACACGGTCGTCGGCTATCTCCGGCACCGTCGTATGGAGCGCGCCCGCCATCTGCTGATCGCCTCGACCCTGGCGATCCCGGCGATCGCGGCGACGGTCGGCATCCCCGACCTGCAGGCGTTCAACAAGACGTGCCGCAAGGAACTCGGCGCCTCACCGCGCGCGGTACGGAACCGCCCGCCGGCACCCTGACCTGGGCCGGACAGCGCGACACCACCTGGCTGGCCTGCCTGCTCACCGCCGCCCTCGGCGGCACCGTCCCGGCCCGCCTCCGCCACGCCCGCGCCGCCTACCGGCGCCTCGGCCCCGGGAGCGACCGGGAGGGCTCACAGCGCCAGGACCCCTAAGGGACTGTTAGGACTCGGTTCACGCCATTGAGCGGTCCTGTTCCCGCCATCGACTCTGTGTGCTCCCGGGCCGCAGACAAGGGAGTTTCTCGATGGCCACACAGACCACCGCCGAGCGGGCGCGGCAGCCGCGCCAGGGCGAACGCAGGGTCGTCAGCAACATCGTGCGCGGATCGATCGGCAACCTGATCGAGTGGTACGACTGGTACGCGTACACCGCGTTCAGCGTCTACTTCGCCTCCGTCTTCTTCCCCTCGGGCGACCAGACCGCCCAGCTGCTGAACACCGCCGCGGTGTTCGCCGTCGGCTTCCTGATGCGGCCGATCGGCGGCTGGGTCCTCGGCCGCTACGCCGACCGCCGTGGCCGGCGCGCCGCGCTGACGCTGTCCGTCACGCTCATGGCGGCCGGTTCGCTGATCGTGGCCCTGACCCCGTCGTACGGGTCGATCGGGGTCGCCGCGCCGGTGCTGCTGGTGACCGCGCGGCTGCTGCAGGGCCTGTCGGTGGGAGGGGAGTACTCGACCTCGGCCACCTACATGTCGGAGGTGGCCTCCCCGGGCCGGCGGGGCTACTACTCCAGCTTCCAGTACGTCACCCTCATCGCCGGCCAGCTCACGGCGCTCGGCCTGCAGATCGTGCTGCAGCAGGTGCTCAGCGCCGCGCAGATGGAGTCCTGGGGCTGGCGCATCGCGTTCGTCGTCGGCGCCGCGGGGGCGGTGGTCGTGCTGTGGCTGCGGCGCGGCATGGACGAGTCGGAGAGCTTCGAGAAGGCCGCGGAGGCCGCCGGGACCGGCGAGAGCCGGGGGACCCTGCGGACGCTGCTGTCGTATCCGCGGCAGTGCCTGACGGTCGTCGGGCTGACCATGGGCGGCACCCTGTTCTTCTACACGTACACGACCTACCTGCAGAAGTTCATGGTCAACACCAGCGGCATCGCCAAGCCGACCGCGGCCTGGATCAACTTCTTCGCACTGCTGGTGTTCGTGGTGCTCCAGCCGGTCATGGGCCTGCTCTCCGACCGGGTGGGGCGCCGCCCCCTGCTGATCGCGTTCGGGGTGCTGGGCACCGTGGTGGTGGTGCCCTCGCTCACCCTGCTGTCCCACACCAGCGACCCCGTGTACGCGTTCCTGCTGATGACCGTGCCGCTGGCCGTCAGCTCCCTGTACACGTCGATCAGCGCGGTGGTGAAGGCCGAGCTGTTCCCGACCTCGATCCGGGCGCTCGGCGTCGGCCTGCCCTACGCCCTGACCGTGGCCGTGTTCGGCGGGACCGCCGAGTACATCGCCCTGTGGTTCAAGAAGGCCGGGCACGAGAACTGGTACTTCTTCTACGTCACCGCCTGCGTCCTGGTCTCGCTGCTCGTCTACATTCGGATGCGCGAGACGTCGGACGCGTCGCCGCTGGACGAGGACGTCTCCCGGCCCCGCGGCTGACGAGGCGGGAAGGAGGCGGACCGTGCGGGTGCTGCTGGCCGAGGACGACGACGGTGTGGCGGGAGCGCTGACCGAGGCCCTCTACGACAACGGTCATCTGCCGGCCCGGGTGCGGCGCGGCGAGGAGGTCCTCACCCGCCACCGGCAGGCGGACCTGCTGCTGCTCGACCTCGGCCTGCCCGACCTGGACGGTCTGGAGGTGCTGCGCAAGCTGCGCGCGGTCAGCGCCCTGCCGGTGGTCGTCCTCACCGCGCGGGGCGACGAACGGTCGGTGGTGCGCGGCCTGCGGCTGGGCGCCGACGACTACCTGGTCAAGCCGGTCCGGCTGGCCGAGCTGCTGGCCCGTATCGAGGCCGTCACCCGCCGCGCCACCACGCCCGCCGCCCCGGCGCCGCGCACCGTGCGCGCCGCCGACGTCGAGGTCGACCTCGACGCGCGCCGGGTGACGGTCGGCGGCGCGGAGGTGCGGCTGACCACCAAGGAGTTCGAGGTGCTCGCCGCGCTGGCGGCCCGGGCCGGCACGGCGGTCAGCCGCCAGCAGCTGATGGACGAGGTGTGGGGCGACGCCTTCCTCGCCGTGTCCCGCTCCCTCGACGTGCACCTCACCCAGGTGCGGGCCAAACTCGGCCGCCCCGAGGTGCTGACCACCATCCGCGGCTTCGGCTACCGCTTCGGCGACTGAGCCGGACCGCAGGCACCCGCCCCGATCATGCGCACCCGCGTCCTCACCGTCGTCCTGGCCTTCGCGGTCCTCGCGGTGGCCGGCTTCGCCGTCCCGCTGCTGGCCGTCACCGCCGCGCAGCGCACCCAGCAGCTCGTCGCGGCGCGCACCGCCGACCTCGACCGGTTCGCCTCCCTGGCCGAGCAGGCCGCCGAGAGCGACGACACCGGCGCCCTCACCACCGAGGTGCGCCGCTACACCGAGCTGTACGGCGAGGCGGTCGTGGTCGTCGACGCCCGCCGTGCCCCGGTGGTGCAGACGGGCGGGCTGCGCGCCGCCGACCCGGCCGTCGCCCGGCTCGTCGACGCCGCGCTGCGCAACCAGCCCGTCTCGCCCGGGGGGACGCTGCGGCCCTGGTCCCGGTCCGACCGGCTGCTCGCCCGGCCGGTGGGCACCGGCACCAGGGTGTCCGGGGCGGTGGTGCTGCGCGCCTCGGTGCGGGCCGCCGCGGACGACATCGCCCTGCGCTGGGCACTCGTCCTGGCCGGCGCCGGCCTGTTCGCCGCGGCCTGCGCGCTGCTCGCCCGCCGGGCCACGCAGTGGGTCGTACGGCCGCTGCACCGTCTCGACCGCGCGGTCGGCGCCCTGGCCGCCGGACTGCCGCCCGAGCACGCGCGGGCCGGCGGCCCGCCGGAGCTGCGCCAGCTCGCCACCGGCTTCAACCGCATGGCCGACGCGGTCACCACCGCGCTCGAGCAGCAGCGACGCCTGGTGGCCGACACCTCCCACCAGCTGCGCAACCCCCTGGCCGCGCTGCGCCTGCGCATCGACTCGCTCCAGCCCCACGTGCGCACCAGCGCCACCCGCACCTACACCGGGGTGACGGCCGAACTCGAACGCATGGAGCACCTGCTCGACGACCTGCTGACCCTGGCCAACGCCGAGCACCGCGCCGGCGAACTGGCCGTGACGGACGCGCGCGAGGCCCGCTGCGACGCGGCGGCGGTCGCCGCGGCCCAGGCCGGGCTGTGGAGACCGGTGGCCGAACAGGCCGGGGTCCGCCTGGAGTTCGTCACCGGCCCGGCCGTCCCCACGGCCTGCACGGAAGGGGAACTGGCCCAGGTGGCGGACATCCTCCTCGACAACGCGATCAAGTACGCCGGGAGCGGAGCCCGCGTCGAGACGCGCTGCTTCACCGACGGGCCGGAGGCGGTGTTCGAGGTCCGCGACGACGGCCCGGGCCTCGCTCCCGGCGAGTTGCCCCGGGCGGGCACCCGCTTCTGGCGGGCGGAACGCCACCGTGACGTCCGCGGCAGCGGCCTCGGACTGGCCATCGCCGAGCGGCTGGTGGCCGGTCGCGGCGGACGCGTCGAGTTCGCGGCCGCCGCACCGCACGGCCTGCGCGTCCGGGTCGTACTCCCGAACGGGCCCACGCCATGACCGGCCCCGCCCGCCGCCCCACCCGCCGCACCGCCCTGCGTGCCGCGCTCGGCACGGCGTGCGCCGGCCTGCTCGCGGGCGCCGCCACGGCCGACGCACCGGACCCGGACCGCGGCCCGCAAGGCGTCCTGCGGGTGGCGACCGGCGAGTCGGACGGCTTCTACGCGGCCTTCGGCCGACTGCTCGCCGACGAGGTCACGGCGGCCTACCCGCGGCTGTCCTGCGAGGTGATCAACAGCGAGGGCAGCGTGGCCAACGTACGGCTGCTGCAGGCCCGCCGGGCCGACGTGGCACTGGCCCTGTCGGACATCGCCTGGGCGGCGTACGGCGGCACCGCGCCGTTCGGCCACCGCGTCCCGCTGCGCGCCATCGGCCGCGTCTACGAGAACTATGTCCAACTCGCGGTGCGCTCCGCCTCGCGCATCCACTCCGTGGCCGACCTGGCGGGCCGTACGGTCTCGCTGGGCGCGGCGGCGTCCGGTGGTGCGGTGCTCGGCGACCGGCTGCTGCGCGCCGCTGGGCTGACCCCCGGCACCGACGTGACGGTCCGGCATCTGCTGATGCCGCAGGCGGGGCATGCCATGCGGGCAGGTTCCATCGACGCCCTGCTGGTCGCGGGAGGAGTGCCGCTGCCCGTACTGGCCGGGCTCGACACCGGACCCGGCATCCGTCTGCTGCCCCTGTCCGGCCTGCTGCCCCGGCTGCGCGCCGGTCTGGGCCGGGCGGGCTCGGGCCTGGAGGCGGTGACGGTGCCGGCGGGGGCGTACCGGAAGAGCCCCGAGGTGCCCACCATCGGCGTCGCCAACCTCCTGCTCTGCCGCCCCGGCCTTCCGGCCCCCGTCGCCGCCGCCCTCACCCGCGTCCTGGTCCGCCGGGCCACCCGCCTCGTCCCCGCCCCGGCCCTCGGCACCCAGTTCCTCGACGCCCGCAGCCTGATCTCCACGGGCGTCGTCCCCCTGCATCCGGGGGCGGTCGCGGCCTACCGCGAGCTGCACGGTTAGGGCCTGCCGTTTGGATCACGCCGCAGACGCGGGGCCTGGCACGTACATCTGCCGCGTTGTCGTCGGTCGCCGACTCCCCCACGCTCGGCTTCGCTCGCGCGGGGGCGCCCCCATCGCGTCGACTCCCTCCTCCGCCTTGCAGCTCCCTGCCATGGCCCTGACCATGGACGACGTGGACCGGTTCGAGGCTTCCAGGCCGCGTCTGGAGGCCATCGCCTACCGTCTGCTCGGTTCGGCGAGCGAGGCCGAGGACGCCGTGCAGGAGACGTACCTGCGCTGGCAGGCCGCCGACCCCGGGCGCATCGAGGTCCCCGAGGCGTGGCTGACGAAGGTCCTCACCAACCTGTGCCTCAACCAGCTCACCTCGGCCCGCGCCCGGCGTGAGACCTACGTGGGGCAGTGGCTCCCCGAGCCGCTGCTCGCCGGGGACCCGATGCTCGGCCCGGCCGACACCGCCGAGCAGCGCGAGTCCGTGTCGTACGCGGTGCTCGTCCTGCTGGAGCGGCTGTCGCCCAACGAGCGGGCGGTGTACGTGCTGCGGGAGGCCTTCGACTACCCGCACCGGGAGATCGCCGAGATCCTGGACATCTCCGAGGCGTCCAGCCAGCAGATCTTCCACCGGGCCAGGAAGCACGTCGCGGACGGCAAGGTCCGCACCGAGGTCGACGAGACCGCCGCCCGGCGGATCATCGACGAGTTCCTCACGGCCGCCACCAGCGGCCGGACCGAGCCGCTCGTGAAGCTGCTCACCCAGGACGCCGTCTCCATCGGCGACGGCGGCGGGAAGGTCCCGGCCCGCGCCAAGGCGTTCGAGGGTGCTCTCGCGGTCGCCAAGTTCATGCGCGGCCTGTTCAAGCCCAGCAAGGCCAAGCGGGCCCTGGTCGGCGGCTCGCCCGAGGTCTACGCCACCACCGCCAACGGCGACCCCGCCATCGTCGCGGTCGTCGACGGCCGGGTCGTCGGCGTCACCTGCCTGGAGGTCACCCCCGAGGGCATCGCCGCGTTCCGCAGCCAGGTCAACCCCGACAAGCTCGACCGCGTGACCAGGCGGTGGGCGGCCGCGGACCACGGAGAACCTCTGCTGCGCGGCGCCTTCTGACCGCAATGTGACCCGTGTCACATGGTCTTCCTGTCAGGAAACCGCGGGCTGCCCGGTTCAGGTGGCGAACCCGCTCGAGACAGGAGAGCCAAGCCATGCAGCACCGCATCATCGTCCTCGGAGCCGGATACACGGGAGCCACCGCCGCCGGACGCCTCGCCAGGCGGCTGCGCCGCGAGGACGTCGCCATCACCCTCGTCGACGCGGAACCCGACTTCGTCGAGCGCGTGCGGATGCACCAGCTCGCGACCGGCCAGGACCTCAGGCCCCGGCCCTTCGCCGACATGTTCGCGGGAACCGGCGTCGAGCTGAAGCCCGCGCGGGTCACCGGCGTCGACGTCGAGCGCCGGACCGTCGCCGTCACCGGCGAGCACGGCGCCGAGGAACTGGAGTACGACACCCTCGTATACGCCCTCGGCAGCGGCTGGAACGACCAGGGGGTACCCGGCACCGCCGAGTACGCCCACGAGATCGCCGGCCGTCCCGGAGCGCTGCGGCTGCGCGAGCGCCTGGCCCGCCTGGACGCAGGGCAGACCGTCGTCGTGGTCGGCGGCGGCCTCACCGGCCTGGAGGCCGCGACCGAGATCGCCGAGGCCCGCCCGGACCTCGACGTGGCCCTCGCCGCCCGCGGCGGCCTCGGCGACTGGCTCTCCGACAAGGGCCGCGCGCACCTGCGCGAGGTCGTCGGCAGGCTGGACATCACCGTGCACGAGCACACCGATGTCACCGGCGTCGAGGCCGACCGCGTCACCACCGCCGACGGCTCCTCCATCCCGGCGGCCGTCACCGTCTGGACGACGGGCTTCGCCGTGCACCCGATCGCACGGGCCACCGCCCTGGAGGTGACCGGCACCGGCCAGATCGTCGTCGACCGGACCATGCGCTCGGTCTCCCACCCGGACGTCTACGTCGTCGGCGACGCGGCCATGGTGACGGGGCCCGGCGACAAGCCGCTGCGGATGTCGTGCGCCTCGGGCATCCCCACCGCCTGGCAGGCCGCCGACGCCATCGCGGCACGCCTGACCGGCGGGAAGATCCCGACCGTGCCGCTGCGCTACTTCAACCAGTGCATCTCGCTGGGACGCAAGGACGGCCTGATCCAGTACGTCACCGCCGACGACCGCGCCGTCCGGGCGGCCCTGACGGGGCGGCTCGCCGCCGTCTACAAGGAACTGGTCTGCAAGGGCGCGGCCTGGGGCGTCGCCCACCCGCTCCTGACGCCGGCCCGGCGCCGACGCGTGGTGCGGGAGGCCGCCCGGGCGGAGGCGCCGGCGTCCCTCACGAGGGTCTGAGGCGACCGCCGTCGCTCCGGTCCGGCGTGCGGCGGGCGGCGGCGCCCCGGCCCGCGCGGCTACGACGTCCGCCCGTCCTCCGGGACCAGCGCGTCGAGCGCCCGCTCCAGCGCGACGAGCAACTGCTCCTGCTCCCGCGGGGCGTACAGCATGCGCAGGGCCAGGCCGTCGGAGAGTGCGATCACGGCGTCGGCGACGGCTGCCGCGTCCGTGCCGTGCCCGGCTGACTCCAGCCAGGCGGCGAGCGCCTCACGGACGTCCCGGTCGACCTGGCGCCGGATCGCGGCCAGGCGGGGGTGGTGCGCCGCGTGGACGGCGAAGGCGAGCTGCGCGGTGGCCTCGGCGCGACGGTCCGCGTCCACCGGGAGCGTGGTCAGGATCAGCTCGCGCAGCGCCTGGCGCGGCGGCAGTGCGGTGTCCACGCCGGCCATCCGGCGCTCGACGCGCTCACCGGCCAGCTCGGCGGCGAAGGTGAGCATCTCGTCCTTGGTGCGGAAGTACTTCTGCACGGCGCCGGGGGAGCGCCCGGTGGCGGCGGCCACGGTGCGCACGCTGACCTCGTCGAGGCCGCGTTCGGCGACCAGGTGGAGCAGGGCGGCGCCGATCTGCCGGCGCTGTTCCTCTCTGTCGACGGTCTTGGGCATCGGTCACGCTCCCCATTTTTAGGATACGGTCGTATTCTAAAAGCTGTCGAGGCTGAACGCCTCCACGGTGCAGGAAGGGGGACGGGGATGGACGACCGAGGGGAACCGGTCGTGCCCGCTGTGCGGGTGTCGGACCGTGAACGCGACGCGGCGCTGGAGGTGTTGGCGGCGGCGCTGGCCGAGGGGCGGCTGGACGCGTCCGAGCACGAGAGCCGGTCGGACAGCGCTCTGCGGGCGCGTACCGCCGACGAACTCGCGGCGCTGACAGCGGACTTGCCCGCACCCGCGCCGACCCGTCAGGAACGGGACCGCAAGGACCTCGCCGAGTGGCTGGCCGAGTGGCGCTACTGGCTCGGCGGGGCGGTGATCATGTCCGGGATCTGGGGCGTGCGCTGCGCCCGGGAGGGAGAGCTGACGTACTACTGGCCGGTCACGCCGCTGGGGGTGTGGGCGGCCGTGCTGATCGCCCTCGCCGTCTGGCCCCGCGAGGACGCGGACGGCACGAAGGACTGAAGGCTCCCCTCCCCGAAGGGCCCCTCCCCTCCCCGAAGGGAGGGGAGGGAAGCCCTGGCTCAGGCTGTCGCCGGAAGCCGCCACCACGCCCCCGACGCGTCCCGCAGGGTGTTGGTGCCGCAGTGCACCTCGCCCATACCGAGGTGGTAGGTGTACCAGTCGTCGATGTACGACACCTTCAGACCGGCCCGCCGGTACACGGCGGTGACCGCCTCCGTGAAGATGTCCTTGCCGCCGATGACGGGCCCCCACTGACGCGGGGCGAGATAGCGATCGCGGCCCAGCAGCACGCCGTTGACCGCTCCGGGCACATAGGCGCTGGTCGTCACCGTCGCCGGGGCCTGAGCCCCCGAGGGCGAGGCGGCCGGGTTCTGCGCGAGCCACTTCTGCTGCCCGCGGTCCTTCAGCGTGCCCACGAGGTCGGCGCCCGCGCCCATCCGGGTCAGACGCGGCACGGGAACCTCCTCCCCGCTGCCGGCCGACGCCTCCGAGTCACGGGTGTACAGCGCGGGCACCCGGACGATCTCGCCGTCGGTGACGCCCGTCTCGCGCTTGAGGATCTCCAGGTTGGCCGCGATGCGCCGCGCCGCCATCTCGTTGTCGGCCACCAGATGCCGGTCGGCGAGCGCCTGGTCGATGGTCTCCTTGGGCGCCGGGCTGTCACTGCGGCCCGGCACGGAGAACATCTTCGTCCGGCCGTGCCCCGCGCCCTGGGCGTCGCGCAGCAGCCGCAGTCCCGCCTCAGGGTCGGCGACGCCGATGCGCCAGCCGCGCGGGGTGTCGGCCGGCAGGAACTGCACGAACTCGTCGACGTGCCCGACGCCCAGCCAGGACGTGTCCAGCAGCAGCGGGTCCTGCATGCCCTGCGACTTCAGCAGCGTGCGCATCACCTTCGACGGGCGTGCCCCGCTGTCCTTGCGCTCCCCCATGATGATCCGCCCGGCCGGGAACGAGCGCCCGCCGTGCGCGTGGGGCGGGATGGTCTCCAGGTTCCCCATGGAGTTGAGCGACCAGTCGTCGGGCTCCGCCGGGTCGGTCACCTGCACCACGCCGGTGTCCCGGCCGCGCACCTTCTCGAACAGCTCCCGGCCGGCGTCCCGGTCCGGCTGGGCGGAACGCAGCATCACGCGCATCACCTGCCGCTCACCACCCGGCCCGGTCATGCTGACGTAGGCCGGTTCGACGAAGTCCTGGGCCCAGGGGTCGGCGTACTTCGTGAACTTGACCAAGGGCGTGGTGACCCCGGCCTTCTCGACCTCCTTCGCCAGTTCCCTGACGAACTTCTGCTGAAGACGGCTGTACGGGCCCTCGCCCTGGACCTCCGTCACCATCACCTGCTGGGTGTTCTGCAGGTGATGCTGGGTCAGCAGGGGGGCGACGCGCAGGGTCACGGAGTCGGACGTGGACCTGCTCCCGGCCTGCACCGTCAGCCGGACCACCGTCCGCCCGTCCCACTTGGCGCTGTCCCGCACGACGTCGGTGCCCTCGACGCCGAACTCCACACCGGACCGCAGCTCGGCGGCGGTCAGCCTGGTCCCGGACGTCACCAGGACCCACGTGCCGGAGCGCTTGACGAAGAGACGCGCGTGCTTGCCTCCCGCGGTGATCTCCAGGCTGCCCTGGACGCCCGCGGGGAGGCCGGGCATGGGCACGGAACGGACCCGGGCGAGGTCGGAGGCGTCCGCGCTGCCGTTGACCTTCGTGTCCGTGGCGTCGTTGCAGGCGGCCAGCTTGGCGTCGGACAGGGGGCTGCCGCCCGGGCCGGTGACGGGGCAGCGCTTCGTGTCGTCGTCGATGTTGGGCAGGAAGACGGCCCCGCGCCCGACGGACCAGCCGTCCTCGCCGGTCTTGTCGCTGCTGCCGGAGACATCGACCCGTCCGTCACGGTTCACATCGGCGCGGAGATCGGCACGGACGGGCGACCCGGCGGCGGAAGCGGGACCGGCCGCCCCCGCCAGTACGGATCCGGCCGCGGCCAGCGCCAGCACGACCGACCCGACCGGGTACAGGCGTGAACGTCTGCGTATAGGTGGACGCACAGCGCGTTCCTCTCAGTTGGGGGGTGTCGCTGTGCAAGAGGAGGAACGGCGCCCGTGCGTTCACTGCGCCGCCAGAGTCAACGCCGTGCCGGCAGCGACAGCCACCGGGCGACCGCCTCCGAGATCGGCTGCCCGGTCTCCAGTTCCAGGAAGCCGAACTGGCCGCTCTGGTTGCACTCGAGGAACCACCAGAAGCCGTCCTCGTCCTCGGCGAAGTCGAAGGCCGCGTACGCCAGCCGGGCCATGTCGACGTAGTCGCGCACCGACTTGCGGATCCGGTCGGGCACCGGGACGGGCTCCCAGGTGTGCCCGGTGTCGCCGTAGCGTCCGTCGACCTGGTCCGGCTCGGCGGTCTTCCGCGCGGCGAACAGCCGGCTGCTGACGCAGGTCAGACGGATGTCGGCACGCTTGGGTACGTACCGCTGCAGCAGCGTGGGACCGGCCGCGACAGCCGAGAAGTCCGAGTCGGGCCCGATCAGCGTCGTGGGCAGGTCCAGCGCCGGCTCACCGGGCGGCGGCCCCGAGGCGGACTTCACCACCACCTCCCCGTACTCCTCGGCGAACTGCCGTGCCAGCCGCGGCAAGGTGGTGATGACGGTCGGCGGTACGGCGAAGCCGCTGAGATGAGCGGTCCTCAGCTGCCAGGGCTTCAGGCGGGCCCGGTCGGCGTCGCGTGGATGGTTCATCCACCGGGCGGAGGCGGAGTAGAGCATCCCGAACAGCGCCTGGCGGGTCTCGGCGGTCAGCCAAGCGGAGGGCTCATCCGCGTGCGCGGCCGGTTCGCCGGGTCTGCGCACCCACACGGATCGCAGACCCCCCATGCTGACCACGTGCCCGTTCGCCGACAGGAGGCCCTCGAAGTCGCCATGGGTGTAGTGCGCGGACAGCACGGTATTGACCGGCAGGTCGGCCGGGTCCAGCCGCATGACGGGCACCGCCGCGTCGTGCAGCTTGGTCACCACCATGTCGGCGGTGACGTCATCCTTGGCGGTGAGGATCAGTACGGTCATTCCGGCGCGGATCGTCAGTCGTCGAAGTGGGTCTTGGAACCGGCGGTGGACGCCGTCGTGCCGACCGCCAGGAGGAGCTCCGGGTCACTGACGGCCGGGCGGCCGTCGGGAAGCACGTTCAGCTGGAGCGAATCGTCGAAGCGGTAGGGCGTCACCACCGTCGGAAGCGGCCTGGGCAAGGCGTAGTTGAGGGTGAACGGTCGCACTCGAAGCCTCGTCTCTTCCACATCGCCGGTACCGGCAGCGCTCAGTTTCTTCACTACTTACACACCGAAACCGATGCCGGAATCGTCACCGGCCCTTGCCTTCGCCCGTCCGGCCGTTGCCGGGATTCCCGTTGCCCGGCGCGCCGGGGTCGCCGGCGTTCCCAGCCGTGCCGCCCGTGCCGGCGTCCGCGGCACCCTCGCCGGGCCTGCCCGCGTCCCCGGCCCCGTTCGCGTCGCCGGCCCCGTCCGTGTCGCCGGCCCTGCTCGGCGTGGCCGTCGGCCGCGGCAGCCGTTCGGCGCAGTACGCGTCGACCTCGCCCTCGCCGCCCGCCGCCGCGACGAGCCGCCGCCATGCCGTCGCGTCGAGCGTCTTTCCGCGTTCCCTGCCTCGTACGTAGGCGCGGCAGTGGGACTCGGCGTCCAGGGCGGAGGACGAGCCGTCCCCGGGGCCCCGGCTGCCGGAGGGATCCGGTGACGCCTCTCCGCCCGGCCGGACGGGAGCGGTCGCCGAGGGATGCGCGGTCCCGCCTCCGGTGCCGTTCGCGGACGAACCGACCGAACCGATGGCCGCGACCGCGACACCGCCCACAGCGATGCTGGTGAACACAGCGGCGAACGTCGCCTTCACCGGGCGCCCGGTGCGTCGCACCGCGGGCGGCCGCCAGTCGTCCCGGTGCCGGGTACGCGCTCGGTGCACCCCCGCGTCGCGGGCGGTCCGGAAGGCCGCCACGGCCCGCTGCTCGGCTTCGGGGCCGAGGTCCTCCGCGAGCAGGGCGGCGGCCAGCACCGCCCGCAGCGCGGTGTCGTCACGCGGGTCCCAGGGGCCGGTCTCGGCGTCGCCGGGATGCACACGTCGACGGCCTGTGCCCGCGTCGCGGCTCAGCCGATCACCCATGTCCGTTGTCCGTTCCTGCCCGAGCTGTTGGAGGGGTCCGGAAGGCCGGGCCGTGATGCCGGTCTGTCCGTCCACTGACGCCGTCGTGACTCATGTCGACTTCCCAGCGTTCGGGAAGCCTCATCCGTCACACTCTCCGCCGCCTCCGCCCCGACGCCCAGCTGGCGGGCGAGGCGTTTCAGTCCCCGGTGGGTGGCGGTGCGCACCGCGCCGGGGCGCTTGCCGAGGACGCGCGCGGCGGCGGGGCCGTCCAGGCCGACGATGACGCGCAGGAGCACGGCCTCCGCCTGGTCCCGCGGCAGCCCGCGGACCAATTCCAGGGCCCGCTCGGTGGAGACGGACTCCAGGGCCTGCTCCTGGGTGCTGTGCCGGCCGGGCAGGTCCAGGACGTCCTGTTCGATCGCCCCCGGCCGGGGGCGCGTGCGCTGCCGGCGCAGATGGTCCAGTGCCCGGTGCCGGGCGATGGTCGCCGTCCAGCCGCGGAAACCCGCCCCGTCGCCCTTGAACCGCCCGAGGTCCCGGGCGATCTGCAGCCAGGCGTCGGACGCCACGTCCTCCGCGTCGTCCCCTACGAGGCCGCGCAGATAGCCGAGCAGGCCGGGCTGCACGAGCCGGTAGGCGACCGCGAAGGCCGCCTCGTCGCCCTGCTGCGCCCGCGCGACGGCCGCGCCCAGGGGCGTCCCACACGTTCGTGCCGTGTCCGGTGACGTTCCGCGCCGGCCGTGCGCTGTGTGAGTGTCGATGACGACCCCCGTACCTCTCTCCGTGCCGCTCCTGACTCCCCCCGGGAGTGGGACGGAGAGGGACGGGGCGGCCGGGCTCCGTCCACTGCACGGAGCCCGGCCGCCCCACTGCTCTTCTTCCCGCACTCCGGTCCGGCCGGTCAGCCGTCCTCCTCGATGCTCACCGGCCGGTCGTTCCGCAACTCGGCGAAGAGCTTCTTCGCCTTCGCGTCGTCCCACTTCAGGGCGCTCCCGGCGGCCGCGCCGGCCACGGGGATGTTCAACTGCCTGCCGGTGCCTCCGGAGACGCTCCTCATCGCCTGGAACAGCGAGAACAGAGTCGGCAGTTCCATGTCCTCGTCCACGACGAGGGTCTCCAGCCCCGCGCTCAGGGCGGGGTACGTGCGGAACGGATCGAGCACGACGCCCGGCGTGGCGGCCTTGCGGGCGAGGGCGGAGAGGAACGCGCGCTGGTTCCTGGAACGCCCCAGGTCGCCGTCCGCCTCCTGGTGCCGTTGGCGGACGAACGCCAGCGCCTGGGTGCCGGTCAGGTTGTGACAGCCCTTCTTCAGGTCCAGTCCCGACTTCGGGTCCTTGATGTCCCGGTCCACGCACATGTCCACACCGCCGACTGCGTCCACGACGCCGACGAACCCCCCGAATCCGATCTCCGCGTAATGGTCGACGCGCAGCCCCGTGTTCAGTTCGACGGTCCGGACGAGCATCCTGGGCCCGCCGAGGGAGTAGGCCGCGTTCAGCTTGTTCTTCGCCGCCCGGTGGGACTTGCCGGTGTCCGGGTCGACGTAGGACGGGATGGTCACCCACGAGTCGCGCGGCAGACTCACCATCGTGGTGCCGTGGGCGCCGGTGTGCAGGAGCATCATCGAGTCGGTGCGGCTGCCTCCGGCCGTGCCGGTGTGCAGTTCCTTCCTGGCCTGCTCGGACAGGCCGTCCCGGCCGTCCGAGCCCACGATGAGGTAGTTCGTCCCCTTCCCCCGCGAAGGACGGTCGGCGATCCCGCCCAGGTCGACGGACCTGTCGAGTCTGACCTCGGCCCAGGCGTAGGTCCCCGCGCCGGTGAGGGCCAGTACGCACAGCAGTGCCGTCAGCAGGCGCACGGCCCGGCGGAACCGGCCGGGGCGCACCCAGCGGGGCCGGACGCTGGTGCTGTGACCGCCACGCCCGGTGTCGTGGGCCTCGCCCCGGTCCTGGCCCGGCTCGTAGACAGGGCCGGCCTTCGGCACAGGCACAGCCACGGGCACAGGCGCCGGAGCCGGAGTCGGAGCCGCGGTCGGAGCCGAAGTCGGCGCCGGAGCCGGAGCCGGGTAAGGAGCGGGAGCCGGATACGGAGACGGCCCGAGGCCGGTACCGTCGGGACTGCCGTACCGGTAGGGCCCGAGGCCGGCACCGTCGGGACTGCCGTACGGGTAGGGCCCGAGGCCGGCACCGTCGGAACTTCCGTACGGGTACGGCCCGACGATGTACCCCTCGTACGGCCGGGCGGGCGCCTGAAGCGGAGAGGTGCCGCTCTGCCACACCTGTCCCGTGATCACCCGATGCCCTTGTGCCTCCTCGTTCTCGTGCTGCCGGTCGCTTCCGGGCCACCCGCCCGGCCCGTCACTCATGGGATGGACCACCTTTCATCACCTCGATGACAGCTGTCGTTCGGCGACCGGATTCCTGAGCTGCTGGGTGGCAGCCGTGCCGGAGCGCTGCATGCGATGCCACTTCAGCCGGGTGCCGAGCAGCAGGGCGACCACGGACTGGATGACGACCAGGTACATCAGCTGCCGGTAGACGAAGAGCTGGAACGGCATCGACCACAGCGCCCGCAGCCGCTCGCCGTCGAGTCTCAGGGCGTAGGCCGCACAGACCAGCTGGACACCGAGGAAGGCGATCCACACGCCCGTCGCCTGTAGGGGGTCGGCGAAGAGCGCCCCGTACACGGCGAAGAGGTCGACGACCGGCGCCAGCAGCGGCAGGATCACCTGGAAGACGGCCAGGTAGCTCAGCCCGCGGCGGGCGAAGCGACCGGCCGCGCCCACCTCGACGACGGCCCGGCGGTGCTTCCACATCGCCTGCAGGGTGCCGTAGCACCACCGGTAGCGCTGCCGCCACAACTGCCGCAGCGAGGTCGGTACTTCCGTCCACGCGATGGCCGACTCCTCGTAGACCACCCGCCAGCCGGCCCGCCACAGGGCCATCGTGAGGTCGGTGTCCTCGGCGAGGGTGTCCTCGCTGACCCCGCCGACGCCCATGAGCGCGTCCCGGCGGAAGGCGCCGATGGCGCCGGGGACCGTCGGCATGCACTCCAGCACCTCGAACATGCGACGGTCGAGGTTGAAGCCGAAGACGTACTCCAGGTGCTGCCATCTGCCGAGCAGTCCACGGCGGTTGCCGACCTTGGTGTTGCCGCTGACCGCGCCGACGGCCGGGTGCGCGAGCGGCTGGATGAGCTGGAACAGGGCGTCGGGCTCGAAGACGGTGTCGGCGTCGACCATCACCACGATCTCGTGGGACGCGTTGGCCAGACCGGTGTTGAGCGCGGCGGCCTTGCCGGAGTTGGGCTGCCGGATCACCCGGACCCGGGGGTCGTCGATCCACGTGGCGAGGTCCGCCGTCCGGTCCGTCGAGCCGTCGTCGATCACGATGACCTCGAGGTACGGGTGCGTGGAGGCGAGCAGCGAATGGACGGTGGACTCGATGCCGGCCTCTTCGTTGTAGGCGGGTACGAGCACCGTCACCGGGGCGTTGACCTCCCGCAGCCAGGGCGCGCCGGGGCGTGGGCGGGTGAGGCGCCGGACATGGGCGCGGGCGAAGAAGACCAGCGACAGCAGCCGCAGCAGGCCCAGCGCTCCCGCCACGACCAGCACCCAGGTCATGACGTGCGTGAACGTACTTCCGGCCGCCACGGCCCAGTTCAGGACCTTGCCCTGCCACCGTTCGGCGGTGGACACCCGGGTGTCGGCGGGCGGCATGCCGACCGCGTCCGTCACGGTGGTGAACCGGTCGGCGCGCGGGTCGTCGAGCAGCTTCTTCGCCTCGTCGTACGCCAGTTCCGTCTGGCTGAACTGGCGGATCAGACCCCGCGCCGGATCACGCGTCGGACGGTCGGCGGCGACCAGCACATAGCCGTCGGCGGCGGCCTTCCGGGCGGCCTGCCACTCGGCGCCGCACAGCGTGTCCACCTCGGTGGTCAGCGGCATCCGCAGCAGGCCGGTGCGGATGCCCGCCGTGCCCGCGAGCGTCTTCCGGGTGAGGCCGAGCTCCATCCCGAAGCGCACGCGCGACGAGGAGCCGAGGTCGGCTCCCGTGTAGGTGTTCGAGCCGATCTCGTGACCCTCGTCGAGGATCCGCCGGACCAGGTCCGGATGGCGTGCCGCCTGGGCGCCGAACACGAAGAAGGTGGCGTGCGCGTGGTGCTCGCGCAGCAGATCCAGCAGCCGGGGGGTCCACTCGGGATCGGGTCCGCCGTCGAAGGTGAGGGCGACGGTGCGCGGTGGTGCCGCGGCGGACGACACCTTGTCCCCGTCGATACCGCGCAGGACCGGGCCGCTCTCGTCCACGGACCTGGGCACGGGGCTGGTGCACGGGCGGCGTGCCTTCGCGGCGTCCACCTCGTGGATGGTCCAGCCCTCGAAGAGCAAGGTGACGAAGATGACGGGCAGGGTCAGGGCGAGCAGCCGCCAGTGTCCGCGGGGGTCACGGGAACGGGCGTGCCGACGCTGTGCCGTGCGGCTCACGCAGCCGTCCCGGGTATGGCGTTAATCACAGCCGCATCAGGGCCTGTTGTGCGGCCGCGGCTTCCTCCGTGTGCGTCGCCGGGAGCAGGCCCGAGCGCATCGTCCGAGGGCACCGGTCTGACGGTGAGGGCGACGGTTTCGGCCACCCGCCACACTCTCTCCACATGCTGGTCGGCGCCGTCGAGGCCCGATGGACGAGGGCACGTTTTCTTGCGGTTTGTCTGTGGGGCGAGCTCCTGCATGGGCGGCGAGTGTAGTCACAGCCAATCCTGTGAGTGTGCCGGAAACAAGCTGAGCAATTGGCTGTGGCGGTGGGTGTGACACTTGGCGCCGCCGGTGCGCTGGAGTGGTGGGGTGCGGCGCAGTGTGTCTTCACATGTGCCCTTGCCGAAGACGGCCTTCCGAGGGCTGCGGGCCTGCCTCAACGGCGGTTCTCAGCCACCCGGTCCGGCCGGTGACGCGGGCGCATCCCGGGTGCGCCGCTTCTCACACTCATGCCGGCGACGGCCGCCGGATCGGCGTCTCGGCCACTGGTGCGGGTGGGCACCCGCCCTCGCCGGTGCCCACCCGTTCGTCGTGTGTCCGCCGGGTGGCCGCTAGCCGCCCACGTACCAGCTGAAGCCGCCGTTGCTGGCGGCGACGGCCAGGAGTACGAGCCAGAGGACGATGTCGACGACGCCGAGGATGATGCCGGCCTTCGCCATGCCGGCGCCGTTCTTGACCGCTGCCTGGCGGCGGGCGACGGCGCCGAGGATGATGGCCAGGGGGCCCAGGATGATGTTCAGGAAGATCAGTCCGACGACGCCGCAGCAGAGGCTCGCGATCGCCAGGCCGTTGGTGCGCGATCCGGAGGAAGCGGCAGGGGAACTGCCGTAACTCGTCATTGGATACTCCCGGTTGTCGGTTGCACGGACCGAACGGGCCGCACTCTCCTTACTGTTGAGTTGCTTTCTGTCGAATGCCCCTGCGAGGCGTTCCCATGTCTGCGAAGCCGGGGCGGGCCGGGGCCGCTGATCGTTCCCGGCAACGCGAACCATCTCCCGCTTTACACCCGGAAATTGCCCTGACGCATGAGAATTCAGGTTATTGAGGGCGGCGGTGTAACGCGATGACGCTTGCCCGACGCAGAAGCAGAAAGAAGCGGGGCGGCGATCCGGTGCGCAATCGCGATCCGGGGCGAGCGCGCCGAAATGGCACCACGTCAGATCGGAATTCCTGTGAGTAACATCGACCCGGTTCCCGGATATCAGCCGTACGACCAGTCCCCGCAGTCCCCCGGCCCGGACCGCTCCGTACCTCGCCAGCACACCGGCCGGCGCGTGGCCCTCGCCATCTGCACCATCGCCGACATCGCGGCAGGCCTGCTGGGCCTGTGGATTCTCCTTTTCCTGCTCGAGGCGAATCAGGCGAATGTGTTCGTCGAGTTCGTGAGAGGGGCGGCCGACTGGCTGGCCTGGTGGTCGCAGGACATTTTCACAATGGACACAGAGGGTCTACGGGTCGTCCTCAATTACGGTCTTCCGGCTGTCATGTATTTGCTGATCGGTCATGGGATCGCCGCTCGGCTGAACCGGGCCTGACAGCGGCCGACGCGTCTCGCCGGGACGCGTCGGCCCCTACGGCAGCGTCGGCGCGTGGAACTCCCCGAGCCCTGAGTCGAGATCCCGGTCCAGCCAGTAGCGGCGGGGTTCGGCGAGCATGACGTCGACGCTGACGGCGAGGACGCCGGGGATCCCGGCGAGCTCGTTGTCGACGAAGAGCGCCAGCGCGGAGCGGTCGGTGACCAGGCCGGTGGCGAGGACGGACATGTCGCTGGCCACGTGAGCGACGAGCCGTGTCTGCGGCAGCCGGTCGATGCGGCGCATGACGTCGGGGGTTTCACCGGGGGCGACCCGCAGGCGGAGCATGAAGGGCGTCTCGAAGCCCAGCCACTCCGACACGATCACATCTACCCGGACACCGTGCCCGCCCAGACGGCGCTGGTCGCGGGACTGCTGGGACGGCTGACGGAACCGCCGCACGGCTGAGCAGGCGCCCCGCGGCGCAGGCACATTCCGCAGACGCAGAGGCCGAGCCTCACTTGGGTGGCAGGCTCCGGGCGAAGGCACGACCCTCGTCGAGCCATGCGCCGAGCGCGTCGTCCTCCGCGACCGCCGCGCCGTCGACCACGACCCAGCCGCGCATCGGCCGGCCGGTCATGTCGAAGACCCGCGCCCCCGGGCGGGCCAGGGCCGCGTCGGTCGCCTCCGGGCCGACCCTGACCATGAGGTCGCCGCCGGTGACACCGACGGCCATGTTGCCCCGGTACAGGAACGCCACCCCGCCGAACATGCGCTTCTCGCTGATGGCCGGGTCCGCCCCGAGCCGCTCCCGGATCCGCTCCGCCAGCCCTTCGTCGTACGCCATGGCCGCCCCTCACCCCTGTTCCACGAGTCGCGCTTCGAGGTCGCGCAGGTCCTTCGCGAGGCTGCCTCGCACCTGCCGGGCCAGCAGCGGTGCGGCCAGCCGGTAGAAGCCTCCCGGGCCGCCCCGCACGCGGATGCGGGCGTGCGTGCCGAGCGGGTGGGACTCGAAGGTGTAGGTGACGTGCATGGGCATGGGGCCGGCCACGGAGATCATGTCGAGCAGCCGGGGCGGCTCGTGTGCGGCGACCCGCAGGACGTAGTCGATGCGCCGGCCGAGGAAGTACGCCGTACGGGTGACCTCGGCTCCGCGGCCGAAGCCCCCTCCGGGTGCCTCGCCGGTCAGTTCGGCCGTACGGATGCCCTGGGTCCAGTCGGCGTCGTGGCGCCAGTCCATGGCGTACGCGGCCACGCGTTCGGGCGGCAGCGGGATGACGCGCTCGGCCGTCACGTCGATCGTCATGAACCTCAGCGTGCGCCTCCCGAGGGGAGGTCACCACCCGGCCGTCGAGCCGCGCCCTGCTGCGCAGGAGCCTCCGGATGGCTCATGGGAGGTTGCCGACCTATTCCCCTTACCGGAAAGTCAAAACGGATCGGCGAGCCGAAATTCCCGGATGCCCCCATGTGCCGTGGCTCAGTGACTGCGCAGTCAGCGTGGCCCTGATCGTCGATCCCCCCTGCAACGAAGGAGTAACGCGTGAAGAGGCGGCTTTTTGTCTCGGCGTGTGTGGCTTTTGCTGCGGCACTTTCCGCGGTGCCCGGCCACGCGGCGCAGACCACGCTCGTTGTCGATGACAACGGGGCACAGTGCCCGGGCGCGGGTTTCACATCGATCCAGGCGGCGGTCAACGCGGCGATACCAGGCTCGACGATCAGAGTCTGCCCCGGGACGTACAACGAAGTGGTCAGCGTGAACAAGGCCAACCTGCAGTTGGTGGGGCCGCGAACCCCCGCCGACTGCACACAGCCCGCAGCACCGAACCCGGCCACTGACGCGATCGTCCAGGCGGACAACGCGGCCGGCGGTGTCGTCAACCTGCTGGCCGACGGAATCCGCTTCCAGCGTTTCACGGTCCAGAACAACACGCTCGGTTCCGGCGTTTTCACCGGTGCCTCGTTCTCCGGACACCAAGTTCAGCAGAATCTGGTGCAGAACAATGTGCTCGGGGTCTACTTCAACTCCAATGGTGCGACCGATTCCGCCGCCACACAGAACTGCATCCGCCAGAACAACCAGGCAGGAGCAGCCGCCGGTAACGGAATCTACTCCGATCTGGGCCTGAGCGACGCGGACATCGCGCAGAACACCTTCTTCGACAACGACTCCTCCGCGATCGTCCTGACCGGAGGGGCACCGGGAGCCGTCGACGACGTCGACATCGACGCGAACACGTCCCAGCAGGACGGTTCGCTGCTGGCCGTCTTCAACTCCGCCGACACCAAAGTGCGGTGGAACAACGCGAGGAACAACACCGGCTCCGCGATCTTCGCGGGCAACGACAACACCGCACTGCAGATCCTCTCGAACAACGTCACCGGAAGCGGCCGTGGCGTGCGGAGCAGCATCGACTTCGGCGGAGGGCCGAGCACCGACGTCAGGATCTCCTCCAACTCGATCAGCAACTCCACCAGCACCGACGGCATCAGCGTGGGCCCGAACTCCCTCACCGGCTCCGTCATCTCCGCGAACTTCGTCACCAACAACCCCAGAAACGGGATCCGCATCGAGGCGGGCGGCAACACGGGCAATCAGATCACCGGCAACACGCTCAGGAACAACCTCGAGCACGACTGCCATGACGACACCGTCGGTGCGGGAACCGCCGGCACGGCCAACACGTGGCGGTACGACTCAGGGGTGACCGAGAACCGTCCGGGCCTGTGTCGCGGTACGCCGTCCTGACCTGAGCGACAGGAACCCACCCTTCTGCGAGAGCCGTCGCACGCCGGGGGCGTGCGACGGTGCGCCCTTGAGTGGCCCGGCGGCCGTGTGGTGTCGTACGTCGTTCCGGCGCGGCTGTCGAGGCCGTGGGCGCCTCGCCGTGGTCGTCGGGGGGCGCGGGGCCGGCGTGCGAAATGGGGGATCGCTGATGGATTCGGACGCGCTGCCGGGCTGGGGAGCCGACGCGTCGCAGGTGACGCTGGAGCAGTTGCTCTCCGTGGTGGGGGTGGGTGCTCTGGAGCTGCACACCGCTCCTGGCGGCCTGGCGGGACCCGTCACGGGTGTGACGGTGCTGGATCCGCTGGATCCCGGTTTCCGGCCGCGGGAACTGGTCCTCGCGGTCGGGGTCGACGCGCGGTCGGCCCATGCGGTGGACCTCCTGCGGCGCGCGGGCGAGGGAGGCGCCGCGGGAGTGGTGTTCGGGCCGGGCGAGCCGGGACCGTCCGTCGCCGCGCTGCGCACCGCTGCCGAGGAGTCCGGTGTCGCGGTCCTCTTCCGTACCTCGTGGTGCCCCTGGGACCACTTGGTGGGTCTGCTGCGGGCGGGGCTGGCTTCGGCCGGTGTCCTGCCCGGTTCCGTGGCGCGGGCCGTCGTGCTCGGGGACCTGGAGCGGCTGGCCGACGCGGTGGCGGCGCTCACCGGGGGAATGGTGACGATCGAGGACCCCGAGTCCCGGGTGCTGGCGTACTCCTCGACCGAGGAGGACGTGGACGACATACGCAGGCTGACCATTCTCGGCCGCCGCGTTCCGCCGTGGCGGGTCGCCGCCATGCGGGAGGCCGGCTTCTTCCGGGCGTTGTGGGGCGCGAGCGACGTCCTGCACCGGCCGGCCAAGGGCGACGATCCGGAGCGCCTGGTGGTGGCCGTCCGGGCGGGCGGCGAGATGCTGGGGTCCATCTGGGTGGCCGCGGTCGCCGGCCGGCCCCTGCGGCCGAACGCGTCCGAGGCCCTGCGCTCGGCGGCTCAGGCGGCCGCGCCGCACCTGCTGCGGCACAGTACGCGCGGTGCGGACACCCGGCTCGTGGAGGACGCGGCGCGGGCGGTGCTGGAGGGGCGTGGTTCGGTCGAGGTGCTGGCCGAGCGTGCCGGGTGGCCGGCACAGGGCCCCTGCGCCGTCCTCGCGGTGCACGACGGGAACGGCGGCGGTGACGAGGCGTCACGTCTGCCGGGCATGCTCGCGCTGTACTGCTCCGCGTACGGCCATCAGGCCGTCGTCGTCCCGGCGGGCGAGAGAGCGTTGATGGTACTGGGCTCGCTGGACGCGGACGAGCGGCGGGCCGGCGAACGGCTGGCGGAGCTGGGCAGGTCTCTGGCGCGACAGCTCTCGGCCACCAGGGGGGTGACCGTGCGGGTCGGCCTGGGCGATGTGGCCCCGGCCCTGGCGCGGCTGCCCCAGTCGCGGCGGTCGGCCGAGTCGGCGCTCGACGCGCTGCTGGCGGCCGGAGGCCCGCTGGTCGTCGCGAGCACCGAGGACGTCGCGGAGGCGGTCGCCGTCATCAAGGTCATGGACGCGTTACGGGAGGTGTCCCTGCCACCGCAGACCCCGGTGGCACGGCTTGTGGCGTTCGACGCCGAGCACAGCGGGAGCCGCCTGGTCCAGACGCTGCGGGCGTACCTCGACCACTTCGGGGACGTGTCGGCCGCCTCCCGTGCCCTGGGCGTGCACCCCAACAGTCTGCGCTACCGGATCCGCCGGATCACCGAGGAGTCGCACATCGACCTCGACAGTGCCGACGCCCGGCTGCTCGCCCAGCTCCAACTGCGCCTGCTCGACGCCCCCAAGTGCCCCCGGCCGTCCCGTCCGTGACGCCGAGGCGGGCCGGCACGCACCGCCCCGGTCGCGGTCCTTTGGGACGCCTGCACCATCGGACGGCATGGTCTTCGTCGCCGCGCACAACGGCGGTCCCGGCCGCGGTGCGGCACTGCCCCGGCCACGACCCCCGCGACGGCATCTTCTGCGCATCCCACGAAGACCCCGCCCGGCGGTGACGGGCAGCCTGGGAACCGCCCGGACGCACCGGGCGCGCGGCACACCGGCACCCGCGCGGCACACCGACACCAAGGGGGCACCATGACCGACCTCACCGAAGCCGCCCGCCGACGTCAGCAGATCCTGCGAGCGGCCGTGCGGCAGCGGCTGCTGGACCCCGAGCGGCCCGAGCTGCTGCTGGCCGGCTTCGTCGACCTCGACGGCGTCGTCGAGACGGTCGGATCCCTGCACCGGGCGTTCCCCGGCTCGCTCCGCGTCCTGCACGCCTTCGCCGCCAAGGCGAACAGCCTCGTGCCGGTGCTGACGGAGCTGCGGCGCCACGGCATGGGCTGTGAGGTGGCCACGGGCGGCGAGCTGGACCAGGCACTGGCGGCGGGCTTTCCGCCGGACCGCATCGTGTTCGACTCACCGGCCAAGCACCGCTGGGAACTGGAGCGGGCGCTCGGCCTGGGCGTCACCATCAACGTGGACAACTTCCAGGAACTGTCCCGGATCGACGACATCCTCGCCGGACATCCGCCCCGCTCCCGGATCGGCGTGCGCGTCAACCCCCAGGTGGGCGGCGGGACGATCGCCGCGATGAGCACGGCCACGCAGACGTCCAAGTTCGGCGTCCCCCTCACGGACCAGGGCAGCCGTGAGCGGCTGCTGCGGGCGTTCGCCGAGCACCCGTGGCTGACCTGGGTGCACACGCACGCCGGCTCACAGGGCTGCCCGCTGAGCCTGATGGCACAGTCCGTGGCACTGGCCGTGGAGTTCGCCGAGGAAGTCAACCGCCACCTCGGGCGACGCCAGGTCGTCGGCATCGACATCGGTGGCGGACTGCCCGTCAACTTCGCCTCGGACGAGGTCAGTCCCGGCTTCGACGAGTACGTGAGGCACCTGCGTGAGCACGTGCCCGCCCTGTTCTCCGGCCGGTACGAGATCATCACCGAGTTCGGCCGCTCCATCCTGGCCAAGAACGGCTTCACCGCGGCTTACGTCGAATACACCAAGAGCGCGGGGGGCCGCCCCATCGCCATCACGCACGCCGGCGTGCAGGTCGCCACGCGCACCGTGTTCCAGCCCGAGGCCTGGCCGCTGCGGATCACCGCACACGACCCGCTCGGCGGGGCGAAACACGGCCACCCCGTCCGGCAGGACATCGCCGGCCCGGCCTGCTTCGCCGGTGACCTGCTGGCACGCGACCGCGCGCTGCCGCTGCTGGAACCCGGCGACCTCGTCGTCCTCCCGGACACCGGCGCGTACTACTTCTCGACGCCGTTCCACTACAACAGCCTGCCCGAGCCCGCCGTCCACGGTGTCCGCGTCAGCGGCGACGGTCAGGTCCGCTTCGAGCTCGTCCGTCCCGCACAGCGGCTGTACGAACTGTCGACCCAGTAAGGAGCGTCCGGGTGACACGGAAGGACCGCCCGAGGCGGGACGCGAACGACCCGCTGCTCAGCCAGCGCGCCGCCATGGTCTTTCTCCTGGCCGCACTGGTCGGCATCGGCGCCGCGGTCCTGGCGGCGCTCGCCGGGAACGTCTGGCCCCTCGCGGTCAGCGTCGGCAGCGGCGCGGGCGCCATGGCAGTCATGTTCTTCAACCAGATCATCGATTGAGGAACGAGCGGTGGACCCGTATGTCCCGGGCGTGATCGACGCGGCGACCGACGGGATGGTCCCGCGACGCCAGGCTTTCCCTGACCGCCGCCGGCGACTCGCGGGAGCCGTTCCCCGGGCCTCCGGGCGGCTCAGGGGCCTGCCGACGCCCGGTCCGCATCACACACGACTCAACCGTTTCCAGCCCGGAGTGCGCGCGGAGGAACCGGGCCTGACCCGCGGGTGCGCAGCTGACGCCCGTCGGGACGTGGTTCAGGCGCTTCGCCGGCTGCCCGGTCTGCGACCTGAACCTGCGGTCGGTGGACCGGGCCGTCGTGAGCGGCGTGCGAGAAGTCGCCCGCGGGCGGGAGCACCTGCCCTCGACCAGCCCGAACGGCGGCCGGCTCGGCCTTCGCGCCGACTTCCTCATCGGGTCCGACGGCCGGGTGCTCGCTGCCCAGTACGGCGAGCACGTCTACGACCAGTGGCCGGTCGACGAACTCGGCCGTTTCGTCAAGGGCTACGCCGCGCCGCGTGGCGCCGTGCGGGTGACCGAGGCGGGCTCCTGCGCGCCCTCGATCGGAAAGGCCTCCTCCTGCCCGAAGTCAGGGGCCTGGAAGGGACTTGTCGTCGGAGTGGGCGATGCCGCGAGGGAGCGGCGGGGTTCCCCGTAAGGGGCGGAGAACAACGGAGTCAGATCGATGAGAGAACTCTCTTTCGCTACAGGTCCCCTGAGGGGCCTGGTGTGCCTGACCGGGCACAGCGGTACTACAGCTTGGTCATCTTGGCGTACGGGCTCAGGATCCGCATCTGCGCCGATCCGAAATCCACGAGTGCGGCGATTCCGTCCTCGATGCCGACGACCCGGCCGAGGCCGTACACGTCATGGGTGACCTGATCGCCCAGGGCGAAGTGCTTGGGGGCCGGTGCGACCGGGGCCTTGAAGGGGCTGGTGGGCAGATGACGCTTGGGTGCCGCAGGCTTTGTCATGGTTCAGTATGCGCCCATGTGGCTCCCGCTCGTTGTGGCGCTCGGCACAGATCCGGACGGCAACCACCGCGCCAGGCCACTGACCTGCGGTTCCGGAAAGTGACGCGGCGAAAGTAAATCGCAGGTCGCCGGCCGGCCACAGCCCCCGTCCGCGTCTTCAGCCGGAGCCGGGACGGCCCGCCGACTCGCTGGCGGCGCGGCGGTACTCCGCGTTGATGCGCTGCGCCTCCTCGAGCTGGTCCTCCAGGATCACGATGCGGCACGCGGCCTCGATCGGTGTCCCCTTGTCGACGAGCTCGCGGGCCCGCGCGGCGATCCGCAGCTGGTAGCGGGAGTACCTGCGGTGTCCTCCCTCCGAGCGGAGCGGAGTGATCAGACGGGCCTCACCGATGGCTCGGAGGAAGGCAGGGGTGGTACCGAGCATCTCGGCTGCCCGGCCCATGGTGTACGCGGGGTAGTCGTCGTCGTCCAGACGATCAGCCAGTGGGTTGTCCGATGTCATGTCACCTCGCTGTGCAACGCGTCGAGGGGCCCTGGTGCCGTACGGCACCAGGGCCCCGAAGGAAATTCAACACCATCTGTCGGCCCTACTGCGGCGCCGACCTTCTGTTTCCGCTACCCGGCCCAGCAGGGCGGAGCGGGGGATCGCAGCTGCTTGACCGGGGACCACCATCCATTCCGGGGTCGTGCGGTACCCGGGCCGGTGTTCGCGCGCCCGGGCGATCCTGATGGCGTCTGCTCCTCCGTTCCTCTCAGCACCCACCAGTTCGTGTCTGGTGGTCTCGTTCGACCTTCTCTACGAGAGTCAGCGTACCCCCGTCGTGGACGAAAATCTACTCTGACAGGAACAGATTTCCCGGCCTTCACATCGTAGGAACCCTGCCGCGCTCAGCCGCCCCCGATGCGTCGTGGAGCCCGCCCCCTGCCACCCGAGCGGACCACTCACGCCATGCGGGCGGCCCGGGGCGAGCGGGCCGAATAAGCTTTGCTGTCATGTCGAATACTGATGAGCTGCTCGTCGCCATCTCCGCCGCGGTGGAGTCCGAGCGAAGCAATCAGATGTCGCTGACCGTGGTCGTCGGCGGTGCCGTCATCACCGGTCGGCTGGCTCCCGAGGCCGTGTGGCGGGAGCGGGTCGCGGAGGTCCTGAAGGACTCGGACAAGCTCGGCCCGTTCTCGGACGTCTTCGCCCGCAGCCCGCGGGGGGACCGGACCGGTCGCGGCGAGGCGCCCACGCATCTGCACTTCCATCTCGCCCGGATCCTGCAGGGAAGCCTCGGCATCCCGGAGACGGGCGGCATGTACCGAGTCGCGATCAAGGACGTCAGCGCATGGACGGTGGGGGATCTCAGCTACTTCGACCGGTGAGACGCGGCCCCCGCCCCGTTGCCCGGCCGGCGGACTCGGAGCGGACGGCGACACAGCGGTGGGGGCCCTGCCGACGCGCGTCGGCAGGGCCCCCACCGGGCTCCTGAGGGCGGTTCCCCGCCCGTTCTCCTACGTCCACGGGACCGGCGCCGCCGGCCCCTGCCCTCTCGGGAACACGCCGGCTCCAGGCCGCTACGCGGTTCTCGGGGACCGTGCCGGCTGAGCAGCCGCGTCGTTCCCGGGCCGCCGCTGTGCCCTGCGGCGCGCCCCCGTGCCGACGGGCCGGCCCTGGCCGGTGCGGCCCCGGCTTCCCCCGGAGGAGGACGGAACGGCACGGCGGGGGCGTTCCACGACAGGCGCGGTGACGACCACCGGGACACCGGAGGGCGCCTGGGCGCCCGTGATACGGCTCAGCTCCGCCTCACCCGAGCGGACCGGGGTGATGCGCGGGGTGATGCCGGCCGAAGCCATCAGCCGGGTCATGCCGCGGCGCTGGCCGGGGGTCACCAGGGTGACGACGCTGCCGGACTCCCCGGCGCGGGCCGTACGGCCGCCACGGTGCAGGTAGTCCTTGTGGTCGCTGGGCGGATCCACGTTGACGACCAGGTCGAGGCTGTCGACGTGGATGCCGCGGGCCGCGACGTTGGTGGCCACCAGGACGGTGACATGACCGTCCTTGAACTGCGCCAGGGTCCGGGTGCGCTGCGGCTGGGACCGGCCACCGTGCAGGGCGGCGGCGCGGACACCGCTGTTCAGCAGGTGCTTGGTCAGCCGGTCCACGGCGTGCTTGGTGTCCAGGAACATGATGACCTTGCCGTCCCGCGCCGCGATCTCGGTGGTCGTCCGGTGCTTGTCCGCGTCGTGCACGTGGAGGACGTGGTGCTCCATCGTGGTGACGGCACCGGCCGACGGATCGACGGAGTGAACCACCGGGTCGGTCAGGTAACGGCGGACGAGCAGGTCGACGTTGCGGTCCAGGGTGGCCGAGAACAGCATCCGCTGGCCCTCGGGGCGCACCTGGTCGAGCAGGGCGGTGACCTGGGGCATGAAGCCCATGTCGGCCATCTGGTCGGCCTCGTCGAGAACCGTGATGGCGACGTCGGTGAGCCGGCAGTCGCCCCGGTCGATGAGGTCCTTGAGCCGGCCGGGCGTCGCGACGACCACCTCGGCGCCGGCGCGCAGCGCACCGGCCTGCCTGCCGATGGACATGCCGCCGACGACGGTGGCGATCCGCAGGCTCACGGCACGGGCGTAGGGAGTGAGCGCGTCGGTGACCTGCTGGGCCAGCTCACGGGTGGGGACGAGGATCAGCGCCAGTGGCCGGCGCGCCTCGCCCCGCCGGCCCGCCGTACGCGCCAGTACGGACAGACCGAAGGCGAGGGTCTTGCCCGAGCCGGTGCGGCCGCGACCGAGCACGTCACGGCCGGCCAGGGAGTTCGGCAGGGTCGCCGCCTGGATCGGGAACGGCACGGTCACGCCTTCGTGGCCGAGCGTGCTCAGCAGCGCCGCCGGCATGGCGAGATCGGCGAACGACTCGGCGGCGGGCAGGGCGGGCGTGACCGTCTTCGGAAGCGCGAACTCGCCCCCCGCGGACTGTCGCTTTCCATAGCCGCTGGAGCTGCGCGAGCCCCCGGAGCGGCGCGGTCCCCCGGAGCGGCCTGCGGCGGCACCTCCGCTGTAGTGGTCACGTGTGCGATTGGCGCGTACGCGCGGGGCACGTGTGCGGTTCATTCGGAACCTTCCTTGATGCGGGCACGTATCAAGGAATTTCCGCAGCAGGAGGAGCGGCGCAGGGAATCGCGAGAACGGGCCGAGAATGACAGGGCGGAATCGCCCTGAGAAGAAAGCGAGCCGGGGCCCGCACCCCAGAGTGCGGGCCCCAGCTGCGACGTTTGCGTCAGTGCGCGGATCAGGCGGGAACGATGTTCTCGGCCGTCGGGCCCTTCTGGCCCTGCGCGATGTCGAACGACACCTTCTGGCCTTCCAGCAGCTCGCGGAAGCCCTGGGTGGCGATGTTCGAGTAGTGGGCGAAGACGTCGGCGCCGCCGCCGTCCTGCTCGATGAAGCCGAAGCCCTTTTCCGCGTTGAACCACTTCACGGTGCCAGTAGCCATTTTTATTTCTCCTTCGGAAACGGTGCAAGGAATGTGCCGTGTGCGCATCCCGTGTCGCCGTGATGATCGGCCGTCGGAAAAACCTTCTGGCAACCACACCTGCAACTGGAGACGACAGTAGCACGTCGGCGTCGGGTATGTGCGCTGAGTAATTCTGCGCCACCCGGGGCGGCAGGAATATTCGCCGTGCGCCGCGTCGATTTCTTACGTCGCCACTACAGATATTCATTCGCGGAATGAGGTTGCTGCCGTGGAAGGGAAGCCGGCACCGCGTCTGTCTGCCGGGCGTTCCGGGAGGTAGCTTGGGTGGAGGAGGCCTCTGAAGGGGGACGGTTCGATGCCGTGGTTCCTGTGGCTGCTCGCTGCCGCGGCGCTGGGCGCCGCGGAGTTCTTCACCCTGACACTGGGCTTCGGGCTGCTGGCGGGCGCCGCGATGGTCGCCGCCGTGGTCGCCGGTGCGGGCATCGGCGTCGCCGGCCAGCTGGTGGCCTTCGGAGCGACAGCGGCAGTGGGCTTCGTCGTCGTCCGTCCCGTCGCGATGCGGCACATGGCCCAGCAACCCCTCACGCGCGAGGGCACTGACGCGCTGATCGGCAGGCGGGCCGAGGTCGTGCAGGAGGTCACCGGGACCCGCGGCCTGATCAAGCTCTCCGGCGAGGAGTGGTCCGCCCGCGCCCTCGACGAAAGCCTCGTCATCCCGGTCGGAGCGCTGGTGGACGTCATGGAGATCGAAGGCGCCACGGCCATCGTCCACCCACGCGAACTGCTGCCGTGAACGGCTGAACACACAGCACTGGAGGCACTGTGGACCCAGTTGTCGTCCCCCTTCTCGTGGTGGCCCTCGTCGTCGTCTTCCTCGTGGCCTCCACTGTGCGGATCGTCCCGCAGGCGCGCCGCTACAACGTCGAGCGGTTCGGCCGGTACCGCCGGACGCTGCAACCCGGCCTGAACCTGGTCGTGCCGGTGGCGGACCGCATCAACACCAAACTCGACGTGCGTGAGCAGGTCTACTCGTCCGATCCCAGGCCGGTGATCACCGAGGACAACCTCGTGGTGAACATCGACACCGTCCTCTACTACCAGATCACCGATCCGCGGGCGGCGGCCTACGAGGTCGCCGACTACCTCCAGGCGATCGACCAGCTCACCGTGACCACGCTGCGCAACGTCATCGGCAGCATGGACCTGGAGGAGACGCTCACCTCGCGTGAGGAGATCAACTCCCGCCTCCGGGCCGTCCTCGACGACGCCACCGGCAAGTGGGGCATCCGGGTCAACCGCGTCGAGATCAAGGCCATCGATCCACCGCACACCATCAAGGAAGCGATGGAAAAGCAGATGCGGGCCGAGCGGGACAAGCGCGCGGCCATCCTGCACGCCGAAGGAGAGCGGCAGGCCAAGATCCTCACCGCGGAAGGCACCAAGCAGAAGGACATCCTGGAGGCCCAGGGCACGCAGCAGGCCATGATCCTCCGGGCGGACGGCGAGGCCAAGGCGGTGGAACTCGTCTTCCAGGCCGTCCACCGCAACAACGCCGATCCGAAGGTCCTGGCCTACAAGTACCTCGAGACGCTCCCGCACTTGGCGAGCAGCGACAACAACACGTTCTGGGTGATCCCGGGGGAGCTGACCGAGGCGGTCCGGACCGTCACCCGCGCGTTCGGCGACCAGTCGGCGTCAGGTGCTGCCGCACCTGAGCGACCCGAGGAAGCAGCCACCGCCGGCGGCGAGGGCGCGTCACACGAGGTCGGGATTCCGCAGCTCGAACCGGGCTCGACGCTCGCCCGCGACGCCGCCGCGGCTGCCGACGAGGCCGGGAAGCAGGCCGCAGCCGCGGTGAGCGACGCCAAGGCCGAGGCCGAGGCCGCCAAGTCGCCCCAGGCGCCGCGCCGGGGGCGGACGTCCGGCGCTTGAGCCGGCCGTCGGCTGTCGTCAGCGACAACCGTGCGGCGCGGCCGCCGGCCGGGGTGCTCTCGCGGCCGCCGGCCCGGCACCCCGGTGCCGCCATCGGCCTGCTCGACAGACCGCCGGTGTCTTTCCCGAACTCGGGGTACTCGCGCCCTCACCAGGCGGACGGGCCCCGGCGCGGCCCGTCCGGCGCAGCCCACGAAGAACGGGAGGTGATCATCGTGTCGACTGCACAGCCGCACTCTGCCGACGTCGGCCGACAGACGCGGGATCCCGGCGCGGAGCCGGTCAGCGAGCTGGTGCAGCGGGCGTCGCAGCAGCTCACGGAGCTGGTGCGCGGCGAGCTGAGGCTGGCGCAGGCGGAGATGAAGGAGAAGGGCAAACGGTACGGCAAGGGCGGAGGGCTGTTCGGCGGTGCCGGCATCGTCGGCTTCCTGACCCTTCAGGCGCTGGTGGCCACGGCCATCGCCGCCCTCGCGGTGCCGCTGCCGGTGTGGGCCGCGGCGTTGATCGTCACCGCGGTGCTGGGCGCGATCACCGCGCTCATGGCCCTCACCGGCAAGAAGCAGATCAGCGAGGGTGCGCCGCCGGTACCCGAGCAGACGATCGACAGCGTGAAGGCCGACGTGGCCGAGATCAAGGAGAGTGCACAGCGATGACCCAGCCGCCTCACGACGAGCAGACGGCTTCCAGCCGTCAGGAGCTGCACGAGCAGGTCGAGGAGACCCGCCAGTCGCTCGGGAAGACGGTCGAGGCGCTGGCAGCCGAGACCGATGTCAGGGCCAAGGCACAGGAGAGGGCAGCAGACATCAGGCAGCAGGCAGCCGTGAAGGCCGGGCAGCTGAAGGCCAGGGCAGCGGAAGCCGCGCACCAGATGCAGGACAAGCTGCCGGATTCGGTGACGGACAAGGCGGCTCGCGCCGCCGAGCAGGCCCGGTCCGGGGCCGCCCGGGCCGGCCACGTGCTCCAGGAGAAGGCGCCCGAACCAGTGCGGCAGAAGGCGGCCCAGGGTGCGCGGACCGCACGGGACAACCGGACCCTGCTGCTGGCCGCGGGCGTTGGCGCCGCCCTGGTGTGGCTGGCGTGCCGCCGCGGGAAAAAGTGAGCGGCCGCGGGAAAAGGTGAGCGGCGCCCCGGGCAAGGTTGCGCCCGTCGGGCTCCGCATGCGCGGCAATGTCACCTCACCGCTCCGGCCATGAGCCCCGGATCTCTGACCCGGGGCTCATGGCCGTCGTCCCGGATGGCGGTGGGGCAGGAAACCGATGACTCCACGTGCTACGAGCGAAGAGAGACGTAGCCCTTGATGCCGGCCTGCCCGGCCTTCGCGATGCGGTCCGCCGGGGCGTTCGCTCGCTGTTCGGACGTCAGTGGCCAGTCGTGAGGCTGCATGAACAGCAGCTCGCCGGTGACCGGGACGAGGGCAGCGCCTCCGAAGAGATCGTCGCCGGCGTACCAGATGCCCGCATCGCCGCTCGCCGGCCATCCTTTGCCCGACAGGTTCCTGCCCGACAGCGTGGGCGATCCCGAACCTCCACTACCCAGCCTGATGACGAAGCCGTTGTTCCTCTCAAGGCTGATCCGCTGGACAGGGCCGCGGAAGACAGCCGGGTAGGTGCGGAAGAGACGGGAGCATCTCCGGATCCAGGAGAGAGCGCTCCAGACAAGGAACGACGAGACCAGGATGCCGAAGAACCCTACTAGCGCGATGGGGAGCAGATAGTCGGTGCGGGTCACGAAGATCTGCGACCACATGAGTCCGAAGACCGCCGCACGTTTCGCGAAACGCTTCAGCGCCATGGTGCGGTGGTGCTTCAAAGCACCCTGAACATCGGTTCCGTCGGTCGCGTAGGGCGCGCGACTCTCCTCCTGCACGACGACCATCCTCCCTGTCCGCGATCACCCGAAGTCGGACTGCACGGCGTGAGCCGCGGAACCGGGAACCACCGGACCAGGCCCTTGGTCCGCTTCGGCCGTCGGATCCGTGAACGTCAGTGTGCGGGCAGTGCCGAGCAGCACCGAGCGGTAGTCGTCGGCCAGCTCGAGCGACGAGGTCACCAGTTGCACGACGATGAACGACGCCGTACGGGGCTCCGGTACCGCCACCGTTCCCTGCCAGACGGAACCCTCCAAGGGCCCCTCCTGACCTTCGGGCGGGACGCCGGGCGCCGGCGTCTTACGCACCTGCTCGGTCAGGAACCCGATGCCGACGGGCAGTTCGATCGGCCGCAAGCCCTCGCTCGCGTTCCCGCCCACCATGCCGGCGAGAACGCGCGTGGGGTTCGCGCCGCCGGACGGGAACGCGGACATCGTGAGGACCGACAGCGAGGCCCCTCCGTTGCCATCGGGGTGCATACCGAGCGCGCACACCGCCACCGGCTGCTTCCGCAGCAGCATCACGGTCGTGGCGTACAGACGGAACGTCTGGTCGGCCCGGTCGCGGGCTTCCTCGGGAAGTCCGCTGAACTGTCGGGCCAGCTCCGCGACTCCCTCCTCCGTCGGATTCAGATCCAGTTCCAGATACCCGTGGGGGAGCCCGTACCAGAACTGCGGCCTCGGTCCGGTGTCCGTGCCCGCGACGCCGAGTTGGTTGTTCACAGCCGGATACTCCCCGCGAGTTCAGCGATGTCCGTGCCGAAGGTCCCGAGCGTGCCCGCCGCGCCCGACAGCGCCACACTCGCCTTGGTGGCCTCGGTGGAGTCATGGCCGATGCCGTCTTCCGGCAGCAGTCCGGCGGTCTCCGCCGAGGAGACCACGTTCGCGGTCGCGTTGACGCCGTTGAGGGCCCAGTCGCGCACCTTGCTGGGAGCGGTGGCCACATCCACGGACCTGTACCAGTTCACGGCCTTCACTTCGCCGGCGAAGGTCGTGACCTTTGAACCCAGCGACATGGCCTCCCCGCCCTCCCGGGCAACCGCTGCGGCCAGGCCCACCTCGCTTCCCGCCCGGGCCAGGATGCCGACTCCCGGTACGACGCCCAGGGTGTCGCCGACGACGGAACCCCATGCGGTCAGACCCGCGTTCCATCCGTGCTCACCCATGAGCGAGTCCCTGAAGTCCTCGCTCGCGAGATTCTTGCTCAGCGCGGCGGCGCTGGCCACGATCGCGATGGCGGCGAAGGCGGGCGCGAGAGGAGTCGGGAAGAGTGCCAGGAGGCCGGCGATGGCGCCGATGGTTCCGGCATGGTCCAGGAGCGTCTGACCGATGTTCTTGAGAAACTCCCCGATGCTCTCAAGAGTCTTACTGAGCCACCCCGGCTCCTTGGGCGCCAGTCTGTCGTCCGCCTCGTCGAGCTTCCTGGCGACGCCCTCGGCCTTCTCCTTGTTCTCGCTTTCCAGGGTGCGGGCCTTGGTGAGGACGTCCTCGTAGGCCTGGTTGGCGTTGTTGAGCTGGGTGGTCGCCTCGTTCAGCGAACGCTCGGCCGCTCGCAGGCGCGCTGTCGCGGCGTCGGCCTCCTGCTGGCTGGGATACTCCTTCCCGGCCAGTTGGAGGTCGGGGTGCTTGGCCGCCTCGTCGTGGTGCTGCTTCGCCTTCTCGGCGGCGGACTTCTTCTCGCCCGCTTCCTCGTCGTACTTCTTCGCCAGCTCGCGGTGGGAGGAGAGATCGCCGTTCCAGGCATCGAGCGACGCCGCTGCCTTGCCGAGCGAACGCGCCGCGTTCTTCATGTACTTCGGCAGTTCACCGTCCAGCGCGTCCCGGAACGCGTCCGCCGCGTCGCCCTCCCAGTGCGCGCTCTCCCCGAGCAGTCTCTCGATCTGGCGGTGGGAGCTGTCCAGCGCGTTCGCCGCGGCCTTCACCTTCTGTTGCAGCGCGGCAACCTCGGCGGGGATGCCGGGGACCGGATTCCAGCCGAGATTCGGATACGGGTTCGTAGCCATCAGTTCTTCCCCCCGCCACCCGAAGTAGCCGACTCCGCCATCTGCTTCAGGGTTTTCTCCAGATTCTCCTCGAACTCTTCATAGCTCAGCTTGTTGGACTTCACGCCCTCGCTGATGCCGCCGATCATCTCGCTCAACTGCTCGGACCCGTATTTCCATCTCTCCTGGAACGCGTCACACGCCTCGTCCAGTCGCGCTGTACCGATCTCGGCGCTACGGACGTGTGAAAGCGCCTTACGGGCGTCGTCAAGGTCCTTCGTCGCCTGCTGCAGCGATTTGACGAATTGGTCCAACTGGTCGATGTCGACCTTGAAGTGGTCCCCCACTGGTACCCCCGTAGCGGCGGAAAATGGAACATTCAGGGCAACGTGGACAGACGGATTCCCCTGGTGCTGCCCGGCTGGGCGGCAGCCTATATGTCAGTAGAGTGGCGTGTCGATCGAGGTCTCGTGAGCCTTCGAATCCATATACGAGGAGAACTTGTGAAAGAGAGCGGTGGGGGTCTTCCCTTCGACAAGTCCGACACACAGGCTGATCGGGGCCCTGCCGATGCGCCCGCCCCCCTGCATAAATGTGCTTTCGATCATCCTGAAACCCGGGTGGCATGGGAGAAGGCGCGGCGCAAAGCGAAGCGAGGGGGCTGGTTCTGGCACTTCTTGTATGCCCTGTCCTGGGTGGTGTGCTTCGCCTTCAGTGCGAATGCCTCAAGCGAAATCGCCAAGGATCGGGCTGCCGGAGCCATTGTCCTGGTGACGTTTATCTATCTGATTCTTCTCTATCTGCGCCGTGACGTAATGGGATCCTTGAAGCGCATCCGACGCGTGCTCGAGCAGCACCCGTGGCAACTCATCCCCGCGGCGCACAGGCCCGCCGGTGTCAAGGACGTCATGGGCGTGCCCGTCCAACTGCGCTACCGCGAAGGCGAAGAGCTGACCGGCCTCATGTCCGCACGGAATCCGCTGCGCCGACGCCACTGGCCCGAGGAACTGGAGCACGGCGCCTGGTACGCCGGCGAGGTGTGGCGGGAAGGAGGCGCCAGGACACGCGGCTTCGGTGTCCTCTCCGTCCCGGGGGGCGGCGAGCTCATGGAGGTGTCTCGGGAAACGGCGGTGCGGCGGTGAGCGGGGGAGAGGGCGTTACGGTCGGTCCGTGATCATCAATGCAGGCGAGCCCCGCAGGCTCGGCGTTCCGGCCCCTGAAGCGCGATTGCGCTTCGAGACGGAGCAGCGGAAGACGGGGGGCGGGCCGGGCCGCAGGCTGCTCGTGGTCGACGGGGAACCCGCCTTCGAACTCAGCTCCTGGTGCGGAACATGCCCGTTCCTGTTCCGCCGACTGGAGACCGCCCGGCAGAAGTTGTCGCTGGAGAGCGTGGAAGAGACGCTCACCGGCGCGCTGACCGATCCGGACGACGGCGGCGTGTCGGATGCGTTCGGTTCGTTGCTGCCGGAGGGCGAGTACCTCCCGGTGCTGCTCCGCGTGGAGCCCCGTCTGGTCGTCCCCGGCCAGGAAGGCGACTACTTCAGCGGCGAGCAGGTGGCCACGTGGGGGCTCGACCAGTTCTGGGGGCTCCCGGAGTACCCGCACACGCCGTACTACCGGACCTTCGAGACCGCAGTCGACGCGTCCGCTCACCTCTACGAGTTCGTCGTGCCCATGGTTCCCCCGACGTGGAACACGAGGAAACGCGTCGAGGAGTATGTCGGACTCATGGGCCGAGCAACGGTCCCGACAGCGGTGGCGGTCTCGACGCTGGACGTGTGCGAACCCGCCTCCGGCCTGCCGACCGACCACTACCGGCACTGGGGTCTGACGCACTTCCTCCTCGACGGCCACCACAAACTGGAGGCTGCGGCCACAACAGGCCGCCCCGTGCAGCTCCTTTCGCTCCTGGCCCTGGGTGAAGGCCTGGCCGGATCTGAAGACTGTGCCCAGGTGCCTGCCCTGCGCGCACAACGCCACTCGGTCCGGCCCACCGGTGTCTGAACAGGCGTTGCCTGGTGGTGAGGTGGAAGTGGGCGGCGATCCCTACGATGAACAGCTCCCGCCGGGCGTGCCGAACACGCGGTATCGCGTCCCCCTCTCGTTTCGCCAGACAGGGACAGCGTCCGGTCACAATCAGGCAGGTACGGCCGTCTCGGGGCCAGTAGGGAGCAGCCCGGGACGGGCTTGACCGGGATGCGCTGGGATGGCCCGATTCACCGCAAGCTGCCAGTCAGTTGGGGCCGCCATGAGCGACGCGATCACATCAGGGTCGACCGGCAGAGCAGGAGCTGCCGCGCCGGCCGGCCGCCGGCGCGGCGGCACCACAAGCCGTGCGAGCACACCCGGAACAGTCGAGGACCGGTTTCGGGGGCTGCTGGAGGCGGCCCCGGACGCGATGGTGATCGTGGACGACAAGGGAACCATCAAACTCGTCAACGCACAGACCGAAGCCCTCTTCGGCTACCGGCGCGACGAACTCCTCGGCCGCCCCGTCGAGATCCTCATTCCCAGCCGGTTCCACGCCCACCACGCCACCCATCGCGACGGATACGCGGCCACCCGGCAGGTGCGCCCCATGGGGGCGGGGCTCGAACTGCACGGACTGCGCAAGGACGGCAGCGAGTTCCCCGTCGAGATCAGCCTCAGCCCCCTGGAGACGGCGGACGGGCTCCTCAAGGGAACCATCAAACTCGTCAACGCACAGACGGAAGCCCTCTTCGGCTACCGACGCGACGAACTCCTCGGCCGCCCGGTCGAGATGCTGGTGCCCAAGCGGTTCCAGACCCACCACACCCGGCACCGGGACGGCTACGCCGGCGCCCGGCAGGTGCGACCGATGGGGGCGGGGCTCGAACTGCACGGACTGCGCAAGGACGGCAGCGAGTTCCCCGTCGAGATCAGCCTCAGCCCCCTGGAGACGGCGGACGGGCTCCTCCGCCCTGGTCGAGTCCTCTCAGGACGCGATCCTCGCCAAGACGCTCGACGGCCGCATCACGTACTGGAACACCGCAGCCCAGCGGCTGTACGGCTACACCTCCGAGGAAGCCGTCGGGCAGCACGTGTCCATGCTGGCCACGCCGGAGCGCAAGGACGAGATCATCACGTTGCTGGAGCGGTTGCGGCAGGACGAGAAGATCGAGCATTTCGAAACCCTGCGGGTCACCAACACCGGTGCCATGCTCGATGTGGATGTCACCCTGTGGCCGACCCGGGACGCCACCGGCACGGTCGTCGGCGCTTGCGCCATCGTCCGTGACATCAGCGACCGCAAGCGGGCCGAGGCCGAACTCACCGAGTTGTACAGGCAGCAGAAGCACATCGCCCTCACCCTGCAGCGCAGCCTCATGGGCACCCCGCCCGCCATCCCCGGCCTGGCGGCTGCCAGCCGCTACCGGCCCGCGACCCAGGGCGCCGGCGTGGGCGGCGACTGGTTCGATCTGATCCCGCTCGGCGCCGGCCGAGTCGGCATCCTCATAGGCGACGTCATGGGCCGAGGGCTGGAAGCGGCGTCCGTCATGGGCCAGTTGCGTTCCGCCGCACATGCCCTGGCCAAGACCGGAATGCAGCCCCGCCAGCTCATGCAGGCTCTGGATGCGGTCGTCGCCGACCTCGATGTCCCGGACCAGTTGGTCACCTGCTGCTACCTGGTCATCGCCCCGGACGCCGGATCCGTCACCTTGTGCTCCGCCGGCCACCTGCCCACCCTCGTCGCCACCCCCGGCAGCGGCGTAGCTCGGCTTCCCGCGCCGGTGAACGCTCCTCTCGGCGTCGGTGACATCCTCTACCAGCAGTCCAGCGCAGCCATCCCACCCGGCGCCGCCCTCGTGCTGTACACCGACGGTTTGGTCGAAACCCCCGGCAGCGACATCGAGTACCAGATCGACAAGCTCATCACGGTGCTCGACGACGCCTTCACGCTCTCCCGTGGCCTCGAGGATGCCGCCGACCACGTACTCGCCACGCTTCTGCCCGATGCCGAGGGCCACGACGACGACGTCACCCTCCTTCTGGCCCGGCTCCCCGCCGCCCCGCTGGACATCGCCCGTCTGGAACTACCGGCCACTGCCTCCGCGGTGTCCGCGGGTCGCTCCTTCGTGGTCGAGACCCTCGCCGCCTGGGGCTGCGCTCACAAAGCCGACGACACCAGACTGCTGGTCTCCGAGATTCTCACCAACGCCGTTCAGCACGCGGAAGGCCCTGTCGTCCTCCACCTGCGCCGCACCGCCACCGAACTCGCCGTCGAGATCAGCGACCTCAGCCCTCATCTGCCCCAGCCACGGCTGGCGGCCGAGGACGAGGAATCCGGTCGCGGCCTCATCCTGGTCGACACCCTCGCCGACAACTGGGGGGTCCGCCCCGACGAGCAGGGGAAGACCACCTGGTTCGCCCTCCGGCTGTGACCGGCGAGACCCCAGCACCCCGCCCACGCACGGCCGGCCAGGGCAGCGGCCCATCGAAGACATGCAGACGGGTGTGAGGCCGCAGGCCACGGCGGAGCGGTCAGGAGACGGCCCTCGCCAGGCCCCCGGGTGTGGCCGCGGCGCTGCGCATGGCCAGACGGCCGGCGACCGTGACCGTGGCGACGGCGACCACGGGCGCGGCGACGGCGAGCGCGCCCAACGGCCCGCCGGCCAAGGCCGGTACCGCCGAACCGGTCACCGCGATACTGAGCGGCACCAGCACCGACGCACAGACCAGAGCAGCCAGCAGCAGCGCGACCGCGCAGGTGAGCACGGCCTCCCAGGCCAGCATCCGCAGTACCTGCGCGGACTGCGCGCCAGCCAGTCGCAGCAGGGCGAACTCCCGTCGGCGGCCCGCCGTCGCCATGCTCAGGGTGTTGACGACCGCGATGGCCGTGAACACATTGATCATGGTCAGCAACAGCAGGACGAAGAGATCGGCCGCCGCACCGGACCCCGCTTCGTCCTCCGTCGCCCGGTCATCGGTCCGCACACCCGGGAAATCCGTCGCCAGCGCCTTCAGCTCCCGCTCGACCGCGCTCGGGTCGGCTCCGGGGGCGGTCCGCACGAGAACGGTGTCGTCCAGTGGGGCGGCCGCGTGCCGGGCCGCGGAGGTGCGGGGCAGCAACGCGGCGGCGAAGTCCTGGTCGCGAGAGTAGACGGCTGCGACGCGGTAGGTGTCCCGACCGCCGTCGTCCCAGTTCACCCGGACCCGGTCGCCGACCGTGACGCCCAGGTCGCGGGCTTCGCCGTCACCGAGCGCCACGGATGTGTCGTCAAGACGGGAGAGCGAGCCCGCGCGGACCTCGAGGTCGAGGAGGTCGGGCACGGCCCCGGCCCGCATCGCGACCAGGTTTCCGCCGATGACCGACGCGTCGTCGTCTTGGCCGGCGTCCGCGCGGCTCAGCTCGCCGTCCAGGGGCAGCAGCCCGGAGGCCGCCGCCACACCGGGGAGCCGGGCGGCCCGCTCCGCGTAGCCCGGCGCGATGCCCGGCCCGGTCGAGGACACGACGTGATCGGCGAGCAGGCGTTCCCGCTCCGCCCGCTGCGCCCCCTGCGACGTCACCAGCGGCACGCAGAGCAGGGTGCCGGTGAGGGAGAGGGCCAGCACCAGCGGTGTCACGGTGGCCGCCAGCCGTCCGTTCTGCCTGAGAAGGTTGCGGACCGCCAGCGCGCCCTCCCTGGGCAGGAACCAGGCCGCAGGAGCCAGGAACAGGGCACCGGCCACCCGGCAGATCAGCGGCGCCAGCAGCGCCATCCCGACCATCAGGACGAGCACCATGCTCTCGGTCGTCCCACCGCCGCCGTCCAGTCGGCCAGTCGTCACCGCGCCCAGACAGCCACCTGCCCCGACGAACACACCCACCCCGAGCAGCACGCGCCGCCGGCCCAGCTTCGGGACCGGAGCGGCAGACTCGCGGAGCACCTCCACGGGCCGCACCCGCGACGCGCGACGCGCGGCGGTGAACGCCGCGAGCTGCGCCACCACCGCGGCCAGCACGGGAGTCGCCCAGGGCGCGACCGGCCCCACGGCCAGGGCGAACGACCCGGGCAGCACCTCCCCCTCCACCAGCACCCGGTGCAGGAGCATCGCCACGCCGATTCCGCCCGGCACGCCGAGCAGCGCGGCCGCCACCGTCACCAGCAGAACCTCGACCGCGATCATCCGGCGGATCTGCCCCTTCGTCGCCGCGACGGCCCGTAGCAGGCCGATCTCGGTCAGCCGCCCAGCGACCGCGAGCGTCAGCGTGCCGGAGACGACGAAACCCGCCACGAACAGGCCCAGCACCCCGAACGTCCCGACGAGGGAGGAGAGCGTGGACGCCGGGGACGGCACGTCCCAGAACTCCGCGTCCGCCCGCCCGGCGCCGGAGGCGACGACCAGCGACCCGGCATCGTCGCCGTACAGCGCCGAGACGGCCTCCTCCACCTGCCGTCGGAGAGCCGCTGTGTCCGCCGACTCCTTCGCCAGTATGCCCATGGCCCGCACCGGCTGCTCCGAGTCCGCGAGCCGCTCCGCCTCGCGGGTGGTGTGGAACACGGCGTACTGGCGGGCCAGTGGCCGGGGCGGATCGGCCACGCCCGAGACCTCATATGGACGCAGTCCTTCCGATCCCTGGAGCCGTACGGTGTCGCCCACCCCGGCGCCGAGGTGCCCGGCCAGGGCACCGTCCAGCACGACCTCGGCGTCGCCGGCGGGGGCGCGGCCCTGCCGCAGGGTGAAGGGACCCAGGACCGCACTCTCCCACGAGTGCCCAAGGAACGGCCCGTCCCAGGGCGCCTCGACCGGCCTGCCCGAGGCGTCCACCGCCGTGGTGGGAAAGGACAGTTCGGGGACGGCCCGCTTGACGGACGGCAACCTCTCCAGCGCCGTACGGAGTTCCTCGGCCCGGGGCATGAACGGCTGCCCGGCGACGACCACGTCCGTCCCCGCGTAACGCTCGGTGGGGGACTTGGCGCGGGTGCTCGATTCCAGCAGCACGGCACACGCCGTCGTCATGGTCAGCGCGAGGACGAGAGCCACGAAACTGGCTGCCCAGCTTGCCCTGCGGCCCGGAAGGGTCCGCCATGCCAGTCGTATCACGGGTGCCTTTCGGAGCGGGCGAGCCTTTCCACACGATGGGCGCTGGAAGCTTATCGTCGCAGGGGTGAGTGAATGTCAGATGCGGTTTGCGAGCAGGGAATTAGGCCGGTCGGACGTCCGGGCCGGTGCCCGCTTCGAACGCGGTCAGCTCGTCGAACTCCCCGGGGCGGTCGCGGCGTGAGCCCCCTCGCGGCCCAGGCCATCAACACCAGCAGGCTGGACCTGCAGCCGCTGCACATCGAGCACGCCGAGGAGATGGCCGCGGTGCTGTCCGATCCGGCCCTGCACACCTTCATCGGCGGCGCTCCGGACACCCCGCAAGCCCTGCGCTCGCGCTACCAGCGCATGACCGCAGGCTCTCCCGATCCGGCCGTGTCCTGGCTGAACTGGGTGATCCGGCTTCGTGACGAGTCCTGCCTGACGGGCACAGTCCAGGCCACGGTCAGCCCCTCCGGCCACGGCCACATCGCCGAGATCGCCTGGCTGGTGGGGACCCCGTGGCAGGGAAGGGGCATCGCCACCGAAGCAGCCAGAGGACTCGTCGCCTGGCTCAGCCGGCAGCCGGTGCACACCGTCATCGCCCACATCCACCCCGGCCATCGGGCATCCACCGCCGTCGCCACCGCCGCGGGGCTCATACCCACCGACGAATGGCACGAAGGCGAGATCCGATGGCACCGGATCATCAGACGTTGACTTCACGGTGCACAGGGACGGAGGTGGCTCGGAACGGCTCCCGCCATGCATCCGACACCTGCCCTGCGGGGGTAGCCGGAGACCGGCAGCTCCACGGCATCGATCAGTGGTTGTCCCCTGATCCGGGCAGGCCCTCGAGGCCGACGGCCCTCGTGGCGTGGTCGAAGCCATGTGACAGGTGTGCTGTCCAGGGCAGCCCGCTCAGGAACGGCCGCGACAGGGTGTGTCCGAAGGGCCACGTTCCGGGCTCGCCGCGGCCCGGGAGCGGTCGGGCCGCGGCGAGGAAGTGACCTGTGGGAGGGGCTCAGCTTCCGGTGAGGGAGATGGCCAGGTCCGTGATGTTCAGGGGGAACTTGGACTTGACGGCGTCGGCCACGAGCGTGGCCTCGCCGGTGAAGAGGTTGATGCTGTAGAGGGAGGGCCTGTTGGCGCCGGAGGCGGTGAGAGCGGCGAAGGCGGCGTTGCTGACCGTCTTGTCGCCCGACAGGGTGCTGAAGATGTCCATGCCCGCGTTGATCTGCGCGTCGATGCCGAGGCTGCCGGTGGCTGCCAGCGTGCCGTTGTTGGCCGGGGACTGGATGACCACCTGGTCGCTGGTCGTGTTGATGTCGAACAGCGTGGTCCCGGTGGCCCCGTTCAGGTCGTTGTTCGTGTAGGCGGCGGCGGAGACACCCTTGGTCGTGCCCTCGATCGGCGGCGTGGTGAGGTTCAGGTCCTGGATCGTCGTGTGGTCGTTGAGGTTGTGCCGCAGGTTCTGGCCGTTGTCGCTGATCACGCGCAGCCGGTCGGCGGCCGGGTTGAAGTCGACGCCGAAGTTCGCGCCGTGCAGCGTGTACTGGAGCTGGGACACCTTGGTGATCACGACGTCCGTGGTGGCCGGCGGGGTCTTGATCGTGTAGATGCCGCCCTTGTTGCCGACGCCGTACATCAGGCCGTTCTGCACCCGGAAGTCGATGCCGATCAGAGCCGTGTCGCCACTGAGCCCGACGACGTCCCTGACCCAGTCGAGCACGTTCGGCCGGTCGGTGGTGAACGTGGCCATCTGGGTGCCGTCACCTGTGATCCCGAACGCGCGCAGGCTGGGAGTGGCGGCGGGAGCGGCCGAGCCACTGCCCGGCGTGCTCAGCATGAGCGCTGTCGACGTGGCCATGACCGCGACCGCCGCCGCGACTCTCTTTCTCGTTCCTGCTTTCATCGGTGTTTCCCTCCCGTTTGAACATGCACCGTTGAGTGGCGCGCGGATGAGAGATTCCCGTACCGATTCCCGCGCTGATCCGGAGCGATGGCCGGAATGATCGCTGTGATGTTCCCCCACGGGCTGGTACGCGCTCCCCATTAAGGCCAGTTCACACCGCCTCCACAAGTGGAACAGTCGATGGGAATGCCCCGATCCAGGGATTTTGCGCACTGTGACAAAGTGCCCCAGACGCGGTGGTCTCCGATGTGCGCAGAGTGATGAACGCCGTCCGGATCTGCCCTGTCGGCTTCTTCGACCGCGATGGCATGCTCCCGCCCATGGGGAGCTTCTTCGCCGAGTTGGCCCGGCAGGCGTCGGCCAACGCGCGCCGGGAGGTCGAGGCGTACGCGCGCGAGATTCCGGAGTTCAGGTTCCTGGACACGAACTCCCGGGCGCGGGCCGAGACGCTGGAGTACGCGTTGTGGCTGCGCCGCCGTACGGTCGAACTGTCCCCGGATAACGGCGAATTGAGCGACGACGACCTCGGCTACATCGCGGCGATCGGAGAGTCGCGGGCCGCGGCGGGGATGTCGCTCGACGCACGGCAGCGGGTCCTGCGACTGCACACCTCGCTCATGCTGCGCGAGATCAACGAAGCGACCGAAGCCCAGCGCGGCGCCGGTGTCGACGAACTCATGCGGATGATGAGCTGGTTCGCCCCGCAGGGAGAACGCGGTATCCGTGCCTACAGTCAGGGATTCGTGACGGCGCTGCGACACCGTCTGCCGTATGCCGAGCAGGCCGCCCTGCTGGCCAGGTCGTTGCTGAACGGAGATCCCATATCGGCGGAACTCGCTTCGGCACTGGGCATGGAACTGCCCGAGCGCTGCGCGGTGACGGTAATCCGGGTGCCGGACCGTCCCGTCGGTGATCTCGACCTGGAAAGGGAGATCGAGGCGCTGGTGAAAACCCACCACGCGCCGATCACGTGGTGCCCGGGCAGTGGAAGCAGGAGCGGTGAGCTGATCGCCCTGATTCCCTTGCATCCCCCCACACCCCAGGCGTCTCCGGGGCCCGGTACAGCCGAGACCGTACAGCCGCACTCCGTACCCGACCTTGCCCCCGACCTCTTGCTGCCCGACCTCGTATCCGATCTCGTACGGGATTTCGTCCAGGCCCTCGGTCGCCCCTGCGCCGCCGGCACCGTCACCTCACCGCTGTCCGAGGTTGCCGACGCCCTCGACCTGGCCCGGCGGATCAGCAGGGCGGCACCGCTGCGACCGGCGTCCGCTCGGCTGCGGCCGCACACCGTGTCGGACGTGTTCGTCGAACTCGCCGTCGCGGACGCGCCGTTCGTCGACGAATGGCTCCACGCCGTGGGCCGGAGCCTGCAGCCCGGTCCGGACCTCCTCGTCACGCTTGACGCGTACTATCACCACGACATGCACCGCGGCGCCACGGCGGCAGCCCTCAACGTCCACCCCCGCACCCTGGACTATCGCCTCCGCCGGGTGCGGGAGCTCACCGGCATCGATCCCGGCTCGACGCGCGGCGTGCGCGTTTTCAGCTCGGTCGTCACCCGGCGCCTGTCGGAAGCGTGGCACGGTCAAGGGTTGCGTGGGGCAACCAGGCCGGCCTCGTAGGCGAAGACCACGAGTTGGGCACGGTCACGGGCCCGGAGCTTGGTCATGGCCCGATTGATGTGGGTTTTCGCGGTCAGCGGGCTGATCACCATGCGGTCGGCGATCTCGTCGTTGGACAGACCCCGCGCGGCAAGGACAACGGCCTCGCGTTCGCGGCCGGTCAGCTCCTCCAGCCCCGCGCCGGCGTCGGTGGGGAACGGCTGGGTGACGTACCGGTTGATCAGCTTGCGCGTGATCGAGGGCGCGAGCAGGGCATCGCCTCGAGCGGCGACGCGTACGGCGTGCAGGAAGTCCTCCGGCACCACGTCCTTGATCAGGAAACCGGCGGCGCCGGCGCGCAGGGCGTCGAAGACGTACTCGTCCAGGCCGTAGTTGGTCAGGATGACCACGTGCACCCCGGCCAGGGCTGGGTCCGCGATGCGCGCATGAACCACCGGCAGCAGCGTGAACTGTCCGCGTCCGCCGGACGACTGGCGGCGGGGCCGACGGACATGCTGGGCCGACATCGAGTCGCACTGAGGCGACATCGAATCGCAGGAGCCGAGGAGGCCTCTCGTGGCAGTTCCATCCGTGCTTGCCGTACCGGCAGCCGCACACATCGCGGTCCAGTCGGCTGCCACCACCGGCCTGACCTCCGGGCGACTGGTGGGCACCACGGCCGCTGTCGTGGCACTGGCCGGCGTGGTCATCGGCGCACTGGCTCTGGCCCGCTCCACCGATCGTCCCGGCATCGGCAAGAGGCGAAACAGGGCCCTCACGGCCCTGGCGGCGGGACTGGTCGGCCTGGCCATGGGCGTAGTGAACCTGGCCGTCGCCGACGGTGGCCCCGGCACCGGCAACGGAGTGATCGCCGGCGTCATGGCCCTGGCACTGGGGCTGATCGGCACGGCTCTCGGCGGCCTGGCACTGACCCGCGCTCGGCGTACCGGCTGACGGAGACGGATACGGGCACGCGTTCGCGCCCGCCCGAAGGCCCATCAGGCGCCGCCGAATACAGCGCTGCCGCCTCGTTTCGCCGACCTGCCATGATCACCGCGACATCTTCGTGGTGGGAGGCAAGAGATGGCGATACCGCTGCCTGAGGGGCTGGCTACGCCTGCACTCGTGGTCGATCCGGAGGTTCTGGACAGAAACATCTCGCGGATGGCTGAGGCTTCGCAGTCTCAAGGGTTCGACCTTCGTCCGCACGCCAAGGCCCACAAGTGTGCGCAGATCGCGGGCCGTCAGCTGCGGGCCGGTGCGCGTGGGCTGTCGGTGGCCACGATCAGCGAAGCCGAGGAATTCGCCGGGGCAGGCGTCGATGACCTGTTCATCGCTTACCCGGTGTGGCTCGATGCCGGCAAGGCGCAGCGGCTGCGCCGGTTGGCGGACGAGGTGGCCCTGAGGGTCGGCGTCGAATCAGCCGAAGGAGCGCAGCGGCTGGGTAAGGCCGTGCGCGGCAGCGCCCGGCGCGTCGAGGTTCTCGTCGAGGTCGACAGCGGCAGTCGTCGCACCGGAGTACAGCCTGCCGCTGTTGGTGAGGTCGGGAAGGCAGCTGTCGACGCGGGCCTGGATGTCGTCGGGGTGTTTACGTTCCCGGGACACGGCTACGGTCACGACGCGCAGGCGCGCGAGCGCGCCGCACGGGATGAGGACCGCACGCTGGGTGAGGCCGCAGGGGCGCTGCGGGATCTTGGGCTCGACGTCCCTGTGGTCAGCGGCGGGTCGACTCCGACGGTGGGGCAGTGGCAGCCGGGCGTGGTCAACGAACTGCGGCCCGGCGTCTACGTCTTCAACGACGCCACCCAGTTGGCCATCGGCACCTGTGAGGTGGAAGATCTGGCGCTGCACGCTGCGGCGACGGTGATCAGCGTTCCCGCCCCGGACCGCTTTGTGCTGGACGTCGGGAGCAAGGTCCTCGGCTCCGACCGGTCATCCTGGGTGACGGGGCACGGCTACCTGCCCCAGTTCCCGCAGGGATCCATTACCGGGCTGTGGGAGCACCACGCTGTCGTCCGGCTTCCGGAAGGGGTGCGGGGGCCACGCCTCGGGTCGGTGGTCGCTGTCGTCCCCAACCACATCTGCACGCCGGTGAACCTCGCCGATGAGCTGCTGGTCGTCCAGGATCGTCAGGTGGTCGACCGCTGGCAGGTAACGGCGCGAGGCGCCAATACCTGAGCCCGTCACCGCCACCACCGCCGCCCATCGCCCGAGGGATGTTCCGCTGCCCAATCCGCATGACAGGCAAAAGGGGCATAGACGGCGTCCACGGAGTAGCCGAACGGCTACTCCCCTCGGCCACTGGCAGTGCGCCGGATCCGCGTTAAGTTGTTTCCGCAATTCGGGCCGAGGTGGCGGAAAGGAATACGCGCCTGCGTTTGCGGGTGGACCTTCAGGTCTTTGGGGGTTCGAGTCCCTCACTCGGCACTGGCCAGTTACCGGACGCCGGTCTGTGCCGTGCCCTTTTCGATACTGGTTTCCATGCTAGGAGGGCAAGTGACTACGGAATTCACCAGCGACATCATCGTCGGTGAGCTTTCGGACACGGTCGACCGAGAACTGGACAACAGTACTTTCTGGCGGGCTTTCACCCGAGGCGAGCTCCCCCTGGAGCATGTTCGCGACGTCTTTCTCCAGTACTACCTGTGGCGCAACACCTTCCACCGCTGGTTCGGCGTGTGCATCGCCAAGAGCCCGGCCTTCGGCAGCGGGCGGCAGACCGAGTACATCCTCCAGGAGCTGAGCGAGCACATCGAGGAGGAGGTCTCCGGCGACCATCACGGCCTGGCCGTCCAGTTCCTGAAGGTCCTGGGTGTGGACAACCCTCGCGACGTTCTCCCGCTGCCGCACACCACGGCGTACGAGAACCACTTCGCGGAGCTCTACATGACCCCCGAGCGCAGCGGTGACGAGGCCCTCGCGGCGCTGGCCGGCCGGGAGCTGGTGGCGCCCAAGCGTAATCGGCTCACCATCGACGCGTTTCAGGAGAAGTACGGCATCAGTGACTCCCTGGAGTTCTTCCACCTCCACGAGGAACTGGAGGTGGAGCACTTCCGCGGCCTGTGGGGAGCGGTTGCCACGCAGTCCGAGAAGGACCGCAGGCTGGTCGAGGCGGCCAAGGATCAGATAGTCCGCCACGTACGGTTCTGGGACGACGTGCACGCGGCCGTCTGAGGGGGCCGAAGAAGGGAAGGCTGCCATGTCCGTACCCGTTATCGACTCCTCCGCCTCGCTGTCCGCAGATGATGCCGTCCGGCGCTGGTCCGAGCTCGGCACGGAGAAAAGGGAAGAGCTACTGGAGAAACTGCAGGAGCAGGTCGTCATTCCGCGACCGCTGCAGTTCTTCGTCGGTGATCTGTCCGTCGACAACGACAAAGCCGTGGAGATCATCGGCGAATGCCGGGGAAAACCGGTCGCGGACTGGACCGACGAGGCTCTGATCCTCGTCACCACCCTCTGGCTGTGGCAGGTCGGCAAGGTGGCCGTCAGTGAACTGAACCAGGCCGACCTGAGCTTCAGCCTGCTGGAGGAGTACTTCACCGCCAAGCGCCGTGGCTACCACCGTATCCTCGGCCGCCCGGAGACACCGCCGGCCGAGACCGAGTCCCTGTTCGACATCGCGGAGTCGCTGGTCGGGCTGCGCAAGGACATCGAGCGGCACCACATCCGCTGCATGCGGATCAACGGGGCCACCTGGGAACGCCGGGAGTGGTTCCTGCCCAAGGCGGACATCGACCCGGACGAGCTCCCGGAGGACCTCCAGGAGCACCTCGAGGCACACACCGGGCACCGGCTGCCCCCCGGTGACGGACACGTCGCGCGGTTCACCGGCCTGACCGAGCAGGTCATCGAGAGCGGCACCAACCCCGCGGAGATCCTCGTCGCACTCGCGACGTACGCGCTGACCCTGCCGCAGTTGGACGCCGACTACTCGATCATCACCTGCGCGCGGGGGAACAAACTGGAGACGCCCGAGGACATCGCCATGAGCGACGTCATGTCGTACACGGCGGTGCGTTCGGACTTCGACCCCGCCGCGCGGGGCGTACGGCTGAAGAACGACCAGATCATGAACGCGATCAGCCAGCGCATGCGCTACAACGTCGTCTGCCGGGTGCGCAATTACAGCTCCGACCGCGAGCAGCGCATGCAGGCACAGGCGTTCCAGCACCCCGACATCGCGGTGATGGAGGACGCCCATCACAACGGGCACCGCGCCAACGGCGTGCGTTTCGTGACCCGGGCCCCGCTGGTCTTCGACGTCGATCTGCCGGGCGGCACCCGCAGGCTCAAGGGCCTCGCGGACTTCCGCATCAACCGGGCCACCCACGACGAGGCCCGCCAGTTCACCCCCGCGGAGCTGGCCGTGGTCATCCGGATCAGCTGGTGGATGAAGGTCGTCACGGAGACCACGTGGCGCCACGGCCTGATGTTCGACGAGAAGTACTGCGTGAAGCTGGACACCTACGAGGACAAGGACGGCGGCAAACTCGCACGTCGCCGAGCCATACTGGGAGAGGGCCGATGACGCATCCCGTGAACTCCGCCGTCGCTCCCCCCGTGCAGGTCCCGTCCGTCACGCTCAAGCTCGACGACATCCCCGAGCGCACACCGCACCCGGTCACCATCGGGCGCCGGGCGCTGCTGCTGTTCCGGTACGGGGACTGGGTGTACGCGACGGCAGCCCGCTGCACCCACCAGGGTGTCGAGCTGGCCGACGGCGAGCTGTCGGGCTCCCTGTTGCGCTGCCCCTGGCACGGCGTGAAGTTCGACGTCCGCACCGGCGCCCGCGTGAACCAGCCCAACTGCCGCGACCTGCGGACGTTCCGGACCGAGGTCGAGAACGACCAGGTCACCGTCTACGACCAGGCCATCAGCGTGCCGAAGGGGGCAACGTCATGACCTACGTCATCACCCAGCCCTGCGAAGGAGTCAAGGACGGCGCGTGCATCGACGCGTGCCCGGTGGACTGCATCGAGGGCACCCCCGACACTCCGATGCTCTACATCGACCCGGAGGTGTGCGTGGACTGCGCCGCCTGCACCTCCGTCTGTCCCGTGGACGCGATCTACCCCGAGGACGAGGTGCCGGAGGAGTGGACGTCGTACATCAAGACCAATGCCGACTACTTCGGTCGGAGCGCCGATGACGATGACGAGTGACAACAGCGGCACCGCGGTTCTGGTGCTCACCGAATCGCTGGACGACTACGGGCCGATGGTGGCCCTGGCGATTCGGCGTCCGGACCTCGCCCTGACACCGATCCTGCGGGAGCCGGCGTCCTCGCTGCCGGATCCCGGTCCGGCCGTCACCATGCACGAGTTCCTGCGCGACGCCGCCCCGGAGACGGTCGAGCTGTGGCGGCACTTCCAGGTGCTGTGGCACCGCTGGGCGGCCCCGCTGGACTCCTTCCACCCGGTCCGCTGGTATCTGACCGCCGTCACCGCCGGCACGCACCGGGCGGTGCACCGCAGCGTCGACGCGCAGTTGCAGCAACTCGGCAGAGTCCGTGAGGAGCGGCTGGCCGCGATGGCACGGCTGCTCGGCGGGGACACCCCGGACGCGGGCGAGGGAGCCGTCCTCGGCTGGGGCACCCCCGAGTGGTCGCTGCCGGGCATGCTGCTCGCCGCGCGCACAGGACGCCCGTATCTGTGGGAGCCGACCGCCGTAGAGGCCGTCCGGGCCGCCGGGCAGTGGTCCGGTCCGCTCACCCTGTCCTTCCCGCACGACGAGGTGACGGTCGAGCAGATCGCCCAGCTCGCCACCAGTCGGTCCTGGACGGCACGCGGGCGCCTCGCGGACGGTCTGGCCCTCGCCACCCGCCCCGTCGGCTTCCTCACCGCCACCTCCGTCGAGGTCCTCAGTTCGGTGGTGGGCCGTCAGCTGACGCTGGAGCTGCCGCTGACCGCGACCACCACCTCCGTGTTCACCGGGCTGGACACCGATCCCGAGGTCGGCCCGGACTCCTTCCTACTCAACCGCGAGCGGTCCGCGGTCGGCTACCTCGAAGCCATGGGCGGCGTCAACGCGCTGTTCCTGTCCGGGCACAGCCGCGAGGACCTGTTCCACCTCGGGCCCGACGCGCTGTGCGGCCGGTCGGCGCAGAACCCGACGTTCGCCCCGGGAAGTCGGCTTCCCGCCTGTGTGCACGACGGCCGCTGCGTCAAGGACGGCGAGGTCCTGCCGGCCCACGCCCTGACCGCACCGGTCGCCTTCTTCAACAGCTGCAACGTGATGCGGCTGGGCGGCGACGGCGCGTTCGACCCCCACTTCACCCTGCCGTTCACCTACCAGGAGGGCTCCGGCGTCGCCGCGGTCGGCAGCAGGCGCACCCGCTTCGGCGACGACAACGTCGAACTTGCCCTGGCCGAACGGCTGATGCGTACCGGCCGGAGCGTGGGGGAGGTGGTCCGGCTGCTCAACAACGCCATTCCCCTGTGGGGACGCGAGGCCCCCGACTACCTGGTCCTCGGCGACCAGCAGTTCACGCCGTTCGCCTCGGGAGCCGACCGCGCCCAGGTGGTCACCCGCGCGACGGACGGGCAGGCCGTAGAGGTGCTGTTCACCGAGGTGGAGTCCGAACTGCTGGAGTTGCGCCTGCCGAGCCCCGGCCCCGACCCCTCAGTGCGCGTCCTCGACGCCGTCGGCCCGGACGGGCAGCCGTGCGACATCGACCTGCGCACCGCGATCGCGCTGGAGGAGGACGGCAGCGCCCGGCTCTTCGTCTTCTCCTGGCAGACGCTCCGGCTGAACTCGCTCTCCCTGCGCGTCGAACCCGTCCGTCCGCACCAGGACCTGGTCCAGGACCTCGGCCGGGTGCTGACGAACGCGACCGCCTACCGTCGACTGCTGCGCACCTATCTGCCGGGGTTCGACAACACCGAGCAGGAACTGCGGGCACGGGCGACCGCCCTGACCCGGCGCCGCGCGGAGAGCCGTACCGTGCCCCGAGCACTGCGGGAGGCGGACGCGGCCGCCGACGATCTGCGTTCGACGGTCGCCCGGCTGGACGAGGCGCTGTGCGACCATCTCCTCGGCCGCATCGGCTCCGGCGCGTTCGTCTGGCTCGAGCAGTTCGAGTCCGTGGACGGCACCTTCCAGGTATCGCGGCACCTGCCGCCCACCGTCTGTCCGTACTGCCGGGCGCGCGTCGTCCTGCGGGAGTACCGGCACGACTACCACCCGCAGGTCGCCCGGGAGTTCGCCCTGTGCAGCACGTGCGGCAACGTGTGGGACGTCGCGGGCGGGGTCCACCCCCCGATCGCGCTCGGAGAGGACACCGCCCGGCGTGGCGGCGAGCACGCGCAGGGCGTGCTGATCACCAACAACCAGGACCGTCCGCTGCGCGGCGCGGTCGGGTTGCGCCTGTACCAGTCGGACCAGCACGGAGTGAGCGTCACCCCCGGCGCGCAGGTGGTGGAGGTGCCGCCCCGGTCGAGCCGCGAGTACTGGTTCATGCTGAAACTGCCCGACGGGCTGCCGGCGCACATGGAGTTCCTGCGCGGGTTCTTCGTGTCCAACCTCGATGTCTCCGTCTTCCAGCGGAACCTGTGGATCAAGCCGACGCAGGACGACGCCGACCGGCCGCGACAGACACGGCCTTCGGTCACCGTCTGGCCGCCGACCGGCACCGTGCTCAGCGAGGTCATGACCAGGCGGCGTCCGTGACGTCCGTCGAGCGGCGCTGGGTGGTCCCGATGCCCCCGCCGAACGTCACCGGCACGCTGCACCTCGGCCACGCCCTGACGCTGTCGGTGCAGGACGCCCTGGTCCGCTCTGCCCGGCTCGACGGCACGGACGTGCTGTACGTGCCGGGCACCGACCACGCGGGGCTCGGCACCTACGCGGCGGTGCGCCGGGACGAGACCTTCCGGCCGGACCTGCCGGTGGCCGAGCGGACACGGGCCTGGGCCGACCACTACCGCAAGGTCATCGTCGGTCAGTTCCACGCCCTGGGCCTCGACTGCGACTGGGACACGGAACTGCACACGCTGTCCCCGGCGTACCGGGAGCTCGTCGACGGGACCTTCGTCCGACTGGCCGAGGCAGGGCTGCTGCACCGCTCGGCGCGGGTCATGCCGTGGTGCCCCTCCTGCCGCAGCACCGTCCCGGACGTGGAGCACTCGGTGGGCACCGAGCGGGTCCCGCTGGCGCTGCTGGCCGTGCGACCGCACGGCAGACCGCTGGTGGTGGAGCTCGCGGCGGCCGAGGAACTGTGGGGCGCGGTGGCGCTAGCCGTCCCCGAGGGGCACCCGGCGGCCGGCGGTACGGCTGTGCTGCCGGCCACCGGCCGGGAACTGCCCGTACTGGCGGCCGCGACCGGCGCACCGCGTCCGGTCGTACCCGCGCACCGGCAGCAGGACCTGGAACTCGCCGAGGCCCATGGACTGCCGTGGACCGGGATACTCGACGCCGACGGCCGCTCGCTGGTTCCGGACCTGCCCGGACTGTCAAGGCAGGAGCTGCGCCGCGCGACGGTCGAGCGGTTCGGTCTGCGCACCGTCACACGCCAGTGCGCCGTCGAGCGCTGCGGGGTGTGCGGCAGCGAGCTGATGGCCCGGCTCCACCACCAGTGGTATCTGCGGCTGGCCCCGCTCATGGCCCCGGTGCGCACCGCACTGGACAACGGTGACCTGGTGATCCGACCGAGCAGTGTCGAGCGCGAGGCGCGGCACTGGCTGGACTCCGCGCGCGACTGGTGCATCAGCCGCCAGATCCGCTGGGGCCAGCCGATTCCGGCGGTCGTCTGCGGTGACTGCGCCTACTGGACGCTGCCTCCCGCCGGGTCCGGGAGCTGCCCCGACTGCGGTGGCGCCCTGCGGGCCGAGACCGATGTGTTCGACACCTGGTTCAACTCGGCGCACTGGCCGATCGCCGTCTCCGGCTGGCCGGCCGCCACCGCGCGGAGCCGGTATCCGGCCGCCGTGATGACGTCCGGCCGCGACATCCTGTTCTTCTGGTTCATCCGGCTGCTGGCCATCGGAACCTTCGTGACCGGCTCTCCGCCCACCCGCGAGTGCTGGCTGCACGGCCTCGTCGTGGACGAGCACGGTCAGAAGATGAGCAAGAGCCGCGGCAACGGCGTCACCCTGGACGACGCTCTCGCCGAGCACGGCCGCGACGTGCTACGGGCGGCACTGCTCTCCGCCTGCCGTGACGCCGAGGACATCAGGATCCGCCAGGACATCTTCACGCAGCAGGCGGTTGTCCGCCGCCGCGCCGCCGACCTGGCCGAACTCGTCGTGCGCACACCCGAGTCGGCTTCTCGGCCCACCGCCGCGGACGAGCTGGAGCACTACGCCCGGCACGCCGCTCGGTCCACCCGGGCGGCCGTCCGCCGGCATCTGCGGGAGCGGCACTTCGACCGTGCCGTCGAGGCCGTCACCGCGTTCGGCACGCGTGTCCTGGGACGCTACGCAACCGTGCGCGCCAAGGCCGACGGCGCCGGCGTCACCCCGCAGCTGCTGCTCGACCTCGCCGCCGTGTACGAGCCGTTCATGCCCGACACGGCGGCCGGGCTGCGCAAGGCGGCGGCCACCCGCTCGGCCGCGGACTGGCTGCCCGACGAGCAGCTGGTCGCAGCGGTCCGGGCCGTCCTGGCGACGGTGGAGGAGGCGGAGCGGCTGCGCGGCGTGGCAGGCATCCCGGCCGGCGTCCCGGTGACCGTCGAGAGCACCGACACGGCGGTGGCCCGGCTGCTCGCGACGCGCTGGTTCGGGCACCTCAGCGAGGTGGCCCTGGTCCCGGGTCCGCCGCCGGACGGTGCCTTCGCGGTGAGGGTTCCCGGAGCCCCGGGACTGCGCCTGTGGCTGCCCGCCGCGCTGAGCGCCCCGGTCCGCGACGACGTACGGCGCAGGCTGCGCAAGCTCGCCCGGGAACGGCGGCGACTGGCCCGCCGGCTCGACCAGGTGCGCCACGGCCTCACGTCCGGCGTGTCGCGCGAGCGACTGGCCGGCCGGCTGGCCCGGGCCGAGGAGGCCACCCACGAGCTGCGCGGCGTCATGGCGGCGGTGGCCGGCCGGCCGCGACCCGGCGGCCGGGGAGGACGGACGGGCGGATGAAGGTCTGCGTAGTAGGCGCAGGCCCGCGTGGCCTCTCGGTGGTGGAGCGGATCCGCGCGAACGTCCGGCGGTCGGCCGAGCCCCTCGCGTGCACGGTCCACCTGGTCGGCCCCGCCGCGCCCGGCGCGGGACGGGTGTGGCGCACCGACCGGGCGCGGCAGCCGCTGATGAACCCGGTGGCCTCGCAGGTCACCACGTTCACCGACTCCGGCGTGACCATGCGGGGGCCGGTGGAACCGGGCCCGGAGGCCACCCTGGCCGAGCCCCACAGCCTGGGCCCGGACTCCCGCCCCACGCGTGCCTGCTCCGGCGACCGCGTCCTCGACCGCTACGCGAAAGGAACGCAATGGACGTGATGACCGCTGTGCTCACCCGTCGCAGCGAGCATCGGCTGATCGAGCCGTCCCCCACCATGGAGGAGCTGACCTACCTGCTCAAGGCGGCGTCATGCGCCGCCGACCACGGCCGGTTGCGCCCGTGGCGATGGCTGCTGGTCAGTGGTGACGACCGGCGGGCGCTGGGCGAGGTGATGGCCGAGTGCAACGGCAAGAGCGTCGCGTCGATGGTCGCCAAGACACACCGTGCCCCGCTCCTCGCCGGGCTGATCCTCTCCCCGGACACCCGCTCCCACGTGCCCGAGTGGGAACAACTGGCCGCCGCCACCGGCATGGTGACGTCGCTGATGCTGCTGCTGCACGCGCGTGGCTTCGGCAGCATCTGGCGGACGGGCGAGCAGGCCGACGCAGCGCCGATGCGGCGGTTTCTGTCCGTGGACGAACACGAGCGCGCTCTGGGCTGGTTGTATATGGGAACACCGGTCCGCGACGGATCCGTGGCGAGGCGCCGGCAGCCTCTGGACGTCGGCTCACGGCTGCAGGTCTTCTCGGCGCCGAACGACGTGGAACCGCAACTGGTCTCGGCACGGAGGTAGTTCGACAGAGATGCTGGACGACGACATGCGCCGCCTGGTCGGGGCACAGGGGCTGGGCTTCGTCGCCACGGTCCGCCCGGACGGCACCCCGAACCTGTCTCCCAAGGGAACGACCGAGGTGTGGGACGACGAGCACCTGGTCTTCCTGGATCTGCACTCGCCGGGCACGGTCGCCAACCTCGCCGCGAACCCGGCGGTGGAGATCAATGTCGTGGACCCGGTCCGCCGCAAGGGCTACCGCTTCCGCGGGGTGGGTCAGGTGTTCACGGAAGGGGAGACGTACGACCGGATCGTGCGGCGCTTCGCGCGGGAGCGGGGCACCGACCCGGCGCGTGTCAACTCCGCCGTTCTGGTCCGCGTGCTGAAGGCCGACCCGCTCGTGTCGCCGGCGTACGAAGGCGGTGCCACGGAGGAGGAGATCGCCGCGCGCTGGCGTGCCCGGCTGCTCTCCGGGGAGTCCGAGTGAGCGCACAACCGGCGGACGGGCCGGCGTTACCGTCCACGGCGCCCCCCGAGGAGCGCGATCGCCGGCTGAATCGCGCGATACGCCCCTTGCTGGTCCAGTACGTCCTCGCCTTCACCGGGTATCTGTCGCTCACCCCGGTCCTGGCCGTCCTCGTCAGGGACGGCTGGCACCAGTCCGGCCTGGTCGTCGGGCTGGCGCTGATGGTGTTCAGCTGCTCCTCCCGTGCCGGCTCGATCGTGCTGAGCCCGTGGATCGAGGGCAGGTCGGGCGTCAGGGTGCTGCTTCTGGCCAACCTGGTGTCCGGCAGCTGTTTCCTCACCATGTCGGTCGCCCACTCCGTGCTGCCGCTCATCGTGCTGCTCGCGGCGGGCGGCACCGGGGTGAGCCTCAACGGCCTGGTCGTACGGTCGGTCGTCGCGGAGTGGACCAGCGGCTCCCCGGCTCAGGTCACGGCCTTCGCGAAGCTGAATGTCATGCTGAACCTCGCGGCGGCGGTCGGACCGCTCATCGGCACCGCCGCGCTGGACACCGACGCCCCCTGGCGGCTGATGGTCGTGATCGCCGCCGGGTACTACGCAGCGGCCCTGTCGATGCTGTTCGCCGTGCGCAAGGAGGGCAAGGGCTTCGAGCGGGGCGGCAAGCGCTTCTCCTTCCGGCAGTACTGGACGGCGCTGCGCTCGTCGCCGTACCTGCGCCATGTGGTGCTGGTGTCCACCGTCGGGTGGGTGCTCTACGCGCAGATGTACTCGGCGCTGCCGCTGTACCTGTTCGCCACGACGGGCTCAAAGCTCCAGGTGGCCACGTACTTCACCATGAGCGCGATCATCATCGTGGTGCTCCAGATCCCCGCTTCCAAGGGGGTGGCACGGCTCATGGAGGCCCACCGTGTCGCGCTGACCACGGTGATCGGCACCGGCATGGGATGCTTCGCGGCGGCCTTCGCGGTGCTCGCCCTGTCGGGGGGCAACCCGGTCGCCACGTACGCGGCGGTGGCGACGTTCACGCTCGGCGAGATCCTGTTCGCGCCGTCCGTGGACACGGCGTTCGCGAAGTCGCGGGACACGTCGACCGGCAGCTTCGTCGCCGTCTACACCGGCAAGCAGTTCACCCTCGCCACGGGAGAGGGGCTGGGCATGCTCCTCGGCGGCGGCTTCTTCGAGTACGTGCGGGGCGTCTTCTCGCCCACCGTGTACTGGGCGGCCTTCGCCGCGGCCGGCGCCGTGGCCGCGGCCGGGACGGTGCTACGGCGCGTCCGGCCGCCGTCCGTCTGACGGGCTCGCCCGTGCCCGTCGTCGCTCACCCCGGGCGGACCCCATAATTCACGACAGTCCTTGTTGTACTGCTCATTCACTTGTGTCTCTTCTGTAACACCGCCCTCGGCCACTGCGAGGAAAGTTTTTACGAAGATCTCACGTCCCGGTACGCCGGACCGAACACAGAGATGACAGAGCGCACTTACGTTGGTGGCCCTGCGCTGGGACGAGGAGAACTCGGTGAGCACTCAGAGGATGGCGCGCCAACGGCCCTTCCATCGGAGCCTCGCGTTCTGGGTCCTGCTGGCACTGGGGCTCGGCGCCCTGTTCGGGGCGGTATTGCGCGAGGACGGGGCACGCTTACGCGGACTGCCCGACCTGTTCCTTTCCGTCATGACGATGTTCATAGCGCCGATCGTGTTCACCACGGTGGTCGGCGCGATCGCCGTGCTCGGCGATTTCCGGCGCTTCGGCCGCGTGTCGGCCCGCGTTCCTCTTCTTCGAGGTCTCCACCACCCTCGCCCCGGTCATCGGCCTGCCGGGCCTGGTGTCATCGCCGGATGGGCCGGGCACCTGGACGGTGATCGCCTGCGCCACACGTTCGCGGCCTCACTCACGGTGGATCCCGACCGCCCCGAGGACGTACCTCCGTCGTGAAGAGCGGGATCTCCCGCTGGGGCCCTTTCGCCCCGCCGCGGCACCGGGCCCGCACAGACCCGGTGGCCCTCAAACATGTCACCGACCTCCACCCTGTGGTCCTCACCAAGGAGAAGTCAGAACATGTCCCCGCAGCCGACTGCGACTGATGAGACGGATCTGGCAGGCACCTTCGTCATGCTCCGAGACAGGCTCACCCGGTTACGCGTCGAGCAGATCCTGAACGGTGCGAGCCGGCGGGCGCGGGTGTACGGGTCCCAGGACATCGAGGACGTCGTGGAGGACGTCGTACGGGAAAGAAATCCGATACTGATCGTCTCGCTGCACGAAATCGATGCCGTGAGCCGGTCCGCCCTGACGCTGTGCGCGGCCACGGGAGCGAAGGTCCTGGTCCTTGTGGACGACACTCGACGGGCCCCGTGGGAACGGCTGGCGGGCATTGCCGTGGGCGGATGTCTGTCGACCGCGGAACTGTCCGAAAAGGGTCTTTGCCGGGCGATCGAGCGGATACGCGCGGGTGAAGTGCCGGTATCCGGAAATCTGATACACGCTCTGTTGTCCCTGGCCGTGGGCGCCCCCAGGGATTCCCACGATCACCTGGTACGGATGACTCCACGGGAGCAGGAGGCTTTGGTCCTCCTCGTCGACGGACTGAGCAACAAGCAGATTGCGCGGCAACTCGGTATTTCCCTGCACGGCGCCAAGCGTCTCGTCGCCAACATCCTCGCCAAACTGAACTGCACCAACCGCACTTCGGCGGTGACCCAGGCCTTGCGGAGCGGTCTGTACGACAGGGTCAGAAACAGTCGCCAGGATCGTCAGCTGCTGCTGCAGAACGGGTGACCTCGATCTTGACACTCGCGGTCAGCCGCTCGGCCGTGTCGACGGCCTCCTGGAGTGTCGGCCCGGTGACACAGACGAAGGACGAACGGTCGTAGGAGGACTTCAGCGGCGCCGTCTCGCTGCCCTCCTTGAGGGTGAGCTTCCCGGCGAGGAGATGCGGGGAGGCGGCGACCTCCGCCCAGCCGTCCACGGCGGTGACGGTCCCCGCGGGCGGCGTCAAGAACCGGATGGCGGCGGCGTGCCGGGCGCCCCAGCCCGAGACGTCCACGGGCTTGCCCAGGAACTGGTCGAAGACGGCCCCGTGCATCTGCGTGTCCGTGATGTGCTGCGCCATGACGTGGATGTAGTCACCGCCGGGGCGCACATGCACCTCGCCGAGCACGATCCCGCCGTCCGGCTCCAGCCAGAACTCGACGTGGAACACACCCCAGGACAGCCCCAGGGCCGGCAGGGCACGCTCCAGAGTCGACGTCACATCGGCCTGCGCGCCCGGCGGAAGGTCCGCGGGCATCGCATGCCCGAGTTCGATGAAGTGCGGGGCGCCCGTGGTGACCTTCGCCGTCACGGCCAGCAGCCGCGGCACACCGTCGACGAAGACGCCCTCCGCGCTGAACTCCTCCCCGGTCTGGAATCCCTCGACGAGGACGTCCTCCGCGAGAGCTGCTTCGGTCGGCTCGTCGGCGGCCATGTCCATCCCCTGACCGACGAGTTCCTCCCTCAGCTCCCGCCGTGCCCGGGCCAGATGGACCAGGGCCGCCTCCAGGTCGCTCTCGTCGCGCACCAGCGACACCCCAGCGCTGCCCCGGCCGGTGGGCGGCTTGACGATCCACGGTCCCGGTGGGTGCGCGGCCAGGAACTCGCGTATCTCCCCCTCCGAGGAACAACGCGCCACGGGCGGCTGCCGGAAGCCCCGCTCGGCGAGCGCGGCACGGCAGGCGAACTTGTCCTGAATACACCGCACGGCGGCCCGCCCGTTGCCCGGGAGCCCCAGGGCCTCGGCGACGGCCGCGACGGACTCCGCCGCCGTCTCACGGGTTCCGTACACCCCCAGGAACTCCTGGCCCGCCTTCTTCTGCCGCACCGCCCAGGCGACCGTGGCCTCGACATCCGCGTACGGCAACTCCACGGTGCGTGCGGCGCGTTCGACGAGTTCCGGGACCTTGCTCAGATTCTCCCGGGTGTCGGCGAGTATCACGTCCAGCCCGCGCTCCTCGGCCTGTTCCATGCAGTGCGCGCCGGTCGGCCGAAGCGCACCACCGAGCAGCAGCAGAGAGCGAGCCGATGCCATGCGCAGCCTCTTCCTCGTCAGGAATCGTGATCACCGATGCCTCGACCATCATGGTGGAGCTACGAGGCATGTCAATCGCACGGGTTCAGAAGGGGACTTCCTGGCCCGCGTGGGTCTGCACGGCGCGCTGGTAGAGCAGGTCGCACACGAGGGCGTCCTCGGTGGGGATGCCGACGGATTCGAAGAGGGTCAGTTCCTCGGCGGAGGTGCGGCCCGGGTGCTCCTCGGAGAGGACGGCCGACAGCTCGGTCATGGGCGGGCGGGGCGGCAGGAGGCCCTCCGCGATCGGGATCAGGATGTCGCCCGCCTCGCGCAGCACGGCGTCCGTGGACTCGACGAAGAGCGAGGCGTCCGCGACCAGCCGCGACGGCAGCTCGCGCCGGGTCGGGCCGTACGCTCCGACCGCGCTGATGTGCGCGCCCGGGCGGGGCCGGAAGGCGTCGGGGAACAGGGGGTCGGTGGCGGACGTGACCGTGCAGATCACGTCGGCGTCCTCAGTGGCGCTCGCGACGCTGTCGTGGAGCTCGATCTCGACCCCGGCGCTCCGGGCCCACTCGGCGAGCCGACGGGCCTTGCCCATGTCCCGGCTGTGGAGCCGGACGGAGTCCCAGGGACGGATGCCCGCGAGGCCCTCCAGGTGGCTCCGCCCCTGCACGCCCGCGCCGATGACGGCCAAGGTGCGGGCATCCCGCCGTGCCAGCAGGTCGGTCGCGAGGGTGGTCACTGCGGCGGTTCGCAGTTCGGTCAGGGTGGTGGCGTCCATCAGGGCGAGGGGCCGGCCGGAGTGGGCGTCGAAGACCACGGCCAGCCCTTGGACGCTCGGCAGCCCCTGGGCGGTGGCGCCGTCGAAGAGGCTGACCAGCTTGACGGAGAGGGTGGCCCCATGGGCGGCGGGCATGAACAGCAGCTGCCCCTCCGGGGTCTGCACGGCGCTGCGGACGAACCCGTCACTGCCGTCCCGGGCCGGGAGGAACGCCTCGCCGACGACGGCGGCGAGGTCGGAGACCGAGGTCAGGTCCCTGATGGTGGTCGCGTCGAGGAGCTTCAACACGGGTTCTGCTTTCGGTCGCGGCGTTCACGGACGGGGGCGATTCGTCGTGCGGGGCGCCCTCAGCTGCGCGGGAGTGGCCTCAGCCGCCGCGTACGGTGCGGAGGGAGTCGTCCAGGAGGTCGCAGAGCAACTCGATCTCCTTGTCGCTGAGCCCGGGGTGGCAGGGGAGGTTGACCTGCTCGTGGAACCACAGCCGCTCGGCGACCGGGCACTCGCCGTAGTAGTGGCTGCGGGCACGCCACTCCGGGGTCAGGTGGAGAGGGAAGTAACGGAGGACCACCTGCACCCCTCGCTCGCGGAGTTCGTTGACCAGCCGGTCCCTGTCGATCTTCCGCGGCCCGCGGACGAAGAAGGTGAACAGGTGGTGCGACTGCTCGGCCCCCGCCGGTTCGACGGGCAGTTCGACGCAGTCGGTGTGGTTCTCCAGCACCTCGCGCAGACGGGAGGCGATCAGCCGGCGGCGTGCCACCAGCTCGGGCAGGGCGGCCAGTTGCACCGAGCCGACGGCCGCGGCGGCTTCGGAGAGCGTGGCGTTGGTGCCGTGCCGGAGCAGGGCGGCGCAGTCGTGGGTGTAGGCGTTCCCGGGGTAGAGGGCGCCGGGGAGGGCTTCGGCGGAGTCACCGAAGCGGTGCCGGTGGGGGACGAAGCGTGCGTCCGTCTCGTTGCCCCGGAGCCGTTCGACCCGCTGGGCCCACTCTTCGTTGTGGAGGGTGAGCATGCCGCCCTCGCCGAGGGTCGTGATGTTCTTGCTGGAGTGGAAGCTGAAGCAGCCCATGTCCCCGAGGGAGCCGGGGCGGCGGCCCCGGTAGGAGCTGCCGATGGCGTGTGCGGAGTCCTCGATGACCACGGCGTCGTGGGCACGGGCGATGGCAGTGATCGTCTGCATGTCGGCGGGCAGGCCGCCGTAGTGGACGAGTATGACGGCGCGGGTCCGGTGGTTGACCAGCTGTTCCAGGCGGACCGGGTCCATGTTCATGGTGTCCGGGCTGACATCGCAGAACCTCACCCGTATGTGTGGGTACTGCAACAGCGGTTGAAGGGTGGCCTGATAGGTCTGCGGAGTGACGACCACCTCGTCCCCCGGGCGCAGGTCCAGCAGGTGGATGGCGAGTTCGAGGGAAACGGTGCCGCTCGTGGTGCTCAGGGCGTACGGGGTGCCGACGTAGGAGCGGAAGTCCCGCTCGAACCGGGCCCGCCAAGCGCCACCGGACAGCGTCGCGCCCGAACGCAGGACCTGGGAGACCGCTTCGAGCTCCGCAGCTCCGACCTTGCTCCCCACCGGGAGGTACGGCACACGGTAGTCCCGGTCCGGCGCGGCGTAGGCGGACACCTTGGGTGTCTCGTCGATCATCATGTCGCTCCCACAGTCGTCTCAGTCGAACGGTCGTTTCAGTCGCATCACTTGGCAGGGGCGCTCGCGGTCAAGTGCGTACTCGGTCCGGTGTCGCCGTGGTCGCTCTCGGGGACGTCCGCGACGAAGGTGGCCTCGTCGAAGGGGAGTCGGCCGCCGAGGACCTGGCCGACCCGCTCCTTGTCGATTTCCTTGGTCCAGGTGCCGACGAGGACGGTGGCGACCGCGTTGCCCGCGAAGTTGGTGAGGGCGCGGGCCTCGCTCATGAAGCGGTCGATGCCGACGATCAGGCCGACGCCCTCGACGAGTTCGGGGCGGTGGGACTGGAGGCCGCCGGCGAGGGTGGCGAGCCCGGCGCCGGTGACGCCCGCCGCGCCCTTCGACGCGATGATCATGAAGACCAGGAGAGAGATCTGCTGCCCGATGGAGAGCGGATCACCCATGGCGTCGGCCACGAAGAGCGAGGCCATCGTGAGGTAGATGGCCGTACCGTCGAGGTTGAAGGAGTAGCCGGTCGGGACGGTGATGCCGGCCACGGGCTTGGAGACGCCCAGGTGCTCCATCTTCGCGATCAGGCGCGGCAGCGCCGTCTCGGAGGAGGAGGTGGAGAGGATCAGCAGAAACTCGCGGCCCAGGTACCTCAGCAGGGAGAAGATGCTGATGCCGGTGCACAGCTTCAGGAGGGGGCCCAGCACAAGGAAGACGAACAGGACGCAGGTGACGTAGAAGCCGGTCATGATGACGGCGAGGGACGCGAGGGCGTCGGTGCCGGTCTCGCCCACCACGGCGGCGATCGCGCCGAACGCGCCGACCGGAGCGGCCCACATGATCATCGACAGGATGCGGAAGACCAACCGCTGGATGTGTCCGATCCCCCGCAGGATCGGCTCCCCGGCCGAGCCCATCGCCTGGAGCGCGAACCCGCTCAGCAGCGCGACCAGCAGCGTTTGGAGGACCTCCTCCTCGGTGAAGGCGGAGACGAGGGTGGTGGGGATGATGCCGACGAGGAACTCGACGGTCCCGCCGCTGCCGTCCTTCGCCTGCTCGGCGCCGACACCGGCGGTCTCCTGCGTCAGGTGCAGGCCGTGGCCGGGTTCCAGGAGGTTGCCGACAGCCAGTCCGATGGCGAGGGCGACGGTCGACATCGCCATGAAGTAGCCCAGTGCCAGACCGCCGACCGCGCCGACCTTGGCCGCCTTGCGGACGGAGCCCACGCCCAGCACGATCGTGCAGAAGATGATGGGCGAGATCATCATTTTGATCAGCGCGACGAACGCCGCACCCAGCGGTTTCAGTTCCTTCGCCGCCTGCGGAGCGACAAGCCCGAGGGTCACGCCGATGACGACGGCGGCGATCACGGCGAGGTAGAGATAGTGACTGCGGTCGGTTCTGCGGCGGCCGGGCTGTGCTGACGTCGACATCGGGAGCCTGCTCCTTAGTTGCCGTGCAGGGCGAAAGCGCCGACGGCCGAGGACATGGACGACAGGGCGATCAGTTGGCGGCTCATGGCGGTCAGCCGCGCTCGTGCCGCCGGTGAGGTGAGCCTCCGGCGACCGTCGTGGGTGCTGGTGAAGTCAGTGGGTACGGTGACGAGCTGATCGGGGACGGCGAGTCCTTTCAGGGCGCGTACGACCACCCGCAGGCTGTCGCAGACCTGGGTGGCCGAGAGGTTCTCGCCGTGCGCGAGGACCCCTACCGGCTTGCCCTGGACATGCGGGGTGTCCAGGTGGTCCAGGGCGTTCTTCATCGCTCCGCTGAAGGAGCCGTGGTACATGGGGGACGCGAGCACGAGCACATCGGCGCGGTCTGCGAGCGCCACGAGTTCGCGCGCGGCCGGGTCGGCGTAGTGCATGCCCCGGCCGTGGCGGGCCGCGTCCAGGATCGGCAGGGGCCGGGTCGCCAGATCCCAGATCCGGTTCGTCCCGCCCAGCTCGGCCAGGCACTCGGCGGCGGTGGCGACCGCCTCCCTGGAATGCGAACCCACACTCGGACTGCCGCAGATCAGCAGTGCTTCCGGACTCGTCATCGACGCCCCTTCTCTCGCGTGCCGTCTTCTGCCGGAACACCTTGCCCGCGCGGTGCCGGGGAGGCGGTCACCCGGACTCGTCACGGAGGCAGACTTACCTACCGGTAGGGAGTGTTGAAGGTCTCTGTCCGCTCGACGACGAGCGCTGTCACAAACAGGATCCCGGCGGATCCGGGAGCGCGATCAGAAAGCCCTCTTCGTCGCGTCCAGGTAGCCACGACGGGCGGCGATGGCTCCGGCCTCGAACCTGCTGCGCGCGTTCATCTCGTCCAGCAGCCGGGCGACGGTACGGCTGACCGTGCGCTTCGACACCACCAGGCGGTGGGCGATCTGCTCGTCGGTGGAGCCGTTGGCCAGCATGCGCAGGACTTCCTGGGCGTGTCCCTTTTCCAGCGAGGGGTGGACGCTCACCGAGAACGGCTTCGCCTCGTCCCACAGGCCCAGGAAGAGGTAGTGCAGCATGCTCACGGTCTCGGGGCAGTCGGAAACGGTGGTGTTCTCCTCCCGGTCCCGGCCGGCGCTCCCCCCGCCGGCAAAGGAGCCGACAACGGCCGTGGTGTTGTCGACCACCGAGAGGGGGACGGGGACCTGTGCCGAGGTACGCACCTGGATTCCTGAGCGGGCCTGCCACTCCACGTAGGCGCGGACGTCGGGAAGGGCGGCGAGCCGCTCCTCCCAGATGACCGATATCCGTACCCAGCGCCGCAGAAGGTTCAACAACAGCAGCCGCTCCCCCTCCCGTTCGACGGGGCTCATGGTCTCGCCCGAGCGGACGAGGACGAGTTCGTGCCGGGCCGTCGCGAGGGCGGAGCGGAACCTCCGGTCCGGGTGGTGGAGGGTCGGTCGTGCCGGGGTTCGTGGCGAGCGACTCGGGGCGGTTGCGGTGGCGTTCACTGTCATGCCGTACGGCCTCTTTCCATGGTGACGCGATGACGCGATGACGCGATGACGGAAAGGCAGGAGGGCGGGGGCGGAGGAGGGGGAGGGAGGGTGGCAGGGAAACAGGGTGGATAACGGGCGAGGTTCGGCATGGGTGGGCATACGGGTGGAAAGCGAGGGCGTGTGTGGTTTACCGGGGTGGGTCAGTCGTCGGAAATGCGGACCTCGACGACGGAGGTGTCCTCGCCGGGCCGGTCCGGTTCGACGGGACGCCGCGCCGACAGCGTCAGGTGCAGTCGATCGAGGTCGAGTTGTCCGGCCCACCGGGTGATGACCAGGGTGGCGACCGCGTTCCCGATCAGGTTGGTGATGGCCCGGAACTCCGACATGAAGCGGTCGATGCCGATCAGCAGGGCGATCGCCGTGAGCGGGAACGACTGGGTGAAAGAGACCGTCGCGACCAGCGTCAGCAGCCCGGAACCGGTGACACCGACCGCCGATTTGGACATCACCATCGACAGGACGACGAAGAGGAACTGGTCCGTGGGGGAGAGTGGATCCCCTGTCACGGCGGACACGTAGACCGCGGCCAGCGTGAGGTAGATGCAGGTGCCGATCAGGTGCAGGGACTGGCCGCCGGCCATCAGGGGGGCGCTCGTCGCCCGAGGAACCCCCGCCAGTTCCAGCTTGCGCAGGACGCGGGGGAAGACCGGGCCCGAGGACGAGGTCCCGATGACCAGCAGTATCTCGTGCCGTAGGTACCTCAGCAGGCCGAGCAGCGACCAGCCGTGCAGCCGCGCCAGCAGGCCCAGCCCGCCGAGGACCACGACGGTGCAGGTGAGAGCGAAGGTGAGGAAGAGATAGAGCTGCCCGCTCAGATGCATCACACCGAACCGGCTGGCGGTGTACGCGCTGCCGGCGAAGGCGGCCAGCGGGGCACAGACGAGGATGAGGCGTACGGCGCAGAAGAGCAGGTGACTGCACCGGTTGATCAAGTCCAGTACGGGGACGACCCGTTCACCCCCCAGGATCATCGCACCGCCGACCAGCGCTCCGACGCACAGCGCGTGCAGCGGATTTCCACTGGTGAAGGCGGAGAAGAAGCTCTCCGGGAGGAGGGTGTCGAGGCCGATGGAGAAGTCCTCGACCTGGTTCCGCAGTGCGGCGACCTGATCGGCGGCTTGCTCCTGCGGGACCTCCCGAAGAGGCAGCAGGGAGAGGAGGTTTCCGACGAGCAGCCCGATGACGAGGGCGGCCGCGGTGGCCACCTCGTAGTAGATCAGGGCCTTCAGCGAGAGGTGGCGCATCTGGCGTCCACTGCCCAGCGAGGCCATGCCGCCGGCCACGGTGGTGAAGATGATCGGCGGAATCAGCAGCATCATCATGGACACGAAGCCGTCGGCGACCACGTGCAGACGAACGGCGAGTCCGGGTGCCGCGGCCCCGAAGGCGCCGCCGAGAATGAGGCCCCACAGCACCCAGGCGGTCAGCGACCTGGGCGCGGCATTTGTCAGGAACCTCCACATCGCGCGCACTATCCCCTTCGCGAGCCCCGTTGGCGTCCCGGAGTGGCTTACCGGGCCTCCGACAGTAGGGCGGCAGTGAAAGAAACGTGCTTGTGGATCTGTAACACAACGTCAAAACTTTGTAGCGGGCACGACATGTGGGGTGTCTGGCGTACGTTGACTTACGTTCCACAGTCATATGTTGACCAACGGGGGTCGCATGAAGGTCTTGCTGGTGGAGGACGACGCAGAGGTGGCGAGCGCCCTCACGGAAGGACTGGAGAGCCACGGCTGGACGGTGGACCATGTGTCCACCGGCCGGGCGGCGTTACGGGTGCAGGACCCGGGTGAGGTCATTCTGCTCGACCTCAATCTGCCGGACATGGACGGACTGGAGGTGTGCCGGGGGCTGCGCGATGCCCGCAGGACCCCGATCATCGCCGTGACGGCGCGGTCGGACGAGATGGACAAGGTGCTCTGCCTGCGCCTGGGAGCGGACGACTACGTGGTCAAGCCGTACCGGCTGCAGGAGCTGCTGGCGCGCATGGTCGCGGTGGTGCGCCGCGCGAACGGGGCCCAGGAGGAGCGCGCCGACACCGTCGTCACCCAGGGCGCGTTCAGCATCGACCGGGTTCGCCGCGAGGTGCGGGTCATGGGGCGTCACGTGCACCTCACCCGCAAGGAGTTCGACCTGTTGGTGCTGCTCTCGAGCGCTCCGGGTCGGGTGTTCTCCCGGGAGTTTCTGCTGGCGGAGGTGTGGCGCCAGGAGTGGATGGGCAGCAGCCGGACACTGGACACGCACGTCGCGAGCCTGCGGCGGAAACTCGGCAGCACGGAGTGGATCAGAACGTCGCGCGGGGTGGGGTTCAGCTTCCACCCGCCGTCGGACCTGACGCCCGAGATATCCGATGCGTGAGATGTACGGGGCGGTCCAGGCCCTGGTGGTCGGTGGCCTCCTCATCAGTCTCCTGGTACCGCTCGGTTCGCTGCTCGGCGAGAACATGGTGGACGGCGCGGCGCAGGACATGCACCGGACGGCCCGGGAGGTGACTCCCGGGCTGGTCCGGGCCCTGGCGCGGGAGTCCCCGGAGGAGACCGACGAGGCGCGCCTACTGGCCGAACTGGCCCGCGTGGATGGTGCCAGTGCCGTCGTGCGGAGGGCGGACGGCACGGTGGTGACGTCGCCGCGATCTTCTGCCGACCTGGTGGCGGAGGCGAAGCGGCTCCCCCCGCAGGGCGGCACCCGCACCGTAACGCTGCCGCGCGGGATGCCGCCCGGCGGCCATGAGCGGATCGCCGTGGCGAGCGCTCTGGGGCCGGCCGGGACCTCCGGAACGCTCCTGGTGGAGAAGTCCGCCGTCGGTTTGCGTGGCGAGATCCTGATGGCCTGGTTCGCGCTGGCGGCGCTGGTGCCGGTCGGCACCGCGCTGTCTCTGCTGCCGGTGGTGGTACTGCGCCGCCGGGCGCAGTCCTCCCTGGAGCGGCTGCGGGACACCACACGGTCGCTGTCCGAGGGTGCGTTCCATGTCCGGGTCGACACCGATGCCGCCGATCTGCCCGCCGTTCGCGCACTGGCCCGGGACATCAACCAGTTGGGGTCCGTCATCCAGTCCGTCATCGAGGAGCAGAGGCACTTCCTGACGGACGTGGCCCACCAGCTTCGCAACCCGATGGTCGCGCTGCGCCTGCGGGTCGAGAACCTGCGCCCCCATCTCGTGGACGCGGACGGGGCGCGCATCAGCCGTGCGCTGGCCGATGTGGACCGGCTGGACCGCACGCTGACGGATCTCCTGGAGCACGCCCGGTCGGCGCCCGACGTGCCGGGCGTCCAGATCGAGAACGTGTGCGGTGTCGCCGAGAAGTGCGTGTGGGGGTGGGCACCGGTCGCGGAGGCGCGCAGCGTCCGGCTGAAGCTGAGCATGCCGCGTCGGGCCTGGGCCATGACCAGGGTCGGCGCGGTGGAGCAGACCCTCAACGTGCTGCTGGCCAACGCCTTGAAATACGCGCCCGAGGACAGCGTGGTGGAGGTCCGAGTCGAGCGGGAGGACGGCGGCCTGCGCATCGCGGTGCGGGACCAGGGCCCAGGACTGTCCGACGTGGAAAGGAAGTTGGCGCTGAAGCGCGGCTGGAGCCGGGACGCGTCAGGCGGCAGCGGTATCGGGCTTTCCATCGCCACCAAGCTCATCGAGTCCTCCGGGGGACGGCTCCGGCTGAGGTCCTTGTCGCACGGGGGCCTGGAGGCAGTGGTGTGCCTGGTCAGCGCGCTGCCGATGGAGGACGGGCCGCCCGGGGCGGAGGCGGCCGAGGACAGCGCCGCCCGCACGCCCCCGGCCCAGGGGCCACCCGGCCCAGCGTGCCCCGCACCCGATTCCCCTGTCGTGCGCCCGTCGGACGCGACGTCCCTCGAGGAGGACCGGAAGTCATGCTGAGCCCGCTGTCCGCTCCGCGCCTGCGTACCGTTGAGGAACTCCAGTCCGCGGCCCGGGAGATCGTCGGGGAGAGTACGGGCGAGGTCTTCTGTTACTGGAACTACGCCTCGGTGGAGGAGCCGCTGCTGGAATCGGTTCACCGCAGTGGCCTCCACTTGCGGGAGCGGGCGGGGGAGGTGCGCACCGTGCTGCCCCGCACGGTGCTGCTCACTCCGGAGATCGCCGACTTCGTGGACTGGCACCGGGCGTGCGGGTTCCAGGTGGGGACGAGCGCCGGACTGCCGCCGGGGGCCATGCTGTTGACCGACGCGGGGGCGCTGGTCACCACGGCGTTCGACGAGGGGTGCGACTACGCCTGGATCCGGGACGGGCGGGTGCTGGAGGCGTTCCGCGCACTGGCGCGCATGCTGTGGGGACGGGCCGACGCCGTCGTCGATGCGGGTGACGAGTCCCTGGGCGCGACGGACCGCAAGGTGCTCCTGATGCTCACTCAGGGGGCGACCGACCGTGTCATCGCACGGGAGTTGGACCTCTCGGACCGCACGGTGCGGCGCATTGTCGCCAGCCTGCTGGAGCGCCTGGGGGCACGCAGCCGGTTCGAGGCGGGGATGCTGGCCGCCGCGCGGGGCTGGGTGTGAGGGGCTGCACGGATAGGGTTCTCGAGGCGGTGGCCGGAACGAAGGCGACTCGGTGTACCGGCCCCGCCCACCCCGCCCCTGCTGACCGAGGGCCGGGCTGACGCCCTCGTGCGGCTCGTGTACCGCCCGTCCGGGCGGGAGGCCCGCCCTCCGGGCGGACGGTCCTGACCGCGTCGCGACAGCCGATGTCGTCTTGCTGACACGGCGCTTGTCCCCTCCAACCGTGCGTCGGCAGCATGGCATTTCGAAATGCCGGGCCGTGGCAACGGGGGTTCCACTGAGCGTCGAGCGCCCAAGTCCGGCCCCGAGACGAGTGATTCCGGTTGCTTCGCCACTCTGTCTGACCCACTCCGGGAGGGGCTTTTCCGTGCAGTACATGATTCTCGCGCGCTATTCGCAGGACGTGGTGGAAGGCGTGCTCAAGGACCCGCAGGCGATTATCGCCAGGGACGAGCACGCTTTTAAGTTCTACGGCTCGCTCGGCGGCAAGGTCGTCAACTACTGGTTCACCCGCGACGTCGAATACCACTTCGCCGTTGTCGTCGACTTCCCGGACGCGGAGGCCGCGCACGCCGCCGTGCTGACCGGCTACTCCACCGGCGCCTTCACCGAGGGCAAGCTCATCCCGCTGGCCTCGGCCGACGAGATGGTCAGCGCGCTCAAGCGTGCCGCGCCCGCCGTCGACCTGTTCTACCCGCCGACGGAGCCGCAGGACGCCTCGGCCTGACCCCTGGGGCCTGTCTCGGGCAGGTGGGGCACGCCCCACCTGCTCGCCTTCCGTTCCAGCACGCACTGCTCCTGAAACGCACCGCGCGGAGCCCGCCTTCAGAGAGGTAGACGTGAGCGGTATTCGTCGAACAACGCCGCCGGGCGTCCAGGCCCGGGATCTCGTGGAACTGCTCCGGCAGCGGGGCGATGAAAACGGCCGACGCGCCGCATTCACCTTTCTCGCCGACGGTGTGAAGGTCTCGGAGCGACTGTGCTACGCGGATCTCGACCGGAGGGCGCGTGCCATCGCGTCGCATTTGCTGACCCTGGGCGATCCCGGCGACCGTGTGTTGATGCTGTATCCGTCGGGTCCGGAATTCGCCACCGCGTTCTACGGCTGCCTCTACGCCGGGATGACGGCCGTTCCCGCCTATCCGCCGCGCTCCGACAAACACGCGGCGCGGCTCAACGCCGTCGCCCAGGACTGCGGGGCCTCGATCATCGCGGCCCCCGGCCGGCTCTGCGACACGCTGGCGGACAAGTACGACCCCAACGCCCGCTGGGCGCCGACCGACCGTGTTCCGCTCGAAGCCGCCGACGACTGGCGTCACCCGGACATCACCCCGGACGACCTGGCCTTCCTCCAGTACACCTCCGGCTCGACGGGCAACCCGAAGGGGGTGATGCTCAGCCACGCCAACCTCCTGCACAACCTGGAGCTCATGGCCCGCGCCATGGGGCACAGCGAGAGCCCCGTCTTTGTCTCCTGGCTGCCGCTCTTCCACGACATGGGGCTCATCGGCCATCTGCTCCAGGCCCTCTACTGGGGCAGCGAGCTGGTCTACATGCCGCCCGAGGCTTTCCTTCAGGAGCCGGTCCGCTGGCTGCGCGCCCTCAGTGACTACCGGGGCACCTTCAGCGCCGCGCCGAACTTCGCCTACGAGCTGTGCGTCCGCCGCACCCGCCCCGAGGACCGCGCCGGACTGGACCTGAGTCACTGGCGGCTGGCCCTCAACGCGGCCGAGCCGGTACGCGCCGACACCCTCGCCCGCTTCGAGGCGATGTACGCCGAGCACGGCTTCCGCCCCGAGTCCTGGCACCCGGCGTACGGACTCGCCGAGAACTCCGTGTACGTCTCCAGCGGCCTCCCGGACAGCGGCGCCGTCATCGTCCACGTGGACGGGGCGGAGCTGGAGCACGACCGGATCGTGGAGGTCGCGCCGGGCACCGCGGGCTCGCGCGCGCTCGTCGGCGCCGGACACGCCCGCCACGGACAACGGACCGCGATCGTCGACCCCGCCACCCGGCGTGCCCTCGACGCCAACCAGGTCGGCGAGATCTGGATCAGCGGCCCCAGCGCGGGACAGGGGTACTGGGGCCGGACGGAGGAGACCGCCGCCACCTTCTGCAACCGCCTCGCCGACGAAGGGGAGCCGAGCTGGGTCGCCACCGGTGACAAGGGATTCCTGACGCCCGACGGGGAACTCGTCATCACCGGCCGCATCAAGGACATGATCATCGTGCGGGGGCGCAACCTCTACCCCCAGGACATAGAGCGCACCGTCGAGACCGTCGACCGTGCCTTCCGGCCCGGCTGCACCGCCGCCTTCTCCGTGGAATCCGCGAGCGGCGAGGAGCGCGTCGTCGTCGTCCAGGAGGTGCGGGGCGAGGACGCGGACGCCGAGCGGATCGGCCCCGCCGTGGCTGCGGCCGTCGTCGCGGAGCACGATGTGCCGCTGCACGCGCTGGTGCTGCTGCGCACGCGAGCCATTCCCAAGACCTCCAGCGGCAAGCTCGCCCGCCGTGCCGCCCGCAAGGGCTATCTCGAAGGAACCCTGGACGCGCTGGCCACCTGGACCGCACAGGGGACGGCGCCGCGTCCCGACACCGAGGGGTACGGGCCGGCTGCCGACGGGGACCAGAACGCGTTGGTACGCCGGATCCTCGACGCCGTCGCCGAGCACACCGGCTTGGCCGTGGACGAGCTGGACCCGACCGCCAGCTTCCACACCTATGGGGTCGACTCGGCCTCCGCCGTGGCGATCTCCGGCTCGCTCCAGCGGGAACTGGGCCGCCGCGTGCCCGCCGCCCTCTTCTACCAGCACCCGACGGCCGAGGCCGCCGCCCGCCACCTCGCCGGACGGAGTGCCGGGCACGAGGCGGGCACGCAGGCCGCCCCGCGGCCCGGCACGCCCGCCCCGCCCGCCGCGCCGGCCGCGGCCGAGCCGATCGCCGTCGTCGGCATGGCCTGCCGCTTCCCCGGCGCCGAGAACACCGAGGAGTTCTGGACGCTGTTGCACGGCGGCGGCGACGCCGTCACCCCGGTGCCCGCCGACCGATGGGACGCGGAGCGGCTCTACGACCCGGAGCTCAAGCGGGACGGCACCGCCAGCACCCGCTGGGGCGGCTTCCTCGGGGACGTCGCGGGATTCGAGCCCGAGTTCTTCGGCATCTCGCCCGCCGAGGCGGTGGCCATCGACCCCCAGCAGCGGCTCCTCATGGAGGTCGTGTGGGAGGCCCTGGAGAACGCGGCGATCGTCCCGGCGGCCCTCGCGGGCAGCGACACCGGAGTCTTCGTCGGCATCAGCAACAACGACTACAGCCGGCTCACCGCCGGAGCGAAGGGCGCCCTGGGCGCGTACTACGGCACGGGCAACGCCCTGAGCGTCGCCGCGAACCGGCTGTCGTACCTCCTCGACCTGCGCGGTCCGAGTCTTGCTCTGGACACCGCGTGTTCCTCCTCGCTCGTCGCCGTGCACCAGGCGTGCGAGGCCCTGCGCCGTGGGGAGTCCTCGCTGGCGGTGGCCGCCGGGGTCAATCTGCTCCTCGCCCCCGACCTCACCGCGGTCTTCTCCCGAGCCCAGATGATGGCGTCCGACGGCCGCTGCAAGGCGTTCGACGAGCGCGCCGACGGCTACGTGCGCTCCGAGGGCTGCGGGGCCGTCATCCTCAAACCGCTCTCGCTGGCGCTGGCCGACGGCGACCGCGTGCTCGCCGTCGTACGGGGCTCGGCCGTCAACCAGGACGGCCGCTCCAACGGCCTGACCGCCCCGCACGGCCGCGCCCAGACGGAGGTCCTGCGCGCTGCCTGGAGCGCCGCCGGCATCGCTCCGCGCGAGCTGGGCTACATCGAGGCCCACGGCACGGGCACCGCACTCGGCGACCCCATCGAGTACGAGGCCCTGACCGAGGCGCTTGTGACGGAGCCGGCCGCCGAGGGGGACGCCGCCGGGCCCTGCTATCTCGGATCGGTGAAGACCAACATCGGCCACCTGGAGTCCGCGGCCGGTATCGCCGGTGTCATCAAGGTCGTCCTGGCTCTTCAGCACGACACCGTGCCGCCGCACCTCCACCTCACCCGGCTCAACCCCCACATCGATGCGGCCGGTTCGCCGTTGGAGATCCCCACCGCTCCTCTGGCCTGGCCCGAGGACCGGCGTACCGCCGGGGTGAGCGCCTTCGGCTTCGGCGGGACCAACGCGCACGTGGTGCTCTCGGCGGCGCCGACGCCGGCCGCCGTCCCCGGTACCAAGGAGGCACGGCGGCCTGAGGCGCTGCTGCTCTCCGCGAGGACCCCCGAGGCCTTGCGTGACCTGGCGTCCCGCTACGCCGACCGGCTCGCCCGGACCGGCAGCGACCCCGGGGATCTGGCTGATGTCGCCTGGACCTCCTCCCAGGGCAGGACCGCTCTCCCGGAGCGGCTCGCCGTCACCGCGGATTCCGCCGAGGAGGCCCGTGCCGCCCTGGAGCGCTTCGCCGCCGAGGGCCGGCCCGCGGCCGCGGGCGCCCGTGGCCGCGCCCCGCGCAAGGCCCCCGTGATGGCCTTCCTCTTCACCGGCCAGGGCTCCCAGCGGGTGGGCATGGGCACCGAACTGCACCGTGAGTGGCCGGTGTTCCGGGAGGCGTTCGACCGGTGCGCGGCGCTGCTGAAGGAACGCTTCGGCTTCGACCTGCACCACGTCGTGCGGGACGAGGAGTCACTGGCGCGCACCGAGTACGCCCAGCCCGCGATCTTCGCGACGGAGTACGCCCTGGCCGAGCTCTGGCGCTCGCTCGGTGTCGAGCCGGACTACCTGTTCGGGCACAGCGTCGGCGAGTTCGTCGCGGCCACCCTCGCCGGGGTGTTCGCGTTGGAGGACGCGCTGACCCTGCTCGGCACCCGCGCCCGGCTGATGCAGGGCCTCCCGCCGGGCGGCGTGATGTACGCCGTGCGGGTGAGCGAGGAGCGCGCGCTCGCGGCCCTCGCCCCGTACGCCGACGAGGTGGCGCTGGCCGCCGTGAACGGACCGGGCGAGGTCGTGCTCTCGGGCGCCGCCGCCGCGGTCGCCAAGGTCGTGGACGAGCTGGCGCAAACGGGCGTCGTCGCGCAGCAGATCCGTACGTCGCACGCCTTCCACTCACCGCTCATGGACCCCGTACTGGAGGAGTTCCGTGCCGCGGCGGAAGGGGTGCGGATGCGCGCTCCCCAGCACCCGGTGGTCTCCTCGCTGACCGGCCAGCTGATCGGACGCCGCATGGCGACCCCGGACTACTGGGTGGAGCAGCTGCGCGGCACCGTCCGGTACGCGGACACGATCGCCACCCTGAGCCATGAGGGGTGCACGGCGGGCATCGAGGTCGGGCCCGACGCGGTGCTCGCTCCGCTGGCCCGGCGCGCGGTGCGGCGTGAGTCCGCGAAGACGCAGGGACAGCCGGGTTCGGTGTGGCTGGCCTCGCTGCGCTCCGGGAGGCCCGAACAGCGCGCGCTGCTGGATGCGCTGGGCGCCGCGTGGGCGGCAGGCGTGGCCGTGGACTGGGCGCGGGTGCACTCGGGGCGGCCGACCGAGCTGCCCGGCTACCCCTTCCAACGCCGCAGGTTCTGGCTGCCCGACACTCTGGAGGCAGCGCCCGCCGACGGCGTCGCCCTCGCCGGGGAGCCCGGCCGTCACCCTCTGCTGGGGCGGCGTATGGAGGGTGTGGCGGCCGATCCCGGCAGGCATGTGTGGCAGCGGTCGCTCGCCCGCGACCAGGTCGCGGTCCTGGACGACCATGTCATCCAGGGCCGGGTCGTCGCACCGGGCACCAGCTACATCGACATGGCGCTCGCCGCCGCCCGCGAGCTCGCGCCGGGCGTGCCGTACCGGCTCCAGGACGTCGCTTACCACAGCGTTCTGAGCATCCCGCCGGACGGCGCGCGGATCGTCCAGGTCGGACTGCGGGACGGCTCCGACGGAGCACTGGCCTTCACCGTGCACAGCAAGGCCGAGGGCGACACCGCCACCAAGTGGACCCAGCACGCCTCGGCCCGCATGGTGCCCGTACAGCACGTGGGGAACGGGCGGCACGGGCGGCACGGGGAGAACGCGAAGAGCGCGGAGAACGGGGAGAACACGTCATGAAATTCAGCCTGATGTTCTTCGCCAGTGACGAGAACGCGCTGGCTGAAGACGCCCGGTACGACATGCTGCTGGAGAGCGCCAGGTTCGGTGACGCGCACGGCTTCGAGAACGTCTGGGTTCCCGAGCGGCACTTCACCCCGCTCGGCTCGCTCTACCCGAACCCGGCCCTGCTGCACGCCGCCCTGGCGCGCGAGACCAGCCGGATCGGGCTGCGCGCGGGCAGCGTGGTGCTGCCCCTGCACAGCCCGCTGCGGGTGGCCGAGGAGTGGGCCGTCGTGGACAACCTGTCCGGAGGCCGGGCCGGGATCTCCCTCGCCTCCGGCTGGAACCCGAACGACTTCGCCTACTTCCCCGAGCGGTATGCCGAGCGCGCCCGCCACCTCGAGGAGGGCATGGAGCAGCTGCGCGCGCTGTGGCGGGGCGAGGCGGTCACCGCGACCAGCGGCACCGGTGAACCCGTCAGCCTGCGCACCTACCCGCGGCCCGTCCAGCGGGAGCTGCCGCTGTGGCTGACGGCGGCCAGCTCGCCCGCGAGCTTCGCCCGGGCCGGGCGGGCCGGGGCGAATCTCCTCACCCACCTGCTCGACCAGGGCGTGGACGGGCTCGCCGAGAACGTCGCGGTCTACCGCAAGGCGCGGGCCGATGCGGGTCTCGACCCCGCCTCGGGCCGGGTCACCGTCATGCTGCACAGCTTCGTGGGCGCCGACGCCGGGACCGCGACCGAGCTGGCCCGAGACCCCTACTGCGCCTATCTGAAGGGGAACATGGGCCTGCTCAAGGGACTCGCGAGCAGCCGTGGCCGGGATTCCGCCACGGACATCGAGGCCCTGCCGGAGGCGGAGCTGACACAGTTCGCCGGCTTCCTGTACGACCGGTTCGCCTCCGCCCGCTCGCTGATCGGCTCGCCCGAGTCCTGTCTGCCGCTGGTGCGCCGGCTGGCCCCGTTCGTGGACGAGGTCGCCTGCCTGCTGGACTTCGGCCCCACCACGGCGCAGGTGCTCGACGGGCTGCCCCACCTCGACCGGCTTCGTCGGCTCGCGGAGCAGGATCCGCAGGTCCGTGAGGCCGTGGTGGACCGGACGCTGCCGGAGCCTGCGAGCGCCGTGGCGCGCACTCCGGCCGCCTCCCCCTCGCCGCCCGCCTGGGAGGACGACCCGGAGGTGGTCAAGGCCCGGTGCGGTCACACCGTCGAGGTGGCGGAGTTCTTCGACCATGTCGAGCGGGCGGGTGCCGCCTACGGCCCCCGGATGCGATGCCTGGAAGGGATGTGGGTCGGCGACGGCGAGGTCCTGGGCCGGCTGACTCTGCCGGCCCGGTGGGCCGAGGAGGGCTATGTTTTCCATCCGGCCCTCCTCGACAACGCCTTTCTGCTGCTCGGGGCGCTCGCACCCGGCGCCCTCAGCGGCAGCGGGGCGCTCACGCTCCCCGTCGGCGTCGGCACGCTGGAGCCGTACCGGCAGCCGGTGGGCGAGGTCTACTCCCATGTGGTGCGCACCCCTGCCGCCGAGACGGGTGACGAACTCCTCGCCGATGTACGGCTCTTCGACGCCGAGGGGACCGTCGCGTACGCGCAGGGGCTGCGGATGCGCCTGGTGGACCCCGAGGACGGCGGCGGGGACCCCGGCCGCGACCTGTGCTACCGCACCGACTGGACCGCGGTGTCCGCCGAGCGCGCGGCGGACACCGAGTCCGGGCGCTGGCTGGTCCTCGCCGACATGGCGGGCACCGGCGAGGCGCTCGCCACGGCCCTGCGGGAAGCGGGCGACTGCGTCGACGTCGTACCAGCCGACGCCGCCTCCGATGCCGCCCGTATCCGCCAGGCCCTCTACGGCGCCCTCGCGGACGGGCCGCTCAAGGGCGTGGTGCTGGCCCGGCCGCTGGACGCGCCCGATCTCCCGGACGCCACCACCGACCAGGTCCGTGCCGCACAGCAGAGCGGCGCCGAGGCCGCGCTCGCCCTGGTGCGCGCCTGCCTCGACGTGGATGTCCCCACGCGCTGCGGACGCCTGTGGCTGCTGACTCGGGGCGCCCAGCCGGCGGGAGGAACGGCCGTGACCGCCGCGGGCGTCCTCCAGGCCCCGGTCTGGGGACTGGGCAGGGTCCTGGCCGCCGAACACCCGGAGCTGTGGGGCGGCCTGATCGACCTCGACGCGCGGACGGCGCCCGACGAGGCGGCCTCCGCCACGCTGCTGAGCGCCGTCCTCACCGGCACGCGCCCCGACGAAGGAACCCCGGTCGACGACCAACTCGCCGTACGGGACGGCAGTTTGCTCGCAGCCCGCATGGTCCGCGCCGAGGAGATGGCGGCCCCGGCCCCCGCCGTGCCGGACATCGACCCGGACGGCACCTACCTGCTCACCGGCGGCCTCGGGGACCTCGGACTGGCCCTGGCCGGGTGGCTGGCCGAGCGCGGGGCGCGCCATCTCGTACTCGTCGGCAGGCGCGGGGTGAGCGACGACACTCAGCGCGTGGCCGTGGACGGACTGACCGGCCGGGGTGTCCGCGTGCACATCGCGGCGGCGGACGTGGCGCGGGCCGACGACGTCGCGGCGCTCCGCGCGGAACTGGAGCGAGAGGGCCTGCCCCCGGTCGTGGGCGTGGCACACCTGGCGGGCATCGCCCGCGGCGCCATGTTCGCGGGGCTGGACGTCGAGCAGCTGCGCGAGGTGGCCGAGCCCAAGGTCGCCGGGGCGTGGAACCTGCACCGGGTGTTCGGGGACGCCGCACTGTTCCTGCTCGTGTCGGCGCTGCCCGCGGTCTTCGGGCCGGTCGGTGTCGGTGCCGCCAACTACGCCGCGGCCAACGCCTTCCTGGACGCGCTCGCCCACCACCGGCGTGGCCTGGACACGGACGCCGTCGCGCTCGGCTACGGCCCCTGGAACGGGATCGGCCTCGCCGTGCGCGAGGGCGGCCTCGACCAGTTGTCCCGCCTCGGCGTGGGCAGCATGGCACCGGCTGAGGCCCTCGACGTCTTCGGCCGTGTGCTGGCGCTCCGGCCCGCCCAGGTCACGGTGGCCCGCATCGACTGGCCCGAGGTGTTCACCGCCCTGCCCTCCGCCCGCGCCACCGGCCAGTTCGCCGCGTTCCTCGACGAGTTCGGCGCCGCCGGCGGCTCCGCGCAACTGCTGGAGCGCTGCGCGCAGGCAGGACCGCAGGAGCAGCGGATGATCGTCGGTGACTACCTCACCGAGCGGCTTGCCGCGGTGCTCCAGACCGGGGCGGAGGACATCGACCCGCAGGTGCCCGTCGTGGAGATGGGCCTGGACTCGCTGATGGCCCTCGAACTGCGCGTCCGCGTCAAGGCCGACCTGGGTGTCGTGGTGCCGATGGTGCGGCTGCTGGAAGGGCCCAGCGTGGAGCAGCTCACGGACCACGTGCTGGGCCTGCTCACCGAGGTGCTCGGCGCACTGGACGGCGACGAGGAACGAGAGGAGATCACGCTGTGAACGGGGACCTCGTCAAGACCGCGGACACCTCAGAAGGACCCGAGCGGCTCGTGGAGCTGCTCGGGGAACTGCGGCGCGCACGCGTCCGGTTACGTGCCGAGGGTGACCAGCTGCGGGTCTCCGCGGCCAAGGGAGCCCTCACCGCCGAGCTGCGGGACGAGCTGCGGGCGCACAAGGAGGGGCTGCTCAGCCATCTGCGGGCCGAGGCCGCCGCGGAACAGCCGGTCCGGCCGCTGCCGCGTGACGGCCGGGCCTTCCCCCTGTCACCGGCGCAGGAATCGCTGTGGCTCCTGGACCAGATGGAGGGCCACCAGCCCACGTACGTCCTCAGCGGCAAGGTCCGCCTGACGGGACCGGTGCGCGTCGAGCGCCTCACCGACTGCCTCAGCCACCTAGTCCGGCGCCACGAGTCCCTGCGCACGGCGTTCCGGGCCGGCGCCGACGGAGCGCCCGAGCAGACCCTGTGTCCGCCGGCCCCGCTGCCGCTGGTCCACGAGGACCTGAGCGGCCTCACCGACCAGGAGCGGGACGCCACCCTGGCCCGCCTCGCCGAGGAGGTCGCCCGCGAACCCTTCGACCTGGCGGGCGGCAACCTGCTGCGAGCCGTCCTCGCGACCACCGCGCCACAGCAGGCCCACCTCTTCCTGGCCGTGCACCACATCGCCGCCGACGCGGCCTCGCTCGGCGTCCTCTTCGACGAACTGTTCACGCTGTACGCGGCGGACACGAGCGCCCTTCCCCCGCTCTCCGTCCAGGCCATCGACGCGACGGAGTGGCAGCGCGCCGCGCTCTCCCCGGTGACCGAGGCCGAACAACTGGCTTACTGGAAGGACAGGCTCGACGGCGCGCCGCCGCTCCTGGAGCTGCCCGCGGACCGTCCCAGGCCGGTCAGCCAGTCGTACCGCGGCGACACCGTGCCCTTCGTCCTGGACCCCGCGACGACGGCCCGGCTGCGCGAGACCGCCGCCGGGGCGCAGGTCACCCCGTATGTCGCGGTGCTCGCCCTGTGGGCGGTGCTGCTCGGCCGGTACGCGCGCACCGACGACGTGGTGATCGGCACTCCGGTCAGCAACCGGGAGCGCCCCGAAGTAGCCACCCTCGTCGGCTTCTTCGTCGGCACGCTGCCGCTGCGCATCGACCTGTCCGGCGATCCCGACGTCACCGAGCTGCTGCGGCGGGTCCAGCGCACCTTCCTGGAGGGCTTCGAGAACCGGCAGGTGCCCTTCCAGCGGATCGTCGCCGCCCTGCGGCCCCACCGGTCGCCGAGCCACGCCCCGGTCTTCCAGAACATGCTCACGTACTACGAGACCCCGCTCGGCGACATCCGGGCCGGGGAGCTCACCGCCCGCCGCGAGGAAGTGCACAACGGCACCGCGAAGTTCGACCTCACCCTCTTTGTCGAGGATCAGGGAGAGCGACTCGCGTGCTCGCTCGAATACGCGACGGACCTCTTCGACCGGGACACCGCCGAGCGGCTGGCCGCGACCTTCCAGCAACTCGTCGCGTCCGCCGTCGAGGATCCCGGTACCGAGGTGTCCCGACTCGCCCTGCTCACCGCCGACCAGCGCGACCACCTGGTGCACGGCCGCAACGGCGCGCTCCGCGAGGTGGATCTCGACCGGCCCGTGTACCGATACCTCTCCGAGCGGGCGGCGCAGAGCCCGGACGCGACCGCCATCGAGCACGCCACCGAGTCATGGACGTACGCCAGGCTGGAGGCGGAGAGCAACCAGCTCGCCCGGCTGCTGGCCGAGGAGGGCGTCGGCCGGTCCACTCTGATCGGGCTGTACGCCCGCCGCTCCATCCGGCAGATCGTCGCCATGCTGGCGATCCTGAAGACGGGCGCGGCGTTCCTCCCCCTGGACCCGGACCACCCCGCCGACCGCACCGCCGGAACCCTCGACGACGCCCACTGCCCGCTGCTGCTGAGCGACGCACCGCTGGAGACGCCCGACGGCACCCGCCTGCTGCGGCTCGACGAGCTGGACTGGTCGGACCGCGACGGGGCCGAACTCGCCACCGTCACCGGGCGCGACGACCCGATCTACACCATCTACACCTCCGGCTCCACCGGCCGCCCCAAGGGCATCGTGATGCGGCACGGTGCCCTCGCCAACCTGCTGGCCTGGCAGACGGCGGCCTTCCCCTTCGCAGCCGACGACCGGACGCTCCAGTTCAGCCCCCTGCACTTCGACATCTGCATGATGGAGACCTTCGGGACGTGGGCGGCCGGCGGCACGGTCGTCCTGGTCGACGCCGAAACCCGCCGAGACGCGCTTCAGTTGCTGCCCTGGCTGGTGGAGCGAGGCATCACCCGGCTCTTCCTGCCGTACGTCGCGCTCCAGCAACTCGCCGAGGTGGCGGCCGTGCGCGAGCAGTGGCCGACCGCGCTCCGGGAGGTCTTCTCCGCCGGTGAACAGCTCCACATCACGTCGGAACTCCGTACCTTCTTCACCCGCACGGAAGCCGTCCTGCACAACCAGTACGGTCCCTCCGAGGCCCATGTGATCACCTCGCACACCCTGACCGGCGCGCCCGAGCAGTGGGAGCCGGTGCCCCCGGTGGGACGGCCCGTGGACAACGTGCGCGTCGTCCTCCTCGACCGGCACGGCGAGCCGGTACCGCAGGGCGTCGCCGCCGAGGTGTGCGTCTCCGGACCGTGCCTGGCCCTCGGCTACCTGGGACAGGACGAACTGACGGCCGCACACTTCGTACCGGACCCGTACCGGCCCGGGGAACGGATGTACCGCACCGGCGACCTGGCGCGCTATCGCGGTGACGGCGCGATCGAATACCTGGGCCGCATCGACCACCAGGTCAAGGTGCGCGGCTTCCGGGTGGAGCCCGGCGAGATCGAGGCCGCCCTGCTGAGCCACTCCGGCGTCCGCGAGGCCGTGGTCGCGGCCCGTGGCCAGGGCGCCGAACAGGCCCTGGTCGCCTGGGTGGTGACCGCCGGGCAGGACCTGACGCCGCACGAGCTGCGGCGGCACTGCGCGGACCGGCTGCCCGAGTACATGGTGCCCACCCAGTACGTCACGCTCGACGCGCTGCCGCTGACCGTCGCGGGCAAGGTCGAGCGCAAGCGCCTTCCAGCGCCCGTCGCGGAGGGCGTCGGCGGGGCGGAGCCGAGCACCCCGATGGAGAAGTCCGTCGCCGCCGTCTTCGCCGACGTCCTGGGCGTCGGCTCGGTCGGACGTGACGACGACTTCTTCCGGCTGGGCGGCCATTCACTCGCGGTGACCCGGGCCGCGCTGCGGCTCAGCGAGGAGCACGGCGTCGGCCTCACCGCTCAGGTCGTGTTCGCGCGGCCGACCGTGGCCGGAGTCGCGGAGAGCCTGGAGACCCTGCTGTGGGCGGCGGCCGGACCCGCGGCGCGCAACCCGGACTCGCCCGGCACGGCGGCGGAGAGGGAAGAGGGAGAGCTGTGACTTCACCGGTTGAACTCCTCGCGGAGCTGCGCTCCCGTGACATCCGCGTCTGGGAGGACGAGGGACGAATCCGTTTCAGCGCCCCGCCCGGCGCTCTGGACGAGGATCTGCGCGCCCGGCTGTCCGCCCGGCGTGACGCCCTGATCGGCCTGCTGCGGGAGGCGCGCGGCGACGGCCCGCGCACGCTTCCACCGGTCACGCCCCTCGACCGGGACACCGGTCCGCTGCCGCTCTCCTTCGGGCAGCAGCGCATGTGGGTGATGGCCGAGATGTTGCCGGACAGCGGTGCCGCCGCCTACGTCCTCGCCGGCCGGGTCACCCTCGACGGTGAGCTCGACGACACCGGCGTCCGCGCGCTGCGCCGGGCCCTCACCGAACTGGTCCGGCGCCACGAGGCCCTGCGCACCGTCATCTCCGTCGTCCACGAGCAGCCGGTGGCCCGGGTGGTCGACGTCCCTGAGGTGGCGCTGCCCGAACGCGCCCTCGCCGAGGGCGAGTCGGTCGAGGAGCTCGCCGCCGCCGAGGCCCGGCGACCCTTCGACCTCAGTGAGGCCCCGCTGCTGCGGGCCGTACTGCTGCGCGAGACCCCCGCGCGGGCCCATCTGCTGCTGTCGGTCCACCACATCAGCGCCGACGCCTGGTCGCTCGGCGTCCTCTACCGCGAACTGTTCGCCCTGTACCGCGCCTGCCTCGAGAACGAGCAGGGCGCGACCGGCCACGGTGACGTCACGGGCGGGCTGCCCGAACTCCCCGTCCAGTACGCCGACTACGCCGCCTGGCAGCGCGCCCACCTCACCCCCGAGGCACTGGGCGACGAGGCCGGACACTGGAAGCGGCGCCTCGACGGGCTGCCCGAACTGCTGGAGGTGCCCGCCGACCGGCCCCGCCCCGCCGCGCAGTCCTACCGTGGCGCGGCCGTCCCCTTCCACCTGGACGCGGCTCTCCGCGACGCGGTGCAGGAGCTGGCGCGCGCCCACGGCTGCACCCCCTTCATGGTGCTGCTGGCCTCCTGGTCGGCGGTACTGTCGCGGCTGAGCGGCGCGGCCGACCTGGCGCTCGGCACTCCGGTGGCCGGACGGCTGCGCCACGAGGTGGAGCCGCTGATCGGCTTCTTCGTCAACACCCTGGTGCTGCGCGTCGACGCCTCCGGCGACCCCGCCTTCGAAGACCTGCTGGCACGGGTACGGACCACCGCGCTGGATGCCTTCGATCACCAGGAGCTGCCCTTCGAGCAGCTGGTGGAGGTCCTCCAGCCGCCGCGCACCCTGAGCCACAGCCCGCTCTTCCAGCACATGTTCATCCTCCAGAACGCCACCTCCGAGGCCCCGCGCCTGCCGGGCCTGGAGTGCCGTATGGAGGAAGTGCACACCGGCACCGCGAAGTTCGACACCACGCTCCTCGTCGAGGAGGCGCCCGACGGGCTGCGCGGCTCCCTGGAGTACGCCACCGACCTGTACGACGCCGCCACCGCCCGCCGATTCCTGGGCATCTGGCAGACACTGCTGCGCCACGCGGTGTCCGCCCCCGCCACCCGGCTCTCCGCCCTGCCGCTGCTGACCGAGCAGGAGCGCGGCGCCCTCGTCGAGGCGGGCCGCGGCCCCGCCGTCGAGTTCCCCGCCGTCACCGTCCACACCCTGGTCGAGCGGCAGGTCGCCACCACCCCCGACCGGCCGGCGGTGGTCCAGGGCGACACGTGCCTCACTTACGCCGCCCTCGACGCGGAGGCAGACCGGCTCGCCCGGCTACTGCGCGCCCGCGGTGCGGGCCGCGACACGGTGGTCGCGCTCTGCCTGCCGCGCACCCCCGCGCTGGTGACCGCCCTGCTGGCGGTGCTCAAGTCCGGCGCCGCCTATCTGCCGCTGGACCCCACGGCACCGCCCGAGCGCACCGCGTACATCCTGCGCGACGCGGGCGTCCGGCTGCTGCTGAGCGACTCGGCGCTACTGCCCACCCTCGACTGCCCGGACGACGTCGAGCCCCTGTGCCTGGACACACTCGACACCCTTGACGTCGCGACCCGCCCCGACGACCCCGCAGCCCCTGAGGCGGGCCCCTGCGACCTGGCCTACGTCATCTACACCTCGGGCTCCACCGGCAGGCCCAAGGGCGTCATGGTGGAGCACCGCAACGTGGTGAACTTCTGCGCCGCCATGACCGAGGAGTTCGGTGCCGACAGCGCCGGGACCTGGCTGGGCGTCACCACCGTCTCCTTCGACATCTCGGTCCTGGAGCTGGTGTGGACGCTGACGCACGGCTCCACCGTCGTCCTCCAGGCCGACCCCGGCCCGGCCGACGGGCGAGCCCCGGGCAGGACCGCCGACCTCAGCCTCTTCTACTTCGCCAGCGCCTCCGGCACCGAGGGGACCGCGAGCGGCGCGGCCTACCGGCTGCTGCTCGAAGGCGCCAGATTCGGCGACCGGCACGGCTTCGAGGCCGTCTGGACCCCCGAGCGCCACTTCCACGCCTTCGGCGGTATCTTCCCCAACCCGTCCGTCATCGGCGCGGCACTCGCCACCGCCACCGAACGGATAGCGATCCGGGCGGGCAGCGTCGTGCTGCCGCTCCACGATCCGGTCCGGGTCGTGGAGGAGTGGTCGGTCGTGGACAACCTCTCGGGGGGCCGCGCCGGGATCTCCGTCGCCTCGGGCTGGCAGGCCGACGACTTCGTGCTCGCGCCCGGCAACTACGCGGAGCGCAAGCAGGTGATGCTGGACGGCATCGCCACCCTGCGCACCCTGTGGTCGGGCGCACCCGTCGAGCGCCCCAACGGCCACGGCAGGACCACCGCCGTGCGGACCCTGCCGCGGCCGGTGCAGGACGATCTGCCGCTGTGGGTCACCGCCGCGGGCAGCCCCGACACCTTCCGCGCGGCGGGGGAGTCGGGCTGCAACGTCCTCACCCATCTCCTCGGCCAGGACCTCGAACAGCTCGCGGAAAAGGTCGCCGTCTACCGCCGGGCCCGGCAGGAGGCAGGACACCAGGGACCGGGACGGGTCACGCTGATGGTGCACACCTTCCTCGGCGAGGACCCGGAGGCGGTACGCGAGGCGGTGCGCGGGCCGTTCCGCGACTATCTGGCCTCGTCCCTGGGGCTGCTCGCCGGCCTCGCCCGTTCGATGGGGCTGGGCGACGACCTCTCCGCGCTGCCCGACGACGACCTGAACACCCTGCTCGACCACGCCTTCGACCGCTTCTACGGCACGGCCGCGCTCTTCGGCACCGTCGACCAGGCCGTCACCCTGCTCGACGCCATCGCCGACACCGGCGTCGACGAGGTGGCCGCGCTCATCGACTTCGGCATGGACGAGGACGCCGTCCTCGACTCCCTGCCGCTGCTGGCCCGGGCCCGCGAACTGCACGCCGCGCGCCCCGCCGAGGCCGAGCCCGCTCTCCCCGAGCTCATCCGGCGCCACCAGGTCACCCGGCTTCAGTGCACCCCGTCCCAGGCGGCGATGATCCTGGCGGAGCCCGGCGGGCCCGAAGCGCTGGCCGGCCTGAGCCTGCTGCTGCTGGGCGGCGAGGAACTGCCCGCCGCCCTCGCCGGGCGGCTGACCCGGCTGACCTCGGCCCGTATCCAGAACATGTACGGGCCGACGGAGACGACGATCTGGTCCGGTACCCACCGCGTGGACCCGGACGGGACGGCGCTGATCGGCCGTCCCATCGCCAACACCCGCATGTACGTACTCGATGCGCAGGGCACGCTGGTGCCGCCGGGAGTGCCCGGCGAACTCCACATCGCCGGCGACGGGGTGAGCCGCGGCTACCTCAAGCGCCCGGAGCTGACCGAGGAGCGCTTCCTGCTCGACCCCTTCGCCGCGGTGCCCGGCGAGCGCATGTACCGCACCGGCGACCTGGTGCGCCTCCGTCCAGAGGGCACCCTGGAGTTCATAGGCCGCACCGACCACCAGGTCAAGGTGCGCGGCTTCCGCATCGAACTCGGCGAGATCGAGGCGGCGCTGCTCTCCCACCCGGGTGTCGCGCAGGCCGCGGCGACCACGCACGGCACCGGAGTGGCGCGCCGTATCGACGGCTACGCCGTGCCCCGGCCCGGCAGCCGGCTGACGGAGACGTCGCTCCGCGCCCACCTGGACACGCGGCTGCCCGGCTACATGAGCCCGGCCTCCCTCCAACTGCTCGACGAGCTGCCTTACACCCCCAACGGCAAGATCGACCGCCGCGCTCTGCCCGAGCCCACCGCGTCCGGCACCGACCGGGCCGGCCGGCTCGCCCCCCGGGGGCTCACCGAGATGCGGCTGGCGCTGCTGTGGCAGGAGATCCTCGGGGAGCGCTCGGTCGGCGTGCGCGACAACTTCTTCCACCTGGGCGGCAATTCCGTGCTCGCCGTGGTGCTGCTGGCCGAGGTGGAGCGGCAGTTCGGGCGGCGGCTGCCGCTGTCCGTGCTCTTCCAGGGGCCGACCATCGCCCAGATGGCCGTGGCCCTCCAAAGCGGTGCCGCCGACACCGACCGGCAGTCGCTGGTCCGACTGCGCCCCGGCGGTGAGGTGCCGCTGTTCCTCCTGCCGGGCGCGGGCGGCAACCTCGTGTACTTCAACGACCTCGCCGCCCACCTCCCCGAACAGCTCATGCTGTACGGCCTCCAGCCGCTCTTCACCGAGGACACGACCTCGCAGACGCTGGTCGCGGAACTCGCCGAGCAATACCTTCCCCTGGTGCTCTCCGCCGCGCCCCAGGGCCCGTACCACCTGGTCGGGCACTCCTTCGGCGGGCACATCGCCCTGGAGCTCGCCACCCGGCTGCGCGCGGCCGGTCACGAGGTCCGGCTGCTCGGGATGCTGGACACCACCGCGCCACTGCCCGAGCGGCGGCACGCGACGGCGGACTGGGACCACGTCGACTGGCTGGTGGCCCTGGCCCGGGTCTTCGAGCGGATCTTCGGCTGCCGGCTCGACATCACGCACGAGCGGCTGAGGGAGCTCGACGAGGCGGCCCAGCTCGCCGCGTTCCGCGACACCCTGCGCGAGCAGAGCGTGCTGCCGCCCGAGTTCGACGACGACGCCCGGCTGCGCGGCTTCATCCGCGCCTACATCGCCGACCAGCACAGCCTGTACGTCCCCGCCGTGCCGTACGAGGGAACCCTGACGTTCTTCCGGGCCGCCGAGCTGCACCCGGACAACGTCCCCCCGGACGAGCTGGCCTGGATCCTGGACGACGAAGCGCGCGGCTGGGGACGGTTCACCGCCGGCCCCGTCGAGGTCTGCGAGACGCCGGGCGACCACCTCTCCATGCTCACCGGCCCGCATGTGGGTCACCTCGCCAAGCTGATCGGCGAGCACATCGAGCTGTGAACCCCGCACTCCGATCCGCAGTACGTGACAAAGCTATCCAAGAGAGGCAACCGATGCTGACCAAGGTGCTCGACCTACTGGCCTGCCCGTCCTGCTCGGCGGAGGTCACGCAGACCGCGTCCACCGAGCTGAAGTGCTCCTCCTGCGGTCGAGGCGCCCCGGTCACCCCTGCCTTCATCGACATGGTCCGGGAACCGGGCAAACCCGACCCGGCCGCGCCGACCACCGCACAGAAGCTGATGGAGAGCGCCGCGTTCGTCCGGCTCTACGAGGCCGTCATGCGCCCGTTCTTCTCCAGGCTCTTCGCCGGGTTCGGCAACCACATCCCGGACTACGCCGAAGAGTTCGAGATCTACCGGAAATGGCTGAAGCTAGACGAGGAGAACACCGGCACGTGGCTCGATCTGTCCTGCGGCGCGGGGTACTTCACCGACCAGCTCGCGGGGGCGGTGCCCGAGGCGACCGTGATCGGCCTGGACATCTCCGAGGCGATGCTGCACAAGGCGGTGCAGGAGACCGTTGGCCGTCGCAACGTTCACCTGGTCCGCGGGGACGTGCGTCGACTGCCCTTCAAAGAGGGTGTTTTCGACGGCGTGAACAACCCCGGTTCGCTGCACCTGTACGCCGACCCGGTCGGCGCCTACGAGGCGGTGTTCCGGCTCCTGAAGCCCGGTGGTGTTTACGTGGCCAGCACCTTCGCAGTCAACGATCTCGTCAGCAGCCGCATCGGGGTCAGGATGACCGGAATCCGTCGCACGGATCTGAAGCAGCTGCCCGTGCAGCTGGAGAAGGTGGGATTCGTCAACTACCGCTTGATTAAGTTTGGTTCGGTGTTCGCGTTCGCGGTCACCAAGCCCGAGGCATAACCCAGGATGCGTTCACGTCGCAGTCGGACATCCGAACGCGTCCCTCTGAGGAAGAATCGGCGGTAAGCATGTCAGCTTTACTTCGAATCGCGGGACGGCCCAGGCTGCTGCTGTCCTGTGTCGTCGCGCTGCTGGTGGGCGCGGTACTCGCGGGCGGCGGTCTCACCGACCGGCTCCAACTCGGCGGCACCGAGGACCCGGCCGCGGAGTCCAGCCTGGCGGCCGAGACGATGGACGCCAAGTTCCCGGCCAGCAGGCCCAATCTCGTACTGCTCGTGAAGGCGGAGGCCGACGCCCCCGGCACGAAACGGGAGGGCACCGAGCTGGCCCAGCGGCTGGCCCGGGAGCAGGGCATCACCGGCGTCGTCGACTACTGGCAGACCGGTGATCCCGGGCTGCGCGCGGAGGACGGCCGGTACGCGCTGATCGTCGCCCACATCAAAGGCAACGAGACCGAGGCGGGCAAGGTCTTCGAGCGTATCGAGGACGACTACCGGGGCGCCGTCGGTGACCTGGAGGTGTCCCTCGGCGGCACCGTCGCCGTGCGCAACGAGTCACAGCAGCAGACCGCCGACGACCTGGTGAAGTCCGAGCTGATCGCCTTTCCGCTGGTGCTCCTCATCCTGCTGCTGGCGTTCGGCAGCGTCGTCTCCGCGCTGCTGCCGCTCGGGATCGGCGTGATCGCCATCCTGGGGACCAACGCCATCCTGATGGGGATCACGCACCTCACCGACGTGTCGGTCTTCGCGCAGAACCTGACGACGGCACTCGGGTTCGGCCTGGCGATCGACTACGCGCTCCTCATCGTCCGGCGCTACCGGGAGGAGCTGAAGCGCGAGCCCGATACCGCGCGGGCCCTCAGCGCCACGATGCACAGCGCGGGCCGGACGGTACTGTTCTCGGCGTTCGTCGTGGCCGTGTCGCTCGCCGCGATGCTGATCTTCCCCATGTACTTCCTGCGCTCGTTCGCGTACGCCGGGATCACCGTGGTGGCGCTCGCCGCGCTCGCCGCGCTCATCGTGCTGCCCGCCCTGCTGCTGCTCCTCGGCCACCGGGTGGACGCGCTACGGCTCCGCCGGAAGGGCAGCCAGGAGCGGGAGGCCGCCGCGGAACGCCGCTGGCGTGCCCTCGCCGGGGCGACGATGCGCCGTGCGCCGCTGGTCACCGTGCTCGTCACCGCGCTTCTGATCCTGGTCGGCCTCCCCTTCCTGAAGGTTGAGTTCGGCACGGTGGACGACCGGACGCTCGGTGAGAAGGCCGAGGCCCGGATCGTCCACAACACCCTGCGCGAGTCCTTCCCCGTCAGTCCGACCGGCGGGATCGACGTACTGGCCCGGGACGGGGAGCAGCAGGACATCGGTGCCTACGCCGAGAAGCTGTCCGCGCTGAAGGGCGTGGCGCGCGTGGACAGCCCGACCGGCACCTACCAGGGCGGACAGCTGGTCCAGCCGCCCACCGCGGTGAGCGCGACCCGCGCGGTGTCGGGCACCGACTACCTGACCGTCTGGCCCGTCCCCACCATCGAGGACATCTCCGTCGAGAGCCAGGACCTCGTCAAGCGCGTGCGCGCCGTCGAGGAGCCGCCCTCGTCCTCGGTGAGGGTCGGCGGGCAGGCCGCCATGCTGGTGGACAGCCGGGCCGTCATCGGTGAACACCTGCCGTACGCGCTGCTGTTCATCATCATGGTCACCCTCGTCATGATCTTCCTCATGACCGGTTCGCTGGTGCTCCCGTTCCTGGCAGTCGTGCTCAACGCGCTCAGCCTCACCGCGATGTTCGGGGCCGCCGTCTGGGTGTTCCAGGAGGGACACCTCAGTGGGCTGCTCGGCTTCACGGCCACCGGGTTCATCGAGACCTCGCTGCCCGTGCTGATGTTCTGCCTGACCTTCGGTCTGTCGATGGACTACTCCCTGTTCATCCTGTCGCGGATCAAGGAGAACTACGACCGGCACGGCGACCACCGCGAGGCCGTGCGCGCCGGCATCGCCCAGACCGGAGGGGTGATCACCGCCGCCGCGGTGCTGCTCACCATCGTGATGGTGGCCATCGGCACCTCGCAGATCACCCTCACCAAGATGCTGGGCTTGGGCGTCGCCCTGGCCATCCTGGTGGACGCCACCCTGGTGCGGTGCCTGCTGGTGCCCGCTCTCATGGCGATCTTCGGCCGCGCCATCTGGTGGGCCCCGAAGTCGCTCCAGCGCTTCCGGATCCGCGAGGAGAAGCCGCAGCCGTCCGCACCGGGTGGGCGGGGGGACGAGGGGACGTCGCTCGTCTCCGCCTCGGACAGCGAGCGAGCAGGCGGCGATGGCTGACCCAGGTGATTGGTTCGTGGTGCCCCGTCCGCGCCCGGACGCCCGGCACCGGATGCTCCTCTTCCCTCACGCGGGCGGCGGGGCGAACTACTACCGCGCCTGGGCCGCGCACCTCCCCCCACACGTGGAGCTGCGGATCGTGCAGTACCCCGGGCGGGAGCACCGTATGGCGGAGCCGCTCGTCCCGGACATGGCGACCCTCGCGGGGGCGGCGGCCGACGCGGTCGCCGGGGCGGCCGGGCCCGCGCTGCCCACGACCCTCGTCGGCCACAGCATGGGCGCGTCCGTCGCCTACGAGGTCGCGCGTCTGCTGGAGGACGACTTCGGGGCACGCCTCGCACATCTCGTCGTCTCGGGACGGTCGGCGCCCGGCTCCCCGATCGGCCAGGTTCCCTCCCGCAGCGGTTCGTTGACCGACGACGAGCTGCGGGCTGACCTCGCCGGTGAGGGCGGTACGGATCCGAGGCTGCTGGACTCCCCGGACGTGCGGGCGGTCATCTTCCCGATCGTGCGCAACGACTACCGGCTGCTGCAGAGGTACACCGCCCGGCCCGTTCCCCTCCGCTGCGACCTCACGGCCGTCGTCGGTGACTCCGACCCCTCGGTGCCGGTGCACGCGGCCCGGTCCTGGGAACGGTGCACGACGGGCCGGTTCCGGCTCCACGTACAGCCAGGCGGTCACTTCTATTTCCGTACGCGGCTCGCCGACGTCGTACGGCTGCTCGCGGAGCGACCGTAGGACGGGCTGGGGTGAACGTGTGCTGCCCTTGGCGTCGGATGCCGCGACCCCAAGGCCGCGCTGCACCCCGACCGGCTGATGGCGCTCTTTGAAATTGGACACCCCCTGCTCAGGGGGTGTCCTCACACCTGTTCGCGATGCCCCAGCTGTGGAATGACCTCCTGGGGCAGCTCCGCGGCAAGAAGGGTGCCTTCGCCGGCGTCATGGCTGATCAGGTCGAGCGACCGCCCTCGAATGGATCACCCCAGGTCGAACGCGTTCGGCAGGCCGGCCTTGAAGCGGAAGCGGTCGTGGCGCTTGAGGCTCTCGAGCTCCGGCGGCCGGAACAGCGGGGTGACCGTGCAGCGCGGCGCAGTCGAACCTGCTTGGTCCAGAAGGGCATTGACCGCCTGACGGGCCGAGGCGTTCGCGCCCTCCATGGTGGCGAGGTCGATGTCCACGGCGACGTAGTCCCCGGACAGGAAGAAGTTCGGGACCGCGGTCCTGGCCGAAGGGCGGTTGTGCAGCGTGCCCACGGGATGGATCAGCAGCTCGTCCTGGTTGGTCGGGTGCGGGGTGCCGATCCCGTCCACTCCGGGGTCCAGGAACCACGAGTGCAGCGTGCTGTCGCGCAGCACTGTCCTGCCGGTGTCGTTGAGTGCGTCCTTGAGCTGTGCCCACACCTCGCGTGCGACCTCCTCGCGGGTGCACTGTTTGGCCGTTTTGCCGTACAGGACGCCGGGCTTGTCCCACTCGGAGATATCCACCGACAGACACTCCTTGGCCACGCCGTCGCCGTAGTCGGCGGCGAAGTCACGCCCTGGCCAGTGCCGGGCCTGGGCGATCGCGGTCAGCGACCACGGCGAGTCGATGCAGTTGAAGTGGCCCTGTACCACGGGCGGCGTCTCGGTCAGATAGAACTGAAGGCCCGTCATCCAGTCCGTCTGCAGCTTGTCGCAGCGCGCCAACTGTGGGTCGGCGGCGCGTAGTCCGGCACTCCAGGTGCGCCGCGCGTGCTCCACCGGCATGGCGGAGACATAGTGATCGGCGGTAACGGAGCGACGTACGCCGTCCGCATCCTCGATGACGGCCTCGGAGACCCGCCCGTCTCCGCCCAGCCTCACCTCGTGCACGGTCCAGCCGATACGGAACTCCACGCCCAGGGTGGTGAGATGAGCCACCCAGGGGTCGATCCAGGCCTCATTGGTGGGTGCGTTGAGGATCCGGTCGGGTGGGCCGTCCGCACCCCGGCCGAGCGCGTTGAGAACGAAGGCCTCGCCGAGGGTGCCGACCGTGCGGGTGCTGGCCTCCTCGGCCTTGGTGGCGACGATGTTGCGGGTGACGCCGACCGCGAGGATGCGCTGGTACTCCTTCGACATCTGCCCGGCGCGTACGAAGGTCCACCAAGGGGTGGCTTCCCAGGTGGAGTTGCGGCGTTCGTCGCAACTGGTCAGGAAGACGACGGCGCGGTTCACGAAGTACGCGATCTCATGGAGGGGAAGGTTGAATCCCGTCTCCAGGAGACCGGTGAGGGCGCGTCTGATGTCGTCGAGGGTGAGCTCGGCGGGCTCCTTCTCCCCGGGGATGGGTATCCGCAGATCCTCGCGGCCGTTGTTCCGCGCGAACATCATCTCCTTGGGTGCGATCAGGTTGTCCCGGACGCCGCCTGCGTTCCCGGGAAAGGGGATGCGCCGCATCGTGTCGGGGAGGTTGTGGTAGATCCCCGGGATGAAGCGGAACCCGTGCTCCGCGGGCAGTGGCTTGCGGCCTCCCTTCGCGCTGTCCGGTACGTCCATGGAGCGGGCCTTGCCGCCGAGCGCCCGGCGCTCGTAGACGGTCACCGCGAAGCCCCGCTCGGCGAGTTCATGCGCCGCGGTCAGCCCGGCGACGCCACCGCCGAGCACGGCGACGGCCTGCCGCCGTTCCTGCGCCGGTGCCGCTGAAGCCGCCGTGCCGGTGCCCAGCGCCACCGCCCCGCCTGCGGCCGCGGCCCCCACCACGAAGGTGCGTCGCGTGCTGCCCGTTCGCCCCATACCGGTCTCCCCTACCGTCGGTAACGCCTGCGGTCCGGCGGAGGAGCCTAAGGGAGTACCTCTTGGCGCGGAAGTCATGGACATGACTGACGTGGGCATGTGCTCGAATGTGGCGCGTTTGCGTTGCCGGGGAGCCGGCCGCGTCACCGCCAGGGAGTGATCGAAGTGGCGTCCAAGGCATGCCGTATCGCACGCCGTCTCGGCGGTGAAGCCCTTCTCGGCGGCCGTCTCCGGTTCGGCCTGGGGGTGCGCGCTGCTCCGAGCCGTGTGGCTGCCCGGTCTGCGTTCCCCTCCTGGTGCTGTCAGCCAGGCTGGGCGGTCTGGTACTCGTCCCCTGCACCGAGTGCTCCGTGCCGGGCGCGACGGCCATGGCGGTGCCGAAGCAGAGCGAGGGCCCGTGCGGTGACGACCGCGGTGGAGGCAAGGGCACCGGCGCCCGCACAGACGACGAGGGCAGGCCAGGCGTAGGCGGTCTGAGCAAGGGTTCCGGAGCGGTTCATCAGCAGGCCCAGGAGTGAGGCGAGTTGGGTCAGGAAGAGGACCGGAAGGGCATGGGGCAGCAGCCGCAGTGCCACTCTCCACCACCGTCGCCGTGCGGTGTGCCGTGCCCAGCGCCGAGCACGAAGCACGCCGCGGATGCCGAGGCCCGTCGCCAGCAGGGTGAGGGCCGCCAGAACCCAGTCGGCCGTCATCGAGAAGGGCTTGGCCACCTCGGGGTTCCTGCCCCGGGCCAGGTCGACGAGACCCTGCGCGATCTGGGGGGCGTCGTCTCCCGAAAGCAGGCCGGTGTTGGTGACGACCGCGATGCCGACCTTGCTGTCGGGCAGCAGAATCGCGATCGAGTTGTGGGTCAGGAGCTGGCCCGTGTGCTGGATCTCCTCGCGCTTGTCGTCGCGTCCGTCGTCGTCTCGCTTCACCCACCAGCCCATCGCGTAGTCGCTGTCCTTCGGCGCATCCGGCGGGGTGTGCGTGAGCTCGATGCTCTGCGCGGTGGCGATACGACGGCCATCGGCGGCGACGCCCTGATTGTTCTGGGCGATCAGCCACTGGGAGAAGTCGTCGGCGGTGGTGACGACGCCGTGACCGCCCGCGGTGAACCAGCGAGGGTGAGGACGGGAGAACGTCCCGCCGTAGGCGCGGACGTAGCCACGGGCCTGGTCGGGCATCTCCGTGGTGGTGTCGACGGAGGCGGTACGCGTCATGCGCAGTGGCCTGAAGAGCTCGGCGGACATGTAGTCGGCGAAGGGCTGACCGCTCACGACCTCGACCAGGCGGGCCGCAACGAAGTAGTTGGGGTTGTGGTAGCTGTACTTGGTGCCCGGCGCGGAGGCGAGGTGCGCTTCGCGCATCGAGGCGATCGCCTTCTCAAGGGTGTGTGGTTGGGCACGGGTCAGGTCCGGGTAGGCGGAATCGGCCATGCCGGAGGTCTGGGTCAGCACCTGTCGGACGGTGATCTCCTCGGCGCGCCGATCGGCCATGGTGAACTCCGGCAGGTAGCGGCGCACGGGCTGATCGAGGTCGACCTTGCCCGCTTCCACCAGTTGCATGACGGCCAGAGCGGTCATGGACTTCGACAGAGATGCCACGGGCAGGCGCGTACGCGGTGTCATGGCCTGGCCGGACGCGGTGTGCCCGTACCCCGCGGTGTGCACGACCCGGTCGCCCTTGGTCACGGCGACCACCGCGCCCGGCAGGCGGGTCTGCTCCAGGTAGTCGTCCACGAAACGGTCGATCGAGGCCGGATCCAAGGTGGCGGTGGACTGCGCGGCCGAGGAGCCCGGCACGGCGGCCACCGCGACACCGAGCGCGGCTATGAGGGCAGCGAGTCTGCGACGGGGGCCGGTGCGGAGGGTGATCAGCTTCATGGGCCCAGTGCACCGGTCCGTCCCCTGCCGACGCACGGGCGTGCACGGGAGTCCCGAGGTAGTGCCGGCACTACCGCTTCAAGATCCTGCACTCGCTACGGTCGCAGGATGCGACATCGAACCGCCTGGCAGGCGCTCGGCCAGAACCCGCTGAAGGTACTCGGCTCCAGCTGGCCCTGGAGGTCCTTCGCCTACCTGCTGTCCGGCGTCGTCTTCGGTGCCGTCACCAGCACCGTTCTGGTGGTCGCGCTGGTCGCGGGGCTCGTCTCGCTGGTCGTGCTGGTGGGGGCGGTGATCCTGCTCGGGGTCGCGTTGTCCGGCGTCGTCGTCACACGCTTCGAACGGTGGCGCCTGCGGCTGGTGGACCTGGACCCGGTGCCGGACCCGCACCGGGCGGCTGAGCGCGCGGGACTCGTCGGATGGCTGCGGACCCGGCTGCGGGAGCCGGCGACCTGGCGCGAGCTCGGCTTCACGGCGGTCTCCGTAACCGCTCTGTGGTGGATGGATCTCCTCGTCCTGGGCTTCGCCCTGGTCGTCCCCGTGCTGGTGATGATGTCGCCACTGGATGATCCCGGCGCCTGGCCCCTGGTGTTCGTCGGCCTCTGCCTGCTCGCCGCCGCGCCGTACACCATCACCGCCTGGGCCGGTGCCAGGGCGGCGGTCACGCGTCTCATGCTGGCGCCGCGCGACAGCGAACTCGGCCGCCGGCTCACCGACGTGCGGGCCTCGAGAGCCCGGCTGGTCGATGCCTTCGACGCGGAACGCCGCCGTATCGAGCGGGACCTGCACGACGGCGCGCAGCAACGGCTGGTCTCACTCAACGTGATGCTCGGCCTGGCCCGCCTCGACGCCGAGCCGGACTCCGCACTGGCCGGGCAACTCGACAAGGCTCAGGAGCAAGTCGCGCTCGCCGTCGACGAGTTGCGTGAGCTCAGTCGTGGCGTGCACCCGAAGGCCCTGACCGATCACGGTCTGGCCGCGGCGGTCGAGAACCTCGCGGCCCGCTCGGCTCTGCCTGTGACGGTCGACATCAGCCTGCCCCACCGTATGCCCGTCTCCGCGGAGACCACGGCGTACTTCGTGATCGCCGAAGCCCTGACCAACGCCGTCAAGCACAGCGAGGCGACGCGAGTGGAGGTACACGCCCGCCTGCACACCGACGTGCTCACGCTGTCCGTCGGCGACAACGGCATCGGCGGCGCCACCCCGGAGGGCGGTACCGGACTGACCGGCCTGGCCGACCGCGTCGCCGCCGCGGACGGCCGATTCCGGATCTCCAGCCCGCGGGGCGGGCCTACCCTGCTGCATGTGGAGCTGCCATGCCGCTGACCGTCGTAGTCGCCGAGGACTCCCCGCTGATGCGGGACGGCCTCGTCGGGGTGCTCACCCGCTTCGGCCACCAGGTGCTCGCCGCCGTGGGCGACGCGGACACCCTGATCACCGCCGTTCGGGAACACCGTCCCGACATCGTCGTCACCGATGTCCGCATGCCACCGGACAACACCGACGACGGCTTGCGCGCCGCCGTCGCCCTGCGGCAGGAGCCCTCCACGCTGCCGGTGCTGGTCCTCAGCCAGTACATCGAGCAGTCCTACGCCGCCCACCTGCTCGACCTGGGCAGTGACACCGGGATCGGTTACCTCCTCAAGGACCGGGTCAGCGCCGTCAGCGAGTTCGTCGACGCGGTCGCACAGGTCGCCGCGGGCGCGACGGTCGTGGACCCCGAAGTGGTCCGCCAACTCCTCAACCGCCGCCACGACCCCCTGCAGCGCCTCACCCCACGGGAGCGCGAGGTCCTTGCTCTGATGGCCGAGGGCCGTACCAACAACGAGATCGCCCGCGAGCTGTACGTCACCGAAGCAGCGGTGAACAAGCACGTCAGCAACATCCTGCAGAAACTGGAACTCCACCTCGACGGCGAGGGACACCGGCGCGTCCTCGCCGTCCTCACCTACCTCCGTGCATGATCACGGGGCCGAGCCGGGGGTGCCTGGTTCCAAGGGCTGACCTGGACGAACGGTCGGGTTGCGGCCCTGTCTGGCTCGGCCGCTTTCCGCGTGGTTCCCCGCTCGATCTGGTGCGGTTGTGGTGCGGCTGCCGGTGGCCGCTTCTCCGAACCGACGAACCGGTAAGCTTCAAGCGCTTCAAAGGTGTTGCTTGGCTGCTCTGATCAGCCGCCTGATGCAAGAGTTCTAAAAGCCGACTCCCCGGGCGGCCATGAGTGATCCGGCCGCTACGGCAGTGGCTGCACGTAGAACAATTCTGGAGTTTCACGGCTCACTACCATCCGGTACGCGCCGCGAATCTTCGCTTCGTCAAGTGGTGCACCCAGCAACAGGCTTTTTAGTACTGCGTACGGTGCGTGCTGCCACTCGATAGTGACGGGACCTGTCATGTCACCAGCCTTGATTGCCAGAAGAGCGGCTTCAAAACTAGCGACCGCAGCGATGAGTGGATCACTATGGCATCCCATGTCGGCCAGGAAGACAGCTGCCTGTTGCTGATAGTAGGGCGTCACATCGGGCCTACTGGCGAATCGACCAGCCACCTCGTCGAAGGTTCCGCGCCTTTTAAGCAAGGTCGATGTCAAAATGCAAGTTTTCTCGATTGCAAAAATCCGCCACCACCCTGAAATCTCCTGTAGCGCCGAGAGCCGCCCCGAGGAATTTACTTGATGGAAGTACGGGTGATCATTCTGCGGTTCCTGCTCTCTCGACTTCAGCAGGGCCAACAGGCCGACTTGCAGTTTTTCCAAATTCATTGAGTTACTGCCCTGCTGGCGGTTGGTGCTGACTCCAGCATTGCCCGCATTCGAACCAGTTCGGAGGCGATCAGATCTGGCCCAAGAATTGGCGCTGCCTCATCCAGTAGTTCGTAGGTGACGGTTTCCACATACGGCGCCCTGGTAAAAACCTCCTTCGCTAGGTTCAGCGTCGACGCCTTCATGGGGCGTGAATGCACATCCAGCATGATTCCCCGGTGCTCGACGCCGCCGGCAACGTGAATCTCCCGCACGGTTTTGAGATCGATTTCATTCAAGAATTTCTCGATCTCAAATCCGTTATTCGCCCGGTCGCATTCCAAATTGTAGACGTCGAGCAGAAGTCCGCATCCAGTGGCCGATGTCAGTTCATTGAGGAACTCCGCCTCCGTGTAGTCGCTGTCGTAATCCGGAAGCAGACGCACCACGTTCTCCAAGAGGAAGGGGGACGGGTACCGCTCTTGGATAGCTGCAACACGCTCGATGGCGAGCTCAAGCGCCTCTTTCGTTCGAGGCAGGGGAAGCATTGTGCCGAGAAACTCTCCGCGCACCATCGTATAGCCGAGGTGTTCGCTGTGCCAGGCGACGTTAACCGTGTCCATGAGCTGATCGAGACAGCGCAGATAGTCATCTGACCATCCGTCGTGGGAGCCGATGGACAGTCCAACTCCATGGACAATTACGGTGGCGTCACTCGCCAAATCCCTCAGCTCATGCAGAGCGTCAATCTGAAGGCTTCCCCCGTCAGAATTTTCATCTACAAAAGCATCGGGAGTCACCTCCATGTGATCCACCAAAGGTAGGATTCGTTCAAGGAGGGCGCGATCGCCGGGAGTGTAAGTGGTCGCGATTCGGGGCCCCCGCTGAATCTGCGACTCAGGCATGATCACGGATCAGCTCCAGAACTCGCAGATCACAATCCCGCTGCTTCGCACTAGAGTCGTACATCCACGCCGATAACGTCGTCGTCGCGGAGGAGCTCGTTGAGCCCATTGTGAATTTCTGGGTCACCGCTACGGAGAGTCAGATCGATCCCCGTCAGGCCGCATCTTGTGCACCCTGAAGGATTCAATCGTCGGATGAGGTCTTCGACCGCCTTGTGGACTACCTCCAACTCCGCATCCGGCTTGAAAGTGATTGTGACATTGCGTGCTGATTGTGCGTTGTTCGTGCTGGCTTGTTGAGGCATGTGGCTACTCCAATCGTGCCAGAGGGAAGGGGCCTGCCATGAGACCGTAGCCACTGACTGTGCACTGGCATAGGCTCTGTCCGGGTGAAACCCATCGGGCACAGGTAGTGCACTTCGGTTTCGTGAACATGGCATGCGCTGCGATGAACCCTCCCACCAAGGCGATCCATAGCCACATGCCGCCGCCCTGAGCCTGAAAGCTCTCTTCAGTAAGGCCCACGGTACTGACGATCTCCCGCACCGCGTCCTGGTCACCCCTGATAACCGTGTTGTGAAGGTCGGAATGATGACACGTGGCAGCAGGTGGCGGACGAGGCCGTGCGGTTGGGCTCACCGAGGAGCTCGTGGCTGTCGGCACGGCCGCCCCTCATACGTGAAAGGTCGTCACTTCGGCAGAACAGAGGATGCGACGAGCGCTCCCAGAGATGCACCAGCGATCGCCCCGGCGGTTCCACCGACTCCAGCCCCGGCGGCTGCACCAACAGCTGCGCCACCGGCGACACCAACGTCGTTCCCACTTCTCTCAATGTTGAGACGGGGAACCAGAGTTGCGCCGATCATTCCGCACAGCGAGGGGGATCCGTCAGGGGTTACTGCTGGCGGAATGTCTGCTCGAGCGCCATCGAACGCACTGAGCAGCGTCTGCACATCACCCTCTTCAAGTATCCCATCTTCCTTGAGCCCGTTGAGCGTCACCTCGAAGTGCTTCTTCTGAACCTCTGGAGGAGCCGTCTTGAAGAGATCCATTTCGCGCGTGACCGAGCGGATGATCCACGGCAGCCTGTCGCACCAGGGCCACCAGGGGGTGGGCCGCGGAATATTGTCCCACGGAGGCACGTACGGCAGCTGATCCCCGCTGGGTTGATTCCGGCCAACTGCGGGCTGAGGCTGCCCGGTGACTGCGTTTGACATGGCCGTTCTCCTTCGGCATGACTTGCCAGTTCCGACGGCGTAAGACCCGGCGTCAATAGATGACTGGGTGTACGCCATCTGAGAAACCCCCACTTGTTATGTTGCACCTTTGCTGCTACGTGCGCATCTCCAGAAACAGGTGGGTGAGGACTCGCTCGATGCGGGCGATGCCCATGGTGTGGAGGAAGGCCGCAGCCCGGCGGAGGAAGTCTGCGCAGGTGGAGCAGAGGAGTGCGGCGCGCCCCTGCTCTGACGCAGTGGTGTCCGATGCCGGACCGACGGACCTGCACTTCCCGCTCGGTGAGCCCGTGGGACGTTAGGGAAGTTGCGGGAACGCGCAGGGAGGGGGAGGGTGGTTGTGTTGGTGCGCAGGCCATGCCGGACAAGAACTCCGGCGCACGGGTCCGCAGGATGATGGACCGTCGCGCAACCCTCGCTCTCTCCTAATACCGGGATTGACTCCGCGGTTCCAAGATCCGGCTTCAACGGCGTGCGCAACGTCTTTTCCCAGAGAAGTAGGAGTGGTGTCATGAATTCTGCGGACGACCAGAAGTTCCAGCGTTTCCAGCTCGGCGCCGCCTATCTGGCCACCCACCCGAAACTGCCCGATGTGGTCGCGGAGATGGAGCGCGAGCGCCAAATGGTGGACGTAGCCAACAAAGCACCGCGTGAGTACTTGAAGGCGAAGGGCATCGATCTCTCGGATGAGTGGAACATCTCGTTCTCACATGACAGCCCGCTGACGATCACTGGTTGTGTCAACAGCTGGTGCCTGAGCTACACCTTCGGGCACTTCCAGTAGGTGCCTCGGGCCGCCGAGGGCGTTCGGGAGGGCTACACCGAAATGCCCTCCGCGGCCACGTGCATCACGTGCGTCCCCGCAAGGGGGCTTGCTCTTTTCTGCCAGTCGGGCAGGTCAGGTTAGTCCGCGACGTAGCCCGGCTTCGGGTCGTCGAAGTGTTTGTACATCTGGGCGGTCCAGCAGGTGGCGACGATGCGGCTCTTCTGCTCACGGGTAAGGCGGGAGGCGCGACGATCGCTGACAGGGCTCGCTCGCACGCCGAGAGGTCTGCGAGGCCGGCGTGAGCCTCAGCCTGGACGGAGGCGACCCGGTAACGGGTAGTCAGGGCGCTGTCTCCGCGCCGGGCCACCAGTTCGGCCGCCGAGAGGGTTCGCGCGGCGTCGGCGTAGCGACGTTCATACAGATCGATGTACGCGTGCCTCACCAGGGCGCATGCACACAGGTCGTAAGACTTGGCTTCCTCGCTCGCAGAGGCGGCCAGGGTGTAGGAGGCAACTCGGCCGTCCGGCAGCCGTCGAGCACGTCGTTGAGGGCCGTGAGCTGGTCGCGGACGATCGGGAACCTAAGGAGCTGAGGCCGGGATCGGGTGGCCGGTCCGAGATTCGGATCATCTTCGCCTTTGATCCGACTCGTTCGGCCCTGCTGCTCCTCGGCGGCGACAAGGCGGGAAACTGGGATCGTTGGTACCGCGACAACATTCCTCTGGCTGAACAGCTCTACCGCGACTACACCGGTGACACGGAGGACTGAGGAGTAAGCATGCCCAAGAAGGCCCCGCAGGACTGAGAGACCCTGGAGCAGGAGCTGTACTCGGCCGGTGTGCATCCCGCTGAGGTGGAAGCTGGTTCGCGTCGTCTGCTGGCGGAAGCCCGTGGGCATCAACTCGCCGAGGCGCGCAAGCAGTACGGGCTGGCCCAGAGGGACGTGGCTGCCCGCATGGGTGTGAGCATCGCTCGCGTATCCCAGATCGAACACGGTGAGGTCGCCACTCTCGATGTCATCGCACGTTACGTCGAGGCGCTCGGCGGCAGGTTGGACCTGGTTGCCGACTTCGGTGATCACACGCTGCGGATGCCGGCAAGTGGTGATCAGGGCAGCGCGGCGGCATAGCTGGGCCGAAAACTTTTGGCTGGTGTCATGCGTCGCACCGCCCGGCAGTAGTTCTACGGGACCGGCAGGCTGAGGGCTCTCCTCTTGCGATCTTGTCCTGCGCGGCGTGAAAACAGCAGGTCACCGGTGCACACCGGCTCGAGGAGCAGGGGCCGGCTGGCGTCAACTACGCGCTCGTACACTCCGCGTGCCCGATCCTCGAGCGTATGGCGGGGCGAAAAGCCCCGATAAGCAGTGGCAAGACACAACCCCCAGAACGCTGACCTGGGGTTTCATCATGGAGCGGGTGACGAGAATCGAACTCGCGCTCTCAGCTTGGGAAGCGAGGGCGCTTGCGGTGCGGAAGTTGCCCTGACCTGCGGAGACGTCTTTCTCTCAAGGCGGCGCTGCGGTGGGGAGCCACCGCTGTTGACCGTGGTTGTCCGCTCTTCCAGGCACGCTGTGGGCACGAGCGGCGAAGGCCGGTGGGCGGAGCACGTGCGCGCAGGGGCATTGCGCTCGGCCGGGCTCCGTCGGACAGTGCCGTTCCAGGATGCGGGCACGTCCATCATGTACGTCGCACCGGAGGCGAGTTGGCCCTCGATGTGGCTCGTGTCCGCGGCGGCCGCCACGGTCGAGGTGGGCAGCGCGGTGATGGCGAGCAGGAGCGCCGCGCCGCAGGCGGTGCGGCGGGCGGTCCGGACGCGGGTGCGGGCGCCGGTCGTCATACGGAGATCTCCTCGGTGTGGGGTGCGGTGGGTCGTTCGGTGGCTTCAGGGAGGGACGCCCCGCTGGTCTCGCGCACGAACCGGACGGTCAGCGCCGTTATCACGGAGCCCCCGCAGATCAGCAGGGCGACGGGGGTGCTGCTGCCGCTCCCGGCCACCAGGCTTCCGGCGATCATCGGGGAGAAGCCGGCGCCGATGAGGGTGGCGCCCTGGTAGCCGAGGGAAGCGCCGGTGTAGCGGACCCGGGTGCCGAACATCTCGCTGAGCAGGGCGCCCAGCGGCCCGTACATCGTGGACTGGGCGATGCCGTGGCCGAGGACGACGGCGAGGATCAGCAGCCCGGGCGACTTCGAGTCGACCAGCGCCGGCACCGGGAAGGCCAGCGCCGCCGAGGCGAGAGCACCGGCGAGGACGACCGGGCGGCGGCCGATCCGGTCGGAGAGCGCGGAGGCGCGGGGCAGCACGACGAGGGCGACGCAGGCGGAGACTGTGAGCGCGGTGAGTACCTGCGGGCGTGCGTAGCCGATGCCGGTGGCGTACGCGATGAGGTAGCTGGTCAGAAGGGACTGGGCGGTGAAGGCGCCGATACCGACGCAGCAGGGGACGCGGACGCCGCAGCACGTCGAGGATCGGCAGCCGCGACTCGGCCCGGTCCTTCTTCACCTCGGCGAAGAGCGAGCTCTCCACGACCTTGAGCCGTACGAACAGTCCGACGCCGAGCAGCACCACGCTCAGCAGGAATGGCACACGCCAGCCCCAGGCCGTGAACTGCTCCCTGGGCATGGCGACCACGAGGGTGACGACCAGTGAGGAGAGGAGGGAGCCGAGCGGGGCTCCCATCTGCGTGAAGCTGGACCACAGCCCGCGGCGCCGCTCTCCGGCGTGCTCGACGACCATGAGGGTGGCGCCGCCCCACTCACCGCCGATGGCGATGCCCTGGACGACGCGCAGGGTGATCAGCAGGATCGGCGCCCAGACACCGATCGTGTCGTACGTGGGCAGCAGGCCGATGAGGAAGCTGGCCCCACCCATCAGGCCCATCGTGAGCAGCAGCATGGACCGAGCGGTCGGGCGACATAGCCGGCGGCGAAGGTGCCGAACGCGGCGACGGTTCCGACTGCGGGGTCGGCGCCGGGGAAGAACAGTTCGCCGGAGACCAGCGCGGCGACGGTTCCGTAGACGAGGAAGTCGTAGAACTCGACGGCGGTGCCCAGCAGCCCGGAGAGGGCGCCCCTGCGTAACTGCCCTGCACGCTCCGCCTCCTCGGCAGGGGTGAGCGAGAGGGATGGGGGCATCGCGGTCTCCCTTGACCGGGGGAAGGACACTGCACAACATGTGGCGGCTCCCGGCTCCCGGCTCCCGGCTCCCGGCTCCCGGCTCCCGGCTCCCGGCTCCCGGCTCCCGGCTCCCGGCTCCCGGAGAATCGGCGCACGGAGCTCTTGGACGTGGAGCGGGTGACGAGGATCCAACTCGCGCTCTCAGCTTGGCCAAGCGACGGCGCTTGCGCTGCCACATGGTCGCTGAACTGCGGTGATTCACCGTCCGCACGCCGTTTCCTGGGGCTGATCGCACCCCTGTTGACCCTGCTTGCCCGTTCTCAGGGGCGCGGACGGGGCACGGTCTCGGCTGGCTCGTGCCGTTCGGCGGCGACATCGGGGCCGGCGGAGAGTGACCGCTGCTTCTCGGCTCTCGCCGCCGGGGCCCCGGGTGAACCCGCAGCCTCAGCGCCAGTCGGGTATGCGCGAGACGGGCGGCAGGTGGGCTTCGATCTTCGCTCGTACCTCCCGCATCACGGAGACGATGCGGACCTCGTGCTCCCGGGTCAGCCGGGCCACCGGGACCGAGCAGCTCATGGCGTCGGTGGCCGGTGCGTCGTACCGCAGGGCGAAGCCGAAGCCGGCGATACCGGTCACCGTCTCCTCGCGGTCGATGGAGTAGCCGCGCTCGCGCACCTGGGCCAGGTCGGCGAGCAGTGCGGCACGGTCGGTGTGCGTGTTCTCCGTCAGGGCCGTCAACGACCCGTCCGTGATCGGCAGTTCTTCGTCGGGGCGCTCGGCGAGCAGCGCCTTGCCGAGGGCGCCGGCATGGGCCGGGACGCGGCGGCCGACCCGGCTGATGGTGCGCAGGTACTCGTGGGACTCACGGGTGGCGAGGTAGACGACGTCCGGGCCGTCGAGCCGTGCCATGTGGATCGTCTCGCCGAGCGCGTCCGACGCCTCGTCGAGGTACGGCCGGACCACACGGATGCGCCGGTCGCCGTCGAGATAGCTGGTGCCGGTGAGCAGGGCGCGGATCCCGATGCCGTAGAGCGAGCCGGTGACGTCGGTGCGGACCCAGCCGCAGTCGACCAGGGTTTGGAGCAGCTGGTACATGCTGCTGCGCGGCACGCCCAGGTTCTCCGCGAGCTGGTCCAGGCGCGAGGGCTGCTCGCCCCGCGCGGCGAGCAGTTCCAGCAGCGCGACGGTCCGGGCCGCCGACTTCACACCGCGGACACCTCTCCCCTCCGACATGGGCCCATCGTAAATCCGCGTCAATTCGAGTCTGCCCATCCGTTGACCCACCCAGTTCACCCATCTAGCCTCCATCTGCATACGTAGACGCCATCTGCATACAGGGATGAGAAGACATGACAGGGATCAGCGCGGAGGTCGCAGAGGTCACTCGGCGACTCCGCGACGGAATGGCGAGCGGGGTGCTGTCCTTCCCCCTCACGAGCTTCCGGGCCGACGGCGGCCTCGACCTGGACGCCTACCGGGCGTACCTGGCCGACCGGTTGGCCACCGCACCCGGCGCGGTGTTCCCGTGCTGCGGGACTGGAGAGTTCTTCTCACTGGACGAGGACGAGTACCGGGCGGTCGTGCGGACCACGGTCGAGGTCGCCGACGGACGGTTGCCGGTGGTGGCGGGCATCGGCTACGGCTGGGCGCAGGCGCTGCGCTTCGCCCGTATCGCGGAGCAAGCCGGCGCGGACGCCGCACTGGTACTGCCCCACTACCTGGTGGGCGCGCCGCAGGACGGTCTGGTGGAGCAGCTGCGCCGGATCGCCGAAGGCACCCGGCTGCCACTCATCGCTTACCAGCGCGGTCAGGTCGCCTTCACCGCCGACGGCCTGCGCCGGATCGCGCGCATCCCCACCGTCGTCGGCCTGAAGGACGGCCACAGCGACCTCGACCGGCTCCAGCGCCTCACGCTCGCCGCGCCCGACGGCTTCCTCTTCTTCAACGGCGCCGCCACCGCCGAGATCCAGGCGCGCGCCTACGCCACAGTCGGTGTCCCCGCCTACTCCTCCGCCGTCCACGCCTTCGCCCCCGAGATCGCGAACGCCTTCTTCACCGCCCTGCGGGACGGGGACGACGCGGGCGTGACCAAGCTCCTGCGTGAGTTCTACGTCCCGCTCGTCGAACTACGTGATCGGGTGCCGGGCTACGCCGTCTCCCTGGTCAAGGCCGCCGCCCGGCTGCGCGGTTTCCCGGTCGGCCCGGTGCGCGCCCCGCTCACCGACCCCGGGCCGACCGACCTCGCCGACCTGGAGAAGGTGCTGGACCACGGCCTGAGCCTGGTCGGCGCCGTGCGACGACCCGCTTGACGTACCGGGCACCCCTCGTGCCCGCCCGAAACCCGCGGGTGCGCGTCGTGCCCGCAGGATGACCCGTGTCGCGGACCGGACCGGATCCGAAAAGTCCGCGGCCCTCAGGGAGCCCCCGGGCCGCCACCCCAGCGTCTCTTCTCGCCCACGGCCACAGCCGTCCGTACCGCGCCGCCCGCACCACACTCCTCCCGCGCAGCCACGCGACAGCGCCCTACCGCTCCTCCAGGGCGTGCGGCCGATCACGCCGTACGCCGATCGGGCCGCCCGCAGTCGGCGGCGCTCCGACTGCTCACTCAACAGTTCAAAGGGGAACTGCCATGCCTCTCCTCGTAGTCGGCATCAGCGTTGTGATCCTGCTTCTGCTCATGACCAGGCTGAGACTCAACGGCTTCGCGGCCCTCCTGCTCGTGGCGGTCGGCGTCGCACTGGTCCGGGGAATCCCGGTAGCCACCATCCCGGACGTCCTCTCCGAAGGCATCGGGGACCAGATCGGTGACACCATGCTCACCATCGGACTCGGCGCCATGGTCGGCCGTGTCATGGGAGACTCCGGCGCCGCACAACGGATAGCGGGCAAGCTCCTCGACGCCTTCGGTCCGCGCTGGGTCCAGGTGGCCATGGTGGTCACGGCCATGCTGATCGGCGTGACCATGTTCTACGAGGTCGCTTTCATCATCATCGTCCCGATCGCGTTCACCCTGGTCAGGGTCACCGGTACGAAGTTGCTGTGGGTCGGCCTGCCGATGTCCATCGCCCTGTCCACCATGCACAGCTTCCTGCCGCCGCACCCCGGCCCCACCGCCGTCGCCGCGGCCTTCCACGCCTCCGTCGGACTGACGCTCTTCTACGGTCTGTTCATCGCCGTTCCGGCCGGCGCGCTCGTCGCCCTGACCTGGCCCCGCCTTCCGTTCATCAAGGCGATGAACCCCTCCATCCCCGAGGGCCTGGTCAGCGAGCGGGAGTTCACCGACGAGGAGATGCCCTCACTGGGCTGGTCGCTGTTCGTGGCGCTCTTCCCGGTGGCGCTGATCGTGGCGGCCGCCGTGACCGACATGGCCACCTCCACCGAGAGTCCGTTCCTCCACGTCGTCGCCTTCATCGGCTCGGCACCGATCGCGCTGCTGCTGACCCTGTGCCTGGCGATCTGGGCGTTCGGACCCCGGATCGGCCGAAGTCTGGAGGAAGTCGGCGCCTCCTGCACCTCGGCGGCCAAGGCGATGGCGATGATCCTCCTGGTGATCGGCGCCGGCGGGGCCTTCAAGAACGTCCTCGTCGAAGGCGGGATCTCCGACTACATCAAGGACGCCACGGACGGCTGGTCCATCTCGCCGATCGTCCTCGCCTGGCTGGTCGCCGTCATCCTCCGCATAGCGCTCGGCTCGGCGACGGTCGCCGTCGTCACGGCCTCCGGCGTGGTGCTGCCGCTCCTGGCGGGCAGCGGGGTCCACCCGGAGATGATGGTGCTCGCCGTCGCCTGCGGCTCCATCGCCTGCTCGCATGTCAACGACCCGGGATTCTGGCTGTTCAAGGAGTACTTCAACCTCTCCGTCATCGAAGCGATCAAGGTTCGCACCACGTATACGACGGTTCTCGCCGTCCTCGGCCTGGGGGGCGTCCTGGTGGCCGAGTGGGCCATCGACGTCCTCAGCCTCTGAACCCGGAAACCTTCCGAGCAGGGGGCCCTTCCCAACCTCAGAGTCCTCCCTGCCTCAGAGACCTCACGGTCCCGGAAACTCCCGATCCCCCGCACCGCCTCACCGCAGAAGGGCACCCGATGAGCATCGGACAGCCGACCGTCACGGCGTTCTCCGTCTATCCGGTCGCAGGCCGGGACAGCATGGCGCTGAATCTCTCCGGCGCCCACGGCCCGTACTTCACCCGCAACGTCGTCGTCCTCACCGACTCCGAGGGACGTACCGGGCTGGGGGAGGTGCCCGGCGGCGAGAAGATCACCCAGACCCTGCGCGATGCCGAATCCCTCGTCGTCGGGGCGAAGGTGGGCGACTACAAACGCGTCCTGCGCGAGATCGGCGACCGGTTCGCCGACCGCGACGCAGGCGGACGGGGCGCCCAGACCTTCGACCTGCGGACCACCGTCCACACGGTCACCGCCGTCGAGTCGGCGCTGCTCGACCTCCTCGGGCAGCACCTTGACGTGCCCGTCGCCGCGCTGCTGGGTGATGGACAACAGCGTGATTCTGTGAGGGTGTTGGGCTATCTCTTCTACGTCGGTGATCCGGACCGGACCGACCTGGAGTACGTCCGCGAACCGGACTCGCCCGTGGAGTGGTACCGGCTCCGGCACGAGGAGGCCCTGTCTCCGGAGGCTATCGTCCGCCAGGCCGAGGCGGCCTACGGCCTCTACGGGTTCCGGGACTTCAAGCTCAAGGGGGGCGTCCTGGACGGTGCCGAGGAGGTAGCGGCTGTACGCGCCCTCAAGGACCGCTTCCCCGAGGCCCGGATCACCCTCGACCCGAACGGCGCCTGGTCACTGCGCGAGGCGATCGAGCTGTGCCGGCCCCTGGCCGGCACGCTCGCCTACGCCGAGGACCCCTGCGGAGCCGAAGGCGGCTACTCCGGACGGGAGATCCTCGCCGAGTTCCGCCGCGCCACCGGCCTTCCCACCGCAACCAACATGATCGCCACCGACTGGCGCCAGATGACCCACGCCCTGGCCCTCCAGTCGGTCTCCATCCCGCTGGCCGACCCCCACTTCTGGACCATGCAAGGCTCCGTGCGCGTGGCGCAGCTCTGCAACGCCATGGGCCTGACCTGGGGCTGCCACTCCAACAACCACTTCGACATCTCCCTGGCCATGGTGACCCACTGCGGTGCCGCGGCCCCGGGCGAGTACAACGCCCTGGACACCCACTGGATCTGGCAGGAAGGGCTGGAACGGCTCACCACCGCCCCACCGCGCATCGCCGGTGGTGAAATCGCCGTCCCGGACGGCCCGGGGCTGGGTGTCTGCCTCGACATGGACCGGCTCCTCACGGCCCACGACCTCTACCGGGAGAAGGCACTGGGGGCACGCGACGATGCCGTCACCATGCAATACCTCATCCCTGACTGGGAGTTCGACAGCAAGAGCCCCTGCCTGGTGCGATAGACGACCGTTCGACCTGCCCGTCGTTTCGGCATGCGATGTCCACGAGATGCGACCGCGCCCGACCCGGTCGAGCGCGCCTTCGCCCTGATCCCCGTGGACAGCGTCCGCCATGGAGTGGCCGGCATCGGTGGGCGGCCAGTCGGTCAGTCGGTCAGGCCGAGCGTGGTCAGGCGGTCAGGGTCGGTGAGAATGTCGAGCCCGGTGATGCGGCCGTCCCGGATGGTGAACGAAGCGACCTCGCGCACCATACCGAGAAGGTCACGGACAGTAACTGCGCCCTATGGTGCGGATGTGGTGCGCGCCCCGCCCGCCGGTCTGGACAACAAAGGAACCCCCGGGTCCCTGACCTGGGGGTTTCGTATGGAGCGGGTGACGAGAATCGAACTCGCGCTCTCAGCTTGGGAAGCTGATGTTCTACCATTAAACTACACCCGCGTAAGACGCCGACGGAGTCGGTGTCCGGACGGTCGCCACTTTACCTCATGTCAGGCTCCCGGTGTTCAAGCCGAGGGGCCTGAGGGTTTTTCAGGCCTGGAACACGCATGGGATGCGACTGCGGGGTACCGGAGTTGGGGCGTACGGTGGGGTGTCGGCGAGGGTCCGGGCGGGACCGGAGTGCCGCTTTCGAGGCCGTCCCTTTGATCCCGTACTGTGGCTTTTGTCGTCAGGCAAGCAGTAGCCGGACGCGGCTCTTGGGGAAGGGACTCTTGGACTTGATGGAGCGCACCGTCGTCCGCTGTGCGGATGGGCACGTGTTCACCACCGCTTCGTTCCCGATGCAGCAGGCCGAGCGGCTCGGCCCCGGCCGGCTGCTTCGGTGTCCGCGATGTGCGCGGCTCCGGAGCGTCGTGCCCGTCACCTACGAGAAGCGGTAGCGGGGCAGCAGTGGCACAGCGGCGATAGCGGGACAAAGGCGTACACAGGCGCGCGGAGTCGTCCGGTTGTGGGCGCTCCGCGCGCCTTGCGTATCCTCGGGGCGTGCTTCTCTCAGACAAAGACATCCGGGCCGAGATCGATGCCGGGCGGGTGCGGATCGATCCGTTCGACGACGTGATGGTGCAGCCGTCGAGTATCGACGTGCGCCTCGACCGCTATTTCCGGGTGTTCGAGAATCACCGGTACCCCCACATCGACCCCTCCATCGAGCAGGCCGATCTGACCCGGCTCGTCGAGCCGGAGGGGGACGAGCCGTTCATCCTGCACCCCGGGGAGTTCGTCCTCGCGTCGACGTACGAGGTCATCACGCTGCCCGACGATCTCGCCTCCCGGCTGGAGGGGAAGAGCTCGCTGGGGCGGCTGGGGCTGGTGACGCATTCGACGGCGGGCTTCATCGATCCCGGGTTCAGCGGGCACGTCACCCTTGAACTGTCCAACCTGGCCACCCTGCCGATCAAGCTCTGGCCGGGGATGAAGATCGGGCAGCTGTGCATGTTCCGGCTCAGCTCACCCGCCGACTTCCCCTACGGGAGCGAGCGGTACGGGTCGCGGTACCAGGGGCAGCGCGGGCCGACCGCCTCCCGGTCCTTCCTCAACTTCCATCGGACCCAGGTGTGAGTGACACGGGCATGAGTGAGGCGCGGGAGAACCTGACCTACGAGCAGTTCGGCGTCGCCGTGCGCGAGCTCGCGCAGGTCATCGCTGACGAAGGGTACGAGCCCGACATCGTGCTGAGCATCGCGCGTGGCGGTGTCTTCGTGGCCGGTGGGCTCGCCTACGCCCTCGACTGCAAGAACATCCATCTGGTGAATGTGGAGTTCTATACGGGTGTGGGGACCACTCTCGAGATGCCCGTCATGCTCGCGCCGGTGCCCAACGTGATCGACTTCTCCGAGAAGAAGGTGCTGATCACGGACGACGTGGCCGACACCGGAAAGACGCTGAAGCTGGTGCGTGACTTCTGCCTCGAGACCGTCGCGGAGGTGCGCAGTGCTGTCGTCTATGAGAAGTCGCAGTCGCTGGTGAAGTGCGAGTACGTGTGGAAGCGGACCGATGAGTGGATCAACTTCCCGTGGTCCGTCGAACCGCCTGTCGTGCGGCGGTCCGGGCAGGTGCTCGACGCCTGACAGAGACCAAGGACGGCGGCCAAGGATGGCGGCCGAGGACGGCGGCCAGGAAAAAGGGGCTCCCCGGCAGGGAGCCCCTTTCTCGTGCGCGCGGAGATCAGACCGTGCCCAGCTTCACGATCGACAGCAGCGCGACCAGCTGGATCGCCGACGCGCCCAGTGCCTTCGGCCAGGGCAGGTCGTGGGAGCGGCTGACCATGAGGGTCAGCAGTGCGCCGCCCGCCACCCAGGTGGCCCAGCCCAGCAGCTGCACGAACGTCGCGTCGCCGCCGGCGAACATCGCGAAGACCAGGCGGGGGGCGTCCGTGAGGGACATGATCAGCATGGAGAGGCCGACCGTGGGCTGCCAGGCGCCGTCGCCGCCGAGCTGGCGGGCCAGGGTGTGGGTGACCACGCCCAGGATGAACGCGCTGATCACCATCGCGACGGCCGTCGTCAGGACGATGGGGATCGCGTTGGAGAGTGTGGCGTTTATCGCATCCGCGCGGGCGCCGTCGAAGCCGAAGACGGCCAGCAGGCCGTAGAGGAACGTGACGATGAGGGCCGGGCCCCACATCGTGTAGTCCCGCATCTGGAGGAAGGTCTGGTTCGGGGAGAGGACGATCCCGCGGAGCAGGGCCTTCCAGTGCAGACGCGGGCCGACCGGGCCGGGGGGCGGGGCCGCCGCGCCGGCGCGGTAGGTGTCGCCCTCGGTGTAGGGGTCCTCGCCGACCGCGAAGGCCTGGGTGTGGCCCGGGTTGTTCGCCGCGTACGGGTCGTGCGGTCCCTGGGGGCCGTGCGGGTACGCGCCGTCGCCGAAGTACTCCGGCTCGCCCTGGTCGCCGTAGCCGCCGCCCGGGCCGCCGGGGCCGGCGTTCGGCTGCGGCCAGGTGGGGCCACCGGGGCCGCCGGGGCCGCCGCCGTTGCCGTACGGCTGCTGCCGCGGGTACGGCTGCTGCGGCGGCGCCTGCGGGTAGCCGTACGACGGCCCCTGCGGCGTCTGCTGCCCGTACGGGGGGTTTTGCGGTCGCGTCTGAGGAGCGCCGTTGTTCCGGCCGCGTCCGATCCTGAATCCAGCCACGTCTTCGAACGTACCTGGTCCCCGGCGGTGTTGTGCCGGGCCCGGGCATCCGGGCCCGGCTTTGCGGCCGAGCTGTGACATCCCTTAAGGGACAGGCCCCTTGAGTCCCCGTGAGGGGTCAGGGTTCGGGTCGGGGTCCGGCCGTACGGGCACCGCCCGGGCCCCCTGGTGGAGTCGGCTAGAGCATGTCCTGGCCCAGCCGCAGGTAGCCGGTCGTCGACAGGCCGAGCGAGCCGGGGCCGAAGCTGATCGCGTTGCTCGTGGTGATGCCGGAGGCCGAGCCGCGCAGGCTGTAGATCGCGCCGGACGGGTGGTTCTCGCCGTCGGCGCCGACGGACAGGTCGGCCTTGCCGTCGCGGTTGAGGTCGGACAGGCGGACGGACGCGCCGAAGCGGTCGGCGGACTCGGCGGTGCCGGGCACGCCGGCCGTGTTCTGGGTGAACGACTGGGCGCCGGTGCCGGTCATGCCGGCGGCCGACCCGCGCAGGACGGTGACGCTGCCCGCGATCTTGGCGGTGCCGATGGTCTCGTGGAGCACGCCGACGGCCACTTCCGCGTAGCCGTCGCCGTCGACGTCGGCGACCGAGAGGTCGTTGCCGAACGCGTCCGTGTCCTCGTCCGCGCCGGGGACGCCCGGGGTGTCCTGGTTGATCCTCGCCTGGGGCTGGGTGCGGACACCGTTCGCGCCGCCGAGGTAGGAGATGACCGAGCCGCCCAGGCTCCTGCCGCTGCCGCCGGGCTCCGCCGTGACCACGTCGTCGTAGCCGTCGCCGTTGAGGTCGCCGACGGCGGCGAGCTCCCAGGCGTCGCTCCTGAGGAACGTCTGGAAGGTGAGGCCGGAGGTGGAGCCCAGGTAGATCATGTTGCCGGCGTCGTAGGTGGCCGCGTCGCTGCCCGTCGCCACCAGGTCGTCGATGCCGTCGCCGTTGACGTCTCCGGCGTCGAGGTGCCGGGCGCCGCTCAGGCCGGGGCCGGTCTGCAGGCCGGTGGCGAGTTCGGTGTGGGACGCCGCGCCGGAGGCCTTCGTGAAGTCCTGGTGGATCCAGATGTCACTGCCGTCGCTGCCGACGGCGAGGTCGGGGCGGCCGTCCCCGCTGAAGTCGGCGACCGTGAGGGCGACGCCGTACTCGTCGTGGGCCGACACCGCCGGGTCGGACACGCCCCGGCCGCCGGACAGGCCGCTCTTGCCGCCCCAGACGACCGTGACGGAGCCGCCGTCGGCGTCGGAGCCGACGTCCTCGCCGACGCTGCCGATCACGAGGTCGGCGTAGCCGTCGGCGTTCAGGTCGCCGGAGGCGAGGGCCTTGCCGAACCGGTCGCCCTCCTCGGCGGCGCCGGGGATGCCGGCCGTGTCCTGGGTGAGGACGGTGCGGCGGGCGGCGCTGATGCCGTTCGCGGAGCCGTAGGTGACGACGACGGCGCCCGCGTCGGTCTTGCCGCCGACCGGGGCGTAGGGCGCGGAGAAGGCGAGGTCGCGGTAGCCGTCGCCGTTGAAGTCGTCGGCGTGCTTGGCGGGGGCGGCGGAAGCCGGGGTCGCCAGCGTGAGCGGGGTGAGGCCGGCGGTCAGCAGGGCGGCGGCGGTGAGGGTGGCCGCGGTGTGCCTGCGCATGGGTGTTCCTCCTGGTGAGGGAGTTGTGGGGTGGGTGCGGGGGTCAGCCGGCGAGTACGTCACCGAAGTACGCGTCGCCCGTCGGGCCGCCCACGGTCGCGGCGCCGAAGGACTTGGAGCCGGTGGCGGTGACTCCGGACGCGGTGGACTTCAGCAGCCAGACGGCGCCGTCACCGGTGTTCTCGGCGGAGGCGCTCGCCACCAGCTCCGCGCGGCCGTCGCCGCTCGCGTCGGTGAGCTGGACGGCGTAGCCGAAGGAGTCGTACGCCTCGGCGGCGCCCGGGACGCCCGCGGTGTCCTGGGAGAAGGACTTGGCGCCGCTGCCGGTCACGCCGGAGGCCGAGCCGCGCAGCACCGTGACCGTGCCCGCCTGCTTCAGCGAGCCGATGGCCTCGTACGGGGCGCCGACCGCGATGTCGGTGTAGCCGTCGCCGTTGGTGTCGCCGGCCGACAGGCTCCAGCCGAAGCGGTCGTTCTTCTCGGCGGCGCCGGGCACGCCCGTGGTGTCCTGGGTGATGCGGACGGGGGTGCGGGTGCTCAGGCCGCCGGCGGCGCCGTAGGTCACCGTGATCGCGCCGCCGGAGCCGCCGTTCGGCTCGTCCGTCGACTTCTCCATGAAGTTGCCGGTGACGATGTCGCCGAAGCCGTCCTTGTTCACGTCCGCGATGACGGCCGCGTAGCCTCCGGCGAGCTTGCCGCCCGCCGCCAGGCCGGTCGCGGTGCCCTTGTACAGCACGCTGCGGGTGCGGTAGCCGTCGCCGGCCTCCTCCTGGCCCATGACCAGCAGGTCCGTCCTGCCGTCGCCGGTCACGTCGCCCGCGACGAGGTTGTCGGAGTTGATGCCGGTCTGTTCGAAGGTGTCGATGCCGATGAGTTCGGTGGCCTTGCCGGTGCGCGAGACCGGGCCCTTGAAGACGTTCAGCTCGGGGTAGGCGATGTTGGCGGCGGCCAGGTCGGTGTCGCCGTCGCCGTCGAAGTCACCGGTGGCGACGGACCAGCCCAGCTCGTTCCGGTTCTCGGGGAGCGGCGCGGACAGGTCGGTCGCGGTCTTCAGGCCGCTCGCGCCGCCCCAGACGACGGTCAGGACACCGGAGTCGCCGGTGGAGCCGATCTGCTCGGCGTGCACGCCCACGATCAGGTCCGTGTAGCCGTCGTCGTCCAGGTCGCCGGTGGTCAGACGGTCGCCGAAGTAGTCCTGCGTCTCCGGGACGCCCGGGACGCCCTCGGTGGCCTGGCTGATGATCTGGCGCTTGGAGCTGTCGAGGCCGTTCGCGGTGCCGTAGACGACGGCGACGTAGCCGGCCCCGGTCTTGCCGCCGATCTTGCCGAGCGGGGCGGCGATCGCGAGGTCGCGATGGCCGTCGCCGTTGAAGTCGCCGGAGAGGCCGGAGGGCGCGGCGGTGGCCGCCGTCGTGGGCAGGGCGGTGAGCAGGCCGGTGGTCAGGGCCGTCGCCAGGAGGAGGGTGCGCTTGCGCATGGAAGTCCCCGTGCTCGTCGGTTTCGTCGGTTTGTGGGTTTCGTCGGTCTTGCTGGTCTTGCTGGTCTCGTTTTTTCGCTTTTTTCGTTGCTGGTGGCGGTCAGGAGTTGAGTGCCGTGCCGTAGCCCGGCGCGCCGGCCGTCGAGACGCCCGTCGTGCCAGGGCCGAAGCTCGTCGAGCCGGACGTCGTCGGGCCGGTGGCCGTGGAGCGCAGGGACCAGACCGCGCCGTCGCCGGAGTTCTCGCCCGGCGCGGAGACGGACAGGTCGGCGCGGCGGTCGCCGGTGTGGTCGGTGAGGGTGACGCGCTCGCCGAAGCGGTCGCCGCTCTCCGAGGCGCCGGGGACACCCGCCGTGTTCTGGGTGTACGACGTCGCGCCCTTCGTGGTCAGGCCGGACGCGGAGCCGTACAGCACGGTGACGGCACCGGCGGCGGAGTTCTCGCCGGGGGCGCCGATCGCGAGGTCGGCGTAGCCGTCGCCGTTGATGTCGCCGAGTGAGACGCCGCCGCCGAAGCGGTCGCCCTTCTCGGAGGCGCCGGGCACCCCGGCGGTGTCCTGGGTGAGGACGAGCGGGGCGCGGTTCGTGTCCCGGCCGTCGGGTCCGCCGTAGACGACGGTGACCTTGCCGCCGAGGGCGCCCGCCGGGTCGGCGGAGGTCTCGCGGTCGTTGCCGACGGCGATGTCGGCATAGCCGTCCTTGTCGATGTCGGCCACGGACGAGACGTATCCGGCGGGCAGGTCCTGGAGCCAGTCGGTGTAGTTGCCGATCTGCAGGTCGGCCAGGGCGGTGGTGGCGTCGTCGGTGCCGTTGGCGCGGCCGTGCAGGACCACCCGGGGGTGGCCGTCGCCGGTGACGTCGCCGGAGGAGAGGTGGGTGACGCCGTGCGGGCTGGACCACGGGGAGTGGCGGGAGCCCGAACCGCCGTTGTGCGCGCCGGTCTTGGTGATCGGCCCGGACACGAGGGAGAGGACGGTGGGGCCGCTGGAGCCGACCGCCACGTCCGTGACGCCGTCGTTGTCGAAGTCGCCGGCGGCCAGGGACTTGCCGTAGCGGTCGTAGTCGCTGCTGAAGAAGCTGAACAGCGAACGGGCGCCGGACAGGCCGGTCGTGGAACCCCAGACGATGGTGACGGTGCCGTCGTTGGTGTCGCTGCCGTCCTCGCCGGGCGTGCCGATCAGCAGGTCGGCGTAGCCGTCGGTGTTCAGGTCGGCGGAGGCGAGGGCGGAGCCGAAGGCGTCGTCGGCCTCCGCGGCGCCGGGCATCCCGGCGGTGTCCTGGGTGAGGAGCGTGCGGGTCGATGTCTTCGGTCCGCTGGTGCTGCCGTAGACGACGGACACGGCGCCCGCCTTCGCCTTCCCGGCGACCGTGGCGCCCGGCGCGCCGATCGCGAGGTCTTTACGGCCGTCGCCGTTGAAGTCGTACGGGGCGGCCGCGGGCGCCGCCTGGGCGGTGGGCGCGGTGAGGGCGAGGGGGAGCGAGGTGAGGGCCGCGACGAGGAGGGCGGCGCTGCGCAGACGCATGGGTGTCCTTGCGGAGAGGGAAAGCTGACGGGGCGTCACTGGACGCGTCACTTGACGCGTCACTGGGCGATGGCCCAGGCGAAGTCGGCGCCGCCCTTCAGGGAGACGTCGCGGGCCGAGAGGAACGTGGAGCCCGAGGTGGTCAGGCCGGAGGCGGTGCCGCGCAGGACGGTGACCGCGCCGTAGCCGTTTTCGTAACCGGCGCCGCTGACCAGGTCGGCCTTGCCGTTCTTGTCGAGGTCGACCAGGCGCACGGTCATGCCGAAGGCGTCCATCGTCTCGCTCGCGCCGGGGACGCCCTCGGTGTCCTGCGTGTACGACTTGGAGCCCTTGCCGCTCAGTCCGGAGGCCGATCCGAACAGGATGGTGACGGACCCGGCGTCCTCCACCGTGCCGACGTCCTCGGCCCAGGCGCCGACCGCGATGTCGGCGTAGCCGTCGCCGTTGACGTCACCGGCGCCGATCGCGGAGCCGAACAGGTCGCCGTGTTCGCCGGCGCCGGGGACGCCCTCGGTGTCCTGGTGGATCACGGTCGGCTTCTGCGCAGGGTCGGGGCCGGTCGGGCCGCCGTACCAGACGGTGATCTGGCCGCCCTTGTGGCCGCCGGGCTTCTCGGGCCGCGGGTCCTGGTAGTCGCCGAGGACGAGGTCGCCGTAGCCGTCGCCGTTGACGTCGGCGATCGTGCCCTCCTCGCCGTCGGCGTCCGGCAGGTAGGTGCGGGCGTACTTGGTGCCGGTCCAGCCGTGGTAGCTGATCTCGCCGCCCTCGTCACCGGTGACGAGGAAGGGGTAGACGCGCTCGGCGTCGCCGTCCCGGTTGAGATCGCCCGCGAACACCTCGTACGTCGAACCGAAGGTGCTGAGGCTGGTGTGGCTCGCGGGGCCGCTCGTGCGGGTGAAGGGGCCCTTGTAGAGGCGGGTGCGGCTCTGGCCGGTGATCGTCACGTCCGTCGCGCCGTCCCCGTCGAAGTCGCCGGTCGCGACGCCGGAGGAGAAGCCGCCCCACTCGGACAGGTCGGACGGCTGGGGCAGCCCCTTGCCGCCGGACAGGCCGGACTTGGAGCCCCAGATGACGGTGGCCGAGCCGATGCCGTCCCGGTCGCCGATGTCCTCGTACTGGGCGCCCACGACCAGGTCGGAGTAGCCGTCGCGGTCCAGGTCCCCGGCGGCGAGGCTGTAGCCGAAGCGGTCGCCCTCCTCGGCGGTGCCCGGGACACCGGTGGAGTTCTGTGTGATCACGGTCTTCCTGGCCGCCGAGACGCCGGACGACGAGCCGTACAGCACGACGACGGCGCCGGCGCCCTGCACCGAGCCGACGTCGGCACTGAACGCGCCGATCGCGACGTCCCGGTATCCGTCGCCGTTGAAGTCGCCGGTGAGGCCGGAGGGTGCGGCGGTGGCCGGGGTGGTGGCGGTGAGGAGGCCGGTGGTGAGGGTGGCGGCCAGGAGGAGGATGCGCTTGCGCAAGGCGGGGCTCCGGGTGGGGAAGGGGCCGGACCGGCGGGGTCCGGCCCCGAAGGGGTGGGGTTCGGACCCGCGGGGTCCGGCCCTGAAGAGCTGGGGCCGGATCTGCGGGGCCCGGCCCCGACGGGATCCTGGGTGGTTCGGTCGGCGATGTTCGTGCCGAAGGGACGCGGCGGCTCAGTCGCCGAAGTTCGCGCCGAAGTTCGGGTAACCCGTCGTCGGGACGCCGGAGGCGCTGGGGGAGACGGTGCGCGAACCCGTGGCAGTGATCTTCGTGCCGCTGGACGGCAGGTAGAGGACCGCGCCGTTGCCGTCGTTCTCGTACGACCCGGCCAGCAGGTCGGCGCGGCCGTCGCCGGTGACGTCGTCGAGCTTCACATCCGTGCCGAGGAAGTCGCCCTTCTCGTCCGCGCCGGGTACGCCCGGGGTGCTCTGCGCGAAGGACTGGGCCCCGGAGGAGGTGTTGATGCCGGAGGCCGACCCGTACAGCACGACGAGCTGGCCGGCGTCGGCGACCGAGCCGAGGTCCTCGCCCGCGACACCGACCACCAGGTCCTGGAAGCCGTCGCCGTTGACGTCGCCCAGGTCCAGCTCGTAACCGAAGTAGTCGTTCTTCTCCGAACTGCCGGGAACGTTGCCGGTGTTCTGGGTGATGCCGGTGGTGGAGCCGACACCGTCCGGGGCGCCGTAGGTGACCCACACCTTGCCGCCGTCGGAGGCCCCGGGGAAGGCCACCCCGTCGTCGGCCCTGTTCCAGTGCATGCCGGTGACGATGTCGCCGTAGCCGTCACCGTTGACGTCGCCGATGCCGGTGATGACCCCGGCCTTCAGCTGCCGGGCGCCGGTGGCGCACAGGCCGGAACTGGTGCCGGGGAGCAGGTAGTTGGCGTTCCAGTACTGGCCGGTGGCGGTCTCGAAGCCGTCGACGACCAGGTCGGTGCGGCGGTCGCCGTTGACGTCGCCCGCGGTGAGGTTGAGCGGCCCGGAACCGTCACCTGACGCCTGCACCGGTGCCTTGACGCTGTAGCGGCCCTTGACCGCCGTGCCCGAGGCGCTGATGCCGCCCTTGAGGACGTACACGACGTTGGAGGTGTTGCCGACGGCCAGGTCGGCCTTGCCGTCGCCGTCGAAGTCGCCGGCGGCGAGGTTCCTGCCCCACCGGTCGTGCTTGGTGGGGGCCGCGTCGGCGATCGAGACGCCCTTGCCGGTGATGCCCGTGGCCGAGCCCCACAGGACCGCGACACCGCCGCCGTCCTTGTCGCTGCCGACGTCCTCCATCGGGGAGGAGACGGCGAGGTCGTCGTAGCCGTCGCCGTTGAAGTCGGCGTAGGCGCTGTCGGCGCCGAACACGTCACCGGCCTCGGCCGTGCCCGGGTTGCCGACGGTGTTCTGGCTGATCGTGGACCGCTTCGCGGAGGACACACCGGTCTGCGCGCCGTACAGGACGACGAGCTGCCCCGCGTCCTTCTTGCCGCTCACGTACGCGCCGGAGGCGGAGAACGCCACGTCGCCGATGCCGTCGCCGTTGAAGTCGGCCTTCGGGGTGTGCGTCGAGTCCGCGGCCGTCGCCGAACCGGCCGTGGCCGTGAGCAGCGTGCCCGTCAGCGCGGCCGCGGCGGCGGTCGCCAGGGCGAGCCGCAGGCCGGGGCGCCGGAAGGGGCGAGCGCTTGCGTGCGGGCGCCCGGAGAGGCGCTCGTGCTGGTGCATGCGGGGTCTCCTGCAGCATGCGGGGGATGCCTGGCAGACATCCACAGTCGATGGAGGGCCGGACCGTCGGTACTTCGCCGGGAGTTGCCCGGGCGTTCACGGTGTCGGCGATCAGGAGACCTGTGTGGGGGCGTAAGGGTTGTACGTGAGTTCGGTTATTTGTTGAGGCGTGGTCGTGGTGTCTGGTGCGTGGCGCGTGCAGGGGATCACTCACGGCACCGGCCGGTACCGCACGCTCAACGCCGTACGAGCCCGAGTAGCCAAGCCCCTGCAGGAACACAAACTTGTCATCGGTGTGGTAGGGCAGCACGAACAGGGCCCACACGGCGCTTGAGTCTCCAGCGGCTGGAAGGTCCAGGATCTCGCCCATGGACGACGAACGCTCCGACACGCTCACCATCGGTCAGCTCGCGCACCGCACCGGTCTGCCGGTGCGTACCCTGCGCTTCTGGTCGGACGAGGGGGCGGTGCCGCCTGTGGCCCGCTCCGCGAGCGGCTACCGGCTGTACGACGCCGAGTCCGTGGCCCGTGTCGAACTGGTCCGCACCCTGCGGGAGCTGGGCCTCGGTCTCGACGACGTGTGTCGGGTCCTGAGCGGACGTGCCACGGTCGCCGAGGTCGCCGACGCGCACGTGGCCGCGCTCGACGCGCGGATCCGCTCGCTCAAGGTGAGCCGGGCCGTCCTGTCCACCGTGGCGAAACGGGGTTCGACCGCCGAGGAGACAGCACTGATGAACCGGTTGGCGCGGCTTTCCGCCGCCGAACGCAAGCAGGTCATCGACGAGTTCAAGGAGGAGGTGTTCGGCGGTCTCCACGTCGACCCGCGCCTGCGCGACCGCCTACGCACCCTCAGCATCGAACTGCCCGACGATCCCACACCCGATCAGGTCGACGCCTGGATCGAACTGGCCGAACTGGTGCGGGACCCCGGCTTTCGCATGCGGTTGCGCGCATGGCTGGAGCTCAACACGCCTGTGGCGGGGCGGGATCGTCCGCCCGGGGCGTCCATCTGGTGGGCCAGGCAGGTTGTGCAGACCGTCGCGGAGGTCAGGGAACGCGGGGTGGCTCCCGTCGGGTCGGCAGCGGCCGAGGTGCTGTCCGAGTTGTTCGGGGACACCGATCGGGCCGCCGTACTGCGCAGCCTGGAGGCCGGCATCGAGGCAGGGGCGGAGCGCTACCGCAGGCTCGTCGCCCGTGCGCGCGGCCAGGCGTCGTCGCCCGACGCGACCGAGGAGCTGGAGTGGCTGGCCCGGGCCCTGCGCGCCGCGGAGCCGGCCTGACGGGCCGCGCCCACCCGCAAATGTGGCCGCACAGCATCCTGTGTTCCGCTCGGATCACGGATGTCCGTACATGCGCCATTCTCGACGGTGTTGAGCCACCGATTGTCCGGAACGGAGCACCCAGGGCATTCGGTCGGGTCGCTTCTGGAAAGCTGCGACCATGACAACCCCGTTAATCCCGTCCCCTCCGAGACCGGAGAGACCGGAGAGACCGGAGGGCAACGGCCTCCCCTACCACCGTATGGGCCACTGCACAGGCCGTCACCGCTGGTGGCGTCCTCTGGTCGGTACGGTGCTGTTGCTCGGTGCCTTGCTGGTGCTCGTAGTCCTGCTGTTCCTCTTCTGGTACGTCCTCGGTGCGGTCACCGGAGCCGACGAACTGCCCGACGGAGGACCGGACCTGGGCCCGCTCCCCAATACGGTCCTGGAGCTGATGTCCATCGCGGTCGCCCTCCCCCTCGTCCTTCTGGCCGTGTTGTGGCCGGGCCGACGGCCCGTCGGCACACTGACGTCGGTCACCGGCCGGATGCGTTGGCGGTGGCTGGGCTGGTGTCTGCTCGCCGCACTGCTCTCCACGTCACTGCTGACGGCGACCGCTTTCCTCCTGCCCGGCGACGACACCGGCCCGGAGGAGTCCGACGTTTGGGTCGGCTGGGGTTCGTTCCTCACCTCCGTGGTCGTGCTGACCGCCTTCGTCCCGCTGCAGGCCGCGGCCGAGGAGTACGTCTTCCGGGGCTGGCTGACACAGGCCGTGGGCGCCTTCGTCCGCTCCCCGTGGTTCGCCCTGCTTCCGCAGGCGCCCCTGTTCGCCGCCGCCCACGGCTGGGGCACCGGCTGGGGCTTCGCCAGCCTGCTGCTCTTCGGCCTGGTGGCCGGCTGGCTGACCATCCGCACCGGCGGCCTGGAGGCGGCCATCGCCCTCCACGTCCTGAACAACCTGCTGGCCTTCGGTGCCGCCGCCGCGTTCGTCGACGGCCTCTCCTCCGACGAGACCGCGGCCGACTCCCCGTGGCAACTCGCCCTCGCTGACATGGCGTCCGTCCTGCTCTACGCGGCGGTCGTCATGTGGCTCACCCGCCGCCACCACCCACAACGCGTCTCCCCGCCACTGCCGCCGCCACCGCCGCCGGCTCCGCCCGTCCCGTGGCCCGCGCCGTATCCGCAACCACAGGGCACAGTGCCGCCGCTGGGCATCCCCCGCCCACCCGACGTCGAGGCACCACGTCTGCAGGACCGGGGCGAGGCCACTCCATAGGAGCTCCGGGCCGGTGTCAGGGCATAGTCAAGGGACGCTTTCGCGGCACCGGCCCAGCCCCACAAAGCCGCCGGCACCGACTTCTCGAGCACGTCCGCTCCCCTGCCCAAAAATGCCTGCTCACGACAACGGCATGGCGGCTACTGTTCCTTGGCATGCAACTGACCGTTCTCGGCGGCTGCGGAGCGTGGCCCACCGCGGTCCAGGCGTGCAGCGGCTACCTCGTCGAGTACGCGGGCTTCCGCCTGCTCATCGACCCCGGGTACGCCACGCTGCCACGCCTGCTCGACCACAGCGCCGTCGATGCCATTGACGCTGTGCTGATCAGCCACGGGCACCCCGACCACTGCGCTGACCTCAACCCTCTCCTGCGGGCCCGGGGCCTGAGTGACACGCCACCACCGGCACTCCCGGTATACGCACCCCACGGCGCCGCCGATGCCGTTCTCGCGCTCGACAAACCGAGCATGCTCGCCGGGGCGTACCACCTTCGCGAGTTCCAGCCGGGCGACCGGTTCGACATCGGCCCGTTCAGAACCGACACCTGGCTCCTGCCGCACTTCGTGCCCAACGCCGGCATCCGACTGACTACACCGGAAGCCGTGCTCGCCTACACCGGCGACACGGGGCCGAGCCCCGACATCCTGCGCCTCGCTCGAAGTGCCGACCTGCTGTTGTCGGAAGCCACATACATCCACGAGGTACCGACCGCCGACGCACCGTATCTGCTGACCGCGCGCCTGGCCGGTCAGTACGCCGGCCAGGCAGGCGCTGCCGGCCTCATGCTCACCCACCTATGGCCGGGATCAGATCCGAAAGCCGCACACGAAACGGCCGCGGAAGCCTTCCCGCACCCCATATACGTCGCCTCTCCCGGACTCGTCATCAATCTCCCCGGTGGAAGCGGTCATGCGGCGCATCGCGCCCCATGACGCGGACGGCTGACCGAAGCCCTGCGGGACATCCTCCGCGTGGCGGAAAGCCGGGACGGAGGCCCGACGAGAGCGCTCGTCGCCGTGACAAGCGCCACCGCTGACCAGCCGCCCGAGAACGGTGCGTCTGAGTACCTGTGCTCATGTGCGGTGCCCGCCAGGACACCATGCTGACTGCATGCGCTTATCGGATCGCCACCTGAAGACGGGACGGCAACGGGCATGAGACAGGCGAAAGGTCCTTCGACCGGTCAGGAGATCGGGGCCGCCGTGGCGCTACTCGTCATCGACTTCCTGGTCATCGCCTGGATGGTGTACGGCTATGGGATGGCGGGTTGGGCCGACAGCTACGAAAGCGACGGTGTCAGTCCGTCGAGTGCGTCGGAGGCGGCGTCGAAGGCATCGTGGATTCTGGGATGCGGCGCGGTACTCACCGGCGGTGGCCTCCTCGCCCTGGGATGGCGTATCCCTGGCGTCGTGCAGCTGGTTGTCCTGGGGGGCGGGGCTGTTCAGTTCGCCTCCAGTGCTGCCGGCGGATAGTGCGCGCCTGCCGAGCCGGCCACAGGCCGTCCCGTATCAGACCCGGCCTCCACGAGACGCCATGGCTTCTGCATCGGTCGATTTCGACCAAGTGGTGCGGTGTCCCGGTCATCGCGAAATCCAGGCCCGCAGCTTCCCTACTATCGCTGTCCCCTGCTGTCGCTTCAGGAAGGGGACTGAAATGCCCGGCCATGGACCTCAAAGGGCGGGGCGGCGTCTCTCCACGCCCGGGAAGGCAGCGCGGCCTCGCCCGGGCCGGGGCGAGGACAAGGTGCTGATGGTCTTCTTGTCCTTCCTGGAAAGGCTGCCCAAGCCGTACCGCAGAATTCCGCAACCGTGGCACTTCATCGCCAAACTGGTGACGGTTGCTGTGTTCGCCTACGTCTTCTGGAACGTCATCACCGCTGTCGTCAGTGCGATTCTGTCGCTTCTCCTCGTGCTGGCCTTCGGCGGCTTCACGCTGGCGGTGCTCGTCGGCACGATCAAGTACTCCATGAGTGATGAGGGCCGACGCGAGGAAGAACGTTGGTACGAGGAGAACGACCCCCGCGGGAACGGCCCTCGCGGCGCTCTCTGAGGGCTGCCCCGTCATGGATCTCGGGTGTTTTTCGACTGCTCGGCGAGGGTGTGGTCGCGGGTGGGGATCAGGGTGCCGTGATCAGCACGGTGAGATCCCGACGCCGTGACCACACCAGTCACGCCAAGAGCTTGCCACGCAGCGGTGGTTGGCTTTTGGCCCGCTCACGGACGTCGGTGCGCCTGCCTCCTCGCATGGTGACGGCGCGCCGCTGTTCATCAGTAGGGCGGCACCTGCCAAGCCGATCAGGAGGGTTCCCCACTCAGGCACCTGGGCTGCCCGCAGAAGGCCGACGACACCGAAGCTTGTGTCCCACCCTGCCTCCGTGATGGCGGAGCCGAACCCCTGGATGGCCAGGACACCGAGGAAATCCCACAGCGCCTCGACCCCACCCGCGAGGCCCACACTCTCCTCGCTTTGGCTGATGGCCTCACGGTCCACGTCCTTGCAGGCCACCACTCTCCGGAGATGGCGCTGGCCATTCTCCAACGCCACATCGACCACCTGCTGCAAAGTGCATCCGGCCACGGATGACGCGCTCACCCCGACAGCGACGCCCCCTGCCCGATGACTCGGACAGGGGGCGTCGAAACAGTCGAAGCGGTCGAAGCAGTCGGAACGACCCGCGGCAACCGCCTACTTCACCGGCTCCGGCTCCGGCGCGCTCGCGGAGTCGGCGGTGCCGGCCGGCGGCTCGCCGCCGTCGTCGTCCTCGTCGTCCGCGGGGACCGGGGTCTTCACCGAGTCCAGCAGCAGCTGGGCCACGTCGACGACCTGGATCGACTCCTTGGCCTTGCCGTCGTTCTTCTTGCCGTTGACCGAGTCGGTCAGCATGACGAGGCAGAACGGGCAGGCGGTGGAGACGATGTCGGGGTTGACGGAGAGGGCCTCGTCGACGCGCTCGTTGTTGATGCGCTTGCCGATCCGCTCCTCCATCCACATCCGGGCACCACCGGCGCCGCAGCAGAAGCCGCGCTCCTTGTGGCGGTGCATCTCCTCGTTGCGGATGCCGGGGACGCTGGCGATGATCTCGCGCGGCGGCGTGTAGATCTTGTTGTGGCGGCCCAGGTAGCAGGGGTCGTGGTAGGTGATGATGCCCTCGACCGGCGTGACGGGGATCAGCTTGCCCTCGTCGACCAGGTGCTGCAGCAGCTGCGTGTGGTGGATGACCTCGTAGTCGCCGCCGAGCTGCGGGTACTCGTTGCCGAGGGTGTTGAGGCAGTGCGGGCAGGTGGCGACGATCTTCTTCGCCGACTTGGGCTTCGCCGACTCGGGGACGACCTTGCCCTCGTCGTCCATCTCCTCGCCGAACGCCATGTTCAGAGCCATGACGTTCTCCATGCCGAGCTCCTGGAACAGGGGCTCGTTGCCCAGGCGGCGGGCCGAGTCGCCGGTGCACTTCTCGTCGCCGCCCATGATGGCGAACTTGACGCCCGCGATGTGGAGGAGTTCCGCGAAGGCCTTGGTGGTCTTCTTCGCGCGGTCCTCCAGGGCGCCGGCGCAGCCGACCCAGTACAGGTACTCGACCTCGGACAGGTCCTCGATGTCCTTGCCGACGACCGGGACCTCGAAGTCGACCTCCTTGAGCCACTCCAGGCGCTGCTTCTTCGCCAGGCCCCAGGGGTTGCCCTTCTTCTCCAGGTTCTTGAGCATCGTGCCCGCCTCCGAGGGGAAGCTGGACTCGATCATCACCTGGTAGCGGCGCATGTCGACGATGTGGTCGACGTGCTCGATGTCGACGGGGCACTGCTCGACGCAGGCGCCGCAGGTGGTGCAGGACCACAGCACGTCCGGGTCGATGACGCCGTTCTCCTCCAGCGTGCCGACCAGGGGGCGCTCGGCCTCCGCCAGCGCGGACGCCGGGACGTCCTTGAGGGCCTCGGCGGACGCCTTCTCCTCGCCCTCCATGTCCTTGCCGCCGCCGGCCAGCAGGTACGGCGCCTTGGCGTGCGCGTGGTCGCGCAGGGACATGATCAGCAGCTTGGGGGAGAGGGGCTTGCCCGTGTTCCACGCGGGGCACTGCGACTGGCAGCGGCCGCACTCGGTGCAGGTGGAGAAGTCCAGCAGGCCCTTCCAGGAGAACTGCTCGACCTGGGAGACGCCGAAGACGTCGTCGTCGCCCGGGTCGGTGAAGTCGATCGGCTTGCCGCCCGACGTCATGGGCTGCAGCGCGCCCAGCGCCGTCCCGCCCGTCGCCTCGCGCTTGAACCAGATGTTCGGGAACGCCAGGAAGCGGTGCCAGGCCACACCCATGTTGGTGTTCAGGCTGACCGTGATCATCCAGATCATGGTCGTGCCCAGCTTGATCATCGCGAAGAAGTAGACCAGGTTCTGCAGCGCCGCCACGCTCAGGCCCTTGAAGGCCAGGACCAGCGGGTACGAGGCGAAGTACGCGGCCTCGTAGTGGTCCACGTGGTGCAGTGCGCCTTCCAGGCCGCGCAGCACGTAGATGGCCAGGCCGATGGTGAGGATGACGTACTCGACGAAGTACGCCTGGCCCATCTTCGAGCCGGCGAAGCGGGACTTGCGGCCCGGGCGCGAGGGCAGGTTGAGCAGGCGGATGACCATCAGGGTGGCGATGCCGAGGGTCGTCATCGCGGCGATGAACTCGATGTAGAGCTCGTAGGGGAGGAAGCCGCCGAGCACCGGCAGCGTCCAGTCGGCCTGGAACAGCTGGCCGTACGCGGTGATGATCGTCGGCGGCAGCGTCAGGAAGCCGATCGCGACGAACCAGTGGGCGATGCCGACGATGCCCCACCGGTTCATGCGCGTATGGCCGAGGAACTCCTTCACCAGGGTCACGCTGCGCTGGTAGGGGTTGTCGGTCCGGGTACCGGCGGGCACGGGCTGGCCCAGCTTGAAGTACCGGACGAACTGGCCGATCGCGCGTGCTAGCAGCGCAACGCCGACCACGGTCAGTACCAGCGACACGATGATCGCGGCGAGTTGCATGGGGGCTCCTCGGGCCTGCGAGGGTTTCGTCGGGGGTGACCTGTCGTTCTTGCGGTTCCCCGAAATTACTAAGCGGTAACTTATGCAGTCCGTCTGAGACTACCCCTATCTTCCGCCGCACTGTAGCCGGGTGGGGGGTGATCTGAATCGCTGAGGGTTGCCTCAGACGGACCGGAAAGACAGTCGCGATCCGGTCGTGTTATTCGTACCGAATTGTCATAGTCACGAATAACTTATATCCGTGCTCTACGGGATCGCCGCCGCCGCAACCGCCCTCCTCCTCACCGCCCTGCTCGCGGCCCTCCTGCGGACCCCCGCCCGCCGGCTGCGTCTGCTCGACCGCCGGCGGCAGCGGGAGGTGCCGCTGTCGGGGGGTGTGGCCGTCGTGCTCGTCACCGGGCTGGTCGTGGGGGCGGGAAGCCGGGCCGGCGTCGCGCCACCCCTGGAGGACGGGGTCCGGGACCTGCTTGTGGCGGGGGGTGTGGTCGCCCTGCTGGGGCTCGTCGACGACGTGTGGCGGCTGCGGCGGTGGGTGCCGGCCGTCGGTACGGCGGTGGCGGCGGCGTGTGTCGTGCCGTACGGGGAGACGGGGGTGGGGGGCGGGCTGCTCGCCGTCGGGTGGGTCGTGTGGGTGACCCTCGGCTTCCGGGGGCTCGATCACGCCGACGGGCTCGCGGGGGGTGTGGGGATGGTGACCGCCTTCGGTGTCGGGGCCTGTGCGGCCATTGAGGTGATGGAGGGGATCGCGGTGCTGATGAGCGTGCTGGCCGCCGCGCTGACCGGGTTCCTCATGCACAACTGGCATCCCGCGCGGACCGCGCTCGGGGCGTGCGGCTCGATGTCCGCCGGGTTCGTGCTGGCCGCGGGGGCCGTGTACGCGCGGGCCGGACAGGGGCTCGGGGAGAGCGCGGGGGTGCTGTTCGCACTGACCGCCGTGGTGGGCGCCGACGTCGTACTGGTCCTGGTGGCACGGCGGTTGGACGGGCGGCCCGTCCTGCGCGGCGGGCCGGACCATCTCGCGCACCGGCTGCGGCGGCTCGGGCTGACGGTGCCCGGGGCGATCCTGCTGCTGGGGGCCGGGGCGTCGGCCGGTGCGTTCGTCGGGGTACTCGCGCACGCCGGCTGGGTCGGGACCGATGCCCTGTGGTGGGTGGCGGGTGTGGCGCTCGCCGTCGTACTCGCCTTGTCACGCGTCCGTGTGTACGGCTCCCGGGGCCCCCGTCGTTCTGTATCACCGCAGGTCAGCGCGCCATTGCGTGTAAGGAGCGGATAAGAGTTGAGCCCGGTCGACTCAGCTCTGTTGACCGGTCGGGAGCCGTCGTGCACACTTGAGTCCGTTCCACTCAAGTCAGCTGGAGGAATCAACCATGGCACGTGCGGTCGGCATCGACCTGGGCACGACTAACTCCGTCGTCAGCGTTCTGGAGGGCGGCGAGCCCACCGTCATCACCAACGCCGAGGGCGCCAGGACCACGCCGTCCGTCGTCGCCTTCGCCAAGAACGGTGAGGTGCTCGTCGGAGAGGTGGCCAAGCGCCAGGCGGTCACGAACGTGGACCGGACCATCCGCTCCGTCAAGCGTCACATGGGCACCGACTGGAAGATCGAGCTCGACGGGAAGCCCTTCAACCCGCAGCAGATCAGCGCCTTCGTGCTCCAGAAGCTGAAGCGGGACGCCGAGGCCTACCTGGGCGAGAAGGTGACCGACGCGGTCATCACCGTCCCGGCGTACTTCAACGACTCCGAGCGCCAGGCCACGAAGGAGGCCGGCGAGATCGCCGGTCTGAACGTGCTGCGCATCGTCAACGAGCCGACCGCCGCCGCCCTGGCGTACGGCCTCGACAAGGACGACCAGACCATCCTGGTCTTCGACCTCGGTGGCGGTACGTTCGACGTCTCGCTGCTGGAGATCGGCGACGGTGTCGTCGAGGTGAAGGCCACCAACGGTGACAACCACCTCGGTGGTGACGACTGGGACCAGCGCATCGTCGACTACCTGGTCCAGCAGTTCCAGTCCGGCCACGGCGTGGACCTGGGCAAGGACAAGATGGCCCTGCAGCGTCTGCGCGAGGCCGCCGAGAAGGCGAAGATCGAGCTGTCCTCGTCCACCGAGACGTCGATCAACCTGCCCTACATCACCGCCTCCGCCGAGGGCCCCCTGCACCTCGACGAGAAGCTCACCCGCGCCCAGTTCCAGCAGCTGACCGCGGACCTCCTGGAGCGCTGCAAGACGCCGTTCCACAACGTCATCAAGGACGCCGGCATCTCCATCAGCGAGATCGACCACGTCGTCCTGGTCGGTGGCTCCACCCGTATGCCCGCCGTCGCCGAGCTCGTCAAGGAGCTGACCGGCGGCAAGGACGCCAACAAGGGCGTCAACCCGGACGAGGTCGTCGCCATCGGCGCCGCCCTGCAGGCCGGTGTCCTCAAGGGCGAGGTCAAGGACGTCCTGCTCCTCGACGTCACCCCGCTGTCCCTCGGTATCGAGACCAAGGGCGGCATCATGACCAAGCTCATCGAGCGGAACACGACGATCCCGACCAAGCGGTCCGAGATCTTCACCACCGCCGAGGACAACCAGCCGTCCGTGCAGATCCAGGTCTACCAGGGCGAGCGCGAGATCGCGGCGTACAACAAGAAGCTCGGGATGTTCGAGCTGACCGGTCTGCCGCCGGCGCCCCGCGGCGTCCCGCAGATCGAGGTGTCCTTCGACATCGACGCCAACGGCATCATGCACGTGACCGCCAAGGACCTGGGCACGGGCAAGGAGCAGAAGATGACCGTCACCGGCGGCTCCTCGCTGCCGAAGGACGAGGTCGACCGCATGCGCCAGGAGGCCGAGCAGTACGCGGAGGAGGACCACAAGCGCCGCGAGGCCGCCGAGTCCCGCAACCAGGGCGAGCAGCTCGTCTACCAGACCGAGAAGTTCCTCAAGGACAACGAGGACAAGGTCCCGGGCGAGATCAAGACCGAGGTCGAGGAAGCCGTGGGCGAGCTGAAGGAGAAGCTCAAGGGCGAGGACACGGCCGAGATCCGCACCGCCACGGAGAAGGTCGCGGCCGTCTCGCAGAAGCTGGGCCAGGCCATGTACGCCGACGCGAACGCCGCGCAGGCCGACGGTGCCGCCGCCGGAGCCGGTGCGGGCGCCGGTGACGCCAAGGCCGACGACGACGTCGTCGACGCCGAGATCGTCGACGAGGACCGGAAGGACGGTGCCGCGTGACGGAGGAGACCCCGGGCTTCGACGAGCAGCAGCCCGACGTCCCTTCCGGCGCCACCTCCGATGACGCCGAGCCGAAGGCCGCCTCCCCCTCCGCGGAGGAGGGGGCGGCCCCGGCCGGGGACACGGGCCAGGACGCGGCTCTGGTGGCCCAGCTGGACCAGGCCCGCACGGCGCTGGGCGAGCGCACGGCGGACCTCCAGCGCCTCCAGGCCGAGTTCCAGAACTACCGCCGCCGGGTCGAGCGCGACCGGATAGCGGTCAAGGAGATCGCCATCGCGAACCTCCTGACCGAGCTCCTGCCCGTGCTCGACGACATCGGCCGCGCGCGGGAACACGGCGAACTGGTGGGCGGCTTCAAGTCCGTCGCCGAGTCGCTGGAGAGCACCGCGGCGAAGATGGGCCTGCAGCAGTTCGGCAAGGAGGGCGAGTCCTTCGACCCGACGATCCACGAAGCCCTGATGCACAGTTACGCGCCGGACGTCACCGAGACGACGTGCGTGGCGATTCTGCAGCCCGGGTACCGGATCGGCGAGCGCACCATCCGCCCCGCGCGGGTGGCCGTGGCCGAACCCCAGCCGGGGGCCCAGACGGTCAAGGCGGACGAGACCGCCGACGCCGACGACAAGGAGAGCGGTGGCCCGGACGAGGGCTGACGGCATAGCGGACGAAGGGAAGGAGGGGCGTCGGGGATGAGCACCAAGGACTTCATCGAGAAGGACTACTACAAGGTCCTCGGCGTCCCCAAGGACGCCACCGAGGCCGAGATCAAGAAGGCGTACCGGAAACTCGCCCGCGAGTACCACCCGGACGCCAACAAGGGAAACGTCAAGGCGGAGGAGCGCTTCAAGGAGATCTCCGAGGCCAACGACATCCTCGGCGACCCCAAGAAGCGCAAGGAGTACGACGAGGCACGCGCGCTCTTCGGCAACGGCGGCTTCCGCCCGGGGCCCGGCGCCGGCGGCGGCTCCTTCAACTTCGACCTGGGCGACCTCTTCGGAGGCGCCCAGGGCGGCCAGGGAGCCGGCGGCTTCGGCGGCGGACTCGGTGACGTCTTCGGGGGCCTGTTCAACCGTGGCGGCGCGGGCCCGGGCACGCGCACGCAGCCGCGGCGCGGCCAGGACATCGAGTCCGAGGTCACGCTCAGCTTCACGGAGGCGATCGAGGGCGCGACCGTCCCGCTGCGGATGTCCTCGCAGTCGCCCTGCAAGGCCTGTTCCGGCACCGGCGACAAGAACGGCACACCGCGTGTGTGCCCGACCTGCGTCGGCACCGGTCAGGTCGCCCGGGGCAGCGGCGGTGGCTTCTCCCTCACCGACCCCTGCCCGGACTGCAAGGGCCGCGGCCTGATCGCGGAGAACGCCTGCGAGGTGTGCAAGGGCAGTGGCCGGGCCAAGTCCTCGCGGACCATGCAGGTGCGCATCCCCGCCGGCGTCAGCGACGGCCAGCGGATCCGGCTGCGCGGCAAGGGAGCGCCGGGCGAGCGCGGCGGACCGGCGGGCGACCTGTACGTCGTCGTGCACGTCGACGCGCACCCGGTGTTCGGCCGCAAGGACGACAACCTCACCGTCACCGTGCCGGTGACGTTCGCCGAGGCGGCCCTCGGCGGCGAGGTGCGGGTGCCGACGCTGGGCGGCCCGCCCGTCACGCTGAAGCTCCCGCCGGGCACGCCCAACGGGCGCACCATGCGCGCCCGGGGCAAGGGCGCGGTCCGCAAGGACGGCACCCGCGGGGATCTTCTGGTCACCGTCGAGGTGAGTGTTCCGAAGGACCTGACGGGGAAGGCTCGTGACGCACTCGAGGCGTATCGCGAGGCGACCGCGGGTGAGGATCCGCGGGCGGATCTGTTCCAGGCCGCGAAGGGAGCATGAGTCAGATGGACGGTCGTCGACGCAACCCGTATGAACTGACCGAGGAAACCCCGGTCTACGTCATCTCGGTGGCGGCCCAGCTGTCCGGCCTGCACCCTCAGACCCTGCGCCAGTACGACCGCCTGGGCCTGGTGTCCCCCGACCGCACCGCCGGCCGGGGCCGCCGCTACTCGGCCCGTGACATCCAACTGCTGCGCACCGTCCAGCAGTTGTCACAGGACGAGGGCATCAACCTGGCGGGCATCAAGCGCATCATCGAACTGGAGAACCAGGTCGCCGCGCTCCAGGCCCGGGTGGCCGAGCTGGAGGACGCGCTCGACGGCGCGGCGGCGGCCATGCGCCAGCGCGAGGCGGCGGTGCACGCGTCGTACCGCCGGGACTTGGTGCCCTACCAGGAGGTGCAGCAGACCAGCGCGCTGGTGGTGTGGCGGCCGAAGCGGCAGCAGCAGACGGACTGACGCGCGCGCCTTCGTGAAAGCACGCGAAAGGGGCCGGGAGGCAACTCCCGGCCCCTTTCGTATGTGTTGACCCGATTTCGCAGTGTCTTCTGTCGATGACTGACCGGTGCAGAGCGCTTGGAGGCGATTCCGTATTGCCTTCACAACTGCTTCGGAGCGTAGTGTTGTCATCTCGTTAAGTGCTTCCGCTTGACGCTGGGGTGCCGGTCCGCGTTGGCTTTTCTGTCACATGGGCCACAAAGTGTGCCCACGTCCGAATCACACGCGAAGTGAGCTCCCGCATGCGTCGTCGTATCGCCATATCCATGGCTGCCGCCACTGTGTCCGTCACGCTCGCCGGTTGCGGCGCGCTCAACGCGACCGGGAGCAGTGACGACGCGAGCCCGACCAAGGGCAACGACATCACGGTGGGTCTGCTGCTCCCCGAGAAGGCGAACACCCGGTACGAGAACTTCGACTACCCGATCATCAAGCAGAAGGTCGAGTCCCTCACCGGCAACAAGGGCCGCGTCGAGTACGCCAACGCCGACGCGAGCGCCGAGGCGCAGGCGGGCCAGATGCAGCAGATGATCAACGACCGGGTCGACGTGATCCTGCTGGACGCGGTCGACTCGCGGGCCATCGCGAGCAGCGTGGAGAAGGCCAAGGAGGCGGGCATCCCGGTCATCGCCTACGACCGGCTGGCCGAGGGCCCGATCGACGCCTACGTCTCCTTCGACAACGAACTGGTCGGCGAGGTGCAGGGGCGCACGCTGCTGGAGGCCATCGGTGAGGACGTGAGCCTCTCCGACAAGATCGTCATGATGAACGGCTCGTCGACGGACCCGAACGCCAAGCAGTTCAAGGCCGGGGCCATGTCCGAGCTGAACGGCCAGGTGACGATCGCGCAGTCCTTCGACACCAAGGACTGGAAGCCGGAGAACGCCGAGGCCAACATGGCCGAGGCGATCGCGAAGATCGGCAAGGGCGACATCGCCGCCGTCTACTCCGCCAACGACGGCATGGCGGGCGGCATCGTCAAGGCGCTGAAGGACGCGGGCATGACCAAGCTGCCGCCGATCACCGGCCAGGACGCGGAGCTGCCCGCGGTGCAGCGGATCATCTCCGGCGAGCAGTACATGAGCGTCTACAAGTCGTACCCGCAGGAGGCGGAGAGCGCCGCGGAGATGGCCGTGGCCAAGGTCCAGGGCCGCGACATCCAGTTCGCCGCCCTGGCCCGCGAGAAGGTCGACAGCCCGACCCACAAGGGCATTCCCGCACAGCTCGTGCCGGTGGTCGCCCTGACGCGGGAGAACATCAAGGACACGGTGGTCGCGGACGACATCTACAAGCTGTCGGACATCTGCACGGCCGAGTACCGGGCGGACTGCGACGCGATCGGCCTCACCTAGGGCCTGTCGTTTAAATCATGCCGGCGTCGCGGGGCGTGGCACGCACTCCCCCAAGCTCTTCGAGCAGGGGGGACCCCCAGCCGCGTTGTCGTCGGTTGTCAACGCTCCGCGTTGCCGCCCTCCTCCGCCTTGCATCTGCACGCACCACGCCCCGCTCGGGTCGGCCGGGCGTCCGGCCAGGGTGATGGCGCGGAGCAGCCATTCGGCGGGCCCGTGCCGGAAGCGCCGGGTCCACGCCGTGCTGAGGGCGAGCTGGAGCGCGTATACCGCGCAGGCGAGCAACAGCACGGCGGCCGCTCCCACTCGTCCGTAGAGGGAGAGGCCGTACGCCGTGGCCACGAACATCATGATCAGGGACTGCCCCAGGTAGTTCGTGAGCGCCAGGCGGCCCGCCGGGACGAACAGCCGCTGGACGCGGTCGCCCCACGGCGAGTGCAGGAGGAGCAGCAGCAGGCAGGCGTACGCGGCCGACAGGGCCGGTGCGGTCGACATGCCCACGCCGATTCCCAGCACCTGCCACCGGTCGTCCAGCGGCCCCTGGGCCGCCGAGGCGAAGAACACGGCCCCCGGGACCCCAATGGCCAGTCCGAGAGCCGTGATCCGGAGCAGCCGGGCGCGGTCCGTCCCGCCGGGGGCGAGCAGGCGCCGCTTGCCCGCGGCCAGACCGAGGAAGAACGCGGCGAGCACACCCGGAGCCATGAGCAGGATGGCGAGGAACGCGAGGGGCAGCCGGTCCAGGTTCTCCCGCACGACCGAGCCGGCGCTGCCGCGGTAGGCGGCCACGACCCGGGCGATCTCCTGCGGGGGGACGGGATCCTCGTCGTCCACCGCCGTCGCCAGCGCCCCCATCCCGGTGAGGACGACAGCGAAGACCCCGTAGATCCAGGCGGCCGCCTTCACGGCGGTGGCCGGTCCGATCCGCCGCGCGCACAACAGCACCAGCCCGAGCACGCCGTAGGTCAGCAGGATGTCGCCGCTGTACAGCACGACGGCGTGCACCAGGCCGAGCAGCACCAGGCCGAGGGAGCGGCGCAGGAAGCGCCCGGTGACGCCGGTCCCGTCCCGCTCGGCGGAGACCGTCTGCAGGGTGAAGCTGTAGCCGAACAGGAACGAGAACAAGAGGTAGAACTTGAAGGTCGCCAGTGCGGACACCAGCCACACGGCGACCTGGTCCCAGGGGGCCGCGCCGGGGTCCCGGAGCCCTTCCGACTCGTAAGGGCTCATGATCTGCGCGCTGTTGACCACCAGGATGCCCAGCAGGGCGAAGCCCCGTAGTGCGTCGACGGCGGGCAGCCGCCGGAGGCCCGCCGGTCCCGGTAAGTCGTCCGCGGCCGTCCGGACGGGTCTCGTGTCCACTCCTCCATTGTCCGGCAACTGGCCAGTGGGAGCGAGCCGATGGGGGGACCGACCCGTTCGAAAGGGCACCGGTGTGTGGGGGAGCCGTGTTGCGGTGCAGGTCCCACCCGCGCATAGTTGCGCTGCGGAAGGTCGGCGGAACCGAGGGTGGGACGGGCGATGGCCGGGCACGGGGCGGAGGGGCATCCACACGGTGCTGACCGGCTGTGCGAGGCCGGGGATCGCGTGTACTCCCGGGCCGTACGGCGGGGCCGTGTGCCGCGCCAGGACGCCGGGCCGGTGCCCTGCCTGCTGGAACTCGCCCTGCTGCACCCGGACCCCGACGACATGGACTGGCTGGTGCCGACCTCCCCGCAGGAGGTCATGACCCGGCTGCTGCGCGGGATGTACGACGAGGTCAGCGCGAGCCAGCGGCGGGTGGGCTCGGCCGTGGCGGCCGTCGAGTGGTACGCCGGGCTGGGCCGCCAGGTGCAGCCGGCCCTGTCGGCGAGCGAGGGCCCGGCGATCCGCGTCCTGGACGGACTCGCCCGGATCCAGGCCGCGATGGACGAGGCGACGCAGGCGTGCACGACCGAGGTGCTCACGGTCCAGCCCGGCGGTATTCGGCGCGAGGCGGAGCTCTCCGAGGGGTTGCACCGGGCGCTGGCGCTGCGCGGCCGGGGCGTGCGGATGCGGGACCTGTACACGCATGTCGCCCGGCACGGGCAGGGGTTGCTGAACTACCTGGAGCTGATGGGCGACGCGGTGGAGGCGCGCACGCTGGACGAGGTGATCGACCGGCTGATCCTGTTCGACCGGACAGTGGCCTTCATCCCCGCCAACACCGACCGCACGATGGCGCTGGAGCTGCGGCACCCCGCGATCGTCGAGTACCTCGTCACGGTCTTCGAGCGACTGTGGCGCCTCGCCATCCCGCTGACCGCGCCGCTCCCGGACACCGGCATCGAGGGCATCTCCCATCGCGAGCAGTCGATCGCGGCCCTGCTGGCGGAGGGCCATCAGGACGCGGTGATCGCGGAACGGCTGGGGATCAGCGTGCGGACGTGCCGGGCGCACATCGCCCGGCTGTCGGAGACGCTGGGGGCGGCCAGCCGTACCCAGTTGGGGGTGCGGATCGCCCAGGCGGGGCTGGACGGCCCGTCCCGCCCCACCGTGTCCAGCGGCGTTCCTGGTCCGGACTCCCGCTGAGGTCGGCGGAGGGCCGGGGGTGGTTCGCCTCCGGCCGCGCGGCCCCGTTCATCTGCGCAGGAAGTGCATACGGTCGGTGACGTCCTCCAGGCTCCGGCGGACCGGTTCCGCCGGGACGGCGGGCGTGCCTATGTCCAGGGAACCCAGGAGCTGTTCGTCCGGCTCGACGCCCAACAGGCTCCGGCTGCCGGGGCTCTGGCACAGCCGGCCCGTACGCCAGATGCTGCCGAAGCCGCGGGCGTGCAGTAACAGCATCAAGCCGTAGGCGACGTTGCTCGCCGAAGCGAGCTGCTCCCATTCGGGAACCCGGGGCTTCGCCTTCGGGGAGAAGACCAGCACCGCCTTCAGGGGTGCTCGCATGAACTTCTTCATGACAAGGTCCCGTTCCTCGGGCTCCGCCTCGGCGGCGAGGCGGGCGCCGACCGCCTCCAGGTCCGCGTTCCTCAGCAGGATCCAGCGCCATGGGCGCAGTCTGCCGTGGTCGGGAGCCGCGGCCGCTCCCTTCAGCAGGTAGGCGAACTCCTGGTCCGAAGGAGCCGGGCCGGAGAGCGAGTGGATGCTACGACGCGTCAGGATGGCCGTGGTGACGTCCAAGGCAGGTACTCCTCCGTGCAGAGGCGAACGAAAGACGGGGCGGTGCAGCCGATGTGCGGCCGATGCCGTGGAGAGCGCGGCTCGGTGGGGAGGGGAGGGTGGGAGCGGCTTCGCCGTCATGGACGAACGGGCACCCGAGGGTCTTCGGGGCCGCGGGTTGGCGGGGACCGGTCACGAGTCCTTGAGGAGCACCAACTCGCCCTTGCCGATGGGCAGCAGTACCGCGGTGAAGTCGTCCGACGCCTCGACCAGTCGGTTGAAGGCCTCCAACTGGTGTGAGTGGGAGACGGCGTTGTCGACCACGAGCAGGCAGCCGTCCTTGAGGATCCGCCGCAACGAGTCCCACCAGCCGACATACTCCCCGCGGTCACTGTCCAGGAAGACGAAGTCGTACTCGCCGGCCGCGCGCGAGGCGATGAAACGGCCTGCGTCGTCGTTGATCTGCCGGATCCGGGATTGGAGTCCGGCACGCCGGAAGTTCCGCTCGGCCATCTTCACCTTGTCGTCGGCCTGCTCGACCGTCGTGACCGAGCCTTCCGGGCCCACGGCGTCGGCGAGCCACAAGGTCGAGTAGCCGTTGGACGTACCGATCTCCAGAATGTTCCGCGCCTTGCAGGCCTTGACGAGCAGCGCGAGAAACGTACCGGTGTCGGGCGTGATGTTCAGCATCTTCCGGCCTCGGTCGTCCGTGGACGAGTCATTGGCCTCGCCGAAGTCCTCCAACTCGCGCAGCAACTCGGCGAGGGCCGGTTCCATGATGGGTCCTTTCGTCAATGCGTGGTCGGGTGTTACTTGGCCACATTCTGGGCCATGATGTAGAGGCCGAGGAGCACCAGGGCGGTACAGAGCACCTTGTGGAATTGTTCCTCGGGTATGCTGCGGCGGATCTTGTTCCCGATCGACATGCCCAGAAGGGCGGGCGCCAGGGACACCACGGACATGGCGAGAAGGTTCGCGTCCAGGAGGTCCTGGGTGCGCAGCGACCAGGCGAGGGAAACCGTCGACAGTGTGAAGAGGATCCCCATGCTCTGGATCAACTGGTCCCGCAGCAGGCCGATCGACTGAAGATAGAAGACACCCGGGACGGCCGACGATCCGGTCATTCCCGTGAGGAATCCGTTGACGGCCCCGAGGAACGCGCCCACGGGGTGGTTCCACCACTTGTCACTGATGTTCACCCGCAGTCGGAACAGACCCAGAATCCCGTAGACGGCGAGGCCGACGCCGAGCAGGGCGGACATCACGTCCGCCCGGAAGTAGCTCAGCGTCAGCGCGCCCGACAGGGTGAACAAGGTGGCGGCCAGGAGAAACGGCCAGGTGAGATGGATGATCTTCCGGCCGTGGCCGCCGCGCACCGCCTGGAAAACGTTGGTCAGGAACGTCGGGATGATGATCAGCGCCTTGGCGGGCTGAATACCGATCGTCGCGGTGAGAATTCCGAGGACGACGGGCGGCAGGCCCAGGCCGGTCAGTCCCTTGAACAACCCACCTACGAAGAACGTGAGGACGATCAGTACGAAGGTGGTCAGTCGGAACGAGAAGGGGGCAGCGTCGATCACGGTGTGGCGGCGGCCCTCGGGTGCTCGGTCGCGATACCGCGGTCCGCGAAGCAGCGCAGCGCCTGCACCACGTCGGTTTGCTCCTCCACGGTCAGGACCTCCGGCTTCTCCGACGCGAAGCGGTCGGCGAGCTCGAGGATATCGGCCCTGCGATTCTCGATGTACACGTCGGCGTCCGCCACATGTGTCGCCGCGCGGTCGGCGACCTTCTCCGCGAGCCCCTCGGCGGGCGGCACGAAGTTGATGTCGAACGTGCCGATCTGGAGGAGGACGTACCGTGAGGGCGTCCCGACGGGTGCTCCGTTGACGAAGCGGTGCTTGTTCGTGCGGGGCACCTGGAAGACCTGTCCGGGAAGTACGGTGTACACCTCGCCGGCTTCGGGGAGTTCGATGGCGATCTGTCCCCTGGAGCAGTACACCATGTCCGACACTTCGTTGTGGAAGTGGTAGGGAACGGCTTCGTGATCGAGGTTGAACAGGCTGACCCGTAACCCGTCCTGATAGTAGAACTCTTTCATTTCCATGGTTCAGCTCCCTGTTTCGGTGGTGATCAGCCCTGAGTCGTCCCGGGCGGTGGTGCGTTGCGGAATGTCGGTCACGGCGTCGGCCCAGTCGGCGGCGACCTGCTCGGCGGCCTTCACGAAAGCTCCGGCGTAATTGTGCTCGTTCTGCCAGAACCTGACGGGGGAACCGTAGGACGACAGATGCGGCGACGGTTCGAAAAGGTCCCCCACGCGCCTCGTCACCCGGTAGGTTCCCTTCGGGTCGAGGGCCAGCCCGCCGGTGACGTACCCCGATTCCTCGTGGTGCACGATCTCGCCCCGCCGCAGGAGATTCCGCACCAGTGGCGAAGGATGTCTTTCCAGGTCGAAATCCTGGGTCTTGGCCCGTACCACGCAGTCGGCTCGCAGGCTGGAACTCTCTCCGGCGGTGGTCTCGTACGCGATCACGAATCCGCCGTCCTCGTGCACACTGACCGGTGGCACCGCATAGCCGTGTTTCACGGTGGTCAGAACTCCGGCGTCCATGAGGGCGATCAACTTCTCCGCGTTCACCCTCGGCATCGGTACCGCCGTCCGAATGAAGTGCGTGTCGAGAAGGCGGTCGTACACGGCCTTGTCGCCGGGCTCCAGTTCCCGGTAGAAGCACATCCTCCGCGCCTTCAGGACAAGCGTGTAGACGGGATTGCCATGACGAGAGTCCCGGAGGTCGCTTTCGAGTTTCTCCCTGGCCGAGGAGAACCGGGGCTTCTCGACGTCGGGCCACCCCAGCGCCCCGTCGGTCGCTCTGCGCAGATCCTTGTCCAGCAGGTCCAGAACGGGCTCGATCCTCAACTGCCCCTGGTGCTCGCTCCGGATACCGGCGAGGGCGTCCGGGGTGAGATGGGTCAGTTCATGGCCGGTGAGCGGGCCCCGGACGGGGGGAAAGAACCCGGAGCGCGATCCGGCGACGATGTGCAGCGGTTCCTCTCCCCCTCCCGACGGCGCCGGCCGGTAGGAGGCGACGTGTCCGTCGGCCGTGTACGTGAACTCGCCCTCGTCGCACAGGGTCATGATGGCGTCGATGCCGCTCGGCCCCATCCCCTGGACGTAGACCCGCGGACGCGCGCCCGGTGTCCGCCGTGACCGGAGACGGCCGGCTGTGACGGACCGGAGCCTGCCCGGCGGATAGGGCGCCGGGACGCACCCCTCGTGTTCCGCGAGCGCGTCGTTCTCCGTGGAGCGCCAGTGCCCGGTGCTCAGCAGCACCCGGTCGAGTCCGTCCAGGGTGAACTCGCGGCCGCTGCCGAGGTCACGGAGCAGGACGGAGAAGCCGTCCGGTGTCGTCCGCCCGTCGAGGACCTCGTGCCCCGTGTACTGCTGCACGTCGATCCCGTGGTCCCGGGCGATCTTCACGGCGTCCTGGAACCGGTGCTCCAGGTACAGGCCGAACAGGGCCCGTGGATAGAACTCGCCGTCCTCGGGCTTCCATTCCGTCAGCTCGATCCCGGGGTGGGTCTCCAGGATGAGTTCCGGATGGTCGGCGACGAGCCACGGCTTGTTCTCGGCGAGCCAGTCGACGAAGTCGTTGCCATGGATCCCCATGGTGCTCGCTTCGTTGTTGCACCGGTGCCCGAGTTGGGCGTTTTCCTTGGCGTAGGGGTATCCGGGGCCGTTCACGGGTCCCCGCTCCACTGTGGCGATCGTGATCGCGGAACGGGAGAGCGGGGACAGACGGCCTGGAACGCTCAGTTCTCGGACCAGATGCCACAGCGCGCAGGTACCGGCGAATCCGGTGCCGATGATGCAGTATCTGACAGTTCCTACCGCGTTGGCTTTCAGCTCAGGGCTCCAGACGGCTCAGGGCATGCCTGATGCGTATGCCGGCTTGGCTCAGGACGGAACTCGTGCGGCCGCAGTTGATCCGCACGAAGTGGTCGAGGTCCTTCTCCGCCGCGAAGTGGCTGCCGCAGATCGTGGCGACCTTCGCCTCCTCCAGCAGGAACTGGTCGGCCGTGACGTAGCCGTGCTCCTGATAGGCGCGGGCGTAGCTCGACAGGTCGACGAAGAGGAAGTATCCCCCCTGGGGAGGCCTGACCCGCAGCGAGGGAACGGCTTCCAGTTCGCGAAGCATGGCCTCCAGGTTCGTGCGTGCGGTCCTGGCCCTCGCCGTCGCCACTTCGTCCATCTCCGGCTGGAGCGCGATGTGCGTCGCCACTTGGCCGTAGGTGGACGCGAACGACGTGAGGTTGACCTGTGCCCGGGCGGCGGCCTCGACGATGTCCGTCGGCCCGCACAGATAACCGATCCGGTCCCCGTGCATGCCGTACGTCTTGCCGGGGCCGGTCACCGTCAGCGTCCAGGGCCGCATCGGGGAGAGGGTCCCGTCGGGGAGTGAGGCCTCGATGGCGGCGAACGTCTTGGCGCGGTCGCCCAGGACGTGGGCCTCGTAGGGGCAGTCGAACAGGACGTAGACCGGGCTCGCGCCGTCGGCCTCCCGCCGGAGGTTGTGCCGGGCGACGACCTGCGCCAGCGCGGAGAGTTCCTCCGTCGAGTAGATCTTGCCGGTCGGGTTGATGCAGTCGCCGAGCACAATGATCTTGGTGCGATCGGAGATCGCCTGCTCGAGCGCCGGCACCGTCAGCCCGTCCTCGGCCGTCACCAGGACCGTCTTCGGCAGGGCCTCGTGCAGCAGCACCATGTCCGAGTAGTGCGGCCAGTTGGGCACCGGGACGACGACCTCGTCGCCCGGGTCCAGCAGGGCGTGGAGCACCGCGGAGATCGAACCCTTCACGCCGCCGGGCGTCACCAGGATCTCGTTCTCCGGATCGAATTCGATCCCGTGCAGACGGCTCATACGCGCCGCGATGGATTCCCGCAGAAAGGGAAAACCCTTGACGGGAGCGAACGCGTGGATCACGTCGGGTTTCGTCCGGATGAAATCGATCACTCCGCGGTCGATCCGAGGATCGGCGGGCGTGTCCAGAGCGCCTATGCTGAGGTCGATTACCTGGTCCTCGGCGGCGATCCCGCTGTTCAGTGCTACGAGCTTGGCCGCGGTTCCGTGCGTCGCCGATTCCGGGATGTTCAGAACAGCGCTGGAAATTCCTCGGTTCTTCTGCACAGTCGTGTGGACTACCTCTCTGGAGTCACGGAGTCAGTTGGTGACGGCCTTGTGCATCGCGTTCCACATCTCCAACTGGATGTCCAGTGTCTCCGTCGCCGCGGCGGCGATGGCAGCCACGTCCGCCTCGCTGTGGCAATTGTTCACCACGCACTTCTTGGCGTCCGCGGCATGGCGCTCCTCGACCCCCTCGTCGCCCACGTGGACGTTGAAGTAGATCTCGACGTCGTGCACGAACTTGTCCTTCGGGAGGACCTTGTTGGTGTTGCGGAACGCCGTACGGCAGATTTTGAGCATCCGGTCGGCGTGGGACTCCAGCGCCATCGCGACGCCCAGCATGCTGTGGTAGCTGGTGACCAGCAGGTCCAGCGTGCGCCGGCGGTACTCTAAGGTCTCCGGGATGACGAGCTTGCTGTCCCGCGCCTCCTTGACCAGCATCGGAGCCACGCCGAACTCGACCTGACCGTGCAGGTTGTGGGTGTTCTCCATCAGTACTTCGTGGCAGTGCGCCGCGTTGCCGTCGCCGGTCTCCTCGTTGAGGATGTGCGAGAACAGGACCAGGGTGTCCATGTCGTCGTGGGCCGCCGCCTGGGCGCACACGTGGGCAATGCCCTTCACGGTTCCTTCGGTGCGGTGGTAGAAGTTCGCCCGATGGAATTCGAACGATTCGCCGGTCCAGGGCGTTCCCTCGAGGAGCTTGAAGTACTCGTTTTCGTAGACCGGGTGCCGGTCCAGGTCCTCGATGAGTGCGGTGACGGAGTCGTGGATGGTCGTGCTCGGAAACGTTGTCATTCTCGTGTCCACTCCTGTTCAGGCGCGATGACCGGTGTGACGATTTCGCTGAGAAATGGCGCCGGGTAACGCGAATTCGCTGCAAAGCCGTCGCGACCATCGTGACTCACGGATCTTTGGCTCCACAGGGCAGAAACTGGCCATCGCCCCGTCATATGCCGTTTGAGTCTGCGCGCACTTGAGTCGCGCGGAAAGCAGGACGCGGCTGGTCTGCGGGAACGCATGAGTCGTACGTTCATCAACAACGCGAATCAGGACAGGAACCGTGGTAGAGATCAGGACAGTGATCGCCAGGGGGCCCCGCGGGCGGGGAACTCCGCGCGGTCGCGGAGGTGTTCTCGGCCAAGGCGGCCATCCGGGAGGGAGACGGCCCCTCACCTGCGGGTTTCCGGCGTCGACGGGGGCGGGGATCGGAGTGGGCGCGTGTTCAACCATCGGGCCGGCGGGCGGTCGTCTTGATCGCGCTCTTGTGGGCGATGTGCGAGCGGATTGCGGAAGCAGATGGTCTAGACAGCCGGTGCGGAGGGCGATGACCTCGCCTTGTCCCTCGCGCCGGGCCCCGGCGGCCGCGGCGGTCGGGGCCACATGTGCGGCTTTCGACGCACAAGTGAACAGGAGGAGTACGCCGACGGTCTGGGCTGTGGTCGCGGGGGAGGGGTGTGCGGTCCCGCCGTTCGACACGCCCGGATGCGCGGGCAGCGTACGGCTACGGGCTTCCCGCGACGGGCCGAGCTGTGGCGTGACGGCGATGTGAACCGCCACGGGCGGATCTGACCGCCCCGTACCGTGCACGCGGTGCGGCGCAGCTCACTAGGGCACTTGCTCCCGTTCCAGGATCCCCGACTGCGCGATGAGATAGCCGAGTTGGGCGCGGCTGCCGCTGCCCAGAGCGGAGGCCAGTTTGGCGATGTGGGCCCGGCAGGTGCGGACGTTCATACCGAGGCGGCGGGCTATGGCCTCGTCGACATGACCCTCGACCAGGAGCTTGGCTATGGAGTACTGGATCTCCGTGATACCGCCTCGGGCGGTCTCGTAGGGGGTGCCCGTGCTCAGCGGCACCGAGCGGTCCCACAGGTACTCGAAGAGCTTGAGGAGGTAGCGGACGAGGCCGGGGTGGCGCAGCTCCAGGGCGACCTGCTGGTCGTCGCGCGCGGGGATGAAGGCGACGGACTCGTCGCAGATGATCAGGCGCTCGACGAGTTCGTCGATGGTGCGGTACTCCGCCTTGCCGTTGGAGAGCTGTGCGGCATAGGCCAGTTGCTCGGGGTTGTAGCGGGCCGTGTGCTGGTAGAGGGTGCGGATCCGTACTCCGCGTTCGATCAGCGGCCGGTCGCGCTCCAGGCCGCGCAGCAGACTGCGCTCCGACATCCGGTCGCTCGGCTGGACGGTGAGCATCTCCGCCTGGCACTGGCCGGTGGCCATGTTGAGTGCGGCGTTGATGCGTTCGCCGCCTTCCAGCACGGTGATGGAGTCACTGGTCGCGGCGAGCTGGGTCCCCAGGGCCATGAACGGCTGAAAGGTCTCCGTCAGGCCGGTCGCCAGGCGCCGGCGGTCGGCTATCTCCTTCTCCAGGGGGTTGAGTTGCCGGGACAGGGCGACCGCCGGGGGGATCGGCCGCAGCCATTCCGGGTCGTCCGGATCCGGGTGGAGCAGGGCGAACTCCATCAGGCAGGGGGCGGGTTCGGCGTCCGCTCGGGCGATGCGTCCGGCGCGCAGCGCGGCGGCATACAGACGGCTTGCGTCATCGCACCACTCGGTCATCCCATGGGGATGTGTCGCCTTCGTCTGATTCGCTGCCAAATCTCCACCCCCCAGGGTCCTGAACATGCAGGAACATGATGCATCGATTGTGTGGCCATGACGTGCCCGAATGAGCCATCGTCGTACCTGACGGGGGAAAAGGGGACCTTCAAGTGAGGACGAAGCCGACTATGCGTAACAGAATGCTTCGCTCGGTGCTTGTCGCCGCCTTCTCCGCCGTTGCGGCCCTCGGCGCGCTGAGTGGCTTCTCCGATGTGAAGGACGAGGTTCGGGCGAACAGCAGCTGGCCGTCCGTTGCCGTGAACAGTGCCGACGGCACGAGCAACAGCAGTTGGCCGAGTTCCGGGGCAGCAGGATCCGGGAGCTGACCGTGACCACTCCACCCGACGACCGCTCCTTCCGCCGTGAGATGGCCACCGCCTACCGCTCCGGCTGGCACTTCATCGACCTGGTCACCGCCATCCCCCACGACGGTGACTCGCTGATGGTGACCGTGTTCGGAGAGCCGGTGGTCGTCACGCGGGACGAGGACGGAGACGTACGGGCGTACCGGTGTCTGCGGCGGCCTCGGGGGGCGCCGCAGCCCGTCAGGTGCGCCGTACGGTACGGAATGATCTTTGTGAACCTGGACCAGCGGGACCACCAGCAGGTGGAGGCCGACTCGCCTGCCCCGAGGACCATCTCTGCCACCCCCCGCAGTGCCTGACGCGATTCCCCCGTCGTAAAGATCGCTCAGGTGCTTCCCCCCCGCAGCGGCGTCACCGTGACCTGAACACGGTGACGCCGCTGCAGTTTCTGGGGATATTTCCCGGTATCAACCCAGTCGCGCGGTGGCTGGAACCAGTCGATCACCGGTGTGGATATTCACTTCTGTCAACCTCGCCCCATGGCGCGCGTCAGCTGTATCTCGATCACCACGCGCGCCGGATTCGGTGACGGCGTCCTTCCGTAGCGCTCCGCGTAGCGCCGCTCCGCCTCCGCGACCCGGTCCGGGTCGCTGTGGACGAAGGCCCGGCCCTCCAGCGTCGCCCACCGGCGGCCCTCCATCTGGCAGACGGCGACCGTCGCTCCCCGCTCCCCGGCCGCCAGCACGTGCCGCACCTTCGCGCTCGCCTTGTTGGCGATCACCCGAGCCAGACGGGCCGCGGGATCGTATGTGACTCCGACGGGTACTACGTGCGGGGTGCCGTCCGGGCGGAGAGTCGTCAGGGTGCACACGTGCCGTTCCCGCCAGAAGCTGAGGTACGGCGGGTCCGGAGCGCCCGGATCCACGGAGTACTTGGTCGCCATGTAACGGAACCTAGCTCCCTCGGGCCTCCCGCACCGGCCTTGAGTGGAATAGACTCAACTTTGTGCACGTTGACTGAGTCAGGCTGACAGTCCTGTGGGACGTGGCGGACGTGGCACCCAGCTTCACGCAAGGAGGAGAACGCGAACGTGGACGCCGAGCTGACCAACCGGAGCCGGGACGCGATCAACGCGGCCAGCAACCGGGCCGTGACCGAGGGGCACCCCGACCTCACCCCCGCCCATCTGCTCCTCGCGCTGCTCCAGGGCCAGGACAACGAGAACATCACCGATCTGCTCGCCGCGGTCGACGCCGACCAGGCGGCCGTACGCGCCGGGGCCGAGCGGGTGCTCGCCGGGCTGCCCAGCGTGACCGGGTCGACGGTGGCGCCGCCGCAGCCCAACCGCGAGATGCTCGCCGTCGTCGCCGACGCCCAGGCCCGCGCCAAGGAGCTCGGGGACGAGTACCTCTCCACCGAGCACCTGCTCATCGGCATCGCCGCGAAGGGCGGCTCGGCCGGCGAGGTGCTGTCCCAGCAGGGGGCCGACGCCAAGAAGCTTCAGGCGGCCTTCCAGAAGACGCGGGGCCAGCGCCGCGTGACCACGGCAGACCCCGAGGGGCAGTACAAGGCCCTGGAGAAGTTCGGGACGGACTTCACGGCCGCCGCGCGGGAAGGGAAGCTGGACCCGGTCATCGGCCGGGACCAGGAGATCCGCCGCGTCGTGCAGGTCCTGTCCCGCCGTACGAAGAACAACCCCGTCCTCATCGGCGAGCCCGGCGTCGGCAAGACCGCCGTCGTCGAGGGGCTCGCCCAGCGGATCGTGAAGGGCGACGTCCCCGAGTCGCTGAAGGACAAGCGGCTGGTCGCACTCGACCTGGGGGCCATGGTCGCCGGGGCGAAGTACCGGGGCGAGTTCGAGGAGCGGCTGAAGACCGTCCTCGCCGAGATCAAGGACTCCGACGGGCAGATCATCACCTTCATCGACGAGCTGCACACCGTCGTCGGGGCCGGGGCCGGCGGCGACTCCGCCATGGACGCCGGCAACATGCTGAAGCCCATGCTGGCCCGTGGCGAACTGCGCATGGTCGGCGCCACGACCCTCGACGAGTACCGCGAGCGGATCGAGAAGGACCCCGCCCTGGAGCGGCGCTTCCAGCAGGTGCTGGTCGCCGAGCCGACCGTCGAGGACTCGATCGCGATCCTGCGCGGGCTCAAGGGGCGGTACGAGGCCCACCACAAGGTGCAGATCGCCGACAGCGCGCTGGTGGCCGCCGCGTCGCTCTCCGACCGGTACATCACCTCCCGCTTCCTGCCCGACAAGGCCATCGACCTCGTCGACGAGGCCGCCTCCCGCCTGCGCATGGAGATCGACTCGTCTCCCGTCGAGATCGACGAACTCCAGCGCGCCGTCGACCGGCTGAAGATGGAGGAGCTGGCGATCGGCAAGGAGACCGACGCCGCCTCCCGCGAGCGCCTGGAGAAGCTGCGCCGCGACCTCGCCGACAAGGAGGAGGAGTTGCGCGGCCTGACCGCCCGCTGGGAGAAGGAGAAGCAGTCCCTCAACCGCGTCGGCGAGCTGAAGGAGCAGCTCGACGACCTGCGCGGGCAGGCCGAACGCGCTCAGCGCGACGGCGACTTCGACACCGCCTCCAAGCTGCTCTACGGCGAGATCCCCGCCCTGGAGAAGGAGCTGGAGGCCGCCTCCGAGGCCGAGGAGGCGTTGACATCTTCCGCCTCCGGCGGGGGCGCCAAGGACACCATGGTCAAGGAGGAGGTCGGCGCCGACGACATCGCCGACGTCGTCGCCTCCTGGACCGGCATCCCCGCCGGGCGGCTCATGGAGGGCGAGACCCAGAAGCTGCTGCGCATGGAGGACGAGCTGGGCAAGCGGCTCATCGGCCAGACCGAGGCGGTGCGCGCGGTGAGCGACGCCGTACGACGGTCCCGCGCCGGGATCGCCGACCCCGACCGTCCCACCGGCTCCTTCCTCTTCCTCGGCCCGACCGGTGTCGGCAAGACCGAACTGGCCAAAGCACTCGCCGACTTCCTCTTCGACGACGAGCGGGCCATGGTCCGCATCGACATGTCGGAGTACAGCGAGAAGCACAGCGTGGCCCGGCTGGTCGGCGCCCCGCCCGGATACGTCGGCTACGAGGAGGGCGGCCAGCTCACCGAGGCAGTGCGCCGCCGCCCCTACTCCGTCGTGCTGCTGGACGAGGTGGAGAAGGCGCACCCCGAGGTCTTCGACATCCTGCTCCAGGTGCTGGACGACGGGCGGCTCACGGACGGCCAGGGCCGCACGGTCGATTTCCGCAACACCATCCTGGTGCTGACGTCGAACCTCGGCAGCCAGTTCCTCGTCGACCCGATCACCAGTGAGGAGGAGAAGAAGGAGCAGGTCCTGGAGGTGGTGCGGACCTCTTTCAAGCCGGAGTTCCTCAACCGCCTGGACGACCTGGTCGTCTTCGCGGCCCTGACCAAGCCCGAGCTGGAGCGCATCGCGAAGCTCCAGATCGACCGCCTGGCCAAGCGGCTCGCCGAGCGGCGCCTCACCCTCGACATCACGCCGGAGGCCCTGGCGTGGCTCGCGGAGGAGGGCATGGACCCGGCGTACGGCGCGCGACCGCTGCGGCGGCTCGTCCAGTCCGCCATCGGCGACCGGCTCGCCAAGGAGATCCTCTCCGGGGAGATCAAGGACGGGGACACGGTGCGGGTGGACCGCGTCGGTGACGAACTGCTGGTGGGCCCTGCCACGGGCAAGACGCTGTAGGGCCGTGGATCACGCCGTGAACGCCGAGACGAGCCCAGCGCCGTCTCGGCGTTCACGTCCTCCAGCCGTACCCGAAGGTTTCGGCTGACCGGATCGTGTCAGCCATGGGCTTAGCGGGGTAGTCGGGGCTTGCCACCCCCCTCCCCGCATGGGGGAGGATGGCGGAATCCGTACGAAGGGAAATACACGGTGACCATCGACCCGTCCTCGATTCCGAACTTCGGGGGCCAGCCAGAGCCGGAGCCCCAAGGACCGGCGGGCCCCGTCGTCCCGGATCAGGACCTCGTGAAGCAGCTCCTCGAACAGATGGAGCTCAAGTACGTCGTCGACGACGAGGGAGACCTCGCGGCGCCGTGGGAGCAGTTCCGCACCTACTTCATGTTCCGGGGTGAGGGAGACCAGCAGGTCTTCTCCGTGCGGACGTTCTACGACCGGCCCCACGGGATCGAGCTGAAGCCGCAGCTCCTGGAGTCCATCGACGACTGGAACCGCCGCACCCTGTGGCCCAAGGTCTACAGCCACACCCACGACGACGGCACGGTCCGCCTGATCGGCGAGGCCCAGATGCTGATCGGCATGGGCGTCAGCCTGGAGCACTTCGTCTCCTCGACGGTGAGCTGGGTGCGGGCCGCGATCGAGTTCGACAAGTGGCTCGTCGAGCAGCTCGGTCTTGAGCAGGAGATCAACGAGGCGGAGAAGCCCGAAGACGACGAGTAGGGCCCGAGCGGGCCCCCACGGCGCGTCGGCGCGTACGAGCAGGTACGTGCTGTACGCGCCGTCTTGCTTTTTCGGGGCGCCGGGGCGCGCTGTCGTTTCCCGCCCACGTCCTGGCTAAACATAGATCTTCACGGAAGGTTCACAAGTTTGCTAAGTTGACCACTGCGTGCACGACTTCCAGCGTTAGGCAGGTGGTCTCGTGCGCTTTCGGACGGAAGGAGCGCCCTTTCCATGGCGTCGGAACCAACCTCGCGCCCCGAAGTGACCGACTTCGCGAACAAGGCCAACTCCCTCTCGATGCCTGCTGGGGCCCACCTTGGCGACTGAGAGCGAGGCGGCGAGCCCTGACGAGGTCCGGCGGTATGTCAACAGCCTCTACGACCGGGCCGAGAGCGACACGGGCAGATTCAACCTGACCCGCGCCGCTTCGATCCCGCGCCAGCGCGGCACGGCCGCCCGCGGCCGGTCCCAGGAGGACATGGAGCCCGCGGCCGGAACCATGGCCCGGAAGTGGTTCGACGCCGCCCGTGCCAAGCTGGGCCCGACCTTGCCGGCGACGCTGCCGGGGGACAGGAGGCCGCCGGTCCGTCCCGACCGCGCGCCCGAGTCCGCACGTCCCCTGCGCCCGGCGGAACGTCCTGCGGAACCCGCCGCCCTCGAAGCGCCCAAGGCGCCCACCGGTGTCGCGCGGGAGCTGACCGGCGGAGCGGCTCAGGCACCGGCCACCGCGTTCCTCCCGGAGATCCCCGCCCAGCGGGTCGCGCCGGCTCTGCCAGGGGAGTCCCGGCCGGACGAGAGCGCCCGGCGCGAGGCGGCCCTACCGGTCTTCGGCGGCGACGACGCGGCGGCGTGGCCGCTGTACCAGCCCGCACCAGCGCCTGCCCCGGAGTCCGACCCACTGTCCGACCCGCTGCCCGGCCCGCAGTCCGCCATGGCGCTGCCCACCGTCCCGGACCCCATCACGGGCACTCTCCAGGCGGCTTTTCCGACCAGCGTGATGGAGACGTACGGTGCCGGCCCGGCGACCGGCGCGACCGCGACGTATGCCGCGGCTCCGTCCGCCGCTCCCACCGCCTACTACACCCCCGCTCCACCGGCCGACGTGACCACCGTGCCCCATGAGGCCGGTCTACCGGAGATCCTTGCGCCTGCCCCGGCGGTTCCTGCCCCGGTGGCGCCTGCCCCGGCGGTTCCTGCCCCGGCGGTTCCTGCCCCGGTGGCGCCTGCCCCGGTGGCTCCTGCCCCGGTGGCTCCTGCCCCGGCGGTTCCTGCCCAGGCGGTCCCTGCCTCGGTGGCTCCTGCCCCGGCGGTTCCTGCCCAGGCGGTCCCTGCCCCGGTGGCTCCTGCCCCGGCGGTTCCAGCCCCGGCGGTTCCAGCCCCGGTGGCTCCTGCCCCGGCAGTGCCCACCGAGCCGGCCGCCGCACCCGCCTTTTCCACCGCCTTCGCACCCGTCGCCAACGGCGGTTCCTGGCGGTCGCCGGACGCCGGCCACAGCACCCGGGCCGAGCGCGTGATCGCCTTCGCCCGGGCGCAGGCCGGTCGGCCCTGCGTATGGGGTGCGGTCGGGCCGGGATCGTACGACGCCCCCGGTCTCACCCAGGCCGCGTGGAAGGCCGCCGGTGTCACGCTTCCCCGGACCACCCAGGCCCAGTGGGAAGCGGGAATGCAGGTCTCGCTTGCCGACGCCCAGGTCGGAGACCTGGTCTTCTTCCACGACGACCTCAGCCACGTCGGCATCTGGAGCGGCGACGGCATGATGATCCACGCCCCGGGTCCCGGAGCGCTCATCCGTGAGGAGTCGGTGTTCTTCGCCGGCCAGTCGGCGATCAAGGGCGCGGTCCGCCCGGCCTGACGTCAGGCGTCAAGAGACAGCTCCGCCCACACCGTCCTGCCCAACGGGCGGCGCGGCGCCGACCCCCGGCGCACGGCCAGGGCGTCCCCCAGGAGCAGCCCCCGGCCGGACTCGCCTTCGGGGCACGCCGTCGGCAGCCGCTTCGCGGAGGCGGGTCAGGAGGGCGGCAACTGCGTGGAGGTGGCCGACGGATTCCGGGGAGTCGTCGTCCCGGTCCGTGACAGCAAGGCCCCGCAGGGTCCGGCGCTGTGCTTCGCGGCTGCCTCCTGGACCGCCTTCATAGGGGAGTTGAAGGCCGGTCGCGACCGTTCCTGAGCGCGGGCGGGCCCAACCGGCAAGGAGCCCGCCGCTGCGCCCGTACCGAGCTGTCGCTCGTGAGCGCGGCCCACGTGGCCGCGACGACGAGGCAACCGACGAGTGCGAAGGTCAGACCGTCGAAGCCGCCGTGGAAGGCGGTCTCGGCAAGGTAGGTGAGACCCGGCACGGTGGTCAGCAGGACCATGGCGAGCATGGGATCCGTGCGCTGGATGCCGAACTGCAGGAGGAAAAGCGGCACCGTGACGGCGATCAGTCCGGTGATGAGCATGACGGGAAGCTCCGCGAGCCAGCGCGGTCCCGGTCCTCCGTCGACAGCCAGCAGTGCTCCGCCTGCCAGGTAGGTGAGGTGGAAGCGGTGTGCCGTGGTGCGTACCGGGTCGACGCCACGGCGGCCGAGCTCAGCGGAGATGACGGCGAGAGCGGAGGCGCCGAAGCCGGCGACGACCACCAGGATCAGGCCTAGGAGCAGACCGTCCCCCGATGTCGCACCGTCGCCGAGCGAGACCGCTACGGCCGCGCCCGGCACGATCAGGGCAGCGGAGGCCAACCACCCCTTGGCGGTGGCCCGGCGGCCGTACCCGGCGAGCCCGAGCAGAGCCACCGCGAGCGGCCCGACCGCCGCCTCCACACCACTGGCCAGGGCGGACGGAATCCACGCCAGGGAGACGTAGAAGCCGAGGAACGTGACGGCGGTGACCACGTTCATGGCGAGGAGCAGTCCGGTGGCCGGCTGCTGCTTCTCTCCGCCGTCGATACGACGGCGGGCCAGATGGACGACGTTGAAGATCAGGGCCGCCAGGGCGAACCCGGAGCAGGTCAGGTAGAGGCTGCCGGAGGTGTCGTACCGGCCGGAGAGCCACCCGTAGGCGGCTGCCTGAAGCAGGACGGCACCGATGATGCACAGGACGGGCACGGTTCAGCTCTCGGTGTCGGGGTCCGCCAGCCGGAACATGCCGCCGGAGTCCTCGATGTCGTGGAGGGTGGCAAGACTGTGCTGGAGCAGTGCGGTGTCCTCGTGCACGAAGAAGGCGATACCGCAGGCGCCCGTGGTCAGATAGCGGTCCCGCACGGGTTCGCCGATGATCGGGAGCCTGGCGATGCTGTGGAAGCCGGGCAGTCGGCGCAGGGTGCGCAGTCCGTCCATGGCGAGCAGCAGTCCGTCCCGGTGAGGGCGCAGGAACACCTTGGCGACGGTACGGGCCGGGCCGTGCGGCAACTCGAAACGCTTGGCGAATCCCTCGGGGCGCAGGAAGCTTTCGACGGTGAGGTGCTGGTGGCTGTAGCCGTAGGCGGCTTGGTAGGCATCGGGGGCCAGGCACGGCCCCATGACCCGGGAGTTCACCTCGACCAGGCGGGGGCCCTCGTCGGTGAGCATGACCTCGGTGTGGGCCGCCCCCTCCCTGATGCCCAGGGCGTCGAGGCAGCGCAGAACGTAGTCGACGAGTTCCTGTTCGGCTGCGGTGAAGCCGGAGCGGGAGATGATGTGGCGCAGCATGGGAGCACCGTCCACGTAGTCGATGCGCTCCGCGTAGACCTCGGCGAGCAGATGCCTGCCACCGGTGCTGACCGTGTTGACGATGTACTGGGTGCCTCGCAGGAACTCCTGCACCAGGTAACCGTCGTTGACCTCGCCCATGAGGTTGACCTGACCGGTGTGCGCACGGAACAGCTCCATGGCGCGCTCCCGGCTCTCCACGATCAGGCAGCCCTCGCTGCCGGCACTGTTGACCGGTTTCACGACCAGCGGGAAGGAGGCCCGGCCCTCCAGGGCCGCGGACAGTTCCTGTTCGCTGTGGACAAGCACGGTCCGGGCGTGGGGAAGACCTGCCGCCGCGAGAGCCTGGGCCATGGCGTGCTTGTCCCGTCGGGCCGCCCGCAGCCGGTGTTCGTGGTGTGGCAGGCCGAGTTCCTGGGACAGTTCGTCGGCCAGGGTGACTCCGTACTCGCTGGCGGCTATCACGGTGCGCACACCGTGCGCCGCCAAGTGCCGGACGGTCTCGGGCAGGGATGTGTGCCGGTAGGACGTGCCGTACCGGGCCGCGAGGCTCTCCGCCACGGGCGACAGCCCGTCGGTGTAGATGTGCAGGCATTCCGCACCCTCCTCCCAGAAGGCGTCGGCCAGCTCCGAGCCGCTGGAGACGGGGTTGACGAGTGCGATCACGAGGATGTCCTTCCAGAGCCGGCGGTAACGGGAGGGGAAAGCTGTGCGGCGACGGTCGCGGCGTGCTGGGCCGAGGCGCGGAGGTAGTTGACGATGGGGTAGCGGGAGCCGGCACAGGCGCCGAGCGCCCAGATCCGCTCGGGTGGGCCGCTGGGGGCAAGACGGAGCCGGAGATCGTTGCCGATGTCCGGGGCAGGTCCGTCACCGGAGCCGATCCGCAGTCCGCCATCGGTTACCGAGAGACGGGGCGCCCGGAATCCCGTGGCGGCGACGACATGGCTGAACCGCTCCTCCCCGCCATCGGGCAACCGCACCTGCCAGCCGTCGGCGGTAGGACGTATCTCCTCGGGGGGCCAGGAGGCCACGGTCAGCTGTCCACTGTCCAGAAACGACAGGAGCCGCTGGGCGTTGGACAGCGGGATGGCCGAGATGTAGCGGCTGATGAGCCGCTTGCAACGAAGAAGCAGCGCATCGCGCTGCTCTGGATCCCAGTGGCACAGGTGGGTGTTGAGGCCGTCGATGAGTTCGGCGATCACGTCCTGCCAGGGGATGGTCCGGTCCCGGGCGAGCCGAGTCTCCAGGCGGAGCAGTTCCTCGGCGGGTCCTGTCACATGAGCGCGCGGTGCGGCGCCCGGAGCGGCGCAGCCGTGGACCGCCTTCAGCAGCAGCCGGGCGATCCGGGTGTCCAGTGCGGGGTCCCGCGGGTCCAGGGAGTTCCAGTCGGCCTCGCTCAACCGGGTCACGGGCATACGGCGCAGGCGGGTGCGGACGGCGGGGAGTACGGCCGAGGGCGAGACCAGGGTGATCCGCCGGCCCGGTACCCGGCACAGGATCAGCGCGGTGTCGATCGCCGAGAGTTTGCTGCCGAGGACGAGAACCCGGGCGTCCTCGGGAAGCCGACGCAGCCGTTCGGTGGGGTAGGGGGAATCGATCAGTCTGGGGTGCCCGTCGAACGGCCGGAAGGCGAGCGGCAGGACGAGTTGGTCGGCGCCGAGGCAGAGGGCGATGTCCGTGCCGGTCACGGTGTTTCCGTCGCGGAGAGCTACCCGGTAGCCGTGCCCGTCCGGCGCTGGAGTCACTCCAGTGGCGTGCCCGGCGATACGCCTGACCTCCACACCACGGGCCTGCAGCTGCCGCAGGGCCTGGGACAGGCGCTCCCGGCAGTACTGCCCGACCAGGGAGCGCGGTACGAAGTCGTCCGGGCCGACGGAGTGCCCCCGGGCGGCCAGATAGTCCAGGAAGTCCGACGGGCCCTGCGCCTTGAGCGAGGTGACGTCCACCGAGGTGTTGCAGAGCAGGGCGGGGTCGGTGACACCGAAGGCCGTTCCCAGTCCGGCCGTTCCTGGCGCGACGAGATCGACACAGTCGAGACCCGGCACACGCGCGATATGCATCAAGAGGCTCGAGGAGGTTGCTCCCGCGCCGATGACAACGATCTTTCTGCGCACAGAGATTCTTTTCCCGTACAGCCGCGAAGGGCGATTCCAATCCCGGATCGGCGCCCATTCGGATCGCCGCAGACAATCATTTGAGCAACGCTCGCAATGATGCGTCAACTTGCGAATCGCACTCTCGTGAGCCCGTTCACACCTCCACTGCGCACACACCTGACCACTACGCGCAAAAGATGCAGGAAAGTCCAGAATGTAGCCCTATTTCTCGCCAAAAGTAGGCGCGAATTAATCGTCCACGGATTGAGACTGCATGAGCACATAGTGGATAGGTGCTGCTAACATGCAGGTCAGGAGCGTGAAGGCTGGACGTCCATGCCGCAGCGAGACCTCGTCGATACCGACACCGCACACCGAAGGAAAGTGCCGCTTTGCGTTACCGAGTTTCTTCTGCCGTCTCTCACATATCCGAAGAGTTCCTGGAGAGTTACGCCGAACTCCCCGTCGACGAGCACCTCCGTGCCGATCACAGATTCCGCTTCCGTGCCTTCAGTGAGGCGGATGTGAAGGGGGATCTTCTGCGCTGGGAAGAGGATTCCACTTTCTTCCAGAGTGGCGACATCAATGGTTATGCCGGTGGCGTCCACCGGAAGTTCGCTCCGCTCGGTGGGGCGGCCCGCACATTCGCCGAGCGCTTCGTGGGCTCCCGTGTCACGCGCGAGATCGTCGACGCCGAGGAGTTCCGCATCGGATGCCACCAGATCCGCATCACCGCCGCCGACGAGCGGCCCGGGCTGCCCGCCCCGGAGGGGTTCCACCAGGACGGCTTCGACTACGTGGCCGTCACCTGCGTCGCCACGGAGAACGTGAGCGGTGGCATCTCCCTGGTCCGGGAGAACACCCCGGACGGTGAGCTCCTGGTCGAGCGGATCATGCCCGCCGGGGAGACGCTCTTCCTCGCCGACCGCGAAGTGCAGCACTACGTCAGCCCCATCACCCCGAAGGTCCCGGGCCTCGCCGCCCACCGGGACGTATTCGTGATCACCTTCTCGCTCGGGGAGACCGCACGATGAGCATCGCGACCTACACCATCCAGGACTGGCTGTTCGACCGTGCCCAGGGCCGCTTCGAGATCGACCTGGCCGAGAGCGGAGTCCAGTACCAACTGCTGTCCGACCTGCCGCTGGAGCCCGGCTGGGACTTGGACTACAGCCTGGATCGCGGCACCCCCGAGCTACGTGGCCGTATCGCCGCCCTGTACGCCGAAACCGATGTGCCGCCGGACGCCGATCACCGGGGTGTGATCGTCACCCATGGCGCGCAGGAGGCCCTGTACCTGCTCTACCGCTCCACGCTGGCTGCCGGCGACCATGTGATCACCACGGCTCCGGGCTGGCAGCAGGCCTGGGAAGTGCCGGCCCACATCGGATGCGAGGTGAGTGTCCTCGACTGGCGCCCCGGCTCCCCCTTTGACGCCGATGCCCTGGCCTCGGCCGTGCGGCCGAACACCCGGATGCTCATTCTCAACAGCCCGGGCAACCCGTCCGGCCAAACGCTCACCAGCACCGAGTGGGACGCCATCCTGCGGGTCGCGGGCTCCCACGACCTCCTGGTGGTGAACGACGAGGAGTACCTCCTCGACTTCGGCGCTTCGGTGGTCCGTCGTCACCCGCGCGCGGTCTCCGTATCCGGACTGTCGAAGGTCTACGGCATGCCCGCACTGCGGGTGGGCTGGGCCCGAGGCCCTGAGGACGTCATCGAGCGGATGGTGAACTACAAGCGGTACACCACCGTCTCCAACTCCGTGGTGTGGGAGCGAGCGGCGGCCCGGGTCATCGCCGACCGGGACCGGCACATCGCCCGCTACCGCTCGCTGGTCGCGCCCGGTCTGCAGCAGCTGGAGACGTTCGCCCGGGAGCACGAGTCGCACCTGCAGCTGGTCGTGCCGCACGGGACTCCCTTCGCCTGGGTGCGGTTCACCTCGGTTCCCGTCTCCTCGCAACAGTTCGCCGAGCAGCTCCTCGACCAGCAGCGCACCCTCGTGATGCCGGCCGAGGTCTTCGGCGCGGAGAACGGAATCCGGATCAGTTACGCCCGCCCCGCCGACGTACTCGCGGAAGGGCTGCGCCGCGTCTCGGCACAGCTCGCCGCGGTGGTGTGAGACCCGAGGAGGAAACGTGTCCACGGACACCACAGGCCGGGGCTCCGGCGCCGCCGGTGCCGGTGGACCCATCGGCACCCCGAACACTCCAGGAGCAGGGTCCAGCGGCGGCTTCCGGGAGGACGCCGCCGTGGCCGCACGGCTCACCGTCCCGGTGGCGATGGGCTACCTGCCGCTGGGAGCGGCATTCGGCATCCTCCTCGTCAGCCAGGGACTCTCCTGGTTCTGGGCGCCGACCACCGCCCTGGTGGTGTTCGCCGGATCACTGGAGTTCCTCGCGGTGTCGATGGTGACCTCCGGGCTGGGACTCGCCGCCATCGCGATGACCACGTTCCTGGTCAACTTCCGGCACGTCTTCTACGGGCTCTCCTTCCCCCTGCAGCTCCTGCGGGGCCCGGTGCAGCGCGGTTACGGCATCTTCGCCCTCACCGACGAGACCTACTCGCTACTCGCCGCCAACCCCGACGAAGAGCTCAACGGCCGCCGTATCACCCTGATCCAGCTCTTCAGCCACGGCTACTGGGTCGTGGGCAGCCTCACCGGCGCGCTCGCCTCCACAGCGCTCCCGGACGACATCAAGGGTGTGGAGTTCGCGCTGACCGCGCTGTTCACCGTGCTCGCCTGGGACCACGCCCGCAAGCGCAGCAACCTGCGCCCGGTCCTCTACGGCCTGGCCTCCGCGGTCGTGGCAGCAGTGGTCGGCGGCGAGCAGTTCCTGACCACCGCCGTGGCAGTCTTCCTCCTGCTGCTGGTCGGCGACTACCTGATCACTGTGAGGGCGAAGTCCGCGCATGCCTGACACCAGCTACCTCCTCATGGCCATCCTGGTGATGGCAGCGGTCACCTTCGCCCTGCGCGCCGCACCGTTCGTGCTGCTCCGCAAGTACACCGACTCCCCGCTCCTGGACTACCTCCGGGTCTCCCTGCCCCCGGGGATCATGGTGATCCTGGTCGCCTACAGCCTCCACGAGGTCGACTTCACCCAGGCCCCCTACGGCCTCCCGGCACTGATCGGAACCGCGGTCTGCGCAGGCGTCTACCACTGGCGCCGCAGCCCTCTCGCGGCAATCGTCCTCGGCACCGGCACGAACATGGCGCTGCTGCACCTGTTGTGACCCGACCCGGTCATCCCTCGACGTGTCACTGGAACGCCGCCCCGAGCCGCTTCGCCGCCTCCTCCAGCACCCCCGTCCGCTTGCAGAACGCGAACCGTACGAACGGGGCGCCCTCCTCGTGGTGGTCGTAGAAGACCGCGTTGGGGATGGCGACGACGCCGGCGCGCTCCGGCAGGCTCCGGCAGAAGGTGACGCCGTCGGTCTCGCCGAGGGGGCGGATGTCGGTGGTGATGAAGTACGTACCGGAGGGGCGGAAGACCCGGAAACCGGCCTCCTCCAGGCCGGCCGCCAGCAGGTTCCGCTTGGCCAGCATGTCGGCCCGGAAGTCCGAGAAGTAGGAGTCGGGGAGTGACAGTGCCTCGGCGATCGCGTACTGGAACGGGCCCGCCGACACGTACGTCAGGTACTGCTTCGCCGAGCGCACCGCCGTGACCAGCTCCGGGGACGCCGTCACCCAGCCGACCTTCCAGCCGGTGAAGGAGAACGTCTTCCCGCCGCTGGAGATGGTGACCGTGCGGTCGCGCATGCCCGGGAGCGTCGCCAGCGGGACGTGTTCGGCCTCGTCGAAGACCAGGTGCTCGTACACCTCGTCCGTGACCACGAGCAGGTCGCGCTCCACCGCCAGCTCGGCGATCGCGGTCAGCTCCTCGCGGGTGAGGACCGTGCCGGTCGGGTTGTGCGGGGTGTTGATCAGCAGCAGGCGGGTGCGGTCGGTGACGGCGTCGCGCAGTTCGTCGAGGTCCAGGCGGAAGCGGCCCTCGTCCTCCCGCGCGCGGAGGGTGACCGGAACCCGGCGACCGCCCGCCATCGCGATGCACGCCGCGTACGAGTCGTAGTACGGCTCGAAGGCGATCACCTCGTCGCCCGGCTCCACCAGGGCCAGCAGGGCGGCGGCGATGGCCTCGGTGGCGCCGGCGGTGACCAGGACCTCCGTGTCGGGGTCGTAGGACAGGCCGTAGCGCCGCTGCTGGTGGGCGGTGACGGCGGCGCGCAGCTCGGGGACGCCGGGGCCCGGCGGGTACTGGTTGCCGTGGCCGTCCCGCAGAGCCCGTACGGCGGCCTCCCTGACCTCCTCGGGGCCGTCGGTGTCGGGGAAGCCCTGCCCGAGGTTGATGGCGCCGGTGGTCAGGGCCAGGGCCGACATCTCGGCGAAGATCGTCGTCCCGAACTCGGCGAGCCGGCGGTTGAGGAGGGGGCGCGCACTGGAGGTCATGCCGGTCATCCTGCGCCGAAGCGCCGGCCTTCCTCAACAAGGCGCTCAGGTCTGAGGGACCCTCAGAACTTGCTCAACTCTGCTTTGGGCCGCTCGGGGGGAGGGCATCACCCGGTCACGCAAGTGCGAGGCGCCCACGGGGGGCCGCTTCGGGGGAAACGGAAGGAGGGTGACGCCATGATCGTCGGCATCATCCTGACGGTGATCGCAGTCGTCCTGATCGGGGCACTGGTGTCCAACGCCCGCAGGGGCGGATCCAGCCGCTCCGGGAGGACGACGCGGCGCGGGGCGGCGGCGTCCTCCGGTTCGAGTGGCAGCAGCGGAAGCTGGTGGGCCGGCGGGGGAGACTCCGGCTCGTCCGGCGGCGGACACGACGGGGGACACTCCGGCGGCGGCGGCTCGTCCTGCGGAGGCGGGTCGTCCTGCGGCGGGGGTGGTGGAGGTGGGTGCGGCGGAGGCAGCTGACTGACGTACGTCGGCCGGCCGTCCCTACGGGGAAGCCGTATCCACCGAGCGCGGGGTCCGCACCTGGGGCGGGCCCCGCGTGTCCGTGTCCGCGTCTCCGTGACCGACTTCTCGGCCAGGGGAGTCATCGAACGCCAGTCGGGCGACTCCGCGTCCATTCGGGCACCTTCTCGAACCGGCGGGACGACGCGTGCCGCACGACGCGGGCCTCGGACGTGACTCCGGCAACTGCGCCCGTCAAACGGCCGCTTCGGGAACCGGCCGGAATCCCGGACCTCCCTTCGTCACGGCTGCGCGCATGCGTCACAACGCACCGGCGCACGCCTCCCCGATACCGGCGCACGCCGTCGTTGAACAGTTGAGCTGTGGAGCCCCCTGAGGGATGGAAACCCTACGAACTTGGGTAAAAACGCTGTGACTGCGCCAGAGTTCATGATTCCCTCTCCTTCACCAACGCAGCCCCTCGGACGTCCTGCGGACACCTTCCAAACCGGCCGACTGGGCTGACCCGGGCCGACAGCCCCCGGTGCGACCGGGGCGCGGCGGACCCACCTAGCTCTCTTTGTGTGCTTGCGGAGCCGATCCATGCTCACGACCCTGAACACCTCCTACACCGACACGCGCGCGGCCGACCTCGCCTGGGCCCTGGGGCGCGAACCGCTCCCCGCCCTGGCCACGCTCGACCTCGAACTCGCGGGCATGAAACTGCAGTTGCGGCTCCTCGGCGCGTCCCACCAGGTGCTGCTGGAGGAGGAGCGGGGCATCTGCTCGGAGACGGTGGCGTGCATCCCGGGCAGCAGCACCCCGCTTCCGCTCGGCGTCGCCAAGCGGGTGGGCGACTGGGAGTACGAGTTCGCGGCCCGGGTCGAGGTCCTCACGCCCGGCTCCTTCGCGCACCGCGCCGAGGAGTTGCTGGCCCTCGTCTCCGACCATCCGCACGGCCTGGCCGGCGTCTTCCCCGGCAGCCCGCACGCCTTCACGGCCCTGCTGGCCCAGCACCACGAGGGCCAGGTGCACTGGTGGACCTGGCACGCCTACCCGCAGGACGGGCAGTTGGTGGCGACCCGCACGAGGGTCGGCGTACGCGTGCCGGCGGTGGCCGCCCGGTAAACCAGCACCACACGTGTGGGTGACAAAACGCAGTGGCGACGTGACGTAACGTCGCAGCGTGATCGAGCCGCACGCGCCCGCCCCGCCCGGTTCCCGGCCGCCCCGGAGCGCCCCGGGCGGCCCCGGCGGCCCGATCCGGCTCCCCGTCCGGCCCGGCACCGGACGGCTCCTGGTCCTCGCGGGCGTGTTCGTCTGCGCGGCCTGCGGACTCGTGTACGAACTGGAACTGGTCGCCCTCGCCTCCTACCTGATGGGCGACTCCGTCACCCAGGCGTCCGTCGTGCTGTCCGTCATGGTCTTCGCGATGGGCATCGGCTCCCTCGCCGCGAAACGGCTGCGCGGGCTCGCCGCGGCCGGTTTCGGAGCGGTCGAGGCGACCCTCGCCCTCGTCGGCGGATGCAGCGCCATGGCCCTGTACGCCGTCTTCGCCTGGACCGGCGACTGGGGCGGGATGTGGGCCAGCGGACCGCGCTGCCTCCTCGTCGCCTTCTCCCTCGCCACCGGACTGCTCATCGGCGCCGAGGTCCCGCTGCTGATGGAGCTGATCCAGCGCATCCGCCGGCAGGACGCGGGCGGCGCGGTGGCCGACCTGTCCGCCGCGGACTACGTCGGTGCCCTGGTCGGCGGTCTCGCCTTCCCCTTCCTCCTGCTGCCGTTCCTCGGGCAGCTGACCGGCGCGCTGCTCACCGGCGCCGTCAACGCGGTCGTCGGCGGTGCGCTGGTGTTCGGCCTGTTCCGCCGGGACCTGACCCGGCGCGCCCGCCGGCTGCTGGTGGCCGGCAACGCGCTCGTGCTCGCGGTCCTCGCCTCCGCCGCCGTCCTCGTCGACGACTTCGAGCGGGCCGCCCGCAACGCGGTGTACGGCACGGACGTACGCGTGGCGCTGCGGACCGGCGTGCAGGAGGTGGTCCTCGCCGGCGGCACGGAGGGCCGTCCCCTCGGCCTGTTCCTCGACGGCCGGCTGCGGGTCAGCGGGCGTGACGAGCTGCGCTACCACGAGGCCCTCGTCCACCCGGCCATGACCGGGCCGCACGCGCGCGTCCTGATCCTCGGCGGCGGCGACGGCCTCGCGGCCCGCGAGGTGCTGCGGCACCCCACGGTGCACCGGGTCGACGTCGTCGAACTCGACGAGGAGGTGCTGCGGCTGGCCCGCACCGACCCGGCCCTGTCCGCGCTGAACCAGCACGCGTTGGGCGACCCGCGTGTGCACGTGACCACGCGGGACGCCTTCGGCTGGCTGCGCGGGGTGCCCCCGATGACGTACGACGTGGTCGTCTCGGACCTGCCGGACCCGGGCATCACGGCGAGCACGAAGCTGTACTCGCAGGAGTTCTACGGCCTGGCGCGGCGCGCGCTGGCTCCCGGCGGACGGCTCGTGGTGCACGCCGGGCCGGTCGCGTCCAGCCCCCGGGCGTACTGGACGGTGGAGGCGACCGTCCGCGCCGCGGGCCTGCGCACCGCCCCGTACCGGACGGGCGGCCGCCACGCCGGTTTCGCCGTCGGACCGGACCGCACCGCCGACCGCTCCCGGGCACCCCGGGACTGGGGTTTCGTCCTGGCCGCCCGCACGGCACCGCGCCTCCGGCTCGACCCGGCGGGGCCACGGCCCTACGTCCTCACGGACGCGTTGCTCGCGGCCGGGGAGCAGGAGGTGCGCAGGACGCGGATCGCGGGACTGCCGGCGTCGACACTGGTGCACCCGCGGTACTGACAGGGCACCGTCGGCGCGTCGGAGGGTACGCCTGGTGGGGGCGGATCGGCGGCGAATTCACGGGGCACGGGTGCGATTCGGTTCGTGCTGGGTAGAGTCCGTCCCCATGGAGCACGAGGTGTTCGTTCCGGTCCCGGCCGAGCGGCTCAGGGAGGTGCTGGACGACCCGGAGCGGGTCGCCCGGGCGGTTCCCGGGCTCCAGCAGGACGCCGGGGCCGAGCCGGTCGCCGGGCGGCTGAAGATCCGCGTCGGCAGCCACTCCGTCACGTACCGGGGCGCCGTACGGATCTTCCGGCGGGACAACGGGGCGTACGACGTCGAAGGCGAGGCCGAGGAGTCGCGCGGCAGCGGCTCGGTGACGCTCGCGTTGCGGATCGCCCTGCGGGAGGCCGAGGACGGTGCGACGGTCGTCTTCCAGGGGACGGCCTCCGCGGACGGGCGGATCAAGGACCTCCCGGCGGACCAGGTCGAGGGCGCCGTCACGCGCCTGCTGAGCCGTTTCGCGGAACACCTGGCCGAGGAGGCGCCGGGAACGACCACGTCCCTCGCGACCCAGGACTTCGAACCCCGGGCCACGACGGACTACGAGACGACCCCCGACGCGGACGACGAGGCACCGCCGCCGGCGGGAGCGGGCGGGGACGAGAAGGCCGCGGCGGAGGGGGCCGGAGAAGCCGGGGCCGACGAGAAGGCCGCCGCCGAGCCGGCCGAGGCCTCCGCCTCCGACGCCGACGTCCCCGCGTCCTCCCCCGACTCCTCGAGGGAGAAGGACGAGGCCGAGGGCGAGGACGAGGTCGCCGAGGCGGCACATGCCCGGCGGACGATGATCGGGCGCAGTGCCGAGGAAGTGGACCACGCTCCGCCGCGCGGCCGGTACGCGCCGGTGCCCGCGCCGCAGACCGTGACGGCACCGGCTCCGCTGCGCTGGGCGGCCCCCGCGGCGGCACTCGCGGTGGCCTCCGCCATCGTGGCGGTCCGGGCGCTGCGCAGGCGCCGCTGAGCGACCTCGGTGCCGCCCACCTGTTCCGTCCCGGCGCGGCCCACCCGTTCCGTCCCGTTGCCGCTCATCCGTTCCGTCTCGGCGCGGTCTACCCGATCCGTCCCGGCGCGGCCGACCGGCCGTCCCTGCGCCCTGTCATCCGTTCCGCCCCGGCGCGGCCCACCCGCCGCCCCCGCGCTGCTGTCACCCGTTCCATGCCCGCGCCGCTCACCTGCTCCGTCCCCGCGCGGCCCACCTGCTCCGTCCCCGCGCGGCTCACCCGCCGTCCCCGCGCTGCTGTCACCCGTTCCGTGCCCGCGCCGCTCACCCGCCGTCCCCGCGCGGCCCACCCGTTCCGTCCCCGCGCGGCCCACCCGCCGTCCCCGCGCTGCTGTCACCCGTTCCGTCCCGGTGCCGCTCACCTGCTCCGCCCTGGTGCCGCTCACCCGCTCCGTCCCCGCGCCGTCCACCCGTTCCGTGCCCGCGCCGCTTACCCGCTCCGCCCCCGTCTGCTGAGGCCCTCTTGATCACCCCGCTAGGGTCGTCCCGTGAGTGACGAAGACATCACGCTGACCGCGGGCGACGCGGAGGTGACCGTGCAGCCGGGCAACGGCGGCCGGGTCGGAGGGCTGCGGATCGGCGGCGTGGAGGTGCTCCGGCAGGGGGAGCGGTTCGGCTGCTTCCCGATGGTGCCCTGGTGCGGGCGGACCCGGGACGGCCGGTTCCTGGACGGCGCCGTCGTGCGGCAGCTGCCGCTGAACGCCCCGCCGCACGCCATCCACGGCACCGTCCGCGACCACGCCTGGCGCACCGCCCGCACGAGCACGGACGAGGCCGTCATCACGTACGAGCTCACCGACCCCTGGCCCCACCCGGGCCGTGTCACCCAGGTCATCGCCCTCGCCGAGGACGCCCTGACGCTCACCATGTCCGTCGAGACGTACGAGTCGTCCTTCCCGGCGCAGATCGGCTGGCATCCCTGGTTCAACCGGAACCTCGGTGGCGAGGACGTCACCCTCGACTTCGCCCCCGCCTGGCAGGAGGAACGCGGCGACGACCACCTGCCCACCGGCAACCGCATCGACCCCAAGCCAGGGCCCTGGGACGACTGCTTCGGTATGCCCGGCGGCGTCGACGTGACCCTGACCTGGCCCGGGCAACTGGAGCTGAAGGTGACCAGCCCGGAGCAGTGGGTCGTCGTCTACGACGAGCAGGAGGCGGCGGTGTGCGTGGAGCCGCAGACCGGGCCGCCCAACGGCCTCAACACCATGCCGCGCCTGGTCACGCCCCTGGAGCCGCTGGAGGCCACCACTACCTGGAGCTGGCGCCGCCTCTAAGCTGGGCGCCATGACGGACACACGCGGCGCGCTGCTGCAGCAGATCAAGGACAAGGCCGTGGTGCACGGCAAGGTGACCCTGTCGTCGGGTCTGGAGGCCGACTACTACGTCGACCTCCGGCGCGTCACCCTCGACGGGGAGGCCGCCCCGCTGGTCGGGCAGGTGCTGCTCGACCTGACCGCGGAGCTGGACTTCGACGCCGTCGGCGGGCTCACCATGGGCGCCGACCCGGTCGCCGCCGCGATGCTGCACGCCGCCGCCGCGCGCGGCAAGCGCCTGGACGCCTTCGTCGTACGCAAGGCCGCGAAGGCGCACGGCCTGCAGCGGCGCGTCGAGGGCCCGGACATCGCGGGCCGCCGCGTGCTGGTCGTCGAGGACACCTCCACCACCGGCGGCTCCCCGCTCACCGCCGTCGAGGCCGTGCGCGAGGCCGGGGCCGAGGTCGTCGCCGTCGCGACCATCGTCGACCGGGCGACCGGCGCCGCCGAGAAGATCCAGGAGGGCGCCGGCGTGCCGTACCTCTTCGCCTTCTCGAAGGACGAGCTGGGCCTCGACTGACCAGGGCGTGGACGGTGGCCTGGACCTTCCGGCCAAGTCTGGAAAGATGGGGCCGACGATGACGTCGCACCCAAGGTCTAGGTCAGGGCCGTAGAGACAACGCAGTACGCCAACCCGCAGATACAAGGAGCGGACGCATGCCCATCGCAACTCCCGAGGTCTACAACGAGATGCTGGACCGGGCGAAGGCAGGAAAGTTCGCCTACCCGGCCATCAACGTGACCTCCACCCAGACCCTGCACGCGGCACTGCGCGGTTTCGCCGAGGCGGAGAGCGACGGCATCGTCCAGATCTCCACGGGTGGGGCCGAGTTCCTGGGCGGCCAGTACAACAAGGACATGGTCACCGGCGCGGTCGCCCTGGCCGAGTTCGCGCACATCGTCGCCGAGAAGTACCCGGTGAACATCGCGCTGCACACGGACCACTGCCCGAAGGACAAGCTCGACGGGTACGTACGTCCGCTGCTGGCGCTCTCCCAGAAGCGCGTCGAGGCCGGCCTGAACCCGCTGTTCCAGTCGCACATGTGGGACGGCTCCGCCGAGACCCTGGCCGACAACCTCTCCATCGCGCAGGAGCTGCTGGAGCAGGCCCGCGCCGCGAAGATCATCCTCGAGGTGGAGATCACCCCGACCGGTGGCGAGGAGGACGGCGTCTCCCACGAGATCAACGACTCCCTCTACACGACGGTCGACGACGCGATCCGCACCGCCGAGGCCCTGGGCCTGGGCGAGAAGGGCCGCTACCTGCTCGCCGCGTCCTTCGGCAACGTGCACGGCGTGTACAAGCCGGGCAACGTCGTGCTGCGTCCCGAGCTGCTGAAGGAGCTGAACGAGGGCGTCGCCGCCAAGTTCGGCAAGGCGTCCCCGTTCGACTTCGTCTTCCACGGCGGCTCCGGCTCCACGGAGGAGGAGATCCGCACCGCCCTGGAGAACGGCGTTGTGAAGATGAACATCGACACGGACACGCAGTACGCCTTCACCCGCCCGGTCGCGGACCACATGTTCCGCAACTACGACGGTGTCCTGAAGGTCGACGGCGAGGTCGGCAACAAGAAGACCTACGACCCGCGCACCTGGGGCAAGCTGGCCGAGGCGTCCATGTCCGCGCGCGTCGTCGAGGCCTGCGGCAACCTGCGCTCGACCGGCACGAAGATCAAGTAAGTCCCGGTCCGCTCGCGTCGAGCCCGGCACCTGCTCAGGTGCCGGGCTCTTCCGTATGCTCCCTGCATGCCCGATGTCCGGCTGGCCTCACCGCAGGGCAAGTGGATCCTGCTCACCACGGTCCTGGGCTCCAGCATGGCGTTGCTGGACTCGACGGTCGTCAACGTGGCCCTGCCGCGCATCGGCCGTGACCTCGACGCGAACCTGTCCGCCCTGCAGTGGACGGTCAACGCGTACATGGTCACGCTGGCCGGGCTGATCCTGCTCGGCGGGGCGCTGGGGGACCGGTTCGGGCGGCGGAAGGTGTTCGTCGTCGGCGTCGTGTGGTTCGCGGCGGCGTCGCTGCTGTGCGGGATCGCGCCGAACGCGGGTGTGCTGATCGCCGCGCGGGCCCTGCAGGGGGTGGGCGGGGCGCTGCTCACGCCCGGGTCGCTGGCGCTGATCCAGGCGTCCTTCCACCCCGACGACCGGGGGCGTGCGGTGGGCCTGTGGTCCGGCTTCGGCGGGGTCGGGGCGGCGGTCGGGCCGTTCGTCGGAGGCTGGCTGGTGGACGGGCCGGGCTGGCGCTGGGTGTTCCTGCTGAACGTGCCGCTGGCGCTGGTGTGCGTGCCCGTCGCTCTGCGGCACGTTCCCGAGTCGGGGGGTGAGGGGGCCCGCGGCCGGTTCGACGTGCTCGGGGCCCTGCTGGGGGCGCTGGCACTGGCGCTGGTGACCTACGCGCTGATCGAGGCCGGCGGGGGCGGGGCGCTGGTCGGGATCTCGGCGGTGGCCGGGACGGCCGCGGCCGTCGCGTTCGTCGTCGTCGAGCGGCGCCGGCCCGATCCGATGATGCCGCCGGACATCTTCGCGTCCCGGCAGTTCACGGCCGTCAACCTCGTCACGCTGTGCGTGTACGCGGCGCTCGGCGGGTTCTTCTTCCTCGCCGCGCTCCAGCTCCAGGTGGTCGTCGGCTACTCGGCCCTCGCCGCCGGTACGGCCCTGCTGCCGACGACCGTGCTGATGCTGCTGCTGTCCGCGCGCTCCGGGGAACTGGCCGACCGGATCGGGCCGCGGATCCCGCTGACGGTGGGGCCGCTGCTGTGCGCGGCCGGGATGCTGCTGATGCTTCGGGTCGGGCCGGGGGCGTCCTACCTCGCCGATGTGCTGCCGGCGCTGCTGGTGCTCGGACTGGGCATGGTCACGCTGGTGGCGCCGCTGACGGCGACGGTGCTGGGCTCGGTGAGCGTGGTGCGCGCCGGGCTGGCGAGCGGCATCAACAACGCGGCCGCCCGGGCGGCGGGCCTGATGGCGGTGGCGGCGCTGCCGCTGCTGGTGGGCATGGGGGAGGAGGCGTACCGGGAGCCGGCCGCCTTCGACACGGCGTTCGGCAAGGCGATGGGTTGGTGTGCGGGGGCGCTGGTGGTGGGGGCGCTGCTCGCCGCCGTGGTGGTGCGCAGGCCGCCGCCGGACTGCAAGCGGCCGGAGTGCCTGCGGCACGGTGGTGTGACGGCACCGCCGCTGGAGGGGGAGCCGGTGCGGAAGCGGCTGTCCTAGCCGCTGGGGTGTCGGTGCCGGGGCCGGGGCGTTGTGCGGCCGGGTGGGCACGGCTGCCCGCGGCTGGGTTTCATGACGCAGACTTGACCTCATGTCCATTCACGAGAACCTCCTCGGGGGCCCGCCCCCGACCCACCTCCCCGACGACCCCGGGCCGCGGGAGCTGCTCGCGTCGGGTACCGCGCCCGTCGACGTCGCCGCCGCACACCCCACCTCCTCGCTCGCCTGGGCGCAGCTCGCCGACGAGGCGTACGAGCGCGGCGCGACCGTGGAGTCGTACGCGTACGCCCGTACGGGCTACCACCGCGGCCTGGACGCGCTGCGGCGCAACGGCTGGAAGGGCCACGGCCCGGTGCCGTGGGAGCACGAGCCGAACCGTGGCTTCCTGCGTGCCCTGCACGCCCTCGCCCGCGCCGCGCAGGCGATCGGCGAGCAGGAGGAGTACGAGCGCTGCTCGCAGTTCCTGAAGGACTCCTCGCCGACGGCTGCGCAGGTCCTGGGCTGATCATCGGCCCGTGGGTGTGAGGCTCGCCCGCTCCGAGCGGGCGGGCCTTGCGGTTCCGGGGGACGATTGCGGAAGATGCCCCTGGGGACCGGGGCCCCCGTGTCGGATTCGGCAGGGGCGGACCGCTACCCGGAGTTATACGCAGGAGACAGCGATGTCCCACGAGGCTCATGAGCCCGAGACCCCGCATCTCGATTTCCAGGGCACGACGCCGTATGAGGACTACGTCAAGGCGGACGTGCTCACCCACCTCCAGCACACCCTCTCCGACGACCCCGGAGAGATGGTCTTCCTGGTGACGACCCAGGTGATGGAGCTGTGGTTCACGGTCATCGTCCACGAGTGGGAGACGGCGGCACAGGCGCTGAGGCGCGACGACGTACCCACCGCGATCGCCGCGCTGAAGAGGTCCGTACGGGAACTGGAGGCGCTCAACGCCTCCTGGAAGCCGCTCGCCCAGCTCACGCCGGCCCAGTTCAACTCGTACCGCAGCGCTCTCGGCGAGGGTTCCGGCTTCCAGTCGGCGATGTACCGGCGGATGGAGTTCCTGCTCGGTGAGAAGTCCGCGTCCATGCTCGTCCCGCACCGGGGCGCCCCGCGGGTGTACGCCGAACTGGAGAAGGCGCTGCACGAGCCGAGCCTGTACGACGAGGTCGTGCGGCTGCTCGCGCGGCGCGGCCACGACATCCCGGACTCCGTGCTGCGGCGCGACGTGTCGCTGCGCTACGAGCCGTCACCGGAGGTGGAGGCGGCCTGGACGGCCGTCTACTCGGGTGACGAGCAGCACGAGGTCGCCCGCCTCGGCGAGGCGCTGAGCGATGTCGCGGAGCTGGTGTGGCGCTGGCGCAACGACCACCTGGTCGCCACCCGCCGCGCGATGGGCGCCAAGACCGGCACCGGCGGTTCCGCCGGGGTGGCCTGGCTGGAGAAGCGCGCTCAGAAGAACGTGTTCCCCGAGCTGTGGACGGCGCGGTCCTATGTCTGAACCCGCCTCTGAACTCGTGTCCGGGCTCGCGGCTGAGTTCGCGGTGCGCGCGGAGAAGCTGGACGCGGTCGACGAACTGCGCGGCAAGCGGGACGCGTTCGTCCTCGACGACGTGACGTACCTCGACGGCAACTCCCTCGGCGCGCTGCCGTCCGTCGTCCCCGGGCGGGTCGAGGACGTCGTGCGCCGCCAGTGGGGCGAGCTGCGCATCCGGTCCTGGGAGGAGAGCGGCTGGTGGACCGCGCCCGAGCGGATCGGTGACCGGATCGCCCCGCTGGTCGGGGCGGCGCCCGGCCAGGTCGTGGTCGGTGACTCGACAAGTGTCAACGTCTTCAAGGCGCTCGTGGGCGCGGTGCGGATGGCCGGCGATGCCGATCGGTCCGGCCGCGACGAGATCCTCGTCGACGCGACGACCTTCCCGACCGACGGGTACATCGCCGAGTCGGCGGCCCGGATGACCGGCTGCACGCTGCGGCCGGTCGCCCCGGCGGAAGTGCCGGGTGTGCTGGGCGACCGTACGGCCGCGGTGCTGCTGAACCACGTCGACTACCGCACGGGCCGGCTGCACGACCTGCCGGCGCTGACGGCCACCGTGCACGAGGCCGGGGCGTACGTCGTCTGGGACCTGTGCCACAGTGCCGGGGCGCTGCCGGTGGGACTGGACGAGCACGGGGTGGATCTGGCGGTCGGCTGCACCTACAAGTACCTGAACGGCGGGCCGGGTTCACCCGCGTACCTGTATGTCCGCCGGGAGCTGCAGGACCGTTTCGACTCCCCGCTGCCCGGCTGGAACTCGCACGCCGAGCCGTTCGGGATGCGCGGCGACTACCAGCCGGCCTCCGGCGCCCCGCGCGGTCGCGTCGGCACGCCGGACATCCTCTCCATGCTCGCCCTGGAGGCGGCCCTGGAGGTGTGGGACGGGGTGCCGGTCGAGGCCGTGCGGGCCAAGTCCCTCGCCCTGACGGACTTCTTCCTGGAGTGTGTGACGGCGTATGTGCCCGAGGGCAGGGTCGAGTGCCTGACGCCGGTGGCGCACGAGGAGCGGGGCAGCCAGATCGCGCTGCGCTGCCACGACGCCGGTGACGTGATGAAGCGGCTGATCGAGCGGGGTGTGGTCGGCGACTTCCGGGCGCCGGACGTCCTGCGCTTCGGCTTCACACCGCTGTACGTGGGCTTCGCCGACGTGGAGCGGGCGGCGCGGGTGCTGGCTCGGACGCTGGGGTGAACGGCGGTGGAGCCCGGGACCGCTTCGGCGGCCCGGGCCCCACCGCATGTCACGCTACGTGCCTGATACCGTCCCGGCCAACGGCCGACCTCCCGCCTGGTCCGCCAAATACGTTTCATCGCTGAGAGGTTGGAGCATGACGGACGACGTCGCAGCAGCACGGGCCGCTGCCGAGGAGAAGTCGGTGTTCTCCCACGCGCCCGTCGACCCCGACGCCACCGCCGCCTACGGCGACCACCCGGACCAGGTGATCGACTTCTACGCCCCGCGTGGGGAGCGTGGCCCGGGCGGTCCCGCCCCGGTCGTCGTCGTGCTGCACGGCGGTGTCTGGCGGGCGCCGTACGACCGGCGTCACATCAGCCCCTTCGCGGGCTTCGTCGCCCGCCACGGGTTCGCCGTCGCCAGTGTCGAGTACCGGCGCGGCGGGGACGACGACTCCGTCGCCGGCCGCTGGCCCGACACCCTCGACGACGTCGCCGCCGCGCTGGACGCCCTTCCGGCGTTCGTACGGGAGCTGCTGCCGCGGGCCGATCCGCGCCGTACGGTCCTCACCGGCCACTCGGCGGGCGGGCACCTCGCGCTGTGGGGCGCGGCCCGGCACGTCCTTCCGGCCGGCTCGCCCTGGCGCACGGACGTCCCGGCGGCGCTGCGCGGTGTGGTCGCCCTCGCCCCGATCGCGGACTTCGCGATCGCCGACAAGCTGGACGTGTGCGGGGGCGGCGTGCGTCAGTTCCTGGGCGGGGACGAGCACTTCGCCGAGCGGCAGCCGTACGCGGACCCCGCGCTGCTGCTGCCCACCGGCATCGCCACGACCGTCGTGCAGGGCCGTGCGGACCTCGACGTGCCGCAGGCCGTCACCGAGTCGTACGCGGAAGCGGCGGCGAAGGCGGGGGAGATGGTCGGGGTGACCCTGCTGGAGGGCGTCGGGCACTTCCCGCTCATCGACCCCGCGGCGGACGCGTGCGCGGTGGTGGTGGAGGAGATCGCCCAGCTGGCCTGGTGAAACGGTAATCCTCCGTCCCCGTAGGGGCACGACCCCGGTCACCCCCCTAGTACCTGAGAGCTACGCCGCGGTTGAGTCCCGAGGCGGGACGCGGACGACGAGGTCCGCTCCGTAGTTTCCCTCTCACGCAGCCCCGACGGCCGGGTGCGCTGGAGAGGGACGACCATGGGGCTCGCACTGAAGTACCGCCGTAGCGGGGGGACTCGGCGCCGCTCCGGCCGCCGGCGGCGGGCCGCGCTCGCCGTCCTGGTCACCGTCGCGGTGGTCTTCCCGCTGTCCGCGGCGGGACGCCCGGAGATCCCCGCACCGCCGCCCGCCTCCCTCACCCGTCCCGACGCGTCGACGCTCGGCGAGGCGTACGCGGCCAACCGCGCCAACGCCGCCGAGGCCGCCCGTATGGCCGAAGCCCACCACGACCGTGACCGGGCGGCGGCGGACCGGTACCTGGCTTCCCCGGCCCGGCAGTTGCTGCGCTTCGACGGCCGCGGCTCCGGCCGGGTGACGGAGGTCCTGGGCGACCTCGCCCGCGCCGACCGCGTCGCCGTCCTGGTCCCCGGCTCCGACACGAGCCTCGACACCTACGGCCGGTTCCACGCGGCCGCCGCCGCGCTGCACGAGCGGCTCGCCCGGCAGGCCCCGGCGGGCACGCGCACCGCGGTGGTGGCCTGGCTGGGCTACGAGACGCCCGGCACCGTCAGCACCACGGTCACCACGACCGGCAGGGCCGAGCAGGCCGCCCCGCACCTGCGCGCGCTCGTCGCAGACCTGCGTGCCATAGCAGGCCCCGGGCCGCGCATCTCGCTGCTGTGCCACTCGTACGGCTCGGTCGTCTGCGGCCGTGCCGCCGCCGGGCTCGCCGTCGACGACATCGCGCTCGTCGGCAGCCCCGGCACAGGCGCCGACACCGCCGCCGACCTGCGCACCCGCGCCCGCGTCTGGGCGGCCCGGGGCGGTGACGACTGGGTGGAGGACGTCCCGCACCTCAGCGCGGACCTGTTCGGCACCACCGTCGGCTTCGGCACCGACCCCGTCACCCCGGCCTTCGGCGCCCGGGTGTTCGCGGCGGGCGACGGCGGCCACAGCGACTACTTCGAACCCGGCTCGACCTCCCTGACCAACCTGACCCGGATCGTCCTGGGCGAGACCAAGGCGGTGACCCATGACTGAGATCGGCGTACGAGGCATCCGCACGGGACCGCGGCGGGGCGTACGAGGCAACCGCACAGGACTGCGGCGCGGTGCCGACCGCATCGGTGCGGCCACCCCGGCCGACCGCGACCGTGCCGTGGACGCCCTGCGCGCCGCCGCCGTCCTCGGCGTCGTCCTCGGCCACTGGCTGGTCACGGCCCTGGTCGCCGACAGCGGCACCCTGCGCACGGCCAGCCCGCTGCGGGACATGCCCTGGCTGACGCCGGTCTCCTGGGTGTTCCAGACGCTCGCCGTGTTCTTCCTGGTCGGCGGCCATGTCGCCACCCGCGGCCATGCCTCGGCCCGGGCCCGCGGCATCCCCTACCACCGCTGGCTGACGGCCCGTCTGACCCGGCTGTTCAAACCGGTCGTCGCCGTCCTCAGCCTGTGGACGGCCGCCGCGCTCGGCCTGCTGCTGTCGGGCGCCGAGTTCGGCACGGTACGGACGCTGGTGAAACTGGCCCTGTCCCCGCTGTGGTTCCTCGTGGTGTTCGCCGCGCTGACGGCGGCTGCACCGCTGCTGGCCCGGCTCAACCCGCTCTGGCCGCTGGCCGTCGTCCTCCACGTGGACCTCGTGCGCTTCGGCCTCGGCGGCCCCTCCTGGCTGGGCTGGGTGAACGTGGCGGCCGGCTGGATGGTGCCCTACACGCTGGGCGCGGCCTGGACCCGGGGCGAGCTGGAGCGCCGCCGCGCGGGCTGGATCCTGCTCGCCGGCGGCGCGGCGGCGACCGCGGGGCTCGTCCTGTGGGCGGGCTATCCGGCGTCGATGGTCGGGGTGCCGGGCGAGGGCATGTCCAACCTGGACCCACCGACGCTGGCCGTCGTCACCTTCGGACTGGCCCAGTGCGGTCTCGCCCTGCTGCTGCGCGGGCGGCTGCGCCGGGCGATGCGCCGGCCCGTGGCGTGGGCGGCGGTGGCCGTCGTCAACCTCTCCGCGATGACCGTCTTCCTGTGGCACCAGACGGCCCTGATGGCCACCACGGCCACCGGGCTCCTCGCCGGGCGGCTCCCCGGGCTGCACACCCGGCCCGACGACCTGGACTGGGTCGGGGCCCGACTGCTCTGGCTGCCCGTGTTCGCCCTGGTCCTGGTGGTCTGCTGGACCGCGTTCCGGTTCTTCGAGCGGGGCGGCGGGCGGGGCCGCGCCTCGCGGGTGGTGCGGGCGCACCGTCCGTCCGACCTGGAGACGGCGGGGAAGGCTCGTCATGTCTAGGCTTGGCCGGGTGACGGACTCGGGGGTGGGCCGCGCGCTGCGGACGCGCGTCAGGGGCTGGCTGCGGGTGCTGCGTGACGACCTGTGGACCACCCGGGTGGATCCGCTGCCGCCCTCCACCTGGCTGCGCTGGCTGCCGCACGGGCTCATGTGCCTGGCCGCGTTCGGGATCACCCTCGGCGGCACGGGCGACATGAACGACAACGGCCATCTGGTCCCCGGCCTGGCTCTCCTGATCGCGGTCGCACAGGGCGGAGCCGTGGTGCTGGGGCTGTGGCGGCCGGTCCTGGCGTGGTGGGTGGCGATGGGCGCCTTCGTCGTGGGCGCCGTCACGCTGCGCGGCCAGTTGGGCTTCGACCTGGAGACCTACACCTGGCCGTGGACCGCGGCCGGGATCATCGGCCTGCTGTGTGTGCTGCTGTTGCTCGCGCTGCGGGTGCCCACCCGGGCGGCGGTGGCGGCCCTCGCCGTGACCGCGCTGCTGACCTTCGGCCTCGAGAGCCTGGTGAGGGGGGTGGACTACGACGCCACGGGGATGATCGCGGTCCCGCTGTCCGCCGTCGTCGTGGTCGTCGGCACCGCGCTGCGCGGCCGCCGCGAAGCCCGCGCGCAACTCATCGAGCAGACCACGCTCACCGCCGAGGAGCGGGCCCGGCGCGCCCTGCTGGAGGAGCGCAGCCGCATAGCGCGGGAGCTGCACGACGTGGTGGCCCACCACATGTCGGTCATCTCCATCCAGGCGCAGGTCGCCCCGCACCTGGTCGACAACCCGCCCGACGAGCTCAAGGAGAACCTCGCGGGCATCCGGCAGAACGCGCTGGAGGCGCTGACCGAGCTGCGCCGGGTACTGGGCGTGCTGCGCTCGGAGCACGGACCCGGGGAGCCGTTCACCGACCACGCTCCGCAACCCACCCTGGACCGGCTCGACGCGCTGGTGGAGAACACCCGGGCCGCCGGCCGCGAGGTCACCGTCGAGATCAACGGCGAGCGGCGTCCGTTGCCGCCCGGCGTGGAGCTGTCGGCGTACCGGATCGTGCAGGAGGCGCTCAGCAACGTCCTGCGGCACGCGCCCGGCGCGAGCGCCAAGGTCCGTCTCACGTACCGGCGGGACGGGCTGGAGGTGGAGATAGTCAACTCCCGGCCGACCGGCCCGGCACCGCCGTCCAAGGGCGCGGGGCACGGACTGCTGGGAATGCGGGAGCGCGTCGCGATGCTCGGTGGCACCATGACGGCGCACCCGTGGCACTGGGACGGCTTCAAGGTCACCGCGTTCCTCCCGGACACACCACCCGCCGACACCCCGACCGCCGATACCCCACCCGCCGACGCGCCGGGCACCGATCGCACCACCGACCGCACCCCCGACAGCACCACCCACCGCATCACCTACGACTTCACCGATCCCGAGGCAGGAACCCCATGACGAGCAGCTCCGGCCGGCCCATCCGGGTTCTCATCGTCGACGACCAGGCGATGGTCCGGCAGGGCTTCACCGTGCTGCTCGGCACCCAGCCCGGCATCGAGGTCGTCGGCGAGGCGAAGGACGGGGAGGGCGGCGTCGCGAAGGCCGCCGAGCTCGCCCCGGACGTCGTCCTGATGGACATCCGCATGCCCGGGATCGGCGGCATCGAGGCCACCGAGCGCATCACCGCGGCCCACCCCGACATGAGGGTGCTGGTGCTCACCACCTTCGACCTCGACGAGTACGTGTACGACGCGCTGCGCGCCGGAGCCTCCGGGTTCCTGCTGAAGGACGCCTCCTCGGAGCAGCTCGCCGAAGCGGTACGGGTGATCGCGGCCGGGGACGCACTGCTCGCCCCGGGCATCACCCGCAAACTGATCGCCGAGTTCTCCCGGCTGGACGACCGGCCCCGCACCCCGCTGAAGGAACGGATCGGCGACCTGACCGAGCGGGAGACGGAGGTGCTCGCCCTGATCGCGCAGGGCCTGTCGAACGCGGAGATCGCGCAGCACCTGTTCGTCGCCGAGCAGACGGTGAAGACCCACGTGGGCCGGATCCTGGTGAAGCTGGGACTCAGGGACCGGACGCAGGCGGCGGTGTTCGCGTACGAGTCGGGGTTGGTACGGCCGTCGGGGTACTGACGGGCGGCCGACGGGCCCCCGTAGTACCTGAGGGGGACGCCGAGGGACCCCTCTCCAAGGGGACGACCGTGACCCGGGGCCCGCTTACCGTTCTGTACGTGACCCAGACGACTCACATCCAGACCATGCCGCCGGGGGACGGGGCCAAGCCGCGCAGCCCGGAGTACCGGGTGGCAGTGGATTCCCTGCGCGGGCTGCGGCAGGACCTCTTCCACGACGCGTTCGCCTACCGGCCGCTGCCGCGCAGGAACCCGAACGGGCGGATCATCCGGCGGCTGCCCGGCCGCCTGCGGGAGTACGCGATCTGGACACCGCACGCCCTGATAGCCCTGGTCGCCCTGATCACCCTGCTGATCTCCGGTGTCGACAACGACGGCCAGGCGCTCCTCGTCGTTCCGTTGACTGTGATCCCCGTCCTGCTGACCATGATCCGGCCGGTCGGAGCGTTCTGGGCGTCCATGGTCTCCACCCCGCTGGCCGCCGTGCTCGGCAGCAACTGGGGCGAGTGGCCCTGGGCGGCCGGCAGCTTCGCCTGCCACCTGACGGTGCTGACGGTCGTGGCGATGCGAACGAGGCCGCGCACGGCAGGGTGGATGTGGGCGCTGACGGCGCTGTACGCGCTGATCGCGGACGCAGGTATCGGCCCGACCTACGAGTACGGCGGCACGAACTCCGGCCCCATGCTGGTCTTCTCGGCCATGATCCTGCTCTGCGTCACCGTCTGGCACATCCGCAGCGCGGCCGCGCAGGAGGTCACCGCCCAGCAGACGGTCACCGCGCACGAGCGCTCCCGCCGCACCCTGCTGGAGGAGCGCACGACGATCGCCCGTGAGCTGCACGACGTGGTCGCCCACCACATGTCGGTGGTCGCCATCCAGGCGGAGGCCGCGCCCTACCGGGTGGAGAACCCGCCGCCGGAGCTGGAGAAGGCCTTCGCCACCATCCGGGAGAACGCGGTGGCGGCGCTGACCGAGCTGCGCCGCGTGCTGGGCGTGGTCCGCGCCGAGGACTACGAGGTCCCGGACGCCCCGCAGCCGACGCTCGCCGACCTGGACGGGCTGCTGGCCAACGTGCGGGACGCGGGCCTGAGCGTCGACAAGGTGGCGATCGGCGCGGTGCGCGAACTGCCGCAGGGCGTGGAGCTGTCGGCGTACCGCATCGTGCAGGAGGCCCTGAGCAACACGCTGCGGCACGCACCGGGGGCGACCGCCCGGGTCGAGATCGGGTACGTGCTCGGCGGCCTGGGCCTGCGCATAGTCAACGGCCCGCCGCCCAACCCCAGCCTCGTCAAGCCCTCGCCCGGCGCCGGCCACGGCATCACCGGCATGCGGGAGCGCGTGACGATGCTGAACGGCGAGATGACGGCGGGTCGCACGGACGACGGAGGATACGAGGTGACGGTGTTCCTGCCGGTCGCCCTGCCGGACGAGGGTGACGCATGACCATTCGCGTGCTGATCGCGGACGATCAGATGATGGTGCGCGAGGGCTTCTCGGTCCTGCTGAACGCGATGCCGGACATCGAGGTCGTCGGCGAGGCGGTGAACGGCCGCGAGGCCGTCGCCAAGGTCCGCGAACTCGCCCCGGACGTCGTGCTGATGGACATCCGGATGCCCGAGCTCAACGGCATCGAGGCGACCCGCGAGATCGTCGCCGCCGACGGGGCGGCGAAGGTGCTGGTGCTCACCACCTTCGACCTCGACGAGTACGTGTACCAGGCGCTGCGCGCGGGGGCCTCCGGCTTCCTCCTCAAGGACGCCTCGGCCCGCCAGCTCGCCGACGGGGTGCGCGTGGTGGCGTCCGGGGAGGCGCTCCTCGCGCCCTCGGTGACCAGGCGCCTGATCACCGAGTTCTCCAAGCTGTCCGAGGGCCCGCGCCTCATGCCCTCCGCGCAGGCGGCGTACGGCGATCTCACCGAGCGGGAGACGGAGGTGCTGATCCTGATCGCGCAGGGCCTGTCGAACGCGGAGATCGCCGAGCGGCTGGTGGTCGCCGAGTCGACGATCAAGACGCATGTCAGCCGGATCCTGGTGAAACTGGGGCTGAGGGACCGCACGCAGGCGGCGGTGTTCGCTTACGAGGCGCGGCTGGTGACACCCGGCTAGGAGCGTGGGCCCGTGACAGGCGTGGCCGAGTGGCCGTGAGTGGTGGGGCCAGTCGCGGTCGTCCGGTCGCCGCCTGTGAGGCGGGAGGGGCTCTGCTCATCAGGTGTGCGGCCTGGTCCGACCGTGACGGGGCGGAGCCCCGCCGGTCGGCCGACCAGGGCGGTGGGTCCGGCGAGCCCTCTCGGGTCGTCCGTGGTCAGCTTTGCCGACGGAAGTCCAGCATGTAGAAGACCTTGTCGTAGCGGTGCTCACAGACGGCGACGAAGTCGGGCAGACGGCCGTATTCGGTGAAGCCCAGCGATCGGTAGAGGCGCAGGGCGTTGGTGTTGTCGCCACGGGCGTCCAGAGTGAGGACCTCGATGCCTGTCCGACGGGCGTCAGCGATCAAGGCAGCGGTCAGCGCGCGACCGACACCGCGACCATGGGCAGCGGCACTTACCGCGATCTTCTCAAGATCGGCGTGTGGCCGATGAGTCGGGCGGGCGTAGCGGAGCCAGTACCCCAGCCCGACAAGCCGACGGTCGAGGTAAGCGGCCCGCAAGGCCGCGTCCCCGGCCTGTACGGCAGAGACGACGTGGCCGAGAAGTTCCGCCACCTCATCCCGTGAGGGTGGTTCGACCCAGCCCAGCGCAGCACCTCCACTGACCAGGTCCGCCAGGATCCGGTGGGCCGACTCCGCGAACCGGGCCTCCAGCTCCGGATCGGACGTCAGCTCCCTGGCGTCAAGGATGGCTGGCTCAGTGGTCACACCGCTGGTGATGGCCCGGGTCATGACCGGCAGCCTAGGCCAGCAGGGGATTGAGAGGTCGTTGCTCTGTCGATCATGGTGAGCATCGTCCGCATACTGGTCAGACGTTCCATCAGGTGGACGACCTCGTCGTGACGATCTCGGCCCGGGCAAGATGCCTCGCATGACCAAGGAGATACGCAAGGCATACCTGCTGGGCGCCGAGCAGGCTGTGGACCTGCTGGCCACGGAAGAGGTGGCGCGTTGCTGGGACAAGGAGTCAGTGCTGCCGGGGATGACGGTGGGTGGACTGGCCGGTCACCTCGCGCGCAGCGTCTTACAGGTCGAATGGTTCCTCGACGGCGAGACGGTCGGCGCGGAGCCGGTATCGCCGGTGCGCTACTACGCGCGGCTCGTCGGCACGTCGTTGCCGGACTCCGCACTCAACGTCGGCGTCCGCGCGCGGAGCGAGGAGACGGCAGCCGCCGGCCCCGCAGCCGTGGCTGAGCAGGCGCACGCCGCATGGCAAAGGCTGGCACAACGACTGGGCCAGGAGCCGGCCGATCGGCGAGTGGCCGTCCTCCACCGGCCTGGAGAGGAAATGCTGCTCGACGGCTACCTGCAGACCCGATGCGTCGAATTGGCAGTGCACCTTGATGACCTGGTTCTGAGCGTGGGCGCGGGCTGCCGGACACCCGAAGCCACGCTCGCCATCGCAGTCGACGTCCTCGTCGCGGCCGCCCGTGACCGGCACGGTGATCAGGCCGTGCTCCATGCGCTCGCCAGGCGTGAACGTGACGCCGACCAGGCTTTGCGCGTGCTGTGAGAAGCCGTGGCCGCTGCCTGTCACGGTGAGCAGTGGTTCGAGCGTCGCGACCCGGTCGATTGATCTCCGGCGGCGGCCGCCGGGGGACACCGGTCGCGAGCGTGCATCGATCATCGATCACATGCGGGATCACCCCTGGTCAGTGAGGGGGTTGTGGGGCTAGCGTCCCGGCATGACCGCCGCATTCGACCCGTGGGACCCGGCCTTCCTCGCCGACCCGTACCCCGCCTACGCCGAGCTGCGTGCCCAGGGCCGCGTGCACTACTACGAGCCGACGAACCAGTGGCTCGTCCCGCACCACGCGGACGTCTCGGCGCTGCTGCGCGACCGGCGCCTCGGCCGCACCTACCAGCACCGCTTCACGCACGAGGAGTTCGGCCGCACCGCGCCCCCGCCGGAGCACGAGCCGTTCCACACGCTCAACGACCACGGCATGCTCGACCTGGAGCCGCCGGACCACACCCGGATCCGCCGCCTGGTGTCGAAGGCGTTCACGCCACGCACGGTGGAGCGGCTGAAGCCGTACGTGCGGGGGCTGGCGGACGAGCTGGCGTCGAAGCTGGTCTCGGCCGGCGGCGGCGACCTGCTGAAGGACCTCGCCGAGCCCCTCCCCGTCGCGGTGATCGCCGAGATGCTCGGCATCCCGGAGTCCGACCGTGCCCCGCTGCGCCCCTGGTCGGCGGACATCTGCGGCATGTACGAGCTGAACCCGTCCGGGGAGACGGCGGCGAAGGCGGTCAGGGCGTCGGTCGAGTTCTCCGACTACCTGCGCGAACTGATCGCGGCCCGCCGCAAGGAGCCGGGCGAGGACCTCATCTCGGGCCTCATCGCCGCCCACGACGAGGGCGACCGCCTCACCGAGCAGGAGATGATCTCGACGGCGGTCCTCCTGCTGAACGCCGGCCACGAGGCCACCGTGAACGCCACGGTCAACGGCTGGTACGCCCTGTTCCGCAACCCGTCCCAGCTGGACGCGCTGCGCGCGGACCCCACGCTCATCCCCTCCGCGATCGAGGAGCTGATGCGCTACGACACCCCGCTCCAGCTGTTCGAGCGCTGGGTCCTTGACGAGATCGAGATCGCCGGCACCACGATCCCGCGCGGCGCTGAGGTCGCCCTGCTCTTCGGCTCCGCCAACCACGACCCGGAGGTCTTCACCGACCCCGGCCGCCTCGACCTCACCCGCACCGACAACCCCCACATCTCCTTCAGCGCCGGCATCCACTACTGCATCGGCGCCCCCCTGGCCCGCATCGAACTGGCGGCGTCGATGGGCGCACTGCTGGAGAAGGCACCGACGCTGCGCCTGGCCGCCGAGCCTGACCGGAAGCCGAACTTCGTGATCAGGGGTCTGGAGGGACTGGCTGTGGAGGTCGGCTGATCACCTCCTTCGGCGCGAAGCTCTCACTGCCTGAGCTCCTCGGGATCGAATTCGACACCGAGGAGCTCAAGCAGTACGTCGACCGAATCAGGCGGACATGTCCCGCCGCCGCAGCCCGGCGAGCCCTCCGGCCACCAGCACGGCCGCCAGCCCCGTCAGGACCAGAACCGGTCCCCAGGCCATCTCCCCTCCCGGCAGCTTCGGCAGATGCCCGAACGGCGACACGTCCAGCACCTCCTGCGGTACGTCCAGCGCGGGCCCGACCCACCCGATCAGCAGCACCGCCCCGGCGACGCCCCACGCCGCCACGGCCGCCCGGGGCAGCAGGCCGTGCAGCAGCACCGCCACCCCGCCGATCACCCACACCGCCGGGACCTGCACCAGGCAGGCCCCCAGGATCGGGCCGGTCTCCCTGCCGTAGCCGACGGCGAAGCCCAGGCCGGCCAGCAGCATGATCAGCGCGGAGCCACCGAAGGCGATCACCAGATGCCCGGCGGCCCACCGCAGCCGCCCGACCGCGCCCGCCAGGACCGGTTCCGCCCGGCCCGAGGTCTCCTCGCCGTGCAGCCGGAGCACCGACGCCACGACGTACAGGGCCGCGACCAGGCCGAGCATGCCGACCATCGACGCCAGGAACGCGTCCGTCAGGCCGGACCGGCCGCCCATGCGCTCGAAGATCCGCCGGGCGTTCTCGTTGTCGCCGACCAGGTCGGCCGCGCCCTCGGTCATCCCGCCGTAGACGACCCCGGCGAGGAAGAAGCCGATGCCCCAGCCGAGCACACTGCCCCGCTGCAACCTCCAGGCCAGGGCGCCCGCGCCGCCCAGCCGTCCGGTCGCAGGCCCCGGCCGGGCGGGCAGGAAGCTCATGCCGATGTCCCGGCGCCCGGCCAGCGCGTACGCCACCGCGCCCTGGACGGCGACCGCCCCGGCGAGCAGCGCCAGCACCCACCAGCGTTCGCCGGCGTAGGGCCGCAGGTTCTCCAGCCACCCCAGCGGTGACAGCCACGTCAGCACCGACGAGCCGTCCTTCGTCGCCGAGTCGCCCGCCGCGCGCAGGACGAACGCGGCGCCCAGCACCGCCGCCGTCAGCCCACGGGCCAGCCGCGCGCTCTCCGTCAGCTGCGCCACGATCGCCGCCATCGTGGCGAAGACCATGCCGACCCCGGCGATCCCGAGCCCCAGGGCCAGCGCCCCGGCCATGCCCTGTCCGGCCAGCCCGGCCGTCACCAGCAGCGCCAGCACGGCGTTCGCGACCGCCGCCGCCAGCAGGGCCGCCGTGAGCGAGGCCCGGCGGCCCACCATCCCGGACGCCACCAGTTCCTGACGCCCGCTCTCCTCCTCGTCCCGGGTGTGCCGGACGACGACCAGCAGGCTCATCACCGCGGCCAGGGCACCCGCGTAGACCCCGGCCCGCCAGGCCGTCAGGGCGCCCAGCGAGTCACCGAAGACCGGGCCGACCATCGCGCGCAGCGAGGAGTTGCCCCCCACCTGCCGGACCAGGTCGGCGCGTTCGGCGGGAGTGCCGTACAGGCCCTCCAGGGTGCCCGGCATGGAGAGGACCATGAGGGTGTCGACCGCGATCCACACCGGGATCATCAACCGGTCCCGCCGCAGGGCGAAGCGCAACAGTGTGCCGGTACCGGCCAGTTGACGTGAACTGCCGGGTCGCACCGCGAAGGTCGTCATCGCGCTGCCGCCTCGGCCGTCTCGGCGGACTCTTCCTGGTAGTGCCGCAGGAACAGCTCCTCCAGCGTCGGCGGTGTCGACGTCAGCGACCGTACGCCCGACTCGCTGAGCGACCTCAGCACGGCGTCCAGCCGGTCGGTGTCGACCTGGAGCCGGACCCGGTGCCCCCGCACGTCGAGGTCGTGGACGCCCGGCAGCGCCGACAACCCGTTGGGCGGGCCGGCGAGTTCGGCGACGACGCTGGTGCGGGTCAGATGGCGCAGGTCGGCGAGCGATCCGCTCTCGACCGTACGGCCCTTGCGGATGATGCTCACCCGGTCGCACAGCTCCTCGACCTCGCTGAGGATGTGGGAGGAGAGCAGGATGGTGCGGCCACGGTCGCGTTCCTCGATGACGCAGCGCTGGAAGACCTCCTCCATCAGCGGGTCCAGGCCCGAGGTCGGCTCGTCCAGGATCAGCAGGTCGACGTCCGAGGCGAACGCGGCGACCAGGGCGACCTTCTGCCGGTTGCCCTTGGAGTAGGCGCGGCCCTTCTTGGTGGGGTCCAGCTCGAACCGCTCGATCAGCTCCGCCCGGCGCCTCGCGTCGAGCCCTCCGCGCAGCCGGCCGTACAGGTCGATGACCTCGCCGCCGGAGAGGTTGCGCCACAGCGTCACGTCCCCGGGGACGTACGCGATACGGCGGTGCACCTCCACGGCGTCGGCCCAGGGGTCCCGGCCGAGCACCTGCGCGGCGCCCGAGTCGGCGCGCAGCAGGCCCAGCAGGACCCGGATGGTGGTGGACTTGCCGGCGCCGTTGGGGCCGAGGAAGCCGTGGACCTCGCCGGAGGCGACCTCCAGGTCGAGCCCGTCGAGCGCGTGCGTCCGTCCGAAGGACTTGTGCAGTCCGGAGACGGTGATGGCCTTCGTCATGCTTCAGAACGTACGCTTCTTTCAGAAATTTGTGAAGTTAAGGAACCGTATGAATCACGGATAGGATGAAGCGCATGACGGAATCAGCCAGGAGCGGGCGGGACGCGGAGGGGGTCTCGAGGTTCGTCGAGTCCTTCGCGGCGCACCTCGTGGAGGCCGGGATGCCGCGGATGCCCGCCCGGGTGTTCGCCGCGCTCCTCTCCGCCGACGAGGGCTCGATGACCTCCGCCGGACTGGGGGAGCAGTTGCGCATCAGCCCCGCGGCGGTGTCCGGCGCGGTGCGCTACCTGGCCCAGGCGCACATGGTCTCGCGCGAACGGGAGCCGGGCTCGCGCCGGGAGCGCTACCGGGTGCACGGCGACCAGTGGTACGAGGCCCTGACCAACCGCGAAGCCGTCCTCAAGCGCTGGGAAGCGGCCCTGCACGAGGGTGTCGCCAGCCTGGGGCCCGACACCCCGGCAGGCCGCCGCATGTCCGAGACCCTGGCGTTCTTCGAGTTCATCGACGTGGAACTGGCCGCACTGATGGAACGCTGGCGGGAGCACCGGAAGAAGGCGTTCGGGCCGGAGTGACCTTCACCCCGCCGCCGGCACCGTCAGCCCCCAAGCCCCCTCCCGCACCACCCACGTCCGGGTCCGCACCGGCCCCGACACCACCGTGTCCGCCCGGTACCGGAAGTGCGCCCCCGACACCGTCACCGTCCGGCCCTGCGCGAGCAGCGGGGATGCCTCGGCGCCCACCGACACGGGTCTGACCTCCACCGACGCGATCCCCGCCGCTGCCGGTGACACCGACACCGCCTCCACCGGCTGGTCCAGGTCGACGAGGGTCTCGCCGTCGACCTCGACCCGCAGCCGGGACGGTCCGGGCTCGGGTGCGGCGGCGACCCGGGGCGGGCGGCCGGCCGGGACCAGGGTGCGGACCAGGGACTGGCAGGTCCGCAGCCACGGGCGGCTCGGTACGCCGGCCTCGGGATCCGGCACCTCCGGCGCGGCCGGAACCGGCGGTATCCGCAGCGCGCCCAGCACCACCCCGTCGCTGTCGTCGACCATCAGGTCCATCCGCCGCTCGACCCCGTCGAGCACCGCCCGTGCCGCCGCCACCGTCCCCGTCGGCACCCCCAGCGACCGGGCGAGGGACAGCCCGCCCCCGACCGGCACCAGCGACAGCGCGCAGCCGGCCAGCTCCCGGTGCCGGTGCAGCAGCGACACCGCGCGGAGCAGGGCACGGTCGTCACCCACCACCACCGGGCGCCGCGAACCCCGCCGGGACAGTGCCCGCGCGAACTCCTCCGGCCCCTCCGGCAGGCACAGCTTCATCGCCGCGCCCCCTCCGAGCACGTCTTTCGCTATCCGTACGGACTCGCCATCGGACCTTCGGGCGACCGGGTCTATGACCACCAGCAGCTGCTCGGACGTCGCGGAAGTCGCCACCTCGGCCATGCCTCGCTTCCTCGGGTAGCATCTTTGTGCAAGAGCCCCTTGCGCTATTGCGCCAGGGGCTTCGTCTATTCCGGGGCATCCGGTCCGACGGTTGGCGGCCAACGGCGGTCGCGGTGCACGCGGCGGAGACCTCCGCGTTCGCCCTTGACCATGGACATGCCCCGCCCGGAAGGGGTGTACGCGCGTGCCCGCACTTGTGCTGCTCGGTGCTCAGTGGGGTGACGAAGGCAAGGGAAAGGCCACCGACCTGCTCGGTGGTTCGGTGGACTATGTAGTGCGCTACCAGGGCGGCAACAACGCCGGCCACACGGTGGTCGTGGGTGACCAGAAGTACGCCCTCCACCTCCTCCCTTCCGGAATCCTGTCCCCCGGCTGCACGCCGGTCATCGGTAACGGTGTCGTCGTCGACCCGTCGGTCCTGCTCTCCGAGCTGAGCGGTCTGAACGAGCGTGGTGTCGACACCTCCAAGCTCCTGCTCAGCGGAAACGCGCACATCATCACGCCGTACAACGTCACGGTCGACAAGGTGACCGAGCGCTTCCTCGGCAAGCGGAAGATCGGCACGACCGGACGCGGCATCGGCCCGACCTACGCCGACAAGATCAACCGCGTCGGCATCCGCGTGCAGGACCTCTACGACGAGTCGATCCTGACGCAGAAGGTCGAGGCGGCCCTCGACGTCAAGAACCAGATCCTCACCAAGCTCTACAACCGGCGCGCGATCGCCGTGGACCAGGTGGTCGAGGAGCTGCTGGGCTACGCCGACAAGCTCGCGCCGTACGTCGCCGACACCGTCCTGGTCCTCAACCAGGCGCTGGAGGAGGACAAGGTCGTCCTGTTCGAGGGCGGCCAGGGCACCCTCCTCGACATCGACCACGGCACGTACCCCTTCGTCACCTCGTCCAACCCGACCGCGGGCGGCGCCTGCACCGGCGCCGGTGTCGGCCCGACCAAGATCAGCCGCGTCATCGGCATCCTCAAGGCCTACACGACCCGTGTCGGCGCGGGCCCGTTCCCGACGGAGCTCTTCGACGAGGACGGCGAGGCCCTGCGCCGCATCGGCGGCGAGCGCGGTGTCACCACCGGCCGTGACCGCCGCTGCGGCTGGTTCGACGCGGTGATCGCCCGCTACGCGACCCGCGTGAACGGCCTCACCGACTTCTTCCTCACCAAGCTCGACGTCCTCACCGGCTGGGAGCAGATCCCGGTGTGCGTGGCGTACGAGATCGACGGCAAGCGCGTCGAGGAGCTCCCCTACTCCCAGACCGACTTCCACCACGCCAAGCCCGTCTACGAGATGCTGCCGGGCTGGAGCGAGGACATCAGCAAGGCCAAGTCCTTCTCCGACCTGCCGAAGAACGCCCAGAGCTACGTCAAGGCGCTGGAGGAGATGTCCGGCGCCCCGATCTCCGCGATCGGCGTGGGCCCGGGCCGGGACGAGACGATCGAGATCAACTCGTTCCTGTAGGCCGAGCCGAGTGGTACGCGCCGCGTCCCGGTGACCCTCGTGGTCGCCGGGACGTTCGGCGTCCGGGGGGTCCGCAAGGGGCGGCCCTCAGCTGAACACGATCATCGACCCCTGCGCCAGACTCCGCGTCACGGCCGCGTGCAGCCCCAGCCACACATGCCGTTCGCGGGCGAAGGGGCTGGGATCGTACGGCGCTGGGACGGCGGGTTCCTCCAGCTCCGTGGGGACCAGGGGCGGCTGGGGGGCCGCCGGCGGGTTGGCCGGATCGATGCCGATGGCGGGGGCGACCACCTCCAGTTCCCGCAGCAGGGCGTGCGAGGAGCCCAGGGGCCCGCCGCCCGCGAGCAGTGCCTCGTCGGCGAGCGGGCTGGGGAAGTCGACGGGGACGTAGGCGCCCGCGTGGTCGTAGTGCCAGACCAGGTGCGACTGCTGGGCCGTCGACTCGAACATCTCCAGCAACTGTTCGTAGTCGCCCCCGAGTTCGTCCACGGGCGTCACCGGCAGGCCGCACACCTGGAGCAGATAGGCGCGACGCAGGAAATGCAGGGCGTCGTAGTCGAAGCCCGCGACCGGGGCCACGTCGCCGGACAGGCCCGGCATGTACTGGTACACCGGCACCGGCGGCAGCCCGGCCTCGGCGAGCACCTTGTTGTATTGCGCGAGTTCCTCGGCGAACGGGTTGTCCGGCGTGTGGCACAACACGTCGACGAGCGGTACCAGCCACAGGTCACAGGCCAAAGAAGGCTCCTCGCTCAGCTCGAGTGGTCGGGTGGCACGGTGTCAGGAAGGGTATCGGTGCTCCACGGCGGCGGCTCCCACCGTGCATGTCCCATACCCAGACGGACGGATGCGACGCGGGTCAACCGGAGGCGAGACGTTCGATCAGGGCGATCGAGTGGGCGTTGTAGCCGGCGATGATCGACCGGGCGCTGTCGGTGTCGCGGGCCCCCAGGGCGTCGACCAGTGCGGTGTGGCCGGTCCACAGCTCGCCGCGCAGGTCGGAGAGCCGGCACAGGTGCTGCACCGCGCACACCCAGGTCTGGACGCGCAGCCGGTGCAGGAAGTCACCCAGGTAGGCGTTGCCGAAGAGGGCGGCGAGTTCGCGCCAGTAGCGCAGGTCGTAGCCGATGAGGACGGTGAGGTCACCGGCCGCGGCGGCCCGCTGTGCCTCCTCGCCGCGCCGCCGGACTCCGGCGAGGGTCGCGGCGACCAGGGGGTCGTCGGTGCGTATGGAGGCGCGCTGCCCGGTGATCAGGGAGTGGAACATCCCTTCGATGACCAGGTCGCGGGCCTCGATCATGCCGCGGAAGTCCTCGACCGAGTACTCGTGGACCCTGAAGCCCCGGTGCTGGTCGGCGTCCAGGAGCCCCTGCGCGGAAAGGTCGACCAGCGCCTCGCGCACCGGAGTGGCGGAGACTCCGTACTGCTCGGCGATCTCCTTGACCGTGAACTCCTGCCCCGCCTGGAGCCGCCCGGCCAGCACCTCGTCACGAAGGGCGTCCGCGATCTGCTGTCGCAGGGTGCTGCGCGTCACGGCGCCGTTGCCGGTGCGGGCGGGCATGGTCAGGGCGTCTCCCTCGTCGCGTTCGGGTGGCGTGCGCGTATGTATCGCCGTGCACGCATATGTCTACGAGCACGCCACCTTACGCGTTCGAACACGACGCGAGGTTGTCCGTTACTGACGGGTTTACAGCTGCCTACCGCGTGTATTCGTCCGCCACGGAGAGTGCCGCGTCCAGTACCGCCAGCCCCTCCTTCAGCTCCGCCTCGCTGATGTTGCACGGCGGCACGACGTGCGTCCGGTTCATGTTCACGAACGGCCACAGCCCGCCGGCCTTCGCGGCGGCGGCGAAGGCCGCCATCGGCGCGTTCGCCTCCCCGGCCGCGTTGTACGGCACCAGCGGCTCCCGCGTCTCCCGGTCGCGGACCAGCTCCAGCGCCCAGAACATGCCGACGCCGCGCACCTCGCCGACGCATGGATGCCGCTCGGCCAGCGCCCGCAGCTCCGGCCCGGCGACGGAGGTGCCCAGCCGTGCCGCGTTCCCGACGACGCCCTCCTCGGCCATGACGTTGATCGTCGCCACGGCCGCCGCGCAGGCCAGCGGGTGCCCGGAGTACGTCAGGCCACCGGGGTAGGGCCGCTTGCCGAACGTCTCCGCTATCGCGCCCGAGATCGCGACACCGCCCAGCGGCACGTACCCGCTGTTCACGCCCTTCGCGAAGGTCAGCAGGTCGGGCGTGACGTCGAACAGGTCCGCCGCGAACCACTCACCGGTCCGGCCGAACCCGGCCATGACCTCGTCCAGGACGAAGACGATGCCGTACTTGTCGCACAGCTCGCGCACACCGGCGAGGTAGCCGGGCGGCGGGACCATGATCCCGGCCGTCCCCGGGATGGTCTCCAGAATGATCGCCGCGATGGTCGAGGGACCCTCGAAGGCGATCGTCGTCTCCAGGTGCTCCAGCGCCCGAGCGCACTCCTGCTCCTCGTTCTCGGCGTAGAAACGGGAGCGGTAGAGGTACGGCGCCCAGAAGTGCACGACCCCGGCCGTGCCGCTGTCGGAGGCCCAGCGGCGCGGGTCGCCGGTGATGTTCACGGCCTGCTGCGTGCCGCCGTGGTACGAGCGGTACGCCGAGAGCACCTTCGGGCGGCCGGTGTGCAGGCGGGCCATGCGGATGGCGTGCTCGACGGCGTCGGCGCCGCCGTTGGTGAAGAAGATCTTGTCCAGGTCGCCGGGTGTCCGCTCGGCGATCAGGCGGGCCGCCTCCGACCGGGCCTCGACGGCGAACGCGGGCGCGAAGGTCGTCATCCTCGCTGCCTGCTCCTGGATCGCGGCGACGACCGCGGGGTGCTGGTAGCCGATGTTCGTGTAGACGAGACCGCTGGAGAAGTCGAGGTAACGCCGGCCGTCGTAGTCCCAGAAGTACGACCCCTCGGCACCGGCGACGGCGAGCGGGTCGATGAGCTCCTGAGCGGACCAGGAGTGGAACACGTGGTCACGGTCGGCGGCCTTGACGGCGGCGCCGGCTTCGGGGTTCGGCTGAGGGGTCATGCGGGGGAGCGTAGGTGTGCCGGGACGGGCGGTGAAATCGGCGGCCTGTCTGCGGTCGGGACGTTTCCGCGACAGGTTGTCCACGGCGCACGGAGCCTATTGACAGCATGCTGTCCAAATGTCAGAGTGCTGTCATAGGACCCAGGGGTTCGAGGAGGAACCATGAACACCACCGCAGGCCGCAAGCCCGTCCACCTCGCCGTCTACGACACGCTCGCCGACTGGGAGACCGGCCACGCCACGGCCCACCTCGCCCGCGCCGGTCACCCGATCCGGACCGTCGGACCGTCCACGGCCCCGGTCACCAGCATCGGCGGACTTCGCGTCCAGCCCGACCTGGCCCTGGACGACGCACGTCCGCAGGACAGCGCGCTGCTGATCCTCCCGGGCGCCGATCTGTGGGACACCAGCGATGACCTCGCGCCCTTCGCCCGCAAGGCCCGGGAGTTCCTCGACGCGGGCGTGCCCGTCGCCGCGATCTGCGGGGCCACCGCCGGACTCGCCCGCGAGGGCCTGCTCGACGACCACGACCACACCAGCGCGGTCTCCTTCTACCTCGCCGCGACCGGCTACGCGGGCGGCGCACGCTACGTCGAGACCGACGCCGTCACCGACGGCAACCTGGTCACCGCAGGCCCGACCGAGCCGGTCGCCTTCGCCCGGGAGATCCTCCGGCTGCTCGGCGTCTACGAGGGTGAGGTGCTGGACGCCTGGTACCGGCTGTTCCACGACTCCGACGCGGCGGCCTACGGGGTGCTGGAGAAGGCCGGCGCGCTGTGAGCCGGGAGCGTCAGGACCTGCTCAGCCGCAGCGCCCTCGGGGTGTTCCGGCTGAACGGCCAGTTCCTCGGCGTCGCGGAGGAGCTGGCCCGGCCCGCCGGACTCACCGCCGCCTGGTGGCAGGTGCTCGGCGCGGTCCTCGGCGAGCCGCTGCCCGTCTCCGGCATCGCCCGCGCCATGGGCATCACCCGGCAGAGCGTGCAGCGCATCGCCGATCTGCTGGTGGAGCGGGGGCTCGCCGAGTACCGGCCGAACCCCGCGCACCGCCGTGCCAAGCTCCTCACTCCGACCGAGGAGGGCCGTGCGGCGATCGCCCGGATCGACCCCGGGCACACGGCCTTCGCCGACCGGCTGGCGGAGGCGTTCGGGGAGGCGGAACTCGCGGAGGCGGTGGACGTACTGGAACGGCTGTCGAAGGTGCTCGACCAGGTGGGGCCGCCCGTCACACACCCTCCGCCTGTTACATAACCGTAGACATCGCCCAGGTCACCCCGCCCGGACCCCGCACTATTCTCGATCTGTTGCTCACGTGTGGGGGGAAGGCGGCTGAGCGATGGAGAAGCTGGGGCCCGGGGATCCGCAGCACATCGGTGCGTACCGGCTGCTGGCGCGGCTCGGCGCGGGGGGCATGGGGCACGTCTACCTGGCCCGCTCGGAGCGGGGCCGTACGGTCGCCGTGAAACTCGTGCGCGAGGAGCTGGCCGCGCAGGAGGAGTTCCGGGAGCGGTTCCGGCAGGAGGTGCGGGCCGCGCGGCGGGTCGGCGGGTACTGGACGGCGCCGGTGCTGGACGCGGACACCGAGGCGGCGGTGCCGTGGGTGGCCACGGGGTACGTCGCCGGGCCGAGCCTGCAGCAGGTCGTCGGGCACGACCACGGGGCCCTGCCCGAGCGAACCGTCCGCATCCTCGCGGCCGGACTCGCGCACGCGCTCAAGGACATCCACGCCGCCGGCATCGTCCACCGCGACCTGAAGCCGTCCAACGTGCTGGTCACCATCGACGGCCCGCGCGTCATCGACTTCGGCATCGCGCGGGCCCTGCAGACCATGACCGACGGCGGGCTCACCCGCACCGGGGCGCTCGTCGGGTCGCCCGGTTTCATGGCGCCCGAGCAGGTGCGGGGCGACCGCATCACCCCGGCGTGCGACGTCTTCTGCCTCGGCTCGGTCCTCGCCTACGCCGCCACCGGCACCCTGCCCTTCGGCACCGCGGGCAGCGGCGGTGTGCACGCGCTGATGTTCCGCATCGCCCAGGAGGAACCGGACCTGGAGGGCGTCCCCGAGGGCATCGCCGACCTGGTCCGCGCGTGCCTGCGCAAGGACCCCGCCGCACGGCCGTCCCTCGACCGCGTCCTGGAACGCACCGGCGCCGACGACACCGTCCTGGACGGCCGCGCCCTCGACCCGTGGCTCCCGAGCGCCCTCGTCGCCCAACTCGGGCGGCACGCGGTGCGGTTGCTGGACGCGGAGGATCCGGAGGGGGAGCAGGGGGCTGACGGAGGAGGGCCGTCCGCCGCCGAGGAGGTCTCCGGCCCGCCCGCCGTGGCGGACCAGCGCGGTGCCGTCCGGAACCCCGCCCCCGGCCCCACACCCGAACACGCCCCCGCCGCCGACGAGTCGTCCCGGAATCCCGTCCCGCCGCCCCCCGTGCCTCCGGCCCCCGTGCCGACGCCCTCCGCGCACCCCGGCCCGCCTC